>CAWJAY010000028.1:0-155196 GCA_963840925.1 uncultured Alphaproteobacteria bacterium
TTCGCGCGCTCGGCATCAACTTGAAGCAGCTCTATGGTTCGACCGAGACCGGCTCTTTCGTCGCGGTCCATCGCGACGGCGACGTCAAACCGGACACCGTCGGACGACCGGGCGAGGGCATCGAGGTGAAGATCGCGCCCACTGGCGAAATCCTGGTGCGATCTCCCGGTTTGTTCAAGGAGTACCATCGGGACCAGGAAGCCACCGCGCGGGCAAGGGATGCCGAGGGTTGGTTTCGCACCGGCGATGCCGGACGTCTGGGCGAGGACGGCCACCTGCGCATCATCGATCGCATGATCGATCTCGGCGCTTTCACCGACGGCGCGCCTTTCGAGCCGAAGCTCATCGAAAACCGGCTCAAGTTCTCGCCTTACATCAAGCAGGCGGTGGCGTTCGGCGACGGGCGCGATACCGCGTGCGCTCTGATCGATATCGATGGCGGCGCCGTCGGCCGCTGGGCGGACAGGCACGACATCTCCTATTCAGGGCATGCCGACCTCGCCGCGCGCGAGGAGGTCCATGGACTGATCGCGGACTGCATTGCCGAGGTCAATGCCGAACTCGCACGCGACCCGCGCCTCGCGAGAGCGCAGATCAACCGCTTCGTGATCTTGCAGAAAGAACTTCATGCCGACGACGGTCTGCTGACCCGTACCGGCAAACTGCGGCGCACCGTCATCGCGCAGCATCACGGGCGGCTGGTCGAGGCCATGTACCAGGGCCGCGCGGCGGTAGGGTTCGAGGTCGACGGAGTGCTGGCCGACCTCAAGATCCGGGATGCCAAGGTCATTGCCCCCGCACAGAGCCGGCGGGCCGCCTGATCATGACGGCGGCCGTGGAATTCTCAAACGCGCCAACGATCCAGCCATCCTCGCAACGCGCTTTCGCAGTCGGGGAACCGATCCTCGAGCTGGACTCGATCTCGCTTCGGTTCGGCGGCGTACAGGCGCTGACCAACGTGTCGTTCGACGTGCTTGAGCATGAGGTGCGCGCCATCATCGGCCCGAATGGCGCCGGCAAGAGCTCAATGCTCAATGTCATCAACGGCCTTTACTACGCGCAAGCGGGCAGCATCGCCTTCCGCGGTCAGCGAATCGTGGGCATGACGCCGACGCGCGCCGCGCGCCTGGGGATCGCGCGAACCTTCCAGAACATCGCGCTGTTCCGCGGCATGTCGGTGCTCGACAACATCATGGCCGGCCGCGCCCTGCGCGTGCGCGCGAATTTCCTGGAAGTAGCCCTGCAACTGCCGCGGGCGCGGCGCGAAGAGACGGCCAATCGCGAAGCGGTCGAGGAGATCATCGAGTTTCTTCAGATCGAACACGTCCGCAAGACCCCGGTGGCGCGCCTGCCCTATGGGCTGCAAAAGCGCGTGGAGCTCGGCCGCGCTCTCGCCGCCGAGCCGGCGGTGCTGCTGCTCGACGAACCGATGGCCGGCATGAACATCGAGGAGAAGCAGGACCTCAGCCGCTTCATTCTCGAGGTCAACGACCACTACGGCACGACGATCGTGCTGATCGAGCACGACATGGGCGTGGTGATGGACATTTCCGACCGGGTCGTCGTCCTCGACTACGGCAAGAAGATCGGCGACGGCACGCCCGACGAGGTTCGATCCAACCCGGCCGTCATCGACGCCTATCTCGGCGTGGCGCACTGAGCAATGGTAATGGTCGAATTCTGGTTCTTCATCGAGGTCCTGGTCGGCGGGCTCCTTTCGGGCATCATGTACTCGCTGGTCGCGCTGGGCTTCGTGCTGATCTACAAGGCTTCGTCGGTGTTCAACTTCGCGCAGGGCGCGATGGTGTTCTTCGCCGTCCTGTCCTTCGTCGGCTTCATGGAACTCGGCCTGCCGTTCTGGGCGGCGC
This sequence comes from uncultured Alphaproteobacteria bacterium, assembly GCA_963840925.1. Taxonomy (GTDB): domain Bacteria; phylum Pseudomonadota; class Alphaproteobacteria; order Geminicoccales; family Geminicoccaceae; genus DATAOG01. The sequence goes on from CAWJAY010000028.1 coordinate 1,869, forward strand.
TGCCGGTGGCCATCGGGCTCATGGTCCTGGTCGGCATGGCGACCGAGCGGCTCGTCCTGCGGCCGCTGGTCAGCCAGAGCGAGGACACGCTGCTGATGGCGACGATCGGCCTCGCCTTCGTGATCGAAGGGACGGCGCAGCTGGCTTGGGGCGTCGATGTGCGGCGGCTCGATCTCGGCATCCACGACGTGCCGATCGAGTGGCTGGCCGACACCTTCGGCGTGCTGATCAGCCAACTCGACATCGCCGCCGGCGTGGTCGCCGGCGTCATGGTCGCGGTACTGGCGCTGCTGTTCTCGCGGACCAAGGTCGGGCGCGGCTTGCGCGCGGTCGCCGACGACCACACCGCGGCGCTCTCGATCGGCATTCCGCTCAAGCACATCTGGATGCTGGTTTGGGCGACCGCCGGTGTCGTAGCACTGGTCGCCGGCATGCTGTGGGGCGCCCGCAGCGGCGTCCAGTTCGCGCTGGTCTGGGTGGCGCTCAAGGCGCTGCCGGTGCTGATCATCGGCGGCTTCACATCGGTCCCGGGCGTGATCGTGGCCGGACTGATCGTCGGCGCGCTCGAGAAGCTCCTCGAGGTCTATGTCGGCCCCTATGTCGGCGGCGGCATCGAAGGCTGGTCGCCCTACATGCTGGCCGTGCTGTTCCTGCTGATCCGTCCCGAAGGGCTGTTCGGTGAAAAAATCATCCGGCGCGCCTGACCATGCTCTACCGAGAAGCCGGCCAGTTCCGATCCAGCTACGCACAGGACGCACAGCTTCTGCCGCTTCGCCAGGACCGCATCGGCATGGCGCTGATGCTGGTCGTTGCCTTCGCGGTCATCCCGCTCCTCGCCAACGACTACTGGTTGAGCGCGATTCTCATTCCGTGGCTCATTCTGTCGCTTGTCGCCTTGGGCCAGAACATCCTGATGGGCTACGCCGGCCAGCTGTCACTCGGCTCGGCGGGGTTCATGGCCGCGGGCGCCTTCGCCTGCTACAACATCATCCTGCGCATCGACGGCATTCCGTTCGTGCTGGCGCTGCTGCTGTCCGGCCTGTGCGCCGCGGCGATCGGCATCGTCTTCGGTCTTCCGAGCCTGCGCATCCGTGGCCTGTATCTTGCGGTCGCGACCCTGGCGTCGCAGTTCTTCATCGTTTGGGCGCTCGACAAATTCGGCTGGTTCAAGAATTACGATCCGGCGGGCGTGATCACCGCGCAGCAGATCGTCATGTTCGGCCACACGTTCGCGTCGCCCGCCGAGAAATACCTGGTGGTGCTGGCGATCGTGGCGGTGCTCACGCTGCTGGCCAAGAACATGGCGCGCGGCAGCACCGGGCGGGCGTGGATGGCGGTGCGCGACATGGACATCGCCGCCGAGGCGACCGGCCTGTCGCTGCTGCGCACCAAGCTGCAGGCGTTCGCGATCAGCTCGTTCTATTGCGGCGTCGGCGGGGCGCTGTTCGCCTTCGCCTATCTGCAGACGGTGGAGCCCTCGGCCTTCAATATCGATCTGTCGTTCCGCATCCTGTTCATGGTGATCATCGGCGGGCTCGGCACGATCATGGGCTCGTTCCTCGGCGCCGGGTTCATCCTGCTGATGCCGATCTTCCTCAACGTGTTCTTCCACGCGGTATTCGGCCAGTCGGTGGACGCGACCATCACATCGGCGCTCGAACAGGTCATCTTCGGCGTGCTGATCATCCTGTTCTTGATCTTCGAGCCGCTAGGCCTCGCGCGGATCTGGCTGATGACCAAGGAACGGCTGCGGCTGTGGCCGTTCAAGCACTAGCGGCAATCCAACGGCAAGGGAGGGACCGGCCATGACCATGCGATCTCAGCAACGGGAGGAGAAACGGAAGATGACCATTCGACAAAGAACGCTGCTTGCCCTGGGCATGACCGCCGCGATTGCCGTGGCAGCACCGTCGGCGCAGGCCGACGAACAGTATTTCGGCATACCGAGCAGCCGCGTCGGTCCCTATTCCGCCATGGGCACCGGCTACTATGGCGGCATCATCGATTACCTGAACTATGTCAACATCAAGCACGGCGGCGTCAATGGCGTGACGCTGACCTGGGAAGAATGCGAGACCGAATACAACGCCGCGCGCACGGTCGAATGCTACCAGCGCCTGCTCACCAAAGGCGATCAGAAGATCGTGGTGTTCGACACGCTCGGCACGCCCGGCGCCTATGCCGTGATCGGGCGCATGGCGCCCGACAATGTCGTCCTGGCGCAATACGGCTACGGCCGCACCGATGCCGCCGACGGCAGGGTCTGGCCGTGGGTCTTCAACGCTGCGGGTCACTATTGGGGCCAGATCGCGGTCAAGATGGGCTTCATGGCGGAGAAGGAGGGCGGCATTGCCAACATGAAGGGCAAGAAGATCGTCCACCTGCACATCGACACGGCCTATGGCCGCGAGCCGCTGCCCGCGATGCGCCAGATCGCCAAGGCCTGGGGCGTCGAGCTGGTCGAGATCGCGGTGCCGCCGCCCGGCTTGGAGCAGCAGTCGCAATGGCTGCAGATCCGCCGTGAGCGGGCCGACTGGGTCACCTTCTGGGGCGCGGGCTCGGGCATGAACGCGACCGCGATCACGAGCGCCGCCCGCGTCGGCTTCCCGCGCGAGAAGATGATCTATGTGACCTTCGGCGGCGCCGAGGAGGACATGATCCCGGCCGGCGATGCCGCGATCGGGACCTACGTCTCGGCCAACGCGGTGCCCGGCAAATTCCCGCTGATCGAGGACATCGAGAAGGTCGTCTATGCCGCCGGCAAGGGCAACATGCAAAACCCGCAACGGGTCGGCACCGTCTACTACAACCGCGGCGTCGGCGCGGCGACCATGTGGATCGAGGCGCTGAAGAACGCCCAGACGATGCATAACAAGGTCGGCAAGGCGGTGAACGGTCCTGAGTTCCGCGACGGTTACGAGGCGCTCGACATGACCGAGGCGAAGCTGAAGGAGCTCGGCGTCGAAGGCATGCTGTCGCCGTTCAAGCTGTCCTGCGCCAAGCACGATGGTGCCGAGCGCTGGCGGATGATGCAGTGGGATGGCGCCAAGTTCCAGATGGTCTCGGACTGGCTCGCCGCGCCCGATCCCGCCTTCATCCGCAAGCTGATCGAGGAGTCGGCGGCGAAATACGCCGCGGAGAACAACATCACGCCGCGCGAATGCCCCTCTTGATGGTGGCACCGGCCGGGGGTGGCGATCGCTCGCCGCCCCCGGCGCGCCGGCTTGGGGCTAGGGTCGGATGCCGATCGACGTCGCCGTAGCCAAGAGCCCGCTGCTCGCGGTCAAGAACATCGAGGTGATCTACGACCATGTGATCCTCGTCCTGCGCGGCGTCTCGCTCGAGGTCCCGCAAGGCGGCATCGTGGCACTGCTCGGCGGCAACGGCGCGGGCAAGAGCACGACGCTCAAGTCGGTCTCGACGCTGCTCGCCGCCGAGCGCGGCGCCGTGACCAAGGGTTCGATCGAGTTCCGCGGCCGGCGCACCGACAAGCTCGCGCCGGGCGACCTGGTCGCCATGGGCATGGTGCAGGTGATGGAGGGCCGGCGCTGCTTCGCGCACCTCACCGTCGAGGACAATCTGATCACCGGCGCCTACAGCCGGCCGATCAGGGGCGCGGAGCTGCAGGCCGCCCTCGATCGGGTCTACGCCTATTTCCCGCGGCTGAAGGACCGCCGGACGAGCCTCGCGGGCTATACCTCCGGCGGCGAACAGCAGATGACGGCGATCGGCCGCGCGATGATGGCCAAGCCCAGCATGCTCCTGCTCGACGAGCCGTCAATGGGCTTGGCACCCCAGATCCTGGCCGAAATCTTCGAGATCGTCCGCGATCTGAACCAGAACGAAGGCGTCAGCATTCTGCTCGCTGAGCAGAACACCAACGTCGCCCTCAAATTCGCCGACTACGGTTACATCCTGGAAAACGGACGCATCGTGCTCGAGGGCCCCGCCAGGGCGTTGGCGGAGAACAAGGACGTCAAGGAATTCTACCTCGGAATGTCGGCCGAGGGCCGCAAGAGCTTCCGCGATATGACCTCGTACCGGCGCCGGCGGCGTTGGGTTTGACCTCTAAGCGATGGCCCAACGGCGCCTTGTCATCGGCTGAGCCAACGCTCAAGTTTGAGCGAGGTGGTAGAAGCGGCGCACGGTTCCTTGGTGTCTGCGCACCGGATGCGATCGTTCCATGGCTGTTAGCGCCGGCGCGCTGCGTTTTCGGCCGCGGCTGTGGCCGAGCCTCGCGACCCTCGCCGGGCTTGCGCTGCTGCTCGGGTTGGGGAGCTGGCAGCTCGAGCGGCTGCGCTCGAAGCAGGCGCTGATCGCGGCGCGCACGGTCCAGCTTGCGGCGCCGGCGCAGTCGCTCCCGGCGACCGCCGTCGACTGGCGGGGCTGGGATTTCCGCAAGGTCAGTATCGAGGGCACCTTCCGCCACGACCTCGAGCAGCGGTTTGGCGCGTTCACGCGCGAGGGCCGGTTCGGCCAGCATGTCCTGACGCCGCTGGTCCGGCCGGATGGCGCTGCGATCCTGGTCGATCGCGGCTTCGTCCCGGCCGACCGCTCGGCGATCGAGACCCGGCGCCAGGGCCAGGTCGCGGGCCGGCTCGAGATCACCGGCATCGCCCGCTATCGCGGCGCCGACCGGCCGGGCTGGTTCACGCCCGCGAACCAGCCCGGCGAGCGGACCTGGTACTGGTACGACCTGGCGGCGCTCGCGCGGGCGGTCGGGCTCGAGCTGCTGCCGGTCGTGGTCGAGGCCGATGCCAGCCCCAATCCGGGCGGCCTGCCGGAGGGCGGCCAGACCGTGACCCGGCTGCCGAACCATCATCTGCAGTACGCGATCACCTGGTATGGCCTCGCAGCCGCGCTGATCGCCGTCTACGTCGCCTTTTGCCTCGATCGCGGCGGGCGCCGATGAGGGCGCTGCGCCTGGCGGCCGGCGCGGCGATCGGCTTGACCTTCGGCCTGATCGTGCTCGGCGCGTGGGTCCGGGCGAGCGGCTCGGGCCTGGCCTGTCCCGACTGGCCGACCTGCTATGGCCAGTGGCTGCCGACGCCCGGCTCGATCCCGCCCGGCACCGGCTACGACTACGGTCAGGTGCTCTCGGAATGGGTGCATCGGCTGGTCGCCGGCGTGATCCTGGGGCCCTTGGTGCTGGCGATCGGCGTGCTCGCCTGGCGCGCCCGGGGCGCCAATCCGCGCCTGCCGGTCTATGGCGCGGGTCTGGTCCTGCTGCTGCTGGTCCAGGCGGCGCTCGGCGGGCTGACCGTGCTCGACCAGAACAGCCCCTGGACGGTGGCGCTGCATCTGTCGACCGCGCTGCTGCTGTTCAGCCTGCTCTGGCTGATCTTCGAGCGCGCGCGCCTGGTTGTGCCAGCTGCGGCAGCGGGCGTCGACCCGCGCGCGGGCCTCGTCTGGCTGCTGGCGCTCGGCACGATGGCGAGCGCTGCGGTCATGACCAAGAGCGGCGCCGCGCTCGCCTGCTCGGGCTGGCCGCTCTGCGAGGGCGCCCTGATCCCGGACCTGGGCGATCCGCTGGTCCGGCTCAACTTCGGCCATCGCCTGCTGGCGCTTGCGACCGGCGCCGGCCTGCTCGGGCTGGTCTGCCGGCCGCGGCCGGGGCAGCGCCCGCTCGCCGGCCTTGCGCTCGCGCTGATGACGGTCCAGATCGCGCTCGGCGGCCTGGTCGCGCTCCTCGGCGCCCCGCTCTGGTCCGGCCTGGCCCATCAGGCGACCGGCGTGCTCGCCTTCGGCCTGCTGTCGCTCTTGCTCTGGCGTTCGGGCGGCGCTGCGCCCGCAGCTCGGGAGAATCCTGCCCATGCTCGCCTATCACGCGCTTGAGGGCCGCTTCAAGGAGGTCGCCGACCTCAGGGGCGCGCTGGCGATCCTGCACTGGGACCGGCATACGATGATGCCGGCAGGCGGCAATGCGGTCCGTGCCGAGCAGATCGCGACCCTCGAGCAGATCACCCATCAGCGCCTGACCAGCGCCGAGACCGGCGCCTGGCTCGATCAGGCCGAGCAGGAGGCGCCCGCGCTCGACGGCTGGCAGGCCGCGAACCTGCGCGGGATGCGCCGCGCTCACCGGCACGCGACCGCGCTGCCGCCGCAGCTGGTCGCCGCGCTCGCGCGCGCCGCCGCCCACGCCGAGCTGGTCTGGCGCGAGGCCCGCGCGAAGGCCGATTTTCCGATGTTTTGTCCGGCATTGGACGAAGTTCTTCGACTTACCAGGGAGGAAGCGGCGGCCAAAGCCGAAGCCTTCGGGCTCACCCCTTACGATGCCCTGCTCGAGAGCTATGAGCCCGGCCTGACCGCGGCCGAGATCGACCGCCTGTTCGCGCCGCTTGCGGCCTTTCTGCCGGAGTTCCTCGAGCGCGTGCTGGCTCGCCAGGTGCCGCCGCTGCCGCTCGCCGGGGCCTTTCCGGCAGCCGCGCAGAAGGCGCTGGGCGAGCGGCTGATGAGAGCACTCGGCTTCGATTTCGACCACGGCCGGCTCGACGAGAGCGCGCATCCGTTCTGCGGCGGGGTGCCGGACGACATCCGGATGACCGCCCGCTACGACGAGCGCGATGCCGCCTCGGGCCTGATGGCGGTCCTGCACGAGACCGGGCATGCGCTCTACAACGCCGGTCTGCCTGCGGCCTGGCGCGGCCAGCCGGTCGGCCGGGCGCGCAGCCTGGCGGTGCACGAGAGCCAGTCGCTGCTGATCGAGATGCAGGTCTGCCGCTCGCGCGCGTTCCTCGACTATCTGTCGCCGCAGCTGACCGAAACCTTCGGCGCCGACGGCGCCGCGCTCGCCGCCGACAACCTCTATCGCCGCGCGATCCGGGTCGAGCGCAGCCTGATCCGGGTCGACGCCGACGAGGTCACCTATCCGCTCCACATCATCCTCCGCTACCGGCTCGAGATGGCGCTGCTCGCGGGCGATCTGCCGGTCGAGGACCTGCCCGCCGCCTGGAACGAGGGCATGCGCGAGCTGCTCGGGGTCACGCCGCCGACCGATCGCGAGGGCTGCCTGCAGGACATCCATTGGGCGGGCGGCGCGTTCGGCTATTTCCCTTGCTACACGCTCGGCGCGATGATGGCGGCGCAGCTGGCCGCGGCGTTGCGGAGCGCACTGCCTGAGATCGACCGGCTGATCGCCAAGGGCGAATTCCGGCCGCTGCTCGCCTGGCTGCGCACCAACGTCCACGAACAGGGCTCGCTGCTCGAGACTTCGGAACTGCTGACGCGCGCGACCGGCCGGCCGCTCGAGCCGCAGCCGTTCATCGACCACCTCCAGGACCGCTACCTGGCGTAGAGCGGGGCGCGCAAACGGACGATCGCGGTTGCCCTGGCGCTGGCCCACGCTGCTGTTGCTGATCGCGCTGGCAGCGCTGGCTGTTCAACCTGAGATTTTCATCGGTGGGCGGCGTGGCACTGCTTATGGGTGGGGCATCCAGCAGGCCCTGATCGGGCTCGCGCTGATCGCCAACGGGCTCGTCTTTGGGCTGCGGCGGACGATCAACTGGCCGATCCTGGCGCTGATCATAGTACTCGCGCTGAACCTGGCATTTGGCGCTGCTCATCCGAGGCTCACGCTCGCGTTGATGCTCGGGAGCCTGCTGGTGCTGGCTTTGCCGTGGAGCTTCACCCAGGTGGTCATGGCGCCCGAGGCACGGCGCGCCGGCGCTCTGGTCATCGCGCTCGCGCCGCTGCTCAGCGTGGCGGCCGCCGGCATCCTACAGGCGGCGGGTCTGCTCCGGCCGCATCCGCTCCGGCTCCAGGGCGGGGCCGGCAATCCGGCGATCTTCGCCGCGCTCGCCTTCGCCGGCTTCACGGTCGCGCTGCACGAGGCGGTGCAATCAGGGCGCGCGTGGCTGGCGGCTCTGGCGGTGCTCAATCTGGCCGCGGTGATCCTCTCCACGACGCGGATGGCGATCTTCGCCAGCTGCCTGTTTGCGATCGTCTACGGGCTGAGTTCGGCCGAGTTTCGGCACTGGCTTCGGGCTCGGCCGGTGCTGGTCGCCACGGCCGGCTGCGTCCTGGCCGGCGTCGTGGTCTGGCAGCTCCCAGAGCTGGAGCGGCGACTGATCAGCCGCGGCCATTTCCGTTGGTCGCGGCGTAACATCCTGTGGCAGCTCTACTTCGAAGACTTACAGAGCAGTCCCACCTTCGGGCGGGGGCTCGGCGCGGGCTTCGTCCAGGCCGGCGATTTGCCGCACAACGAGTACCTGCATCTGCTGGTGATCGGCGGCTGGGTTGGCTTTGCGCTTTGTCTGGCTGCGATCGCACTCTGGCTGCGTCAGCTGCTGACGGTCGTAGCCGCCCCCGATCGCGCCTTTCTGATCGCCACGATCCCCGCAGTCGCCGCCTATTGGCTGACCGACAACCTTCTGATCTACCCGACCGCGCTCGCCTTTTACGCCTACCTCGGCCTGCTGCTCGCCGCGCCAAGCGCACCCACTGATTGGCGGGCGCGAATGAATTCCTAGTTGCCAACAGGCGGCTGACGACCTACATTTGCCTCCGGATCAGAGTGCGATCTGACCTGTCCTGACGGAGAGATACGAAAGTGCCAGCAAAGACCCTTCACTGCTATGCGGAAGGGCAAGACGGCAGTTGGGAGGCGATCTGCCTCGACCTGGACATCGCCGTGCAAGGGCATTCCTTCGAGGAGGTATTCGGCTCGCTTCGAGAGGCCATCAGCCTCTACCTCGAGTCGGTCTCCGACCTCCCCGCCGACGAACGACAGTCCCTGCTGCACCGGCCGGCGCCGCTGCCAGTAAGGTTGAAATTTTTCTCACAGGCTCTGCGCGGTCTGTTCCGCGACCGTGACGGCTACCGCCAGCGCCATCAGTTCACGATGCCGCTAACTGCATGAGGCGCTCAGGGTCGGAACGTGCGCTTGGGCAGTCCCGACTGGCGGATCATCGAAGAAAGCTACCGGGCTTGATGTCGTCGTTCTCGCTGTGGCAGGCGACGACCACCAGCCGGATGCTGCCACCGATCCGACCCTTGTAGACTCGATGGCTGGTGCCGCTCCGGCGCGCGAGTTCGAAGCCATGGCTTTCCAGGATTTGGATGAAATGCCGGAATTTCATGCGAGTTCAGGAGGCCAGTTGAGCTTCGCCGTCCGGCGGATCCGAATCTGCGCTCGAGAAAAGTTCCAACTGAGGGGCTTGATCCTGGAGTTGCCACCGGCCGTCCGGGAGCCGGAGGACCCTGCGCTCGCGGAGCAGATTGACCAGAGTGATGTTCAGCGATCGCCCCGCTGCTCCGACCGTTGTCAATCCCAGCGCGCGACGTGCTTGCTCCTTCAGGTCTTCCAGGCTCCAGGCTTGTCCGTTTCTCAGTAGCCTCAGCACGAATTCGCGTAAATGGGTCCCCTGGCTGGTCCCGGGCAGCGCTCGCAGGTGCACGTGCTGGGGCAGCCCGCGTAACGCCTCCTCGTCTTGCAGGAGTGCTCGCAAACGCTGCTCTCGCGCTTCGAGCGCGCGCAGTCGCCTGCTCAGTTCCGCGCGTTGCGCCGTCGTCGCCTGGAGGCGGTCTCGAAGATCAGAACGGATATCGCGCATTCGACGGCTCTCCATTCCTATCTACATCCGGCTGTTTACGCCGTGCAGTCGCAGCTTGCTGGACGGGTCCAAATCGCTTAACCAGAGCGGCTTCGTCGGATCGGATAGAGATGACCCTGCGCTACGTCAGCACCCGCGGTGACGTGCCGGCCTGTGGCTTCGAGGCGGCGCTGTTTGCCGGGCTGGCGGCCGATGGCGGGCTGTATGTGCCGGAGGTCTGGCCGCGCATCGAGCGCGACGAGTTCGAGGAGTTGCAGGGCGCTGCCTATCAGGAGGTTGCTGCGCGGCTCCTGGCGCCGTTCGTCGGGGACGCGCTGCGCGGGTCCGAGCTTCGCGCGCTGATCGAGGCGGCCTATGCCGGGTTCGATCATGTCGCGATCGCGCCGCTGCGCCAGCTCGGGCCCAACGAATGGCTGCTCGAGCTGTTCCACGGGCCCACGCTCGCCTTCAAAGACGTCGCGATGCAGCTGCTCGGCCGGCTGTTCGAGCTCTTCCTGGGCCGCGGCCGGCCGCCGATCATGATCGTCGGGGCGACCTCGGGCGACACCGGCGCGGCCGCGATCGAGGCCTTTGCCGGGCGCGAGCGGGTCAGCGTCGTGATCCTCCATCCGCACGGCCGGATCTCCGAGGTCCAGCGCCGGCAGATGACCACGGTCGCCGCGGCGAACGTCCACAACCTCGCGATCGAGGGCACGTTCGATGACTGCCAGGCGCTGCTGAAGGCGCTGCTCGGCGACGCCAGGCTGCGCGAGAAGCTCAACCTCGCCGCCGTCAACTCGATCAACTGGGGCCGGATCATGGCCCAGGCGGTCTACTACGTGAGCGCGGCGCTGGCGTTGGGCGCCCCGTTGCGGCGGGTCGCCTTCGCCGTGCCGACCGGCAATTTCGGCGACGTCTACGCCGGCTACCTCGCGCATCGGATGGGCCTGCCGCTCGCCCAGCTGATCGTCGCGACCAACCGCAACGACATCCTGACGCGCTTCTTCGAGACCGGCGTCTATCGGCCCGGCGCGGTCGTGCCGACCACGAGCCCGAGCATGGACATCCAGGTCGCGAGCAATTTCGAGCGCCTGCTGTTCGATCTCTGCGGCCGGGAGGGCGCCCTCGTGGCCGGGCTGATGGCGCAGTTTCAGATGCACAAGAGCCTGAGCGTGAGCGCCGATGCGCTCGGGCGCGCCCGCGAGCTGTTCGATGCCGCGCGGGTCGAGGAGGACGAGGCCGCGGCAACGATAGCCGAGGTGCTGCGCACGACCGGCGTGCTGATCGACCCGCATACCGCGATCGGCGTCGCCGCCGGCCGCCGCCGTCGCCAGAGCGCAAGCATCCCGCTGATCGCGCTCGCGACCGCCCATCCAGCCAAATTTTCCGATGCCGTGCGCGCCGCGACCGGGGTCGCGCCGCCCGCGCTGCCGGCGCGCCTTGCCGACCTCGGGCGGCGGGCGGAGCGCTGTATCCTGCTGCCGAACGATCTGGCCGCGGTGCGCCGCCAGATCGAGCAGCTGGCCCTGGAGACCGTATGACCGACAACACCCGGATCACGACCCTGGACAATGGCCTGCGGGTCGCGAGCGAGACGATGGCCAACGTCCAGACCGCGAGCGTCGGCGTCTGGGTCGACGTCGGCGCCCGCTACGAGGCGGCGGAGGTCAACGGCGTCGCCCACATGCTCGAGCACATGGCCTTCAAGGGCACCGCCCGGCGCTCGGCGCGCGCGATCGCCGAGGCGATCGAGAACGTCGGCGGTCAGCTCAACGCCTATACCTCGCGCGAGCACACGGCCTACTACGCTCGCATTCTGGCCGACGACCTGCCGCTCGCGGTCGACCTTCTGGCCGACATCCTGCAGCACTCGGCGTTCGATGACGCCGAGCTTGCGCGCGAGCGCGGCGTCGTCCTCCAGGAGATCGGCCAGGTCCAGGACACCCCGGACGATCTGGTGTTCGATCTTTTCCAGGAGACCGCCTTTCCCGGCCAGCCGATCGGGCGCTCGATCCTGGGCCCGGCCGAGCTGATTGCGGCTTTGCCGCGGAGCGCGCTGGTCGATTACATGGCCGGGCACTATGGCCCCGCGCGCATGGTGCTGGCGGCCGCCGGCAAGGTCGAGCACGAGCGTCTGGTCGAGCTCGGCCAGCGCCTGTTCCGGGAGCTGCCGGCACCCGCCGTCACGCCTGCTACGGGGGCCCGCTACCAGGGCGGTGAGCGGCGCGAGCCGCGCGACCTCGAGCAGGCCCATCTGCTGCTCGGCCTGCCGGCCTTCTCCTATCTCGACGACGATTTCTACGCGCTGCAGGTGCTGTCCGCGATGCTCGGCGGCGGCATGTCCTCGCGCCTGTTCCAGGAAGTCCGGGAAAACCGCGGGCTTTGCTATTCGATCTTCTCGTTCGCCTCGAGCTACGCCGACACCGGCCTGTTCGGGATCTACGCCGGCACCGGCGAGAAGGAGGTCGCCGAGCTGGTGCCGGTGGTCTGCGACGAGTTCCAAAAGCTCATCGCCGAGCCCGGCGAGGACGAGCTGCTGCGGGCGCGCGCGCAGCTCAAGGCGAGCCTGATGATGGCGCTCGAGAGCTGCTTTGCCCAGAGCGAGGAGCTCGCCCGCCAGCTGCTCGTGTTCGGCCGCCGCATTCCGCCCGACGAGATCATCGCCAAGGTCGACGCGGTCGATCAGGACGCGATCCGCCGGACCGGCCGCCGCCTGCTCGCGACTGGCGGCCCGACGCTGGCCGCGATCGGCCCGCTCGCCAACCTCCCCGACCTCGACCGGATCCGCAGCCTTCTGCAGTGAGCAGGAGGACCGGCTCGCAGCCGCGATCGCCGGCCGAAGCCCTTCGCCGCAGCGCTTGCGTGCAGCGCAGCAATGACTAAGTTCCGCGGGCTGGCGCGACGTTGCCGCGAGGTGAGCGATGGAAACCGTTGAGACGGTGAGCGCGTTGCGCGCCGCGGTGGCGGCGTTCCGAAGCCTTGGCCTTCGCGTCGGCTTCGTGCCGACGCTCGGCAACCTCCACGCCGGCCATCTCAGCCTGATCGACCTCGCGCGCGAGCGCGGGGCCGGGGCGGTCGTCGTCAGCATCTTCGTCAATCCGCTGCAGTTCGGCGCGCAGGAAGATTTCCGCACCTACCCCCGGACTTTCGAGGAGGACTGCGCGGCGCTGATCGGCCGGGGCACCGAGCTGCTGTTTGCGCCGCCGCTCGAGGTCATGTACCCGGGCGACCAGACCGCGACCACCCGGGTCGAGGTGCCGGGTCTCTCGACCATCCTTTGCGGCCACTTCCGCCCGGTCCACTTCGGCGGCGTGACCACGGTCGTCTCACGCCTGTTCAACATGGTCCAGCCCGACCTCGCGGTGTTCGGCGAGAAAGACTACCAGCAGCTGGTGATCATCCGCCGGATGACGCGGGACCTTGCCTTCCCGATCGAGATCGTGGCCGGAGCGACCGTGCGTGATGCCGACGGCCTGGCACTGAGCTCGCGCAACCGCTATCTCACCGCGGCCGAGCGCGACATCGCTCCGGAGCTCCACCGGGCCCTGCGCGCGGCGGCGAGCGCGGTCGCAGCCGGCGAGCGGCCGCTGGCCGCGATCGAGGCGGACGCAACGGCGCGGCTCGAGCACGCCGGCTTCCGGGTGGACTACGTGGCGGTCCGCGATGCCACCACGCTCGCCGAGCCGGGCCCGGACAGCAGGCGTCTGGCCGTGCTGGCGGCGGCCTGGCTGGGCAACACCCGCCTGATCGACAACCTCACGGTCGGTGCCGCCTGAGGGCCTGCGTCGGCGACACCTGTGGCGGGCTCAAGGCTACATCGCGCGCGGCAGGCGGTGGGCGATCAGGCCGATCGCGAGCTTCCAGAGCCCAGCACTCGCGAACACGCTCTCGAGGCCGAAGATGCTCAGCAGGACCGCGAACAGCGCCGAGGGCAGCAGCTCCGAGAGATCGGTGTAGGTCCGGAACACCGCGGTCATCGGCGGCCGCTCGCGGGCGCGTACGGCGCGCAGGAATGGGATGTTGCCGACCGCATCGAGGGCGCTGACCCAGAGCGCGCCGAGCAGCAGCAGGCCCGCGACCAGCAATGAGGCGCCGGTCGGCACGAGCAGGGCGGCGGCGAGCATCGTCACGCCCGTGAGCAGATAGGCGCTGACGATCACCCGGCGGACGCCGACCCGCTCGGCGAACCGCCCGACCAGCACGTTGAGCAGCACGGTCGCGTTGCCGAGCGAGATCAGCAGCGCGCTCGCGAGCTCGCTCCGGCCCGAGATCACCATGTAGAGCGGCGCGAAGGTGAAGAACTGCGACCACCAGCTCGAGCGGCCGAACGCGATCAGCCAGCCAAGGCGCAGCCGGGGCTGGGCGAGAAAGCGGCCGATGCTGCGCAGCGGGTTGGGCGGCGGCCCCCGTCCGGGCACGATCGCCGGATGCTCGGACAGGCGGAACACCCAGAAGGTCGCGAGCAGCACGAGCGCGGCCGCGGCGCTCAGGCCATCGGCGGCGCCCGCGCCGAAGCGGCCGTACAGAAAGACGCCGAGCGAGGGGCAAAGCGTCCAGGCGGCGCCCGAGACGGCGAGGCGGAGCGGCTCCGAGCGGACCAGCTCGCCGCGCGGGATCGTGTCCATGATGTAGAGGTTGAGGACGATGCCGAGGCAGGCGACGCCCAGCACCCGGACCAGCAGCCCGGCGAGCAGCCCGGCCGGGCCATCGAGCGCGAACAGGCCCGCGGCCGCGATCAGGCCGAGCGCGCCCAGCGTGTAGACGAAGCGGCGCGGCACCACGCGGAGCAGCAGCGGGATCAAGAGGCTGCCGATCAGGCCGGCGCCGCCGACGCAGGTGAACAGCAGGCTGACCCCCCGGCTGCTCTCGAGCGCGGCGTAGGCCTGGAGCGGGATCACGGTCGCGAGCGTCGCGCGCGCGATCGATTCCAATGTGAACAGCAGCGCGAACGCGCCGGCCCCGGGCCGCGCAACCCCGGCCAGCCACATCGGGTGGCGGACGTGCATCGGTGCGCCCCGGCCCGGCGACGGTCAGCCGGGGGTCAGGCGGGCGTCGGGCACCGTCGCGCGCGCTCAGTCGGCAAACGGATCGCGGAGCAGGATCGTATCCTCGCGGTCGGGGCTGGTCGAAAGCATCGCAACCGGCGCCTCAACCAGCTCCTCCAACCGCTTGACATATTTGACCGCCTGCGCCGGCAGATCGGCGAAGCTGCGGGCGCCGCGGGTGCTCTCATGCCAGCCGTCCAGCTCTTCGTAGAGCGGCTCGACCCCCGCCTGGGCGGTCATCGCGGCCGGCAGGTGATGCAGGGTCTGACCGAAATGCCGATAGGCGGTGCAGATCTTGAGCCGGTCGACGCCGTCGAGGACGTCGAGCTTGGTCAGTGCCAGGCCATGGATGCCGCCGATCTTGACCGCCTGGCGGACCAGCACGGCATCGAACCAGCCGCAGCGGCGCGGCCGGCCGGTGACCGTGCCGAACTCCCGGCCGCGCTCGCCCAGACCGCGGCCGACCTCGTCGGCGAGCTCGGTCGGGAAGGGGCCCTCGCCGACCCGGGTGGTATAGGCCTTGGTGATGCCGAGCGCGAAGCCGACCGCGTCCGGACCGGTGCCGGCGCCGAGCGCTGCGGCCGCGGCCAGCGTGTTCGACGAGGTCACGAACGGGTAGGTGCCGTGGTCGACGTCGAGCATCGCCCCTTGCGCGCCTTCGAACAGGATGCGCGCGCCCCGCCGGCGCAGCTCGACCAGGCGCAGCCAGACCGGCTCGGCGTAGGGCAACAGGCGGGGCGCCAGCGCGTTCAGGCTGCCGACCAGCTCGTCCGGCTCGACCAGCGGCTCGCCGAACCCCAGGCGCAGCGCGTTGTGGTGCAGCAGCAGGTCCTCGAGCTTGCGCGCGAGCAAGGTCGGGTCGGCGAGATCGCAGACCCGGATCGCCCGCCTGGCGATCTTGTCCTCGTAGGCCGGGCCAATACCCCGGCCGGTCGTGCCGAGCGTGCCGGTGCCGCTGTTGCTCGCCTGGCGCGCGCGCTCGCGGGCGCGGTCGAGCTCGCCGTGGAGCGGCAGGATCAAAGGCGCATTCTCGGCGATCCTCAGGCTGTCCGGGCCGACTGCGACGCCCTGGCCCCGCACCGCATCGATCTCGTCGAGCAGCGCCCAGGGGTCGATCACGACGCCGTTGCCGATGATCGAGAGCTTGCCCGGGCGCACGACGCCCGAGGGCAGCAGGCTGAGCTTGTAGGTCCGGCCATCGATCACGAGCGTGTGGCCGGCATTGTGGCCGCCCTGGAAGCGGACCACGACCTCGGCCCGCTCCGAGAGCCAGTCGACGATCTTGCCCTTGCCCTCGTCGCCCCACTGGGCGCCGACCACGGCCACGTTGGTCATCCGCCGCCACTCCGCCGCGCTCGCCGGAGGCCGCGGCCGCACCTTTAGCCCCCAGGGGCGCTGACCGAGGTCGCCCGGGCCGGTGCGCCATGGCTCAGCACGGAACCGCGCCCGGGTCAAGCCGCGGCCGCGGCGGGTCGTGTCTCAGTCTGAGATCCGGGGGTTGTCCGATACGGCCGACCCACGCATGATCGGGATTCGGAGCCGACCACGAAGCTCACTTGGAGGCCATCATGCTGAAGCCTGCCGTAATCCTTCTGTTTGCTGCATCATTAGCACTGCATGGCACGCAATCTGCGGCGGAAGACACGAAGATCGTGCCGCTGATGAGCAAACCGTTGGGATTCGAAGGAAAGGAGGGCTTGGTTATAACTGTCGAATATCCACCGGGCGCATCGACGCCGGTGCATCGACACGATGCGCATGTCTTCGTCTACGTGCTGGAAGGCGAGGTGGTTTTTCAGGTCGAAGGAGGCGAGCCTGTGACCCTCCGTCTGGGCGAGATGTTCTATGAGCTGCCGACCGATATTCATCTCGTCTCGAAGAATGCCAGCGACTCCGCGCCCGCCAAGTTTCTGGTGTTCTTCGTCAAGGATCAGGACAAGCCCCCTGTGATTCCTGTTCAGTAGGAAGGAAGGGGGCCGCGGCTTGGGTTTATGGACTTAAGTCGCCCTCTTGCATGGCTCCCGCGGGCCGGGTTCGGGTGCCGTGGCCTCGATCAGCGCCGCAGATTGCCAACTGAGCCACGACCCCGAGGCGGCGATGCCCGCGCGGCGCAGCCGGTCACAATTGCCCAGGCCGGCGCCGGCCCCGCGAGGAAGGCCCCGCCCAAGCGGTTGGCGACGCTTCCCTGCGTGCCTATATGTCGACCGGCGACCGGTCGCCTGCGACAGAAGGCTCTCGCCGGTCGCCGGCCGCCGTGGTACAACGCTGCCGGTTCGCGGCCGCCCGCGCCGGGGGCCGTCCAGACGATCAGCCAACACCGACGGAGCTTGGTCACGCGCCGATGAGCCGATCCGAGCTGACCATCCTGCTCGCCAGCCCGCGCGGCTTTTGCGCCGGCGTCGAGCGGGCGATCGAGATCGTCGAGCAGGCGCTGGAGCAGAACGGGCCGCCGGTCTATGTCCGCCATGAGATCGTCCACAACCGGCACGTCGTCGACACGTTGCGCGCCAAGGGCGCGGTGTTCGTCGAGGAGCTCGACGAGGTGCCCGACGACGCGCTCGTGGTGTTCTCGGCGCACGGCGTGCCCAAGGCGATCCCGGCCGAGGCCAGGCGCCGCAACCTGTTGTACGCGGACGCGACCTGCCCGCTGGTAAGCAAGGTCCATCGCGGCGTCGAGCAGCACTACCGGCGCGGCCGCACCGTGCTGTTGATCGGCCACAGCGGCCATCCCGAGGTGGTCGGCACGATGGGCCAGCTGCCCAAGGGTGCCGTGATCCTGGTCGAGACCGTCGAGCAGGCCGAGACGCTTTGCGTACCCGACCAGAGCCGGCTCGCCTATGCCACCCAGACCACGCTGTCGCTGCGCGAGACCGAGAGCATCCTCGAGGTGCTCAAGCAGCGCTTTCCGGCGATCTGCGGGCCGCGGCGCGAGGACATCTGTTATGCCACCACCAACCGGCAGCGGGCGGTCGAGGCGATCGCGCCGAAGGCGGATCTGACGCTGATCATCGGCGCGCCCAACTCGTCCAACTCGGTCCGTCTGGTCGAGGTCGCCAAGGCTGCCGGATGTCCGGCGGCAGCGCTGGTGCAGAATGCCGCGAGCATGGACTGGCCGTTGCTCGAGGGCGTGGCGACGGTCGCGATCAGCGCCGGGGCGTCGGCGCCCGAGGAGCTGGTCGACCAGCTGATCCAGGCCTGCCGCGAGCGGTTCGTGATCGACGTGCAGGAGGTCCGGGTCGTCCAGGAGGACGTCGCGTTCAAGAGCCCGCCGATCCCGGTGCGGCACGCGTCGTGACCGTCACGGCGTCCTGCATGCGGGCCCGCCTTCAGGCGAGCGGCGCGCGGCCCGACCGCTCCGGTTGAGCCGATGGCGGTCTACACGGCGATCGACCAGGGGTCGCTGGTGCAGTTCCTTGCGGCCTATGACCTTGCGCCGCTGGTTGCGCTCGAGGGCATCGCCCAGGGTGTCGAGAACTCGAACTATCGCCTGGTCACGGAACGTAGCCAGTACATCCTGACCCTCTACGAGAAGCGGGTCGCCCCCGCGGATCTGCCGTTTTTCCTCGCGCTGATGGAGCATCTCGCGGCCGCGGGCGTGCCCTGTCCGACGCCGATCCATGGCCGCGACGGCAATGCGCTGCGCGCGCTCTGCGGCCGGCCGGCGGCGCTGGTCAGCTTTCGCGACGGCGTCTCGCCGCGCCGGGTCGAGGCGGCCCATTGCGGCGCGCTCGGCGGCGCCTTGGCGAGACTGCACCTGGCCGGCGCGGATTTCCGGATGGCCCGGCCGAACGCGCTCTCGGTCGCCAGCTGGCGGCCGCTGTTCGAGGCCGCTCGCGCCGGCGCCGACACGCTCCAGCAGGGCTTCGAGGCCGAGGTCGCACGCGAGCTCGACCACCTCGAGCGGCATTGGCCCCGCGATCTGCCGAGCGGCGTGATCCACGCCGATCTGTTTCCGGACAACGTGTTCTTCCAGGGCCGGGAAGTGTCCGGCATCATCGACTTCTACTTCGCCTGCATCGACATCACCGCCTACGATCTGGCGATCTGCCTCAATTCCTGGTGCTTCGAGCCCGACGGCGCGTTCAACATCACCAAGGCGCGCCAGATGCTGGCGGCCTACCGGGCCGAGCGGCCGTTCACCGGCGCCGAGCTCGAGGCGCTGCCGCTGCTCGCCCGGGGCGCCGCGCTGCGCTTCCTGCTGACCCGCCTGTTCGACTGGCAGAACCAGATCGAGGGTGCGCTGGTCAAGCCCAAAGACCCGCTCGAATATCTGAACAAGCTCCGCTTTCACCAGGGCGTGTCCGGGCCCGGCGCGTACGGTCTGGACTAGCGTTGGCACCCCCGGAGGAAGTCGGCGCCGATCTGGTCGAGATCCATACCGACGGCGCCTGCTCGGGCAATCCGGGCCCAGGCGGCTGGGGTGCGGTGCTGCGCTGGCGCGGGCGCTGCCGCGAGCTGTCCGGCTTTGCGCCGGCGACCACCAACAACCGCATGGAGCTCGAGGCGGCGATCAATGCGCTCGAGACGCTCAAGCGGCCGCTGACGGTGCACCTGTTCACCGACAGCAACTATCTGCGCCAGGGCGTCACCAGCTGGCTGCCCGCCTGGAAGGCGCGCGGCTGGCGCACCGCCGACAAGAAGCCGGTCAAGAACCAGGACCTGTGGGAGCGGCTCGAGCGGGCCCTGGGTGCGCATCGGATCGCGTGGCACTGGGTCAAGGGCCACGCCGGTCACCCCGACAACGAGCGCGCCGATCAGCTCGCCCGGGAAGCGATCCAGGCCGGCCGCCCGGGCCGGCCGGCCGGCTAGAGAGTGGCCAGGATCGCGCTGGCGCTGCTCTTCTCGGCCTGGCTCGGCGCATCCTCGATCAGCAGCGTCTTGACCGTGCCGTCGTCGACGACCATCGCGTAGCGCCGCGAGCGCTGGCCGAGCCCGAAGCCGCTGCCGTCGAAGCCAAGACCCAGCGCGCGCGTGAACTCGCCGTTGCCGTCGGAGAGCATCTCGATCTTGCCCTCGATGCCCCGGGACTTCTCCCAGGCGCTGAGCACGAACGGGTCGTTGACCGCGACGCAGGCGATCGTGTCGATGCCCTTGGCCTTGAACGCCTGGGCTTGCTCGATGAAGCCGGGCAGATGCCGTTCCGAGCAGGTCGGCGTGAAGGCGCCGGGAACCGCGAACAGGACCACCTTCTTGCCGCCGGTCAAGGACGCGATCGAGACGTCCTTGATGCCGTCCGGGGTCAGACGCTTGAGATTGCCGGCCGGCAGCTTGTCGCCCACCTGAATGGTCATCGGAACCTCCTCGGAAGGGTCGCTTGTCTGGCGATGCTTGGCGCGCAATCTGGCATGGCGCCGGGCGCCAGGCAACGACCGCGGCCAAGAATTTTTCCGGACTGCGCCAGGGCTCCGACCGCCCCCGGCCTTGCTGGTCGATCCCTCCAGGTCTAAGTGTTGGGGCATGGCCCAAGCCCCGAAGTCCGACCGCTGCCGAAAGCTCGTTGACGGGGCAGCTGCTGGTCGCGATGCCGCAGATGGCGGATCCCCGGTTCGCCCGCAGCGTGGTCTATCTCTGCGCCCATTCCGCCGATGGCGCGATGGGGCTGGTCATCAACCGGCTGATCGACAGCCTGACCTTCGACAATCTGCTCGAGCAGATCGGGGTCGAGCGGACCGGCGGCGGCAGCATGCCGATCCACTTCGGCGGTCCGGTCGAATCCAGCCGTGGCTTCGTGCTGCACACGACCGACTACCTGCAGGATTCGAGCCTGGTGATCGAGGATCAGATCGCGCTGACCGCGACGATCGACGTCCTCAAGGCGATCGCCCGCGGCGAGGGCCCCCGCCAGCGGGTGCTGGCGCTGGGCTACGCCGGCTGGGCTGCCGGCCAGCTCGACGCCGAGATCCAGGCCAACGGCTGGCTGCTGGTCCCGCCCGATCTCGACCTCGTGTTCGGCATCGACAACGAGAACAAATGGGAGCGGGCGATCGCCAAGATCGGGATCGATCTGTCGCTGCTGTCGAGCGAGGCCGGCCACGCCTGAGTGACGAAACCGCTGGCGGCCGAGCCACCCAGCACCGTCCTAGGGGCCGAGGTCTGACGGGCGATACCCGGCCCTGCACACGCTACATGTCCCGGTTCAGCTGCAACTCGCGACGCCTGCAACAGCGCGACCGCGGTTCAGCTGGCTCTGTGCTTCGAACGGCTTGAAATCGTGACCACAGACCCGGGCGCAGGTCCGTAGCTTGCCGTCCGCGCAGCTCGGCTTGCTCCAGCTGCCGGGAACCAGCTTCTGAAAGAACTCATCCTCCACGATCGCGCGAATGCTGCGCCGGCGGCCATCGACGTGAGCGGTGCCCCCGAGCGCCTCCAGGGGCTCGAGGATCTCCGCGCGCGTTCGCATCACAGGGTTGCGCAGGTGCCCGGCGAGCCAGCAGCAGGGTAACACGTAGCCCTCCGCCGAGACGTAGATCGAATTGTGGGCCTGCACCTTGCACTGGACTACGGCCCGGTCCAGGTAGCGATCCATGCTACCATACCGGCTCCGGAGGCCTTGGAGCTCAGCCAATGCCGAATTCTGGTAGGCCGGGCTGAGAGGGCGCGCCACGCTACCGACGACCTGCCCTGTCCGATTCTTGACCGGGGTCGAGTCGATGTATTCCAGTTGGGCCGAGTTCAGGAAGCGTCCCGTCGTCTTCACATTGAACAAAGTAAAACCGAGATCCTTTGCAAGCGTGCGGGCCTGCTCGATCTGGTGCTCGTTGTGCCGAAACACGATATAATCCCACTCGGCGTTGCCTCCAGCTTCGAGAAACGCCTTGACGTTCCGCATCAGGGTCGGCCAGCGGACATTGCGCCGATAGAGGTGATTGGTATCTTCCAGCCCGTCGATGCCGAAGCGCACATAACCCTTGCCCAGGGGCATCAGCCGGCCGAGTCGGTGCCAGAAATCGACTGTCCTGGCGCCGCCGTTGGTGTGAATGCCCAACTTGATCCCTGGGTTGCATGCGCGGAAATATTGAAAGATCTGCAGGCAGTCGTGGGCTACGATCGGGTCGCCATAGTTGCCGCACGCGTACAGACGATTGAGTTGTCGCAAAAATTGTTCCGAGAAAATTGTTTTGACATCGAGCAAGCTAAGCTCAGTCAGCGGCAGCTGAGGATTTACCTGACCGCCATGGTCGCTACGCTGACATTGTGGACAAGCAGCATTACACTTGTCGGTCAGTTCCAGGTGAACTTGGCGAATGGTTTCGTATGGGTACATGCTGTCCGCAGCCACCCGGTGCGCGCCGAGGAGTCTTGTTTAAGCTAGCGCCCCCGGGAGGGTTGTCAAACCGCTGGTCAAGCCGTACGCCGGCGAGCACCTCGCAAGGCCCGCACGCGTTAGGTACCTTCCGTTGGAACTCGACTAGCGCGGCAATGGCGGTTGCTGCGCCCGCTGCGCGAGCCGCGATCGCCTAGCGCCGCAGCTGCCGGCCGCCATCAGCGCGCCCGGTCGGTTCGTCCCAGTCGAGCAGCGGCCCGAGCGGCACGATCCCGGTCGGGTTCACGGTCTCGTGGCTGCCGTAGTAGTGGTGCTTGATGTGGTGGTAGTCGACCGTAGCGGCGATGCCCGGCTGCTGGTACAGATCGCGCGCGTACGGCCATAGATTAGGATAATCGACCAAGCGCTTCACGTTGCACTTGAAGTGGCCGACATAGACCGGATCGAACCGGACCAGGGTCGTGAACAGCCGGATATCGGCCTCGGTGATCGGTTCGCCCGCGAGATAGCGCCGGCTGGCCAGATGCTCGTCGAGTTCATCGAGGGTCTGGAACAGCTGGGTCACGGCCTCTTCGTAGGCGTCCTGGCGGCGCGCGAAACCAGCCTTGTAGACGCCGTTGTTGACGTGCTCGAAGACCAGGGCATTGACCGCATCG
Organism: uncultured Alphaproteobacteria bacterium; assembly: GCA_963840925.1. Taxonomy (GTDB): domain Bacteria; phylum Pseudomonadota; class Alphaproteobacteria; order Geminicoccales; family Geminicoccaceae; genus DATAOG01. Next base: position 24,364 of record CAWJAY010000028.1, read on the forward strand.
ATCGTGGCGTGGAGCGGCTCGGGATAGTAGTCCGGCCCACGCGCGCCGACCCGCTCGAACGCGCTGTTCAGCATCCGGATGATCTCGGCGGATTCGTTGTTGACGATGGTCCGGGTCTCCCGGTCCCAGAGCACCGGGACGCTGGCCCGGCCGCTATAGCCGGGCTTGGCCTGGGCATAGAGCTGATACAGGTACTCGTGGCCGTACAGCCGGTCGCCGGTCGCGGCGGGTCCTTCCTTGAACTCCCAGCCGTGCTCGGTCATGTGCCAGTGCACGGTCGAGACCCCGATCGCGTCCTCGAGGCCTTTGAGCTTGCGCATGATCAGCGTGCGGTGCGCCCACGGGCAGGCGAGCGAGACGTAGAGGTGGTAGCGCCCGGCCTCGGCCTTGAACCCGCCCGCGCCGGTCGGTCCAGGGCGACCGTCGTTCGTGATCCAGTTGCGGAACTGGGTGTCGACGCGCACGAAGCGGCCGTCCGGGCTGCGCTCGTCCTGATCGCGCCAGACGCCCTCGACCAACATGCCCATGGCCAGAGTTCTCCTTGCTCCCCGCGCCGCGCGCGCTCCGCTTGTCGGCAACGCCAGGCGGTTCCCAAAGTTCCGGACAAACTCTCACTTAATCGTCAAATAAACGCGGTTCTTAAGACCGCACTTGAAGTCGCCAGGCCGGGTGAAGCTGAGAACAGGCGGCACCGCGCGCCGCGTTCAGCCGGTCCCTACGGCCGGGTGCCATCCCGATCACCAGTCCACGGCCTCGAGGGCCGCGGCCACGTCAGCGCAGCTGTCCGGGCTGTCGCCGCTCTGCTGCTCCCGGGCGTGGCGCCGGACGTCGGCGCTGAACGCCGGCAGGTAGCGCGCCTGATCGGTCGAGCCGGGCGGGAAGGCCTGGTCGAGCCAGGCCGAGATCGCTGCGGCTGCCCGGTCGGTGTCGAGGCCGCAGCCGAGCGCACGGCCGAGCAGCAGCGCCATCTCGCCCATCGTCTCGAGATCGGCGGCCGAGGCCGCGCGCGCGGGCTGCGGGGGGCCAGCGCCGAGCACCAGGCAGAACAGCGCGGCGACGAACCCTGCTTTGAGCATCGGTCGGCTCCGGACCAGCGGCCCAGGACCGCCTGACCTCTTGTACCGCGATCTGCCCGGAATCCCAATGATCGCGGCGATGCTGACTGGGGCCGATCGGAAGATCGTCCCGGCCGCGGCTGACGCGATCGACTGCGGTGGGCTGAGCAGGGACCTGACGGCCGCCCTCGAGCGTCATTGGACCCATGGACCTATGGGGAGGGGGCCATGGCGAGGGCGCGCTTGATCCAGACGCCGGGCGGCGTCGCGTGAGCCTGGACGCGCGCGCCCGGGCGCTGAACGGGCGGGCGACGGTCGCCGGCGCCTACGTGCTGTACTGGATGCAGCAGTCACAGCGGGCGGTCGCGAACCCCGCGCTCGAGCATGCGGTTGGCGAGGCCAACCGGCTGGGGCTGCCGGTCGTGGTCGGTTTTGGCCTGACCGCCGACTACCCCGAGGCCAACCGGCGCCACTACGCGTTCATGCTGCAAGGGCTGCGCGAGGTCGAGCAGGCACTGGCGGCGCGCGGCGTCGGCCTGGTCGTCCGCCGCGGCCGACCCGACGAGGTGGCGCTCGGCCTCGCCGCCGAGGCCGCGCTGGTCGTCTGCGACCGCGGCTACCTCCGGCACCAGAGGCAGTGGCGCGCAACGGTCGCCAGAGAAGCGCCCTGCAGGGTCGTCCAGGTCGAGGGCGACGTCGTGGTGCCGGTCGAGGTCGCCTCAGACCGCGAGCAGAGCGCGGCGCGCACGCTGCGGCCGAAGCTGCACGGGGTCTGGGATGCTTGGCTGAGCAGGCTCGACGAGCGGCCGGTCGAGCAGCGGCGGCGCGCGCTTCGATCCGAGGTCGATCTGTCCGAGCCCGGAGCGATCCTCGATCAGCTCGGGCTCGACGACGGCGTGCCCCCGGTCCGCCGCCTGACCGGCGGGACCAGCGCGGCCCGCCGCCACCTCGAGGCCTTCTTCGAGCGCGGACTTGCAGGCTACGCACAGGGCCGGGGCGAGCCCGCCGCGATGCAGTGCTCGCTGCTCAGCCCCTATCTGCACTTCGGTCAGATCTCGCCGGTCGAGATCGCGCTCCGGGTGCGTCGCGCGTCCGCCGGCAGCGCGCGCGACCGCGCCGCCTACCTCGAGGAGCTGATCGTCCGACGCGAGCTCGCGGTCAATTTCGTCCATTTCAACGATCGCTACGACCGCTACGACAGCCTGCCCGCCTGGGCGCGCGCCACGCTCGAAGCCCATCGGCGCGATCCGCGCGAGCACCGCTACAGCCGCTCACAGCTCGAAGCCACCCAGACCGAGGACCGCTATTGGAACGCCGCGATGCGCGAGATGCGGCACACCGGCTACATGCACAACCGCATGCGGATGTACTGGGGCAAGAAGATCCTGGAATGGTCGCCGACGCCCGAGGCCGCCTACGCGACCGTGCTGCACCTCAACAACCGCTATTTTCTTGATGGTCGCGACGCCAACTCGTACGCCAACGTCGCCTGGATTTTCGGCCTCCATGACCGGCCGTGGCCGGAGCGGCCGGTGTTCGGCAAGGTCCGCTCGATGACGGCGGGCGGCCTCGAGCGCAAGTTCGACATGGCGGGCTATCTGTATCTGGTCGAGCGCCTGGTCGCGGCCGAAGGTCGCGAGCCTCGCGCCTGAGCATCGCTCATCCGGCCGGATACCAGGCCGGCCTGCGTTTGGCCTGGAAGCTCTCGAGGCCCTCGGCCGCTTCGGGCGAAGTCCGCTTCAGCGCCGCCTGAGCGGCCAGCGCTCGCACCTGCTGCTCCGAGAGCAGCAGGCCCGCCTGCTCCAGCAGCAAAAGCTTCGAGTGGGCGACCGCCTCCGGCGCGCTCTGCAGCAGGGCCTCGACGATCGGCGCTGCGGCCGCCTGCAGGTCGCCATCCGGGCAGACCGCGTGCACGAGCCCGATGCGGAGCGCCTCCTGGGCAGCGAAGCGCTCGCCGGTCAGAGCGTAGCGGCGTGCCTGGCGCACGCCGATCGCCGCGCAGAGCTGCGGCACGATCGGCGCCGGGACCACGCCCCAGCGGACCTCGGTCAGCGCGAAGCTCGCCGAGGCGCTGGCGATCGCGACGTCGCAGCACGCGACCAGGCCCACCCCGCCGCCGTAGCAGGCGCCCTGGACCAGGGCCAGGGTCGGTTTGGGTAGCGCGTTCAGGCGGCGCATGGCCTCGGTCGTGCGCCATGAGAAGTCGGCGTTCTCGGCGGCGGGCGCGGTGGTCAGCCGACGCAGCCAGTTCAGGTCGGCGCCGGCCTGGAAGTGCTTGCCGTTGGCGCTAAGGATCACGACCCGGACCTGCGGATCGCGCCCCAGCGCCTCGAGCGCGGCGGCGAGCTGATCGATCAGCGGCCCGTCGTAGGCGTTGTGCACCTGCGGCCGGTTCAGGACGACGCTCGCGACGCCGCGAGCATCGACCTCGGTCAGCACCACCTTCTCGGCCATCCTTGTCACTCCCGCGTCCGTGACCGCCGCCCGGACCAACCGGCCGGGGAATCCCGAGCTGGGGCGGCGGCTGCCTTAACCGTCTCTAAACTCCAGCTGGCTAGCATCAGCCGATCCGCATGCAACGGTCGCAGATGCGCTTTAGCCGATTCCACCTCCCGCCGGGGCAGTCGTTCGGCCGCAGAGCGGCCGACGATGAGCTGCCGCACGACCATGGCCGGCCGCCATCGGCGCCGAGCCCGAGACCGAACGAGCCCGCCCACCAGCCGCGCCCGGGTGCGGGCCTGGAACCCGGCCGGTCCTCGCCCTCATCCTCAACAGGTGCGCCGCGCTCCGGCGCCGCGGGCATGCCGGCCGCGCAGCACGCTCAACCGGCCGCCGACGAGCCCGCGGCCAGCGGCGGCTGGCGCCCGGTCGCCGGCGGCATGGGCGGCCAGAGCCTGATCGAGCAGTTGGCGGCCGAGGCCGAGGCGGCCGGGGCGACGCCGGATCAGAGCTGGCCGGATGAGCCCCGGATGCCCGACCGGGACCGGACCGCCGAGCCGCCCGCCGCGGCGTCCGCCCCGACTGCGCGCGACGACCTGCACGACGAGCCGGCGGGCGACGATCTGGACGACATCGCGGTCACGATCGGCCGGGTCGTCTCGATCCGCGGCTCGGTGGTCTGGGGTGCTTTGTTCGACGACGACGACGGCACCGCCGGGCGCGCAGCCCGGATGGGCGCCCTGGTCTCGATGCGCGGCCCCGATTCCCGGGTGTTCGGGATCGTCAATGCCCTGCAGCGCGACGGCGCTGGCGGGGGCCAGCAGGCCGAGCGGACGATCTTCGAGATCCAGGTCCTGGGCGAGATCTCGACCGCATCGGCCCAGACCAGAGCAGCCGGCTTCCAGCGCGGCGTGTCCAGCTATCCGCCGCTGGACGCTCCGGTCACGACGGTGAGCCTGCGCGACCTCGCGACGGTGTACGCGCGGCCGCGGGCCTCGAACGTCCACGTCGGCCGGCTGCGCCATAACCGCAAGGTACCGGCGTTCGTCCTGACCGACAACCTGCTCGGCAAGCACTTCGCCGTGCTCGGCACGACCGGCTCGGGCAAGTCCTGCGCAGTCACCGTGATCCTGCGCTCGATCCTGGACGAGCTGCCCAACGGCCACGTCGTCCTGCTCGACCCGCACAACGAATATGCCAGCGCCTTCACCGATCGCGCCGAACTCCTCAACCCGTCCAATCTGCAGCTGCCGTACTGGCTGCTGAGCTTCGAGGAGATCGCCCACATCCTGATCGGCAGCAGCGCGAACGAGAACAGCTTCGCCCAGACCGCGATCCTGAAGGATGCGATCCTGCGCGCCAAGCAGGCCTTCGTCGGCGACGCCGAGAGCGACAACCACATCACGATCGACACGCCGACGCCCTACCGCCTCTCCGACCTGATCGCGGCGCTGCGCGAAGGCATGGGGATGCTGAACAAAGCCGATGGCTCGGCGCCCTATCTGACCTTGATCGCCCGGATCGAGAGCCTGCGCAACGATCGCCGCTTTGCCTTCATGTTCGCGAGCCTGGCGGTGCGCGACAACATGCGCCAGATCCTGGGGCAGCTCCTGCGCATCCCGGTCGCCGGCAAGCCGATCACGATCATCGATATCTCGGGCGTGCCGTCCGAGATCGTCGACGTCGTGGTCTCGGTGCTGTTCCGGCTGGTCTTCGAGCTCGCCGTGTGGAGCGATCGGGGCGCGGGGCCGCCAGTCCTGCTGGTGTGCGAGGAGGCGCATCGCTACGTTCCCGAGAACGACGTCGTGAACTTCGCCCCGACCAAGCGGGTGATCTCGCGGATCGCCAAGGAAGGGCGCAAGTACGGGGTCACGCTCTGCCTGGTCAGCCAGCGGCCATCGGAACTGTCGATCGGCAGCCTCGCGCAGTGCAACACGGTGTTCGCGCTGCGGCTGACCAACGAGCACGATCAGTCGTTCGTCGCCCGCGCGCTGCCCGAGAACGCCCGCTGGCTGGTCGACAGCCTGCCGTCGCTGAACACCCAGGAGGCGGTCGTGGTCGGCGATGGCGTCACCGTGCCGGTGCACATCCGCTTCAACGATCTGAGCCGCGAGCACCGGCCGTCGAGCTCCAATCCGTCGTTCGCCGAATCGTGGCGGAACGAGACCGACCAGACGTTCCTCGAGCGCGCGATCAACCGCTGGCGCCTGCAGACGCGCTGAGCGCCGGCTGGCGGCCGGAAGGGGACCGACGATCGTGGCGGCGGCATTCGGCAGTGCGGCTTCGGTGGCAACCGGCACCTGCAGCATCGGGTAAATGAGCATGCGGGATCGGCACGCAATCGGCGAGGAGGGCTCGCTGGCCGGCAAGGTGGTCCTGATCGCCGGCAGCGCTCAGGACGTCAGCGAAGCGACCGCCCGGCTGTTCGCCAAGCGCGGCGCCGAGGGTCTCCTGCTCGGCGGCCGCTACGCCGAGCGCGGCCAGGCGGTCGCCGCGATCATCTCGGCGGCCGGCTGCCCGGCCGAGTTCCTGCCGACCGACTTCACCAAGCTCGAGGATTGCGCCGCCCTGGTCGCCGAGGCGGACAAGGTGTTCGGCCGGATCGACGTCTTGATCCTGGCCGCAGGCATGGTCGCGCCGCGCGCCGGCGTCGACCAGCTCTCCGACTATTTCGACCAGCTGGGGGCGGTCAACCAGCGGGCGCCGTTCTTCCTGATGCTCCGGGCGGCCGAGCTGATGCAGCGCGACGAGCGGCCGGGCACCATGATCACCGTGCTCGGCGTGCCCGGCGAAGGCGAGCCGTTGCCGATCGCCGCCTATGAGGCGAGCCAGGGCGGGCTCGCGGCGATCACGCGGAGCTTCGCCGCCGGCCTCGTCGACTACCAGATCCGGGTGCTCGGGCTCGACCTCGGCGGTTGCGAGGCGCTCGGCGGGACCGTGATCGGCAACGGCCTTGCGCCAGCTGCGCGTCCGACCCACACGCCCCAGGAGGTCGCCGGCGCGCTGGCTCTGCTGGCAGCCGATCCGGAGCAGCCGCCGGCCGGGTCGATTCTGGCGATCGAAGAGCTGCTGCCCTCACTGACGTTGCCGGCGAAGTTCCGATCAGCACCAGCCGCCTGATCCGATCGGCTACGGCCGTTCGCAGCCGACCCCTCCTCTGATCCCCAACATTGCCAAAATCGCGGCCGGGCTGGACAACCGGCCAGCCAGGCGTTCAGATGGCGGCTCGATCGTGACGGTCGCGGTCGCTGCAGGGGGAGGGCTTCGAAATGGCGACATCGCTGCGCAACCACGCCGTGGAGAGAACGGACCCGCGCTCTGCCACCCCGAGAAGCCCGGCCGACCAGGGGGTCGCCGCCGCGGTGGTCGACACGCCCTACACCCGGCGGGCGCGCTATTTCGATTCGAGCAACGCGTTCGCGCTCAAGTACCCACCGGTGCCCTGCCATCAGTTTGTCGCCGAGCGCGACCTCGCCTTCGATCCGGCGAGTGCCACCGGCCTGATCCCGCTGGATCTGAGTGCCGAGCTCGGGACCGCGTTCCCGGCGACCACGCCTTTGATGCTGACCCGCTACGCCCGGATCCGGGCCGGCGACCGCTTGAGTACCCGCTTCAAGGCGAGCGGTGAGCTCTACTATGTCTTCACGGGCGAGGGGCAGACGATCGCCGGCGCCGACCGCATCGACTGGGGGCCGGGCGACGTGCTCTGTCTGCCGGGCGGCGGCGAGACGACCCACATCGCGGCCGGCCAGGACTGCGTTCTCTGGGTGATCACCAACGAGCCCGAGCTCGCCTTCGAGCACCTCGAGCCGCCGGCGCCCGAGAACGCCGTCACCGGCGCCGTGCACTATCCGGCGGCCGAGATCCGGTATCAGCTCGCCCGGGTCGCGGACAAGCTCGAGGGGCGGAAGATCGCGGGCCTGGCGCTGGTGTTCTCGAGCATCGATCAGGCGCATCTGCGCAACGTGCTGCCGAGCCTGACGCTCGCGGTCAACCAATTGCCGCCCGGCGACTTCCAGCGCCCGCATACGCACAACTCGGCTGCGATCACGCTCAGCCTCCAGGGCCAGAACTGCTACTCGATGATCGACGGCCAGCGGGTCGACTGGCAAGAGCACGCGGTCATGGTCACGCCGCCCGGCGCGGTCCACTCCCACCACAACGACGGCCTGACCTGGATGAGCTGCCTGATCGTCCAGGACGGCGGGCTGCACTACCACTGCCGGACCATGGATTTCCGCTACGCCGACAGCTAGCGCTGGGGAGGGGACCATGGCGCACGCGCTGACCGACGATGGCGTCCGGCTCTACTACGAGACCGTCGGCGAGGGCGTGCCGGTGGTGTTCGTGCACGAGTTCGCGGGCGATCATCGCAGCTGGGAAGCGCAGATGCGCTACTTCGGCCGGCGGCATCGCTGCGTTGCCCACAACGCCCGCGGCTATCCGCCATCGGACGTGCCCGCCGACGTTCAGAGCTACTCCCAGGCGCGGGCGGCCGCCGACATCGTTGCCGTGCTCGATGCCGCGGGGATCGAGCGGGCGCACGTCGTCGGCCTGTCGATGGGCGCGTTCGCGACGCTGCACTTCGGCCTCGATCACCCGGAGCGGGCGCTCTCGCTGGTGATTGCCGGCATCGGCTATGGCGCCGAGAAGATTCGCGCGGCCGAGTTTCAAAGTCAGGCGGAGGCTGCGGCCAGCGGCTTTGAGCGCCAGGGCAGCCGGGCGTTCGCCGCGGTCTATGGCGAGAGCGCCGCGCGCGTCCAGTTCCAGGCCAAGGACCCGCGCGGCTGGGGCGAGATGGTCGAGTGGCTGGGCGAGCACGACGCTAAGGGGGCGGCCAACACGATGCGCGGCTTCCAGGCGCGCCGGCCCTCGCTCTACGACCTCGAGGACCGCCTGCGCCAACTCGCTCTGCCGACCCTGATCGTCGCTGGCGACGAGGACGACCAGACCCTCCAGCCCGGGATTTTTCTCAAGCGGGCGATCCCGGCCTCGGGGCTGCTGGTGCTGCCCAAGACCGGGCACACGATCAACCTGGAGGAGCCCGCGGCCTTCAACCATGCGATCGCCGAGTTTTTCGCTCAGGTGGCAGCGGGCCGGTGGCTGCCGCGCGATCCGCGCGCCAACCCCGACGAGATTCTCCGGACGCGCTGACCGCAGTCGCACCCGACGGCGGGACGCCGACGGTCGCATCAGCAGATCGAGATCCCCGCTGAGGCTGTCGGCGACCGGGCCTCAGTCGACGCCGCCCAGCCGGTCGCCGAGCCCGGCCAGATTCTCCGAATGGGCTGACCGGCGGTTAGCACCCCACGGCGGGCCGCCCACGGTCGCATCAGGAGACCGACACCTGAGTGGCTGGCGTCGCGCCGGCCCGAGCCGACGCTCGCCCGCGCGAGTCTCGGCGGGCGGCGGGGACACCCGGACAGCCGTCGCGGGTCCACCGCCGTTTGCATCGTGAGCTTGCCGGATAGGCTGCGGTGCGGCCTCTCGAGCGTTCCGCGGCCGGGCTGACCCGCCTTGCGAGGTCGTTGGGCCGGTCGCGGGTGGAGGCGCTTGCCTCCGGGACCCGGACGCGACAACGGCCGGTCCGCCGCGCCGGAAGGCTCACGGGCTCGGCGGGCGGGTTTCCCCCTGGCGAGCGGCGGGTGGCAGCGCGGCGAGGCTGGCGGCCTGCTCCGCCTCGAGGGACCGGATCGCCCGCTGCAGCTTCTCGAACGCACGCACCTCGATCTGGCGCACGCGCTCGCGCGAGATGCCGTAGCTCGCGCTCAGTTCCTCGAGCGTGGTCGGCTCGTCCTTCAGCCTTCGCTCGGTCAGGATGTGGCGCTCGCGCTCGTTCAGCACCGCCATCGCCCGGTGCAGCAGCGAGCGCCGGTGATCGTACTCGTCGGCCTCGACGATGGCGGTTTCCTGGCTCGCGCTCTCGTCGACCAGCCAGTCCTGCCATTCCATGTCGCTGTCGACCCGGAGCGGCACGTTCAAGGAGTGATCGGCGCCGGCGAGCCGGCGGTTCATCTCGACCACCTCGGTCTCGGTCACGTCCAGCCGCTCCGCGATCGCCTTGACCGTCTCGGGGTGGAGATCGCCCTCGTCGATCGCCTGCATCTGGCCCTTGAGCTTGCGCAGATTGAAGAACAGCTTCTTTTGCGCCGCCGTGGTGCCCATCTTGACCAACGACCAGCTGTGCAGAATGTATTCCTGGATCGAGGCCCGGATCCACCACATCGCGTAGGTCGCGAGCCGGAAGCCGCGGTCCGGGTCGAACCGCTTGACCGCCTGCATCAGGCCGACATTGCCCTCCGAGATGATCTCGTTGAGCGGCAGGCCGTAGCCGCGATAGCCCATCGCAATCTTGGCGACCAGCCGCAGATGGCTGGTCACCAGCTTGTGCGCCGCCTCGACGTCGCCGTGCTCCTGCCACTGCTTGGCGAGCACGAACTCCTGGTCCGGCTCCAGCATCGGGAACCGGCGGATCTCCTCGAGGTAGCGGGCGAGACTCGAGCCCGTTGCCGGGACCGTCAGAAAGTTCGCCAAGTCGTCGCTCTCCGGAGGCTGAACGGCAGCCCATCATAGTTGATGGGCTGCGAAAATCCAGCGCGCTGGCGGAATCGCTGCTATGCGCCCAGTCTACCGCCACTATGGTTAACGTTCGGTAAATTTCCGAGTTCCGCCTGCAAGCATTCGAACAGACGATCGAAAGCAGGCGGCGCGGGCCGCTCGAATTGCAGCTTGGCGCCGGTGATCGGGTGCTCGAAGCCGAGCCGGCGAGCGTGCAGGGCGAGGCGGCGAAAGCCCGCAAGATGCTCCGCCAGCGCCGGGCTGGGCGCGCGCCGACGCCTGGGTCGATAGACCGGATCGCCGATGATGCCAAGCCCGAGCGTGCCGAGATGGACCCGGATCTGGTGGGTCCGTCCGGTCTCGAGCCGGAGGCCCAGGCGCGCGGCGAGATCGCCGACGGCCGCCTCGAGGCGGTAGTGGGTCAAGGCGCGCTTGCCGCCCTCGACCACGGCCATGCGCTTGCGCTCGCTCGGATCGCGACCGATCGGCCGCTCGATCGAGCCGGCGGGCCGCGGCGGTCGCCCCCAGACGATCGCGGTGTAGTCGCGCTCGATCCGATGAACGCTGAACTGGGCAGCGAGGCCGACGTGGGCGCGGTCATCCTTGGCGGCCACCATCAGCCCGCTCACGTCCTTGTCGAGGCGATGGACGATGCCCGGCCGCAGCACCCCGCCGATCCCGGACAGCTGGCCGGCGCAATGGGCGAGCAGAGCGTTGACCAGCGTGCCGCGGGCATGGCCCGGCGCCGGATGGACCACCAGCCCGGCCGGCTTGTCGAGCACCAGGAGATGCGCGTCCTCGTAGAGGACGTCGAGCGGGATCGCCTCGGGCTGCGCCAAGGCCGGCTGCGGCTCGGGCAGGTTGAGCGCGAACCGCTGGCCCGGTTTGACCCGGCTCGAGCCCTCGGTTATCAAAAGCCCGTCGCGGGCGACCTGGCCGGCTTCGAGCAGGGCCTGGAGACGGGCGCGCGACAGCTCCGGCAGGCGGCCGGCCAGGAACTTGTCCAGGCGCTGGCCGGCGTCGTCCGCAGCGGCGGTGAGCGTCACGGTCCGGCTCGGCATCGGCGGCTAAGGTGGACAACATCCCGAACCTGCTCAAGGCCTTTGTCATCACCGGCGGGGTCGCTTTGCTCGTCGGCAGCGTGCTGCTGGTCGTGCTGATCCTCCGTGGCGATCGCGACGATCCGGCCGCTCGGGAACTCCCGGTCACGATCAGCCTGCCCAAGGGCGCCCGGGTCGAGCGGGTGACGGTCGACGGCAGCCGCTGGCTGCTGCTCGGCACCGCCGGCGACGGCCGCCAGTTCCTCGCCCTGGTCGCTCCAGGGGGTGGCGAGCCGGCGCGGCTGGTCTGGCTGCAGCCCGAGGGCTAGGTCGGAGCCGCGATGCCGCCGGACGTCGGTGACCTCGTCGAGCTGACGATCGAGCAGGTCGGAGCGCAGGGCGACGGGATCGGACGCAGCGGCGACGCCCGGGTCTTCCTGCCGCTGGCGCTGCCGGGCGAGCGCTGGCGGGCGCGACTGGTTGCCAGACGCGGCGACGGTTTCCTCGCGGCCCCGCTCGAGGGGCCCGATCCGGCCGCGCGCGCGCCGGCGCCCTGCCGCCATTTCGGCACCTGCGGCGGCTGCCAGCTGCAGCACCTGGCGGCCGCCGATTACGCGGCCTGGCAGCGCCAGACCGTGGTCCAGGCGCTCGCCAGGCGCGGGCTCGGCGCGATCGAGGTGGCGCCGGCCAGCATCACGCCGCCCGCGAGCCGGCGCCGGGTGCGCCTCGGGTTCAGGGTCGGCCGCGGCGGCGCCCGGCTCGGCTTTCGGGTGCGCGCCGGTCACGACCTGATCGACGTTGCCGAATGCCCGGTCGCGCGCCCCGAGATCGTGGCGCTGCTGCCCGCGCTCCGAAGCCTGCTCGCGGGCCTGGCGATCGCGCGCCGTGGCGGCGAGCTGCAGATGCTCGCGAGCGACAGCGGTCTCGATCTGCTGCTGACAACTGCGCCACCGCCAGGGCTCGCCGAGCGCGAGGCGCTGGCGGAGTTCGCCGCCCGCCAGGACCTCGCGCGGCTCGCCTGGCGCCCGGCTGCGGGCGGCCCGGCCGAGCCGGTCGCGGCCCGCCGCCCGGTCCGCGTGACCTTCGCCGGGGTCGCGGTCGACCTGCCGCCGGGCGCATTCCTGCAAGCGACCGGCTTTGCCGAGACCGCGATCCGGGCCGCGGTCGCCCAGGCGATCGGCGAGGCGGGGCGAATCGCCGATCTGTTCGCGGGCTGCGGGACCCTCGGCCTGCCGCTCGCGGCCACGGGGCGCCGGGTCCTGGCGCTCGATGCCGATGCCTCGATGCTGAGCGCGGCCGAGCACGCGGCGCGCTCCGCGGGCTTCGGCGATCGCTGGACCGCCGAATGCCGCGATCTCGAGCGGGCCCCGCTCAGCGGCCCGGCGCTCGAGCGCCTGGATGCCGCGATCCTGGACCCGCCGCGCGCCGGCGCCCGCGCGCAGGCGGCAGCGCTCGCCAGCTCGCGCGTGCCGCGGATCGCGATGGTCTCCTGCAACCCCGCGACCTTCGCCCGCGATGCCCGCACCCTGGTCGATGGCGGCCATCGCCTGGTTTCGGTGCAACCGATCGACGCCTTCCTGTGGTCGTCCCAGATCGAGCTGGTCGGCGCCTTCGCCCGCGCCGACCGGGCCGCCCTACGCGCTTGATTTGTCGCCGGCCGCCCTCTACATAGAGGCGGTTCCAACCGCCCGCGTCCCCTTCGTCTAGCGGTCCAGGACGTCGCCCTCTCACGGCGAAAACAGGGGTTCGAGTCCCCTAGGGGACGCCAGAGATTACGGGTTCTAAGCAGGCTTAATCTTTCGGGAGTATTCCTTGCCGACGGTTCCGGGTCCTGGCGATCGTGGACGACTTTACGCGCGAGGCGCTCGCCCTGGTCGTCGATACCTCAATCCGCGGCCGCCGGGGCGTGCGCGAGCTCGATGCTCTGATCGCCCGGGGTGACCGACCCGGGGCCTCACTCCTCTACCTGCGGCCCTACTCGCCCGACCTGAACCGATCGAGCAGCTGTTCGCCAAGTTCAAGACGCTGTTGCGCAAGGCCGCGCGCCGGATCCAGGACGAGCTCTGGTCGACCATCGGCCGCCTCCTCGACCGTCTACCCGGCCGAATGCGCCCGCTATCTCCAACACCGGGACTACGGTTTTACCTAGAGCGAAAATGCTCTGGGGGTCGAGACGACGGCAAGCTCGCCCGCGCCGATCTCAACGGTGGTGGTCGACGCGATACCCACCCTCACGCGTGCCCCCGGCTGCATACCCGCGCCCGAGGCCCAGATCGAGAGCTTGCGGCTGGATACCCGCGGCCCAAATCCCGGCGATCGGCGCTCCCGCCGTCCGCATCTCGTACTGCTTATTTGCCAGATAGCCGAGCATCAGACCGAATCCAATCCACATGAGTATTTCGTTGAAATTCGGATTTGACAGACCGTGAGCGAATAACAGGCCGAAGATGAAAAACCGCAAGGGCCCGCTCGTCAGCAAACAATCGTTGATGATGACGGGCTCTTCGGACGGTGGCCGCAGCAAGTGGGCCACGAACACAGCAAACACCAGCGTACCAATGATGCCCACATTGGAGACAAGCGTCAGCAACATACTGTTTGGCTTGTGACTTCCCAGGCCCAAGCCCAATCCCCTAGTCTTTACAAAAACATCAATGGCCATCCGGTCAGCCCCAACTCGCGATTGAAAGGAAGTCGTCTCGGCCTTGTCAGCGATCGCTTGCTGGAAAATCCGCCCGAGACCGGATCTGTGTTGATAGAGAACGACAGCGATGGCGGCGACTGCCGCGACAATTAGAAATGCGATCGCGATCCTGTGATAACCCGATTTAGCCCTACGAGTTGTTCTGCGTATCAGATTGGCCAACAAATCAACCGCGGCAATAACGACGAAGGCGGTTAAGATAGCATAACCAGTTGTCGAGTAAGCTAGAAAAATTAGGGCAGAGGTGGAAATGACAAGTCCGGCTGATAGCAATGACGACTGAAGACGATAGCGCTTCCAAACATAAAACAGAAAAGCACAAAAGAAATAGGCAAGTGCCGATGGTTCACTGAATGGACCATTAAGACGCAGATATCCGAAAAATTGTTGTCTCAACACATCACCATGTGTTTGGGCATAGCCGACGTTCGAAAGGAAGAAAGTGCTCGGAAATTGGAAGCCGAGATAATATGCCGCCAGCTGCCACACACAAACCAAAGAAGCCAGACTCAGGGCTACGATCATACTCTTGTCAACGGTCTCGAGGATTTTCTGAGATGTCATACGTGCAATCTGGTGCGCCACAGCATAGACGAGCGTCGTATTAATTATGATGTAAGCGATCTGGGTAATATTTTCGCGGCGGAACTGATAAGGCCTGGCTCTCTCCAGTTGGAGGCCATCAGTGCCGCCGATCACCAAAATCTGACCGTGGAAAAAGGTGACGGCGGCCCAAAGGGTCACGACGCTGATGACGATGAATAAGCCGAGAGGCAGCATCTGGAGCAGCACCGAACGATTCAGAGGCTGCCGCAGAAGGCCGATCTCGAGGAGAGTCCGTCCAATAATAAGAAGAGCGAAGAAGTAGCCCGGCTGCAGTCCCACTGAGCCGACGTTAACGACGGCGGCGCCTTGCAGTAGGGCGAAGCTTGGCAACGCGATCAAGATCACGCGCCACGAGGCAAAAAGCAGCAAGACGCCCAATGGAATCAGGAGTAAGCCGGTGGCGGTCATGCGGGTGACGCAAGAGCATCCATGATCAGGGGCGGTGGCGGCGACCAAGCTTTGCAAGGGCGGCTTGTCAACGGGAGCGAATATGCCGGACGGAGAGCAAAGCCGTCAACCTGCATCCGATCGCATGGAGCAGGCCGCGCAGACGGGTTGGAGCGCGGGCGGCGCGGTGCCGTTGCCGCGACGGGCTCGCGGTGCCATGACCGCCCCCTACCGATCGGCACGATGAGCCTGAGAGTCGGGTTCTGCAGCCTGTGGGACCCGCTCGATCCCAACCAGTGGTCGGGCTATGCCTTCTCGATGCGCCAGGCGCTCCTGGAGCACGGCTGCGATCTCGTCGACATCGCGCCGGTCGACCCAGGCCCCCGTTCGATCGACTGGGCGCGCAAGCTTTCGGCCCGCGCCGCCGGCCGCTTCTACCATTGGGACCGCGAGCCCGCCTATCTGGAACGGGTGGCGGCGAACATCGACCGGCGATGCCGCAACGAGCGCCTCGACGTGCTCTTTGCCCCGTCTTCGCTGCCTCTTGCCGGCGTGCGCGCAACCATCCCCAAGGCGTTCGCCACCGACCAGGTGTTCCCGGCCCTGCTCGAGGGCTACCTGCGCTCACCCGCTCGCCGATATGTCCGGTTTGGGCTGGAGCAGGAGCGGGCGGCGCTTGCTGGAGCGAGTTTCGCCTCGTTTCCCTCGGCTTGGGCAGCCGACCAGGCGGTGACGCGCTGTGGTGCGGCCCGCGAGCGGGTCCTCCCGCGACTGGCGGCGCAAAGGCGGCGACGTGGTCGCGACCGTTCGCGAGCTCGAGCGTCGCGGCACGCCGTGCCGGCTTGTCATCGTCGGCACCCAACCTCCGGAGGAGGTGCCAGCATCGAGCATCGTAGTGCCCTTCTTCGACAAGCGGCGCCCGGACCAGGCCCGCCGGTTCTCGACTCTTCTCGCCGAGAGCCATTTTCTGTTCGTGCCGTCCCGCGCCGAGGCCTACGGCCAGGTATTCTGCGAGGCGGCGGCTTTCGGCCTGCCCGCGCTCTCGAACTCGGTGGGTGGCATCCCGTCGATCGTCGTCGACGGAGAAACGGGATTTCTGCTGACGCCGGGCAGCCCCCCGAGGGCCTATGCGGACACCATCGAGGGCGCCCTGGCAGATCCCGAGCGCTACGCCGGCATCGGCTTGGCGGCGCGGGCGCGCTACCGTGCCGTTCTCAATTGGCGGGCCTTCGGCGAGCGCCTGATGGCCGCGTTGGCGGTGCTGGTATGAGACGGTGGCATGCGAAACCTTGCGTCGCGGACCGGCCGCGGGAGAGCAGATCCCGGCGCGCCGATCGCAGAGCGCAGGGCGCCCCAGATGGTTGGCTGGCGGGACATTGGTGACGGGCGGACAGCGCGAACCTGGATGTAGGATCGTCTCGGGCTCGGTGCTGATCTGGCGGTATTGCTGCTGTGCGCCGGACCGGGTGCGGAGGCGGCGGGGCTTGTCGGCCAATTCTTCATGCCAGCGCTGAAACCGCGCGTTGTGAACCGGGCAGCTCGATCGAGCCTAGGTGGGCTTGCATGTGGCGGGATACGCCGAGCGCAGATCGCGGACGCGGTCGTGCGCCGGTGCTTGCTCGGCCACCGGCCGGCGCCCTCTCCGGCGAAAACCGGGGTTCGAGTCACCTAGGGACGCCGGTCTCATCGACGCGTTGGCGCTCCAGCGAGACCTTCTCACGGCCGAGCACGAAAGCGCGCTCGCCGCCTTGGCGCTCGGCGCGGTTCGGCGCGCTGAGAAGATCGGCACCGTGCCAGAATTTCCAGCCGCGAGAATGGCGATTTGCGGGTGTTGCCGGTCGCTCGGCTGCGATACAATCGGGCAACGACAGTGGAGGCGGGCAGCGACAGAGGAGACCAACAATGGCCGAGGTCATCACCCAGACCCCGATGCAGTATCTCGACAAGGCGGTCGGCGCGCTCCGCGACGTCGGCCTGATGCCGGCGAAGCTGGAGCCGGCGCCGATCAATGCCCTGCTCGAGAAGATCTCCGATCTGGAACCGGACAAGATCCAGGTGATCGCCCGGACGCTCGGGCAGGCCTCCGTGTTCAACGAGGTCGTGCGCGAGCAGATCGCCGGCATGGAGATCGGCGAGCGCTACAACGACATCACCGCCGGCTTCAATTCGATCCGCGACGACGCCAAGCGCATGGTCGACCAGCTCGACGACAGCAAGCTCGATGTTCTCGAGCGGGCGACCAACGTCTGGATGAAGATCGCCCGCGGCGACATCGCCGACCGGTTCGACAAGGTCAAGGGCGTCTATCTCGAGGTCACCAAGGACACCAAAGTCCAGATCGATCGCGAGCTGCTGATCCTGGAGGCCTACCGGGACTACCGCGGCGCGCTGAAGCAGGCCGAGGTTCTGGCGCTCGAAGTGCTGGCGACCGCGACCGACAAGGTCGAGAAAGAGCGTCAGGCCCTGAACCAAGCCTCCGAGACGACCGCGAGCTTCGCCGGCAAGGAACCGGCCGACCGCGCTCGCCTGGAGCTCGCCCGCGACGAGCAGCTGCGGCGCGTGCAGGACGAGGAGAAGCGTTACCAGATCGCCAAGGACCTGTCGGACAACCTGACGATCTCTTACAACACCTCCGAGGTCGTGATGGCGCGACTGCTGCAGACGACCAACGCCAAGGAGCGCATCTTCGCCCAGTCGGTCTCGTTCTTCTCGACCAACGATTCGGTGCTCACTGCGCTCAAGGCTTCGTTCACCGGCATGTTCGGCCTGCACGAGTCGACCCAGACGCTGAACTCGATGAAGGAAGGCCTCTCGAAATCGCTGGAGACGCTGTCCGAGATCGGTGACCAGGTGCAGACCGAGGCGGTGAAGGCCGGATACGGCCCGACCATTCGCGCGGACGCGGTGAAGAAGCTGGTCGATTCCGTGGTCACCTACCAGGAGCACTCGCAGCAGATCATCCAGGAGATGCGCACGCTCGCGACCCAGAACTCGGCCGAGATCCGGGACGCGGTCGAAGACGGCAAGCAGCGGATGGCCAGGCTCATCGCCGACGGCAAGGCGCTGCCGCTCTGATGGCGACCGCCGAAGCCGCAGCCGCGGCGCCAGCAACGGCGACCGCCGCGCCCGCCAAGCTCGACGACCTGATGCTCGCGATGGACGTGGTCGACACGCTGCGCCATCGCGAGCGGCTGGTCGAGCGCGAACTGAACGAGGACGTCCGGGAGGAGCAACTGATCGAGCGCCTGCGCGAGCTCTACCAGAGCCAGGGCATCGAGGTCACCGACGACATCCTCGCGCAGGGCGTGGCGGCGCTCAAGGAGAGCCGCTTCGTCTACGCGCCGCCGCCACCGAGCTTCGGCCGCACGCTGGCGACGCTGTGGGTGAAACGGGCAACCTGGGGCAAATGGCTCGCCGGCGCGCTCGCCGCGCTGGTCCTGGCGGTCGCCGCCTATCAGTTCGGCGTGGTCGGGCCGCGCGAGCGGGCAGCCGAGGCGACGCGGGTAGAGCTGGCGGAGACCTTGCCGCGACAGCTGGCGGCAGCCCATCAGGCCGTCACCGCCGAGGCCAAGGTCCCGGTCGCGCGCGAGCGGGCCGATGCGATCCTGGCAGAAGGCCGCGCCGCCCTCGATCGCGGCAACGCAGCGGATGCCCGCGCGGCGCTGGCCAATCTCGACCAGCTGGCGGCCGGGCTGCGGCAGGAATACGTGCTCCGGATCGCCGGGCGGCCGGAGGACCAGACCGGCTTCTACCGCGAGCATCCGAGCTTTGACGGACGCGCCTATTTCCTGGTGGTCGATGCGATCGATCCGAGCGGCAACCCGGTCCGCTTGCCGGTCCGCAACGACGAGACGGCCAAGAGCGAAACCGTCTCCCGGTTTGGCGTGCGGGTTCCGATCGAAACCTTCGATGCGGTCCGCAGCGACAAGGCCAGGAACGGGATCGTGCAGAACGCGCGCCTGGGCGAGAAGCGCCGCGGCTTTCTCGAGCCCGAGTTCCGGATGCCGACGCTCGAAGGCCGCGTTACTGCCTGGTAGGGATGGCACGCCATGTTCACGGGCCGGGATGCGTTGTCCTCGGTGGAGCAAGCCATCAGCGGCGCCCGCACCGACGAGAGCCAGCTCGACGTCGCGCTGCGCTCCGCGGTCGAAGAGGCGGCGCGGCTGCGGCGCCAGGAGGCGGAGGGCTTTCGCGTGCTGGCGCGGGTCAGGCTCGACGCGATGGGGCGCGATCAGGTGATCGATGATCTCGACGCGACCGAACGGCGAGCGCTGGCCATGATCCAGCAGCACGCCCAGTCGCTCGAGAGCTTTGCCGGCCGACGCGATCAAGCCCAGGCCGCGCTCGATCGGGCCGAGGCGACCCACCACGAGCGCGATCAGGACCTCGCCCGAGCGCTCGAGAGCCTCGACGAGTTGCGCCACCGCACGGCGGAACGGATCAAATCAGACCCGGGCTGGCAGGCGGCGCAGGCCGCGGTTGGCACGGCGGAGACGATCGCCGCGAACGCGGACGAGAAGGCAACGCTCGCAGAAGCCGACCTCGGAGCCAAGCGGCAGCCTTATGAGGACGATCCCTTGTTCATGTATCTGTGGAACCGGAAGCACGGACAAGATGAGGACACGAGCGGCAATCTGGTGCGCTTTTTCGACCGTAAGATCGCCCGGCTGATCGGCTACCAGGAGGCGCGCGCCAACTACGCCATGCTCCAGGAGATCCCGACCCGGCTGAGAGAGCACGCCAAAAGCAAGCTCGAAGATGTCGAGGCAGCCAAAAACCGGGTCAGCGAGCTCGAGCGCGGCGCGCTGGTGGCCGAAGGCTTCGAGACGCTCGAGGCGAAGGTCGAGGCTGAGCGCGCGGCGGCAATCGCCGCCCAGGCAGCCGTTGCGCAGATCACCGCCGACCTCCGGCAGATCGAGGCCGAGCGGGAGCAGGCGCTTGGCGCCGGAGAGGATGCCGCCTACGGTGGCGCCGTCGAGATCCTGGTTCAGGCCCTCGCACGGGAGGACCTGCGCGAGCTCTATCAGGAGGCGGTCCGGACCCGGACCGACGCGGACGACCAGGCGATCACGTCAATTACCGCTGCGCGGGAGGCGCTGCAGAAGGCCGACGGCGAGATCGCCCAGATCCGCGCCGAGATCCGCGAGCGGGCGCGGCGCCGGACCGAGCTCGAAGGCGCCCGGGACCGCGCCCGCAGCGTCGGCTATGACAACCCGATGGGGACCTTTGGCAGCCAGGTGGTGATCGGCGAGGTGATCGGCGGGATCCTGCGCGGCGCCATGCGCGGCGACGCTCTCGACCGCGTGCTGCGCGACAACTACCGCGGTCCCCGCCAGCGCGCCGACATCGACTTCGGCGGCTGGCCGAGGGGAGGCGGCGGGGCGAGTGCGCCCTCCTGGCCCTCGCCCGGGGGCGGCGGTTCGGGCCGGCGCGGCGGCTTCGGCAGCGCGGGCGGGGCCGGGGGCGGCTGGCGGACCGGCGGGAGCTTCTGAGCCCCGCAGCTCCCGACCGTTGGCCTCAGGCCTTGGTCGCGCCCGCGGTCAGGCCCGAGACCATGTACTTGCGGACGGCGTAGTAGAGTGCTGCCGGCGGCAACGAGTAGATGATCGCGGTCGCCATCAGCAGGCTCCAGGGAGCGTCGTCGGTGACCAGGAAATAGCCCATCGCGACCGGGATCGTATGCTGCTTCTCGGTCGAGAGCAGCAGAAACGCGTACAGATACTCGTTCCAGGCGAGCAGGAGCGCATAGGTGCCGATCGCGATCAGGGCCGGCCGCAGCAGCGGAATGTAGACCAGGTAAAAGATCTGCAACGGGGTCGCGCCGTCGACCTTGGCCGCCTCATCGAGCTCGTACGGCACGCTCTCGCCGTACTGGCGCAGCACCCAGATAGCGTAGGGGATGGCGAAGGTCGACATCGCGAAGACCAGCGCCCAGAGCGTGTTGATGAGCCCGTAGTCGGACATGACGACGTAGAACGGAATCGCGACGAAGGCGGCCGGGATCAGGTACGTGAGGAGCGCCGTATTCGAGATCACGTGACCGTAGCGCAGCTTGAGGCGGCCGATGGCGAAGCTCGCGAGACTGGCCACGACCAGCACCATGACCATCGTGGCGAGCGCGACGAAGATGCTGTTCCAGAGCTGTCGCCAGAAGTCCTGCAGGAAGAAGTGATCCTCGGCAAAGACGATGCGAAAATTCTCGAGCGTCGGGCGGTCCGGCCAGAAGCGGCCGGCGAAGGAGTTGGAGAGCGGGGTCAGCGAAAGCATCACCATGTGGTAGAGCGGCAGGAGCGTCCAGATCAGGATGACCACCCCGAAGAGCAGGAAGGCGCCTTCCGAGACCACGCGCCGGCCGGCGTAGACGGCGCCGCTGCGGATCGTCGACGAGCGGGCCCTGGGGCTGTCGCCGGGGATGGCAGGGGAACGGGCAATCATGTCTCGGCCCTCCGTCCCAGCCGGCGCAGGAGCAAGATGACGAGCGGGATCA
Organism: uncultured Alphaproteobacteria bacterium; assembly: GCA_963840925.1. Lineage (GTDB taxonomy): Bacteria > Pseudomonadota > Alphaproteobacteria > Geminicoccales > Geminicoccaceae > DATAOG01. Next base: position 45,640 of record CAWJAY010000028.1, read on the forward strand.
GGATCGGCAGCGCCGTCATCACCGTCGCCACACCGGTTCCTAGCTGCTGCAGGCTGAAGGCGTAGCGTATGCCAAGCGTGGCCAGCACGTGGGTCTTGTCCGCGGGGCCGCCACCGGTGAGCAGATAGACGCTATTGAAGTCGCCGAGGCTCCAGATCGTCGAGAGCAGCAGGCTCGTGACGTAGAGGTTCTTGAGCTGCGGCCAGGTCACGTACCAGAATTGCTGCAACGGCGAGGCGCCATCGATCCTGGCCGCCTCGTACAGATCGGTCGGGATCGCCATCCGACCGGCGAGCAGGATCAAGGTCCAGAACGGCAGGTATTTCCAGATGTGGACGAAGATCACCGAGCCGAAGGCGAGGTCCGGCTTGACCAGCCACCATGGCCCCTCGATGCCGAACAGGCTCCAAAGCAGGTTGTTGAACATCCCCCACTCGGAGTTCAGCATCCAGCGGAACGAGAAGATGGTCGGAATCGAGGGCACCGCCCACGGCAGGATGAAGATCACGCTGAGCCAGCGGATCCACGGGCGCACCGACGCGAAGTAGCCCGAGAGCAGAAGCGCCAGGAACATCTTGAGATTGATGCCGACACCGAGGAAGATCACGGTGTTCCACACCGTGTCAAGGTAAATTGGATCCGAGAGCAGGGTACGGTAGCTCGCCACGGAGGAGCCCAGCCAGACCCCGTAGGCGACCGGCCACACCACCAGGACCAGGAAGACCATCACGTAGGGGATGACGAAGATCGTACCCCAGACCATTTCAGGCGACCAGCGGTGGGCGCTGGCCTGCCGGCTGGGAAGGGTAACGGCCGTTACCGCCATCTGAGATCTCCCCGATCTCGCTCGTGCGAGCAGAGGTGGCAGGAGGGAGCCTCGGGCTCCCTCCCTTGATCTATCCCGTCAGGTGCCGGCGACCTGCTTGATGCGCTCGATCAGCTCATCGACCGCGTCCTCCGCCGACCAATCCTCGAGGACGACACGGCCGACCGCCTTGCCGTAGGCGTTCTCAGCGTTGATGTCGATGAGCTTGTAATTCACGTAGTGCGGCCAGACGGTCTGCGGCCGCTGCGTGTACTGCTGCACCTCGACGATCCGGTGCGGGTCGTCCGTCTGCTGCCAGTACGGCGTGGCGATGATCCGCTTGTCCACCGGGAACCAGCGGGCGAGCGCGCCCTCGAGCTGCGGGCCGAGATTCTCCGGCTTGAGGAAAAAGCGCATGAACTCCTTGGCCGCTTCCTTGTTCTGCGCGTCTTTGAAGATCACCGCGGTCTTGATCGAGGTGACGTACTCGATCGGACTGCCGTCCGGCTTGTCCGGCCATTCGATGGTGACCATCTGGTTCATGTAGCGATCCTTCTCGGCGTACTCCGAGGCCGGGATCGACAGCGACGGATTGGGCACCATGAAGGAGATCTGGTTCTTGAAGTTGACGTTGTTGTCGCCGTCTTGCCAGTTCACGGCACCGGGCGGGACGCAGCCGTCGAGATAGGGTTTGGTGTAGCTCTCGAGCGCCTTGATCATGCCCTCACGCGTTTCCGGCTGATCGACCAGCAGGTTGCCCTGGTCGTCGACAAGCTTCGTGTCGAAGGCGTTGAGGAACATCATGTAGGCGAAGACCGTGTCCGAGGCCGCGGACGACATCGGCTGGCCGACGCCAAACTTTTGGCGGTCGCCGGTCGCCTCGCGCACCGCCGGTTGCGCGGTCGTGCACCACCAATCCCACCACTCGTTCCAGGTGTTGGGAACATCATCAAGGCTGAGCCCAGCCTCCTCGATCATGCTCTTCCAGACGTGGATGTGCTCGACCTGCTGCGCCACCGGGATCGCGTAAATGGAGCGCGCGCCCGTCTGCCCGTTGAGCAGGGTCACGGCCTGGATCGCGGTCGGCAGCAGGTGCTCTTTGATCGGCTCGACCACATCCGACACGTCCTCGAGGACGCCGTCGAATGCCCAGCGCGAAGTGTGCGACAGATCGAACAGGAACCCGTAAGACAGGTCCGGCGGGTCGCCGGCGGTCAGCGCCGCCAACACCTTACGCGGCACGTCCTCGTTGGTGTAGTAGACGTACTCGACGTCGATGCCCGCCTCCTTCTCGAACGCAGCCACCGTCTTGTCAAACTGCTGATCCTCCTCCGGATAGTAGCTCTTGTTCCACCAGATCACGAGATCGGCGGCGTACGCCGGCACCGACAGCGTGATCAGAAAGGTTGTGGCGAGTATGCCTCGCGCCAGCCTGGGCATGTCCCTGCTCCTCCCCAATGCGAATTCACCGAGCACCCCGCGCGCGCCTGGCGGGCGGGGCGGCGTGCAACCGAATCGTAGCCCGCTTCGCAGGCTCCGTCACCCCGATTTCGCGACCAGCGCGGCGTTCTGGCCCGCGACCTTTGCGCGCCGGGTGCGAGGCCCGGCACGTGGTGGCTGTGGAGGCTCGGGCGCGGAGGAATTCACGCTGCGGCCCGTGCCACCGCAGGTCTTGCACCGCTTCCGGCCGAAGCGGCCAGTGCCCCCGCAGTCTTGACAGACGCCGGCACCTGCCCCGGGGGTGCCGGCCAGTCCGTTGCTGTCGGGGAGATCGGCGACCTCCGCCTCGGCCCGCAACCAGTATTCATGCTCGCGGCCGTGCAGTCGGCCCTCCTGTTCCCAAAGCTGATAGGCGCGCTGCCTGATCCGTTCGTGCCGATCGTCGTCAGTCATCTTGGCGGCCCTCTTGGTTCACTCGTGGCGCAGCGCCCGGGCCAGCGCCTCGCAAACGAGCGCGCTGCTTTCTCCTTTTGGGAGGACAGCGGCACCGGACGCTCTCCATCGATGGTCGACCATGCCTCCGATAACCGGTGCCGGTCGCCAGAGTTCCGCCCGGCACAGGCTCAGCCCCGCGCGCGGCGCGGGCCGTCCCTATAGGCTCCGCTCGCGGAGCCCCCGCCTACGTCCTCCGCGCGCGGGCCACGGCTGCCCGGGTGCTCGGGCGTCAGCCGGTAGGCCAGCAGTGCCACCAGCAGCATGCCGGCGAGCAGCGCGAACACCAGCCGGTAGCCGAGCGCCGAGCCGAGCGCCTGGCCCGCCCCGGTCAGGCCGACCAGGAGGCCGGACAGCCATTGCGCCAGGAACGCCATTCCGAGCGCCGAGAGGTTGATCGTCGTCACCAGCCGCCCGGCGCGCTCGAGCGGCACGAAGCTCCGGCCGTGGGCGGTCAGCGTGACGTAGAACGGGCTCGCCAGGCCCAGGCCGAGCAACAGCGCCACCGCCAGCCAGAGCGGCGGCTCGGGCAAACCGGCAAGCGCGGCCAGGATCAGCATGCTGGCGCCGGCGCCCGCGAGCACGATGCCGCGCCGGGTGCTGAACCAGCGCTCGAGCGGGCCGTACCCGAGCGTGCCGAGGTTGAGCATCAGGACCATGCCGAGCAGCACGTAGCTCGCCTGGTCGCGGCTGAGATCGTGGACGTCGTGCAGATACGGCCCGGCCCAGAGGCCGCCGGTGCACATGAACGGCGCGATCGTGCAGGCGGCCATCGCGAAGATCCGCTGCAGGTCGGGATCGCCGAGCATGGCCCGCAGCCCGGCCAGATTCTGGGCAAGGCTCTCGCGGCCGGCGCTGCGCACCGTGGCGCCGGTCGGCGAGTCCCGGATCAGGATGCCGGCCGCGATGATCACAAGCGCGCATAGCAGGGCGACCGCGAGGAAGGTCGGGGTCCAGCCGTACGCGTTCAGCGCGACTGCGAGCGGCGTGGTCGCGAGCAGGCCGCCGCTCAGGCTACCGAGCGCCAGCACGGTCGCGGCGATTGTGGCGTAGCGCTCCGGCGGCGCCCAGTGCATCGCGAGCAGCATGATGCTCGTGACCACGCCGGCGAAGCCCGCGCCGATCAGAAACCGGGCAAGGGCGAGGCCGAAAAACCCGGTCGCGCCCGCCAGCATCAACGTGCCGAGCAACGCCAGCACCGCCATGGCGGAGACGGTCCGGCGAGCGCCGAAGCGATCGAAAGCCAGGCCAGCCGGCAGCTGCACGACTGCGGATGCGAGCATCATCGCGCCGATCACGACGCCGATCTGGGAAGCGCTGAGGCCAAAGCCGCGATCGAGCTCGAGCGCCACCACCCCGCCCGAGGCGCGATGCAGCTGTGCGATCGCGAGCAGCGCGCCGGCAACGGTCAGGACCCGTAGCATCGGGTCAGGATCGTCCCGGGTCTGCCGCTCCGACCATTACCGGCTGGCCGCGACCGGGGCCGGCGCGGCCGGACGGGCGCCAACGAAGACCACGATCAGGGTCAAGAGGCTGAGCCCGGCGATCGCCCAGAACAGATGGCCGGGATCGCCCCAGTCGAGCACCAGGCCGAACAGCAGTGGCCCGGCGATGCCGCCGATGCTGAACCCGGTCGTGACGAAGCCGAACACCTTGCCGCTCGAGCCGGGAGGCGTGACCGCGCGCACCATCATGTCCCGCGAGGGCGCGACCGCGCCCGAGAACAGCCCGGCGCAGGCGAACAGCGCGCTGACCATGAGCAGCGGCGGCAGCAGCAGCGGAATTGCGGCCGAGAACAGCGCGATCAGCACGAAGCAGATCGCGACCACCTGGTGGTGCTGCTGGGTCCGGTCGGCGATCCAGCCACCGAGCAGCACGCCCAGCGTGCTGGCCGTGAGGTAGGCAGTCAGCGGCACCGTCGCGGCCGCCAGATCGACCCGATAGATCGCCTCGATCGCGGCCACGCTGAAGCTCGTATAGCCGCCGAGGCTGATCGCCAGCATCACGAAGAACAGCAGCGCCATCAGGATCGGCGGGCTCAGCAGCAGCCGCCAGCCCGGGGCAGCAGCACCGCTCTCGGCCTGCCGGCGCCCGGCGTCGGCCGCGGTGCGCAAAACCTTGCTGTTGGCGAGCATCAGCGTGGCCACGACCAGCCCCGCAATGCCGGCGAGCAGCAACGCCAGACGCCAGCCGAGCGCCGCCGCCAGCGCCACGATCACCGGCGGCGCGGCCGCAAAGCCGGCGTAGCCGCCGAAGGTGTGGATCGAGAACGCCCGCCCCATCCGTCGGCTATCGATCGTCGCCGACAGGATCGCGTAGTCGGCCGGGTGAAAGACGCTGTTGCCTAGACCGGCGATCACCATCAGCAGCAGCAGCATCGGATAGCTCGGCCGGACCCCGACCAGGCCGACCCCGAGGCTGAACAGCGCGAGCCCGGTGACCAGGATGCCGCGCGCGCCGAACCGGTCGACCAGGAAGCCGACCGGCGCCTGGGTCAGCGCCGTGACGCCGTTCAGCACCGCGATCGCAAGGCCGAGCTGCACGTAGCCGACCCCGAGCTCGTGCTTGAGCAGAGGGAACAAGGGCGGCAGCAGCAGGATATAGAAATGGCTAAAGAAATGCCCGACACCGATCAGGCCCATGACCTTGAGGTCGCGGCGCGCGGGCGGGGCGGTCTCGAGCGCGGTCATCCGGGTCAGACTGGCAGATCGCGCGGGCGCGGAAAAGCGGCTGCGGCCTTCGACCTCACTCCATATATCGCGCGCCGCCGGCCGCGCTCAGCCGCCCGGCAGCACCAGGATTTGGCGATAGGGCAGCGTGGCGCGCGCGAGCGTCACGACCGGGATCTCGCTGACCACGACGTCGTAGCGGTCGCGGACCAGATCGAGAAAACGGCCGAGCGTGAACGAGCTGAAGTAGTGCATCGGGATCACCAGCGCTGGCTGGATCTGCTCGATCACCTCGATCATCAGCTCCTGGGCGAGCGTAAAGCTGCCGTCGACCGGCACCAGCAGGACATCGATCTGGCCGAGCTCGCCGAGGTGGTCGTCGGTCAGCAGGTGGTGCAGATGGCCCAGATGAGCGACGCACAGATCGGCGGTCTCGAACACGAAGATCGAGTTGCCGTTGATTCGCGCGCCGCCGATCTCGCGGACGTTGGTCGGCACATTGCGAACGTGCAGGTCGAGATAGGTGAGGTCGTGGAGGGCGACGCCGCCGCCCGGGTCCCAGCCGCGCAGCACGTGCTCGATCTTGGGCTCGGGATAATCGGTATAATGGGTCGAGTGGGCGTTGTTCATGGTCGCGATATCGGGCGGTTCGGCATCGCCGAGCCAGCCGTTGTAGTCGGTGACCGCGCTCGCTCCGGCCGGGGTCTCGATCAGGAAGCTGGAATGGCCGATGAAGCTCAGCCGCACGCTGCCCGCCGGCACCCCGGCTGGCCGGTAGGCGGCCGGCTGGACCGCCGCCGGGCGCTGCGCGATCGGGAAGCATTGCGCGGCCGCGGCGCCCGCGGCGAGCGCCGGCCACAGCGTAGCAAGGCCCGCGAGCAGCCAGCGCCAGGTCAGCGGCAAGTGAGCAGCGGCAACACGGCTTGGCATGATCGTCTCCCGATTTCCGACGAGCTGCGGCCTTGTCCAAGCCTAGCCGCTATGCTGCGCAGAACAAGCCCGCGCTGATCGAGCCGGAAGGATCACCGATGCCTGAGCTGAACCCGCAGATGGCCGCCATCCTTGCCCTGATCGCGGACGCGATGAAAGGCCGCCCGGAGCGCACGTCGCTCTCGGCGGTCGAGGCGCGGGCGCAGACCAGCGCCACGACCGAGGCGTTCTGGACCGCCGACCGGCCGGTCCTCTGGGCGATCTACAACCACGAGGTCCCGGGCCCGGGCGGGCCCATCCGGGTCCGCCTGTACGATCCAGGCGTCGCGCGGCCGGCGCCCTGTCTCGTCTACCTCCACGGCGGCGGCTGGGTGATCTGCAATCTCGAGACCCACGATGGCGTCTGCCGGCGCCTGGCCCGCGCGGGCGGCTTCCTGGTCGCGAGCGTCGATTATCGGCTGGCGCCCGAGCACAAGTTCCCGGCCGGGCTCGAGGACTGCCTGGCCGCGGTCCGCTGGCTCGAGGAGCAGGGCGGCGCCTGGGGCATCGACACCGCGCGGCTCGCGGTCGGCGGCGACAGCGCCGGCGCCAATCTGGCGCTGGCGACGCTCCTCAGCCGGCGCGATGCCGGCGCCAGGCCGCTGCTCGCGGGCCTGCTGATCTATGGCGCCTACGCGGCCTACACGGCCGAGTTCGAGAGCGCCTCGCAACGGGCATTCGGCGATGGCAGCTACATCCTGTCGGCCGCCGACATGCGCTGGTTCTGGCACCACTACATCAAGGACCCGGCTGACAACCGCAATCCCCTCGCGGTGCCGCTGCTGGCCGACCTCGCCGGTCTGCCGCCACTGCTGGTGACCGCGGCCGAATTCGACCCGCTGCTCGACGACACGACCGCGCTGATCGCCAGGCTCGAGGCCGCGGCGGCACCCCACCGCTACGTCCTCTGGCCGGGCGTCACCCACGCCTCGATCCAGATGACCCGAATGCTCGACGTCGCCCAGGACCACATCGAGGACATGGCCAGCTGGGTCAAAGCGCAGCTCGACTTGTAGGAATCGCGGCAGCCCGCGCTGGAAGGCCCTCGATCATCCTGTTACGTTCTTCGGCATCGATCGAATTATCTCTGGACGCGGAGGTCCCATGACAGCACCCAGCCATCGCATTACCGAGGTGCGAAGACGCGACGGCACCAGTCGCGCGATCCTGTTCCTCCATGGCTTCGGCGGCAGTCATCAAAGCACCTGGAGCTGCTTCCCGTTCATCGCCGGCACGGATCCGGCGCTCAACGACTGGGACATCTTGAACCTCGGGTTCAGCACTAACCTGCTGCCCGACATCCGGCGCATCTGGTCGGCCGATCCGGATCTGCCGGGGCTCGCCCTCCATTTGAAGACCCGCCTGGAAAATGCGCCCCTGGCTCAATACCAGTCGCTGGCGATCGTCGCCCACAGCATGGGCGGCCTCGTCGTGCAGCGGGCCTTGCTCGATGATCTGGCGATCGGCCCACGCACGTCTCACCTGCTGATGTTCGGCACGCCGAGCAAGGGCCTGCGCAAGGCCGGGTATTTTTCGTTCCTGAAGCCGCAGCTCAAGAACATGGCAGACGACAGTCCCTTCATCTTACAGCTGCGGGACAGCTGGACGAGCCGCTACCCCAATCCGGTGTTCAAGCTCCTCGCGATCGCGGGCGATCGGGATCAGTTCGTGCCGGTCGAGTCCTCGATCTACCCGTTCGCGGATGCTCATCGACGGATGGTCGCGGGCGATCATCTCTCGATGGTCAAGCCCGACGACGCGAGGGCGGAAAGCGTCGGTCTGCTGGTCGGCGCGCTGACGGCGAAGGCTGAGCCTGCGGCCCCTTCGGCGCCTCTGCGGACCAGCTCTGCCGAGATGTCTGAAAACGAGGTCCGCCAGGAGCTGGTGAACCGTGCGGACAAGTTGACCGAGACGGAAGTCGTGAACGCGGCGCTCGAGCTCGATCTGAAGGGCCGACGCGAAGAGGCGATCGCAATGTTGCAGGCCCATCTCGGCCGCAGCACCGACATCAGCGGCACCTTGGCCGGTCGCTTCAAGCGTCGTTGGCTCGCGACCGGCGATCAGGCGGATGCACGGCGGGCGTTGCAGCTCTACCAGAGCGCGCTCGACACATCCTCAGCGGCGAACGACCATCAGCAGGCGTTTTATCACGCGATCAATGTCGCGTTTTTGCGCTTCGTCGTCTGGGACCAAAGGGAGGAGGCGATGCGCCTCGCGCAGCTGGCGCTCGGTCATTGCGCGCAAGCGCCTGACACGTTCTGGCGGGTCGCCACGGAAGCAGAGGCCTACCTTTATCTGGGCAAGGTCGGGCTGGCGCTCGCGACCTACGGCCGGCTGTTCGCGATGGGCGCCGGGCCCGGACAACTGCAGTCTGCCGGCCAGCAGGCGTATCAAGTCGCGCATAAGCTCGGCGACGCCGAGCTTGAGGCGACTCTGCTGACCCTCTTCAACCCGGAAACCCACCAGTCGGAACAGCCGGCGGGCGGCCTGCGTTAGCCACTGGGACCCAGGCAATGGAAACCGGATATGAGCACCTACGAGCCGCGGCCGATCGACACCTCGACGGTCGAGTTGGCTGACGAGCTCCAGCTGTTGACCGAACAGCTGGCCGAGAATGCCCACGACCACTGGGCCAAGCGACGGATTGCGGAGGGCTGGACCTTCGGCCCCTGCCGCGACGAGGCGGCGATGAGCCATCCGGATCTCGTGCCTTATGCGGAGCTGTCCGAGGGCGAGAAGGAGTACGACCGCGAGACCGCCATGCAGACGCTGCGCGCGATCATCGCGCTTGGCTGGCGGATCGAGCGGGGCTGAGGCCGAGCCGTCACATCGAGGTCAGAGGCCGGGCCTCCTCCGCCGCGGCGGCCGAGCGCTGCTGGCGCGCAAGCCGCGCCTCGCGTTGGGCGATGTAGATCGTCGAGGCGAAGATCAGGCCGCCGCCGAGCCAGGTCCAGAGGCTCGGCACCTCGGCGAACCAGAGGTAGGCGACCAGCGCCCCGAACGGCAGGCGCAGGAACTCGAACGGCACCACTGCGGATGCCTCCGCGAGGTGGACCGAGCGGGTGAGCGTGAGCCAGCTGAGCGTGCCGAAGCCGCCGATCGCGATCAGCAGCAGCCAGCCCGAGAGGTCCGGGGTGCGCCAGTGGAGCAGGGCCAGCGGCAATGAGAGCAGGGTCGCGAACAGCGCCTGGTACCAGACGATGGTCGGGACCCGCTCGGTCAGCGTCAGGCGCTTGATCATCAAGGTGACGACCGCGGCGAGCAGGGCGCCGAGCAGCACGAGCCCGGCGAACGGCGAGATCGCCGCAGCGCCCGGCCGGAGCACGATCAGGACCCCCGCCAGGCCCAGCCCGACCGCGGCCCAGCGCCGGCCACGCACGACCTCGTGCAGGACCAGCGCCGCGCCTACGGTCGCGAACAGGGGCTTGGAGAACGCGAGCGCGATCACTTCGGCAAGCGGCAGATAAGCGATCGCGACGAAATAGCAGATCATGCCGGCGACGTGCCCGACGCTCATCAGGAGCAGCCGCCCGGGGCGCCGCGCCCGGAACATCTCGAGCCGCAGCCCGCCCATGAACGGCAGCATCGCGAACAGGCCGAACAGGTTGCGGAAGAACACGACCTCGAAGGCGTGGACATCGGCGGACACGACGCGGATCATGCCGTTCTGGATCGCGACGCAGACCGCGCCCAGGACCATCAGCAGCGCCGCCTGGACGATCGGCGACCGGCTGCGATAGGCGGTGGCGAGTGCCCGCACCGTCGCGCTCAGGCGGGCGGCGCCCGATCGCGCCGCAGGTATGCCTCCGGCAGCGTCCCGCCGCAGCAACCGAGCGCGCGCCGGTGCACCGAGCCGAACCGCAGCAGGATCGGGCGCATCGCCTGCGGCTCAGCGCTCGAGGAACGCCTGCACCGCGCGGATCAGCAGCGGCGCCCGCTTCTCGAGGCTGAGGAAATGGGTGGCGTTGCCGATGACCAGGTATTGCTTGTCGGCGGCGCCGAGCCGCTCGAACAGGCCGAACGCGTCATCGTGCGTGGACTCGGTATCATCGCCACCGCGAATGACGAGGGTCGGCACGTCGATCCGGCCGGCGTCGTAGAGCGGCCGGCCGTGCAAGATCTCCCAGAGGTCGACCAGCACGCCGTTCGGCGCCCGCACCACCTTGGTGCCCTCGGGCTCGGCCGCGAGCAGCGCATCGAACCAGGTCTGGAGGACCTTGTCCTCCCGCCACTCGGTCTTGTCCTCGGGAACGATCTGGTCTGCCCACCGGCCGCTCGCCCGCTCGAAGTCGACCGTGCGGTAGGCGCCCAACGGCTTGAGCCGATCCGGGTCGGCCGGATCGGCCAGCCACGCGCCATCCTCTGGGTCCTGATGGCTGTAGACCGGCGCGTAGAGGACGAGCTTCTCGACCCTGCCGGCGTGCGCCGCCGCATAGCTCCCGACGATCACCGTGCCCCACGACCAGCCGACCAGATCGACCTTGTCGGCGCCGGTGCGGCACCGGATGAACTCGACCGCGTCGCCGACGTCGACCACCGCGTCCTCGGCCCGTGAGAAGGGCGCATTCTTCTCGGGCGGGTCGGACATCGCGGCCGGCCGCGTCGAGCGGCCGTAGCCGCGCAGATCGAGCGCGTAGGCGGCCAAGCCGCGGTCGGCGACCTGCGTCATCCAGTCGTAGCCCGCGAGCTCGAGATCGAACGTCGCCCCCGGGTAGGTCGCACCGTGCACGAACAAGACCGCTCTCTCGAGCTTTGCGGGGTCCATCCCGGCGGGCAGCCGCTCGCGGACAGAGACCCGGGCGCCGGGATCGGCGGAGCTCGCGACGAGGTGGTCGCTCACGGAAGTCTGTCCCGCGCAGGCGGGCTGTGCCATGACGCTCGGGAGAGCGGCCAGGAGGAGGACGGCCCCGATCGAACCGAGGCGGCCAGGGAAGCTGGTCATTTCGGGTTCCCGAGTGGGAGTTCGAAGACAGCGGCTCTCATCTATAGTTCAACCGATCGCAACCGTGAAGAAAACGAGGGCGCCGGGGCAACGCATCGATAAGGAGGACCATATGAGCAGGCGGATCGGCTTCATCGGCGCCGGCCTGATGGGCCATGGCATGGCCAAGAACATTGCCCTGAAAGGCTTCGAGCTGGCCGTGCTCGGGCATCGCAACCGGCAGCCGGTCGAGGACCTGCTCGGCCACGGCGCGACCGAGGCAGCGAGCCCCGCGGCGCTGGCGCGCGCCAGCGAAGTGCTGATCCTCTGCGTGCCGTCCTCGGCCGAGGTCGAGGCCTGCGTGTTCGGCGAGGACGGCATCCTGGCCGGCGCCCACGACGGGCTGATCGTAGTCGATGCCACGACCGCCGAGCCCGCCTCGACCGAGCGGGTCGCGCGGGCGCTCGCGGACGAGGGCGTGGGCTTCGCCGATGCGCCGCTCACCCGCTCGCCCAAGGACGCCGAGGCCGGGCGGCTGAACACGCTGGTCGGCGCGGACGACGCAACGCTGGCCGCGATCCGACCCGTTCTGGAAGCGTATTGCGAGAACATTTTCCACGTCGGTCCAGTGGGTTCCGGGCACAAGATGAAGCTGATCAACAACTTTCTGAGCCAGGGCACCGCAGCACTGGTCGCCGAGGTGGTGACGACCGCGACCAAGGCCGGCGTCGACCTTGCCAAGCTGTTTGAGGTCGTGAGCGAAGGCGGCGCCAACTCGGCGGTGTTCCAGCGCTTCATGCCGTGGGTGCTCAGCGGCGAAGGCGGCATGATCTTCAAGCTCAAGAACGGCCAGAAAGACGTCCGCTACTACACCCATCTGGCCGAAGCCGTGGGCGCCACGGCGTTCCTCGGCGCGGCGATCCATCAGGTCTTCACGCTGGCGGCAGCGCAGGGCGAGGGCGACAGCTACGTGCCGGCCCTCGCGCGCGCGCTCGGCAAGGTCAACGGCGTCAAGATCGGCCCGCAGACGTGAGGCCCGGCCGCCGCGCGATCAGGCTCGCGAACGTGATCGAGCCATAGAACTCGTTGGCCTCGACCCGCCGGCGCGCCTCCGCCTTCAGGGCCTCCGCAAGCTGGCGCCCGATCCGCTGGCCCGATACCAGCGTGTCGGCGCCGCGGTCGACCAGGGTCAGCAGGTATTGGGGCTCAAGCGTCTGAAGGTAGGCGTGGCCATCGAACCGCTCGATCTGAAAGCCCGCCCTGGTCACCAGCCCGGGCAGCCGGCGGGCGAGCCAGCGGTCGTGCACCAGCGCCGCCATCGCCGCATCGGTGCAGCACTGCAGCGGGTCGAACTCGCCCGTGGCGGTGGTGGTCGTGGCATAGTCGCCGTCGAACACCGCGAGCCAGCCGCCGGGCCAAAGGACGCGCAGCAGTTCGGCCAGCGCCTGCTCCGGTCCGGGGACGTGGGTCAGGCAGGTGTGGGCGAGTGCCACGTCGAACGAGCCGTCCGCAAAATCCAGGCGCCGGACGTCGCCCTGCTCGAAGGTGACGTGCCGATGCGCGGCCGCAAGCTCGCGTGCGCGCTCGAGAAACACCGGCGAAGGGTCGATCCCGACGACCGCCCGAACCTCCGGCCAGCGCGCCAGCAGGCGGGTCGTGGCGCCGGTGCCGCAGCCGACGTCGAGCACCCGCGTTGCCGGCGGAGGATCTCGCGCTGGCGGGGCTCGGCGGCCCTGAGTTCGAGGACTTTGGCCAGCGCGATCTGGATCTCGCGGTCGATCGCGGCGATGTTGGCATACGGGTCGGGCATGCTCACCACCTCCCCAGGCTTGCTGATCTGCTGCCAGATCGAGCACATTCCATGCTTGGCGCAGCTCAGGCAAGTGGGGGAAAACGATGGCGCTGTCAGGGAAAGGAGCGCTGGTCATCTGGCACGACCCGGCGCCCGGGATCGAGAGCGATTACAACGAGTGGCACTCGAAGGAGCACATGTTCGAGCGGGTCGCCGTGCCCGGCTTTCGGCGCGGCCAGCGTGCGGTCGCGATCAGCGGCGGGCCCCGCTATTTCAACTTCTACGAGGTCGACGGCCTCGAAACGCTGACGTCCAAGGCGTATCTCGATCGCCTCAACGATCCGACGCCCTGGACTCGGCGGGTGTCGCCGCACATGCGCAACAACAGCCGGACGCTTTGCCGTGTCGTGGCGAGCTTCGGCGCTGGCGGCGTGCCGGTTTTCTGGACGATGATCCTGCTCTCGCCCGCGACCGGGCGGGGCGACGGCCTGCGCGCCTGGCTCGCCGGTGACGCGCTGCCGAAGCTGATCGGGCAGCCGGGCATCCTCAGCGGCCATCTGCTCGAGGGCGAGCCGACCACGAGCGGCCAGGAGACCGTGGAAAAGCGGCTGCGCGGCGACAAGAACGAGTACGTCGACTGGCTGATCATGGTCGGCGGCTACGACAGCGAGGCGCTGGCGGCGATCCGGAACGAGCCGCTCTCGGAAGCCGATCTGGCCCAGCGTGGCGCTGCCGCGAGCGAGGTCCGCGGCATTTATCGGCTCGTGCACTGCGTGACCGCAGCCGATCGCCCGGCATGAGTTCGATCAGCGGCTGCGTGACGTCAGCCCCGGAATCGGCCAATGTCCCGATCGCGTCGTCTGAATGCAGCTCGCCGGGCTGCGGAGGGACCGAGCGCGATGACCGTCCAGCTCGATAGCGTCGAAGCCGCGATCGCCGAGATCGCGGCCGGCCGGGTCGTGATCGTGGTCGACGACGCCGACCGCGAGAACGAGGGCGATCTGATCATGGCCGCCGCCAAGGCCGAGGCGCCGGCGGTCGCGTTCATGATCCGGCACACCAGCGGCATCCTGTGCACGCCGTTGCCGGCGGAGACCGCGCGCCGGCTGCGCCTCGACCCGATGGTGGCGCTGAACGATGCGCCGATGGGCACCGCGTTCACGGTCTCGGTCGACTACCGCTTCGGCCTGACCACCGGCATCTCGGCTCACGAGCGCAGCAACACCGTGCGGGCGCTCGCCAACGCCAACGCCGGCGCCGACGACTTCGTCCGGCCCGGCCACATCTTCCCGCTGATCGGCCGCGACGGGGGCGTGCTGGTGCGCTCGGGGCATACCGAGGCGGCGATCGACCTCGCGCGGCTCGCCGGCCTGCCGGCGGTCGGGCTGCTGGCCGAGCTGGTCAACGACGATGGTACCGTCAAGCGGCTGCCGCAGCTGGTCGAGTTCGCCGCCGAGCACGCCCTCAAGATGATCTCGGTCGCCGATCTGATCGCTTACCGGCAGCGGCGCGAACAGCTGATCGAGCGGATCGGCGAATACGAGGTCGCAACCGAGGCCGGCCCGGCGCGCGTGGTCGCCTACGCCACGCCGTTCGATGCCGTCCACCACCTGGCGTTGGTCTTGGGCGAACTCGCAGGCGGCGAGGACGTCCTGGTCCGGATCCATCGCGAGCAGGTGATCAACGACGTGTTCGCGCGCCGCGACGGGTCGGGCCAGCTGATCCCGAAGGCACTGGCGCGACTGGCGGCGCAGGGCAGGGGCGTCCTGATCTATCTCCGGGAGGGCACGGCCGGGGTGCCCGCTGCCGGCCAGACCGATCCGGCCGAGGCCAATCCCGAGGCCGCTGGCGCTGGCAGCGAGCTCGCCCGCAGCCAGCAGTGGCGGGACGTTGGCATCGGCGCTCAGATCCTGCGCGATCTCGGGGGTCAGCTCGATCCGCCTGCTCGCGACCCGGCACCGGCACTATGTCGGGCTGGCCGGCTTCGGGATCGACATCGCGGCGACCGAGCTGATCGACAGCTGACGCCCGGGCCGAGTGTGGCGGCATCGCCCGCCTAGCCAAAAAAGCAAAATAATAAGGGTTGCAACTTAACCTCAAGTTGATAGAACCGAGGGCCCCACCGTCGATTCTTCGCAGGAGTCCCACCGGTGCCATCTGCCGCCCCACCCGATGCCGCTCTGGCCCCAGCCGCGCCCGCTGCCGCCGCCCAGGTCGATGACCAGCCGCTCCGTTTCCTGCTGATCCGCACCAAGCCGGGTGAGCTGCCCTGGCTCGCGCGGACCATGGCCCAGGTCATGGCGCCGGTCGAGATCGTGCAGGTGGTCGGCATGGCCAATGCGCTCTGGCGGCTCGGCCACGAGCGCTTCGATTCGGTCCTGCTCGACGTCGATCTGACCGATCGCTGGGTGGTCCGCCGCTGCCGCGAGCAGATCGCCGACATCGCGGCGGTGCCGGTGCTCGATCTCGCCGACCGGCCCGAGGCCAAGGCTGAAGCGCCCGCGGTCGTCGAGCGGCCGAGCCGGCGGCGCGAGGCGTGGGATGACCAGGAGCGCCAGATGCTGCGCCTGCCCTGGCAGCGCCGCCCCAGGCGGCCCCAGGACCCGGCCCGGGCCGAAGTCGCCTGACCTGCTGGCTCGGCCCGGGCGTCCGGGCCTCATGGTCAGCTTTCCGGCCGGCGGGCGACCAGAGCGCCGCCCTGGAGGACGTAGGCTTCGCGCCGGCGACCCGAAGGGCAGCACTCGAGGTCGCCCTGCTGGCGGACCTCCAGCATGAGCTCGATCGCGCCGTCCTCGATCCGCTCGATGCCGCTCGCCAGCACGTCCGTGTTGGCGCCGCCGACGTAGGTCTTGGCGGCCGGCTGGAAGCTGTCGCCGGCGAACCGATATGCCATCAGAAACTGGGAGCTGCCGGGCTGATCGGTCTGGAAGCTCAGCAGCACCGCCGCATCGGCGCGGCCGTCCTGATCGAGGTCGCCGAGCTCGGCGCTTTCGATCTCGAAGCGGCCGCCCGACGACGTGAGCTGCGCCAGCCGGGCCAGGTCGCGCGCCAGCGCCTCGGCAAGCCTGGCCCGATCGGCACCGCTGGCGGTCGGAAGCGCGCTCGGCGCGAGTGCCGGGATCGTCTGCATCTCGACCCGTGCCGGGCCGGCCTTCTGGCAGGTCCAGCCTGACCCCGCCAGACGCTGGACCAGGTCGCGGGTGCGCTCGACGCAGAAGCCGAAATCGTGCGCCGCCTCCCAGATCGCCTCGCGGTCGTCGGCACGGTTGGCGTCGCGCCAGTACATGACCTGGCAGGGCAGGCGATTGGGCGCGTCCGCGCGCTGCAGCTCGATCCGGCGCTCGCGCTCCCCGTTCCGGCACATGTAGGCCTGATCGGTAGCAGCCCGAGCCGCAAACGGCGCGCTGATCGCCAGCAGCGCCAGGCTCCAGACGGTCGCGCGCCGGTAGATCGTCCGCCGGTCCATGGACTGCCTGACCTCCTCCCAAGCCGTTCCGCTTAGCTTAGCGCAACGCGCGCCGCGCTCAACAGCAATTCGATGCCGGCGCGAACGGGTCCCCGCCGCGAGTCTGCCTCGTCTCTCCTTAAGCTAGATTTAGTGCGGCTCGCGGCCGTCAGACAATCGCCGGAATTTGATGCCGGCGTCAGACACGGAGCTCAGGCGGGCGCGACCAGACCTGCCCGCCGGTCCTGGTCGAGCGCATCGCGATCGCGCTCCGCTGGTGGCCCGTAGCCGCCGCCGCCCGGCGTGTGCACGATCAGCCGGCGGCCGGGCGGGATCTCCTGATAGCCCTTGCCCGCGAGCGGGGTGCCGTCGTCGAGCTCGATGCGCCGGGCGCCACCCGGCGCGCCGCCCGCCCGCCCGCGCGGCGGATGGTCGAGGCGGTCGAGCGCCGCCCAGATCCCGAACGGCGCGCGGTCGAGCGCCTCGATCTCGATGATCTGACCGTCGCCGCCGCGCTGGCGACCGGCGCCGCCGGAGCCCGGCCGCAATTCGCGCCGTCGGTAGACGAGCGGCGCGATCTGCTCGGTGATCTCGACCGGGGTGCCGCGCACGCCTGACGGATAGGCGGTCGCCGACAGGCCGTCGGCGTGCGCCCGCGCGCCCGTGCCGCCATTGTGGACCGCCCGAGCCAGGGGTCGTTGGTGATGTAGACGTCGCCGGGCTGCATCTCTGCGAGCGGAAAGGCGACGAGGAAATGGCCGACCGACCTCGCCATCGAGTTGACGTGGCCGGGCGTGCCGGTGACCGCCTGGGCGAGCATCCGTCCCTGCAGATCGAACAACCCGGCCGAGAGATCGCCGCATTCGCGCACGATCGGGCTGAATGCGGTCCGGAGCAGCGTCATGGCCTGCTCCTCGACCACCGCGATCAGCCGCTGCCACCTCACCTGCCGGCGCAGCTCGGCAAGGGCTTCCGTCCGGTTCACGGTCGGGCCTCCGCTGGCTGGCGCTCGAGCCAGACATGGCCCTGGCGATCGACCCGGGCGGCGCAGGCCGGCGGCACCAGGATCGTCGTGTCGGCCTCGGCGATGATCGCCGGACCGTCGAGCGCGGCGCCGGCAGCGAGGTCGTCTCGCCAGTAGACCGGGACCTTTGCCGGCTCCCCCGCCGCCGGATCGAGCAGCCGCCTCCGTTCAACGCTGCCCGGCACGAACGCTGCCGGCGTCGTCTCTGCCGGCGGCAGCGGCTCAGCGGCGCTCGCGAGGCTCAGCCCCCAGCTCAGAACCTCGATGTCGAGCCCCGGGATCAGCCGGCCGTAGAGCCTTTCGTAGGCGGTCGCGAAGGCGCTCTCGAGCCGCGCGCGATCCCCGGCTTGCAGCTCGCGCACCGGCAGGTCGGCCACGATCTCGTGGCCCTGGCCGACATAGCGCATATACGAGATCCGGCTCTGCTCGAGCCTGGCCCCGGGCGCGGCTGCGCTGACCACGGTCCGCGCTTCGCGCTCCAGCGCTCCGAACACGGCATTGACCGGGCCGGGATCGAAGGCCGAGAGACGGAGCGGCAGCGAGCGCGCGGCCTGGTAGGCGGCGGGCGCCCGCAGGAAGCCCACCGCCGAGCCGACCCCTGCCGCGGTCGGCACCAGGATCCGCCGGATGCCGAGCTTCTCGGCGAGCCGCGCGGCATGGATCGGGGCGGCGCCGCCGAAGGCGATCAAGGTCCGCTCGGCGACGTCCTTCTGGGTGTGTGAGCGTCGTTGGGCGGCGCCGCGCTCGACCGCGTGCACCCGGGCGGCATTGGCCATGGTTTCGTCGACGACCTCCGCGACGCCGAGCGCGGCCAGGCTCGGCTCGAGGCCGAGCGGGGTCCCGATCTGAGCCTGCAGCGCTTGTCTGGCCAGCTCCGGATCGAGCGCCAGGCGGCCGCCCGCGAAGCTCGCCGGATCGATCTGGCCGAGCGCCACGTCGGCATCGGTCACGGTCGGCGCGGCGCCGCCCCGGCCATAGCAGGCGGGGCCGGGCTCGGCGCCGGCGCTGGCCGGTCCGACCCGGATCCGGCGGGTCGTGTCGAGGCGGGCGCTCGCGCCGCCGCCGGCGCCGATCTCGACCATCTCGATCACCGGGATCCGGAGCGGCAGCCCGCTGCCTTTGACGAACCGGGCCTGGCGGTCGATCTCGAAATGGCGGGCCGTGGTCGGCTTAAAGTCGTCGATCAGGCAGATGTTGGCCGTGGTCCCGCCCATGTCGAACGAGAGCACGCGCGGCAGGCCGCATTCGGCGGCGATCCGCGCCGCCAGCACGGCGCCGCCCGCGGGCCCGGACTCGATCAGCCGGATCGGCGCGCGCGCCGCGTGCGCCACCGTCGTCAGACCGCCGCCGGAGGTCATCAGGAACAACGGGCAGCTCAGGCCGGCGCCGGCCAAGCCCTGCTCGAACCGTTCCAGGTAGCCGGCGATCCGAGGCTGGACATAGGCGTTGGCGGCGGCGGTCGTGAAGCGCTCGTACTCCCGGATCTCCGGGCAGACCTCGGCGGACAGTGTGAGCCAGAGGCCCGGCAGCGCGGCGCGCAAAATCTCGGCGCAGCGCCGCTCGTGGGCCGGATTGACGTAGCTGTGGAGAAAACCGATCGCGACGCTCTCGACCTCGAGCGCCTCCAGGGCTGGCACCAGCGCCTCGACCGCGGCCTCGTCGAGCGCCACCAGGACGGCGCCGTCGGCGGTCAGCCGCTCGGGCACCGTGAGGCGCCGCTCGCGCGGGATCAGCGGCGGCGTCTTGACCAGATCGAGATCGTACTGGTCAAAGCGGCTCTCGTCGGCGATCGCGAGGACGTCGCGAAACCCCTCGGTCGTGACCAAGGCGGTCACCGCACCGGTGCGCTCGAGCACCGCGTTGGTCGCAAGCGTCGTGCCGTGGATCACGAGCCCGACGTCGCTCGGCCGCAGCCCGGCCGCCTGGAGCACGTGGTCGATGGCCTGCAGGACCGCGCGCTCGGGGGCGGCCGGCGTCGTCAGCACCTTGGCGGTGGTCCGGCGCTCGCCGACCTCGACGACGAGGTCAGTGAAGGTGCCGCCGATGTCGACGGCAAGTCGCGCCGACGCGCCTTGCTGATGCCCCAACCGGACGCTCCCGATGGTCGCCACGCAGCCGGTTCGGCCCGGCCGCGCGGACCATAGCGGCCCTCTTGCGCTGCCGGCAAGCGGTCAGCCCGGCCCGCCTTCAAGCGTCCGCTCTGCCGACGACAAGGGCAGCGCCGGTTTCCGCGCCAGGTCCGGTTCGACCTGCGAGCTTTTCGCGCGCGGCCTCCCCGGCCGGCCGACGTCCGCCCGAGCGCGGGCGGCGGGGCGAATGCTCGGGATCTCAGCCGGCGTCGAGGCGCGTGCGTTGCAGCAGGCTGCTCAGATCGCTCTGGACGCGCTCGAGCAACGCCAAAAAGCGCGCCTCGCCATGATCATAGAAAACATCGTCGGGGTCGGCGACGATGATGTCGCGAAAGCGGTCGACCGCCAGGCGAAGCACCGCCTCGATCTCGTCCAGGCTGTGCGTCGGGGTCGCGACCACGACGTTTTCCAGATCCTCGACCTGGCGGTCCAAATCCTCGAGATCGGCCTCGATCTGGCTCAGGCCGGCCTCTGCCTCGGTGGTCGACAGGTTGGCGACCAGGCTGCGGATCTCGTCGTTGGTGAGCCCGACCAGCCGCAATGGCTCGACCGCCCACTCCGGCAGCTGCGCCCGGACCTGCTCCTGGCGACTGACCAGAGCCTGACGCCGGCGCTGCAACTCGCGGATGCGCCGCGTCAATAGAATTGAGTTGGTGATCACGCTCGTCCGATCCCCGGTTGGCAACTTGCGGGACCGACCCTCGGCGATAGTCATGGCCACATCCTCCCTACGATGCTGACCCTCTGGCGCTCCGGCGGCTCTGATCGCAATTTACACTTGCCGCCGCTAGTTCCGTGCCTTGCCGATCAGCTCTACCGCTCTCGGCTCGGTCGAAGACCTGGTTGCGAACCGATGCGCGCTCAACATCCGGAACTCATCGTTGCCTTAATCAAATCCGTCGGCACAACTTGTTCAAGAGAATTTTTGCTCCTTGGTTTTATTGCTTGAAACTTCGAAAAATTTGATACAAATCCGGCTCTAACGCTTTATGACATGACAACGAAAAACCGAGAGATCACACCACGTTACAGTGAGTTCGTGCCGACGGCGGGCGCGATCGGGGCGACGTTCAAGGTCGAGATGGCCGCGTGCCGCCGGCACTCATCAACTACTGATTGGTCGCAACTCGGATTGCAAATCGCTCGTTTGAACAATCGATGGCGCGCCACCCGGCGCCACCAGTCGCAGCTGGACGAAGCCTGAGGCTCTGCCTATTGTCCCGCTCGCCGCCGGCGATCGGTCCGTCCGGCAGGCTGCTGTCCGCGACGATTGACGGTCATCGAATGACGCCGCCGTCGGGGCCGGAAGGCCCGGAACCTGCGAAGTCCGAAGCCGCCCCCGGGGCGGCTTTCGCGTGCCCGAGCGTGCCCCGCCGCTGAGCGGCCTCACCGGACTTCGCACCTACTTCTGACCGGGGTCATCGTGACTGGCCCAACCAGTATTAGGTTCTTCTTGGTCTGGCGGTTTGGACCTTACTCGACACTCAGGTCAAAGGACTGTTGCCGGCGCGCTACAGTCCCCAGAGCGATCTGCCGCTCAGCCTGCCTGATCTGGTCCACCTCGACATGTCGATCGAAGACGGGAAGAAGCTCGTGCACTCGGGCGGCCTCGTCGGGCCGCCCCAGCCGGCGCTGGTCGGCACGCGCGAGCCGCGCTCCCAGCCACCCGTCGGCGACCAGCCGCAGCGCGCGCCGATCCCGGCGGGCTAGCCGGAGCCGAGATAGGCGCTCCCCGCTGGCGGCTCGAACAGCCGCAGCAGCTGGCGCAGCGCCCGTCCGCGCGGGCTCTCCAGAGCGGGGTCGCGTGCGAGACAGAGGCGGACGTCGGCGCGCGCCGGCGCCAGCAGGTCAGCGTGGGCGGCAAGATCGGCCAGACGCAGCGCCGGCAGGCCGCTCTGGCGGGCGCCCAGCACCTCGCCCGGGCCGCGCAGCCGCAGGTCCTCCTCGGCGATCCTGAAGCCGTCATCGGTCGCGCGCATGACCTGCAGGCGCGCCGCGGCGCGATCGGCCCGAGCGGCGGCCATAGAGCAGCAGGCAGGTCGACGGCCGCGGCGCCGCGCCCGACCCGGCCGCGCAGCTGGTGCAGCTGGGCGAGCCCGAAGCGTTCCGCCTGCTCGACCACGATCACCGTCGCGGCGGCCACGTCGACCCCGACCTCGATCACCGTGGTCGCGACCAGCAGACGGGTCTCGCCGGCTGCGAAGCTCGCCATCGCCCGCGTCCTTCCGGCCGCCCGCGCAGACGGCCGTGCACCAGCCCGACGATCGGCCCGAACTCGGCCCGGAGCGCCTGATAGCGCTGCTCGGCGGCCGCCTGATCGCCTCTGCGGCCGGCTCGCCGCTGCCGATCAGCGGGCAGACCCAGTACAACTGCTCGCCCCGCCCGAGCGCGCGCGCGACCGCCGCCACAATCCGGTCCAGGCGTGCGAGCGGCAAGGCGCGCGTGCGGATCGGCTGCCGGCCGGGCGGCTTTTGCCGCAGTTCCGAGACCACCATGTCGCCATAAAGCGCCAGCACCAGCGTGCGCGGGATCGGGGTCGCGGTCATCACCAGCAGGTCCGGGCATGAACCCTTGGCGGCGAGCCCGAGGCGCTGATGGACGCCGAAGCGGTGCTGCTCGTCGATCACCGCCAGCGCGAGGTCGGCGAACCCGACGCCCTCTTGGAACAGCGCGTGGGTCCCGACCACGATCCGGCTCTCGCCGTCGGCAATGTCGGCGAGGCGCCGGGCGCGTTCGGCGCCGCGCTCGCGGCCGGTCAGCAGGGTCGGGTGCAGCCCGGCCGGCGCCAGCAGCCGGGCGAGCGTTGCCTGATGCTGGCGCGCCAGGACCTCGGTCGGCGCCATGATCGCCGCCTGGCCGCCGGCCTCGACCGCAGTCAGCATCGCCAGCACCGCGACCAGGGTCTTGCCGCTGCCGACATCACCCTGGAGCAGGCGGAGCATCCGCTCCGGGCCCGCCATGTCGGCCCGGATCGCGGCCAGGACCCGGCGCTGACCGGCCGTCAGGCGAAAGGGCAGGGCGCTCACGACCGCCGCGCTGAGCCGGCCATCGCCCGCAAGCGAGCGGCCCGCCCGCGCCGTCGCGCGGCGCCGGACCAGTGCCAGCGCCAGCTGGTTGGCGAGCAGCTCGTCGAAGGCCAGGCGCTGGCGCGCCGGCGCATCGAGCGCGACGTCGGCGGCGGTCGTCGGCTGATGCAGGCGCTCGAGCGCGGCCTTGAAGCTCGGCCAGCGCCGTTGCTCGAGCCAGGCGCTGCCCTGCCATTCCGGCAGCTCGGGCAGGTCCTCGAGCGCCCGGCGGACCAGGCTCGCCAGCACCCGCGTGCTCAGGCCCTGGGTCAGCGGGTAGACCGGCTGCAGCGGGCTGCTGCCCTCGTACACCGCCGGCGTCAGGATCAGCTCAGGATGGACGATCTGCCAGTCGTGCCCGAAGCGGCTGAGCGGCCCGCTGACGATCCGCCTGGCGCCGGCGGGCAGCGCCTGCTGCAGATAGGCGGCGCGGGCGCGAAAGAACACGAGCTGCAGAGCGCCCGCCGCGGCCCGGCAGCGCACGCGGTAGGGCTGGCGCAGTGCGGCGTTCGGACGGTAGCTGGACTGCGGCCCTGGCTGGTGCCGCTCGACCACGACCTCGAGCGTCACAAGCTCGCCTTCATGCGCATCAGCATGGCCGGGACGGAGCCGGCGATCGACGACCGCATGAGGCAGATGCCAGAGCAGGTCGAGCCGGCGCACGCCGCTATCCGGCAGGCCGACCAGGCGGGCGAGCGTGCGCTCGAGGCTTGGACCCACGCCCTTCAACGCGCGCGCCGGCGTGAGCCACGCCAGCAGCGGATCGGGCGGGGTCGGGGCGGCCGCTCCTGCCAGCTCGGCCTTTGAATCCAGCTTCCGATCCGCTACATGCTTGGCCATCGATCCCGGCAACCCCGCCGGCCTCGGAACCTCACGGAACTCCCATGAGCGAGCCGCTCCCGGTGCGTCGCAAGCGGCTCCTGCATCAGAGCCGATATCGCGGGCCGGTTGGAAGGCGACCTGCTGCTCGGCCAATTCGCCAGGCAGCACCTCGCCGGCCTTGACCGGATCGGCCTCGATCGCTACGAGGCGCTGCTCGGCGAGACCGATCAGGACCTGCTCGACTGGGTCTCCGGCCGGGCGCCGGTACCGGCCCGCCACGACCACGACCTGTTCCAACGGCTGCGGACCTTCCGGTTCGTCGACGCACAGGATTGATCCCTCCGGTCCCGATGCCATCCGCTCCGCTGCTGGCCGAAACCGCCCCGGCGATCCAAGCCGAGGCGCGGTCCACACCTCCCGAAGCGCGCCTGCTGGCGTCCGCTCCCCCGGGCCTGGACGCGCTCTGGCTCGCCCGCGAGGCCGCTCGGGCCGGCGCCGCGCCGCTGCTGCACGTCGCCCGCGATGCCGGCCGGGCGAGCGTGCTCGCCGAGCTGGTCCGCTTCTATGCGCCAGCGCTCGAGATCGTGGTCCTGCCGGCCTGGGACTGCCTGCCCTATGACCGGGTCTCGCCCAACCCGGACCTCATGGCGCGGCGCCTCGAGGCGCTCGCCGGTCTGGTGGGCGACAATGCCGCGCGCCCGCGGCTGGTGATCACGACGATCAACGCCTTGCTGCAGAAGCTGCCGCCCCCCGAGCTGATCCGCTCCGGGCGGTTCGCCGCCGAGGCGGGCGGCCGGATCGACCGCGAGGCCCTGCTCGCCTGCCTCGCCCGCAACGGTTACCGGCGCAGCGGCACCGTGGTCGAGCCCGGCGAATACGCCGTCCGCGGCGGCATCATCGACATCTTTCCGACCGGCAGCGAGCAGCCGCTCCGGCTCGATCTGTTCGGCGACCTGCTGGAGGCGATCCGCGCCTTCGATCCGTTGAGCCAGCGCTCGGAGGGCAACGTCTCGCGGCTCGAGCTCGGACCGGTCAGCGAGGTCATGCTCGATGCCGCCGCGGTCGAGCGCTTCCGGGCCGGCTATCTGCGGCGCTTTGGCGCCGTGACCGGCGATCCCTTGTTCGAATCGATCTCCGCCGGCCGGCCGTTCCCGGGCATGGAGCACTGGCTGCCGCTGTTCCACGAGCGCCTGGTCGATCTGTTCGACTATCTGGACCCGGCGTCCAGCGTCAGCCTCGACCCGCTGGCGGATGAGGCGATCGCGGCGCGCCTGGCGATGATCGGCGAGCACTATGCGGCCAGACGAGAGCCGCCCGAGGCCGCGCGCGCGATGGGCGCTGCACCTTACCGGCCGCTCGCGCCGGACGACCTCTACCTCAGCGAGCCCCGGCTGGAGGCTCGGCTCGCGGCCCGGCAGCGGACCGATTTTTCGCCGTTCGCGGCCCCGCCCCACGCTGCCGCGGCGGGCCTCGAGGTGATCGACCTCGGCGGTCGCCAGGCGCGCGACTTCGCGGCCGAGCGGGCGCGCCAGGACGTCAACCTGTTCGACGCGGTCGCGCAGCACCTGCGGGCCGAGCAGGCGGCCGGCAGACGCGTCCTGATCGCCGGCGCCAGCGAGGGCTCGCTCGAGCGGCTGCGCCTCGTGTTGGCCGATCACGGCGTCGAGGGACTGCGCCGGATCGAGCGCTGGGACGAGATCGAGGCCGCGGCCGGGCCGGCGCTGGCCGTGCTGCCGCTCGAGCACGGCTTCACGACCGAGGGGATCGCGGTCCTGGCCGAGGCCGACATCGTCGGCGACCGCCTCAGCCGGCCGGTCCGTCGCCCGCGCCGGAGCGATCACTTCATCCCCGACGTGGCCGCACTCGGCGAGGGCGATCTCGTGGTCCACAACGACCACGGCATCGGCCGCTACGATGGCCTGGTCACGCTCGAGCTCGGCGGCGCGCCCCACGATTGCCTGCGCCTGCTCTACCAGGGCGGCGACAAGCTGTTCGTGCCGGTCGAGAACCTGGACGTCCTCTCGCGCTACGGGACGGCCGAGGGCGAGGTCGCGCTCGACAAGCTGGGCGGCCTCGGCTGGCAGACCCGCAAGGCCAGGGTCAAGCAGCGGATCCGCGAGATCGCGGGCGAGTTGATCGAGATCGCCGCCAGGCGCGCCACGCGCCGGGGTGCGAGCCTCGCCCCGCCGGCCGGCCTGTACGAGGAGTTCGCCGCCCGCTTCCCCTATGACGAGACCGAGGACCAGGCGCGCGCGATCGAGGTCGTCCTCGACGATCTGGCCTCCGGCCAGCCGATGGACCGGCTGATCTGCGGCGATGTCGGCTTCGGCAAGACCGAGGTCGCGCTGCGCGGGGCTTTCGTGGTCGCGATGGCCGGCCGCCAGGTCGCGATTCTCGCGCCGACGACGCTGCTGGTCCGCCAGCATTTCCAGGTGCTGCGGGAGCGCTTCCAGGGCCTGCCGCTCCGGATCGAGCAGGTTTCCCGGTTCGTGCCGGCCAAGCAGCAGGCCGAGATCCGGGACGGCCTCGCCGCCGGCACGGTCGACATCGTGGTCGGGACCCACGCGCTGCTCGGCAAGGCCGTCCGCTTCAAGGACCTGGGGCTGGTCGTGATCGACGAGGAGCAGCATTTCGGGGTCGTGCACAAGGAGCGCCTGAAGCAGCTGCGCGCCGAGGTCCACGTGCTGACCATGACCGCGACCCCGATCCCGCGCACGCTGCAGATGGCGCTCGGCGGCCTGAAGGAGTTGAGCCTGATCGCGACCCCGCCGGTCGACCGGCTCGCGGTCCGCGCGTTCGTGCTGCCGACCGATCCGGTCGTGCTGCGCGAGGCGATCCTGCGCGAGCATTACCGCGGCGGCCAGACCTTCTACGTCTGCCCGCGGATCGAGGACCAGCCGAAGCTCACCGAGCAGCTGCGCGGGCTGGTGCCCGAGGTCAAGCTCGGGCTTGCCAATGG
The DNA here is from genome assembly GCA_963840925.1 of uncultured Alphaproteobacteria bacterium. GTDB lineage: Bacteria > Pseudomonadota > Alphaproteobacteria > Geminicoccales > Geminicoccaceae > DATAOG01. The sequence continues at coordinate 72,172 of CAWJAY010000028.1, forward strand.
CCGTCTGCCGGCCAGGCAGCTGGAGGAAGTGATGGCGGCCTTCTACGAGCGCCGCATCGACCTGCTGGTGACCACCAACATCATCGAATCGGGCCTGGACATCCCGACCGCCAACACGCTGATCGTCCACCGCGCCGATCGCTTCGGCCTGTCCCAGCTCTACCAGCTGCGCGGCCGGATCGGGCGCGGCAAGGTGCGCGGCTACGCCTATTTCACCTTGCCGCCCAAGCGCAGGCTGCGCGAGGCCGCCGAGCGCCGGCTGCAGGTGATTCAGAGCCTGGACGAGCTGGGCGCAGGCTTTCAGCTCGCCGCCCACGACCTCGACATCCGCGGCGCCGGCAACCTGCTCGGCGACGAGCAGTCGGGCCACATCAAGGAGGTCGGCTTTGAGCTCTACAACCACCTGCTCGAGGAGGCGGTGCTGCTCGCGCGCCAGGCGGGCGGCGAGGCTGCGGCCGAGGCCCAGGACTGGACGCCGCAGATCACGATCGACGCGGCGGCGCTGATCCCGGAGACCTACATCGAGGACCTCGACCTGCGCCTGGCGATGTACCGCCGGCTGGCCGCGCTCGCCGAGCCCGACGACGTCGAGGCGTTCGCGGCCGAGTTGATCGACCGCTTCGGCCCGCTGCCCGACGAGACCGAGCAGCTCCTGCAGCTGGTCCGGATCAAGCAGCTCTGCCGCAAGGCGGGCGTCGCCAAGGTCGAGGCCGGCCCCAAGGGCGTGCTGCTCGCCTTCCACGACAACCGTTTTGCCCGCCCCGAGCGCCTGATCGGCTACATCGCCGAGCACAGCCAGACGATGCGCGTCCGCTCCGACCACCGTCTGGTGATCAGCGGCGAGACCAAAACGCCAACCGAGCGGCTGAAGCGCGTCCAGTCCCTGGTCCAGGACCTCGGCCGCCTCGCGGCTTGAGGCGAGGCTTGGCTTCCGCCGCCAGTTGCGCAAGGTTCAGATCCTGGAGGAACCTGGATGGCAAAGGTGCTCGAACGGGAGGAGTCGCTGCACGAGCAGGATCTGCTGGCCTGGGCCGAGCAGCAGGCGGCGCATCTGCGGGCGGGCGATCTCGACCGGGTCGACGTGGCGCATCTGATCGAAGAGCTGGACGCTATGGCGGGCAACCTGCGGCGTGAGCTCAAAAACCGCCTGCGGATTCTGCTGGCGCACCTGCTGAAATGGCAGTTTCAGCCCCGACGGCGTTCCCGCAGTTGGGCAGCGACGATCGCCGAGCAGCGCGCTCAGATTGAGGACCTGCTGGAAGAGAGCCCGAGCCTCAGGCGCGAGCTTGAGGCTGCAGCGCGAGCCGCTTGGCCGCAGGCGCGCAAACGCGCGGCGATCGAGACCGGGCTGCCGCTGGAGAGCTTTCCGATCGATCTGCCGTATGCTTTGCGCCGGATTCTGGAGGACCAAGGCGAGGGCGTCACCTGAAGTTGAGCGCGCGCTCCGGGCGGGTCGGGCTTGCGGATCTGCCGCTGCACAGCGGTCGGGCGCCGGCCTGGCTGTTCGGGCGCATGGTCGCCCTCGCGCGCGAGGTTGTCGGACATGTGGTCGCGGACTACGGGCCGGGCGACGTGCTGGCGCGGCTGTCCGATCCGTTCTGGTTCCAGGCGTTCGGCTGCGTGCTCGGCTTCGACTGGCACTCGAGCGGCGTCACGACCACGACCTGCGGCGCGATCAAGGAGGCGGTCAAAGGGCTCGAGCACGATTTCGGCCTGTTCGTCTGCGGCGGCAAGGGTGCTGCCTCGCGCAGGACACCCGCAGAAATCGAGCGCGCCTGCGAGCGTCTCGGAAAAGACCCGGCGGCGCTGGTGCGGGCGAGCCGGCTCGCGGCCAAGGTCGACAACACCGCCGTCCAGGACGGCCATCAGCTCTACCACCACTGCTTCCTGTTCACGGCCGACGGCAGCTGGTGCGTGGTCCAGCAGGGCATGGCGGACGCGACCCGGAGCGCGCGGCGCTATCATTGGCTGGGTGATCGGGTGACCAGCTTCGTCGAGGAGCCGCACGCCGCCGTCTGCGCCGATCGCGAGGCGCCGACCTTGAACCTGGTCGCCGCCGAAAGCGCTGCCGCCCGCCTTGCCACGACCGAGGTCGCAACCCAACCGCCGGCCGACATCCTGGCCGAGCTCGAACACCTGCCACTGCTCCGGATGCCCGCGCGCCATCCGCTCCTCGCAACCGCCGATGTCGACCCCAAGCGGCTGCACCAGACCCTGCTTTTGACCTACGAGCGGGCGCCCGCGGACTTCGAAAGCCTGCTCGGCACGCCGGGGCTCGGCCCCAAGAGCCTGCGCGCGCTGACGCTGGTTGCCGAGCTGATCCATGGCGCTCGCGCCAGCACGCGCGACCCGGCGCGCTTTGCCTTTGCGCACGGCGGCAAGGACGGCACGCCGTTCCCGGTCGAGCGGGCGACCTACGATCAGACCATCGAGCTTCTGCGCGGCGCGCTCGGCCGCGCCCGCCTCGATGATCCCGAACGGTCGCGCGCGCTCAAACGTCTGGCTGCGTTCGCCGCCGATGCCCGCCCAGACCCCGGCTCAGCTACGACAGCAACTTGATCAGAGCGACGATCAGGCCGGTCTGGCCGAGCATGAGCGGCACGAGCCATTTGACGATGCGCATCTCCAGCGCCGAAAGGTCGGCTTTGATTTCCATGCGGAGGGCGGCGAGATCGGCTTTGGTCGCGACGTCGGCCAGATCCGTCGCCCGGCTTTCGCCGGAAATGTCCGTCACCGTCTCGGCCTGAGAGTCGGTGAAGCCGCGTCCTTCAGGCGCTTGACGATCCGGTGCGTGTCCATGGTCAGCGTCGCCATGGAATCCATGTAAGCGCTTGGCGGCCTCAGCTGCAAGCGCGGCCACAGCCGGGCAGCGACCAGATCCGCGCTTAACGGCGCGCGCCTTAGGATGCTAGAGCTGGACGCGGAGGCGCCGATGACCACGCTGCTCTACACCCACCCGTCGTCCGCCGAGCACGACACTGGCCCGGGCCATCCCGAAGCGCGCGCCCGGATTCGCGCGATTTGGGCACTGCTCGAGCGCGAGGAGCGCAAGGGCGGGCTGACCGGGGTGCAGCGCGAGGAGGCGCCGCGCGCGAGCCGGGTGCAGCTCGAGCGGGCGCACAGCGCTCGCTACGTCGAGGCGATCCTCGGCGCCGAGCCCGCGTCCGGCTACGTCCGGCTCGATCCTGACACGGTGATGTCGCGAGGTTCGGCCGAGGCGGCGCTGCGCGCGGCCGGCGCCCCTTGCGCCGCGGTCGGCGCCGTGGTCGGCGGCGAGGCCCGCAACGCCTTCTGCGCGCTTCGCCCGCCCGGCCACCACGCCGAGCGCGAGCGCGCCATGGGTTTTTGCCTGTTCAACAGCATCGCGATCGGCGCGCTCGAGGCGCTCGCAACCCATCGCCTCGCGCGGGTCTCGATCTTCGACTTCGACGTCCATCACGGCAACGGCACCCAGGCGATCTTTGCCGCCGAACCGCGGGTGCAGTATCTCTCGACCCACCAGTGGCCGCTCTACCCGGGCACCGGGGCGCGCGCCGAGACCGGCGTCGGCAACATCGTCAACCGGCCGCTGCCCGCCGGCACCGGCTCGGACGACTGGCGAGCCGTGGTCGAGGCCGACATCCTGCCGGCGATCGACGGTTTCGCGCCCGAGCTGATCATGATCTCGGCCGGGTTCGACGCCCATCGGGCCGATCCGCTGGCCATGCTCGAGCTCGAGGAGGCGGACTATGCCTGGGTCACCCGTGAGCTGATGGCGCTCGCCGACCGTCACTGCGCAGGCCGGGTGGTCTCGGTGCTCGAAGGCGGCTATGATCTGGACGCGCTCGCGCAGAGCTGCCTTGCCCATTTGCACGCGTTGCGCGAGCCCTGACCTCGTTTTCCCGACTCTGATGGCCGGACTTGTGAGCGAAGAACCCCCGAGCTGGAACACGTTGCGCGAGTTTCCGGAGGCCGCGCCCGAGGCCGCCGGCGAGACCGACCCAGGCGCGCCGGAAGTCCCAGGCATGAGCTTCGAGCAGGCGCTGGCCGAGCTCGAGAAGATCGTCCAGGACCTGGAGCGCGGTCAGCTCAATCTGGAAGCCGCGATTCAGGCCTACGAGCGCGGCACCGCGCTCAAGGCGCACTGCCAGCGCAAATTGCAGGAGGCGCAGCTCCGGGTCGAGCGAATCACGTTCGGCCCGGACGGCAACCCCCGCGCCGAGCCGATGGACCCGGCTTGAGCACGCGAACGCCGTTCGCGCAGCGGATGGCGAGCGTCGCCGACGCCATCGAGCGCGAGCTCGACCATCTGCTGCCGCGCCCCGCGGGCGGCCAGGCAAGGCTCCAGGAAGCGATGCGCTACGCCGCCCTCGGTGGCGGCAAGCGGCTGCGGCCGTTCCTGGTCGTCACCGGCGCCGAGCTGTTCGAGGTGCCGGCAGCGCAGGCGCTCCGGGTCGGCGCCGCGGTCGAGCTGATCCACGCCTATTCGCTGGTCCACGACGATCTGCCGGCGATGGACGATGCTCTGACCCGGCGCGGGCGGCCGAGCTGCCATCGCCAGTTCGACCAGGCGACCGCGATCCTGGCCGGCGACGCGCTCCAGAGCCTGGCCTTCGAGATCCTGGCGCAGCCGCCGACCCACCCCGACGCGGCGGTCCGCTGCGCCCTGCTCGGCAAGCTCGCGTGGGCGGCCGGGCCGGCTGGCATGTGCGGCGGCCAGATGATCGACCTCGAGGCCGAGCGCCGGGACCTTTCGATGGCGCAGGTGCTGGAGCTGCAGCGCCTCAAGACCGGCGCCTTGCTCGAGTTCGCCTGCGAGGCCGGCGCGATCCTGGGCGAGGCCCCGGCGGGGGCGCGTGCGGTGCTGCGCGCCTATGCCGCCGATCTCGGCCTCGCGTTCCAGATCCAGGACGATCTGCTCGACCTGACCGGCGATGCCGCGCTGACCGGCAAGGATCTCGGGCGCGATGTCGCCGCCGGCAAGGCGACCGTTGTCGGCCTGCTCGGCATCGAGGGTGCGCGCGCGCGGCTGAAAGAGCTCAGCGCTAGCGCCGATCGGCAGCTGGATCGGCTGGAGCGCGATGTGCCCGTGTTGCGTCAGGTGTTCGAGTTTGTCATAAGCCGTTCTAACTAGGGTCGCATGCGATGGCCGGTGATCTCCTCTCGGGCGAGATCGAACCGGCGCTCCGCGGGAGGAGATCTAGCCCCATGGTTGACACCCCGCTGCTCGACACGATCGACGAGCCGGCCGCTCTGCGTCGCCTGCCGCCGGACAGCCTGCGCCAGCTGGCGGACGAGCTGCGCGCCGAGACGATCGATGCGGTCTCGGTCACCGGCGGCCACCTCGGCGCCGGGCTCGGCGTGGTCGAGCTGACGGTGGCGCTGCACTACGTGTTCGACACGCCCCGCGACCGGCTGGTCTGGGACGTCGGCCACCAGGCCTATCCGCACAAGATCCTGACCGGGCGCCGCGCCCGGATCCGCACGCTGCGCCAGCCGGGCGGCCTGTCCGGCTTCACCCGGCGGGTCGAGAGCGGCTACGACCCGTTCGGCGCCGCGCACAGCTCGACCTCGATCTCGGCGGCACTCGGCATGGCGACCGCGCGCGATCTCGCCGACGACGACTTCCACGTGGTCGCGGTGATCGGAGATGGCGCGATGAGCGCCGGCATGGCCTACGAGGCGATGAACAACGCCGGCTCGATGAACGCCCGCCTGATCGTGATCCTGAACGACAACGACATGTCGATCTCCCCGGCGATCGGCGCGATGCACGACTACCTGTCGCGGGTGATCTCCTCGCAGTCCTATTTGACCTTCCGCCACGTCGCCAAGCAGCTCGCGGGCTTCGTGCCGCGGCCGCTCGCCGAGGCCGCCGAAAAGGCCGAGGAGTACGCCCGCGGCATGATGACCGGCGGGACCCTGTTCGAGGAGCTGGGCTTCTACTACATCGGCCCGCTGGACGGGCACAACATCGACCACCTGCTGCCGGTGCTCAAGAACGTCCGCGACGGCAGGCGCGACGGGCCGGTCCTGATCCACGTCCGCACCCAGAAGGGCAAGGGCTATCCGCCGGCCGAGAACTCGGCCGACAAGTACCACGGCGTGGTCAAGTTCGACACCGTGACCGGCGCCCAGTTCAAGAAGAAGAGCAATGCGCCCTCCTACACGTCGGTGTTCGCCAAAGCGCTGATCAAGGAAGCCGAGACCGACGATCGGATCGTCGCGATCACCGCCGCGATGCCGGCCGGGACCGGGGTCGATGCCTTCGCCAAGCACTTTCCCGAGCGCGCGTTCGATGTCGGCATCGCCGAGCAGCACGGCGTGACCTTCGCCGCCGGCCTCGCGACCCAGGGCTACCGGCCGTTCTGCGCGATCTATTCGACCTTCCTGCAGCGCGCCTACGATCAGGTCGTGCACGACGTCGCGATCCAGGGCCTGCCGGTCCGGTTCGCGATGGACCGGGCGGGGCTGGTCGGCGCCGATGGGCCGACCCATGCCGGCGCGTTCGATGTCGCCTACCTCGGCTGCCTGCCGGGCTTCGTGATCATGGCCGCGGCCGACGAGGCGGAGCTGATGCACATGGTCGCGACGATGGCGCGGATCGACGACCGGCCGTCCGCGCTGCGCTACCCGCGCGGCGAGGGCATCGGCATCGACCTGCCCGAGCGCGGCACGCCGCTGCCGATCGGCAAGGGCCGGATCGTCCGCGACGGCGGCGGCCCGATCGCGCTGCTCTCGTTCGGCGCGCGCCTCCAGGAGTGCCTGAAGGCAGCCGACGAATTGACCGCGCGCGGGCTCTCGACCACGGTCGCTGATGCCCGCTTCGCCAAGCCCCTCGACCAGGAGCTGGTCCGGCGCCTGGCCGCCGAGCACGAGGTCCTGGTCACGATCGAGGAGGGTGCGATCGGCGGCTTTGGCGCCCATGTCCAGCAGTTCATGCTCGAGGCCGGGCTGCTCGACCACGGCCGGCTGCGCCTGCGCTCGATGATCCTCCCCGACCGCTTCATCGACCACGGCACGCCCGCCGGCATGTACGAGGAGGCCGGCCTCAACGCGACCCAGATCGCAACCCTCGCCCGCCTCACCCTCAGCCCCGGCGAGAAGGCGATCCGGCCGGCCAAGGCCAGCGCCTGAGGATACCCCGGACCCGCGAGGCCCGCTTTCGCAATTTCGCCCGCGGGTGCTGTCAATCGCTTGATGGGATGGCCTGGGGCCGGTAGTTAGGCCTGCCGCCGCATGGGTGGCCAGGTGAGCGCCCATGGACTGTCCGGACTGCAGAGCCTCTGTTCCCGCGGGTAAGTTCTGCATCGAATGCGGCGCCGCGTTCGAGCGCCGATGCGATTTGGGGCAAGTTGTGGGCCCAGGTGAGCTGGTCATAGGCGGGACGCCCTACATCGTCGCCGGCGCCCAGGGCGACATTCTCGCCGTGCTGCATTCGGTTCGGCGCTGGCCGGTCACCTTAGACTAGCCTGGGCCGGCGCCGGGTCGAGCCATGTCCAAGGTCCGTCTGGATCAGCTGCTGGTCGAGCGGGGGCTGGCCGAGAGCCGCGCCCGGGCGCAGGCGCTGGTCCTGGCCGGGCAGGTGTTTTCCGGTGAACAACGGCTCGACAAGCCGGGGCAGGGGGTGGCCGCCGATCTGGCGCTGGTGGTTCGCGGCGCGGCCTCGCCGTACGTCTCCAGAGGCGGGATCAAGCTTGCGCACGGCCTGGATCATTTCCGGGTCGATCCCGCGGGCATGGTGGCGCTCGATCTCGGCGCCTCGACCGGTGGGTTTTCCGATGTCCTGCGGCAGCGGGGAGCCGCCCGGATCTATGCCGTCGACGTCGGTCACGGCCATCTCGACTGGCGGCTGAGAAACGATCCGAAAATCGTTGTTCTGGAACGGACCAATGCTCGCTACCTCAACCGCGATCTGATCCCCGAGCCGGTGGGTCTCGTGGTTTGCGATGCGAGTTTTATTTCCCTCCGGCTCGTACTTCCTGCAGCGCTTGAACTGACGTGTGCCGGCGCGTGGCTGGTCGCGCTGATCAAGCCGCAGTTCGAGGTCGGCAAGGGCCAGGTGGGCAAGGGCGGCGTGGTCCGCGATCCCGCCCTGCATGCGCAGGTCTGCGCCGACATCGCCCGCTGGCTGACCGAGGAACCGGGCTGGCACGTCCTCGGCACCACGGAAAGCCCGATCACCGGGCCCAAGGGCAACCGCGAGTTCCTGATCGCGGCGCGGCGGTCTTGACGACAGCGGCGGTGCCGTCTAAATTGAGACTATGACAGCCAAAACATCTAGTTCGAGACAGATCGAACCGACCGCAGACCCGGACCGAGACGCGGTCGCGCTGCGCGCCTTCTTCCGCCTGGTCGAGCTCTGGGGCGTGACCATGGAGCAGGCTCGCGTGCTGCTCGGCCGGCCGTCGCGGGCCACGCTCTACAATTGGAAGGCGGGCAGGGCCCGGAGCCTGCCGCACGATACGCTGCGGCGGATCAGCTATCTGCTCGGCATCTACAAGGCGCTCCAGATCCTCTATCAGGAGCCCGTGCTCGCGGATGCCTGGATCAGCCGCCCGAACGCCGCGTTCGGCGGCCAGAGCGCGCTCGAGCGCATGCTGGCGGGCGACGTCGCCGATCTCGCCGCGGTCCGCGCCCATCTGGATGCCGCGCGCGGCGCCTGACGGTGAGCGAGCGGCCGCCGGAGCGGCGCGTCCGCTGGCCGGCGGCGCAGCGCATTCTGCCGTCCCGCTACCCGCCGATCCAGCTGTTCGAGCGCCTGACCGACGACCCGGGCGAGTGGGAGCAACTGGCGGCGGTCGAGAGCCTGACCAATCCGCGCCTGCGCGACGAGATCGGCGAGATCCGCCTCGTGCCGGTCGAGGAGCGGGTCAGCGGCCCCGGCGCAAGCTGGGTCATGGCCTCGTTCACCCACCTGAACCCCAACGGCTCGCGCTTCAGCGACGGCAGCTACGGCGTCTACTATGCCGCGCGCGAACTCGAGACCGCGATCGCCGAGACCAGGTTCCACCTCGGCCGCTTCTACGCCGCGACCGCCGATCCGCCCCACGTCGAGGCGATGCGCGTGCTGAGCGGCCGGATCGATGCCCGTTTTCATGATCTGCGCGGCGATCCGCGCGGGCACGACCTGCGCGGCGCCGATGCGCGCTGGCGGGCCTGCCTCGACCCGGACGACTACGCCGCGAGCCGGGCGCTGGGCCGCGCACTGCGGACCGCGGGCAGCAACGGCATCGTCTATCCGAGCGTCCGCCGGCAGTCCGGGCAGTGCCTGGGCGCATTCCGGCCCAAGGCGGTTGGCATCCCGGTCCAGGGCCGGCACCTGCAGTACCACTGGGACGGCGCCCGGATCAGCCGCTACTTCGACTATGCCGAGGACCGCTGGGTCAGCCTGCCGCCAGCCGGTGGAGGCGCGCGAACCCCGCCTTGAGGTCCGCGATCAGATCGTCCGGATCCTCGAGCCCGGCATGGATCCGGAGGCTCGGGCACCCTGGGTCCCAGCGGGTCGCGGTCCGGTAGCGCTCCGGCCGGTTGGGCATGATCAGGCTTTCGTAGCCGCCCCAGGAGGCGCCCAGGCCGAACAGCTCCAGGCCTTCGATCAACGCGTGCCACGCGGCGGCCGGGCAGGGCTTGAGCAGCATCCCGAACAGGCCGCAGGCGCCTCTGAAATCCCGCCGCCAGAGCGCGTGGCCCGGATCGTCCGGCAGCGCCGGGTAGAGCACCCGCTCGACCTCCGGCCGCGTCTTCAGCCAGGTCGCGAGCCTGAGCGCGTTGGCCTGGTGGCGCTCGAGCCGGACCGAGAGCGTGCGCAGGCCGCGCAGCGCCTGATAGCAGTCGTCGGGCGAGACGTAGCTGCCGAGGTCGTACATGCCCGCGCGCAGCCGCCCGTAGAGCGGCTCGGCGCAGCTGACGGTGCCCATCATCAGGTCGGAATGGCCGCCGATGTACTTGGTCGCGGCGTGGATGCAGGCATCGACGCCGAGCTGCAAGGGCTTGAAATATAAGGGAGTTGCCCAGGTGTTGTCGATCACGGTGAGCAGGTTCCGGCGTCTCGCCACCTCGACGATTGCCGGCACGTCCTGGATCTCGAAAGTCAGCGAGCCCGGCGACTCCAGAAAGATGAGCTTGGTGTTCGGCCGGATCAGGGCCTCGATCCCGGCGCCGATCAGCGGATCGTAGTAGCTGGTCTCGACACCGAAGCGGGCGAGCACCCGGTCGCACAGCTGCCGGGTCGGCGCATAGGCACTGTCGACCATCAGCAGGTGGTCGCCGGCCGCAAGCAGCGCCAGCAGCGTCTGGACTATCGCGGTCTTGCCCGAGCCGGTGACCATCGCGCCATGGCCGCCGTCGAGCGCCGCGACCGCGTCCTCGAGCGCGAACGTGGTCGGCGTGCCGGCGCGGCCATAGTGAACACCGCGGCCTTGCCGCGGCCTCTCGAACGCCTCGACGGTCGGGTAGAGGATCGTCGAGGCCCGGTAGACCGGCGGATTGACCACGCCGTGGTTGCGCTCCGGGTCGCGCCCTTCGGTCACCACCAGCGTATCATCGTGCATCGCGATTCCCTCGCCCCGACCCTCGGGGCTGGATTTTCCACCCTCGCTGTGGCAGACCCGGACCAACGGCCGGTTGGCGAGCGCGGTCGGACCGGCCGGCCGAGCGCTGGCCGCGTCCGGGATGCACGCTGCGGTGCTCGGGACGAGCGCCCGGGCGGACCGGCAGATCGAACCACGGAGGACCGTTCATGCGTCTAGCAACCATCCTGGTCGTCGGCGGCGGGGCGCTGCTCGCGACCGTCGGCACCGCCAAGGCGGGCGCAACCCTGGATGCGATCAAGAAGAAGGGGTTCGTCCAATGCGGCGTCAGCACCGGCCTCGCCGGCTTCTCCAATCCCGACGACGCCGGCAACTGGTCGGGCCTCGACGTCGACGTCTGCCGGGGCGTGGCCGCCGCGCTCTTTGGCAAGGTCGATGCGGTCAAATACACGCCTTTGACCTCCAAGGAACGGTTCACCGCGCTGCAGTCGGGCGAGGTCGACGTCCTGTCCCGCAACACGACCTGGACGCTCTCGCGCGACAGCGCGCTTGGCCTCGACTTCGTCGGCGTGACCTACTACGACGGCCAGGGCTTCATGGTGCCCAAGGCGCTCGGCGTCAAGAGCGCCCTTGAGCTCGACGGCGCGTCGGTCTGCGTCCAGACCGGCACGACCACCGAGCTCAACCTCGCCGACTATTTCCGCGCCAACAACATGTCGTTCTCGCCGGTCAACTTCGAGCGTCCGGACGAGGCGCGGACCGCCTACGAGCAGGGCCGCTGCGACGTCTACACCACCGACAAGTCCGGCCTGTACGCCGAACGGACCGGTCTCGCCAAGCCGGACGACCACATCGTGCTGCCGGAGACGATCTCGAAGGAGCCGCTCGGCCCGGTCGTCCGCCACGGCGACAACGAGTGGGGCGACGTGGTGCGCTGGACGCTGTACGCGATGGTCCTGGCCGAGGACCTCGGCGTCAGCTCGGCCAACGTCGACGACCAGAAGGCCAACTCGACCAATCCGGAAGTGCGCCGCCTGCTGGGCACCGAGGGCGAGATGGGCAAGGAGCTGGGCGTGCCCAACGACTGGGGCTACCAGGTCGTCAAGCAGGTCGGCAACTACGGCGAGATCTTCGAGCGCACCGTCGGCATGGCCACGCCGCTCAAGATCGAGCGCGGCCTCAATGCGCAATGGAAGGACGGCGGCCTGCAGTATGCGATGCCGATCCGCTGATCACGGGGCAGCGGGCGGAGCCGGCACCTCCGCCCGCCGATGCCCGGCGCGTGCTCACTTGAGCTGATCGACGACCGCGTCGAGGCCGGCCTGGGCGCACAGCTCGTCCTGATCGCCAGTGCCGCCGCTGACCCCGATCGCGCCGAGCAGGCTGCCGTCGGCTGCCTTGATCGGCAGGCCGCCCGGGAACGCCGCGATGCCCGGCACCATGGCGATGCCCGGCGTGGTCCCGGGCTGGCCCTCCTTGCCGAACGCGATCTCGCCCAGCGCCCGGGTCGGGAAGGGCAGCCTGGCCGAGGTCTCAGCCTTCATCTGGGCGATGTCGACCGAGCCGAGGAACGCCCCGTCCATGCGCCGGAACAGCACCAGATCGGCGCCGTCATCGACCACCGCGATGTTCATCTTCCAGCCTTCCTGGCCCGCCTTGGCCTCGCAGGCTTCGGCCATCTGCTTGGCGATGGCGAGCTCGACCGCGGCGGCTGGTCCCGCGGCAAGCAGTCCGAGCAGAGCGGTCGTGAGCACGAGTTGCCGGCGCATGTCGCCAATCCCTCCTGGTTCGTTTGCCGAGGCAAGCTGTTTACCACGTTTGGGCGAGAATTTCACGCCCGCGTGGCCGGGCTGGCTGGCGGGTGGCCGCGGCGGTTGCGAACGCGGTCACCAGTGGACACGACGGGCTTGACCGGCCTTGGCCAAAGGGCGAGGCTGGCAACCTGGAACAATCGCCCGCAACCGGGCAGCGGCGGGCGCGCGGCGCGAAGACGTCACGCGGGCCCGGCTGCCAGATGCAGAGCGCGATGGCCGTAAACCGAGAGCGACTGGGCCCAACGCCCGCCAAGCCCGCCCCCTGGAACGACCCGCGGGTGCGCGCGATCGTCTACCAGATCCTGACGCTGGTCGGCGTGGTGCTGTTGGCGGCCTATTTCGCCCACAACACGATCATCAACCTGCAACGGCAGGGCATCGCCTCCGGGTTCGGCTTTCTCAACAAGCCGGCCGGCTTTGCGATCCCGCAGGCCCTGATCGACTACACCGTGACCTCGCCGAACGCCCGGGTCTTCTGGGTCGGGCTGTTGAACACGCTTCTGGTCTCGGCGGTCGGGATCGTGCTCGCGACGCTGCTCGGCTTCGTGGTCGGGCTCGCGCGCCTGTCGACCAACTGGCTGGTCGCCCGCCTGGCCACGATCTACGTCGAGACGATCCGCAACGTGCCGCTGCTGCTGCAGATCCTGTTCTGGTACTTCGCGGTGCTCCAGACCCTGCCGGCGCCGCTCGAGAGCCTTGCCGTGCCGGGCGGGTTCTTCCTCAACAACCGCGGCTTCTACACGCCAAAGCCGATCCTCGAGCCGGGCTTCGGCTGGATCGTGGTCGCCGCGCTGGCGGCAGTGGTGGCAGCGATCGCGGTCGCCCGGTTCGCCCGGCGGCGCCGGGAGACAACCGGGCAGCCGTTCCCGACGCTGGCCGTCAATTTCGCGCTGCTGATCGGGCTGCCGCTGTTGGCGCTCGTGATCACCGGGGGGCCGATTGCGTTCGAGCATGCCGAGATGGGTCGCTTCAAGCTCCAGGGCGGGCTGGTCCTGCTGCCGGAACTGGTCGCGCTGGCGCTGGCACTCTCGATCTACACCGCCTCGTTCATCGCCGAGATCGTGCGCGCCGGCATCCTCTCGGTCAGCCATGGCCAGATCGAGGCGGCGCACGCGCTGGGCCTCAGGCCCGCCCCGACGCTCCGGCTGGTGGTCGTGCCGCAGGCGCTCCGGGTGATCATCCCGCCGCTCACCAGCCAATACCTCAACCTGACCAAGAACTCCTCGCTCGCGGTCGCGATCGGCTATCCCGATTTTGTCAACGTGTTCACCGGCATCGTCCTCAACCAGACCGGCCAGGCGGTCGAGGTGATCGCGATCACGATGGCCGTCTACCTGACTCTCAGCCTCAGCATCTCGATGTTCATGAACTGGTACAACCGGCGCATCGCGCTGGTGGAGCGCTGACGATGACGGGGCAGGGCTGAGCCATGGCGCGCGCCGAGGTCGGCGAATCCGCCCCGCCGCTCGCGCCGCCCAGCGCCAGCGTCGGCGTGCTCGCCTGGCTGCGCCAGAACCTGTTCTCATCGCCGTTCAACACGCTCCTGACCTTGGCCTGTCTGTGGCTATTGTATGAGATCGTGCCGCCGCTGGTGCGCTGGGCGATCCTGGATGCCAACTTCATCGGCGACAGCCGAGCCGACTGTGTCGGCGGTGGCGCCTGCTGGGTGTTCGTCAAGGCCCGCCTGGGCCAGTTCCTGTACGGCTTCTACCCGGCCGATCAGCGCTGGCGGATCAACCTCGCGTTCCTGCTGCTGATCGCGGGCCTGGCGCCTCTGTTCGTGGCGCGCTTTCGCCACAAGACCGCGTGGGCGGCGGCGCTGCTGATCGGCTATCCGGTGGTCGCGTACTACCTGTTCCGCGGCGGCGCTTTCGGCCTGCGCGGGGTCGAGACCTCGGTCTGGGGCGGCCTGTTCCTGACCCTGGTGGTCGCCGGCGTCGGGATCGTCGCCTCGCTGCCGCTCGGCATCCTGCTGGCGCTCGGCCGGCGCTCGGAGATGCCGGTCGTGCGCGGCGTCTGCATCACGTTCATCGAGGTGATGCGCGGCGTGCCGCTGATCACGATCCTGTTCATGGCCTCGGTGATGCTGCCGCTGTTCCTGCCCGAGGGGGTCAATTTCAACAAACTGCTGCGCGCGCTGGTCGGGGTCGCGCTGTTCTCGGCGGCCTACATGGCCGAGGTCGTGCGCGGCGGCCTGCAGGCGATCCCGAAAGGCCAGTACGAGGCCGCCCAGGCGCTCGGGCTCAGCTACTGGAAGATGATGGGCCTGATCGTGCTGCCGCAGGCCCTCAAGATCGTGATCCCGGGCATCGTCAACACCTTCATCGGCCTGTTCAAGGACACGACGCTGGTCCTGATCATCGGCCTGTTCGACCTGCTAGGCGCGGTTCAGGCCTCGCTCACCGACGCCAACTGGATCGGCTTTGCGACCGAGGGCTATGTGTTCGCAGCGCTCGGCTACTGGATCTTCTGCTTCAGCATGTCGCGCTACAGCATGTATGTCGAGCGCCGGCTGCACACCGGCCACAGGCGTTAGGGCGGAGCCATGAAGAGCAGCGGCGCGACCAGCGGCAGCGATGATGCGCCAATCATCGTGCTGCGCGGCGTGCACAAGTGGTTCGGCCAGTTCCACGTCCTCAAGGACATCAATCTCGACGTCTGGAAAGGCCAGAAGATCGTGATCTGCGGCCCGTCCGGCTCGGGCAAGTCGACGATGATCCGCTGCATCAACCGGCTCGAGGATCACCAGCGCGGCCACATCGTGGTCGATGGCATCGAGCTTACCAACGATGTCCGCAACGTCGACGCCATCCGGCGCGAGGTCGGGATGGTGTTCCAGCACTTCAACCTGTTTCCGCACTTAAGCGTGCTCGAGAACCTGGCGCTGGCGCCGATCTGGGTGCGCAAGACGCCCAAGGCCGAAGCCGAGGCCGTGGCGATGCGGCTGCTCGAGCGGGTCGGGATACCGGAGCAGGCGCACAAATACCCGGGCCAGCTGTCGGGCGGGCAGCAGCAGCGGGTCGCGATCGCGCGCGCACTGTGCATGACGCCCAAGATCATGCTGTTCGACGAGCCGACCTCGGCGCTCGACCCGGAGATGATCAAGGAAGTGCTCGACGTGATGATCGAGCTTGCGAGGGAAGGCATGACGATGGTCTGCGTCACCCACGAGATGGGCTTTGCCCGCTCGGTCGCCGACCTGATGGTGTTCATGGATCAAGGCGAGGTGGTCGAGCAGAGCGCGCCGGCGGAATTCTTCACCAACCCGGCTTCCCCGCGCACCAGGCTGTTTTTGAGCCAGATTCTTTCCCACTGAAGGACGTCGGCGGGCAAGGCCTTGGGTGGCCGCAGCGTCGGAAAGTCCGATAAGATATATTATGACAAATAAGATAAAGCGAGCTGCTTGGCCGAGCGCTCGGCGACCGGGCTGCCGGCTTGAGGAGCCGCCGCGCCCGGTTCGAGGAAAAGGAAAAAAATCATAACATTATACTTGACGTACCGGATGGCGCAGGATAGGATTCGCGGACGCTAAGGAGATAGCCGCGATGTCCGTCCTGAACGCTCCCCACTTCTGCAACGAGGCCGACGCCTACGCATGGGTTGAAGCCCGCGTCTGGCCAGACGGCCCGATCTGCCCGCACTGCGGCAGCTATGAGCGGATCAGCAAGCTCAACGGCAAGAGCACCCGGATCGGCGTCTACAAGTGCTACGCCTGCTCCAAGCCGTTCAGCGTCAAGGTCGGGACGGTCTTCGAGTCGAGCCACGTCAAGATGCACATCTGGTTGCAGGCGCTGTACCTGCTCTGCTCGTCCAAGAAAGGCATGAGTTCCAACCAGTTGCATCGGACCCTTGGCGTAACCCTCAAGACTGCTTGGTTCATGGGCCATCGCATCCGCGAGGCCATGCGCTCTGGCGAGCTTGCCCCGATGGGCGGGCTTGGCGGTATCGTCGAGGCGGACGAAACCTACCTGTGGAAGCAGGACGTTCCGCGCGAACGGAAGACCAAGCGCTACACTCAGCCGACCAAGAGCGGCAAGCCCGGCCCGGCCGGCAAGCGCGCGATCATCTCCCTTGTCGAGCGCGGCGGCTCGGTCCGTTCGTTCCACGTCGAGAACGCCGACAAGCCGACCGTCAACCACATCGTCGGCCGCAATATCGCCCGCGAGGCCCGCGTCCATACCGACGAAAGCCGGATCTACAGCGACGTGGCCGCCCATGCCGCCGATCACGAGCGCGTCAAGCACTCGGCCGGCGAGTACGTCCGTAGCGACGTGCATACCAACTCGGTCGAGGGTTTCTTCTCGCTGTTCAAGCGGGGGATGCGCGGCGTGTACCAACACTGCGGTGAGAAGCATCTGCACCGCTACCTCGCCGAGTTCGATTTCCGGTACAACCATCGTGCCCGGTTCGGCATCGGCGACCAGGAGCGGGCCGAGCGAGCCCTTGCCGGCATCAAAGGCAAGCGGCTCACCTATCGAACGGCTCATAAGTGAGGGTTCCGCATGGCTCGAAAACCCAAAGCTAGCCGCCCGCCGCCTGGCGAGCGCGGCAACGAACCCGTGAAGCCGCAGGTCGAACGGTTCAAGGAAGCCGCTCGACGCGTTGGCGCCGACGAAACCGGCGAAGCGTTCGAGCGCGCGTTCCGCAAGATCGCGCCACCCAGACCCCGCCAACGGCAAGGCCATGGCACCTGACTGTAAGAGACTATCCATTGGGGTAGCGTTTGACGATTTTCTGAGGCTCGTCATACCATTGCATGAAATGCCAAATCATGAACCACGTCTGTACGAACATAGCTTCGTATTTATCTAATTGTTCATCAAATACGAGCCGTTGATAAGGCTGCGCCTTTCCCCGCCGTGCCGCGTTTAAACGGTTCCGGTTGATTATCCACCCTAGCATGTCCGCGGCCTGTATCGGATAATAGTAAGACCGATCGGCGACTATAATATTGCGGACTTGGCTCGGCCGCCCAGTAGGGTGTTTCTTGCCCTGTAGCCATACACGATTAACCGTGTGCATGAATTTTTCCTTCCGATCGAAGTAAAGGAGTATCGGTTTGGGCTCCGAAGCCAATTGTTGCTTGGTTAGTTGCAGACTGCCCACGCAATAATCGACACAGATAGCCTCTGGGGATCTCAGAGCAGGTATAAGTTGTTTGGCCTGTTTGTGGGCATCAAAGAACACAGTGCATGAATACGCCGCAAGATCCTCCGTCCGAAAACGTCCAAAGACATTCCACAAGTCAGTTAGCAGCGCCTCAACTCGACGATCGTCCCAATCTGCGAGTTTACCTCGCCTGGGCTTGGCCATAAGATCGGTCATATGGAAATCTCTGTCCGGCACTGTATTACGATCGAGCGCATCTACCCAGAGCGGTTCGAAACGTTGCCACAACTCTTCAGGAGCAGCCACACCAGTGAGCGTCATAGCCGGCAAATCGGCTTTCCCGCTGCCGTCGTAGTATGCCTGGAACGCCATGTGAATCCGGTCACGGTTCGGGATGTGGATTCCCGACAGCCGCAGCATAGAAAAGTAAGGCTCGCCAGCACTCGCGGGGTCGCCACCGGACGGGCCGCTTGGCGCTCGCCAGTGCAACTCAAAAACCATAGCCAACTCCGTCACGGTACGCAATGTATAACACTAAGAAAAAAATCCTTTACCTGACGCCCGCCGCCGGTGTATCACCGGATCATCGGCGGTTGCCGCCAACCGCTGATTCCCGGCGAGAAGCACAAACCTGGAGCGCCTGCCATGCGGTTGCGTGACCGTCCCCGTGCGCGCGTCGACAGCGAGCGTCTGCTGTTGCTCAAAGGCCTGCTGTTGTGGGCCTTGATCGGGTCGGCGTTCAGGGCGGCCTGGCACTACGGGCTGCTGCCGCAGGTCTGGAGCGAGGATTCGACCGGGCTTTCGGTCGGAATCACGCTGATCTTCGTCGCGGTCGCGATGCATGGCAGTTGGCACGTGCTGCGCCTGGCGCGGGCGCTGAGCCAGATCGCCGAGGTCCGGGCCGCGCTCACGCAGGGTCATCATGGGTCGGGCCGGAGCGACACTCTGCCAGCGGGTTGCATCAGCAGCTACATCCAAAGTCTGCAGACCCAAGCCCGGATCGGCGAGCCGCGCACGCTGCTCGAGCGGAGCCTGCTGCTGGAGGCCTTGGAGGCCGATCTGCGGCGCGGCCAGGAACTCGACCGGTTGGTCGCCGACCTGCTGCTGTCGTTAGGCCTGCTCGGCACGGTGCTCGGATTTATCGTCATACTTGGCCCGATCAGCCGGCTCGACGGCCTCGACCCGGGCGCGATCCGGGCGGCGCTCGCGGCGTTGAGCGGCGGTATGACGGTGGCGCTCTACACGACTTTGATCAGCCTGCTCGGAGGTCTGGTGCTCAAGCTCCAATGCCTGCTGCTCGATCGCGCGGTGCAGGAACTGCTCCAGCGCACGACCGAGCTGACCGAGGTCCATATTCTCCCGACGACCCAGCGGCGGCGATCCGATGCGATGGCTTAACGCGAGCTTGAATGGTAGCCTTATCATTCGGTTGGCTCGAGTTCCTGGGCCAGCGCATCGACGAAATTCCGCCGCCAGTGGAGGACGTCGTGCTGCTGGATCTGTGCGAGCAGCCGCCGCCAGCGATCCTGGCGCTCATCCAGCGGCATGATCAGACCGCGGTGCAGCGCCTCGGCGACCGCTTCGATGTCGTAGGGATTGACGATCAGCGCGCCATCCAGCTCGTCGGCGGCCCCGGCGAAGCGCGAGAGCACGAGGACTCCCGGGTCCTCCTCTGACTGCGCGGCGATATACTCCTTGGCGACCAGGTTCATGCCGTCGCGCAGCGGCGTGACCAGGCCGATCCGGGACAGACGGAAGAAGCCGGCCAGCGTCCGGCGCGTGAAGCCGCGGTTGATGTAGCGCAGCGGCATCCAGTCGAACTCGCCGAACAGGCCGTTGATCCGGCCGGAGGCGGCCTCGACCTGGCGGCGCATCTCGAGATATTCCGGCACCTCCTCGCGCGAGGGTGCCGAGATCTGTACCAGCGTGACCTGGCCCCGCTGGCGCGGGTAGTTCTGCAACAGCGTCTCGAAGGCGCGCAGCCGCTCGGTGATCCCTTTGGTGTAGTCGAGGCGGTCGACGCCGATGATCAGCTTGCGCCCGAGCAGGCTGCGGCTGAGGCGCTGGCTCGCGCGCACCGCCTCGACCGAGGTCGCCATGCGGCCAAAGTCAACGGTGTCGATCCCGATCGGGAAGTCCTGCGCGCGCAGGGTCCGGCCGAAAGCCCGCACGAGGCCGTCGGCGAGCCCGTAGCCGACGCCCTCGCGGTACAGATAGTCGTGCAAGTTGCGCAGATCGTTGCTGGTCTGCAGGCCGACCAGATCGTACTGGCTCAGCGCCTCCATCAGCCGGTCGTGCCACGGCAGCGCGACGTAGACCTCGGCCGATGGAAACGGGATGTGCAGGAAGAAGCCGAGCCGGCCCTTGACGCCGACCTGGCGCAGCTCCTCGCCGAGCGGGATCAGGTGATAGTCGTGGATCCAGACCTGGTCGTCGTCACGGAGGTAGGGATACAGCTGCTCGGCGAACAGCTGATTCACCCGGCGATAGCTGACGTACCAGTCACGATCGAAGCTCGCGAGGTCGAGGCGGTAGTGAAACAGCGGCCAGAGCGTCCGGTTCGCGAAGCCGCCATAATAACGGTCGAAGTCCGCCTGCAGCAGATCGATCGTGATGTAGGTGATGTTGCCGGTGCGGACCACCTTGGGGATCGGCGTCCCGGACTCGATCGTCTCCCCGCTCCAGCCGAACCAGATGCCGCCGGTCTCGCGCAGCGCCGCCAGCACGCCCACCGTCAGGCCGCCGGCGGTTGCGGCCTTGCTGCCCGAAATCGGGGTGACCCGATTGGAGACGACGACGAGCCGGCTCACGGCCTTGCCCGGCGTCGGCTCAAACGACGTCCTCCCAGGACTTGCTGAGCTTCATCGCGCAGTTGATCAGGCCAACCAGCGAATAGGTCTGGGGGAAATTGCCCCAGAGCTGGTTGGTCTCCGGGTCAATGTCCTCGGACAGCAGGCCCAGGTGGTTGCGGCAAGCCAGCATGTTCTCGAACAGCTCATGGGCCTCGGTCCTGCGGCCCTGAGCGATCAGGGCGTCGACATACCAGAACGTGCAAACGATGAAAGCGTTCTCCGGGGCGCCGAAATCATCCGGTCTGACGTAACGGAAGAGATGCGGCCCGCGCCGCAGCTGCCGCTCGACCGCGGCGAGCGTGCCGGCAAAGCGCGGGTCCTCCGGGCGGATGAAGCCGACCTCGTGCATCAGCAGCAGGCTGGCGTCGATCTCGTCGCCACCGAACGACGCGGCGAAGCTGCCGAGCGCTGCGTTCCAGGCCCGGCTCAGCACGGTCGCGCGGATCTGGTCCGCGCGCACCTGCCAGTGCGTCGCCCGGTCCGTGAGGCCGAGATGGCTCGCGATCCGCCCCAGCCGGTCGCACGCCGCCCAGCACATCACGGCCGAGTGGGTGTGGACCCGTGCGGTCGTGCGGAACTCCCACAGGCCGGCATCCGGCTGGTCGTGCAGCGCGAACGCCCGATCGCCGATCAGCTCCAGCCGGCGAAACGTGTGCTCCCCGGCCGGCCGGCGCAGCCGCTGGTCGAAGAACGCCTGGGTCGCCGCCAGCAGGACCGAGCCGTAGCCATCGTGCTGGTCGTGCTCGTAGGCCTGATTGCCGACCCGGACCGGCCGGCTGCCGCGGTAGCCCTTGAAGCCTTCGACCTGGCGCTCGACCAGCCGGGTCTCGAGACCGATCCCATAGACCGGCTGCAGGCGGCCGTCCTCGCTGCTGCCCGCGATGTTGCTGATGTAGGCTAGAAAATCCTCCATGGTCTCGATGTAGCCGAGCCGGTTCAGCGCCCGGACGACGAAGTAGGCATCCCGCAGCCAGCAGTAGCGATAGTCCCAGTTGCGCCCTTGCCCCGCGATCTCGGGGATCGAGGTGGTCATCGCGGCGACGATCGCGCCGGTCTCCTCGAAGCTGCAGAGCTTCAGCGTGATCGCGGCCCGGATCACCGCATCCTGCCATTCGAACGGCACCGACAGGCGCATCGTCAGCGTGCGCCAATAGGCGGTCGTCTGCTCGAGGAACTCGCGCCCGGTTTCGAGCACGGGGCCGCGCAGCAACTCGTCGGGCCCGAGCATCAGCACGACCTGCTCCTCGAGCAGGAAGGGCGTCTCGTCGAGGAGGTAGGTCAACGGGGCATCGGTCGTGAGCCGCAGGCTGAAGTCGGGGCCGACGTAGCGGATGTGGTTGCTGCCGCGCGTGATCTCGGGCTGGCGGGCGCCGTAGTCGAAGCTTGGCCGCAGCCGGATCCGGATCCGCGGCGTCTCGCCGAACGGCCGCACGATCCGCATCAGCGTGGTCGGCCGGAAGATCCGGCCGAACTGGAGAAAACGGGGCGCGAAATCGGTGATCTCGACGCCGTTGCCGCTCTGATCGGTCAGCCGCGTCATCAGGATCGCGGTGTTGGCCAGATACTGCTGCTCGCTCGCGGCCAACCCGTCGAGCTCGACGCTGAAGAAGCCGCGCCCGGCCTCGGGGTCCAGGAGCTGGCAGAATACCGGGTCGCCGTCAAAGCGCGGGAAGCAGCTCCAGACGACCGTGCCGATCTGGTCGATCAGCGCGCTGATCGCGCAATTGCCGATGATGCCGAGCTCGAGCGAGCTCATCGCGCGGCCGGCATGCCCGCCAGCTCATGCAGCCAGCTCCGTAGCGCGCCGACGCTGGGCTGGCTGTGGCGGGCGGCGGTCGGGGCGGCATCGGCGCCGATCCGGATCGTGACCCCGCCGAGCTGATTGACGGCCTCGAAGCCGGCCTCGTCGGTCAGGTCGTCGCCCGCGAACACCGGCCGGCGGCCCGCGAACGGCGGTTCGGCCATCATGGCCGCGATCGCCTGGCCCTTGTCGCAGCCGGGCGGCTTCAGCTCGAGCACCATCTTGCCGCGGAGCAGGACGAGCCCGCCATGGCTGGCTGCGACCGCCGCCTCGGCCGCCGCGGTCGCCGCTCCTTGCTGCGCCGGCGCCATCCGATAGTGCAGCGCCAGCGTCAGGCCCTTGTCCTCGAGCAGGATCCCCGGATGGCGCTCGGCGAACGCAGCGAGGCGTACCCTTGCGGCCTCGAAGGTGGCGGGATCGGGCTTGGCGCGCACCACTTCGGTGCCAAGGTTGCGCCGCTCCAGCCCGTGCAGCCCGGCGGCGCTCAGCCGGAGCGGGGCGAACAGCCGGTCGAGCTGGCGAAGCGCCCGGCCGCTGACCAGGGCCAGCGCGCCGCCGGTTGCCCGCTGCAGGTCGGCCAGGATCTCGCGCAGCCGATCGGGTACCCGGACCGCGCCCGGCTCGCGCTCGATCTCGACCAGCGTGCCATCGACGTCGAGGAACAGCGCGATCGCACCGGCATCGAGCTCAGGCGGTGGCGGCGGGGCGGCAGCGGACATGCGCTCGGACCGAATCTCCGTGCGTAGATGTGACCAGGGCGGCCATACCATTGCCCAGCCCGACGAAATGTTGCAACGGCGATCTCGATGATGGCTGCGCGACCCAAGACCGACCTGGCGCCGCCCGCGGTTGCCTGCATCATGCTCTCGGCCGGGCGCGGCGGGCTCGAGCAGTCGCTGCTGGATTACTGCGAGGCGCTGCTGCTCGAGCGCCATCCGGTGCATGCGCTCACCCACCCACGCGCGGCTATCCGGCCGGCCCTCCAGCGCCTGCCGCTGGCGAGCCTCGCGACGCTCCGCAACGCCAACGAATGGGACCCGCTCGCGGTCCGCAGGCTGCGCGGCTGGCTGCACGAGCGCGCCCCGGCCATGGCGCTCACCATCGGCCGCCGGGCGAGCGCGCTCACCCGGCGCGCGCGCCGCCGGCTGCCGGCGCTGCCCCAGGTCGGCGTCACCCCGAACTACAGCGTTCGGCCGCTGATCGGGCTCGATCACGTGCTGGCGACCACTTCGGATCTGCGCCAGGCGTTGCTCGCCGCCGGTCAGCCCGCCGAGCGGATCACGCTGGTGCCCAATCTCGTCCGCGTGCCGCCGGCGGTGGCGCCGCCAGCAGCGGCTCAGGGTGCCCCGCCGATCATCGGCGCCCTTGGCCGGTTCGTGGCCAAGAAGGGCTTCGCGGACCTGCTGGAGGCGCTTGGCATCCTCGCAGCGCGGGGCTACCGGTTTGAGGCCAGGATCGGTGGCAGTGGCCCCGAGGAACGAAATCTCAAAGCGCTATGTGATCATCTCGATTTGACCGATCACGTGAAGTTTCCGGGTTGGATCGAGGACAAGCGCGCCTTCTTCGCGGCGCTCGACCTGTTCTGCGTGCCGTCCCGGGAGGAACCATTCGGCATCGTCGTGCTGGAAGGCATGGCGCATGCCCGGCCGACGATCGCGACCGATGCGGCGGGCCCGCGCGAGATTGTCCGGGACGGCATCGATGGCCTGCTCGTGCCGCGTGGCGATCCGCAGGCGCTGGCGACCGCGATCGCCGAGCTGCTGGACTGCCCGGAGCGCCGCCGCGCGCTCGCGAAGGCCGGGCTTGCAAGCGTGCGCGCCCGCTTCGCGCTGCCCTTGGTCGCGAGACGGATCTCGGCCGCGATCAGCGCGGTGGCCGGCGGCGGCGCGCAGCCCCCTTGCCAGCCGGAATTGGGGAACCCACTCTAAGCGGGTCGAAGTCGGGGATCGAGCGCATCGAGATGACTGAAGGTTACGTTCTGCTGCCCGAGCGCGGCGTGCTCGTGGTGCGCGGCGCCGACGCGACGCCCTTCCTCCAGGGTCTGATCAGCAGCGATCTGAACCGCATCACTGCCGCGCAGGCGGGCTACGGCGCGCTGCTCACGCCGCAGGGCAAGTTCCTGTTCGACTTCGTGATCGTGCGCGCCGGCGACGCCCTGCTGCTTGACACCGACCGGGCGCGGCTGAGCGACCTGCTGCGGCGCCTCACCATCTATCGCCTGCGCTCCAAGGTCGAGCTCGAGGACGCGAGCGAGCGCTTCGCTGTCGCAGCCGTGCTCGGCGAAGGTGCTGCCGCACGATTCGACCTGCCCGATCGGCCGGGCGCCTGCCGAGAGCTCGGCCAGGGCTGCGCGCTGGTCGACCCGCGGCTCGTGCAGCTCGGCGTACGCCTGGTCCTGCCGCCCGACCAGATCGGCGGCCCCCTCGAGGCCATGGGCCTCGCGCTGCTGGGTCCCCTCGCCTACGAGCACGCGCGGCTCGTCCTCGGCGTCCCCGATGGCAGCCGCGATCTGGTCGTCGAGCGCTCGACCCTGC
Organism: uncultured Alphaproteobacteria bacterium; assembly: GCA_963840925.1. Classification (GTDB taxonomy): domain Bacteria; phylum Pseudomonadota; class Alphaproteobacteria; order Geminicoccales; family Geminicoccaceae; genus DATAOG01. The sequence continues at coordinate 96,793 of CAWJAY010000028.1, forward strand.
TCGAGAGCGGCTTTGCCGAGCTGCGCGGGGTCGATTTCGCCAAGGGCTGCTTCGTCGGCCAGGAGCTGACCGCGCGCATGCATTATCGCGGCTTGGTCCGCAAGCGCCTGCTGCCGGTCGTGCTCAAGGGTCCGCGCCCGGAGCCCGGAACGATCATCCGCCTGGGCGAGCTCGAGGCCGGCGAGATGCGCTCGAGCATCGACGGCCGCGGCCTGGCATTGTTGCGCCTCGACCGGATCGCCGAGGCCGAGCAGTCAGGCACGCCGCTCTATGCCGGCGCCACCGAGGTCCTGCCGGTCCGGCCTGACTGGGTCAGCTGGTAGGCGCTTCCCAGGCCAGGCGGCCTGCGCTCGTCTCGGCGCGCAGTTCGCGCGCCAGCTCGCGCAGCCGGCGGAACGGCGACTGCCCGGGCGGCGTCGTCAGGCCCTCCAGCCAGCCGCCCGCGCGCGCCAGGCCCTGGCGCCCGAACTCCTCGCGCAAGGCCTCGGCCAACCAGGTCTCGGCCTGGGCGCGCCGGCGCTGCTCGAGCCGTCCGTCGGCGGCAAGGAAAGCCGCGTGATCCGCGAGCGTCTCGATCAGGGCATCGATCCCCTGCCCTTCCTGGCCGCTCAGCAGCTGGACCGGCACCGACCAGCCGTCGGTCCCGGTCAGGCTCAGATGCAGCGCCGCCTGGACGTCGGTCTTGGCCTTGTGCGCGACCGTACCAAGGTCCGCCTTGGTGACCACGACGATGTCGGGGATCTCGGCGATGCCGGCCTTCATGTACTGCAGGCTGTCACCCGAGGCCGGCTGCACGCAGAACACGACCGTGTCGGCGACCGCCGCGACCTCGGTCTCGGACTGGCCGACGCCCACCGTCTCGACGATCACCTGGTCATAGACCGAGCGCATCAGCACGACCGCCGCCGGGGTCAGCGCGGCCAGGCCGCCGAGCCGGCCGCGCGCAGCCATCGAGCGCACGAACACGCCCTGATCCTCGGGGTCGATATCGATCCGGGCGCGATCGCCGAGCAAAGCACCCCCGGAGCGGCGCGATGACGGATCGACCGTGATCACGCCCACTGTCCGCCCGCGCGCCCGGTAGGCGCGGATCAGACGCGAGACCAGGCTCGACTTGCCGACGCCGGGCGGCCCGGTGAGCCCGATCACGTGCGCCCGGGCGCCGGCATAGGCGGCATCGAGCAACGCCAGCGTCGGCGGCTCGCCGGCCGCCGCCTCGAGGCGCGCCAGCGCCACCGCCATCGCGCGCTTGCCGCCGCTGCGGAGCGCCTCGAGCGGCGTCGAACGGGCCCCAGCGATCACGCGGTGCCGGCCGTGGCGCGCTCGCCGAGCGCGGCCTGCGCCGCCGCCAGGCGCGCGATTGGCACCCGATAGGGCGAGCAGGAGACGTAGTCGAGCCCGACCCGCTCGCAAAACGCGATCGTCGCCGGATCGCCGCCGTGCTCGCCGCAGATCCCGAGCTTCAGGTCCGCCCGGCCGGCGCGGCCGCGCTCGCAGGCAAGCTCGATCAGCGCGCCGACCCCGTCCAGGTCGAGCGTGCTGAACGGATCGGCGGCGAAGATCCGGCGCTGCAGGTACTGCTCCATGAACTTGGCCGAATCGTCGCGCGACAGGCCGAGCGTCATCTGGGTGAGGTCGTTGGTGCCGAAGCTGAAGAACTGCGCATGGCCGGCGATTTGGGCGGCGCGCAGTGCTGCCCGCGGCACCTCGATCATCGTGCCGACCTGGTAGGTCACCCGCGCGCCGCGCTCGGCCATGACGTCCTTGGCGACCGCGTCGATCTCCGCCTTGATCAGCTCGAGCTCGCGCGCCATGCCGACCAGCGGCACCATGATCTCCGGCACCACGGTCTCGCCCGAGCTTGCCGCGACCGCGAGCGCCGCCTCGAAGATCGCGCGCGCCTGCATCTGGTAGATCTCGGGGAACAGCACGCCCAACCGGCAGCCGCGCAGGCCGAGCATCGGGTTGGCTTCGCGCAGCTCGTTCGCGCGCCGCTGCAGCCGCCCGGCATCGAGCCCGGACGCCTTGGCGAGCGCACTGATCTCCTCCGGATCGTGCGGCAGGAACTCGTGCAACGGCGGATCGAGCAGCCGGATCGTGACCGGCAGCCCGGTCATGATCTGAAACAGCTCGATGAAGTCCTGGCGCTGCATCGGCAGGATCTTGGCCAGCGCTGCGCGCCGGCCGTCGGCATCGCCGGCCAGGATCATCTCGCGCATCGCGGCCAGGCGCAGATCGTCGAAGAACATGTGCTCGGTGCGGCAGAGCCCGATGCCCTCCGCGCCGAACTTGCGCGCGGTGCGGGTGTCCAGCGGCGTCTCGGCGTTGGCCCGGACCTTGAGCCGGCGGCGCTCGTCCGCCCAGCTCATCAGCGTCGCGAAATCGCCCGACAGCTTGGGGTCGACCGTCGGCACGGCGCCCAGCATGACGGTGCCGTTGCCGCCATCCAGCGTGATCAGATCGCCGGCCGCGAGCTCGCGCCCGGCCACGGTCATGCGCTGGCGGCGATAGTCGATCGCGAGATCGGCCGCGGCGCAGACGCAGGGCTTGCCCATGCCGCGCGCGACCACCGCGGCATGGCTGGTCATACCGCCGCGCGAGGTCAGGATGCCTTGGGCCGCGTGCATGCCGTGGATGTCCTCGGGCGAGGTCTCGATCCGGACCAGGATCACGGCCTCGCCCGCGGTCCCCAGGCGCTCGGCCTCGTCGGCGTTGAACACGACCTTGCCGGACACCGCGCCCGGCGAGGCCGGCAGGCCCTTGGCGATCACGTCGCGCGGCGCATCGGGGTCGAGCATCGGGTGCAGCAGCTGGTCGAGCGAGGCGGGCTCGATCCGAAGGATCGCCTGGTCGCGCCCGATCAGCCCCTCCCCGGCCATGTCGACCGCGATCTTGAGCGCGGCATGCGTGGTCCGCTTGCCGGTCCGCGTCTGCAGGATCCAGAGCCGGCCGTCCTGGACCGTGAACTCGATGTCCTGCATGTCGCGGTAGTGCGCCTCGAGGCGCCCGAACACCTTGGCGAGCTCGGCATAGGCGGCGGGCATCACCTCTTCCATCGACGGCAGCCTCGCCCCGGTTGCCCGCTGCATCGCCCGGGTCAACGGCTGCGGCGTGCGGATCCCGGCGACCACGTCCTCGCCCTGGGCATTGACCAGGAACTCGCCGTAGTAGCCCTTCTCGCCGCTCGAGGGATCGCGGGTGAACGCGACCCCGGTGGCGCTGGTCTCGCCCCGGTTGCCGAACACCATGGCCTGGACGGTGACCGCGGTGCCCATGGTCTCGGGAATGCCGTGGAGGCGGCGGTAGGTGACCGCGCGCGCCGTCATCCAGGAGCCGAACACCGCGCCGATCGCGCCCCAGAGCTGCTCTTCGGCATCCTGCGGGAACGCGGTGCCGGTCTGCTCGAGGACGACCGCCTTATACTCCTCGACCAGGCACAAGAGGTCGTCGGCCGAGAGCTCGGTATCGAGCCGATAGCCGTTTTGCGCCTTGATCTCCTCGAGTTGGTCCTCGAACCGGTAGTGATCGACCCCGAGCACGACGTCGCCGTACATCTGGATGAAGCGGCGATAGCTGTCGTAGGCAAAGCGCGGCTGGTCGGCCATCGCGCCGAGACCGGCCACGGTCCGATCGTTGAGGCCGAGGTTGAGCACCGTGTCCATCATGCCGGGCATCGAGAGCGGCGCGCCCGAGCGGACCGAGACCAGCAGCGGCCGCTCGGGATCGCCGAAGCGCGCCTCGACGCCGGCTTCGATCCGAGCGAGCGCAGCGGCGACCTGCGCGCGCAGCCCCTCGGGGTAGCGGCGCTCATTGGTATAATAGTGGCTGCAGACCTCGGTCGTGATCGTGAAACCGGGCGGCACCGGCAGCCCGAGCCGGCTCATCTCGGCGAGATTGGCGCCCTTGCCACCGAGCAGATCGCGCATCCTGGCGTCGCCGTCGGCGCCGCCGGCGCCGAAGCTATAGACCCATTGGCTCATCACGCCACCCGGCGATCGCTGTCATCGGTTGCGCTGTCCTCGATCAGGGAAAAATCGGCCACGGCGCCGAGCGCCGAGCGGATCTGGTCCAGAAGATACAAGCGGTTGGCGCGCAGCTCCGGGTCCTGGACGTTGACCGTGACCCGGTCGAAGAACGCGTCGACCGGCTGGCGCAGGCGGGCGAGCGCCAGCATCGCCTCGGTGAACTCCTCGCGCTCGAGCGCGCCCGCGATGTCGCCGCCGACCGTCATCAGGCGGAAGAACAGCGCCTGCTCCTCCTTGGCCTGGAGCCGCTGGCCGTCGGGCTGGCCGGCGTAGGAGCGGCCGTCGCGCTTTTCCTCGATGCGCACGATGTTGCTGGCGCGCCGGTGCGCAGTCAACAGGTTGGCGCCGTCCTCGGTCGCGAGGAAGGCGCGCAGCGCCTCGACCTTGGCGAGCAGCCGGACCAGGTCGTCCTCGCCGGCGGCGGCGAAGGTCGCGCTGATCAGGTCGTGGCGCACGCCGGCGGCCTTCAGATGGACGCGCAGGCGGTCGGCGAAGAACTCCAGCAGCTCGGCGGCCACGGCATTGGCATCGATGCCCGCGAGCAGCTGGCCATAGCCCGCGAGCGCCTGCCGGAACGCCGCCCGCAGCGGCAGGCGCAGCCGGTTCTCGAGGATCAGCCGGATCACGCCGAGCGCGGCCCGGCGGAGCGCGTAGGGATCCTTGGACCCGGTCGGCTTGTCGCCGATCGCGAAGAAGCCGGCGAGCGTGTCGAGGCGGTCGGCGAGCCCGGTCGTGACGCTGACCGGCGCGCTCGGGCAGGCGTCGTTCGGCCCCTGGGGGGAGTAGTGGCGGGCGATCGCTTCGGCGACGTCGGCGTGCTCGAGATCGTGCAGCGCGTAGTAACGGCCCATCACGCCCTGAAGCTCGGGGAACTCGCCGACCATGCCGGTGACCAGGTCGGCCTTGCAAAGCAGCGCCGCGCGCACCGCCTGCTCGACCCGCGCGTCCGGCACCCGCTCCGCTAGCCAGCCTGCCAGGCTTTGCAGGCGCGCGGCCTTGGCGCCGAGCGAGCCGAGCCTGGCATGGAAGATGACCCCATCGAGCTCGGGCACCCGGGTCGCGAGCGGCCGCTTGCGATCCTGATCCCAGAAGAACTGGGCATCCCAGAGCCGCGCCCGCAGCACCCGCTCGTTGCCGGCGACGATCATGCGGCCGCCGTCTTCGGCCGGCACGTTGGCGACCATCAAAAAGCGGGCCGCGAGCCGGCCATCCGGGGTCTCGAGCGCCAGGTATCGCTGATGCTGGCGCATCGAGGTGACCAGCACCTCCTCGGGCAGCGCCATGAACTTCTGGTCGATCTGGCCGGGCAGCACGACCGGCCATTCGACCAGGCCCGCGAGCTCGGCCAGCAGGCCTGGATCGTGGCGCAGGCGGAGCCTCTCGGCGCGCGCCAGCCGCGTGGCCTCGGAGGCGATCTCCTTCTGGCGGTCGGCGGCATCGAGCTGGACGTAAGCCCCGCTCAGCTGCTGCCGGTAGTCATCGAAATCGTGGACCTGGAGCGTGGCCGGCGCGAGGAAGCGATGGCCGCGCGTGCTCGCGCTCGCCTCCAGCGGACCGAAGCGGACCGGGACCACGGCGCCATCGAGCAGACACAGGATGCCGTGCAGGGGCCGGACCCAGCGGATCGTATGGGCGCCCCAGCGCATCGACTTCTGCCAGGGGAAGCGGGCCAGGATCTCGCCCAGCACCGGCGCCAGCACGTCGGCCGTCGGCTTGCCGATCCGCAGATAGCGGACGACGTGGATCTTGCCTTTCTTGTCGTCGCGCTCCTCGAGCTTGTAGTCGGCGACCCCGAGCGAGCTGAGGAAGCCCTGGAGCGCCTCGGCGGGGCCGCCGATCCGGGGCCCCCGCTTTTCGACCTCGGCGTCGGCCTGCTTGCCGGCGAGGCCGCGGACCAGCAGCGTCAACCGGCGGGGCGTCGCGAAGCTCGAGATCTGCTCGTAGGCGAGCTCCGCCTCCTTGAGGGCCGCCGCCAGCAGGCGTGCCAGATCGTCGGCCGCGCGTCGCTGCAGGCGCGCCGGGATCTCTTCGGACAACAGCTCGAAAAGCAGCTCCGCCATCGCCTCAGGCCGCCTGCAAGGCGGCCAGGTGGCCGCGCGTCCGCAGCCAGCTCTCGCAGCAGGCTCGCGCCAGGGCCCGGACCCGCCCGATATAGGCGGCCCGCTCGGTGACGCTGATCACGCCCCGGGCATCCAATAGATTGAACAGATGGCTCGCCTTCAGGCACTGGTCGTAGGCCGGCAGAGGTAGTTGCGGGCTGCGGTCCAGCAGGGCCCGGCATTCGGCTTCGGCATCGGCGAAGTGGCGGAACAGCCGCTCGGTGTCCGCGGCCTCGAAATTGAATGCCGAATACTCGCGCTCGGCTTGTAGGAACACCTCGCCATAGCTGAAGCCGCGACCGTTGAAGTCGAGGTCATAAACATTCTCGGTGCCCTGGACGTACATCGCCAGACGCTCGAGCCCATAGGTCAGCTCACCGGACACCGGCTGGCAGTCGAAGCCGCCGACCTGCTGGAAATAGGTGAACTGGGTGACCTCCATGCCGTCGCACCAGACCTCCCAGCCGAGCCCCCAGGCGCCGAGCGTCGGGCTTTCCCAGTCGTCCTCGACGAAGCGGATGTCGTGGGCCAGGGGATCGATGCCGATCGCGCCCAGGCTCTTCAGATAGAGGTCCTGGAGGTCGTCGGGCGACGGCTTCAGGATCACCTGGAACTGATAGTAGTGCTGCAGCCGGTTCGGGTTCTCCCCGTAGCGGCCATCCTTGGGCCGCCTGGACGGCTGGACGTAGGCCGCCCGCCAGGGCTCCGGTCCGAGCGCGCGCAGCGTCGTCGCCGGATGAAAGGTGCCGGCCCCGACCTCGATGTCGTAAGGTTGCAGCAGCAGGCAGCCCTGCGCCGCCCAATAGCGCTGCAGGACCAGAATCAGGTCTTGAAAGCTCGACGGCTGGTTTCGACTCACGGCGCATCGATTGTGAAGAGGACGAGCGCGCGGAAAATAGCCAGCGGACCGCGCGCGGTCAAGAAATCGCCGCTGCAACCCAGGCGCGAAAGCTGCTGCCAGCCATCCGGGCCTGATGCCCGGTAGGTTTCGAGGACCAGGTGCCGCTCAGCTGCGGGTCCGCCCGCACGAACAACCTTCCCCGGCGTCGACATAGGCGCCGCAGCGCGGGCACTCGACCAACTCGATGGTCGGTCCCCGGGCCGCCCGGCGCGTCCGGCTGGTCGCGTTGGCCGCACGTTTGCGCAAACCGTCCGCCTGCTGCCGCTCGTGGGTCAGGCGGCTGACGTAGGTGAACGCCTTCCAGATGGCGATCACGACGAAGATCGTGAACACGAGCTTGCCGAGCGTCAGACCGAACATGCGCGTCCTTTCCGCCCCTAACATCGGCGCTTGCCGGCGCGGAGTCGAGAGGCTTGGCGCGTTACGAATTCGGCCGCCACACGCCCGGGCGGTCACGTAAGCAGGCGGCCGCCGCCTTGGTCGCGCAGCTCAGAGGTTGAGCTGATAGGTCGCCTGGACCCAGCGGTACTCGCCGCCTGTGCGATCGATGTAGCCGACCGCCGGAAAGGGCATGTGATAGCCGGTGACCGGGATCCGGTCGGCGGATGCCATGTCGAAGATGCGCTTGCGGGTCGCCGCGGCCGCCACCTTGTCGGTGTCGAAGCGGACGTGCCAGTCCGGCCGCTGCACCGACATGACGTAGTGATTGGCGGTATCGCCCCAGAGGATCAGGCGACGGCCGTCGCTCTCGATGTGATAGGCCATGTGCCCGGGCGTGTGGCCGAAGCTCGCCAGGCCCCGGATGCCCGGCACGACCTCGGCCTCGTCCTTGATGAAGGTGATCTTCTCGGCGAGCGGCACCACGTTCGCCTGGACCAGCTTGGCAGCGGTCTCGGTCGGACCGGACAGGCGCTCCTCCTTGGACCAGAAATCGTACTCGACCTCGCCGGCGGCGTAGCCGGCGTTCGGATAGGCCGGCGCGCCGTCAGCCATCAGGCCGCCGATGTGATCTGGGTGCATGTGGGTGATCGCGACGACGTCGATCTGCGCCGGATCAAGGCCCGCGGCCTTCATGGTCGCGACCAGATTGCCGGCATTCGGCCGCCGCTCGGGCGAGTTGCCGGTATCGAACAGGACGAGCTGCGAGCCGGTGTTCACGACCACCGGGGCAAAGCCAATCTCCATCCGGGTCGGCGGCAGGAAGTTCGCCTCGGCCAGCTTCTGCACGGCTTCAGGGGTCTGATCCTGACCGAAGATCGGATGCGGCCCGTCGACCTGGACGGCGCCATCGAGCAGCGTCGTGACCTCGAATTGGCCGAGCTTGAAACGGTAGTAGGCCGGCCGGGCGGCACCCAGCGCCGGTGCCGCGGCACGGACCGGCTCGGTGCGGCCCGCGAGCGCCACGGGCGCGAGGCTGGCGCCGCCGAGCACTCCGAAGCGAACAGACCGGCAGCTTCGGCGCAGGGCTCAGCGGCCATCTGGCGCTCGCTGGGTGCCGGTGCTCGAGGTGACGGGACCGAGCGAGCCGGGCGGCGCTCCAAAGGAGAGGACGACGAGCTCGATGCCGTCGCAGCGGCCCGCGCCGCTCGCACCGGGCAGCGCGTCCAGGTGGCGAGGGACCGCTCAGGTGCCGTCGAGGCTCTGCGCGCTCTCCGCACCACGCGGAGCTCAGCGGTCAAGCTCGGCGCGCCGCGCTCCAGCAGCTCCGCAACACCGTCCTGGCGCGCCGGACGAGGTGCGCGAGCCCAGCGCGATCTGCCGGATGCAGCTGATCCGGACATGCGCCGGCTCCGCCCCGACATGACGGCTTGGCGGGACGCCGCCGTCGCATCGCGTATTGCGCACAAGGCGCTGGCGCGGCGGATTCTCGGCCTCGGCGACGAGATCGCCAGCTTGACGCGATAATCAAGCCGCCGGGGGGGAGCTGGGGTCAGGCCTCATCGACCTGGAAGGCATCGGTGTCGAGAACGCCGGCGCCTTCATCGTGGCGGCAGGTGACACGCGGAACGGCTGAAGAGCGAAGTGAGCTCCGCCATGATGTGCGGCGCCAGCCCGATCCCGGCCTCGAGCGGAAAGACCAGCGACATGGGCTGAACGGAGGTGGCAACCGGCAGCTCAACTCGGCCCTGCACATGGTGGTCGTCTGCCGCATGCGCAGAGACAGCGCACGAAGTTCTACATCGCCCGGAGTACCAGAGAAGGGTTGTCGATCCGCGAGATCATGCGATGCCTGAAACGCTACGTGGCCGCGAGGTCACAAGACTCTCGCTGCGAAGCCTCCTCACCGTCAGCGACAGGCGGGAATCTGACCGCTGTCGATAGCACGTAACCTGACCGGTGTTGCTACATGAGCACAGGATGACCGATGTTGTGCTGCTGTGGGGCTGTGGGCAAGCGGAGGCTGTCCATAGATCGACAGCGGGCCCCTCGCGGCACGACGGTCCATCGTGAGCTGGCGTGGCATGGCTCGTCCTTCCCTGCGGTGGAACCGTGGGCAGCATACAGAAACCTCTATGACCGGACGACCGGAGCGCTTCATGGCGCGCGCAAATGTGAAGAAAGCCGGCTTCTCAACCGAGCATTCGAGCGGCCTCAGCGACCTACCGATCCGGCCACAGCCCGTAGCGGCCCCATAGGGCGCGCTCGGCCAAGCCCTCGAGGGCGTCGGCGACCACGGTGCCGACGTCGAGCCCGCGCCCGCCGATGCTGAGCCGGCGCTGCCACCAGAACCGCGCCGGGCTGATCTGCGGCAGCTTGACCTTGTCGCCGTAGCGCGCCTTGAGGACGCCGTGCAGCGTGCCCAGGCCGTCGATCAGGCCGAGCCCGAGCGCGCCCTGCCCGGTCCAGATCTGACCCTCGAACAGCTCGGCGTCGCTCGCCTCGAGCCGGCCGCGCCGGCGCTCGCGCACCTGGCTTTTGAAGCCGGCGTGGATCTCCTCCAGGATCCGCTGCAGGCGGGCGACATCCTCCGGGTCCTGCGGGCGGAACGGGTCGAGCAGGCCCTTCCTGGCGCCGGCGGTGTGGACGCGGCGCTCGATCCCGAGCCGCGCGATCGCCTCGTCGAAGCCGAAGCTCGCGTGGATCACGCCGATGCTGCCGACGATCGAGCGCGCATCGGCGAAGATCTCATCTGCCGCGAGCGCCAGCCAGTAGCCGCCCGACGCGCCGACGTCCTCGATGAAGGCGAGCACCGGCAACCGCCGTTCGGCGGCCAGCGCCCGGACGCGCTCGGCGATCAGCGCTGATTGCACCGGCGAGCCGCCCGGGCAGTTAATCGCGAGCGCCACCGCCTTGGCGCCCCGGACCTTGAAGGCGCGCTCGAGGGTCGCATTGAGCCCGTGCAGCGAGAGCCCGCTGCCGCGCACCGACGCCCCGCCGATCACGCCGGTCAGGCGCACGACCGGGACCACCGGCGGCCGCGGCCGGAGGTGGAGCCAGGCGCGCCAGCGCGCGAGCCAACCCTCAGCCATCCACCCGTCCGCGCAGGCTCAGCGCCTCGCCCCGGCGCAGGATCGCCTCCGCGCCGGCGCTGAAGCTGCCGTCGCTCTGGTGCAGGACGAGGCCGGGCGCCAGGACCAACGGGCCGCGGCTGCCCTTGCGCCCCTGCACCAGGATGCGCTTGGCCGGCCGGCCGCCGGGCCGCGGCCAGAGCGGGAAGATGACCAGCTCGCCCAGCGGGCCGCGCAGCGCCGCGAGCACGTCGGCCAGCCGGTCGGCGCGATGGATCAGGGTCAAGCCGCCGCCCGGCCTGAGCAGGCGCAGGCAGCCTGCGAGCCAGCCGGCGAGGTCGAGCTGCTCGACATGGGCGCGCGCCCGCGCCGCAACCGGCGAGGCGGTCGCGGCCGCCGCGGTCAGATGCGGCGGATTGGTCATCACCTGATCGAAGCCGAGACCCGCGACATGGGGCGGCGGCCGGCCGAGATCGCCCTCGACCGTCTCGACCCGCGGCTCGAGGCCGTTGCGCCGGGCGTTGTCGCTGGCCAGCCGCCGCAGCTCCGGCTGGAGCTCGAGCGCGACGATCCGGCAGGCCGGCACGCGGGCGGCCAGGCACAGGCTCGCAGCGCCGCTGCCACAGCCGGCGTCGAGCACGAGGTCGCCCGCCTGCGCCGGCACCGCGGCCGCGAGCAGCACCGGGTCGATCGCCGCCCGATCGCCCTGCGCCGGCTGGCGGAAACGCACGCGGCCGCCGAGCAGGTGGTCCTCGGTCAGCTCGAGCGCCAGTTCGTCAGGGCCGGGCAAGCGCATCCTTGGCCTGCTCGAGCAGGCGCTTGGCCGCCTCCAGCTGGTCGTCCTCGACCATCAGCCGGCGCGGGATCGCGCCGATGCTGCCCTCGACCCCGCTGACGTGATCGTCGAGCAGCAGGCAAGGGATCGCCGCGTCCGACAGGATCGCCTGGGCCCAGGACAGATGGACCAGATCGTTGCTGCGCAAGAGCTCTCGCATCGCCCGGGCATCCTATAGTGACGGCTCCCGGAGAGCCAGTTTGCATTGCATCTGGTCCCCTGTTAGCAAGGTGCGGGATGCGCCGGATGCGCCACCCGGGGAGGTATCTGGCTTGACTGCCGTCAGTCCACAACTGCGCGCCGCCGCCGAGCGGAGCAAGCTCGAACCCCTGCAAAGGCTGGTCGAGGCCGACATGCGTCGGGTCAACCAGCTGATCGTGGCCCGCCTCGACAGCCCGATCCGCCTGATCCCCGAGCTTGCCGGGCATCTGGTCGCGGCCGGCGGCAAGCGGGTGCGGCCGATGCTGACCCTGATCGCGGCCCAGCTTTGCGGGTACCGCGGCGAGCGCCACATCCGGCTGGCCGCCGCGGTCGAGTTCATTCACAGCGCCACGCTGCTGCACGACGACGTCGTCGACCAGAGCGAGCTGCGCCGCGGCCTCGCGACCGCCAACGCGATCTGGGGCAACAAGCCCTCGGTGCTGGTCGGCGACTTCCTGTTCGCACGCGCCTTCCAGCTGATGGTCGAGGACGGCTCGCTCGCGGTGCTCGACATCCTGGCCACCGCATCCGCAGTGATCGCCGAGGGCGAGGTCGCGCAGCTGATGACCGCCAACGACGCCGAGACCACTGAGGCCACCTATCTGCAGGTGATCGATGCCAAGACCGCGACCCTGTTCGCGGCCGCCGCCCAGATCGGCGGCCTGGTCGCCGAGCGCCCGGCGAGCGAGGCGCTGGCGCTCCGCAGCTATGGCGAGAACCTCGGCATCGCCTTCCAGCTGACCGACGACGTGCTCGACTACAGCGCCCGCGAGGTCGTGCTCGGCAAGAGCCTGGGCGACGACTTCCGCGATGGCAAGATCACGCTGCCGGTCGTCCTGGCGTTCGCCCGCGGCAGCGCCCAGGAGCGCCGGTTCTGGCGGCGCACGCTCGAGCGGACCGAGCAGCGCGACGGCGATTTCGCGCACGCGATCGAGCTTTTGAACCGGCACGGCGCGCTTGCCGACAGCCTCGCGCGCGCCGCCGAGTACAGCGCCGCCGCCCGCCGCGCGCTCGAGATGTTCCCGCCGTCCGAGCCGAAACAGGCGCTGCTCGATCTCGCCGACTTCTGCATCGAGCGCACCTATTGAGGCGGCGCCGCCGCGGCGCCAGCCGTCCCATTGCCGAGCCGGCCGCAACCCGCTATATACCGGGCCGAACTCGGGTCGGAGTGTAGCTCAGCCTGGTAGAGCACCGTCTTCGGGAGGCGGGGGTCGCGTGTTCAAATCACGCCACTCCGACCAGTTTTAGCGAGTCGCCTGACTCGCAACCCGCGGCCAAAGGCCGCCCTGCCCTCTTCCAGCCATGACCTGATCGGGAACAGCGCCGGCGCAGCGCCGCCGGCGCTGCTGCTGCGCGCGCTCGGCTCGCGGTCGCCGCGGTCGGCGTCCGCGCGCGGCCCACCTGCGCCCAGACAAAAGAAACGCCGGCCGCGCTCAGGGGAGCGCGGCCGGCGAAGTCAGCCTCTTACACGAAAGGAACTTCCCTATCCAACGGCCAAGACCGGCCAAGACCCGACCACCAGCTAGAGGAATCCTACCGATGGCTACCAATAGTGCCCGCCCCAGCGCCGAACAAGCCGTGCTCGGGCAGTTCGCCGAGCAGATTGCCGCTGCCGGGCCGTGCCCGGGCGACATCATCCAGAACGGCGACTTTTACCGCGTCCATTGCCCATTCCCGGGACCGGAGGGCGACCCGCACCAGGCCAAGGGCGCGCCGCAAGTCTATCTCTGGTACGGCCAGGGCGAGGTCCACGGCCACTGCGACAAGTGCATCGGCCACAAGGACCAGCTGCCAGGATCGAGCTCGACGAAGGCCGCCAGACTACACGGCCCGCCTCAAGGAGCTGGTCGACTGGACACTGACCGCCCGGACCGACACAAGACACGATCATCCGCAGCCACTCTATTTCGACCGTGATTTCCGACATGTGATCCGACGCGACAGGGTCGGTACGAGGACGGCCGCAAGGAAAAGGTAACGACAATCCCTGGCGCTGGCGGGTCGCCGACCTCGAACCGGCGGGGCCTGGCCAGTTCTCACCAATGCGGGCCGAGCCCTGGCGCGGCGACTATCCCGAGCACGACAGGATCTACGATGCGTTGCGCTGGTACTCGATCGACATGTTCTTCGACCATGACACCGCGGGCCGTTTACCGCGTCGACTGTTCCATTTCCGGCGGTCTATCGGCTTGTAGTCTGCGAGGGCGAGAAGCGATGCCGATTCATTCAACGCGCTGATGGCGGGGTCGGGCGCACCGATCTGATTCGCGACCTGCCTGTCCCTCCCGAAACCGACCAAGCTGGCGTCGCACCATGCGCGCTGACTGCTGGTCACATGTGGTGATCGTCGGCGATGTCGATAACGCCGGCAAGGAGCAGGCCGAGAACTGGAGCAGCCTGCTATGGGGCCCGGTCGATGCGAGGCTCGATCAAGATCGTCCGAGCAGCTCGGGCTGTCGGGCGCGGCCGATGAGAAGGATCTGACCGACTGGATCGTCAAGCGCGGCGGGCCGAGCAAGGCGGTCGACGAAGAGCTGTTCGACCGGATGGCCAGGCACAACTGTTGATGACCGCCCCGCGACCAAGACCGAGCTGACCTCGATGAAGGCGCTGATCCACACCTGGTGACCGAGCGTTACCGGCTGACCCACGTGGCCCGCGCCGGCCTGATCTGGTCGGAAGTGCGGCGCACGCCGATCACCTGGCACGAAGTCATGCCCGACCACGTGATCATCAGGCGGCTCGAGGGCGCCAGCGACGCGCCGCTCGACAAGCTCGGCGAGGTCAGGAGGTCGAGCCTGCCGACCGAGGTCACCAAGTGGGCGAAGATCGCGTTCGCCCGGCTGCTCCGCGAGCTGCCGGACGAGGGTGACCAGGGCCAGCCGAGCGAGAAGGAGACCGCGGCCTGGCGGGTGATGGTGTTGACCTTGCTGCACACGATGACATCGGTCGACAGCTTCGCCCGCACGATCGGCGCCTCGGCGCTCGACCAGGCGCTCGACGGCGAGGCGGAGGTCTGGCGCCGCGTGCCCAAGCACTCGGCCTGGGGCTACCGCGGGAAAAACGGCGAGATCCTGATCGCGATCCGCCCCGAGCTGGCGGCCGAGCTGGGCAAGCACAAGAACCCGGAGGTTATCAAGCTGACCCCGACCGAGTTCACGAACGGCTGTAAGCGGCATGGCATCGCCGCGGACCTCAAGTTCCGGCCGTACACCGAGACGGGGCAGGTATCGGGGGCGACAGTGCTGACCAGCGAGTTCGTCCAGTCGCTGGATTTGGTCGAGCCGCCCGCCGAGGACGGCCGGTACCCCGCCGAAAAAGCTCGGCAGAGGTGGGGCATCGGTGGCGGTGGAAAAGGAAAATAGATGTGATTTGCGTATACGACCCGTCTCCTGTCTTACTTACTACTAAGAACTTACACGTACACGGAAAAGTTAAGTCAGGCAGCCCTCCGTCTGCCTGACTTGCCTGTCTTACGGTAAGACGGGCAAGTCAGGCGCGCAGACGCGCGCCTGACTAAAGAATCCTGAGTGTTCGCCTGGGGTTCAGGGCGTGTAAGCCAGGAGACAGGTCGTATACGCGCGCGCGATCTTTTTCTTAGTTACAGAGCGCGGTCGGTCGGTCCGGACGGCCACCGCCTAGTCTGAACCCTAACCATGGAAGGGACCTGGTCAGGTTAGCCTGCTTGGTTGGCTCACTTAGTCTGCCTAGTTGGCTCACTTAGTCTGCCTAGTTGGCTCACTTAGTCTGCCTAGTTGGTCGACTTAGGGTGGCTAGTTGATACGACCCTATAAGAAAGAAAGAAAGAAGGGTACTTAATAGATTTAGTACATTTAGTACATTTAGTATTTATATTTATATATAGGCAAGTGCCGCTACTAAGTCGACTAAGTCGGCCAAGTACCTCAATCTAAACAGGAAAATGCCGAATGGCAGCGGAGTTGGACGCGCGGCGCGCTCGCGCTTCGCGGGGGGCGCGTCGTCTTGCGAACATTCGGAAGACGAAATTCAAGGACGCGGCGCGCGCGTGAGTCACCCTGGATCGGCAGAGGTGATGTCGCTGCGGGTCAGACCGCCAGCGCCGGGCTCGAGGGCAATGACCCGCATCCGGGTCAGGTTCTTTTGGGATTTTTCCGAGCAAGGGCGGTGGCGGGCCTTGACCTCTAGCAGATGTAAAATTCGGTAATTGTAACCTTTCCAAAACCACGTATGTTCGCATATAGGTCGTCACATGCGAGATCGTCACATCCTGCTGGCGTTGCCGCCCGAGCTCCTCACGGAGATCGAAGCGTACCAGTTCGCCCGCGGATTCCCTCTCGCCTGGGCGCGATTCTCGCGTGCTGCTGAGAGAGGCGCTCACCAAATGGCGTGCTGACCACGCGGCCGGCACGAAAGGTGCTGACCCAGGCCGCCGTTACGGGCTACGATAGCCCTGGCGCCCGGTTTCATGCGGTTATCGAATTCACCGTTCGGTCAGTACCGGGCGCCACTTTGCTCCCAGGATCAGCCGCCCCGCCAGCCGCTGCCGGCCCGCCAGACTGAGCCGGCGGCGGAGCACTCGCCCCACACAGCCGCGACGCGTCTTCCTAGCGCTAGGAAGACGCCCCCCGGCAGCACCGCGGCGAGCTCCTCGAGCGTAATCCCGCGGGGATCTGGCGGGCGACCGAGGAGACCTTCAACAGCTGGAGGTGTCGATGAAAAACCTAGCGCTGTCAACGAGTTGAAAGAAACCATCCGGCAAAGGCAAGACGACCGTGTAGCCTTAGCGGTGACGATCCCGGCGGCGCGCGCCCCTGGCGCGGACGCTGGGGTACTCGCCGCGAGCCAGCGCGTCGGCGATCTCGCCAAAACAACTACATGTATATGCATCATAGAGCCTTACTCGCGAATCCGTTCATAACCGACATTGATCTGGTCATGAAAACATTCCTGGCTACGATTACATGCTGGCACTCTTTCCTGTCGTCGATCACTTCCTTTCAGTCACTTGACACATGGCGTTTCGGATGTATAGTGTTCCTGAAAAATGCGGCTATACGTTGGAAAACGCCGCCCATTGGGACGACCGTCTGGGTATTGGTGCCCGTGACTGTCCGAACTCGGAGGAAATATTAGGAATAAGTTCCTGTCGACTGGCGCGCTTGTGGTCGGATTGCTGGCCTTCGCTCAGGCGACTGAGGTCGCGGCCGAAGTCGCGAAGTTGCCGCCGTCCGGAACCACCCATTTCACCACCTACTTCTCCGTGCGTACGCTCTCGGACTTAGCGATGGTCGAGGACAGCTCGATGTCCGCGGCCGAGCTCGTCGGTATCCCCCGCAATCCCGACGGTAAGCCTTACTTCGACAACATGGTGGTCCGGTGTCTGGTCAACATCCGCAACGTCAAGGGCCAGCAGGAACTCTATGGGGCCTGTAAAGAGACCGATGCCGATGGGGACAGCACCTCGACCACTTTCGACAGCAAGGCACACTACTTCGTTGGCGGCACGGGCAATTACCAGGGGATTTCCGGACTGCGCCGTTTACCGTCGAGAGCCTGCCGGCGCCGGGTGAGGGCCTGGGCGCACTGGTGATACCGCACGAAGTGAGCTGGGAACTTAAGTAAGCCCAATCGGCACCACTGGCACTTTTCGGTCCTTTAGTGGCGGGCGCGCCGATCGACGCGCCCGCCGCACCGGCCGGTCGGTCTATTTCTTTCGTTCAAGAATTGAGGCGGGTGTCTGGGCGGGCCGGGGCGAGCGTCGGCAGGCTACCCTACCGGGCGCTCGCCAGGGCGCGATCCTGGGGCGCAGGGAGCCTAGGGTTCGAGGCGCGGCGAGGCGGTGGCCTCCAGGACGCGTGCGGATGCCGGCCCTGGTGTAGGGCCCGGGGCAGCCCTCCGACGCGCTCCTGGCGCCCCGCGACCCGGCTGTTCCGTGAGCCGCTTCCCGGACCTCCAGGAATTCTGCGGCTTGCAACAGCGCCTTCTGTCCTCATACTGCTGGCGAATTAGGGGACAGTGAGGTGACCGACGAGGAAGCGGCCGAGCTGAAGCAGCTCCGCGAGGAGCGCGACCACCTCCAGACGCTGCGGCTCCGGGCTGAGGCCGAGCGCGACCAGGCGGTCGAGGACCGTAGGAGGCTGGATGAGCAGCTGGAGAACGCGCGGGACCGAATAGATGCCATGATCTCGATCGCGGTGTTCTGGCGCGAGCACGTCGAGGCCGCCAGGGCCGAGCTGGCCGAGGAGCGCAAGGAGCGCGACGCCCTGGTCAAGCTCGAGGTCGAGCAGCTGACTGGGCGGAAGCCCAAGCGGCGCGGCCGGCCGCCATCGACGTGGAGCCCTGAGGGCGAGGCCGAAGTCGAGCGAATGTATCGAGACGGCGCCAGCACCCGCCAGATCGCCGCCGACCTGGGCATGAGCAAGTCTGAGGTCCATCGCAGGATCACCCGCGTGCGCCAATGCCAGGCGGCGGCCGCAGAGCTCGCACGGCTGGCCGCGATCGCGGCCGGTAGGAGCCCGACGCAGCTCGCGGCCCGCGGGGCAGACGGGCCGCCGAGCGGCACCCATCGAGGACTACGACCCGGTCCGCGCCGAGCGGGCGCGGAGTATCTCGCCAATCTTCCCGACGAGGACGAAGTGGCCGGTACTTGAGCTGACAATAGAGCCAGCCGAAATTCATCAGCGTTCGACTTCGATCCGCTGAAATGCTTAGTACGTTGCAGACACGCAACGAGGTGCTCCGGCAGTGCTCGATTCCTACTGTCTGCTCCGGCTGCTTGCGGGTTCGCGTCGGGACTTAAAGCCGCTGAGCGGACGGTTCGGCCTCCCGGCCCACGGCCAGTCGCGTGAGCTCGAGATCTCGGACTGCGTCCGCCTGGTCGCCGCGCAGGCGTTGCGCGAGCATGGCATACCGCTGCGCGACGCGGTCAAGCTCGCCTCGACCGTGGCCCGCGCGGAGTGGCAGGACGCGATCGTCGCCGACGGCCGCGCTTGGCTGGTCGTGCTGCGATCCGACCCGGCAGGCGAAATGGCTGACCGCGATCGCCACCAAGCCGGCCGAGGTCGACGAGTTGGTCAAGGCGCACCCCGAGGGCGCCACGGTGCTGCACTTGGGGCCGCCGATCCGAGCTGTCCTGACCGCGTCGCTCGAGCGCGCCGAGGCCGAGCAGAGGGAGTTGGCGTAGTGACGGCGCTCGCCGAACCTGCCGCCCCGGCCTGGGGGCCGGCCGATCTGCACGTCCAGCTGGAGCCGAAGAGCCCAGGCTTTGGGTTGGCCGACGCGACGGCCTGGCGGGCTACGTCCTGGCCCTTGAGCCGGAAACGGCGGTGAAATTGGCCTACGATCTGCTGCAGAGCGCGGCCTTGTTGGAGATCAAGGCGGCCGGCGCCAGGGCCGAGCTCAACGCGATCGCCAGCGAGGGACGCGATCGTTCGAATCACGCCACTCCGACCAAACCTCGACCCGGTCCGCAGATCGATCTTCGGCCAGCCGGCGCCGCCGGGGGCGGCAACTTGCCGCTGGCGGCGTCGCGGGCTCACCCAAAACACCGTGTCCTCCGCGCTCCGCGAGCCGGGCCGCGCCCCGGCGCGCCCGCCCGCACGGCCGCGCGCATCATCTTTCTGTGAACCAGTTCACTGCTCTCCTCCCGCGCTCGTCGGAAAAACCAATCCGGAGATTGACGGGACGAGAGGGGCGATGGCCAGCGTGGCGATCCGGGTGCTCGGCTGCGGCGACGCGTTCGGCAGCGGCGGACGCTTGCAGACCTGTTTTTTCGTCGATGCCGGCGAGGAGCGCTTCCTGATCGATTGCGGCAGCACCGCGCTGGTCGCGATGCGCCGCTTCGGCATCAGGCCGGCTGTCATCGACCGGGTGTTCCTCAGCCACCTGCACGGCGATCATTTCGGCGGCCTGCCTTTCTTCCTGCTCGAGGCCCAGCACGTCAGCCGGCGCCGACGACCGCTGACGATCGTCGGCCCGCGCGGCACCCGCGAGCGGCTGCTGGCGACGCAGGAGGCGCTGTTCCCGGGCTCCGGCCGGACCGCCTGGCGCTTCCCGCTCGAGTTCATCGAGCTTGACCCCGGGACCCGGACCCTGGCCGGCATCGCGGTCACCGCCTATCCGGTCGAGCACCCATCCGGCTCGCCGGCCTACGCGCTCGGCTTCAGCTGCGCCGGGCGGCGGATCGCCTATTCCGGCGATACCGCATGGACCGAGCAGCTGATCGAGCTCGCCGACGGCAGCGACCTTTTCATCCTCGAGTGCTACGCGGTCGCCCCCACGGGCCGCTATCACCTCGATCTCGAGACGTTGAACCGCCGCCGCGGCGATCTGCGCGCCAAGCGCCTGATGCTGACCCACATGGGCCCGGCGATGCTCGAGCAGATCGATCGCATCGATTGGGAAACCGCCGAGGACGGCCTGCTGGTCGAGCTCTAGCGGCGGCCCGGTTCCGGCCGCCCGGCCCGCGATTCCGCCGCCGGGTCAGGGCGCCGCCGCCGCTGACCGATCTCGCCAAGGCCGATCCCGCCGAGGATCAGGGCCAGCGCCAGCAGGGTCGTGGGCTCGGGCCGCTCGCCCATGAAGGTCATGCCCATCAGCAGCGCCCAGACCGGGATCAGATAGTTGATGAACGAGGTGAAGCTCGGGCCGGCGACTGTGACCAGCTTAAGGAACACGACCGTTGCGGTCGCGGTCGCGATCAGGCTCAGCGCGATCATCGCGGCGAACGGCGCGGCCGGCGCCGCCGCGAGCGCCTGGGGCGCGCTTGGCCCGCCGAACGGCAGCATGACCAGGCTGCCCGCGAGCATGACGCCCGCGGCCGCGACCAGCGGGTCGGCCGGCGGCCGGTGGCGGGCCAGGATGGCGTTGATCGCATAGCAGATCGCCCCGCCAAGGATCGCCACCTGATGGAGCAGTTGCGTGCCCTCGCCACGCAACTCGAGCAGCGCCTGCGGGCCGATCAGCACGATCAGCCCGATGAAGCCGAGCAGAAAGCCGCTCGCTTTGATCGGGGTCAACCGCTCGCCGCGGACGAAGAAGTGGGCCAGCACCATGGTCGTGAGCGGCATGATGCCCATCAGGATGCCGGCGAGGCTGCTGTCGACCCGCTGCTGGCCGAAGGTGATCAGCCAGAACGGTACGCAGCTACCGGCGAGCGAGATCGCGAGGCTGAACAGCCAAAAGCGCGGGCTTGAGGGGAACCTCTGGCCGCGCGCCAGGACCAGGCCTGCCAGCAGCAGCGCCGCCAGCGCCAGCCGGATCGCGACCAGGGGCGCCGGCGCGAAGCCGCGGACCGCAATCCCGGTCATCATGAACGCGCTGCCCCACATCGCGACCAGGGCGAACAGCAGCAGCCAGTGGCTGAGCGGTCGGGTCATCTCGTGCGGGGCTCGCGGCGACGAGGCGGGCGCGATCCGAATGGCGAGCCGGCTGGACCCCTAGACGCGGGCATCCTGCCGGTCCAGGCGACCTGACCAGGCGAGGATCTGCCGATCGGCCGTGAGGAGCCGGGCGCCATGAGCCTGCGCTGTCGCGACGATCAGACGGTCGATCGGGTCGGCATGAAAGCCGCTCAACTCGACCGCGGTGATCGCGATCTCGCCCGTGATCGGAAACTCGAGCAATCCCCAGTTCGTCAGCAGATCATGACGCCACGGCGCGGGAGCGGCGCGAATACCTATCCGCCGCTTGGCCAGCAGCATGGCCACTTCCCAAAACGTGGCCGCAGAGACGGCCAGCCAGCCCAACTGTAGCGCCTGATCGGCCGTGCTTCTGGCGATGCCACCCATGCCGGAAGTGGCCTGATCGATCGAGATCAGGCTGTGCGTGTCCAGAAGGATCAGAACTTGGCCTCCCAGTCCACGTCAAGGGGCGAGATGATATCGCCCTTGATCTCGATGAGCCCCTTATGCGCTCCCCACAGGCTCTTGGGCCGCTCTGCGACCGGAGCGAGCTGTGCGACGGGCTTGCCGTTCTTGGTGATCACCAGCGGTTGACCGGTCTGGGCGACCTCGTCCATCAGCTTCAGGCACTTCGCCTTGAATTCCGACGCCTTGATCGTGCGCATCGCGGGTTCCTTGTCCATGGTCATGACTATAGGCATATGTCGTGTCGCCCCCATTCATGAGGGCCTTTCAAACAGCGCGGCCGACCTGGAGCAGCACGACGCCAACCGCGACCAGGCTTGCGGCGACGATCCGGCGGGTCCCGAACGGCTCGCGCAGCATCCGGGTCCCGATCAGCGCCGCCATGATCACGCTGGTCTCGCGCAGCGCCGAGACCTGGGCCATCGGCGCCCGGGTCATCGCCCAGATCACCAGGCCGTAAGCCCCAGCCGCCAGCACCCCGCCGACGGCGGCCGGCCGCCAAGCGCGCGCCAGAGCCTCGCCCAGGCGCGCCCGGTAGCGGTAGGCGACCAGCAGCGCGAACGGCAAGGCATCGATCGCGAACAGCCAGGCGATATAGGCCAGCACATCGCCGGCGCGCCGGCCGCCAAGCCCATCAGCGAGCGTGTAGCCGGCGATCGTGACCCCGGTCGCGAGCGCGAAGCCGAGCGGCTTTGGCGACCCGAGCCGGCCGTCCTCGCTGAACGCCAGGCTCAGGATCCCGCCCGAGATCACGAAGATCGCGACCAGGCCGAGCGCGCCCGGGACCTCGCCCGCGAACGCCCAGGCGATCAGCGCCACGAGCGGCGGCGCGATGCCGCGGGCGATCGGGTAGACGTGCGACAGGTCGCCGTGGCGATAGCCGTAGGCGAGCGCCAGATAATAGCCGTGGTGGATCACGATCGAGGCGAACAGAAACGGCCAGCTCGCGACCGCCGGCAGCGGAAGCACGAAGAGCAGGGGCAGCGCGCAAAGCCCGCTCACCAGGTTGACCACCGCAAGCCTCAGGAACGGGTCGCCGCCAGCCTTGACCAGCGCGTTCCAGCTCGCGTGCAGCAGCGCCGCTCCGAGCACGAGGGCGAAGATCGCCGGATCCATGGGCCTGCGGCCGGCCTCCCTGCGGGCGGCCGACCATGGCCCAGGCCGGGCCGGGTGTAAAGCGAGGTGCCGCCGGCCGCAGCGCTACTTGCGGATGCCGAGCGTCACCAGGTAATCGCGGGGCATCGTGACCCCGAGGGGGGTCCGGAACCGCTCGTGCAGCGCAATGAAATCAGCCCTCAACTGCTCGCGCCGGTCGGCGTCCAGGCTTGCGGCGAGGCTTCGGGTCGGACCATAGCCGGTCTCGAACATCCGCCACGCGGCCTCGCCGTCACTGACATGATACTGGCTGGTGCCCCGCTCGAACCGAAGATCGAACGCCCGTCCGAGCAGCTCCGCGACGCGCTCCGGCCGGCCCCACTCGAACGGCGACGGCGGCGGCGTCGCCACCGCCGCCATATACGGCTTCATCGCGAGAAACATCTGGAACACGTTGCTGTCGGGCAGCCAGGTCACCAGCGCGAGCCGACCGCCTGTGCGGCAGACGCGGCCGAGCTCGGCCGCCGCCTGCTCCGGCCGGGTCGTGAACATGACGCCGAAGGTCGAGACCACCGCATCGAACTCGCCATCTGCGAACGGCAGCCGCTCGGCGTCCGCGACGCGGAAGTCGATCCGGAGCCCCTGTTGGCTGGGATGGCGCCTTGCGGCCTCTATCAGGTCCGGGCCGAGATCGACCCCGACCACCCTGCCCACGCCGCGCTCGGCAAGCCGCCGGGCGGTCCAGCCGGTGCCGGTCGCGACGTCGAGGATCGCCTCGCCGGCCTGCGGCGCGAGCCGGCTGACGCAGTGCTCGATGGCATCGGCGATCGACCGGCTGATCTCCTCGTAGGCGGCGCCGCCGGCATTCCAGATCGCGGCGCTGCGCTCGTTGTGGGTCTCGACGCCGCCCTCCTGATGACGGCTCATTGCGGTCGTGGTCATGGTCCCTCCTGCCGCGTCGCGGCCGCTGCGGTCTGCGCGCGCCAGGGTTAGGCCAGGTCGTGCTTGCAAGGTTATCCATTTTGCGCCAGGGCTATCCGGCGAGCGGACTTTTCTGCCCGGAGCCGGTGTTCTCGTGGCTGTGATCGAACCAGGCGACCCGCCTTCAGGCCGACCGGCCGTGCTGCCGCGGGCTGTGCGGCTGGCGCTCGAGGCCGTGCGTGCCGAACCGGCGCGGCCGTTTCCGATCGCGGATCTGGCGGCCGCGGCCGGCAGCACGCCCCGGACCCTGCAGCGCCAGTTCCGGGCCTTTCTCGGCAAGACGCCGGGCGCCGCGGTGCGCGATCTCCGGTTCGAGCGGGCGCGCCGCGATTTGCTCCAAGGAGCGCCCGGCGCGACGGTGACCGAGGTGGCACTCCGCTGCGGCCTGTCGCATCTCGGCCGCTTCGCGATCGAGTATCGCCGCCGCTACGGCGAGACGCCGTCGCAGACGCTGCGCCGGGGGGCGGCGTTGCTGGCCGAGCGGGCGCCGAGGGCGCAGCCCCTGCCCGACCGCTACGAGCGCCCGCTGCTCGCGGTCGGACCGATTGAAGCCAGCGATCGGGAGGCGGCGAGCGCGCGCGTCCTGGCCGAGGAACTGACAGCCGCGCTGGTGCGGGCCGGCATCGCGGTCACGAGCCGCCCGCTGTCGGCACGCTATCGCCTGCTCGGCCGGCTGCGCCGCGACGGCCGGCAGACGAGACTCACTTTTCAGCTGATCGATGCTGCCAGCGGCCGCTACCTCTGGGCGCATCGCTGCGAAGGCGTCGCCGACGACCGCTTCCTGTTCGAGGAGCAGGTCGCCGCCGGCATTGCTGGCGCGATTCAGCCGAGCCTGCGCGCAGCCGAGATCGAGCGCGCGCGGCAAAAGGCCGATGCCGATCTCTCTGTCTATGATCTGACGCTCAGGGCGCTCCCCTACGTCCTGGCGCTCGACGCCGAGGGCAACGCGCGCGCGCTCGATCTGCTGGAGCGGGCCATCAGCCACGACCCCGACCATGCCTCGGCGTTGGCGCTGGCGGCGTGGTGCCATGCCCAGCGCAGCGTCTACAACTTCACCGGCACGCCGGCCGAAGATCGGGACCGGGCGGTCGCCCTTGCCCGGCGCGCGCTCGCGCGCGGCGGCGATGCGACGGTGCTGGCCGTCCTCGGCAACGCGCTGAGCGCGGTCCACGACCTCGAGACCGCGGACCTGGTCACGCGCAAGGCGCTGGCGCAGGATGGCAGCTCGGCCTGGGCCTGGAGCCGGAGCGCCTGGCTCGACGTCTATGGCGGTCGCGCCGGCTCGGCGATCGAGCGGTTCACGATCGCGCTTGAGCTCGCTCCGCACGATCCGCTCGCGTTCAACTGCTACGTCGGGCTCGGCTGCGCGCATTTCCACGCCGGCCGCTACCACGAGGCCGCGCGCTGGCAGCACCGAGCCATGCTCGAGCACCCCTCGGCGACCTGGGTCCTTCGGACCTTGTGTCCCGCCTATGCGCTGAGCGGCGCCGGGCCGGAAGCCCGCCGCAGCCGCGCCGCGCTGCAGCGGCGGTTCCCGGAGCTCACGGCGGCGCAGGTCACCGCGGCGATCCCGCTGCCGCAAAGCTTCCTCGAGCGGGTCGCCTGCGGTCTGGTCACGGCCGGGCTGCGACCTTAGCGGCCGGTCGGCGGCGGACGGGGTCTGCGCGCCCTCGCCTTGCCGGGCTTGACGAATTCGCCTATAGCCCGGACCCGGCGCCCACGCGCCGGTTTTGCGCATGACCACCCGTTCGGAACGCCCGGCGATGCTGGACAAGACCTATCGACCGGCCGAGGTCGAGGCCCGGCTCGACCGCCTCTGGGAGGCAGGCGGGTATTTCCGGCCGTCGCCCGATCCCGAGCGGCCGCCCTACTGCATCGTCATGCCGCCGCCCAACGTCACCGGCAGCCTGCACATGGGGCACGCGCTCGACAACACGATCCAGGATACGCTGGTCCGCTTCTGGCGGATGCGCGGCCGGGCGGTGCTCTGGCAGCCCGGCACCGACCACGCCGGGATCGCGACCCAGATGGTGGTCGAGCGCCAGCTCGAGGGCGAGGGCTTGCGCCGGCGCGATCTCGGGCGCGCCGCATTCGTCGAGCGGATCTGGGCGTGGAAGGAGCAATCGGGCGGCGTCATCAGCCGGCAGTTGCACCGGCTCGGCGCGTCGGCCGACTGGTCGCGCGAGCGCTTCACGCTCGACCAGGGCCTCTCGCACGCGGTCCGCAAGGTGTTCGTCGACCTCTACCGCGAGGGCCTCATCTACAGGGACAAGCGCCTGGTCAACTGGGACTGCCGGCTGCAGACCGCGGTCTCCGACCTCGAGGTCGAGGCGACCGAGGTCGAAGGCCAGCTGTGGTACCTCCGTTATCCGCTCGAAGGTCAGAGCGGCCGCCACATCACGGTCGCGACCACGCGGCCCGAGACCATGCTCGGCGACACCGCGGTCGCGGTCCACCCCGAGGATCCGCGCTACCGCGACCTGATCGGCCGGCATGCGCTGCTGCCGCTCGCCGGCCGCCGCCTGCCGATCATCGCCGACCCCTACTCGGACCCGGAGAAAGGCTCGGGCGCGGTCAAGATCACGCCTGCTCACGACTTCAACGACTTCGAGGTCGGCCGCCGTCACGGCCTCGAGATGATCAGTATTTTTGATACGGAGGGCCGCCTCACGGACGAGGTGCCGGAGGCCTACCGCGGCCTCGACCGGTTCGTCGCGCGAGCGCGCGTGGTCCAGGACCTCGAGGCCCAGGGGCTGATCGAGAAAGTCGAAAAAATCCGGCACAGCGTCCCCTACAGCCAGCGCTCGGAGACCCCGGTCGAGCCGATGCTGAGCGATCAGTGGTACGCCGACGCGGGCACGCTTGCGCAAGAGGCGGTCCGCGCGGTCGAGGACGGGCGGACCCGCTTCGTGCCGGAGCAGTGGGCCGGCACCTACTTCGAGTGGATGCGCAACATCCAGCCCTGGTGCATCTCGCGCCAGCTCTGGTGGGGCCATCAGATCCCCGCCTGGTACGGGCCGGATCAGGCCGTGTTCGTCGCGCTGGACGAGGCGGAGGCCGCCGCCGAAGCCCGCCGCCACTACGGCCGGGAGGTCGAGCTGGTCCGCGATGAGGACGTCCTCGACACCTGGTTCTCGTCCGGGCTGTGGCCGTTCTCGACGCTGGGCTGGCCAGAGCCCACGCCCGAGCTGCAGCGCTTCTACCCGACCAGCGTGCTGGTCACGGGCTTCGACATCATCTTCTTCTGGGTCGCGCGGATGATGATGCTCGGGCTCAAGTTCATGGGCGAGGTGCCGTTCCGCGAGGTCTACATCCACGGCCTCGTGCGCGACGAGCGCGGCCAGAAGATGAGCAAGAGCAAGGGCAACGTGATCGATCCGCTCGAGCTGATCGACCAGTACGGCGCCGACGCGCTCCGGTTCGCGATCCTCGCCAGCACGACCCAGGGCCGCGACATCCGCTTCGGCGAGAGCCGGGTCGAGGGCTATCGCAACTTCGGCACCAAGCTCTGGAACGCCGCGCGCTTTTGCGAGCTGAACGGCTGCGAGCTCGACCCGGCCTTCGATCCGGCGGCCTGCCGTCAGAACGTCAACCGCTGGGTCCTGAGCAAGCTCGCGCAGGCGGCCGGGCGGACCCGGGCGGCGATCGAGAGCTACCGCTTCAACGATGCCGCGAACGCGCTCTACGCGTTCACCTGGAACGAGTTCTGCGACTGGTATCTGGAGCTCGCCAAGCCCCTGCTCGCCGGCGGCGATGCGGCGGCGAACGCGGAGACCCGGGCGACCGCCGGCTTCGTGCTGGCCAAGCTGTTGCACCTGTTGCATCCGCTGACGCCGTTCGTCACCGAGGAGCTCTGGGATCGGCGCTACGGCGCTCCGGGCGGCCCGCTGATCGCAGCCGCCTGGCCCGAGCTGGGGGCCGAGCTCGTCGACCCCGATGCCGAGGCCGAGCTGGACTGGCTGATCCGCGCGGTCACGAGCCTGCGCGCGGCGCGCAATGAGCTCGACGTGCCGGCCGCAGCCAAGCTCGCGCTGCGAGTCCGGGACGCCGGCCCGACCACGCTCGCCCGGCTCGAGGAGCACCGCGACGCGCTGATGCGCTTGGCGCGGCTCGCCCGGATCGAGGCGAGCCAGGCGCCGGTCATGCGCGGCTCGCTCCAGGTCGTGGTCGACGAGGCGACCTTCGCGCTGCCGCTGGCCGACGTGATCGATCTCGACCAGGAGCAGGCGCGCCTGGACAAGGAGCTCGCCAAGGTCGAAGCCGAGATCGCGCGCTTCGAGCAGAAGCTCGCCAACCCCAAGTTCCTCGAGCGCGCTCCGGCCGAGGTCGTCGAGGAGCAGCGCCTGCGCCACGCCGAAGCCCTGCAGACGCGCGCGCGGCTCCAGGCGGCCCGCGCCCGGCTCGCGTCCTAGGAGGCAACGGCCATGCTGCCCTGTTTCGTCGCCGCGGGCGAGGCGGACGCCCGGCCGGTCGTAGTCCTGCCGGCGGCCGCCTATCCGGGCTGGCTCGCGCAGCAGCCGGGCCCGCTGCGCGCCTGGCTGGAGGCGACTGGCTTCGAGCCCGAGCCCGCGGCCAGCGCGCTGCTACCTGCCAAGGGCGGCCTCGCGGGCGCCCTTTTGATCCTGAGCGAGCCGATTGAGCCCTGGGATTTCGCGGCGTTGCGCGGCCGGCTGCCGGCCGGCGACTGGCGCCTCGACGGGCCGGGCGCAACAGAGGAGGTCGACAAGGCAGCGCTCGGATGGGCGCTCGCCAGCTACCGCTTCGATCGCTATCTGAAGCGCGCGCCCAAGCCCGTCCGCCTGGCACTCGAGGCGGGTCCCGGGCTGGCGCGCGCCGAAGCGGCGGCGGAAGCGGTCCTGCTCGCGCGCGATCTGATCAACACGCCGGCCTCGGACCTGGGCCCGGCCGAGCTCGCCGAAGCGGCGCGCGCGGTCGCGGCGCGCTTCGATGCCGGATTTCGGACCATCGAGGGCGATCGCCTGCTGGCCGAGAACTTCCCGGCGATCCACGCCGTCGGCCGGGCGAGCGTGCGCGCGCCGCGGCTCCTCGAGCTGACCTGGGGCGAGCCGGATGCGCCCAAAGTGACGCTGGTCGGCAAGGGCGTCTGCTTCGATACCGGCGGCCTCGACCTCAAGACCTCGCCGAACATGCTGCTGATGAAGAAGGACATGGGCGGCGCCGCGGTCACGCTCGGGCTCGCCCAGGCGGTGATGGCGCACGCCCTGCCGGTCCGGCTGCGGCTGCTGATCGGCGCGGTCGAGAACAGCGTTGCCGGCAATGCCTTCCGCCCGGGCGATGTCCTCCAGACCCGGAAGGGCCTTACCGTCGAGATCGGCAACACCGATGCCGAAGGTCGCCTCGTGCTGGCCGACCTGTTGGCGGAGGGCGATCGCGAGCGGCCGGCGCTGATGATCGACTGCGCGACGCTGACCGGCGCCGCCCGGGTGGCGCTCGGCCCCGATCTGCCGGCGCTGTTCACGCCCGACGACGGGCTCGCCTCCGATCTGCTCGCGGCCGGCCAGGAAGCGTTCGACCCGCTCTGGCGACTGCCGCTGCACCGCCCCTATCGGGAGATGCTGGAAAGCCCGATAGCCGACCTCAACAACGCGCCCTCAGGCGGGCTGGCCGGCGCGATCACGGCCGCGATGTTCCTGAAAGAGTTCGTCGTCGAGACCAGCGCATGGGCGCACCTCGACCTCTTCGCCTGGAACCCCAAGGACCGGCCGGGCCGGCCCAAGGGCGGCGAGGCGACTGCGCTCCGCGCGCTGCTCGCCCTGATCCGCGAACGCTTCGCGGCCTGATCCCCGCCCGACCGGAGATCGTCGATGGACCGCCAGCCGCCGCCCGTGCGCGCCGATTATCGCGTGCTCCGTGAGATCCCGAGCCGCTGGCTGGACAACGACATCTACGGCCACATCAACAACGTCAACTACTACAGCTTCTTCGATACCGCGATCGCGCATTACCTGATCCGCGAAGGCGGGCTCGACCCCTGGCGGAGCGAAGTGATCGGCTATTGCGTCGAGAGCGGCTGCCGGTTCCGCCGGGCCGCCCGTTTCCCCGATCGGATCACCGCCGGCCTCAAGGTCACGAAGCTCGGCCGCTCCAGCGTCCGCTACGCGATCGGCATCTTTTGCAACGACGACGACGAGGCGGCGGCCGATGGCCATTTCGTGCACGTCTTCGTCGAGCGGGCGAGCGAGCGGCCGGCGCCGGTCCCGGACCCGATCCGGGCAGCGCTCGCGCGCCTGCTCGATCCGGCCGCCTGAGGCGCGCTCGCGATCGGCTTGCGGCCAAGCCAGGCTCAAGGCTAGATTGCCTGCCTCGACCAGCCGTTGCGGGGGTCGCACCGGGGAGCAGCCGTGGACGGACAGCGGGCGAGGCTGCGGATCAATCTCGCTCAGCGCGAGTTCGAGGTTGAGGGCAGCGAGGCGTTCGTCGAGGCCTACGTCGAGCGGATCGACGGCTGGCTCGCGCGGCTCGATGACGGCGCCAGACCACCGCCCGCCGCCCGTCGGGAACCAGCTTCGAAGCCGCTCAGCGCACAGACCTTCGGCGAGCTGCTGCACCAGTTGCCGCGTGCCGCCAGCGACGTCGACCGGATGCTGGCGGCCGGCTACTTCGGCCACCTGCGCAGCCCCGACCGCTCGTTCAGCACCGGCGAGGCCAACACGCTGCTGACCGAGCAGGGCGTCAAGGTCGGCAATCCGTCCCAGTGCGTGCGCCAGAACCTCGCCGCCAAGCGTGTCTTCAAGCACCAGGGGCGCTATCGGGTGTCGCAGACCGGGCTCGACTATCTGCGTCAGCTGCTTGGCGCCGAGCTGCCGGACTAGCGATGGCGCCGGCGCCCGACCCGCCGTCGGCCGCGCCCTACGACCGGCTGGTCGAGCGCCGGGCGATGATCGAGACGATCGTCCGCGAGCTCGGCTGGTCGGAGATCGGCGACGGCAGCCCGGGGCTCGAGCCGAAGGTGCTCGATGCGATGCTCCGGGTGCCGCGGGAATGCTTCGTGCCGCCCGATCAGGCGGCGGAGGCGTACGCCAACCGGCCGCTCGCGATCGGCCACGATCAGACCATCTCGCAGCCGCTGATCGTGGCCGTGATGAGCCATCTTTTGCACCTGCAGCCGGATGCCCGCGTGCTCGAGGTCGGGACCGGCTCGGGCTATCAGTGCGCGGTGCTGGCCGAGCTGGCGGCGCTGGTCGTGACCGTCGAGGTGGT
Organism: uncultured Alphaproteobacteria bacterium; assembly: GCA_963840925.1. Taxonomy (GTDB): domain Bacteria; phylum Pseudomonadota; class Alphaproteobacteria; order Geminicoccales; family Geminicoccaceae; genus DATAOG01. The sequence continues at coordinate 127,448 of CAWJAY010000028.1, forward strand.
CCCGGCGCTCGCCGCCCTGGCCAGAAAGCGGCTGGACGCGCTCGGCTATCGCAACATCGAGTTCCAGATCGGCGATGGCGCCGCGGGCTGGTTCCCGCGAGCGCCCTACGACGGCATCCTGGTGACCGCGGCCGCGCGCTCGATCCCGCGCGCGCTGATCGAGCAGCTGAAGCCCGGCGGGCGCCTGGTCATCCCGATCGGCGGCGGCCCGTTCAGCCAGGATCTGGTCCTGGTCGAGAAGGACCAGAACGGTCGCGCCGACCAGCGGACGCTGTTTCCGGTCGCGTTCGTGCCGTTGCGCAGCGCGCCCGGCGCCGACCCCTGAGCGCGGCCCGAGCCCGCGCTTGATCGCGGCCGGCTCCCCGGCTATCATCCGCTCGCGATGAGCACGATCCAGCACCGCCGGCAGGGCACGCGAATTAGCCGCCCGACCTCGTCAAGGGGTCGGGACGCTGCGATTCGCCCTGTCGTTGCCCGCGAGAAGGATCGTTGCCATGTCCGCCGCAAGCCCGCAACGGGTTGACTGCTTTTCCGTCTTCGCCGCCGCCGATCCCGCGACGCTGCCGCGCGTGCTGAACGTGTTCAGCCTGTTCGGGGTCATCCCGGAGCGCTGCTACAGCAGCCGGCTCGAGGCCGACCAGGACCAGCTGGTGATCGACGTCCAGGTCGCCGGGCTACCGGCCGGCCGGGCCGAGCAGGTCGCGCGCCGCCTTGACCGGGTGATCACCGTGACCCACGTGTTGCATTCGGAGAGGCGCCGCGCCGGACCGGATCAGGCCTGGGCGGCGTGACCGAGCGCCGGCCGGCTTGCCGGCCGCGGCCCTGCATCGGTAGGATGACGGCATCATGCTCTGGCCACCCACCGTCCTGGCCCTGCTCGGGCTGATCGCGCTCGGCGGGCCTGCCGCCGCTGCATCGGACGACCTCTGCGGGCGGCTGTTCGTGCCCGAGGGCTACCGGGTCGACTGCTCGCTCGAGGACGGGGCCGGCGCGGCCGCGGGGCAGCTCACGGTCCAGCCGGCCGAAGGCACCTTCGCGCCGCTCAGCGAGCTCACCATCCGCCCGGTCGCCGAGCCGGTCGAGGATCCGGCGGCCTGGCTGCGGGAGCAGCTCACGCTCGATCTGTCGAGCTTCGATACCGCCCTCGACGATCTGGTGAACAGCCCCGACAGTCCGGTCGCGGACGCTACGATCGTCGACCAGCTGGAGAGCTGGCGCGGCGTCATGCACTCGGCCGCCGGCTGGCCGCTGACCGGCTGCGGCGACCCTCAGAGCCTGGCCCAGGACGACAGCTGGCGGATGGACTGCGAGTGGCAGCTCGGGCCGTTCCGGCAATATCTGGCGCTGCGGCTGATCACCCGCGCGGGCGAGCGCTACGCGGTCAGGGTCCGGGCGATGAACGAGCACCGGTACCGCAATCTGATCGCGATCGCCAACTCGTTCTAGGCTCGAGATTCCGCCAGGAGGCTGCCGATGTCGTCGTCGCCGGCGCTACGCGCCAAAGCCGCTCCGCCCGCCGAAGCGACCTTTGCCTGGGACGATCCGTTCCGGTTCGAGGATCAGCTGTCCGAGGACGAGCGCCTGATCCAGGCGACCGCCCGCGCCTACGCCCAGGATCAGCTGATGCCGCGCATCCAGCGGGCCAACCGCGAGGAGTTGATCGAGCGCGCGATCATCACCGAGATGGGCGGCCTCGGCCTGCTCGGCGCGACGATCCATGGCTATGGCTGCGCCGGGGTCAACTATACCAGCTACGGCCTGATCGCGCGCGAGATCGAGCGGGTCGATTCCGCCTACCGCTCGATGTTCAGCGTCCAGTCGTCGCTGGTCATGGCGCCGATCGAGCAGTTCGGCTCCAACGAGCAGCGCCAGACCTTCCTGCCCCGACTGGCGCGCGGCGAGATCGTCGGCTGCTTCGGCCTGACCGAGCCCGATCACGGCTCCGACCCCGGCTCGATGACCAGCCGCGCCCGGCGGACCGCCGATGGCTGGCGGCTGAGCGGCGCCAAGAGCTGGATCACCAACGCTCCGATCGCCGATCTTTTGCTGGTCTGGGCCAAGGACGACGACGGCCGGATCCGCGGCTTCCTGATCGAGCGCGGCGCCGAGGGCCTCGCGACGCCGAACATCGAGGGCAAGTTCGCGCTCCGCGCCTCGCCGACCGGTCAGATCCTGATGGACGAGGTGCCGGTGCCGGAGGCGCGCGTGCTGCCCGGGGTCTCCGGACTCAAGGGCCCGTTCAGCTGCCTCAGCAAGGCGCGCTTTGGGATCGCGTTCGGGGCGTTGGGCGCCGCCGAGTTCTGCTGGCACGCAGCTCGCCAGTACGTGCTCGACCGCAAGCAGTTCGGCCGGCCGCTCGCGGCCAACCAGCTGATCCAAAAGAAGCTCGCCGACATGCAGACCGAGATCGCGCTCGGGCTGCAGGCGGCGCTGCGGGTCGGCCGGCTGCTGGACCAGGGCCAGGCGACGCCCGAGATGATCTCGCTGATCAAGCGCAACAGCTGCGGCAAGGCGCTCGAGATCGCGCGCGCGGCCCGCGACATGCACGGCGGCAACGGCGTCGCCGACGAGTACCATGTGATCCGCCACGTCATGAACCTCGAGGCGGTCAACACCTACGAGGGCACCCACGACATCCACGCGCTGATCCTCGGCCGCGCCCAGACCGGGATTCAGGCGTTCACCGGCTGAAGCCCAGCGCCGAGCCCCCGCCATCGCGACCGGCGGGGTTGGGAAACCGACGTCCGATCGCGATCCTGCGCAGCTCCGTCATTGGCGTTGTCGTCGGTTGCCGGAGCCCCGTACCTCGCCCGCGTGCTCCCTGCCGACGGCCACGTGCTACCCTGCCGGCGACCAGAGGGCGCCCCGGCACGACCGCCGGCGCGCCAGCCGCATGACGACACGTCCGTTCAGCGGCTAAAGTTCCAGCAGGGATACTGAGCGCCAAGCGCATCGGCGCTGACCGGCACCGCCCCAACCGCCGGACGGCAGGGTGCGTTCACCGGCTCAAAGCCCCGGCGCGGCACGGGGCGCGGCGCCGCCGCGTTGGCGCTCACCGCCGCCGGCTGCATGACGGCACGTCGTGCTAACGGTTGAGGTTCCGGCATGGGCACGGAGCCCGAGTGCAATGGCGCTGACCGGCGGCAGCCGCTAGACCTAGCTCCGAATGGCGAACGCGTTCACGGCTGCGGCGGCTCGGCACGGGAACGAGACGCCAGCGCTCTGGCGCTGAGCGGCGCAGCCACGGACCGAGGGCACGCGTTTCCCGGTCGAAGACCCCGGCATGAGCATGGAGTGCGGGGTCAATGGCGGGCCGACAGCCGCATGCTACCGGATGCCACCCGGCGGCAGGAAACCGGGCCGGTCGTGGCGGGCATGGCGTCCTCGCCACCCCACCAGCGCAGGCGCGACCCGCGCTGCTTTGGCGCGACGCGACGCGGCGCGAGATCAGGTCCGGCCGCGCGCGCCGCTGCGCGGACTACATCAGCTCGGCGCGGCGCGCGATCTTCTGGATCTCCCGCTCGACCAGGCGATCGACGATCTGCGGCAGGTTCTCGTCGAGCCACTCCTTGAGCATCGGCCGGATCATGTCCTCGATGAACTGCTCGACCGTGCGCCCGGCGCCGTCGGCGACCGAGTCCTCGGCCGGGGTCCGCTGAAAAGCCTGGGACAGTTTGGCAAACGCGCCGGTTGCGGCGCTCGCCGCGCCCGCGGACAGCAGCTCCGCTCTGCTAGCGGCCGACTTCATCTCCACGGTGTTCTCCTGATTCGGTTGCTCATAAGGGGTGATCGCGGCCGGCTCCTCGTCGGCCGGCGCGAGCTCAATCTCGTCGGCGATCGCCTCCGGCCGGATGCCAGGCCCGGCGCCCGCCGCGCCTTCGGTCCTCAAGTCGACGACCTCGCCCGTGTCGCGGACCACTCGGGTCAGCTCGAGCACGTCATCGGACTCGTCGTCCTCGGCCGCCCGGGCCAAGGCATCGGCGTCCTCGTTCAACGCGTCGGCCTGGGCCTCGGCGGCGCCCAATTCGTCATCGTCGGATGTGCCGTCCTCGGCTTCCTCATCGGCGATGATCCGCCGGATCGAGGACAGGATCTCCTCCATCGATGGCTCGTGTTGCTCTCTCGGCTCGTTCACGTCACTCACCTCCAGAAATCGGCCACGGAGCCACTGGCCAAAAACCGGCGAGCGATGCCGTCAATCGCTGCGCCCGTCATCGAGCCTGGTGCCAAGTCCGAACAGCCGGTTGCGCACGTCGCCGTAGTAGGCTTCGGCGTTGTAGGGCTCGACCGGCAGGTCGATGCCCGCGACCGTCAGCTCGCCGACCGCGGCCTTGAGCCGATAGCTCGCGACCACCTGGTCGCGGCGCGCCCGCACCAGGTCGACCTGCGACTGGAACAGGTCGCTCTCCTGGTCGAGCACGTCCAGCGTGGTGCGCTGGCCGACCAGCGCCTCCTGACGCGAGCCCTCGACCGCGATCTCGTTGGCGCGCACCTGGGAGCCGATCGAATCGATCCGGCTGGTCGCGGTCACCAAAGCCTGCCACGAGCCCGTCACCTCGTTGCGGACGGCGCGAAAGGTGCCCTCGAGATCATCCTCACGCTGCCGCACCGTCTGCTTGTTCTGCCGGACCCGCGCATACTCGCCCCCACCTTGGTAAAGGGGGACCCGGACGTTGGCGCCAATGATGGCGTCCCGTCGCCAGTCCAGCACCGAGTTAGGATCATCGGAATAGGTTAATTCTCCTTGAAGAGAAAGCCGCGGGTAGAGCGCTGACTCCGCCACGTCGACATCGGCGCGCGCCGCGGCCAGGTTGAACTGCGCCGCGGTGATGTTCGGGTTGGCGACCTCGGCCAGCTGATGGGCCTCGGCCTCGTTGGCTGGCAGCGCCGCGAGCGGCGGCGGCACCGCAAGCTGACCGGGCTCCTGGTTGATCACGCGGCGATACTCGGCCCGCGCCGCGAGCACATCGCCTTCGGCCTGGACTCGGTCGGCGGTCGACCCGGACAGCCGCGCGTCGGCCTGGGCGACGTCGGTCCGCGTCACCTCGCCGACCTCGAAGCGATCGCGGGTCGCCTGGAGCTGCCGCCCCAGCCGGCTCTCGTTCTGAATCGCGAAGTCGAGCACCGCCTGCGCCGCCAGCATGTTGGTGTAGGCGGTCACGGCGTCGAGCAGCACGTTCTGCTCGATCGCCTCCAGCCGCGCGCGCTCGAGCCGCACGATCCGCTCGGCACGTTCGGTGCTGGCGACCGTCTCGCCGCCGCTGTACAACTCTTGGTTGAGGGTCAACGACCCGGTCTTCTCCGTGAAGCTGGCATCGCCCTCCGACGTATCGGCCTCGTCGTGGGCGACCACGCCTTCGAGCGCGACCGTCGGCCGCCAGCCGCTCAGCGCCTGGGGCACCAGCTCGTCGGTCGCCCGCAGCGCCGCCCGCTGCGCCTCCAGGTCCGGGTTGGTGAGGTAGGCCGCGACCAACGCCTCCTCCAGGGTCTGCGCGCGGCTGCCACTGGTACCGCCGAGCCAAGCCGCGCTCGCCAGCGTCGCGATCAAGAGCCAGTGTGTCATGACCTCCCCTATACACTCCTCTCGCTGGGCACGATAGTATTCGCGCCCGGCCTTCATTCGATCGCGATCGCGTGACACGGCCGGGACCGTGCTCAATAGCGGGCCATCGCCGGGTCGACCTCGAGCGCGTAGGCCTCGACCCCGCCGCGCAGATTGACCGCCTGGCTCCAGCCCAGCCGACGCAGATGCTGCACCGCCAGCAATGAACGCTGGCCGGCGTGGCAGACCACGACCAGCGGCCGATCCCGCGGCAATCCCTGCTCCTGCCCGACCAGCGCGCTGAGCGGCTGGTGGATCGCTTCCGCAAAGCCGCAGATCGCGACCTCCCAGGGCTCCCGCACATCGAGCAGGGCGTAGCTCTGCCGCGCTGAGCGCAAGCCGGCCAGCGCGGCCGGCTCGATCTCGAGCGGCAGCGGCTCGGGCGGGCGCCCGGCGGCCCCGGCCGGCGCCGCCTCAGCGCTCAAAACGCGAACTCCGCGCGCCGTGCCAGGCCGGGCAGCGGGGAAATGCGGGCGTCGAACAGGACCTGCTGGCCGATCACCCCGTGGAGGCGCGTGAACACGGTGCCCTTGCCGACCCGGCCGTCGTCGATCACCGCGACCACCCGGCCGCCCTCGCCGACCTGCTCGCAGAGCGCTGGCGGCACGACGTCGACCGCGCCGGCCAGCAGGATGACATCGAACGGCGCCTGGCTCGGCTGGCCGGCGGTCGGCTGGTCGCTGACCGCGACCACGACGTTGTCGACCGCCAGAGCCTCGAGCAGGGTCTCGACGTGCTGCGCGGTCGCCTGGCCGGGCTGGACCAGGATCACGGTCGCCGCCAGCCGGGCCGCGATCGCCGCCGCGTAGCCGGTCGTGCAGCCGAGCAACAGCACGACCTCGTTCGCGCTGATCTGCGCCGCCTGGATCATCCGCGCGAGCGCCAGCGGCTCGATCAGATGGCCGCCGCCCGGCAGCAACAGGTCCTCATCCGCATAGGCGACCGCGCGCAACGCCTTGGGCAGGAAATGCTCGCGCGGCACCTCGCGCATCGCCCGAAGGAGGCGTGGATCGTCGATCTGGCTGGGCCGCAGCTGGTTCTCCACCATGTTCAGCCGGGCGCGGGCGTAGTCCATCGGCAGGGCTCGCTGGTGATTTGGTGCTGATCGGGTCCGGAAACCCAGGGGCGATCTGGACTATAGCGGCGGCCCGCAGCGGCGACAATCGGCATGGCCGTGGCCGGCCAGCGCGCACGCCGTTGACCCGCCGCGGCCCGCTCGATAGAAAGCCCGCAGCCCCAACAGCCGCGGCCGGGTAGCAAAGTGGCAATGCAGGGGACTGCAAATCCCCCACCGGCGGTTCGATTCCGCCCCCGGCCTCCAGCCGGAGCACGCGTCCGGTCCGGCAGCGCGCGGGAGCCCGCCCAGGAGGTCCGGTGGGACCATCTGAAGGCGCCTGAGCTGCGGGCGCTCGCGGCCGCGGGCGCGACCGTCGTGGTCCCGGTGGCCGCGGTCGAGCAGCACGGGCCCCACCTGCCGGTGATGGTCGACAGCCTGCTCTGCAGCGCGATCGCCGAGCGCGCCGCCCGCAGCCTTGCCGGACGGCGCCCGATCGTCGTGGCACCCACCGTCTGGAGCGGCCTGTCCGAGCACCACATCGCGTTCGGCGGCACGATCACGCTCGATTTCGCGACGTTCTGCGCACTGCTGCGCTGCGTCTGCCGCTCCCTGCAGCGCCAGGGCTTCGAGCGCGTCCTGCTGCTCAACGGCCATGGCGGCAACGAGGCAGCACTCAGGGTCGTGGTCGAGCAGCTGAGCCTGGAGCTCAAGCTCGCGCTCGCGACCGCGACCTACTGGCAGCTTGCCGCCGAGCCGTTCCGGGCGATCCTGGAGCGGCAGTCCGGCGTCCGCCACGCCTGCGAGGCCGAGACCTCGATGGTGCTGGCGCTGCGGCCGGAGCTGGTCGACGCCGGTCGCTTCGAAGAGGCGCGCTGCGTCGAGGACGACGCCGGGCCGGCCGGCGCCTGGCGGTGGCGGTCGTTTGCCGAGCGGACGCCGACCGGCGCGCTCGGCGATCCGACCGCCGCCTCGGCCGCCAAGGGCGAACGGCTGCTCGAGGCCGCGAGCGCGCCGCTGGCCGAGTTGCTGCTGAACGACGACTTCTGGCGCCTGGACTGATCGCCCATTCGATCTTGTTCGCCGGCGCGCGCGTCTGATATAGAGCGGAGCCTGGCTTTTGATCCCCGGTAGCTCAGTTGGTAGAGCAAGCGGCTGTTAACCGCTGGGTCGCTGGTTCGAGTCCGGCCCGGGGAGCCAGTTTTTCCGACATGGGATCATGACGCGGCCGGCACTACGCGGACGTAGCCCCCGGGGTTGTGGATCAGCGAAATCGGGGTCTTGGGCGGATAGATCGGCTCGCCGGAGCCCAGCGACTGCACGACCGCGATCCGCTGGCCGGACTCATCCCGCAGGATGTACTCGGCGCCGCGCCGGGTCTCGCGCCGCTCCTCGACCATGAGGCCGGTAAGGCCGCCGACGATCGCCGCGATGATCGTGACCGCGACTCCGGCCGGATTATCCGCCCCGGTCAGGCCGTAGGCCGCAGCGCCCGCGACCGTGGCGCCGACCGCGGTGCCCCAGCCCGCCGCCTGCTGGTTGTCGAGCCCCGAGATCAGGACCTCGCGCGACGAGAGGATCTCCGCCTGCTCGACGCGCATCACGGTGCCGGTCTCGCCCGGCGCATAGGTGCTGCCGCCGCGATGGCTGCACGCCGGCGCCAAGGTCGCGATCGCGATCACGGCGACCACCGCTTGCCAGGAACTCGTCATGCTCACTCCGACCTGGAGGACGCACTCGAGCGCGAAAGAATCTACGCCCGCCAGCCTTTCCTCCAAGATGCACCGATCGGCATCGGGCGAGCCGCGGCCTGCCCCGGGGCTCAGCTCGGATCGCCGTCCTCGTCGTCGTAGCCGGGCTCGACCGCTGGCACCGCGTAGGCTTCGCCGAACCAGTGCGCGAGGTCGACATCGCGGCAGCGGGCCGAGCAGAACGGCCGGTATCGCTGCACGCGCGGCCGGCCGCAGAGCGGGCAGCGTTTTGCCGCAGACGGTGCCGGGGTTCCTGTCGTCGACCGGGCGCTCGGCCGGCGCTGGTCGTCGCTCATCCCCTGCCCTCATCGAGACGCCAGCCGCCCGACGCGAGCCCAGGGTCGGCGCGCAGCGGCGGCAGCCAGCCCTGGCGCTCGCCGAAGGTCGCCCAGGCCGCGGCCGCGCTGCCGCTGAGATACCCGTGCAGGTCCGACGCCACGGCGACCGTGAGCCGGCCCGGGGCGCGCGCTGCCAGAGCCGTCATCAACGCCTCGCCCTGCCGGCGCAGGCTCGGCAGCCGGCCGTCGCCGCCGCAGCTCGGGCAAGCCCGGCCGAGCTGCTCGGCAAGCGAAGGGCCGAGGCGCTGCCGGCTGATCTCGAGCAGCCCCAACGCGCTCATCGGGAAGGCCTGCACGACGACCGGATCGCGGGCGAGCGCAACGCGCATCGCCGAGAACAGGCGCGCCCGGTCGCGCTTGCCGGCAAGGTCGACGAAGTCGACCACGATCGTGCCGCCGAGCTGGCGCAGGCGCAGCTGGCGGGCAACCTCGCCGGCCGCCTCGAGGTCGACCTCGAGCGCCCGGCGGCCGCCGCCGTCGACGTCGATCGCGGTCAGCGCCGCGGTCGGCTCGATGGTCAGCGCGCCGCCGCCGGCGAGCGGCACCACCGGATCGAGTGCTGCTGCCAGCTGTTCCTCCGCCCCACTGACCGCAAACGCGTCCGCCACCAGCTCAAGCCGCTCGAGCCGGCTCGGCCGCCACTCGGCAAGCCAGCTGCGGGCGCGCGCGAGCGTCGCCGGATCGGCGACCAGGATCCGCTCGGGGTCCTGGCCCAGATACTCGGCCAGGACCCATGTCACCGGGTCGGCCGGGCCGTGCAGGCGGGCGGGCGCCGCCGCCTCCCGCGCCCGGCCCAGGATCGCCTGCCAGGTCGCGCGCAGCCGTTCGGCCTCGGCCGCCAGCTCCGCCTCGCTCGCGCCGGCGGCCGGACGCAGCTCGAACTGGCCATCCTCGGGCCGCTGCGGCCGGTAGACCAGACAAGGCCCGGTCAACGCGATCTCGCTGGTCACGCGCGCGCCCTTGCCGTCCTGCGGGTCGCGCCGCCCCTGCACGATGACCGCCTGGCCTTCCTGGACGCGCTGGCCGATCGAGGCGCCCCGCGCCTGGCCCGGCTCGAGCGGCGCGTCGCGCGCGCCGAGGAAGACGTCCTCGCCCAGACCGCAGTCGACGAACGCGGCATCGAGATCGTGATCGACCGCGCGCACCCGGCCGAGCCAGATCTGGCTGCGGATCGGCATCGCATCGGCGTCGAGCAGGCTAGCCTCGAGCAGGCGGCCGCCCTCGAGCAGGCCCGCGCGCAGGCCGAACGGGCTCGGCTCGAGCACCAGCTCCACCGTCATCGGGGGGCCAGCCTCATCGCGGGGCGCTCAGCGCGAAAACCGCCAGCCCAACCCGCGCAGCAGGTCGGACGTGACCGCGAGCGGCAGCCCGACCACGTTCGACCAGCTGCCGTTGATCGCGAGCGTGAACGCCTCGGCACGACCCTGGATCGCATAGCCGCCAGCCTTGCCCTGCCACTCGCCGGACTCCAGGTAGAAGTCGAGCTCGGCGCGGCCGAGCCGCTTGAAGCGGACCGCGGTCATGACGATACGTGCGGCCCGACGGCCCCCTGGCGCCAGCACCATGACCCCGGTATAGACCCGGTGGCGCCGGCCGGAAAGCAGCATCAGGCAGCGCTCGGCGACCGCCACGCTGGTCGCTTTGGGCAGGATCCGCCGGCCGCAGGCGACGACCGTGTCGGCGCCGAGCACGAACCGGTCGGCATCGGGCTGGCGCAGCGCGATCGCTTCGGTCTTGGCCGCGGCAAGGCGGCTCGCATAGGCTCTGGGCAGCTCGCGCGGGTGTGCCGTCTCGTCGATCTCGGGACCCTCGATCGCGCTCGGCTCGACCCCGATCTGGCGGAGCAGCGCGAGCCGCCGCGGCGACGACGAGGCCAGGATCAGCGGGGGGTTGACGGCCACCCGCTACTTGAAGCGATAGGTGATCCGGCCGCGGCTCAGATCGTAGGGCGTCATCTCGACCGTGACCCGGTCACCAGTCAAGACCCGGATCCGGTTCTTGCGCATGCGGCCCGAGGTATGGGCGAGAATTTCATGCTCATTTTCAAGTTTGACGCGAAACATCGCGTTGGGCAGGACTTCGGTGACGGTGCCGCCGAACTCGATCAGATCTTCTTTGGCCATCCAACCTCCTTGCTAGCTCCGCTCCGGAGCAAGCCACCCTGTAGATGACGGTGGCCGCGAGCGAGGTCAAGGGGCGCGCGCCGCGGCCGGTCGCCGTTCAAACCATGATCGGCGCGCCGCCGGGCGGGAACCGCGCCCGCAGCCGCGCGAGCAGATCGTCGCGCAGCGCGCGATAGGCGCCCAGCTGGACCTCGCGGCTGCCGGTGATCAGGCTCGGGTCCATGGTCGGCCAGAACTCGATCGCGCAGGAGCTGGTCCGGGTCAGCTCGACCGCCCGGTGCTGGGCTTCGGGCGACAGCGAGATCACCAGATCGAAGTAGTCGTCCTCGAGGTCATCGAAGCTGCGCGGCCGGTGCCGCGACTTGTCGATGCCGATCTCGTCCAGCGCTGCGACCGCGAACGGGTCGATCGGCTGCGGCCGCAGCCCGACCGATTGCACATAGACCTTCTGGCCGTGCAGATATTTCATGACCGCCTCGGCGATCGGCGAGCGGATCGCGTTGTGCGTGCAGGCGAACAGGACGCTGCCGGGCAACTCCTCGCCGGGCCTAACCACGGATGTGCAGCACGCAGATCAGCGTGAACAGGCGGCGCGCGGTCTCGTCATCGATCAGGATCTTGTCGGCGAGCGCGTCGGCCAGCTTCTCGGCGCCCTCGTCGTGCAGGCCGCGGCGGCCCATGTCGATCGCCTCGATCCGGCTCGGCGCGGCCCGCCGGATCGCCTGGAAGTAGCTGTCGCAGATCAGGAAGTAGTCCTTGATCAGCCGCCGGAACGGCCGCATCGAGAGGGCGACCTCGGCCTGGCGGCCGGCGGCCGCGTCGGTCAGCGCGAAGATCAGGTTGCTCTCGCGCAGCGACAGCTCGACCCGGTAGGGCCCGGCAAAGCCGTTCACCAGCTGGAACGAGTTGCGCTCCAGAAGGTCGAACACCGCGACCTGGCGCTCGTGCTCGACCTCGCGGCTCCAACGGACGATGCTGCCACTGTCGAGCCGGATCTCGATGATCCGCGCCCGGTCATCGTCGCTCATGCCGGCTTCAGGGCCGCCAGACGCCGGTCGATCGCCCGGGCATGGCCGGCCAGGCCCTCGGCCACCGCCAGCCTCGCCGCCGCCGGGCCGAGCCTGGCGAAGCTCGCGGCCGGGCAGCCGAGCAGCGTCGTCCGCTTCAGGAAGTCGAACACCGCAAGCCCGGAGGCGAACCGGGCGGTCCGGCCGGTCGGCAGGACATGGTTGGGGCCGCCGACGTAGTCGCCGATCACCTCGGGCGTGTACGGGCCGAGGAAGATCGCGCCGGCATGCCGGATGCGCTCGGCCAGCGCCTCGGCGCGCGGGCCGATCAGCTCGAGATGCTCGGGCGCCAGACGGTCGACCAGCCCGGGCGCGCTGTCCAGGTCCTCGAGCCGGATGATGGCGCCGAAATCCCGCCAGCTGGCAGCCGCGATCTTCTGCCGCGGCAGATCGGCGAGCTGGCGCTCGACCGCGGCCGCGACCCGATCCGCGAGCGCGGCGCCGTCGGTGACCAGGATCGCCTGAGCGAGCTCGTCGTGCTCGGCCTGGCTCAGCAGATCGGCCGCGATCCAGTCAGGGTCCTGATCGCCGTCGGCGACGACCAGGATCTCCGAGGGGCCGGCGATCAGGTCGATGCCGACCCGGCCGAACACCTGGCGCTTGGCCTCGGCGACGTAGGCGTTGCCGGGCCCGACGATCTTGTCGACCGGCCGGATCGTCGCGGTGCCGAAGGCGAGCGCCGCGATCGCCTGGGCGCCGCCGACCCGGTAGATCTCGTCGACCCCGGCGATCCGGGCGGCGGCCAGGACCAGCGGGTTGAGCACGCCCTCAGGCGCCGGCACGACCATGACCACGCGCCCGACGCCCGCGATCCGGGCCGGGATCGCGTTCATCAGCACCGAGCTCGGATAGGCCGCGGTGCCGCCCGGCACGTAGATCCCGGCCGCCTCGACCGGCCGCCAGCGCAGCCCGAGGCGGACGCCGTCCGGATCGACGTCGTCCTGGTCGACCGGCAGCTGGCGCGCGTGGAAGGCGCCAATCCGCGCCGCCGCAAGCTCGAGCGCCTGACGCAGCGGGTCCGGGCAGTCCTCGAACGCGCGGTCGAGTTCGGCCGCGCCGACCCGCACCTCGGCTGCGCTTGGCCGGTGGCGATCGAAGCGGGCCGTGTAGTCGAGCAGCGCCTGATCGCCCTCGGCCGCGACCCGGGCGAGGATTTCTGCGACCTGAGCGCGGACGTCGGTCTGCTCCTCGCCGCGCTGCCGGGTCAGACGCGCGAGCGCCGCCTCGAACCCGTTGGTGCGTTCATCCAGACGGAGCGCCACGACTAGGGCCCCTCGGCCGCCGCCCCGACCAGCGCGTGGGTTGGCGCGACTGTGGCCGGCCACGGCTCGCCGAAGTCCTCGAGCGTGGCCGCGATCGCCCGGACGCGGAGCCGGATCGCGGCATCGCCCGCGAACACCAGCGTGACCTCGATCAGGCCATCTTTGCCCGGCGCTGCGGCGAGCGTCAGCAACTCCAGCCTGACCGCGCCGAAGCGGCTGTCCAGGCCCAAGTGCTGGACTGCCTCGACCTGGCTGAAGGCCAGTGCCGAGTGGCATTGGGTCATGCCCGCGCAGCTTGTGGGATCGGCCAGGCACTCGCGCCGGAAGCGGGTGAACGCCGCGACGAAGCGATGCTCGTCGGCCAGATAGGCCATCTCCGAGAGCGGGATCAGCGCATCCTGCAGGCAGGCCGCGATGATCCTCAGATCATCCTGGTCGACCGCTTTCAGGCGCAGCCGCTCGGCCATGGCTGCTCCGGTCAGTGCAGCCGCTGGATGTCGGCGCCGCAGGCGACCAGCTTCTCGGTCAGCCGCTCGTAGCCGCGATCCAGGTGGTAGACGCGGTTGACCAGGGTCTCGCCCTCGGCGGCGAGGCCGGCCAGGATCAGCGATACCGAAGCGCGCAGATCGGTCGCCATGACCGGCGCCCCGGTCAGCCGCCCGACCCCGCGGATCAGCGCCGAGCCGCCATGCACGGTGATCCTGGCTCCCATCCGCATCAGCTCCGGGACGTGCATGAACCGATTCTCGAAGATCGTCTCGGTGATCATCGAAGCACCCTCGGCGACGCACATCAAGGCCATCAGCTGCGCCTGCAGGTCGGTCGGGAAGCCGGGATAGGGCTGGGTCATGACGTCGACGCCGACCAGCCGCGCGGCGCGGCCCGAGACCTTGAGCCCGAGTTCGGTCAACTCGACCGTCACGCCCGCCTCGGCCAGCTTCTCGGCGACGGTCTGGATCAGCTGCATCCGGCCGCCCTTGAGCTCGAGCGTGCCGCCGGTGACCGCGGCCGCGATCGCGTAGGTGCCGAGCTCGATCCGGTCGGGCAGCACCGCGTGCTCGGCGCCGTGCAGGCTGGCAACGCCCTCGACCGTCAGCGTGCCGCGCCCGATGCCCTCGATCCTGGCGCCCATCGCGACCAGGCAGCGCGCGAGGTCGACCACCTCCGGCTCGCGCGCCGCGTTGGCGATCACGGTCTCGCCCTCGGCCAGGCAGGCGGCCATCAGCAGGTTCTCGGTCGCGCCGACCGAGGGCAGCTCGAGCCGCAGGCTCCTGCCCTTCAGGCCCTTGGGCGCGCGCGCGTGGATGTAGCCTTCGCTGAGCTCGATCTTAGCACCCAGCTCCTCCAACCCCTTCAGGTGCAGATCGACCGGCCGCGGCCCGATCGCGCAGCCGCCGGGCAGCGACACCTTGGCCTCGCCGGCGCGTGCCAGCAGCGGCCCGAGCACGAGGATCGAGGCGCGCATCTTGCGCACCAGATCGTAGGCCGCGAGCGTGCTGGTGATGCGGGGTGTGGCGATCTCCAGGTGGCCGGGCCGCTCGGCGCGGATGGCAACGCCCAGCGTCTCGAGCAGGGAGCGCATGGAATCGATGTCGGCGAGCGCCGGCACGTTCTTCAGGATCAGCGGCTCCTCGGTCAAAAGGCCCGCGGCCAGGATCGGCAGGGCGGCGTTCTTGGCGCCGCTGATCGGGATCTGACCGGTGAGCGCGCGGCCGCCGCGAATGAGGATACGGTCCATCGGGCTAGAGGCTCCAGTTGGCAAAAGGCTGCGGCGCGCGCAGCGCCTGTTGTACGGGCGCCGGCGCACCGCCTCAAGTCGAGCATCAGGACCGGTTTATTCCGGCTTAACGGGACGGGTCGGAAGCTGCTGCTCGCGGCCGCGCTGCTGCTGCTTGCGTCGTTGCAGATTCTGGCGCAGCGCCTCGGCTTCGCGCGCGGCGCGCGCCGCCTTGGCCGCCCGCGTGCGCGCCGAATGCTGAGGCCGCTTAGGCTCGTCCGGCTCGCTCACGATCGCTCCCAATGTCCTTGCATCGGACCCGGCCCCTGTGGCATTGACCGCTCACCCGATCGGGGCGCCGCCGTAGCTCAGCGGTAGAGCACTCCCTTGGTAAGGGAGGGGTCGAGTGTTCAATTCACTCCGGCGGCACCAGAACTTAGCAAGAGACGGTGATGGCAAGAGGGCACACCGAGGGCACACCGGAACCCAGTCCAGACTTTGCCGGATATCCGCCGGCTGGGGCCGTGCGCGGGGAAGGCCACCCTCCGGGGGTGCTAACTAAGATCCTTCGGGAGTCCATGCTCGAGATCGCCCGCCGGTTCAAAGAGGCGGCAGAGTTGCCTGACGATACCGCCGTCAGTGCCCACCTCGGTCCTGTCGAAGAGGATATACGGCAAGTTTTGGAGTGGACCAAGCGGGCTGGCCGGCCCGAAGCATTGCCCGGCGAGACCGCGGGCGAGCGCCGGCAGCGCCTCCGTGACGAGGGCTACAGCATAAAAGATATCGCCAGGAAAGACCGCGCATCCGAAGAAGCCGTCAGGAAGAGTCTGACCCCAGGCAGGAATCGGACCAAAAGAGGACAATAAATTCCTGTCCCAGGTGCTTGAAGGACAGTAATATAGTGTCTCTCGACATGCCATAATCGCCTCGATTAGACAGTGGTCCACTGCATCTCAAAGTGGACTACGGTTCCATGTCTCAAGTCGAGATCGCGGAGAAAGCGCTCCGCCTTAAGCGGCAGCACCAGAAGCAGCAATGGCCCGGCCAGTTTGCTGGTGGGGACGATCGTGACATTCTTTTGACCCGAGCAGAGGCCGCCGCTTACCTGAGGCGCTCTGTGCCGACCCTGGAGGCTTGGGCGCGCGAGGGCACCGGGCCGCCGATTACGCGCCTCGGGCCGCGGAGTGTGCGCTATCGTTTGAGCGGCCTCCGAGCCTGGATCGAAGCAGGCACCGGGACTGGGGGTTGAGCAATGCGCCCCGCCGGGCCACGCGGTGACCAGCGCGCCGCCGCGTCTCTCGTCGAATGGTTGCGGGGGTACGCTCTCGCGAACCGCCGCGAGGGCGCGAGCTTGGCCGAGATCGCTGCGTCGCTCGGCGCCTCCGAGCAGACTGCAGCCGCGCTGATCGAGGCCTGGTGCGGCCGCTGCGGCGCCGCGCGCGACCTCTATCTGTGCGCGGCGCTGATCCCTGGCTGGATCTGGATCTGCCGGTCGTGCCGCGACCGCCAGCTCGGCCTCGACCCGGACGCGTAAGCATCATGCGGCAGCCGCCCGAGTTCGCCGCCGCAGCCGATTTGATCGCGCGCTCCTTGCTTGGCGACCCGGACCAGGAAACCACCGCCAAAGACGGCTCCACCGAGCTGCGCTGGGGTGGCCGCGGAGCATTTAAGGTCACCGTCGACGGCCCGAAAGCGGGGCTCTTTTATGACAACGAAACGGGCAGCGGCGGCAATCTTCTCAAACTGATCACCGAGCGCAATTCGTGCGACGAGATCGAGGCTATCGCCTGGGCCAAGTCCCTCGGTGTCGACATACAGTCAAAACACCCGATTGCCGCGTACGTATACACCGCTGCTGACGGTACACCATTGTTCCGGGTGCTCCGGTGGGGTCCGCGGAAGGGATTTAGCCAAGAATCGTGGGACGAGGTCACCGGCGGCTACATCCGCGGGCTGAACGGCGCGTCGTCAGTCCCTTACCGGCTGCCGAGCCTACTGGCGAGCAGCGGCGCCCTCCTGATCACGGAGGGCGAGAAGGCGGCGGAGGCGTTGGTTAATGCCGGTCTCGAGGCAACCTGCAGTCCGGGTGGTGCCGGCAAGTGGCCGCCGACCATCTTCCAGACCTATTTCAAGGGCCGCGACGTCATCCTCTTTCCCGATCGCGACGAAGCCGGGGCCGCGCACGCCAGGGCCATCGCCGCGGACTTGTTGCCGGCAGCGGCATCCGTCCGGGTGCTCGAGCTGCCGAACCTGGCGCCCAAAGGCGACCCTTACGATTGGCTCGAGGCAGGCGGTTCCGCCGAGCAGCTACTCGAACTGATCAAAGCAGCCCCAAACGCGAAGGCTTGGTTGGCAGCTCACCCTGATCCAAAGACCAGCAAGTCGGCGGCACCAAATTCCACCGCGCCGTACTTCCACAAGGCCGGCGGCCTGTGGCGGCGCGTTGGGACGGCCCAAGGCGTGATCGAGCTTCCGCTGACCAACTTCACCGCGACGATCGTCTGCGATCTGGTCCGGGACGACGGTGCTGAGACTGCCAGGTCGTTCGAGATCGAGGCAACCCTGCACGGCCGCCCGAGCCGGTTCGCGGTGGCCGCGACCGAATTTGCGACGATGACGTGGGCGACCAAAGAGCTTGGTGGGCGGGCGCTGGTGCACCCGGGCGCCGGCACCAAGGACCATACCCGGTTCGCTGTCCAATGGTTAAGCTCGGCGTACCAGACACGACACGTCTACACCCACGTGGGCTGGCGCGAGTGTGACGGCCAACCCGTCTATCTACATGCCGGCGGCGCGCTCGATCCGGACGGGCTGCGCACCGACATCGAATGCGATCCTGGCGAGCTCGGCCGCTTCATGCTGCCGGCGCCGGGCGACCCCAAGGCCAGCTTGCAGCTGCTCGAGCTGGCTCGCCTCGAGGCCACGGCGCCGCTGCTCGCGTTGATCTATCGGGCGCCGCTCGGCCCCTCCGACATCACCATGCACCTCGCCGGTCCGACCGGCGTGTTCAAGAGCGAGCTGGCCGCGCTGGCGCAACAGCACTGGGCACCGACGATGGACGCCCGGCATTTGATCGGCTGGCACTCGACCGCCAACTCCCTCGAGGCCGCTGCGTTTGTTGCCAAGGACGCGCTGCTGGTGGTCGACGACTACGCGCCACAGGGGACGCAGTCGGACGTCGCCCGTATGCAGCGCGAGGCCGCTCGGCTGATCCGAGCCCAGGGCAACCGCGCCGGCCGGGGCCGGCTGCGCCCCGACGGTACGATGCGGCCAACCAAGCCGCCACGGTGCACGCTCCTCTCGACCGGCGAGGACACGCCCGGCGGCCAGTCGATCCGTGCCCGCATGATGGTGCTCGAGGTCGACCACGGCGACATCGATCAGACTTCGACTTACGCTGCTGCAGGACCAGGCGCGGAACGGTGCTCTCGCGGGCGCGCTCAGCGCCTACATCACCCGGCTCGCGGCCGATCTCGAAGGCTGCCAGGCCTGGTTCCGCCGCCGGGCGGCAGAGCTCCGGACGATGGTAGAGGCGGGCCATCGTCGGACCGCCTGGATGGCCGGTGAGCTCGGCGCGGCGCTCGAGCTGTATCTCGGGTTTGCCGGAGCTCTCGATCGCTGGCCAGACTGCTGGCGCGCGATCCAGGCCTCGGCCGAGGCCCAGGCGGCGCACCAGGCCGCCGAGGACCCTGCGCGGCGATTCATCACCAGCATCGGCGCCCTGCTCGCGTCCAAACAGGCTCATGTCGGATGTGCCACCGATCCTGAGAATCCGCCGAGCAAGCCCGAGCAGCTCGGTTGGCTGTGGTCCCCTGCCGGCGCCGATTTGCAGAATGGGCGTTGGCAGCCGATCGGCCCCCGGATCGGCTGGCTGTCTGCGGATGATCTCTTCTTGTACCTCGACCCCGAAGCGGCATACGGCGCCGCCCATCGGTTTGCAGCGAACCAAGGGCAGGCGATTGCGGTCAGTCCGAGGACTCTGTGGAAGCGGCTCGCCGCGGCTGGGCTACTTAGCCCTGGCCGACGAAGGCAAGAACACGACCAAGGCGACGATCGGGGCTGAGCGGCAACGCGTGATCACCGTTGCGCTGGCGAGCCTGTATATCGTTCCAGAATGGGGGCGCGGGGGGCAACAGGGCCGAGCGGCCCCGAAGACCGCAGAAACCGCCGCGTCGCGCCCCCATTCTGTGCCCCCATTATCCGAGGACGCGCCAGAATGGGGGCAGATAATGGGGGCAGCACCCGAGGGAAACGGCGGCCTTGGAACGCCTGTGCCCTCAAAGCCCCCGGCGCCCCCATTATCCGCACATAATACAGACCCGGCGCAGAGCGGGTCCGCACAACCGAACGGGGCGGCGGAGTTCGTCGCCTGCACCCGCTGCAACGGGCTGTTCGCCCGGCCGCCCGGCGAGACCGCGCCCGAGGAGTGCCCGAGCTGTCTGGGGGCTGCTCCCGAACCGCCTCCTGCCGAGCCGATCAAGCCTAGGCGCAAGCGCGCCAAGCTGGTCGACCGCAAGCTCCAGGGGCAGGGCTGATGGCTGCGATCGACATCAGCACCCGGCTCGCGCGCTCGCGCTCGGACGCGGTCACCACGATGATCAAGGCCGCGCTCACGCTCGGCATCGAATTCGTGCCCGCCGGCGCCGACCTCGAACTGCGCAATACCGAACAGCTGTCCGAGAAGGACGCGCTCCTGCTGCGCTCCAATCTGGCCGCGCTCCGCGAACGCCTGCTCGCCGATGCCGACACCGATGCCGGCGAGGCGCTCCTGGATCAGCTCGAGGTCGAGCTCGAGGAGATCGTCGACGCCGATCAGGCGCGCGCCGTGGTCGCGGCCCTGCCGCCGGCGGTCGCGATCGATCTCGAGACCGAGGCGCGGCCCGAGCACCGGGTGCGCCGGCCGCCGCTCCGGATCACTGCCCAGGGGCGGATCGGCGCACATCAGCCGCAGCTCAAAGATCGCATCCCGCTCGACCCGCTGCGCGCCCAGATCCGAATCATCTCGATCTATGATCCGCGGGCCCGCAAGGCCTGGCTGGCCGATCTCCGCTATGTCCCGCTCGACGCGCTGGCCGGGCTCTGGCAGCGCAAGCTGCTGATCCACAACGCCGCCTTCGACCTCGGGATGCTCGAGGCGGTCGGGATCGGCCCGGAGACCGTCGTCTGCACGCAGATGCTCGCCGGGCTGGTCTACGGCTGCATTCGCGGCACCAAGGCCAAGCCTGGGCCGCGGGCCTTGCCTACGGTCGCGCGGCGGGCGCTCGGGGTCGACCTGAGCAAGGCCGAGCAGACGTCGGACTGGGGGGCGCCGTATCTCTCGGCGGCCCAGAAGATCTATGCCGGGCTCGACGCCGCGGTCTGCTACCAGGCGGGCCGGATCATGTATCAGGCGCTCGATCGGCGCTCGCGTCCGGCTCTCGAGCTGCAGAGCACGTCCGCCCGGGCGACGGCGCGCATGCGGTTCAAAGGGATACCGTCCACCGCCGGGGTCCACCGCGCGACGATCACTGCCTGGCAAAACGAACAAGAGCAGCGCCGCTCCGAATTCCTGACCGCCACCGGGATTGAGCCGCCGGCCCATCCAGCGGCGCTCGCCGACTGGCTCGAGGGCGTTCTGCCGACCGCGGTCAAGGACGGGATCGACCGCACCAAGACCGGCAGGCTGTCGACCACCGCCGAGATCCTCGAGAAGCTCGCCTATCGCCCCGAGATCCACCCCTACCTTCGCTGGCGGTGGACTGGGCACCGGCTCTCGACCTTCGGCGAGCCGCTGCTCGCGATGATCCACCCGGTCACCGGCCGCATCCACGGCGACTTCATTCATTGCGCCACGAAGGCCGGCCGGCTGACCTGCCGCGACCCCAACGTTCAGCAGCTGCCGGACGACTGCCGGCGTGCGATCGAGGCGCCCGAAGGCATGCTGATCGTCTGGGTCGACTGGGACCAGATCGAGCTGCGCCTGCTCGCCGAACTGTCCGGCTGCCAGGCGCTGCGCGCGGTCTATGCCGCCGAGCAGGACGTGCACCGGATCACCGGCGCGCTGATGGCGGGCGTGCCTGAGACCGAGATCACCGGCGCCGCCCGGCAGGCGGCCAAGCCCATCAACTACGGCATCACCTACGGTGCTGGCCCCGCCCGGCTGGCCGCGAGCGCGTTCAAGGAATACGGCATCGAGATGACGGTCGAGGCGGCTCGCGCCGCCAAGAACGCGTTCCTGCGCCGGTTCCCCGGGGTCGCGGCGTATCAGCGGGCGATGAGCCAGGAGCCTGTCGTCTGGTCGATCAGCGGCCGTCCCTTGCGCCCCGAATGGGAGGCCGCGGGGGAAGTCTCCTACACGCAAAGGCTCAACTTCGGCGTGCAGGCGAGCGCCGCAGACATCTTGTTGACGGCGATGATCGAAGTCGATCGCGCTCTACCGAACCGGATGATCCTGAGCCTGCATGACGAAATCGTGTTGGAGGTGCCGGAGGATCAAGCCGAGGCGGCCGCAACTACGCTGGCGGACTGCATGACTGCAGCCGTTCTCAAATGGTTTCCTGATGCGCCAGCCGGAAAGCTGGTAACCCCGAAAATCGACAAGGTATGGAGTTGAACGATGTCTAGCCGCTATCCGCCTCGCGTCCAGGACGAAAGAGGGCGATTTGTCCGGGCATGTCGGGCCTGCGAGACCCGTTTGACCATAGACGATGATCGTCTCTGCGAGGACTGTGCAATATCTGAGCTGTACTGCGAAAACTGTGGTGGACAACTCGAGGAAGATACTGCTTCAGACGAGGGGTATGCCCGCGTGTGCGGCTGCCCACGACGCGACTTCTGTTCGGCGGGCGAATTGCTTTGGGCGGGCAAGGAGTAACGCGATGTTCGGTATCCAAGTTGCTTTCGAAGGCCGGATTGTCTCCGATCCGGAGACTTTGACGGCGAAGAGCGGCAACCAGTGGGCGCGGGCGCGGGTGGATGACCTAAACAGGAAATTGCCACTCTCGCCGCGTCCGTGGCCATCCGTACGGCTCGATCGGGCACGAAGGCGCTCAGAATGGCCGTTTTAAGGTTTCCTCTCCCCGCTGTTGCTCCGGTTGGGCAGCGACGCTACGGGTATCGGACTTTTCAACCCAGAAATCGCAGTTGCGAGCGCGCGTTCGATCGCCGGCAGGGGGAGCCGGTAATCCATTTGTCGGGCAGTTCGGCGCAACTTCCTGAGTTCTCGCAGGGCCGCCTCGTCGTGTCGGTCGCGGCCGAAAGCGGCTAACGCGCGGCCGCGTGCGACGAAGAACTCGGACCAGGGCAGCGGCTCGGCGGCCGTGAACTCAGCCAGCGCCAAGGCGTATCGCTCGGCCTCGTCCCAGTCCGCAAGTTCCAGAGCGACATCGATGGCGTCGGGATAGAAGCGCAGAGGATTGTGGCCGACCGAGCCCTGGCGGATAATGGCTTCGCCGCGGTCCAAGGCGGCGCGCCGCTCGCTCGCGTCGGTTAGCGCCAGCGCGAGTCCGCCAAGGACATTCGGACCGCGGAAGGTGATGCCGGTCTGCTCGCTGATCTTGAGGGCTTCGCGCATCAGTGGAAGCGCTTCCGCTCGATCGCCCTCGAAGAGCAGCGCCATTCCCAGATAAAGCAGTCGGGTCTGGGAAAATCGGCGCGCACCAAGGCGGTCGATCAGGTCGTGCAATCGCGCCGATTCCTCCTTGGCTCGGGCCGGCTCCCCCATGACGGCCAGCGCCATGCATGGTGGCTGCCCGCGCGTTGATCTCGGCGCGCAGATGACCGACCTCGGCCGCGGCGTGAGCCGCTGCGATACCGAGATCCAGGGCCTCCCCCAGTGGTCGGAAATAGAGTGCGGCTTGGGCCATCTGGCTGCGGTTGGCGACCTCGACCCGGCCGAGGCCCTGAGCTCGTGCTAGTTCGACACATCGCGCGAGATGGTGGTACGAGGCGAGCATCCGCCCGCGGACGTATTCGGCGTCGCCGAGGCCGCCCAGCGCCTGCGCCTCGAGCTCCGGCGAGCCGATCGCACGGGCAAGCTCCAGGCTGCTCTGGTGCTCGCGCAGACAGCCGTCGATGTCGCCGCGCGGAAAAAAGAGATTGCCGCGCAGAAAATGGATCCGGGCGCGCTCGCCGAGCAGGCCGAGCGCCTCGGCCGCGGCTTGGGCACGCGCAAGATCGGCGAAGGCACCGTCGAGGTCGTCGGTCACCCGCTTGACCCCCGCGAGCCCGAGCCAGGCCCGGCAGCGCTCGGCGTCGTCGCTCGCGGCGCCGAGCGCCGCCTCGTACGCAGACATCGCCTCCGGCATCCGACCGAGATCGGGCAGTACGCTGCCCTGGAGACTGGTGAGCGCCCAGATGTCGGCCGGGTCCACGGCGATCGCCCGACCGCGCTCGGCCAGCCCGAGCGCGCGCTCGTAATGATATGCGCGGGCGTGCGCCTCGGCGGCGCGCAGATAGGCCGCGGGCGCCCCCGCATCGGCGGCGCGGTCGAGGTGCTCGGCGTGCAGGGCCGGGTCGCCCGCTGCGTACCACGCCGCCGCGCGCCGGTGGAGCGCGCGCCGGCGTGCGTGGAGAAGTGAGTCGTACACCGCATCGCGGGTAAGCGCGTGGGCGAACAGGAAGCCCTCGGCCTGCGGCCGGACCAGGAAATGCGCAATCAGGCCGGTGCAGGCATAGCTCGGGCTCTGGATCAGGTGCCGCAGCGCATCCAACGAGAACTGCTGGCCGAGGATCGATGCGGCCTGCAGCGCCTGCCTGTCGCCGGGCTCGAGCTGGTCCATGCGCGCCTGGACCAGGCTCTGCACCGAGCCCGGCACGCCGGCCCCGGCGCTCTCCGCGGCATGGCGCAAGAGCTGCTCCAGGAAGAACGGGTTGCCGGCAGCCCGCTCGACGCACCGCTCGGTGAACCGGTCCACCGTATTGAAGAAGGTCCCTGCCAGCGCCAGCGCCTCCTCGCGCCGCAGCGGGCCGAGCTCGATGGTCATGAGCGGAGCTCCGGCGACCCGGCTCCGCCACTCGGGGTCGAGCGGATCGCCCTCGATCCGCGAGGTCATAACCAGGAGCGCGGGCCACTCCGCCACCGTGGCCGCCAGCTTGGCGAGATGGGCCAGCGTCAGCCGGTCCGCCCAGTGCACGTCCTCGATGACCAGAAGGCGCGGCGCCACCTGGCTCGCCCGCTCGACCAGCCGGGCTACGGTGCGCCGCTTGCTCTGGTTGCGCGTCGCGTTGTCCATGGCGTCGTAGAGGGCTCGCAACTCGGCCGGCTGCGGCAGGTCGAGCAGATCGTTGAGAAAGACGGCATCATCGGGCGTCGCCAAGCCCTCGGCGAGCGCCCTCTCCGCCGCCACGCGGACGGCTTCCGCATCGGTTGCGAGGTCGAGGCCGATAAGGCTGCGAACGAGCGCGCGGATCGCATCCCGTCCGGCGCCGAAGTCGAGCACCAGCCCGGTGTGGCAGGCGAAGCCGGCCTCGCGCGCTGCGCGCTGGAATTCATCCACCAGGCGCGTCTTGCCGATGCCCGCCTCGCCTCGGATGTAGATCGCCTGACCCCGGCCCGTCTCGCGGCAGGCCGCCAGCGCCGCCATGAATTGGCGCAGCTCATTCTGCCGACCGACGAAGGGCGGGCGCTCGCCGGCGGGCGTTGGCCGCAGGCCGCGCAGCCGCCAGGCCCGCACCGGCTCGGCGAAGCCCTTGACCGCGAGCGCCTCTGCCTCATCGCAGTCGAGCCGCTCGGCCAGGGCGCGCCGGACCTTCTCCGAGATCAGGATCTCGCCGGAAGCCGCAGCATCGGTCAGGCGCGAGGCCAGGTTCACTGTGTCGCCGGTGACCGTGTACTCGCGGTGGCTGGCGCTTCCAGTGCCGCTAGCCACCACTTGGCCGCCAGCGACGCCGATGTGGACGCCAATCGGACGGCCGACCCGTGCCGAGAGTTCCGGCATGGCGTCGCGGATGGCCAGCGCGGCGCGGATGGCGCGCTCGGCATCGCTGCTGTGGGCGACCGGGGCGCCGAAAACGGCCATGACGCAGTCACCGATGTGCTTGTCGATGTGGCCGCCATGCTCCTCGACGATCCTGTCGGCGCGGTCGAAGAAGCGGCCGAGCAGGGCGTGGAGCTCCTCGGCGTCGAGTTCATTGCTCAGCGCCGTATAGCAGGCGAGATCGGCGAAAAGCACCGCCACCTGCCGCCGCTCACCCTGCATTGCAGGCGAGGGCGCGGGCGGTATCGGTTCAGTGGGCCCTTGCTCCGCCGCCCGGGTGCGCAGGGCGGCGATGGCGTTCAGCAGCTTCAGCCTGTGGCCGAGCGGCAGGCCAAGTTCCTTGAGGTGCTCATCCGTGAGCGCCTGCAACACATCGGCACCGATAGCGTTGGCGCGGAATACCTGCTCGTACTGGCCGAGCCCCAAACCGCGCAGCCAAGCCGTGATATCCACCTCGCCCCTCTTCAGCCCCTCTCGCGTATTGGCCGAGATTCCCCAGATGCTGGTTGCTGACGGTCGAGTTTTGCGCCTGTCCGGTGCAGCAAGCAAGCACGGACGGTAGTGTCTCAGTTTGAAATCCCGGCCTGTGCCGGCCGATGCTCGGACTTCATGGCGGCCCAGATCAGCGCCGCGACCCAGCCAAGGAAAGTCCAACCAAGGAAAGTATTAAGCAGAAAGATAGCTGTGGAACTGCGGTGGTAGCGCGTCTTCGCCAATAACGATGGCACGAAGTAGATATACAAGGCTGTCGAAAGCACGATGATCGCTAGCCAAGTATTCACGATGAGCCATAGCCAAGTCTCCATCGGCTGTTTCCCTATGCGGACCGTCGCTTGTAGGAGCCGCGCGGCTTCGCCTTTGGCGCGGCAGCCTCGACTATAGCCGCGATGTCCTCCATGCTCCAGAGCCGATCGGAGACGCCAGCGGCCATGGCCGGGCTCATCCGCAGCGTCTTGTGGATGCGACAGAAGTTGTACCAGACGAAGTACAGCGCTAGCGCGTGGCAGTGGTTCTCGACCTTCTTGCTGAAAGCGTTTGTCAGCCTGGTGAACCGTCGCATGCTCATTCGCATCGTGAGGTTCTGCCGCTCGACGTAGCTCGTGCTGACGTGCTCGGACGCGGGATACCCTCGATCTGCTCCCGGCGGGTGCCGGTGCAGACGGCCGGGCTGTAGCGGCCCTTGGCGGCCTCTTGAGCCGTGCCGTAGAGCTTTTGCAGGACCGCGTAGTCGATATCGCCGCCAAACGCGCCCTCGACGGCCTCCAGGTAAGCGCTTGTGCCCATCGGTGGTAAGCTGCACGCGATTTGCCAGCCGGCTGCGCAGATCGTCCATGAATCGATCGCATAGCCACTGTCCCGACCACCGACCAGCCACGAGACGATCAGCTTCGGGTCGGCGTCCAGGGCCGTCCAAGTCCACACGTCGCCGGCATCCTCCGGGCGGCCTTCGCGGTCGGGACGTTCTTCGCCTTGCCGTGGCTGAAAGCCCAGATTTCGTCGCACTGGATGCGCGAGGCGGTCACGTCTCGAACGTGCTCATGATGGTACGCGGCGCACACTGTGGCGGCGTCCACTAGGAGGGTCGTGTCGCGAGGTTGGTGGAAATTGGATGAGGCGGCGTAGGTTCCGATTGGCAGATCGAGAAGGAACCCACGCCATGAAGGAAGTTACGCCAACCGTGCTGGCAGGGCCATCGCCGTTCGTCAGCAGCGACTGGTTCGATCCGTCTGGAGGAGGCGGTCCGTGGTCAGGTCCGCTCGTTCATCGAGGAGCTGCTGGAGGAGGAGCTGGAAGGCTCGCCGGCCGTGGGCGTTACGAGCGAGGAGCGGTCTGCACTGGTCGGCGCCACGGGCACCGGCCGCGCCAGCTGGTCACCACCTTCGGCCTGCTGACGCTCTCGGTGCCGCGCGCTCGTCTGCGCGACGAGGCTGGCGAGCAGGAATGGAAGAGCGACTTGCTGCCCGCTTACAAGCGGCTCTCCCATCGCGCCGAGGCCTTGATCGCCGAGGTCTACCTCGCCGGCATGAACACCCGCCGGGCGCGGCGAGCGTTGGCCAGGTTGTTCGAGGGCCATGTGGGCAAGGACGTGGTCAGCCGGGCCTGGCAGAAGACCCGCTCGGCCTGGCAGGCCTGGCAGGAGCGTGATCTTGCCGGCGACGACATTGTGCGGCTGATCCTCGACGGCACCGTGGTCAAGGTCCGGCTCGATCGCAAGGCCACGGCCATCTCGCTGCTGATTGCCCTGGTGTCCGCCGCGACGGCCAGAAGGTGGTGCTCGCCATCAAGAACATGGGTGGCGAAAGCGAGGCCGCGTGGCGGGCCATGCTGGACGACCTGACCAGCCGTGGGCTCGGCCGACCCGAATTGGTGATCGTCGACGGCGGCAAAGGCCTGGAAGCGGCGCTCGCCAGCCTGTGGGACGATGTGCCGGTTCAGGCCGCACCGGCACAAGGAGCGCATCTGCTCGCCCATGCGCCGAAGCACCTGCACGACGAGATCAAGGCCGATTTTCACCACATGATGAACGCCAAGGCCGCCGCCCAGGTCTTAGTCCGGCGAAGCGTCCTGGGCAAGCTGGAGCTCCGCTGCCTGTCGGTCGCGACGAGCTGGAACAAGCTGGCGAGCGCCGTTGACGTTCGTGCGCTAACCGCCGAGCAGTGGCGCTCGGCGAGGACGACGAACGCGATCGAGCGCCTGCACGAGGAGTTCAAGCGGAGAATCAAGATGCAGTGCCTGTTGCCCTGTGCCAGACTGCCGCCATGCTGTTCGGGCGCCGTCCGGCGTCCGGTCAGATCACCATGCCCCGGGTCGAACGGCTGGCAGACCCTCGAGCGCTCGCCCACTCGATCTTGACTTCGCCGCCTGATGCCGACCACCTC
>CAWJAY010000029.1:0-95000 GCA_963840925.1 uncultured Alphaproteobacteria bacterium
GCCCGGAATTTGCCATATGAAATCCGCATTCTGGCGACATCGAGCGTCGATTTTGGTATATATTTCAGCGTGATAAGGTAACGGAGTGGGCCCGGAATGGCGGACGCGACGGGTGAAACGAACAAGCCTCTTCGGGTCGCGTTCGACCGCCGTATCAAGCTCGAGTTCCACGGTGCGCAGGATCACCTCCGATGGAGGTCTGCTCGCCTATCGCGAGCTGGACGACGCCCTTGGCCTGACCGCGATGGCCGTCTCGACGCTTGGCGAGGGGCGGCGCGGCAGGAACATCCAGCACCATCTGCCGGGCCTGCTGCGGCAGTCGGTGTATCGGGCGGCTTGCCGGGTACGAAGACGTCAACGACGCCGAGCGGCTGGCCCGCGATCCGATGATGCGAGCGATCGTCGGCCGGGCGGGTATCGATCGGCCAGCGGCTTCGACCAGCCAGATGGGCCGGTTCGAGACCGAGTGGCTCGCAACCGAGGCCAACCTCGCCGCGCTCACGGACCTGTCCGGCACCTGGATCGACCGGGTGCACGCGCGTCGCCCGCCGGACGGCATCATCCTCGACATGGATAGCTCCGAGAGCCCGACCCACGGCGAGCAGGAGGGCTCGGCCTGGAACGGCCACTTCGGCTGCACCTGCTACCACCCGCTGTTCGTGTTCAACCAGTTCGGCGATCTTGAGCGGTGCGTCTTGCGGCCCGGCAACGTGCACAGCGCCGAAGGCTGGCACGCTGTGCTGGAGCCCGTGATCGCCCGCTACCGAGAGCGCGGCCTCGACCTCTACTTCCGTGGCGACGCGGCGTTCGCCAAGCCCGAGCTCTACGAGCTGCTGGAGGCGGAGGAGATCGGCTACGCCATCCGCCTGCCGGCCAACTCGGTCCTGCAGGAGCGGATCGGGCATTTGCTGACCCGGCCCGTCGGCCGGCCGCCGAACAAGCCGCAGGCCTTCTTCGCCAGCTTCAGCTACCAGGCGCAGAGCTGGGCCAAGCCCCGCCGGGTGGTGGCCAAGGTCGAGTGGCATCAAGGTGAGCTTTATCCGCGCGTCGGCTTCATCGTCACCAGCTTGAAGCGGCCTGTCGAGCGGGTGGTCAGGTTCTACAATGGGCGCGGCACCGCGGAGCAATGGATCAGCGAAGGCAAGCTGGCGCTGCGCTGGACCCGGCTGTCCTGCCATGCCTTCCGTCACAACGCCGTGCGGCTCCAGCTCCACGCTCTTGCCTACAACCTCGCCAACTTCCTGCGCTCGCTGGTGCTGCCTCGGGAGGTCCAGCAGTGGTCGCTGACCACGCTGCGCGAGAAGCTGGTCAAGATCGGTGCCCGGATCGTGCGCCACGGACGCTACGTCGTGTTCCAGCTCGCCGAGGTTGCAGTGCCAAGGGCGCTGTTCGCCGAGATCCTGCGGCTGATCGCCGATCTGCGGCCACAGTCGCCGCCGCTCCCGGCATGAGCACCGCGAGCAACCATCGATGGCAACCCGACGGGCGAGGCGTGTCCATGATTGACCCTGGCTGTGTAAAAACGCGGTGGATGGTAGGATCCCTCGACGGTAGCGGGGGAATCGGATGGGGCGTTTTGTTGAAGGTTCAGATCGCAGTCAGACGACGCTGTTTCCCGAATGCCTGGATGACTGGATCGACGAGGACAACCCCGTCCGCGTGATCGACGCCTTCGTGGAGTCGATCGACTTGGGGGAACTCGGGTTCGACGGTGTCGTGCCCGAGGCGACCGGTCGGCCGGCCTATCATCCCTCGGTCCTGCTCAAGCTCTACGTCTACGGCTACCTGAACCGGGTGCAGTCGAGTCGACGGCTGGAGCGGGAGGCCGGACGCAATGTCGAGGTGATGTGGCTGACGCGGCGGCTCGTCCCCGATCACAAGACCATCGCGGACTTCCGCAAAGACAATGGCGACGCCATTCGCAAGGTCTGCGCACGCTTCATCGGGCTCTGCCGCGAGATGGGCCTCTTGTCCTGCGCCAGCGTTGCGATCGACGGCAGCAAGTTCAAGGCGGTGAACAACCGCGACCGGAACTTCACGCGCGCCAAGATGGCGCGGCGGCGTGCCCAGATCGAGGCGAGCGTCGCGCGCTATCTTGAGCAGCTCGACACCGCCGACCGGCAGGAGCCGTCCGAGGCGCTGGCGACCAAGATCACCCGGCTGAGGGAGAAGATCGCGAAGCTCGGGGACGAGATGCGACGGCTCGCAGACCTCGAGGCGCGGATGCTCGAGAGCCCCGATCAGCAGGTCTCGCTCACCGATCCCGATGCGCGCTCGATGGCGACGAGCGGGCGCGGCTCCGGCGTGGTCGGCTACAACGTGCAGGTCGCGGTTGAGACCGCGCACCATCTGATCGTCGCGCACGAGGTGACCAATGTCGGTTCGGATCGCTCGCAGCTCGCCGCCATGGCGAAGGAAGCGAAGGCTGTTCTCCGCGCGGAGCGGCTCGATGCCGTCGCCGATCGCGGCTACTTCAACAGCGAGGAGATCCTCGCCTGCGACCAGGCGGGGATCACGGTGACGCTGCCCAAGCCGATGACGTCCGGCGCGAAGGCCGAAGGACGCTTCGGCAAACAGGACTTCGTCTACCAACCGGCGGAAGACGTCTATCGCTGCCCGGCCGGCGCGACCTTGAAGTACCACTACACCAACGTGGAAAACGGCCTGACGCTACGTCGTTATTGGACCACCGCCTGCCCGAGCTGCCCGATCAAGCGCCAGTGCACGCCAGCCAAAGAGCGCCGGATCACGCGCTGGGAGCACGAGCCAATTCTCGAAGCCGTGCAGCGCCGGCTCGACCAGAACCCGCAGGCCATGCGCGAGCGGCGCGAGACGGTCGAGCACCCCTTCGGGACGATCAAGGCGCGCATGGGAGCGGCGCACTTCTTGATGAAGACTCTGCCGCGGGTCTCGGGCGAGATGGCGCTGCACGTCCTCGCCTACAATCTCACGCGCGTCATCAACATGGTGGGAAGCAGGCTGCTGATCGCAGCGATCCGGGCCTGAGGTCGGGCCGCCGTCACGTCCATCCTCGGCGTCAGACAGGCCAAGACGGCGAACCACGCTCGGTCTCTGCTCCTCCGGTCCAACAACCGTAATTCTCCGGTCGTCGCTGCACGACAGCCGGCCGCGCCCCTCCTCGGATGGGCGTTTTTGCACGACCAAGACCCAGAGCCGCCGAACGTGACCACAAGATGGGGCGGGAGGCTTATGACGCGGGTCTATGCGGTGTCAGAATGTGGTTCGAGACCTGAGAGGCTTGCCGGATGCAGCGCAATGGCACATCCTCGACCGAGAAGAGGCGACCATCTGGCAAATCCCGGATTAGGGGACCCTCGAATGTGACCAATGTCAACTACCGCTGCCAATATCGGCCCGCTGTCGGCTCACCGGATGCCCGGCGAGCGCGCTGGCCGCCCTCATGAACTGCACCCCGTTGGGCCTGCGCCGGCGGTCCTCGCGCCACGCTATCTCGCCCTTTGAAGGGCAGAACCAATGCCCAAGGCAGCCGACCAGGACCGATCGACGATCGCCGTAAAGAACGTACTTAAGGCGAGCTGAAGCGCCGCGGCGTCCTCTACGCGCAGCTTTGGATATGCGGTAGCGTGCCAGACGGTACGGCTGGTCTCGGATTAAATACAGCTAATATTATGCTCCCCATTTCCGTTTCAGGAAGCCTATGGGATGAAGCATAAGTACCACTTATGAACTCATGGAACCTGCGTCGCTTGGGTATTTTGGACTAATAAAGCGGAGCCAGATCTGCTGTTCCGCGTACGCTGACTTCAGTATCGATTCGGCTGCCGTGCTGAAGGCGCGCCACCTCGATGTCATGGGCTCCCTGCAGGTTGATCCAGAATTCCGGCGTCGTGTCAAAGAAGCGAGCCAAGCGAAGCGCAGTATCGGCGCTGATCGCGCGCTCGCCCGCCATGATCGCAGTGATCCGATTGACAGGTACATTGAGCGCCTTGGCAAGCGCGTAGGCCGACATGGCGTGCGGATCGAGAAATTCCTCGCGCAGGATCTCGCCGGGATGTAACGGCGGCAGCCGCCCGACCGCAGGGTCGACGAGGTCAGCGACCTCAACCCGGCCAGCGACCACGTCCTCGATTGGAATGCCCAAAGCTCCTCTTCCTCAGTGATAGTCGGTGAACTCGACCTCGTAAGCATCGCCGTCGCGCCAGACAAAGCACAGACGCCATTGATCGTTGACCCGGATGCTGTGCTGGCCTTTCCGGTCCCGCTGCAGCGCTTCGAGGCGATTGCCCGGCACGGCCGCGAGTTCGGCCAGACCCTGCGCCGCATGGATCATCCTGAGCTTCCGCTGCGCAGGCCTGACGATCCTCGAGTCGATGCCTTTGACGAAATGCCCCTCGAATAGTCCAACCGTGCACCGGTCCCGGAAGGATCGGATCATGCAGTTATGTAGCGCGTAACTATAGTTACGTCAAACGTAATCCCCGGTGGTGGGCCGTCGCGCAGGGAGCTGGATCATGTGAGGGAGTGGTGCGCACGGCGGGACTCGAACCCACGACCTCTTGCTCCGGAGGCAAGCGCTCTATCCGGCTGAGCTACGCGCGCACGTGCCCCGTATATAGCGCCGCGGCGCGCCGCAGGCAAACGACGTGCCGGCCCCGCCGCCGAAGGAGTGCCCGTCAGTTGCCGGCCTGGTAGATCGTGCGGCCGTCGACCAGCGTACGTAGAACCTTGCCCTGGACCAGGCGGCCTTCGAAGGGCGTGTTCTTGGACAGGCTGTGCAGGCCGTCCTCGCGGATCCGGGCCGGCGCCTCGGGGTCGAACAGCACGAGGTCGGCGGGGCCGCCTTTGCGGAGCTGGCCGGCCTCGATGCCGAGCAGTCCGGCGGGCCTGTGCGTGAGCTTGGCCAGCAGGTCGAGCAGGCCGAGCGCGCCGGTCTGGACCAGCTGGAGTGAAACCGGCAGCAGCGTCTCGAGGCCGAGCGCGCCGAACTCCGCCTGGGCGAACGGCAGCCGCTTGCTGTCCTGGTCCTGGGGCCAATGGTCGCTCGCGATCACGTCGATCGTGCCGTCGGCCAGGCCCGCGACCACCGCGCGCCGGTCGTCTTCCGCGCGCAACGGCGGCGAGACCTTGGCAAACGTGCGATAGCCCTCGACCTCGAGCTCGTTCAGCGCGAAATGGACCGGCGCCGCCTCGGCGGTCACCGGCAGGCCCAGCGCCTTGGCGCGCCGGACCGCCTCGATCGCGGCCGCGGTCGAGATGTGGGCGACGTGGTAGTGTGCGCCGGTCAGCTCGACCAGGCGCAGATCGCGCTCGACCAGGATCACCTCGGCGACCGCCGGGATGCCGGCGAGGCCCAGCCGGGTCGCGATCTCGCCCTCGTTCATGACGCCGCTGCCGGCGAGCGCCGGGTCCTCCGGATGCTGGATCAGCCGGCCGCCGAGCACCGAGAGATAATCGAGCGCCCGGCGCATCACCAGGCTGTCGGCGAGCGCAACGTGGCCGTCGGTGAAGCCGACCGCGCCCGCCTCCATCAACAGGCCCATCTCAGCCAGCTGGCGGCCCTCGCAGCCCTTGGTCAGCGCGCCGTACGGATAGACCTTGGCCCGCTTCAGCCGGCGCGCCCGCCGGGCGACGAACTCGACCATCGCCGGGTCGTCGATCACCGGGTCGGTGTTGGGCAGGCAGGCGAGGCTC
Source organism: uncultured Alphaproteobacteria bacterium (assembly GCA_963840925.1). Lineage (GTDB taxonomy): Bacteria > Pseudomonadota > Alphaproteobacteria > Geminicoccales > Geminicoccaceae > DATAOG01. The sequence continues at coordinate 5,674 of CAWJAY010000029.1, forward strand.
GTGACCCCGCCGGCAGCAGCGGCCGCGGTGCCGCTCGCGAAGGTTTCCTTGTGCTCGGCGCCGGGCTCGCCGAGTTGGACCCGCATGTCGACCAGACCCGGCGCGAGGCACGCATCGGCCGCCTCGATCACCTCGGCATCTTCGGGCAGCCCCGCCGCGAACAGCCGGGGGCCGAGATCGGCAATCCGCTCGCCCTCGATCAGCAGGCCGCCCGGCGCATCCAGGCCGCTCGCCGGATCGAGCAGCCGGGCGCCGGTGATCGCGATCCTCCTCATGCCGCCGCGCGCAGCTCCCGGGTCAGGACCTCGAGGCAGGCCATCCGGACCGCCACCCCGAGCTCGACCTGGTCCAGGATCGCGCTACGGTTGATGTCATCCGCGACCGTGCCGTCGATCTCGACCCCGCGGTTCATCGGCCCCGGATGCATGATCAGGGCATCGGCGCGCGCGTGCGCGAGCTTCTCGTAGGTCAGCCCGAACAGATGGAAGTACTCGCGCACCGAGGGCACGAAGCTGCCCTGCATGCGCTCGGTCTGGAGCCGGAGCATCATCACGATGTCGGCGCCATCGAGCCCGCGCCCCATGTCGTGGAACACCTCGACGCCGTAGCGCTCGACCGCAGACGGCAGCAGCGTCTTGGGCGCGACGAGGCGCACCCGCGCGCCCATCGCGATCAGCAGCAAGAGGTTGGACCGGGCGACCCGGGAATGGAGGATATCGCCGCAGATCGCGACCACGAGGCCCTCGATCCGGCCCTTGCGGCGGCGGATCGTCAGCGCATCGAGCAGCGCCTGCGTCGGGTGCTCGTGGCTGCCGTCGCCGGCATTGATCACGGCGCAGTTGACGTGGCGCGCAAGCAGCGCGACCGCGCCGCTGTGCTGATGGCGCGCGACCAGCACGTCGGGATGCATCGCGTTCAAGGTCATCGCGGTGTCGATCAGCGTCTCGCCCTTCTTGATCGACGAGGAGCCAACCGACATGTTGACGACGTCCGCCCCGAGCCGCTTGCCGGCCAGCTCGAACGAGGTCCGGGTCCGGGTCGAACTCTCGAAGAACAGGTTGATCTGGGTCAGCCCGCGCATCAGGGCGAGCTTCTTGTCCGCCTGCCGGCCATGGGCGACGTAGGCATCCGCCCGGTCCAACAGATGCTGGATCTCCCAGGGCGCCAGCCCCTCGATGCCGAGCAGATGCCGCTGGTTGAAGGTTCTCGGAAGCTCGCTGACGGCGACCATGGCCCCAACTATGCGACCCGCCCGTTCCGGTGACAAGCGGCACGGCCCGGGATCAATCCCCACTCGCGCCGGTGGTACTGAGCCCAAACGCGAGATGGTCGGCCCGGCGCATGCCGAACAGCGCCGCCTCCAGAAGAAGGCTCGCCACTGGCTGCCAGACCGATCCGATCAGCCAGACAAGAGCGTAGCCGAGCCCGATCACCATCGTGCCGGCGAGCAGTGGCGTCAGGATGGCCAGCCAGCTCGCCAGCGTACAAGCCCAGGCGCGCGCGCTGTCATCCTGAGCGGCGAGGCCCTTGGCTAGCCACTCTCGCCAGCCCAGCGGTTGCATGGGCAGGAGCAACAGCATCAGGATCGCGGCGCCCGCGTGCAACGCAGTCGGGATCAATGTGGTCAGCAGCATCGAAAAAGCCCACGCGCCGTCCGGCCACGGCCGCTGCACCGCGCTCGTGAGAAAGCCATGTAAAGCGAGCGGCGGGTCGCCGCCGGTTGCTGCGATGAGGTCGTTGAATGCTTCGATCAGGAACGCTAGCAGAACTGCGAGACCGACCAGGAGCACCATCGCCGCGCCGAGATCGATCATAACGTGCACGATGAACGACACTGACTTCCAGGCCCGCGGAAAAAGTCGGTAAAGCAGTCGCGTTAGGGGTCGCGGCCGGTCGTGCATGGAATTGTGCAGGTCGCGCCCCAGCCAGCGACTGATGGCCCATGAGGGCCAATCCAGAAGTGCGTTGGCGATCGGCAGGATGAAGACGATCAGCAGGACCAAGCGAAGGGGAGCAATGAAACCATGGCTCCAAGTGGTCACCAGAAGTCCGATCACCATTCCGACTGCACCCGCAAGCATCATTTCGACACCGGCGAAAGCCAGGAATTCGGCTCCGGCTGCAGCTAGCGCTATGGAGAAGACGCCGGCGCCGGCTAGCGCCCCGACCTGAGCTAGGGCTAGCGTTCCGGCTGCGATTTCGGCGATTACGGCTGCACTTATGGCTCCGACTACGGCAATGGTCGCGGCTAGCATCACCAATCCGGCTGCGGCGCAACCTACAGCCGCGACGAACACCATGACGAAGCTTGCGGCGACGGACACGGTTAGGGAAGGTCCAGCATAGAAGGCGATGGCGATTTCGAGGCTTATCGCCGCGCTGGCCCCGCCGAGGCGATAGAACCACTGAGCCCGCGGCGCTGAGTTCCACCACACCGCGGCGCGCGAGTTGGTCGTCGATCACCGCGAGTAGATAGCGATCGATGCGTTCTGAGGAAGCAAGGACCAGCCCGAGCACGACTATGACGAGTAATAACCCGAAACCCAGGGTTGGCTGGTGCCAGCCGCCAATGCTCGGCAAGATCTCACTTCTACCCACCGTGCCTGGCCCACCCAGCCCGTAGGTGAGCAGCAAGAAAGCAATAGGGTAGATGAAAGCGATCGCCAGGCAGCGGGCGAGAGCGGTCCATGACCATAGGCCACCCATCCAGAGGTCGAGCCGGTCTAGCTGGCGGCCGAGCCAGTCGCGATAGGCGTCGTGATAGCTTGGCACCACCAACCACCGGGCGACCAGCACGCGCGCCTCCGCGTGCCCCTTCAATATGCCGTCGAGATACTGGGCGACTCCGATCAGCAGCCCGAGACCGACAAACACGCCCCAATAGCTCTGCAGCCAATTCAGGATCGCCACCGTCGCCTGTCCCGAATTCTTGACCCTGGCGAACTCTCTGCCCGCCTACCATTAGGCGAATCCCATCGTCCCGTCGAGGCCGCATCGGCAGGCGTCCACCACGTTCAACCGGAAAGCGGGCTAGCGCTGCAGTCACCGTTGCAGAACATGCACGCATGTGGAAATCTATGCCTCGGCACAACCAATCGCGACGTGCGGAGAGCATTCGGCGCGGGCTGGACGAGGCGCTCGCCGAGGTTGCCGGGGCGAGCCGGATGCGAGCTGGTATCGCGTGCACGCGCCCGAACCGATCGACGCACAGGGGGTCCGGGCGGCAGAAAGGTGCGGTGGCGCTGGCGCGTCGACAGGAATTGCGCAGCGAGAGCAATCGATGACGATGGTGGCGGTCCGGGACGCGCAGCTTCCGGCGCTCGGGCTGGGCACCGCCGGGCTCGGCGACGAGGGCACGCGGCGGATGGTGAGCTATGCGCTCGGGATCGGCTACCGGCTGATTGATACCGCGCAGAGCTATCGCAACGAGGAGGCCGTCGGCGAGGCGATCCGCGCTTCGGCGGTGCCGCGCGTCGACATCTGGGTCACGACCAAGATCGCGCCCGGCCGGTCGCGGGCAGGCGACCTGCAGCGCGCGGTCGACGAGAGCCTGCGCCGGCTCGGCAGCGAGCCCGACCTGCTGCTGCTGCACTGGCCGAGCCCGACCATCCCATTGCGTGAAACGATCGGGGCCTTGAACGAGGTCAAACGGCGCAAGCTCACCAGGCACATCGGCGTCAGCAACTTCACCGTGGCGCTGCTCGAGGAAGCCCAGGCGCTGAGCAGCGAGCCGCTGCTGGTCAATCAGGTCGAGTATCATCCCTATCTCGGCCAGCGGCGGGTCCTCGAGGCCACGCGCGCGGCCGGCATGGCGCTGATCGCCTATGCCCCACTTGCCAAGGGCCGCGTGTTCAAGGACCGGCACGTTGGCGCGATCGGCGAGCGCTACGGCAAGAGCGCCGGTCAGGTGGCGCTCCGCTGGCTGCTCCAGCAGGACGGCATCATCGCGATCCCGGGCTCCGCGCGCGAGGCGCATGCCAGAACCAATCTTGAGGTCTTCGACTTCGAGCTGACGCCGGCCGAGATGGCAGAGGTCGGTGCCCGCGCCAGCGCCGCGGGCCGGCTGGTGGACCCGTTCCGGGTCGCGCCGGCCTGGGACGACCTCGGCGAGATCGGAGCCGCCCGCCGACAGGCAACCCGCGTTGCCCGCACGCTCGCCGCCGGGGTCCGCCGCTACTGGCGCTGACCGGCTGGCGCTTGACCGATTTCGGCAAGCGGGCGTCGCATCCGCGGGTTGACGGGCGCCTAGCCGCCGAGCACGCTTGCGGGCGCAAAACCGGCGAGGAGCAGGCGTCATGGCGAAGCAGAGCGGGTCGCGGGGTCCGGGGCTCTTGGAGCGGTTGGCGGCGGGGCCGGTGATCTGCGCCGAGGGCTATCTGTTCGAGCTCGAGCGGCGCGGCTGGCTGCAGGCCGGCCCGTACGTGCCCGAGGTCGTGCTCGATGCGCCGGATGCCGTACGCCAATTGCACCGCGAGTTCGTGCGCGCGGGCTCGGACGTGGTCGAGGCGTTCACCTACTACGGCCACCGCGAGAAGCTGAAGGTGATCGGCAAGGAGGAGATCCTCGAGCCGCTGAACCGCCAGGCGCTCCAGATCGCCAAGGAGGTCGCCGACGAGAGCGGCTGCCTGCTCGCGGGCAATCTCTCGAACACCAACGTCTACGACCCGGACGACGCGGAATTGTTCCGCTTCGTCCGCCGCTCGTTCGAGGAGCAGGTCGGCTGGGCGCTCGAGGCGGGCGTCGACTTCATCATCGGCGAGACCTACAGCTGGCTCGGCGAGACGCTGATGGCGCTGGACGCGATCAAGGCCTCGGGCAAGCCCGCCGTGATGACGCTGGCGATGCACCAGGAGGGCCTGATGCAGGATGGCATGGGCGTGGTCGAGGCGTGCAAGCGGCTGGAAGACGCCGGCGCCCACGTCGTCGGGCTCAACTGCTCGCGGGGGCCGCTGACGATGCTGCCGGCGCTCCGGCAGATCCGCGCCGCGGTCGCCGGTCACGTGGCGGCGCTGCCGGTGCCGTACCGGACCACGCCGGCGCAGCCGACCTTCCAGTCGCTGCGCGATCCCGGCTGCGACTGCCTGCCCGAGGACCGGCCGTTCCCGGTCGCGCTCGACCCGTTCACCTGCAACCGCTACGAGATCGGCGAGTTCGCCCAGACCGCCTACGCCCTCGGTATCCGCTACCTCGGCGTCTGCTGCGGCGCCGGCCCGCACCATATCCGCGCGATGGCGGAAGCGCTCGGGCGCCAGCCGCCGGCCAGCCGCTACTCGCCGGACATGAGCCGACACTCGTTCTTCGGCACCGATGCCAAGCTCAAGGCCAAGAACCAGGAGTACGCGACCAGGCTCTGAAGCGGAGGGCGAGACGATGGACTGGCTGGTCACGCTGGCCGCGGCCAAGGCCGCGCCGATCCCAGACGGCGCCCGCTCGGCGCTGCTGCTGCGCCATGGCACGATGACGCTCCGCTGCTACGCGCCCAGAGGCCGCGACCCGCAGACCCCGCACGACCAGGACGAGATTTATATCGTCGCCTCGGGCCGCGGCACGTTCGCTCTCGGCACCGAGGAAGAATCGCTCGAGCGCCGCCCGTTCGGCCCGGGCGATGCGATCTTCGCGCCCGCGGGCTTCATCCATCGCTTCGAGGATTTTTCCGCCGACTTTGCGACCTGGGTCATCTTCTGGGGCCCCAAGGGCGGCGAGCAAGCGGAATGATCGACGTGCTCGCCCGAAGCGGATCGATATCCGGCAATCGTTCCCAGACCTGACCCGAGCCCGAGACGCCGCGGCGTAGAGTGCCGATGCCGGCGGCTTGCCTGCCGATCGAGCAGGTGCGCTGCCGACCCTCCTCGGCTATGTCGGAAGGGAGCTGAGGACGGGGGATCGGATGGCGGAGGACGTCGTGCGGCGCAGCGCGCTGCGCCCGAGGAGCGGCCACGAGAATGGCCGGGTGACCTTCGTCGAGCTGTTTTTCGACCTGATCTTCGTGTTCGCCGTGACCCGCCTCTCGCACCTGCTGATCGAGCATCTCTCGGTGCTCGGGGTGATCGAGACGACGCTGCTGCTGATGGCCGTCTGGTGGATCTGGATCTTCACCGCCTGGGTCACCAACTGGCTCGACCCGGAGCGGACCTCGGTCCGGCTGATGCTGTTCGTGCTGATGCTCGCGGGCCTCGTGCTCTCGACCTCGCTGCCGGCGGCCTTCGAATCGCATGGCCTCACGTTCGCCGCGGCGTATGTCGCGATGCAGGTCGGGCGCAGCCTGTTCACGCTCTGGGCGCTTGGCGCCGACAGCCCTGGCAACCGGCGCAATTTTCAGCGCATCACGATCTGGCTCTCCTTATCCGGCGTGCTCTGGATCGCGGGCGGCTTTGCCGACCACCATACCCGCCTCGGCCTCTGGGCGATCGCGCTGTTCATTGAATATCTGTCGCCCTCGGTCGGCTTCTGGACCCCGCGTCTCGGCCGCTCCAGGACCGCCGACTGGGACGTCGAGGGCGGCCATATCGCCGAGCGCTGCGGCCTGTTCATCATCATTGCGCTTGGCGAATCGATCCTGGTCACCGGCGTCACCTTCGGCGAGCTGGCGTGGACGCCGGCAACGGTCGCGGCCTTCCTGGTCGCCTTCGTCGGCAGCGTCGCGATGTGGTGGATCTACTTCCACATCGGCGCCCGGCGCGGCTCGCGCCTGATCGCCAGCCTCGATGATCCCGGCCGGCTCGCCCGCCTCGCCTACACCTACCTGCATCTGCCGATCGTGGCCGGCATCATCGTCAGCGCGGTCGCGGACGAGCTCGTGCTCGCCCACCCGACCGGCCACGCTGATCCGACGACGATCGCCGCGGTGCTCGGTGGCCCGGCGCTCTATCTCGTCGGCAACCTCCTGTTCAAGGGGGCGACCGGCGAGCACCTGCCGCTGTCGCACCTAGGTGGCCTCGCGCTGCTCGCGCTGCTCGCACCGCTGGCCCCGAGCGCCTCGCCTCTGGTCACAGCGGGCGGCGCGACGCTCGTGCTGGTCGTGGTCGCGATCTGGGAACACTGGTCGCTCGGCCGGTCGCAGGCCCGGACGTGAAAAAACTTGGGCGGCGGTTGCGGCTACCCGAAGACATAGCGGGAGCCGTCACCCGCAAAGGCGACGACCTTGAAGGGCTCGGCTGGCTGGCCTGCGATCTCCATACCCGGCGCGCCGGCCGGCATGCCCGGGACTGCAAGGCCCGCTATCGCCGGCCGCTCGGCGAGCAGGCGCCGCACGGCAGCAACCGGAACGTGACCCTCGACCACGTAGCCCGCCACCTTGGCCGTGTGACAGCCGGCGAGATCGGCGGGCACGCCCGCCGCGGCCCGCACCGGCGTCACGTCGTCGACCTCATGCATCACGATGGCGAAGCCTGCCGCCTCGAAGTGCCTGGCCCAGGCGGAGCAGCAGCCGCAACCCCAATTCTTCCAGATCTCAAGCGCCGGCCCTGCCGCTTGTGCGCGGGGCGCGGCAACGAGGAGGGTCGCCGCCGCGATCAGCTGGCGTCGAGAGAGCGTCGTCATGGCGTGTCCTTTCTGCAGGCCCTGCCCAACCTCGAACGGCATCGAATGTCCGCCGCCGGGATCGCCCGGCGAGGCGCCGCGCCCAGGAAAAGGACGACGATCGCCAGAAGACCGCCTCGCATGCGAAAGCGGCGCATGGGGCGAGCATATCCCCGCGGGCTGCGGGTGTCACTCTGCTGGCTGATTGATTAGAGTGCGCGGGCGACCGATGGCGCTCCGGTGAGGATAGTGGCCAAGGTCCCGGTTGGCGGAGGAGGAGCCATGCGCCGACTGCTGTTCGCGCTTGCCGCGCTCACGGGCCTGCTGCTCGCCGGGCCGGTCCTCGCGCAACCGGCGGAGCCGAGCCCCGAGCAGCTGCGCACGCTCGCCGAGCTGATGCGCGACCCCGGCATCCAGGCGTGGCTGCAGGCGCAGGCCGAAGCGGCGCCGCCCGACGCGAACGAGCCGGCCAGCGAGCCGGCGAGCGCGCAGATGATGATGGTCGGCCAGCTCGACACCATGCGCGCCTTCCTGCGCCAGCTGGCGGCGGCGGTGCCGGCCCTGCCCGGCGAGCTCCAGAACGCGTGGGCCCGGCTTGCCGCCGAGCGCCAGCAGGCGGGCGGGCCCCGGGTGATCCTGCTGCTCGGGGTCTTCATCGGTCTGGGTTTTGGGCTCGAATGGCTGTTCTGGTGGGCGACCAGCGACCTTCGCGCACGGATGGCCACCTGGCCGCTCGAGACCGCGGACGATCGCCTGCGCGTGTTCGGCCTGCGGACGGCCTACGGCCTGCTCGTGCTGCTCGCGTTTGCGACCGGCAGCATCGGCGCCTTCCTGCTGCTCGACTGGCCGCCGCTGCACAAGCACATCGTGCTCGGCTACCTGCTCGTGTTCCTGCTGGTCCGCCTGACGCTCGTGCTCGGTCGCATCCTGCTGGCGCCCGGCGCCGAGCGCTTCCGGGTGATGCCGATGGCGACCGCGAGCGCCCGCTTCTGGTTCGTCTGGTCGGCGGTCCTGGTCGGCTCGTTCTTCTTCGTCAGGATGACGCTGTCGGCGCTCGAGCGCCTCGGCGTCGACCCATCCGCCCGCTATCTGGTCGGGCTCGCCTGCGGCGTCGTGCTGGTCGGGCTGGCACTGTACACGGTCTGGCGGCATCCGGAGCCGGCGACCGGCGAGCCGAGCGGCCCGCAGCGGCACCGGCTCGGGATCTGGCTGCTCTCGCTCTACCTGGTGGTGATCTGGCTGCTGCTGTTCACCGGCTCGCCGGCGCCGTTTTACGTCGGCGTGGTCCTGCTGCTGCTGCCGATAGTGATCCGCGGCGTCGATCTGGCCGTGGAGCACCTGCTGCGACCGGCCGGCAGCAGCGCGGCTGCCGAGGCCCTGCCCTCGCCGGTCGCGGTCACGCTCGAGCGCGCGCTCAGGGCCGGGCTCCTGATCGGCGGCGCCTATCTGATCGCCTGGCTGCTCGGCCTCGATCTGGTCGAGATGACGATGCGCGACACGCTCGCGACCCGGATCCTGCGCGGCGTGATCAACGCGGTCGTGATCCTGCTGATCGCGGACGTCGTCTGGCATCTGGTCGGCGCCTGGATCGACCTCCGGCTCGCCGAAGCCACCGAGGCCGGCCAGACGGAGGGCGAGGAGGGGCGCCGGCGGGCGCGGCTGCGCACGCTGCTGCCGATCCTCAAGAACATCCTGCTCGTGATCCTGGTCGTGATGGCCGCCCTGATGGCGCTCTCAGCCCTCGGGATCGAGATCGGGCCCCTGATCGCCGGTGCCGGCGTGGTCGGGGTCGCGATCGGCTTCGGTGCCCAGACCCTGGTCAAGGACATCATCAGCGGCATGTTCTACCTGCTCGATGACGCGTTCCGGGTCGGCGAGTACATCATCAGCGGCAGCTACAAGGGCACGGTCGAATCGTTCTCGCTGCGCTCGATCAAGCTCCGCCACCACCGCGGCTACCTCTATACCGTGCCGTTCGGGGAGCTGGGCGCGGTCGAGAACATGAGCCGCGACTGGGTAATCGACAAGGTCACGGTCAGCGTCCCCTACGATACCGACCTCGACAAGGCCAAGCGGCTCGTCAAGGAGATCGGCAAGCAGCTGCAGGCCGATCCGGAATTCGGGCCGCACATCATCGAGACCCTGAAGATGCAAGGGGTCGAGCAGTTCGGCGATTTCGCGGTCCAGCTGCGGATGAAGATGATGACCAAGCCCGGCGAGCAGTTCGTGATCCGCCGGCGCGCCTACGCGATGATCAAGAAGGCGTTCGATGCCAACGGCATCGAGTTCGCCCTGCCGACCGTGACGGTCGCCGGCGATCGCAGCGCGCCAGCCGCCGCGATCGCCCAGACCGGGCTCGATCTGGTCAAGCCGCCGACCCCCGCCGCCTGAGCCGGCACACCAGGTCAGTGGGTCGGCGCCTCGCCCCAGAGCTCGGCCAGGCGCTGATCGCGGCCGCAGTTCCAGCGGTAGAATTTGTACCGGACCGGGTTCGTTTGATAATAATCCTGGTGGTAGTCCTCAGCGGCGTAGAACGGGCCCGCCGGGACGATCTCGGTCGCGATCGGCTGCTCGAAGCGCTTGCCGTCGACCAGCGCCTGCTCAGATGCCAGCGCTTGGCGCTTCTGCTCGTCGCCATGGACGAAGATCGCGGTCCGGTACTGGCTACCGCGATCGCAGAACTGGCCGCCGGCATCGAGCGGATCGACGTTGTGCCAAAAAACGTCGAGCAGCTCCTGGTAGGTGACCTTGCTCGGGTCGTAGGTGACCTCGACCGCCTCGGCGTGGCCGGTGCCGCCGTCCGAGACTTCGTGATAGGTCGGGTCGACCTTGCTGCCGCCGGTGTAGCCCGAGATCGTGCTGAGCACGCCGTCCAGCTTGTCGAACGGCGGCTCCATGCACCAGAAGCAGCCGCCGGCGAAGGTCGCGACCGCGGTCTGCCCGGCGGCCGGCAGTGCGGCCTTGTCTTCGGCCGCAGCCGTCGCACCGAGCGCGATCGCGGCTAGCGCCAGCGCCGGCGCGAGATGGCGGCGCATCACGCGTTGCCCGGGAGCTTGGTGCCCTCGGGCACGAACTTCATCGCAACGCCGTTCATGCAATAGCGCAGGCCGGTCGGCGGCGGGCCGTCCTCGAACACGTGGCCGAGATGGCCGCCGCAGCGCCGGCAGTGGACTTCGGTCCGGGTGAAGAACAGGCTGCTGTCCTCCGAGGTCCCGATCGCGTTGTCGAGCGGCTGCCAGAAGCTCGGCCAGCCGGTGCCGCTCTCGTACTTGGTTTCCGAGGAGTAGAGCGGCAGCTCGCAGCCGGCGCAGACGAAGGTGCCGGCGCGCTTCTCATGGTTCAGGGGGCTGGTGCCGGCCGCCTCGGTGCCGTGGTCGCGGAGCACCTCGTACTGCTCCGGCGTCAGCAGCTGGCGCCATTCGTCGTCGGTGTGCGCAACCTCGAAATGGCCTTCGGTCTCGGCCCGGGCGTCCTGTCCCAACCAGCGCATCAAACCTGCTCCCGATAAGGCGGTCGTGGCCGCCAGGATCGCGAACTGACGTCGTGCAAGCATCGTCTCGCTCCCGTCATGCTGCCGGGCCGCCGCTTGGGCAGGACCCGCGATCGGAACTTGGGGGCGACCACGCGCCGATGCCAGCCCACCGCCGTTCACCATCGCGTAAGCGGGCCGTGAGCGGGCCGCACCCGGAGCATAGGCTCGCGAGCCTCACGCAGCCACCCGGCAGCCCAACGCATCTCCATGTGCGGCGCGAACGGGAACCACGGGCGCGCCACACTGGCAACCGATGCGGCGGCACGGGCATCGCGAGTGCGTGCGAGGTGAGCCGGCTGCTTGGCGTCGCGCCCGCGGGAAGCGGGGCGCACGGGCATCGCGAGCGCGTGCGACGTGAGCCTGGCGGAAGCGCGACGATCACCGCCTGCCGGCGCGCCGCTGCGGAGCGTTGGCCAATTGCCTGATCCCTGAACCCTGGTACAGTTCCCCGCCAGCTAGGGTACGGAAACCAGAGGCCCCGATGCCGTTCGTCACGCCGATCGCGGACGATCACAAGTTCATGCGCCTGGCGCTAGAGGAGGCGCAGCGCGGCTACGACGAAGGCGGGGTGCCGGTCGGGTCGGTGCTGGTCGAGGCCGGTCGTCTGGTGGCCCGGGGCCACAACCGTAGGGTCCAGGACGGCGATCCGATCGCGCATGGCGAGATGGACTGCCTGCGGCGCGCCGGGCGCCGGCCGCACTATCGCAGCACCGTGCTCTACACGACGCTGAGTCCGTGCATGATGTGCACCGGCGCCGTGCTGCAGTTCGGCATCCCGCGCCTGGTCGTGGGCGAGCGGGAGACGTTCGCGGGCAACTGCGATCTGCTCGCCGAGCGCGGGGTCGAGGTCGCGCTGATCAACGATCCGGCCTGCATCGATCTGATGCGACGCTTCATTCGCGAGCGGCCGGACCTCTGGAACGAGGACATCGCCGAGGAGGCGTGAGCGGCGGCCTGCCGTCAGCAGCGCCGGCTGCAGGCGCCGGCGGCGCGGATTCGGACCTGATCGAAACGTCAGCGGAGGGACGGCATCATGATTGGTGGCAGGAAGACGTGGCCGGGCCTGGTCGCCGCGGTTGCGCTCGCGGTGGCCGGCGGGCTCGCGAGCGGCGGCGCGCTGGGCCAGGACCAGCTCAAGGTCGCGGCGGTGTTCGAGACCCCGATCGAGGAGCCCTGGGTCAACCAAATTCACGTGGCGCTGCTCAAGGCCAAGGAGGAGCTGGGCATCGAGTACACCTGGTCGGAGAGCGTGTCCGCCAGCGACTTTGCCCGCGTCGTGCGCGGCTACGCCGAGCAGGGCAACGGCCTGATCATGGGCGATGCCTTTGGCACCGAGCGGATCACCCGCCGGGTCGCCCAGGACTACCCCGAGGTCGCGTTCGCGTTCGGCTCGGGCATCGGGCCGGCGGAACCCAACTTCGCCGTGTTCGACAACTGGATCCACGAGCCCGCCTATCTCGCGGGCATGATCGCGGGCAAGCTCACCAGGTCGAACGTCGTCGGCGTGGTCGCGGCGATGCCGATCCCCGAGGTCAATCGCCTGTCCAACGCGTTCTGCGCCGGCGCCCAGGAGGTCAATCCGGCGGCTAGGTGCAAGTTCGCGTTCATCGGCTCGTTCTTCGATCCGCCCAAGGCCAAGGAAGCCGCGATCGCCCAGATCGAGGCCGGGGCCGACGTGATCTACGCCGAGCGCTTCGGCGTCATCGAGGCCGCGGCCGAGCGGGGCATCCCGGCGATCGGCAACATGTCCGATCAGTCGGAGCTGGCGCCGGACACCGTGGTCACGAGCGTCGTCTGGGACATGTGGCCGACGGTCAAGCAGGTCGTGAGCCAGGTCCAGGCGGGCGTGTTCACCTCCCAGGACTTCGGCCAGTTCTCGTTCATGGGCAAGGGCGGCTCGTACCTGGCGCCCTTCCACGCCTGGGACAGCAAGCTGCCGGCCGAGGTCAAGACCATGGTCGCCGAGCGCACCCAGGAGATCAAGGACGGCAACTTCCGGGTCCCGGTCGACGAGAGCACGCCGCAATCGCAGTAGCGCGGTCGGCGCCGAACGGCGGATCGGCGCCTTCGCGCGCGCCCAGGGCCTTTTGGCGTATCGTTGCGGCCCATCCGAGTTGACCGGGTCGGGCGCTCAGGCGGTCATCCAAGACGGCGATCCGCTAACGGAAAGTTAATCTTTGGCGCGTCAATCCTTTCTTCGGGTGGTCCATGCGACCGTGGGAATTTGACCTCAGGAGCGACCGAGGCGCGGATTCCTACGGTCGCATGGACCATCGGCGGTATGCTTGCGGCCGTATGGTTAAGCCAGAGTTAAGCCCAGGGCTCGGCGCCGGGCGCCGGCAGCGCCCTGGCCGGCAGCGGCGGCGATGACCGGAGCCCCGCCGCTGCTCGAGTTGCGCGGCATCGACAAGCACTTCGGGCCGGTGCACGCCAACCGGTCGGTCGACCTCACCCTCCATGCCCGTGAGGTCCTGGGGCTGCTCGGCGAGAACGGCGCCGGCAAGACCACGCTGATGAACATCCTGTTCGGCATCTACCGGGCCGATGCCGGCGAGATCCGGATCGACGGTCGGGCGGTCGCGATCCGGAGCCCGGCCGCGGCGCTGGCGGCCGGCATCGGCATGGTCCATCAGCACTTCCACTTGGTCGACCGGCACAGCGTGCTCGAGAACCTGATGGTCGGCGAGCCGGGGCGGCGCGGGCTGATCGACCGGGCCGGGGCGCGCGCCCGGCTGGCCGCGCTCAGCGCCCGCTACGGCCTGCCGCTCGACCCCGACCGGCCGGCCGGCACGCTCAGCGTCGGCGAGCAGCAGCGGCTCGAGATCATCAAGGCGCTCTATCGGGGCGCTCGCGTCCTGATCCTGGATGAGCCGACGTCGGTGCTGACGCCGCAGGAGACCGAAGGGCTGTTCGCCGCGATCCGCAGCATGGCGGCAGAGGGCGTGGGCGTCGTCTTCATCAGCCACAAGCTGAACGAGGTCCGCGCGATCACCGACCGCCTGGTGGTCATGCGCCGGGGCGCTGTGGTCGCCGAGACCGCCAACGATGCGACCGTCACCGCCCGCCGGCTGGCCGAGCTGATGTGCGGCCACGAGCTGACGCCGCCGGTGCGCGCGGCGGCAAGGTCCGGGCCGGTGCTGCTCGCGCTCGATGCGGTCAGCACGCGCCGCGGGCCCGAGCACCCGGTAGCACTCAAGGACGTCTCGCTCAGCGTCCAGGGCGGCGAGATCCTGGGCGTGATCGGCGTCGCGGGCAACGGCCAACGCGAACTCGCCGAGCTGATCGGCGGCACGCTCAAAGCCGCGGCCGGGCGGATCGTGGTCGCCGGGCAGACCGTGACCGGCGCGAGCGCGGGCCGGTTGCGCCGCTTGGGCATCGCGCACGTGCCCGAGGACCGGCTCGGCGCCGGCCTGCTCGGCGCGCTGCCGCTCGCCGACAGCATGATCCTTGCCCGGGTCGGCGAAGCGCCGTTCAGCCGGTGGGAACTCCTGGACCATGGCGCGGCCAGGCGCTTCGTCGCCGCCCAGATCGAGAAGTTCGGGATCCGCGCCGCGGGGCCCGAGGCGCGCACCGGCACGCTGTCCGGCGGCAACCTGCAAAAGGCGCTGCTCGCCCGCGAGCTGGCGTTCGAGCCGCTGGTCCTGCTCGCCGCGCAGCCGACCCGCGGCCTCGACGTCGCGGCCAAGAAATTCGTCCATCATCAGCTGCTCGGGCTCAGAGCGCGCGGCCGGGCGGTGATCGTGATCAGCGAGGACCTCGAGGAGCTGTTCGAGATCGCGGACCGGATCGCGGTCATGTTCGAGGGCCGGATCCTGGAGATCATGCCGGTCGCGCAGGCCGAGGTCGGCCGGATCGGGCTCTTGATGGCAGGCTCGGAGGGCACGGCTTGATCCAGCTCAGCCTGGAGCCGCGCGGCGAGGCCTCGGCCTGGCTCGGGATCGCTCTGCCCCTGCTCGCGATCGCCGCTACTTTGGCGTTGTGCAGCGCGCTGATCCTGCTCGCCGGCGCCGACGTCCTGGACGCCTATCGCGCCTTGTTCGCAGGCGCGCTCGGCAGCCGCTTCAACGTCGCCGAGACCGTGGTCAAGGCGGCGCCGCTGGTGCTGACCGGGCTCGCGGTCGCGGTCGCGTTTCGCGCCAAATTCTGGAACATCGGCGCCGAGGGTCAGCTGCTCGCCGGCGCGATCGCGGCGGCCTTCGTCGGCGCCCGCGAGGGGCTGCCCGGCTGGTCGCTGGTGCCGGCGATGATCCTGGCCGGCGGGCTCGCCGGAGCTGCCACGGCCGCGCTGCCGGCGGCGCTGCGCGTCCGCCTCAAGGTCGACGAGGTGGTCGCCACGCTGATGCTCAACTTCGTCATCTTCTACGCGATGACGGCACTGCTGGACGGGCCGTGGAAGGACCCGCTCAGCGGCTATCCCGATTCGCCCGACGTCCGCATCGAGGCGGAGTTCCCGGTGCTGCTGCGCGCGACCCGGCTGCACCTGGGCGTGCTGCTCGCGGCGGCCGCGGCGCTCGCGGTCTGGCTCCTGATCACGCGCACGACGCTCGGCTTTCAGATCCGCGCCGTCGGCGCCAACCCACGCGCGGCCGCGCATGGCGGCATCCCGGTCGGCCGGGTGATGCTGCTGGCCGCCGCGGTCTCGGGCGGGCTTGCGGGGCTGGCCGGCGCCGGCGAGGTCGGGGGGCTCCACTACCAGGTCATGGCCAGCCTCTCGCCGGGCTACGGCTATACCGGGATCGTGGTCGCGATGCTGGCGGCGCTCAATCCGCTGGGGGTGGTGCCGGCGGCGCTGTTCTTCGCCGCGATCGCGACCGGCGCCGAGAGCATGTCCCGGCAGACCGGGGTGCCGGTGTTCCTCGGCGACGTGATCCAGGGCACGGCGCTGATCTGCATGCTGACCGCGTTGCTGTTCACCAACTATCGCCTGCGCCTGCGCCGGCCGGCGGCGCTCTGAGCGGAGGCCTCTTGATCGGCGAGATCCTGGATCAGATCCTGCAGGTCGGGTTCTTCGCCGCGGTGATCCGGGTCGCGACGCCCTTGCTGCTCGCGACGTTGGGCGAGTTGTTGACCGAGCGCGGCGGCGTGCTCAACCTCGGGATCGAGGGCATCATGCTGGCGGGCGCCATGGTCGGGTTCACGACCGCCTGGTGGACCGGCGAGCTCTGGCTCGGGATCGCCGCCGCAGCGACCGTGGGCGTCCTGTTCGGGCTGCTGCTGGGCGGGCTCACCGTGAGCCTCGGCCTCAGCCAGCACGTCTCGGGCCTGGGCCTGACGATGCTGTGCACCGGGCTCAGCTTCTATTTCTACCGGCTGATCTTCGGCCAGCCCTCGCAGCCGCCCCACATCCGGCCGTTCGCGACGCTCAAAGTGCCAGGACTGGCCGACCTGCCCTGGCTCGGGCCGGTGCTGTTCGACCAGTTCGCGCTCGTCTACCTCGCCTTCCTGCTGGTGCCGCTTGCCGCCTTCGTGCTCTATCGGACGCCCTGGGGGCTCGGCCTGCGCACGGTCGGCGAGAACCCGCACGCGGCGGTCGCGGCCGGGGTCAACGTCGCCTGGACGCGCTATCAGGCGCTGATGATCTCGGGCGCGCTGATGGGCGTGGCCGGCGCCTATCTGTCGCTCGCCCAGTTCAACGCCTTCACCTTCGGCGTCATCTCGGGTCGCGGCTGGGTGTGCATCGCGCTGGTCGTGCTCGGGCAGTGGGACCCCTGGCGGGTGGCTGGCGCGGCGCTGCTGTTCGGCGCCCTCGATGCGCTGGGGCTGCGCCTGCAGTCGAGCGGCGGGCTCGGCGTGCCCTACCAGGTCTTCCTGATGCTGCCGTTCCTTGCGACCATCGTCGCGATGGGCGTGCTGGCGCGCCGGGCGCGAGCACCGGCGGCGCTGCTGACGCCCTTCCGCCGCGAGGAACGGTGAGGACGAGGTGCACCGCTGGCGATCCGCGCCGGCGGCCGCTACAAGCACGGAAATGATCACGCTCGGCTGGATCCGGCACGCTGCCCACGACCTGCTGGGGCAGACGATCACCGGCCGGGCGCCGGGCGTCCACCTCAGCGCGGCAGGCCTACGGCAGGCGGAGATCCTGGCGCAACGTCTGGACGGCGGCTCGATCGGCGCGCTCTACAGCAGCCCCATGGACCGCGCGCTCGAGACCGCAGCGCCGATCGCTGCCCGGCTCGGGCTCGAGGTCGTCGTGGCCCACGAGCTGAACGAGATCGACTTCGGCAGCTGGACCGGCCGGACGCTCGCGGAATTGGACCAGATCCAGGCATGGCGGCAGTTCAACCGGTTCCGGAGCGCCGCCTGCATCCCGGAGGGCGAGACGATGCTCGAGGTCCAGGCGCGGCTCTTGCGCCTGGTCGAACGCCTTGGCGCACGCCACACTGGCGGCACGGTCGCGCTGGTGAGCCACGGCGATGTCATCAAGGCCGCGCTCGCGCATTTCCTGGGCGTCCACCTCGATCTTTTTCAACGGCTCGAGATCAGCCCGGCGTCTCTGAGCCTGGTCGAACTCGGGCCCGATGGCGCCCGGATCCTGCTGGTCAATGGGCTCGCGGGGGAACTCGGGCCGCAGCTCGGGTGACACAAGGATGGATGCCGAGGTCGCAGAGCTGGTCGACCGCTGCGCCGAGGGCGAGTTGTCGCCCGCAATTGCGCTCGTCCGCCTGTTGATGCGCTGCGGTGATGTCGCGGCCGCGCGCTCGGCGCTCGAGGCCGTTGCGGCGGGAGCCCGGAAGCCGCAGCCCGCGGCGGCCGCGATCCGGGCGCTGCTAGATGGCAACCCGAATGGGGGTAATCTGGTGCTGCGCATCCTGGAGCACGAGCGGCGCTCGCCCGCTGGCGACGAGGTGGCGCGGTGCGCGGCCATGTTCGAGCGCTCGGTGCGGGACAGCCCCGAGGCGAGCGTCGCGCTCTATTCGCTCGGCAGCCCGGCGCTGCTCGAGACGGCAACCGCGGAGGTCGTGGCGCTGCTCGATCGGCTGGGCGTGCTCGGACCGGAGCGGTGGCTGCTCGAGATCGGCTGCGGCATCGGCCGCTTTGTGCAGGCGCTCGCCATGCGCGCCGCGGCGCTGACCGGGATCGACATCGCCACCGGCATGATCAGCGAAGCCCGCCGGCGCTGCGCCGGTCTTTCGAACGTCACGCTGCTCGAGACCTCCGGCCGCGATCTGGCGGCGTTCGCGCCGGCAGCCTTCGACACGGTGCTCGCGATCGACAGCCTACCCTACGTGCACCGCGCCGGCATGGCGCTGCTGGAGACCCATTTCAGCGAGGTCGCCCGCGTGCTCCGCGCGGGCGGCGACTTCGTTATCCTGAACCTCACCTATCGCGGCGATCTCGGGCTCGACCGCGAGGATGCCGGCCGCCTCGCCGGGCTCACCGGTTTTCAGGTGCTGCGCAACGGCACCCGCGATCTCGAGCTCTGGGACGGCGCGACCTTCCATCTGCGCAAGGGTCAGGCAGGCGCCCGCAGCCTGCGGCCGTAGCTCGGGCGGTCGGTCGCCCCCCATCGGTACTTGTAAGCCTCGCCCCCGCGCAGGAAATCGAACTCCTGCGCGCCTTCCAGCACCACCTGCTCGAGCGCGTGGCCGATAATCAGCGTGCCAAGCCCGAGGCTGGCGAGGTCGGGATCGAAGCCCGTCAGATACAGGCAAAAGCGGCCTTTGGCGAGAAAGCCGTAGGCGGCGGCGGCGATCCGCTCGTCCAGGCGAAGCCCGTAAAGGCGGAGCACCCCCCGGTCGAAGAGTTGCGCTGCCGCCTCGAGATGGAACGCCCGCACCGCAGGGTCGGCCAGCACTCCGGTCAGCCCCTCGCGACGCCAGCGGGCACCGTGCAGGTCGTAGAGCGCCTGCAGCAGTTCCGCCAGGCTGTCCGGGCGCGCCGCGCTCTCGAAGCTGAGCCGCCCGTGCTTGTCGGCCCGCCTGCGGTAGTAGCTGAGGTTCTGGCGCATCGCTTTCGGCAGGACGCTCCGGAACTCGGCGCCGGCGGCCGGCAGGCAAAGCCGCGGCCGCGGCTCGAGCGTGACCCGCTCGTCCACGAGCCCGGCCGGATCGGCATCGAGCAGGCAGGACTGGGTCGCGAGCGGCCGCAGGTCGCAGACGTCGAAGCACTCGACCCGTTGCGCGATCGCGGACAAGAGAGCGGCCCCGACCTCGCGCTCGCGACCGGGTGCGGCCAGCGCGTCCAGCCAGTCGGAAATGCCGATCCCGAGCGGCAGCAGCTTGCGCTCGGAAGGCTCGTGGCAGACGTAGGCTGGCAACAGCCCGACCAGGGCATCATCTGCCCAGGCGCAGAGCGCCAAAAGCTCGCCCTGGCCGATGTGCCGCCACCAGGGGATCAGCCAGGCCGGCGCCTGGAACGGGGTCGCATCCGACGCGCGCTGCCAGAGATCGGTCCAGGCCGGCGCCAGCGCCTCGAGCGCCTCGGCCGTCGTCACCGCCTCGACCGTCAGCTCAGACATCGGGCGGGCGCGAAGCGGGCGGGCGCGTCCGCCACAAGCTCCTGGTAGAGGGCCAGATAGCGGCCGGTCATCCGCTCGAGCGAGAAGCGTCTTCGGGCGACCGCCCGGCAATCGGCCGGATCGAGGCGGGAAGTCGCCAGGATCGCGTCCGCCATCTCGGCCTCGTCC
The DNA here is from genome assembly GCA_963840925.1 of uncultured Alphaproteobacteria bacterium. Lineage (GTDB taxonomy): Bacteria > Pseudomonadota > Alphaproteobacteria > Geminicoccales > Geminicoccaceae > DATAOG01. Next base: position 25,350 of record CAWJAY010000029.1, read on the forward strand.
TGGACGATGAACCCGGTCCGGCCGTGCTCGACGATCTCGGGCAATGCGCCGGCCGGGAACGCGACCACGGGCGTGCCGCAGGCGAGCGCCTCGAGTGCTACCAGAGAGCTCGTCTCCGGCGCCAGGCTCGGGATCAGCACGCAGCGCGCCGCGCTCAGCAGGCGGCGCTTGCGGGCAAAGCCGACTCTGCCGATGAACCGGCGCTGGCGGTCGAGGCGGGGGGCGATCTCACGGCGGAAATAGGCCTCGTGCGCGCCGTAGCGAAAGACTTCGCCGGCGAGCAGCAGCGCGACGCCAGCCCGCCTGGCCGCCTCGAGCGCGTGATGGAAGCCCTTCTCGGGGCAGATCCGCCCCAGCGCCAGCGCAAAGCCGCGCCGGGCATGCCGCGCGCTCAGCGCGTCGACCGGCACGCCGTTCGCGATCTCGGGCAGCAGCGCGGCCCCGGGCGGGCAGCGCGCGCGCTGCGAGGCCGAGACGCAGTGCAGGAAAGTGTCCAGACGGGTGGGGAAAAAAGCGGTCCGCGGGTACCATTCGGGCGGCAGATGCAGCGTCACCAGTGCCGGCGGGCCGGGCGGCGGCAGATAGGCCTCGAAGTCGAGCCCGTGCAGGTGGACGAGGTCGATCGGCCAGCGCCGGAGCGCCCGCTCGATCGCGGCCAGGTGGCGGCGGTGCGCGCGCCGGCGTTCGGCATCGGTGATGAGGGTGTGGCTCCTCGGGACCGCGACCAGCGTGCCGGCCGTGCTCGAGCCCGCGCAGGCGACCACGACCGAGCGGTGGCCGGCGCCGACCAGCGCCTGGTCCAGGCTGCTCAGGACCTGCTCCGCGCCGCCGACCGCGTCCGGCCCGACCGGCGCGAACGGGAAGGCGACGTTCAGGACGGTGAGGCTCACCGCGCGCGCGTCGCCGGGATCGCCTGGACCGTGGATGCGTAGCGCCGGGTCATCGCGGCGCAGAACTCCGCGAACTCTTCGGGCACCAGCGGCGGGCTGGTGTGGTGCGGCAGCACGCCCCGGTGCTCCGGCGTGAAGCAGAAGGTGAGCGTGACCTCGAACTCCTCGAGCGCGCCCATCTGGCGATCGAACCAGGCGAGCGCGTTCGGGCGGAAGGAGTCGGCCCAGCTGAGGCCGGTGCGCAGGTATCTGACCCCGAGCCGGCGCAGCCAGCGCGACCGCCTCGTCCAGCCGGTGGTCCTCGAAATGGAACCACTGGCAGATGCCGAACTCCGGCGTGTACTCGGCAAACCGCTCGCGCGGCCCGCTTGGGCGTGCCGTCCTCGCGCAACAGGCCCATGTAGAAGTGCCGGTAGTAGGAGGAGCCCTCGGCCTCGCGATGGCGCGTGGTCGCCGGCCAGGCGCGCGGCAGGTCGTAGAGGCTGTACCAGTGGATCCGCGGCACGCGGCCCGACAGCAGCTTGGCCGTGCGCACGCAGCGCCGAAGTCCTGCACCTCCTCGGCGCCGAAGGTCGAGACGCCGACTTCCGAAACCCAGACCGGCAGCCGCGTGACCGCCTCGATCTCGGCGAGCTTGTCCGGCCACTCGTCGAGCAGCCAATGGTTCCAGTCGAGCGGGAAGCCGTGCACCGCGACGGCGTCCATCGGGTCCAGGGCGCCCTGCCCCTGCATGTTCTGGATGAACAAGGGATCGATCGGCGAGATGCCGCCGAGCACGCGCGAGCAGGTTCGGGTTCTCGGCCGCCAAGGCCTCGCCGGCGAGCCGCGCCATCTCGCGAACGCGGTCCACTCCGGGTCGGCCTCGAAGTCCCAGTGCGACTTGTTGTTGGGCTCGTTCCAGATCATCGCGGCTTCGATCATCGCTGCCTCCCCTTTGCCGGGTAGACGGCCTGGGAATCCTCCGGCAGCGGCCGCCGGCGGCAGAGGAAGACCTCCTCCTCGGGATGGCCTTCGACCTCGAAGCCGGCGCTGCGGAGCATCGCTTCGACGCAGGCGCGGTTCGGCATCCACCAGTTGGTCGGGTCGCTGCGCAGTAGCGCTGCTCGACGAAATGCAAGCGCGGAAAGCTTGGCCGCTCGAACACGTCGAGCTCGGTGAACGGGTAGTCCGGCGCCAGCGGCTCGACCTCCGGGCTGCCGCGCTGCATCGACTGGAACACCAGGAGATCGCGCGCGACGTGCTCGTGGATCAGATCGAGCGCCAGCAGCGGGTGCCGCAGATGGTAGAGCACGCCCATGAACAGCACGACGTCGAAGCGTTCGCCGAGTGCTGCCGACGTCGTAGACCGAAAGCTCGCGGAACTCGATCTCGACGCCGCAGACATCGCGGCGAACCGCGCCTGCTCGAGGTAGTCGCGGATCGTGGTCGATCGCCGACCACGCGGTCCGCCCCGCGCCGCTTCATCTCGATCGCGTAGAAGCCGGCGTTGCAGCCGATGTCGAGCACCGTCATGCCGTTCAGGTCGGGCGGCAACGCGTGGGCAAAGCGCCGCCATTTGACCGCCGGATAGTCGCCGAGGAAGTGATCGGGGGCGGTCTGGACGCCGCCCAGGTCCAGATTGTGGAACCAGGGCCCGAGCTCGCGCACGCGCTGCGCGATGGCATCAGGCGTGCGGTCGGGCAGCGGCCGGCTGCACGCCTCAGCGCCCCGCAGCCGCGACCGGCGCGGCGACCGCCGGCGTCTGCGCGCTGTCCAGCAGCCGGAGCGCCTCGCCGGTAGCCGTCCAGCGTGCCGACGTCGACATAGCGCCTGACCGGCGCGCATGCCGCGAACGCCTCGCCGCCGCGCGCGAGATAGGCATTCAGCAGCGTGCCGAGGTACTCGTCCTGCTGCGTCGCGCTCGCACCACAGCGGTACAGGTCGTGCCAGCACCGCGCCCGGCATCTTGAACGCGCCCCAGACCCAGTGCGAGCGCGGGCTCGGGCTGCTTGACCTGGACCGCGAGCACCCGACCGTCGGCCGCGGTGACCACCGCGTCGAACAGCTCCGGCCGGTCGACCGGGAACAGCAGCAACGACAGGCCGTCCTCGGGCAGCGCCGCAAGCCCGTCCTCGGGAAACCAGATCGTGTCAGGCAGGCCGATCAGCACGGTCTCGGCCGGCGGGATCAGCGGCAGCGGCGCGGAAGATCGCGTCGCACAGGCCGCGCGGCTCCGGCTGGACGACGTAGGCGACGTGCGCCGGTGCCGATCTGGCCGCCGTAGTAGCGCAGGATGTCGGACTTGGCCGGCGAGATCACGAAGCAGATCCGCTCGGCGCCGGCCCGGACCATGCGCTCGACCAGATACTCGCTGACCGCGCGCGGCCGCTCGATGCCGTCCTCGCGCCGGCTGCCGACCGGCAGCAGCTCCTTCGAGAAGGCGAGCGGCTGGATGCGGGTGCCGCTGCCGGCGGCGGGGATGATGCCCCACATCACGCGGCCCTCCGATCGCCGCGCCGGCTGGCGCCGCCGGGCGGTAGGCCGCCTGCGACGTCGATAGCTGCTCCAGCTGCGCCGCGCGGCTCGCCGCCGTGTGCTCCTCGAGCGTCCGCTCGCGGGCCCGCGCGCCGATCCGCGCGCAGCTCCGCATCCGACCGGTCCAGGGCGCCGAGTCGCGTCCTCGGTGTCGTGCGCGATCAGGATCTCCGAGCCGGGCGCGAAGAACGCCTCGAGACCCTCCCAGGCGTCGCTCAGGATCGGCGCGCCGCACGCCGCGGCTTCGAACAGCCGGCCGGACGGGCAGTAGCCCATGCGCGCCATCGCCGCGCGCGTCACGTTCAGGGTCAGCCGCGAGGAGCTGTAGAACGCCGGATGCTCGGCCGGCGGCAGGTGGCGCACGAAGAAGATGTTGGCGGCCCAGGGGAAGCTCGTCCGGGTACTGCGCGCCGCCGATCAGGAACCGCCGCTCGGGCAGGCGGCGCGCCGGCTCGACCAGCAGCTGCTCGAGCGTCGCCTGCCGGTCGGCGGCGTAGGTGCCAAGGTAGGAGAGGTCGGCGCGGTAGTGCGGCAGCGCCTCGGCCGGCCGGTGCACGTCCGGATCGACGCTGCCGTAGAGCGGCGCCACGCGGCGGGCGCCCAGCCGCTCGCGCAGCTCGTCGAGCGCGCCGCCGCCGGTGTAGCTCAGGACCAGGTCGAAGTCGGCGAGCCCTTGCGGCGGCAGGTACTCGACCGCCTCGCCGGCCTCGAGCCGGGCCAGCGTCACCGGCGTGTCCAGATCGTAGAACACGCGCAGCGGCGTCGCGGGCGTCCAGCATCAGCTCGGCGGCGGCGACGCCGTCCGGGCAGTAGGAGGTCACGATGCGCGACGTCGGCATCGGCCAGATGCCGCGCGCGCCAGGCTTACGGCCTGCTCCCAGTCAGCGTAGAGGCAGAGCCGCCCGTGCGGCAGCTCGGCGAGATCGCGGTTGAGCGCGTAGTACGGCACGTCGCGTTCGAAGAACACGACCTCGTGGCCGCGTCGGGCCAGCGCCGCGCACAGCCCGCGCCAGAGCGTCGCATGGCCGTTGCCCCAGGAGGAACTGACCGTCAGGCCAAAGATGACGAGCTTCAAGGCGCTGCTCCGACGACCAGCTGGTGACGAGCAAGAACGGCCAATTCACCATCCGGTTCCCCGAAATCCCGCGCCGGCCGCGGCGTCGGGCTGCCACCGTGGGCGCAGGCGCCGCGACAGCCGCGTGGCCTTCGTCCCTGAGCGCTGCCCTATTCGACCGTGACCTCCTCCAGCATCAGCCGTCCGAGCGGGTTCTGGTAGAAGTTCTGGACGTTCTTGCGCGAAATGTTGCGGAACGGGCTGTAGTAGAGGTCGAACATCACGACGTCCTCGCTCGCGATCCGCTGGATCTCGTGATAGAGCTCGCGGCGCTGGTCGGGGTCGGTCTCGACCCGCGCCTGGGCGACCAGCTTGGCGGCTTCCGCATTGTCATAGCGAGTGAAGAAGTTGTTGTTGGAATCGCCGCCCATCGAGAAGGTCGTCTTCTGATCCGGGTCGATCACGTCGTTGGTCCAGTAGGCCGGGCTGAGCTCGAAATCGCCGTCGATCAGCACCGGAATGTCTGCGCCGGGTCGACCTTGCGCAGGCTGATGTCGATCCCGACCTGCGCCAGCTGCTGCTGGAGCATGATCGACAGCTGCTCGTCGACCTTGGAGCCGGCTTCGTGGGTCAGGACGAAGCTGAGGTCCTCGGCACCTTCCTCTGCGAGCAGCGCCTTGGCCTGCTCCGGATCGTAGGTTGCCGGCGGGTTGTCCGGATTGTGGTACAGCATGCCGGCGGGCAGGAACGAGTTCGCGGGCTTGCCGTAGCCGAACGTCACGAGCTTGACGATCGCGTCCCGGTCGATCGCCATGTTGATCGCCTTGCGCACGTTCTTCTTGCCGAGCCACTCGTGGGTGTGGTTCGGCACCAGATGGTCGGCGCGGGTCGAGGGGTCGAGATGGACGTTGAGATCGGGGCTCTGCTCGAGCTCGGCCAGGCGGTTGAACGGGATGAACAGCGCGACGTCGAGCTCGCCCGCCTGGACCTTGAGGATGCGGGTATTGTCGTCGACGATCTTGTGCCACTCGACGCCGTCGAGCTTGGGCAGGCCGGCTTCCCAATAGTTCGGGTTGCGCTCGAGGATCACGACCTCGTCGCGCCGCCATTCCTTGAGCCGGAACGCGCCGGCGCCGACCGGGTTCTCGGCGAAGCCCTCGCCCCGCTCCTCGACGAGCTTCTGCGGCAGGATCGAAGCCGCGAACATCGCGACCGAGGCCAGGAATGGCGCCGCCGGCTCCGCGAGCTTGATGATCACGGTGCGCTGATCGGGAGTCTCGATCGCGGCGATGTTCTTGTACGGATCCGACCAAGCCGATTCCGGGTCGTCGCGCAGGCGGGTCAGGCTGAACGCGACGTCGCCCGCGGTCACCGGGCTGCCGTCCGAGAACTTCGCGTCCCGCAGGTGGAACGTGTAGCTCAGGCCATCGTCCGAGATTTCCCAGCGCTCGGCGAGGTCGGGGACGATCTCGGTCGCGTCCCGGCTGGCGCGGACCAGGAACGCGTTCATGTTGTTGAAGACCCAGATGTCGGCGTTGGCGTTGGTCCGGATCGGATCGAAGGTCACGGTGCCGACGTTCGTGCCGATGCGCAGCACGCCCTCGGCGGCGGCCTCGGCGCCGGCCAAGACCAGCGCTGCAGCGAGCGTTGCGAGCCCTGCCGCCCGCCTTACCGATGTGGTCAGCCGCATCTCACCCTCCCTGCTTTAATCGATGCCCTTGCAGCAGTTTAACATGCCTGCTCGGGCCAACAAGGACGCCATCCGGGGAGCTGGCGCCGGCCGTTCAGCTGCGGGCCGGATAGAGGTGGCAGGCGACCTCGATCTGATCGGAGCGGCGGAGTGCTGGCGCCTGCGGGCGGCGGCAGACCTCCATCGCCTGCGGGCAGCGCGGATGGAACGGGCAGCCCGCAGGCAGCGCGATCGGGCTCGGCGGCTCGCCCAACGACCCGGCGGCGGGGGGCCGGGCGTCCGGGTCCAGCCGAGGAATCGCGTCCAGCAGCGCCCGGGTATAGGGGTGCCGGGGGGCGCGGAAGATCTGCTCGGTCGGGCCGAGCTCGACGATCCGGCCGAGATACATGACCGCGACCCGATGACAGACGTGCCGGACCACGCTCAGATCATGGCTGATGAACATCATGGTCAGCTGCATCTGGCGCTTCAGCCGCATGAACAGGTTCAGGATCTGGGCCTGGATCGAGACGTCGAGGGCGGCGACCGACTCGTCCGAGATCAGCAGCTCCGGCCCGATCGCGAGCGCGCGCGCGATCCCGACCCGCTGACCCTGGCCGCCGCTCAGCGCGGCCGGGCGGCGGGCGCCGAGATCCGCCGACAGCCCGACCATCTCGAGCAGCTCCGGCACGCGCTCGGCGATCGCCGCGCGCGGGCAGACCCGGTGCACCCGCAGCACCTCGGCCAGCGCCTCGGCGACCGTGAGGCGCGGGTTGAGCGAGCCGTGCGGGTCCTGGAACACCATCTGCGCCCGCTTGCGGAACGCGAACTGGCCACGCCGGTCGAGGCTCAAAACGTCGGCGCCGTCGAACAGGACCCGGCCGGAGCGGGCCTTGGTGAGCCGCAGGACCGCCCGGCCGAGCGAGCTCTTGCCGCAGCCGCTCTCGCCGACCAGGCCCAGGGTCTCGCCGCGCTCGAGCCCGAGGCTCACGCCATTGACGGCGCGCACCACGCGGCGCGGGCTCCGGCGCAACAGCTCGCCGATCCCGAACGGCAGCGGATAGTCGACGGTGAGGTCCTTGACCTCGAGCAGCGCGGTCATGGCCGGGCAGCGAGCTCCTGCCAGCGCAGGCAGGCGCTGGCGCGCCCCTGGCCCGCCGTGGCGAGCGGCGGGCGGACCGCGCGAAAGCGATCGAGCACGTAGCCGCAGCGCGGATGGAACCGGCAGCCGGGCGGCAGATCGGCGAGCGAGGGCGGCTGGCCGGGGATCGAGGGCAGCTCGGCCTGCGGCGCGCCAGCGCCCGGCTGGGAGCCGATCAGGCCCTGACTGTAGGGGTGCAGCGGCGCGCGCAGCAGCTCCCGCTTGGCCGCGCGCTCGACGATCCGGCCGGCGTACATGACCGCGACCGATTCGCAGGTCTCGGCGACCACGCCCAGGTCGTGGGTGATCAGGATGATCGATAGGCCCCGGCGATCGCGCAGGTCCAGCAGCAGGCGCAGGATCTGCGCCTGGACCGTGACGTCGAGCGCCGTGGTCGGCTCGTCGGCGATCAGGATCCTGGGCTCGCCGGCGAGCGCGACCGCGATCAGCGCCCGCTGGCGCATGCCCCCCGAGAGCTCGTGCGGGTAGGACCGGGTGCGGAGCGCCGGATCGGGGATGCCGACCTGGCGCAACAGCTCGACCGCGCGCAAAGCCGCCTCTCTGCGGGTCATGCCGTGGTGGAAGCGCAGCGCCTCGCCGATCTGGCCGCCGATGCTCATGACCGGATCGAGATGGCTCGTGGCGTTCTGGAAGATCATGCCGATCTGCTCGCCCCGGACCCGCTGCAGCGCGGGCTCGGCGAGCGTCATCAGATCGAGCCCGCCGATCCGGACCGCGCCGCGCGTGATCCGCGCACGCCGGCTGGGCAGCAGCCGCATCAGCGCCCGGCAGGTGAGCGTCTTGCCGGAGCCGCTCTCGCCGACCAGCCCCAGGACCTCGCCGGCGCCAAGCTCGAACGAGACGTCGTCGACCGCGCGCAGCGGCCCGCCCGGGGCCGCGAACTCGACCGTCAGATGCTCGACCTCGAGGACCGGCTCGGTCATTCGCGCGCGCCCAGCCGCTCGCCCAGCCCATCGGCCAGAAAGCTGAAGCCGAGCGCCAGCAAGACGATCGCGAGCCCCGGGAAGGTCGTGATCCACCAGGCCGTGGTCATGAAGTTCTGGCCCTCGGCGATCATCACGCCCCACTCGGCGGTCGGCGGCTGGACGCCGAGGCCCAGATAGCTGATCGCCGAGCCGGCGAGGATCACCAGCACCACGTCCGACATCGAGAACACGATCGAGGGGATCAGCGCGTTCGGCAGGATGTGGCGGAACATGATCCGCAGATCGCCAAAGCCCAGCGAGCGCGCCGCGAGCACGAACTCGCTGCTCTTGAGGACCAGCGTCTGGGCGCGCACCAGGCGCGCGTAGGAGACCCAGCCGACCAGCGTGACTGCGACGTAGAAGCTGGTGAGCCCGGGCTCGAGCACGGTGATGATCGCGATCATCAGGACCATGAACGGAAACGCGATCGTGACGTCGACCACCCGCATCAGGACCGTGTCGGTCAGCCCGCCGAAGTAGCCCGCGATCGACCCGATCGTCGTCCCGAGCACGAACGGGCAGAGCACGCCGATGATGCCCATCTGCAGGTCGGCCCGGGTGCCGTGGATAACGCGCGAGAGGACATCGCGGCCGAAGTTGTCGGTGCCGAGCCAATGCGCGGCATTAGGCGGGACCAACGCGGCATTGTAGTCGGCGGCGTTGGGATCGAACGGCGCGACCACGTCGGCGAACAGCGCGAGCGCGGTCCAGAACAGGACGATGCCGGCGCCGACCACGAGCGGCAGCGGCAGCACGCCCAGGCTCAGCGAGGGCGGCGGGGCGACGCGCTCGGCGGCCCTCACAGCTCGATCCTCGGGTCGAGCGCGACGGTCACGATGTCGACGATGAAATTGACCAGCACGGTCGCGAGCGCGAAGGTCAGCGCGACCCCCAGCACGACCATGTGGTCGCGGGTGAAGATCGACGTCACCAGCAGCTCACCCAGCCCCGGCACCGCGAACACCGACTCGACGATCACGGTGCCGCCGATCAGCCAGCCGAGGTTGACGCCCAGCAGGTTGACGGTCGGGATCAGCGAGTTCGGCAGCACGTGGCTCCGGAAGACCCAGCTTTCGGGAATGCCCTTGGCGCGGGCCGCGGCGACGTAGTCGGCCTGCAGCTCGGCGATCAGGCTCGCCCGCAGATTGCGGGTCAGCACCGCCGAGAGCGACAGCGCGATCGTCAGCGCCGGCAGGAACAGGTGGTGCAGGTGGGAGAATAAGCCCTCGCCGTAGCCCGAGACCGGGAACAGCCCGAGCCTGACGCTGAACAGGATGATCAGCATGATGCCGAGCCAGAACGCCGGGAAGCCGAGGCCGGCGGTCGAGAACAGCCGGATCAGGTGGTCGGGCCAGCGCCCCTGGTTGAGCGTCGCCAGGATCGCGAGCGGGACGGTCAGCAGCAGCGCGAGGACGACGCCATAGCTGACCAGCAGCGCGGTGACGTCGAGCCGCTCGCCCACCAGCCGGGCGACCGGCATGCGGTAGATCACCGAGGTCCCGAGCTCGCCCTTGGCGAGGTTGCGCAGGAAATAGAGGTACTGAACCGCGACCGGCCGATCGAGACCATATCGAGCGCGAATCCGCTCGACCGTCGCCTGCGAAGGCTTGGCGCCGAGGAACGCACGCACCGGATCGCCCGGCAGCGCGTGGACCAGCACGAAGGTCACGAGGCTGATGCCGAACAGCACCGGCAGCAGCTGGATCGGCCGGTAGAGGACGAATTTGAAGCGGTGCATGGCGCGACAGTCCGCGGCGCCAACAGCAGTGTCAAGGCAAGGCGCATCGACGGGCGGGCAGCGATCCACTATCGTTGACGCCATGCCATCCGATCGTGCTGAAGCGGGGCTCAACGCCGCGATGCTGCAACGGCTGGCAGCGCTCGCCGGGCTCGAGCTCGAAGCAGGCCGCGCCGAGCGGCTGCTGGCCGACTTTGCGGCCCTGCTCGAGGCCGATCGCCGGCTCGCGCTGCTCGATCTCGGCGATCATCCGGCGACCGGCGCACCATGGGGTCCGCGCGGACCGTGATGGCCGAGCCGGGGCTGGCGTTCGCGAGCATCGCCGCGATCGGCGCCCGCTATCGCGATCGCTCGCTGTCGCCGGTCGATCTGACCCGGCTCTGCCTCGATCGGATCGCGGCCTACGATCCGGTGCTGAACGCGTTCCTCTCGGTATTGCCCGAGAGCGCGCTCGCGCAGGCCGCGCGCGCCGAGGCCGAGCTTCGATCCGGTCACGACCGAGGCCCGCTGCACGGCATCCCGGTCGGGATCAAGGACCTGATCGCGCTGGCCGGCGTGCCGACCAGGTTCGGCGCCGACCCGATCTTCGCGCAGATGCCCGAGCGCGACGCCGCGATGGTCCGCCAGCTTGGCGCCGCGGGGGCGGTGATCCTGGGAAAAACCAACCTGCTCGAGTTCGCTTATGGCGCGGTCAACCCGCGGGTCGGTCAGACCAACAACCCCTGGAATCCGGAGCGCACCTCGGGCGGCTCGAGCGGCGGCTCGGTCGCGGCGGTCGCGGCCGGGCTCTGCTACGCCGCGGTCGGCACCGATACCGGCGGCTCGATCCGGATTCCGGCCGCCTATTGCGGCGTCGCCGGGCTGAAGCCGACCTATGGCTTGGTCGACCTGGACGGCGTCTTGCTGCTGTCCTGGTCGCTCGACCACGCTGGTCCGATCGGCCGCAGCTGCGCCGATGCCGCGGCGCTGCTCGGCGGCCTGACCGGGCGTCCTTGTTCCGCTGAAGCCACGGCGCTTGGTGGCGTCCGGCTGGGCGTGATCGCCGCCCATCGCGACGCTCCGGTCGTGAGCGCCGGGATGCGCGCGGCCTTCGATGCCGCCTGCCGAAAGCTCGCCGAGGCAGGCGCGATCATCGAGGACGTGACCCCGGTCGGCCTGGATCACGCGGCGCGCGCGCTGATGCAGATCCTGCTGCCGGAAGCGAGCGTGCTGCTGGGGCCCCGCCTGCTGCGGCACGCCGAAGCCCTCGCCGAGCCGACCCGCGCCCAGCTCGAGCTCGGCTATCTGGTGCCCGCGACCGCCCATATCCGCGCGCAGCGGTTCCGCCGCTATCTCGGCTCGGAGTTCCTGCGCTTGCTCAGCGACTTCGACGCGCTGATCTCGCCCTCGGTCGCGTTCGAGGCACCGCACGAGGACCCGCCGATCGACGAGGCGAGCGGCTTTGGCGAGCTGTTGTGCAGCGCCGCCGGCAACCTTTGCGGCCTGCCTTCGCTCTCGGTGCCCTGCGGCCTTGGCGAGGGCGAGCTTCCGGTCGGCCTGCAGATCACCGGCCGCCCGCACGACGATGAGCTGGTGCTCCGGCTCGGGGCCGCGGTCGAACTTCTGCTGCCGCCATTGCCGCCGTCCCAATTCAGCGCCCGAAGCGCGGCTTCCCGCTAGGGCCGCCTTAACCGCCTCGATCTAATCTGGCGGCACCGACTTCCAGGTTCGGGAGGACGTGTCGATGGACGAGCAAGCCACGGATCGTCTGTGCGGTCTGGTCGCCCGGCTGCGGCAACAGCACGCCGCGCTCAGCGCGACGCTCGGCGAGATCGAAGCCTGCCTGGCCGGGCCGCCACCGGAGCCAGCGCAGCCGGCCCGCGCGGCGGCGGCGAACCCGACCCGCGCCGGACTCGACCAGCAAGGCGCGCCGCCCGTCCGGCAGCTGGCCTGAGCGCGCTCACGGGAGCGCGAACCGGCCGGTGTCACCCACCGAGCCTGGCCCATCGAGCAGGCGCAGGCGGCGCAGCATCGCGGCTTCGCCGTTCGCCTTGGCGAGATCGAAGCGGCCATCGCTCTCGCGCAGCTCCGGGACCTCGTGCGGCTCGATCGGCCGCGCGCGCAGCCCGCTGCCGCCCAGAAGATCGCGCCAGGCGTCGACGAATTGGCCGGTGACCAGGATCGTGCCCGGCGCGGCGTGCGGCTCAAGGCGCGCCGCGACCATCAGCGCGAGGCCGGTGCGCGCCCGCGCGTCGGGCCCCGCGCCGCTCAGCTCGACGAAGCCGGCATCGCCGCCGAAACGGATGTCGCAGCCGTAGGCGGAGCGCAGCAGCCGCTGACGCAGCGCGAGCGCTGCGATCACCGCCTGGCGCGGGTTCGGGTCGACCAGCAGCACCGCGTCGCCATCGCTGGCATTGGCGACCGCAAGGTCGCGGCCGCATTCCGCCACCGCCTCGGCAAAGAACGCCGGGAAGCTCGCACCGGCGACCGGGTCCTGGAGGATGGCGCCCAGCCCGCGCACGTCGCCCTTGAGCACGAACTGGATCTGGCGCGCCACCCGCCACGGCCGCTCGGCGCCGATCACGTTGAGCTTGTCCAGCTGGCGGAAGTACCCGGGGCTGTAGCTGCCGATCAGCAGGTCGAGGCTCGGGTGGATCAGGAAATGCTCGGCATCCGGCAGCACGTCGTTGCGGTCGAGCGGCACCTCGCCGGGCTGGCGGAAATACTGGGTCAGCTCGGCGGTCTCGGGGTCGATCCCGACGTAGCCGAGCAGCCCGATCTTGAACATGCTCGCGAACACGTGGCAGGCCACCGGCTCGCGGCTGCCCTGCTTGGCCGCGAACAGGCGGTCGTACTCCTCGGACAGCGCCGTCAGCTCCGTTCGCGGGATCACGTTGCGCCGGATCAGCCGGAAGATGATCTCGCGGTCGAACTGCGGCAGATGCGGCGCCATCTCGGTGATGAAGCCCTGCGCGATCGCGGCGGCGCTGCGCGTAATCTGCTGGCGCACGGCCGCGCGCGTCCGCTGGCGCGGATCGATCGCGCCAAGGTCGCGGCCGATGAAGGCGATGTCGCGCGGCCGGCGCAAGGTGTGCCGGATCCAGAACGCCGCCACGTGCTCCTCGTCGCCGGTGGTCTGGTGCACAATCCGGACCGCGTCGCGGCCGAAAAAGCGCACCCACGGGTCGCGCGCCTGCGGGTCGACCAGGCTGCGCTTGCGCTCGACCTCGATGTTCTTGCGGATGATCTCGATCAGATCCTCGCGCGAGTGCTGCAGGTCGAGCGCCGAGCCCGCGAGCTGCAGGCCGAGCGGGTTGCCCAGGAACGTCCGCTGGAACACCTCCTTGCGGATCGAGGCGAAGATCTTGACGTGGTTGTTGACCGCATGCAGGTCGCGCGCGGCAAGCGCGATGCCGACCTGGGCGAAGTGCCAGTAGCTGCGATAGATCGCGCGCTGCTCCTCGCCCTCGACCACGCCGCTGACCAGAAAATCCTCGAAATACTCGTCGATGTTGTCGATGAACATCGCGACCGAGCTGTGGATCCGCCGGAAGGTCGGCAGCAGGTGCGCGACATAGTCCTTGAACGCCGCGAAATAGGCGTCGCGCGAGAGCGCCAAAAGGTTCGTGAACAGATCGCAGGCGCTGCGCAGATGCTCGTTGCGCACGAACTTGTCGAGCGGACCGGAGAGTTCGGGGCAGATCCCGAGGTGCTTCTCGACCGCGAGCGTCAGCGCGATCGACCAGAGCGCCTTCCAGTAAGCCTCGGTCTCGCGGACGCTGCCGTACTCGCGGTGGCTCATCAGGTCCGGATTGGCGCTCGGCTTGTCGACCAGCGCGCGCTCGGGCAGGATCGTAGGGTAGCGCTCGCGCATCGACTGGCGCTTGGCCTTGAGCAGCAGCGTCTTGCCGAAGCCCTTGGGCGCGATGACCAGGACTTCCTGGGTGGTCGCGGGATCGAGGAAGTCGGCGATCTGGTTGTTGAGATGCAGGAGCTGGCCGCGGAACTGGTCCAGGTCCTCCGGCTCGATGTCCTTCGCGTCGACCACCCAAGGTTTCATTTCAGGTTCCGCGCCGCTGTGCGGGTCGCCGCCGTCACTACCGACAATATGCACTTTTGCCCGCCCTGGGGCCACCGCGGCGAGGATCAGCGATTGAGCGCCCGGATCACCGCATCGGTCGAGGTCACGGCAGCGACGTTGGTCAGCGCGTAGTTGATCGACGCCCGGTGCCAGTCGGCGTTCATCGTCGAGCAGGCGTCCTCGGGCACGATCGCGACGTAGCCCTTGTCGGCACCGGTGCGGGCGGTGTGCTCGATCGACATGTTGGTCCAGGCGCCGGTGATGATCAGCGTATCGCGCTGGCCGCTGCGCAGGAAGGTCTCGAGGCTAGTTCCCTCGAAGGCGCTCATGCGCATCTTTTCCACCAGGTGGTCGCCCGGGCGCCGCTCGAGGCCCGGCACCGGCTCGGCGCCCCAGCTGCCGCGGACCATGCGCCCCGGCATCGACCAGCCCTTCGAACAAGGGCGCGTTCAGCGTCATGCCGGGCGCGCCCGGCTCGACCAGGAACCAGACGTGGATGACCATCACGCCGCGCGCCCGGCAGGCCTCGGCCAGCCGGCGGATGTTCTCGATCGAGCGCTGCTCGCGGCAGTGCTGCGGGCTGCCCGAGGCGGCGAACGCGCCGCCGTCCATGACGACGTCGTTCTGCATGTCCTGGATGATCAGCGCGCAGCGGGCGGGGTCGAGCCGAAGCCCGTCGGCGGGCTCGGGCGAGCTCGCGCGGGCGGCGGACGGCTCGGCCGCGGTCGACGCCGGTGGCCGCGCCACCCGCATGAACGGCTCGTTGCGCGGCCCGATCTTGGTCGTCAGCATGTAGACCGAGCGGGTCGCGCAGACGAACAGCGTGCGGAAATCCTCGCCGCCCCAGTGCAGGTTGGCGGCCATCTCCGGGATCCGGACTCTTGCCCAGGTGCGCGCCGCGCGGGGAAAAAACCCACAAGCCGCCCGGCGCGGTCACCCAGACGTTGCCTTCGGCATCGCACTTCATGCCATCCGGCACGCCCGGCTCGAGCTCGGAGCGGATGCCGCTCGCGAACACCCTGCCGTCGCCGAGCCGGCCGCTCGCATCGACCTCGAAGACCCGGATCAGCGCCTGGGCGGTGTCGTTGACGTAGAGCAGCTTCTCGTCCGGAGAAAAGCACAGCCCATTTGGCTGCTCGAACAGCGTCCGCTCGACCAGAAGCTCGGGCTCGCCGCCGGCGCGCCCGCCCGGCACCCGGTAGACCCCCTGAAAACCCTGCTGGCGCGGCCGCTCGACGCCATAGACCGGCATCCGGCCGAACCACGGGTCGCTGAAATAGATGCCGCCATTCGAATGCACGCAGACGTCGTTCGGGCTGTTGAGCTCGCGGCCCTCGAAGTGCGAGGCCAGGACCTCACGGCCGCCACCCTCGCGTTCGCGGACCAGGGACGAGGTCGCGTGCTCGCAGACGATCAGGTTGAGGTCGGCATCGTAGGTCATGCCGTTGCACTTGTTCGACGGCCGCTTGGCCTCGCGCACGCCGCCCCGGCGATCCCAGCGCCGCCGGACGTCGCCCGGCATGTCGGAGAATAACAGAAAATGCTGCTGCGGGTGCCAGATCGGCCCCTCGGTGAACTCGAAGCCGGTGCCAAGCTGGCCGACCGGCGCGAACTCGTCGATCAGCTGGCGGAACTCCGGCCGCAGCGCGCCGTGGGTCATCGCGCTCGCCCGCTCAGGCCGGAAACCAGCTGCGTCTCGGGTAGGACTGCGTGACCGGGCCCGGGATCTCGCGCTCGATCCGGCCGGCGACCTGCTGGTGCTCGATCAGCGCCGGCCGGTCGTGGATCGGGCAGAGGAACTTGAAGCCGTTGAGCAGGCGCTTGATCTGGGCTTTTTCCGAGCGTTTCGAGCCCGCGTGGTTGCCGGTCACCTGCGGCTCCATGAACTGGATCTGCCGGATCGGCTCGACGATCTGGTCCTGGAAGTCGTAGATCACATCGCCGCAGATGTTGGCGAGGCCCTCGGCGGTCTCGACCACGACGTTCATCGAGCCCTCGGTGTGGGCGTTGGCCGCTTCGCACCAGACGCCCGGCATGATCTCGGTCGGCCCGGCGATCTCGAGGTCCAGAAAGCGGAGCGCGTCCTTGGTGTGCAGGCGGTCGATCAGGTGCTTGATGTCGGGCTGCGGGTACTGCGGGTGCATCAGCCCGGAGACCGAGCATTCCATCTCGCGGCGATTGACCACGACCGTCGTGTTCATCGGAAAGAGGTCGTCCTTGCCGGCATGGTCGATGTGCAGGTGGGTGTGCAGGATGTAGCGGATGTCGCCGAGCCTGAGGCCGTACCGGGCAAGCTGGTTCTCGATCATGTTCTCGTGGAACTGCAGCCCGCGCATGCCGAGCGTCTCCATGATCTGGTTCGAGCGGTAGCCGGTATCGACCAGAACCGGCCAGGCGCCGCCCAGGATCAGATAGCCGTAGACCGGAACCCGCTTGGTGCGGCCGCAGTTGTGGCCAAGGACCAGAAAACTGTTCTCGAGCTCGATGTCGCCGAGATCGAGGATCTTGATTTCCAGGGCCATCGCGGTCGCTCCCCGATTCAGATCTGGTAGATGCGGGCGGCGGTGTCGTGGAAGACGGCAGTGGCGCCATCACCGTCGACGGCGCGCCTGAAGGCGTCGATGAGTGCCTGGTAGCCCGTCCAGAGCTTCTCGATCGGGAAGTTCGAGCCGAACAGGCAGCGCTCGGGACCGAACAGCGCGAGCGTCTGGTCGACGATCCAGCCGATGTGCTCGGAATCATTGCGATGGCTGAAGGTGCCGAGCCCCGAAAGCTTGCTCGCGACGTTCGCGCAGGCCGCGAGCCGGGCCATGCCGTCCCGCCAGGCCGCGCGACCCTCGCCGGACAGGTCCTCGAGCATGCCCGCGTGCTGGAGCACGAACGTGACCTCGGGGCAGGCGTCCGCGAGTGCTGCGGCCGCCGCCATCTGGGGCGCAAAGACCTGCAGCTCGAACGCGAGGCCGTAGTCCGCGAGCCGGCCAACATTGCTCTGAACCACCGGGTCGGCGGCCAGGTCGGGCCGGCTCGCGAACCGGTACATCGGGTTTCGATGCCAGTGCAGCTGCTGACGGATGCCGCGGACCAGCGGCAGCCGGGCGAGCGCATCGAGCTGCGGCCGCGCGTCCGGCACGGTCAGATCGGCATAGGCGACGATCGCGTGCGGCCAGCCGTGCTCGTCGGCGGTCTCCTGCACCCAGACCGCTTCGTCGAGAAAACGCTCGGGGGGCCAGTTGGCCTGGACATAGATCGAGCGGACGACGCCGCTGCCCGCGATGTCGTCGAGGTACTCGGTGATCGGGTAGTCGCGGCGGATCGGCTCGTAGGGGCCGAAGATGCGGGGCTGCATCGGGCCTGCGAGCCAAGGCAGATCGGCCTGGCGCCAGATGTGGTGATGGGCGTCGATGATCCCGGTCATCGGCGCGGCTCGGAAAGGATGTGCCGGGCGATCGCCCCGAGCGAGCTGCCGTCGGCGAGGTGGTCGATGTAGGGCAGGCTGCCGGCGAGGCCGGCGGTGCGGGCGGAAATCAGGATCGCCCGCGAGCGGCGAGAGCCAGTCGAGCCGCCAGGCGAGGCGGGCAAGGCGGCGGACGGCCTCGACCATGATCTCGGGCTCGCCCCGCTCGAGCCCGTCGGAGAGGACCAGCGCCCACGCCCCGCGGGCGAAGCCGGCAAAGCGCGGCACCGCGAGGAAGGCGCGCAGCGCAGCGCCGATCCGGGTGCCGCCGTCCCAGTCGGCGACCATCGCGCCCGACGCGGCCAGCGCTTGGTTTTCCTGTTTCAACCGGAGAGCCCGCGTGATCCGGGTGAGCCTCGTGCCGAGCGTGAAAATCTCGATCCGCGGCAGGACCTGGGCGAGCCGGTGGGCGAGCCGCAGATGGGCGTCGGTGCGCGTCTTCATCGAGCCTGAAACGTCGATCAGCAGCAGCACCGGCCGGAGCGCGGTCCGCCGGCGCAGACGGGGCAGCTGCATCAGCTCGCCATCGTGGCGGACGGCCAGGCGCAGCGCTCGCCGCAGCGCGATCCGGTCGCCCTGGCGCGCGGTCCGCCGGCGGCGCGCCCGCCGCTGCGGCAGACGCCGGCGGCCTCGCGGCCGAGCCGGCGCAGCAGATCGTCCTCTGCGGGCGGCGCGAACCGCTTGGCTGCGAGCACCTCGGCTGCGGTCGCCGCCTCTCCGGCCTGGCGGGTCTGGTCGGAATCTCGGGCGGCTCCAGACCGCCTATTCCCTCGTCCCGGACGCGTACCTCCTGATCGCCCTCGCCTCCGGCTTCGGCCGGCGCGACGACCATTTCGCCTTCGAAAAAGTGGGAAAACAGCGCGTCGAACTCGGCCATCCGCTCGGGCGGCGGGGCGAGCGTCGCGCGCGCCGCGCGGCGGACGTCATCGATCGAGCGGGGCCCGAGCAGCGTGGTCCCGGCCATGAACGCCATGGTCTGCTCGGGGGCGACCGCGAAGCCGTGGGCGCGCAGCAGCGCCGGGAAGGCGAGGAACGGCCGTGCGGCGCGCGGCAGCGTCATGCCGCGCTCTCGCGGATGATCGTGTCGAGCCGGCTGCCAAGGAACGCCAGGTCGTCCTCGTCCTTGAGCGCGGCGCCGATCGCGCGCCGGAACGCCTGCGGCCAGGGGGCGCCCTGATCGTTGAGCAGCGTTGCGGCCTCGGCCCAGTCGACGGTCTCGGCGATGCCGGGCGGCTTGGCCAGCGGCTCGCGCCGGAGCCGGCCGACCGCCGCGCGACCACCGCGCGCGCGGTCGCGGCGGCGACCGCCGCTCGCCCGCATCATCACGATCTCGGCCTCCTGGGCCGGGCTCGGATAGTCGATCCAGTGGTAGATGCAGCGCCGCCGCAGCGCCTCGTGCAGCTCGCGCGTGCGGTTCGAGGTCAGGATGACGACCGGCCGCTCGATCGCGCGCAGCGTGCCGCGCTCAGGGATCGAGATCTGAAAATCGGACAGGAACTCCAGCAGGAAGGCCTCGAACTCGTGGTCGGCGCGGTCGATCTCGTCGATCAGGAGGACGGCGTCCTCGGGCCGGCGAAGGGCTTCGAGCAGTGGGCCGCTCGATCAGGAACTGATCGGCGTAGATGTCGATCGGGGCGTCGCCCGCCTGGCGGATCGCCAGCATCTGGCGCGGGTAGTTCCACTCGTAGAGCGCGTTCGCGGCATCGATGCCCTCGTAGCACTGGAGGCGGATCAGCCGCCGGCCGAGTACCGAGGAGAGCGCTTTGCCGGCCTCGGTCTTGCCGACGCCGGGCGAGCCTTCGAGCAGCAGGGGCTTGCCCAGCGCGAGCGCCAGATAGGCCGCGGTCGCGAGGCTCCTCGCCGGCGAGATAGAGCGCGGCGCGCAGCGCCCTCGCCAGCGTCTCCGGCCGGTCGATGCCGACGACCTGGCTGCGGACCGGCATCGTCAGCGCCGCCCCTGCGGCTTCGCTCCGCCCTGGGCCTTGAGCGCGCGCAGGATCCTCTCTGGCGAGAGCGGCAGCGTGTCGATGCGCACGCCGACCGCGTTGAAGACCGCGTTCGCGACCGCCGGCAGGACCGGATTGGCGCACATTTCGCCCGGGCCCTTGGCGCCGAACGGGCCATCGGGTGCCGGCCGCTCGAGCACCGCGATGTGATGCTCGCAGATGTCGCCCGGCCCCGGCATCAGATAGTCGTTGAAGTCGGAGGGCGCCGCCCGCCGGTCCGGGTAGTAGGGCTCGGTCGTCTCGTAGAGGGCGTGGCTCACGCCCATCCAGGCGCCGCCGGTCAGCTGCTGCTCGACCAGCTTCGGGTTCATCGCCCGGCCGAGCTCGTAGGCCGAATGCATCACGACCATCTCGACCTCGCCGGTCTCATCGTCGACCTCGACCTCGGCGATCAGGCACGCGTGCGCGTAGCAGGTGACCGGCGTCATCTCGCCGGTCTCGGGGTCGACATCGGAAAGCGGGACCAGGAAAATGCCGCGGCCGGCGATCGTTTTCCCTTGTTTGAACTGGGCGGCGATCGCGACGTCGCGGGTGCTGATCCGGCGCGACGGCGCGCCCTTGACCTGGATGTGGCCCCGGCCGTCGGTCTCGAGGTCGTCGGGGCTGACCTCGAGTTCTTCCGCGGCGGCCTCGATCATCACCGCGCGCGCCTCCCGGGCCGCGGCCATGACCGCGTTGCCGACCCGATGCGTGCCGCGGCTCGCGAAGCTGCCCATGCAGTGCGGGCCGGTGTCGCTGTCGGCGGTGTCGACGTAGACGTCCTCGACCGGGATGCCGAGCGTCTCGGCGCAGATCTGGCGGGTGACCGACTTCATGCCCTGGCCGAGGTCGATCGAGGACAAGGCGACCGTGAATTTTCCGGTCGGGTTGCTGTGCACCAGCGCCTGGCTCGGATCGCCGCCCAGGTTCATGCCGATCGGGTAGTTGATCGAGGCGACCCCGCGGCCGCGATGGCGGGCCATGGTCAGCGCCTCCTGGTGCCGAAGACCGAGGAGAAGCGGCGGGTGACCGGCGCCGGCTTTGGCGCCTCCGCAACCGGCGCATCCGCCGGCGGCGGTACGGGCCGCTCGTGCGATGGATAGCGCGGCACCTCCGGGGCCGGGCGCACAGGTGCTGCCTCGCGCGGCGTTGCCATGACCCGGGCCCGCTCGCCGCCGCCGCCCTGGCGCGAGGACATCTGCTGGAACTCGTCGCGGAGCGGCCAGTTCGCCTTCTCGGCCGCGACCTGGCAGCACTCGATCAGCGCGCAGTTCTTGGCCTCGCGCCGGTGCGCCTTCATGTCGCCGTCGCGATACGCGTTGCGAATGCGGAACTCGATCGGGTCCATGCCGATCAGGTGGGCGAGCTTGTCCATGTGGCATTCGATCGCGAAGTCGACGCCGGTGACGCCGAAGCCGCGCATCGGCGCTCGCCGGCGTCCGGTTGGTGAACACGCAGTAGACATCCGCCGCGACGTTCGGGATCGTGTACGGGCCCGGCAGGTGGCCGACGCTCTTGATCACGGCGTAGCTCGAGAGCCGGGTATAGGCGCCGCTGTCGAAGTAGCCCTTGAGCTGGCGCGCGATGATCCGGCCGTCGTTCATCACGCCGTCCTTGATGATCCAGCGCTCGGCGCCGCGCGGCGGCCCGAACTGCATTTCCTCCAACCGGTCGAACACGTAGCGGACCGGTCGGCCCGTCAGCATCGCGCCGAGCAGCGCCAGCGGCTCGGTCACGCGTGTCGACCTTGCCGCCGAAGCCGCCGCCGACCGTGCCGCCGATGAAGTGCAGCCGGTTGGACGACACGTTCAGGATTTTTGCCGCGGTATCGACCGAGAAAAACAGCGCCTGGGTCGAGGTGTGGCAGACGAAGCGATCGTTGGTCTCAGGCGCCGCGATGCAGCCGTTGGTCTCGGTCGGCGCGTGCTCGATCGGCGACATCTGGTAGCGCGTCCTCGAGCACGTGGTCGGCCTCTGCGAAGCCGCGCTCGACGTCGCCGAAGCGGAGCTTTTGATGGTCGTAGCGGCCGTGGTACTCGAAGGTGTTGTTCGGATAGGCATCGTTGACGACCGGAGCGCCCTGCTTGAGCGCGTCCTCGACGTCGAAGACCGCCGGCAGCGGCTCGTAGTCGACCCGGATCGAGCGCTAGTGCCTCGAGCGCCGCGGGCTCGCTCTCGGCGATCACGGCGACGATCGGCTCGCCCAGGTAGCGGACCTTGCCTTCCGCGAGCGAAGGCTCGTCGTCCTTGCCGAAGTTGAGAAGGCTCAGAAGCGTATTCAGGTTGACCGGAACGTCGGCCGCGCTGATCACGCGCCTGACGCCCGGCGCCCGCTCGGCGGCGGCGGTGTCGATCCGGCGCATGCGGGCATGGTGGTGCGGGCTGCGCAGGACCTTGAGGTGCAGCAGGCCCTCGAAGGCATGGTCGTCGAAATAGCGCGAGCGGCCGGTGACGTGGCCGAGGATGTCCTGGCGCTGGGTCGGCTTGCCAATCTCGTTCAGGTTGTCGTCGCGCTCGTCGGCGAAGATCTCCTTGCGGAACTCGAGCATGCGTTTCCCTTCACAGGCGCCGGCCGCTAGGCGCGGCCGCGGCCAGGATCGCAGTGATGATCGGCTCGTAGCCGGTGCAGCGACAGATGTTGCCGGCGATCGCCTCGACGACCTCTTCGCGGCTGGGCTTAGGGTTGCCGTCGAGCAACGCCTTCGCGGCCATCAGCATGCCCGGCGTGCAGAAGCCGCACTGGGCCGCGAAATGGTCGATGAACGCCTGCTGCAGCGGGTGCAGGTCCGGCCCGGAGGCGAGCCCGCTCGCGGTCTCGACCGAGCATCCCTCGCAGGCTTCAGCGAGCGTCAGACATGGCGAGAAAAGGCTCGCCGTCGATCAGCACGGTGCAGACCCCGCAGGTGCCCTGGCCGCAGCCGTACTTGGGCGCGAAATCGCCGATCCCGCGGCGGAGCACGTCGAGCAGGTTCTGGCCGTCCTCGACGAACACCGCCTTGTCGGCGCCGTTCAGCCGAAAATGCACCGGTTTTTGCGTCATCGGCGCTCGCCGAGCAGGAGGCGGCGCAGATGCACCGGCAGCACCTCGCGGCGGTACCAGGCGCTGGCGATCGCATCGTCGACCGGCGCGCAGTCGTCGGCCGCGACCGCGAGCGCCGGCCGCGATGCCCGGCGGGATCGAGGCTTTGCCCCTCGAGCGCGCGCTCGACCGCAGGGGCCCGGATCGGGGTCGGCGCCAGCGCGCCGTAGGCGACCCTGGCACCCTGGATGCGCCCGCCCGTGGCCGGCAGCCAGGCCGCGATCGAAAGCACCGAGATGCCCTTCGGCCGCACGCGGCTGACCTTCACGAAGCGGAACGCGCCCGGCTGCGCCGGCCGGTCGACCGTCACTTGCGCCACGGGCCCCGGCAGGCCGCGGACGCGCTGCGCCAGCAACTCGGCGAGCGGCAGCTCGCGCGCGCCGTAGCCGCCATGGATGCCGACCGTGGCGTTCAGCACCAGCAGCGCTGCGGTCAGATCGCCATAGGGCGTCTCGGCGAACAGATTGCCGCCGACGGTCGCTGCGCTGCGCACCGCCGGGCCGCCGACCGTGCGCGCGACCGGATGCAGGAACTCGAGCTCGCGGCTGCGCAAGAATAGCCGCCATCATGACGCCGGCGCCGAGCGCAACCGCGGGAACCCAGCGTGCGGATCTCCCGCAGCTGCGGGTCGGTCGTCCGGACGATCGTCCGGAACGGCGGATTGCCTTCGTTGATCGCGCGCATCAAGAGCGTACCGCCGCCGAAGAAGCGCGCCTCCCGCTCGTTGCCGAGCGCGGCCGCCGCCTCCTCGAGGCTGGCGAAGCTTTGGACCCTGACCGGCATCATGCCGTCCCGCCGAGATGCCGGTCGGCGCGGCGAAGCCCGCCTCGAAGATGCCCTCGCCGACCAGGCGGGCCATCGCCTGCTCCTCGCCCAGGCGGGTCGTGAACCGGCCGCGCCAGCTCCAGAACGTGCGATCGCCATCGGTGACCGGCACCAGCCGGATGTGTGCGACGTAGTTGAACAGCGCAATCGGCGTGTCGAGCAGGCAATAGCCGATGATCTGCTCGAGGTCGGAGAGCGTCAGCAGCTGCTCGCGGAGTTCGGAGCCGTCGGCCGAGGCGCAGGCGGCGGACGCAGCCGATCTGCTCCGCCGACGCGCCACGCTCGATCAGGCTCTCCGCGATCGCCGGATGCCAGCGGGCAAAGCCGTCGAAATCACGCAGCAGCGTCCAGACCCGGTCGGGCGGGTGGTCGAGCACGGTGCTCCTTACGACCTCCACGATCGTCCGCTCAGCTGCCGAAATGCCGCTTCAGCGAACTCAAAGCCGGTCTGGAACACGTTCTCGGCGATACCGCGGACGAGGTCGTCCTCGACCTCGGGGGCGCAGTCGAACTCCGCGGTCCACTCGATGAAGGTCCGATTGCCGACCGAGACCGGGGTCAGCCGCAGCGTCGCGACGTAGTTCGAAAGCGGCATCGGCGATTCCAGGATCGTGTAGGTGCAGAACAGGTCGTGGTCGGAGAGGCCGAGCAGGCGCTCGCGGAGCCGGTCGCCGTTCTGCAGGCGGAAGTTGCGCACGCAGCCGATCTGGTCGGCGGGCAAGCCGCCCTCGATCTGGCTGTCGGCGATCCGGGGATGCCAGCGCGGCAGGCCGTTGAAGTCGCGGATCCGCGCCCAGACCCGGTCGGCCGGGGCGTCCAGGACCGAAGAGACGAACACGCTCGCCATCGCCGCTCCTCAGCTGCCGCCGGCCGGAGGGCCACTGCCCTCGGAGCCAGCGCTCGAGGAGCCGCCGCGCCGGCCCCGCCCGCCGCGGCCGGGGCTCCTAGGAGCGGCCGGCTCGTTGCCGCCGCCCGTCCGCTCGGCATCCTTGGCGATCGACTGCAGGTCGCGGGCCTCGCGGATCAGCCCACCCATCCGCGACAAGGAACCGCCCTCGATCCCGAGGTCGGCCAGCAGGCCGTCGATCATCGGCGCCTGGACCCGGTAGCGGAGTGCCGAATCGATCACCTCGTCGGTCGCGTTCTTGCGCCCCTCGCCGCTGCCGCCGTTCAGCCCGTCGAGCTGCACGATCTTGATGCCCTCGATCTTTTCCAGCGGCTTGACGCTCGCGGCGACGATGCCCTCGACGCGATCGAGCAGCTTGCGCCGGAACAACGAGTAGCGGGCGGCATCGGACAGGATGTTCTCGGCCTCATTCAGCAGGCGCTGGGCCTCGGCCTCGACGGTGGCGCGGATCTTCTCGGCGCCGGCGGCGATCCGCTTCTGCTCGGCTTCCTTCTCGGCGAGCAGGACCTCGACCGTCCGGCGCCGCTTCGCCTGCTCGCTCTCGCGCACAGTCGTGACCTGCTCCTCGGCCTCGGCGGCGCGGGCGCGGGCGACCTCGGCCTCGATCTGGGCGGCCGACTGCTCGAGCGATTTCTGGTAGAGCACGATCGCCTTGTCCATCAGCGCGCTCTCGACCTCGCGCTCGCGCTCGATCTCGAGCTTGCGGCGCTCGCGCTCGCGGCCGATCCGGGCCTCGTCCAGACCGCGCTCGGAGGCGATCTGGGTACGCTCGATCTCTTCGCGGGAGGCGATCTCGGCCTCGCGCAGCGCCTGGACGCGCGCGACCTCGAGCTGCTCCAGGGCGCGCCGGCGCTCGAGCCTGGCGGCATCGAGCGCCTGGTCGCGCGCGACCTCGCGGGTCTCGACCTCGCGTTGCGCCTCGATCGCGGCCTGGCGAACCCTGGCGTCGGCCGCGGCGCGCTCGGCTTTGCGGCCGGCGAGCTCGATCACGCGCGCCTCCTCGGCGTCCTCGACCGTCCTGCGACGGTCGATGTCGAGCACCTCGCGGCTCCGTTGCGATCCGATCCGCTCGCGCTCGAGGCTGAGCTCCATCGCGATCCGCGCCCGCTCGACCTGGTCGCGCTTGTCGATCTCCGCGCTCTCGAGCGTCTGGTCGCGGGCGATCTCGTGCTGCCGGGTCGCCTGCTCGGCGGCGATCCGCTCGGCCTCGAGCGTCCTCTGCTCGGCGATCCGGGCCGCCTCGACGGCGCGATGCGGCGGCGATCTCGGCTGCGTCGATCGCCTCGTTGCGCTTGATCTCGAGCGCGCGGATCTCGCGGTCGCGCGCGATCCGGTCGGCCGAGGTCTCCTTCTCCTTCTCGATCCGGACCGCTCGATGATCCGGTTCGCGGCCAGCTCGGCCGACTGGACCGCCTCGGTGCGCGCGATCTCGCGCTGGCGGGTCGCCTGCTGGGCCTCGATCCGCTCGACCGCGAGGCGTAGCTCCTGCGCGATCTTGGCCGCCTCGGTCGCTTCGCGGGCGCTGATCGCGGCCGCCTCGAGCGCCTTGTCGCGCTCGATTTCGCGGCCGCGCGTGGTCTCCTCGCTCGCGATCCGCTCCGCGGCCAACGCCTTCTCCTGGGCGATCCTTGCCGCCTCGGTCGCCTGCCGGGCCGCGATCTCGGCGGTATCGACCGCTTCGTTGCGGGCAATCTCGAGCCGGCGCGTGCGCTCCTCGTAATCGATCCGCTCGGCGGCGAGCTTCCGTTGCTGCGCGATCCGCGCTGCTTCGGTTGCCTCCTTGGCCGCGATCTCGGCCTCTTCCAGCGCCTGATCGCGCAGGATCTGCCGGCCGCGGGTGGCCTCCTCGCTCGCGATCCGATCGACCGCGATCCGCTTGTCCTGGGCGATGCGGGCGGCCTCGATCGCCTCGCGGGCGGCGATCTCGGCCTGATCGACCGCGCGGTTGCGGGCGATCTCGAGCGTGCGCACCCGCTCCTCCTGGGCGATCCGGGCGGCCTCGGTCGCTTCGGTCGCGGCGATCCCGCGCTCGTCCAGGCGCTGGCTGCGCTCGATCTCGAGCACGCGCGTCTCGCGCTCGGCGGCGATCCGCTCGGCGGCCAGGATCTTCTCGCGCGCGATCCGGGCAGCCTCGGTCGCCTGGCCGGACGCGATCTCGGCCTCCTCGAGCGCGCGGGTGCGCGCGATCTCAAGCACGCGGGTGCGCTCGTCGGAGGCGATCCGGTCGGCGCTGATCGTCGCCTCCTCCGCGATCTTGAGCTTCTCGGTCGCCTCGCGGGCGGCGATCTCGGCCTGCTCGACCGTGCGGCGCCGCTCGATCTCTCGCCGCTGCGTCTCCTCCTCGTTGACGATCCGGGCCTCGGCAACGGATCGCTCCTGCTCGATCCGGGCGCGCTCGGTCGCCTCGCGGGCAGCGATCGTCGCCTGCTCGACCGCCCGGGCCTGCTCGATCCGCGCCCGCTCGAGCTTTTCCCGGGACGCGATCTCGGCGGCCTCGATCGCCTCGGTGCGGTCGATCTCCTGGCGCCGGATCTCGCGCTCGGAGGCGATCCGGGCCTGGCTGATCGCATGCTCGTTGGCGATCCGGCGCTTTTCGATCTCCTCGCGGGCCAGGATCTGGGCGTGCTCGGCCTCGGTCTCGCGCTCGGCCCGCTCGCGCGCGACCTGCGCCCGCTGGGCGGCGCGCAGCGCCTCGACCATGCGCTGCTGGTCGAGCCGTGCGGTCTCGCTGTCCTGCTCGATCGCGAGCGCCTGCTTCTCGGCCTCGAGGTTGCGGGTGCGGATCCGGATCATCGAGTTCCTGCTCGATGTCGTTCCTGAGCTTGCGCCGGTCCTCGATGCTCTCGATCAGCTTGGTCAGGCCCTCGGCATCGAAGCGGTTCGAGGGGTTGAAGTACTCGAGGTCGGTCTGGTCGATGTCGCGGATCGCGACCGATTCCAGCTCGAGCCCGTTTTGCGTGAGCGCATCGGCCGCCTCGGCCTTGACCCGACGGACGTACTCGCTGCGCTGCTCGTGCATCTCCTCCATCGTCATCTCGGAGGCGGCCGAGCGCAGCGCCGAGATGAACTTGCCCGAGAGCAGCGCCAGCAGCCGCTCCTGCTCCATGGTCCGGCGGCCGAGCGTCGAGGCCGCGGTCGAGACCGCCTTCGCGGACGGCGCGACCCGGACGTAGAAGTCGGCCTCGACGTCGACCCGCATCCGGTCCTTGGTGATCAGCGCATCGTCGCGGCCGCGGGTCACCTCCATCTGCAGGACGTTCATGTTGACCAGCGTGATGTCGTGGATGATCGGCCAGACGAACGCGCCGCCGTTGATCACGACCTTCTCGCCGAGGAAGCCCGTGCGCACGAAC
Source organism: uncultured Alphaproteobacteria bacterium (assembly GCA_963840925.1). Lineage (GTDB taxonomy): Bacteria > Pseudomonadota > Alphaproteobacteria > Geminicoccales > Geminicoccaceae > DATAOG01. Next base: position 53,005 of record CAWJAY010000029.1, read on the forward strand.
GACAGTTCCTTGGTCGAGCGCCGGTACAGCCAGTTCATGACCGCATAGACGATCGCGACCACGATCACGGCCACGATCAGCCAGAGGATGAGATCGCCTATCACCTGCCCTGCGGTCATCGGTTGCCTCCCACTTTCAGCCGCGGTCGCGACCGATCTGCTTGAACTTCCGGGTCTGCTCGGTGAGCGCCGCCTCGGCCGGCAGCCGCTCCATCGAGGAGGCGCCGTAAAAGCCGTGGCAGAGCTCGGTGTTGGCAAGGATGAACGCGGCATCCGCGGGCGTCGCGACCGGCCCGCCGTGGACCAGCACCATCACCTCGGGGTTGACCCTGATCGCCGCCTCGGCCCAGGCGTCGACCTTGGCCGGGCAGTCCTCGAGCCTGAGCGCGGAAACCGCCCCGATCGAGCCGCCGGTCGTGAGCCCGAGGTGGCAGACCACGAGGTCGGCGCCAGCCGCCGCCATCGCCGCCGCATCTTCCTCACCAAATACATAAGGTGTCGTCAGCAAGTCCTTGGTGCGTGCGGTCCGGATCATGTCGACCTCGAGGCCGTAGCCCATCCCGGTCTCTTCCAGGTTCGCCCGGAACGCGCCATCGAACAGGCCGACCGTCGGGAAAGTTCTGCACCCCGGCGAATCCCAGCGCCTTCAGCTGATCCAGGAACAGATCCATGCGCCGGAACGGGTCGGTGCCGTTGACGCCGGCCAAAACCGGCGTGCGCCTGACCACCGGCAGCACCTCGGCCGCCATCTCGACCACGATCTGATTGGCATCGCCATAGGCCAAAAGGCCCGCGAGCGAGCCGCGGCCGGCCATCCGGTAGCGGCCGGAGTTGTAGATCACGATCAGGTCGATGCCGCCCGCCTCCTCGCATTTGGCCGACAGGCCGGTCCCGGCGCCGCCGCCGATGATCGGCTCGCCGCGGGCCACCATGGCGCGGAACCGCTCGAGGATCGCGGCGCGCTCGAACATCGCTCTAGCCTCCGGCCCGGTGCTGCCCGCGGCCGGCCGCCGTGCAGCGCGAGAAAAGTCTCGACCGCGACGGCCGCGAACGCGGCATCGTTGATGTGCTGCGGCAGCCGGATCAGCTGGCGCGTGCTGGTCTGGCGGACGCGTCGCCTGGAGCGCTTCGAACAGCGCGCGCATCGGCCGCCGGGTCATGGAACGCCTGGCCCGGCGCGTCGAGCGCGGAGACACCGCCCTCGGGCAGGAAGAAGCGGACCGGCGCGTCCATCTGGTTCAGCTTGTCGCCGATCCACTCGCCCATCCGGCGGTTTTCCTCAGGCGTCGTCCGCATCAGCGTGACCTGCGGGTTGTGCTCGTAGAAAATCCGGCCGCGGTAGCGCTCGGGCACGGTCTCGGGCGCGCCGAAATTGACCATGTCGAGCGCGCCGCAGGATCCGACATAAGGCATGCGGGCGCGGATCATCGCCCCGAAGCGGTCCTCGGTCGCCGGGAAGATGCCGCCCATCATCAGATCGCAGACCTCCGTCGTGGTGAGGTCGATCACGCCCAGCAGGCGACCGGAGTCGACCAGCGTCTCCATCGCCTGGCCGCCGATGCCGGTCGCGTGGAACACCAGGCAGTCGTAGTCGGCCTCGAGCGCCGCGGTCACCTGGCGGACGCAGGCCGTGGTCACGCCGAACATCGTGAGGCCGACCGCCGGCAGTTCGGCCGCGGCGCCCGGGCTCGAGTGCCGCGCCTGCTGGCGCGCCTTGACCATGCCGATCATCGCCGCAGCGCCGTTCGCCAGCACCTCGCGCGTGATCGTGTTCAGCCCCTGCACGTCGGCAACCGAATGCAGCATCATCAGGTCGGCGGGCCCGACGTAACGGCGGACGTCGCCGGAAGCGACGGTCGAGATCAGGAGCTTGGGCACGCCGACCGGCAGCCGGCGCATCGCCGGGGCGGCCATCGCCGAGCCGCCCGAGCCGCCGGCCGCGATGATCCCGGCAAGCCCGGCCTGGCCCTGAACCCAGGCCTCGAAGGCCTGGGCCATGCCGGCGACCGCGCGGCCGCGATCGTTGGTGAACACGGCGCTCGGGCCTTGCGGGTGATGGACCGCGATCTGATGCGGCGGGACATCGGCCGAGCTCGGCTTGCCGGCGGTCGAGAGGTCGACCAGCCGGGTCCTGCAGCCCGGCGTCCTTGATCAGGTCGCGGATGAAGCGGAGCTCGTCGCCTTTGGTGTCGAGCGTGCCGGCGACCAGCACGACCTGCAGGCCGGCGGTCGCAAGCGTCCGGAGCGCGGTCGGCGTGCCCGGGCTCGGGGCCGACGCCGGCAGGCCCGCGACGGTGCGCGCGGCGCGCTCGATCTGCTGCGCCGGGACCGACGGCGTCCAGCGGGTCGGCAGGCGCGGGTTCGAGATGTAGATCTTGCGCGGGCCCTGGCGGCTCGCGCTCGCCGCCTCGGCCTCGGCCGGCGCGGCGTCCGCGGCGAGCGCATCGTCGTCGCGGTGGCGGCCGACGCCCAGCAGGCGCTGCTGCAGGTCGCGGTCGCCGGCGATCTGGCGGGCGTCCATGATCCGGGCGATCCGGCCGTTGACCATGATCGCGACCCGCTCGGCGGCCGAGGTCGCGACGCCGATGTTCTGCTCGATCAGCAGCACCGAGATGTCGCCCTCGTCGCCCAGGTGGCGGAGGATCTGCTCGACCTGCTCGACGATCAGCGGCGCCAGGCCCTCGGTCGGCTCGTCCATCACCAGCAGCGTCGGGTTGAGCAGCAGCGCGCGCGAGATCGCGAGCATCTGCTGCTCGCCGCCGGACAGCTGGCCGCCGCGGCTCGCGCGCCGCTCCGCCAGCCGTGGGAAGGTCTGGTAGATGCGCTCGACCGACCAGGCGCCGGGTCGCAGCTCGCCGGTCATGCGCAGATGCTCCTCGACCGTGAGCGAGGGCCACAGGCGACGCCCCTGCGGCACGTAGCCGATGCCGCGGCGCGCGATCTGGGTCGAGGTCAGGCCGAGGATGCTCTGCCCGGCAAAGCGGATCGCACCACTCGCCGCCGGCTGCAGGCCCATGATCGTCCGGCAGAGCGTGGTCTTGCCCATGCCATTGCGGCCGACCACCGAGAGCACGCCTTGGCCTAGCGTCAGGTCGACGCCCTGGAGCGCGTGGGAATGGCCGTAATAGACGTTCAGGCCCCGGATCTCGAGCAGCGACGCGCTGCGGCCCACCTCGGTCCGGTTTGGCGGCTCAGCCATAGCCGCCTCCGAGATAGAGCTCCTGGACCTCGGGATCGCTCTCGATCGCCTCGGGCGGCCCTTCCTTGAAGATCCGGCCGTTGTGCATCATCGTCACGCTCTCGACGACGCGCAGCGCCACGTCCATGTCGTGCTCGATGATGATGTAGCCGATGTGGCCGGGCAGGCCGGTCAGGATCTCGATCAGCTCGCGGCGCTCGGCGGGCGACAGGCCGGCCGCCGGCTCGTCGAACAGGATGAACCGCGGCGCGCCCGAGAGCGCCAGCGCGATCTCCAGCTGGCGCTGCTGGCCGTGGGCGAGCTCGGCCACTTTCTGGTCCTTGACCGCGGACAGATGGACCGCCTCGACCAGGTCCAGCGCGGCCTGGGCCAGCGCATCGCTCGGGCGCGAGCGGCGCAGCGAGAACCGGCGCGCGCGAGACGCCGCGGCAGGCGAGATAGACGTTGTCGAGCACCGAGAGGCCGGCGAACAGCAGCGAGATCTGATAGGTGCGGCGCAGGCCGCGGCGGATCCGCTCGTGCGGCGGGAAGTCGGTGATGTCCTCGCCGAAGAAGCGGATCGTGCCCGAGGTCGGCGGGAAGTCGCCGGTGACGCAGTTGAACAACGTCGTCTTGCCGGCGCCATTGGAGCCGAGCACCGCCCGGCGCTCGCCGGGCCGGACCGAAAGCGTCACGTCGTCAAGCGCCGCGAGCGCGCCGAACATCCGGCTGACGCCGCGCAATTCCAGCGCATTGGCGGTGCCGGCCGCCTGCAGACGTTGGGCGACGCTGGTCGCCATCACCGGCCGCCTGCGCCCGGCGCGCCCAGGCTGCCCGGGCGCTGCTGCCAGCGCGCGCGGGCGCGATCGAACAGGCCGAGCACGCCGTCCGGCGAGAACAGCACGATCAGCAGGAAGCCGATGCCGATCAGCAGCTGGAAGCGCGCCCCGTCGAGGCCGACCGCGACCAGCGCATCGAGCGCGAACGTCCGCAGCAGCACGTAGATCAGCGCGCCGACGAACGGGCCGATCGGCCGGCCGAGCCCGCCGACCACCGCGATCACCAGGATGTCGATCACCGGGCCGATCCCGGCGGTGCCGGGCGAGATCTGGTTGTTGAGCCAGACCAGGAGGACGCCGGCGATCGCGGCGATCACGGCGGCGAATGTGTAGGCGGCGATCCGATGCGCGGTGACGTTGAAGCCGAGCGCCGCCATCCGGCGGGCGTTGTCGCGCGTCCCCTGCAGCGCGAGACCGAACGGCGAGCGCGAGACGTAGAGGACCAGGCCATAGCTCGCGGCCGCCCAGAACAGCGTCAGGTAGTAGAACGGCGCGGGCGCCCGCCAGTCGATCCCGAGCAGGACCGGCGGCTGGATGCTGTTGAAGCCCGCGAAACCGTTGAAGACCACGTAGTTCTGGCGGGTGAAGTAGAAGAACGCGGCCGCGATCGCGAGCGTGATCATGATCGTGTAGATGCCGGCGGTCCGGACCGCGAGCGCGCCGCGACAGCGTACCGAACAGCGTCGCGATCAGGATCGCGGTCGGGACCGCGAGCCACCAGGGCCAGCCGAGGCTGATCTCGGTGATCGCGCTGGTGCCAAAGATCGCGACCATGTAGCCGGCGCAGCCCGCGACCGTCATCTGGACCAGGCTGACCATGCCGCCATAGCCGGCGAGGAACATCAGGCTCAGCGCGATCATGCCGAGGATCAGCGACCAGCCGAAGATCTGGACCAGGATGAAGCTGTTGGCGAACGCCGGCAGGATCAGCAGGAAGAAGCCGACGACCCAGACCGCGACCGGCACCCGGCGGAGCCGCTCGGCCAGGCGCCGGGTCGCGACGTCGATCGGCGCGCTCGGCTCGGCGAGGCGGGAGCGGGCGGTCGCCATGGCTCAGCGGACGCTCACCAGGCCCTGCGGGCGGAAGGCGAGCACGAGGACCATGATCAAAAAGGTCAGCACGACGGCATAGGTCGGGCTGTAGACCGAGCCCAGCTGCTCGGCGAGCCCGATCAGCACCGCGCCGAGCGCAGCGCCCGGGATCGAGCCCATGCCGCCGACGATCACGACGACCAGCGATGCCAGCAAGAAACCGAGTATCCTCGCCGGGCGCGAGCGACTGGAAGGTGCCGCCGACCACGCCGGCCATGCCGGCCAGCCCGGCGCCGAACGCGAACACGCCAAGGAATACGAGCTGGATGCGCACGCCGGTCGCTGAGCAGCATCTCGCGGTCGTCGACGCCGGCCCGGATCAGCATGCCGATCCGGGTCCGGGTCAGGACCAGCCACATCGCGATCCCGAGCACGACCGAGGCGAGCAGGATCAGGAGGCGCACGAACGGGTAGGTCAGGTAGACCGGCTCGCCCGTGCTCCGCTTGAGGGCGGTGACGAAGAAGGTCTCGACCGGGCCCGACAGCCAGGCCGGCGTCAGGATCTGGTAGAAGTCGCCGCCCCAGACCCAGAGCATCAGATCGGCGAGCACGATCGAGATGCCGATCGTGACCAGGGTCTGGCGCAGGTCCTGGCCTTCCATCCGGCGGAAGACCAGGTATTGCAGCAGGACGCCGACCAGCGCGGTCGCAACGAACGCAGCCACGAAGCTCAAGAGCCAGGAGCCGGTCCACTCCGCCGATCTCGAACCCGATGTAGCCGCCCAGCAGGTACAGCGAGCCGTGCGCCAGGTTGACGTTGCGCATCAGCCCGAAGATCAGCGTGAAACCGCTCGCGACCAGGAAGTAAAGCGCGCCGAGCGTGATCCCGTTCAAGATGGCGCTGAGAAAGATCTTCTTGCGGCCGATCGCGTCCTCGAGGGCCTCGGGCCAGACCGCGAAGATCAGCCAGAGCAGCACGACGGCGATGATCAGGACGATCACCGACCTGATCGGATTTCGCTCGATGATGGCCACCATCGCCGCGTGAGGACCCGTGAACCCGGCCAGCGGTTGGCCGCCGGTCGCCCATCCTAGGGCCGAAGTCTAGGCGCGCAAAGCCGGCTGCGGCGTATCTGCTAGTCTCATTCCGTAACGGCTTATCGTCTTTTTTGGCCGTAACGGCTTATCGTCTTCTTTGGCCGGCAGCCGATCAGGCATTCAGGCAGTGCGCGACCCGCCGGTAGTCGCTCGGCGCCATGCCGACGTTGGCGGCGAAGAAGCGCGAGAAGCTGCTCTGCGAGGCAAAACCCAGGCCGAAGCCGATGTCGGCGACCGACTCATCGCTTGCGGTCAGCGCCTCGATCGCCTGCTCCATGCGCAGCGTGTTCAGGAACAGGTTCGGGGTGAGCCCGGTCTGGCTCCTGAACAGGCGGTAGAAGTGCGGCCGCGACAGCCCGGCCTCGCGGGCGATGTCGTCGAGCTCGAGCTCGGCGCCGAGCCGCTGGGTCATCAGCTTGATCGACTTGCGCACCCGGAAGTCGGCAAAGCACGGCGCCGACTGCTCGAGCGGGCGCGCCTGCGGCATCCACTGCCAGGTCTGGTCGAAGCATTCCTGGGTCAGCTCGTACAGGTAGCCATCGAAGGTGCCGGGCGACGCGTCGTCGAGCAGTAGTGCTGTGACCTTGTTGACCGCGCGCTGGATGTGGCTCGTCATCTCGACCGCATTGCGGCCGAAGCGGAGCGCCGAGAGCGCGCTGCGTCCGAACTCGAGGAACCAGATCGGCTTGATGTAGAGGACCAGGAACAGGCTGCCGTCGCTGCTGGTCGCCGGGGATGAAGTTGTGCGGCTCCCAGGGGTTCACGGCGACCGCGGCGTCGGGCGAGAGCAGCGCGAGCGGCCGGTCACGCGCGACGCAGGACGGCATGCCGTGGACCAGGAAGGTCAGATGGCCTTCACGATGCGCGTGCGTCGCCATCGGCCGGTTCAAGCGGTACAGAGGTCGCGCGGCCGAACCGGCCGTGGTAGATCGAAACGGCGGTGCTCATGCACGCCACCCTGAGCATTCTTGCTTTTCTGAGGCCGGAATGATCCGGGTTCGCGGCCGGTTTGGCAAGGTCGAATCGGCACCGGCAATGCCGGTCAACCGCGGGCTCGGCCGCGCTCACAGCGCCGCGCGCATCACGCTCAGGTAGTCCTCGCGCCGGGCGCGCCTGGGGTTGGTGCGACTGGCGGGATCGCGCTCGGCCGCGCCTGCGGCGCGCTCGACCGCGGCCTGGTCGAGGCCGAGCGCGCCGAGCGAGGCCGGCAGGCCCAGCCGCCCGGTCAGCCGCAGCAGCGCCTCGGCGAGATCGGCACCGCGGCGAACGCCCATCGCCCGCTTGATCGCGGCATAGCGCTGGCCGACCGCGGGCGCATTGAACTCGAGCACATAGGGCAGCAGCACGGCGTTCAGCGTGCCGTGATGCAGCAGGTAGCCGTCGAGCGCGCCCAGCGCATGGCTGATCGCGTGCACGCCGCCCAGCCCCTTCTGCAGCGCGAGCGCGCCGTTCAGCGCCGCGGCCATCATCTCGCGCCGCGCGGTCAGATCGCGACCACGCTCGACCGCGCGCTCGAGGTGGCGGGCGGCGCGCGCGATGCCATCGAGCGCGATCCCGTCGGCCGGCGGGTTGTAGGCCGTGGCCAGAAACGTCTCGATGCAGTGGCTGAGCGCATCCATGCCGGTGCCGGCGGTCAGCGCCGGCGGCAGGCCAAGCGTAAGCGTTGGATCGCAGATCGCGACCTTGGGGATCAGGTGCGGGCTGGCGAGCCCGAGCCGCTGGCCGTCGGCGAGCACGACGCCGGCGGTCGAGATCACCTCGGCGCCGCTGCCGGCGGTGGTCGGGATCGCGATGATCGGCGGCAGCAGGTCACGGATCAGGCCGAGCCGGCCCCCGGCCGCGGCGAACGCGCACAGCCGGCCGCCGTGGCTCACCAGCAGCGCCGCGACCTTGGCGAGATCGATCACGATCCCGCCGCCGAGCGCGATCAGCCCGTCGCAGCCGTGCTCGCGGTAGAGCTCGGCGAGCCCCGTCGCCGCCGCCTCCGAAGGCCGGCTCGAACCGTCGGCGAACGGCAGCGGGGTCGCGCTCGCGGGCAGCGCGTCCAGGATCCGCTCGAGCAGCCCGGCCGCGGCGACGCCCTGGTCGGTGACGATCAGCGGCCGGCTGATGCGCAGGCCATCGAGTTCGGCCGCGAGCGCCTCCTCGACCACGCCGTCGGCAAAATGGATGCGCGTCACATAGGTGATCAGCGACATGGCCGCGGTCGTCGATCTCGGCGGGGAAGCGCCAGCCGTTGCCGGGCGGCTGGCCAGGAGGATGACCGGACGGCGCCGACCTGGTCGCCGCCGGGTCGCGGCTCAGCGGCTCAATAGGAGGTCTTGCATTCCGGGACCTCGCGCCCCGGCAGGCCGATCTGCCTGAACTTCTCCTCGTCGTGGCCGAGCGTCTGGTTGACGTTCTCGACCACCTTCACGACCTGGCTCACCAGGTTGCCGTTGGCATCCTCGACGACCTCGGTGACGAAGTTGGTGCCGATCGCCTGCCGGTTGTGGTCGAGCATGATCTGCCCGTTCGGCGCGTCGAGCACCATGTCGCGCAGCTCCTCGCGGAACTGGTCGTGACCTTGGCTCAGATCGCCGCCGATCGCGTCGAGGGCCAGGAACACCGCGGTCGCCGAGTTGTAGTAGTTGGTCGCGAGCAGAGAAGGGCCGGCGAACCGCTGGTCGGGCGGGAATGCGTCCTGGTAGGCCTTGACGAACGCCTGCCATTTCGGGTTGTCCCAGGTGTCGGCCTGGCCGCTTGCGGCAACCGTGCCGATCAGCGCCTCCTTGGCCTGGCCCTTGGACGACAGGACCGTCTGATCGACCATGATGCTGCCGCCGATCAGCTTCGCGTTGCCGCCCGCCTGCACGTACTGGTTCAGGAAATTGACCGCATCGCCGCCGCCGAGCCCGAGGTAGATCGCATCGACGTCGTCCGGCAGCGCTGCGATGATCGAGGCGAAGTCCTTGGTGCCGAGCGGCACCCAGAAGCGGTCGGTCACCTCGCCGCCCGCGGCGCAGAACTCGAGCACGAGCCCGAACACCTGGGTGTAGACGAACGAATAGTCCTCGCCGACCGTCGCGATCGTGCGATAGCTCTTATCATTGTAGATGTAGTTGCCGAGACCGGCCTGCCACTGGGCGCCGTCCATGTTGAAGCGGAAGAAATTCTCGGCCGGCGTGACGAACGTGGTCTCCTGGGCGCCCGAGGCGGCGTTGATGAAGGTCATCTCGGGCTGGGTCTTGGCGTAGTCGCGGATCGCGATCCCTTCCGAGCCCGACAGCGGGCTGATCACGACGTCGACCTTGTCCTGCTCGACCAGCTTGCGGACCGCGCGCACGGCCGAGTCGGGGCTCGCGTCGGTCGAGGCGACGATGATCTCGAGCGGTCGCCCGCCGGCCATCTTGTTGTGCTCGCGCAGCGCTACCTCGAAGCCGCGCATGCCGTCCTCGCCGAGTACGGTGTAGGTGCCCTCGAGCGTCGCCGTGACGCCTATCTTGAGCGGGTCGGCTGCTTGCGCCGCGGTCGTGGCGAGCAGGATGGACGTGGCCGTCGCGGCCAGAAAACCCCTGGACATGTTGCGAGCCTCCCATAGGTTCCGGGCCGACCGTAGAGCACGCAGGCAGCCCCGCGCTTGTCGCCGCACGGCCGGGGTTTGACCGAGAGTATCTTTATTCAAAGGCCGGTTTGGTCGCGCGCCGGAGATCGCCGAAACGGTCGCGCAGATGCTCGGCCGCGCGCAGGGCCAGCGCGCAGATCGTGTTGGTCGGATTGACCACGCCGCCCGTGGTGAGCGCGCTGCCGTCGACGATGTAGAGGTTCGTGGCGTCCCAGGCCTGGTGCCATTTGTTGATCACCGAGGTCTCGGGCTCGGCGCCCATCCGGCAGGTGCCGAGCAGGTGCCAGGCCGGCGTCTGATAGACGCCATCCGCCGACATGTAGTCGTGCAGGTGATGGTCGAAGGCGCCGGCCGCCTGCGCGATGTCCTCGAGGCGCTGGAGCGCGAAGCGCATCATGCGCCGGTCGTTCTCGTGCGGCGCATAGCTGATCTTGGGCGCCGGCAGGCCGTCGGCGTCCTGCTCGGTCGCGGACAGCGTGACCCGATTGCTCGCCTGGGGCAGGTCGTCGCCGATCGCGAACACGGCAAAGCCATGGCTGAAGTGGCGCCGGAACCAGGGGTGGTGGTCCGGCCCCCAGGGCGCAGAGGCGGGTGTAACGAAGCCGATCGACTGGCCGCCGGCGTGGCCCGCGGTCGCGCAGTTGAAGTTGAAGCCGTTGACGAAGCCGCGGGCGGTCTCGGTCTCGGCGAACTCCATGCTGATCAGCGCGCCGATGAAGCCCATGTGCGAGTGCAGCGGCTCGTCGACCCAGATTTCGGAGGCGACCAGCGTGTGGTGCATCAGGTTGCGGCCGACCTGATCGGAGCTGTTGGCGAGGTTGTCGGAGGTCAGCAGCAGGCGCGGCGTGCCGACGCCGTTGCAGGCGAGGACGACCACGTCGGCGGCCTGGAACCGGCGCTCGCCGGTGTGGCGGTCGATATAGAGCGCGCCGGTGATCCGCCCGTCCCTGCCCTGCTCGAGCCGCAGCACGCGCGCTTCGGTGCGCAGGTCCACGCCCGCGGCGAGCGCCTTCGGCCAGATCGAGACCGAGAACTTGCTCATCGAGGCACGGGCGCAGCCGGCGACGCAGCCCGAGCAGCCGTTGCAGGCCGGCCGGCCGTCGTAGTCCTCGGAGATGACGCCGGCCGGCAGCGGCCACCAGTGCCAGCCGAGCCGGTCGAAGGCCTGCGCGAGCCGCCGGCCGACCGGGCGGAGCGGCAACGGCGGGGTCGGATAGTCGGGCTGCGCCGGCATCGCCGGGTTGCCGGCAAGGCCGCTGACCCCGACCAGCGCGTCGACCCGGTCGTAGTACGGTGCCAGGTCCTCGTAGGTGATCGGCCAGTCGGGCGCGAGGCCGTGCTCGATGCCCTTGCGGAAGTCCGACGGCCGGTAGCGCGGCCAGAGCGCGGTGTAGACGTTGGTCGAGCCGCCGACCGCGTTCCACATCAGGATGTTGGAGCTCGTGCTCTCGACCGGATAGTCGTCGCGGCCGCGCCGGATGTTGTTGTTCGGATGCCAGCGCTTCTGCCGCTGCCACTCCCAGTCGGCGCGGAAATGCGGGTGGTCCTCGGGCGCGGTCCAGCCGCCCTGCTCGAGACAGACGACCCTGAGCCCGGCCCGGCCGAGGACCAGGCTCGCGATCGCGCCGCTGGCGCCGGCACCGATCACCAGCACATCGGCACGGTCTTGACGCGCGGCTGCGGTCATCGGTGCGGCTCCAGGAAATCGAGCTGGCTGAGATCGACCCGCCGGACGGCCTCCGTGCGGACGAAGTCGCCGCGGCCGTGGCGCGGCAGGTCGGTCGCAGGATCGAACCTGCCGACCTCGTAGCCCGCCGGCAGCGGCACCGCATGATAGGTGAAGCCCAGCGCCCGGATCGCCTCGTGCACGGCCGGGCTCTCGTAATACGCGAGATAGGCGAGGTTGCGGATCAGCAGGAACTCCGCCGGATCGGCGCGCTCGAAGCGCTCGAGGGCGGCCCGGTCGAGCTTGCCCGGTGCCGCGCCCAGTTGCGCCAACCGGTCAACCAGCCCGGTCACCGCCGCGGGATCGCGAAGCTCGATCAGCCGGTCGGCGAGCTTGGCCTGGACCCCGACCGTGGAGGCCGGCGGAAACAGCTCGTCGCCCGGCAGCAACAGGTCGACCAGCACGGCGAGCGTATCGGCGAGCGCGCGCGGTCCGGTCATGTCAGCACCTCGTCCATCCGGACCGGCCGCTGCTCGGTCAGCGAGCGGAGCGTTGCCTCGATCATCGCGGTCGCGACCAGGCCGTCGTGGCCGGTCGCCTGCGGCGGCGCGTCCTCGGCGACGCAGTCGGCGAAGTGGCGGATCAATTCGTAGAAGTGGGCGAACGGCTTGCCGTAGCGGGTGATCGCATGGCTCGAGAACGGATATCGGTAGCGGGCGGAGGCGATCTTGATGCCGGGCGCGCTCTCGAGCTCGATGCAGCCCTTGGCGCCGTAGAGCGTGAAGCGATTGTCGACCACGGTCGGCCAGCTGTTCGGGATGATCCAGCAGGTCTCGAAGGTGACGAAGGTGCGCTCGAACTGGAACAGCGCCTGGACCGCATCGTAGGCATCGATGCCGATCGACTTGAGCACGCGCCTGGAGCCCTTCGCGTAGACCTCGACCGGCTCCTCGCCCAGGATCCAGCGGGTCGCGTCCATGATGTGGGGAAAGAGGAACCACTCGGGCCCGGACGCGCTGCCCCAGGCCAGCATCTCGGTCGGCACGTGGATCGTATCCGAGAGGCGGGCGTAGCCCATCACGCCTTCGCCGAGCTCGCCCGCTTCGACCACGGCCTTGGCGCCCATGTACTGCGGGTGCCAGCGCAGCTGGAAGTCGACCATCAGCTTGACGCCGGCGCGCTCGGCCGCGGCGATGATCGCCTTGGCCTCGCCGACGTCGGTCGTGAACGGCTTTTCGACCAGGACGTGCTTGCCCGCCTCGAGCATCGCGAGGCAGGGCGCCTTGTGCGCATGGTCGGGCGTCGCGATCCCGACCGCCTCGACCTCGCTGCTCGCGACCTCGGCGAGTTCGGTCGTCCACCGGCAGCCGACCTTCTCGGCCAGACGGCGGGCGCGCTCGGGGTTGAGATCGCAGATGTAGAGCAGGTCGACGATCGGGTAGGTCGAGAGCGCCGTCGCGTGGTTCTCGCCCCAGATCCCGGCCCCGATCACCGCCATCTTGACCCGCCGCACGTCGTGTTCCCTCCTGGCGCTCAGAGCCGGGTCTCGGCCTTGGGGTCGAACAGGCGCACCCGGCCCGCCTGAAAGCCGAGCGTGACCCGCTCGCCGACCGCGGGCGCCTGATCGGGGTCGCAGATCGCCTTGACCGCCCGGCCGCCGACGTCGACGTCGACGTAGGTCACCGGCCCGACCGGCTCGACCAGGAAGACCTCGCCGGCGAGGCTGAGCTCGCGCCCGCCGCCGACCACCAGATCGGTCGGGCGGACGCCGAGTACCGCCTTGGCGCCGGCCCGGAGCCCGCCTTGGTTTTCCGACCGGATCGCCGCGAGCGGCAGGCGCAGGCGCTGATCGGCGAATGCGCACTGCACGGCGCCGTCCGCCTGGGCCAGCTCGACGTCGAGGAAGTTCATCGCCGGCGAGCCGATGAACGCGGCGACGAACAGGTTGCCGGGCTCGCGGAAGACCGCCATCGGCGGGCCGACCTGCTGCAGCTTGCCGTCCCGCATGACCGCGATCCGGTCCGAGAGGACCATCGCCTCCTCCTGATCGTGGGTGACGAAGATCGCGGTCGTGCCGAGCTCGCGCTGCAGGCGCTTGATCTCGGTGCGGGTGCGCACCCTGAGCCCGGCATCGAGGTTGGACAGCGGCTCGTCCATCAGCAGCACGGCCGGGTTGCGGACCACCGCACGGCCGACCGCGACCCGCTGGCGCTGCCCGCCGGAGAGCTCGGCCGGGCGCCGCTCGAGCAGCGGCCCGAGATCGAGCATCTCGGCCGCAGCTGCGACCTGACGGCCGATCGTGGCGCCATCCAGCCGCTGCTGTCTGAGCCCGAAGCTCATGTTCTCGCGCGCGGTCATGTGCGGGTAGAGCGCGTAGTCCTGGAACACCATCGCGATGTTGCGCTCGTGCGGCTCGAGCTCGGTCACGTTGCGCTGATCGAACAGGATCGCGCCATCGGTCGGCCGCTCGAGGCCGGCGATGCAGGCGAGCGCCGTGCTCTTGCCGCAGCCCGATGGCCCGAGCAGGGTCAGGAACTCGCCGTCGCTGATCTGGATGTCGAGGCCGTCGACCGCCCGGACCTGCTCGAACAGCTTGGTCAACTGCTGGAGGACGACGCTCGCCATCCGGCCCTCCTCAACCCTTAAGGGAGCCCGAAAGCATGCCGCGCACCAGGTAGCGCTGGAACGCGAGCGCGATCACGACCGGCGGAACGACCGCGAGCACGCTGGCGGCGAACATCGGACCATAGTCGTAGAAGCGGAGCTGGACCAGAAAGCCCGCGATGATCACCGGGATCGTCTGCGCCTTGGGCGTGCCGGTCAGGATCAGCGCGAAGATGAACTCGTTCCAGCTGACCAGGAAGCAGAAGATGCCGGCCGCGACCAGACCCGGGCGCGCGACCGGCATGATGATCTTCCGGATCGCCTGCATCCGGGTGCAGCCGTCGACCAGTGCTGCCTTCTCGAGATTGGGCGGCAGGCCCTCGAAGTAGCCCTTCATGATCCAGGTCGAGAGCGGCAGGATCAGGCTGCAGTAGGCGATCACGAGCGCAGTCCGGGTATCGATCAGGTCGAGCGTCCGGAACACGATGAAGAACGGCAGGATCAGCGCGAGGCTGGGCGTCATCCGGGTCAGCATCAGCGTCCACAGCGTGCCGCTCATGATCCGGCTCCGGCCGTGGCGGGCGTAGGCGTAGCCCGCGAGCGAGCCGAGCACGAGATTGACCAGCGTGACCCCGGTCGCGACCACCAGGCTATTGAAGATCGAGATCGGCACCCGGGTCGCCTGGACGCTCGACTGGCCGCCCTCGACCCCGCCGGGGAACAGCACGAAGCGGTAGCTTTCCGTGGTCAGGCTCTCGGGGATCAGGGTCGGCGGCGTGCGCACCAGGTCGACCGAGGGCGAGAGGCTCATCACGACTAGCCATAAGAATGGCCCGAACGACCAGACGAAGATCAGCAGCGCGGCGATGCCCAGGCCGATCCGGCCGAGCCGGCGGCGGGCGAGCGCCGGCAGCAGGTGGCGCCGGCGGAACGGCGGCAGGCGCTCGAGCCGCGTGCGCGCGTTCGCCCCGGCGACCGCGATCCGGTTGACCAGCGTCGCCGCGAGGCCTTCGCGCGCCGCCGCCGCGCCGGCCTGCGCGGACCGGGCGCTGACGGCCGGGAAGAACAACTTCAGATAAATCGCCGCCAGGATCAGGCAGATGATCGTCAGCACGTAGAGGATCGCAGCACCCTCACCGAACTTGAAGAACTGGAAGGCGTAGGCGTAGCCCATCCAGGAGAACACGGTGGTCGCGCTGCCGGGGCCGCCCCGGGTCATGATCCAGAATAGATCGAAGGCCATGATCGAGTTGATCGTGGTCAGGATCAGGATCAGCAGCAGCATCGGCCGCAGCCACGGCAGCGTGATGCTGAAGAAGCGGCGGATCGCGCCAGCGCCGTCGATCCGGGCCGCCCGGTGCAGGTTCTCGGGCATCGACTGCAATCCTGCCAGGATCAGCAGCGAGGCCAGTGGCGCCTGGTTCCAGACGTGGGCCAGCGCCACCATGTTGAACGCCAGCGTGCCGTTGGCCAGCCAATGGACCGGGCTGTCGATCACGCCGAGCGCGAACAGCACGGCGTTGAACGTGCCGTACTCGCCGTTCAGCATCCAGCTCCAGAGCACGCCGACCGCGACCGGCGCCATCGCCCAGGGCACCAGCACGATGCTGCGCAGGAAATTGCGCCCCGGGAAATTCTCGTTGAGCACGAGCGCCATCGCCAGGCCGAGGATCAGGCCGCCCAGCACCGTGACCACGGCGAAATAGGCGGTCCGCCCGAGCGCGGCGATGAAATCGGGATTGGGCAGGATGTCGAGGTAGTTCTGCAGCCCGACGAAGATCCACTGCTGGGTCAGCATGTTGATCCGGTGCAGGCTCAGCACCAGCGAGTAGACCAGCGGGATGCCGAACACGACGAAGACGACGATGAGGGTCGGCAAGGTCAGCAGGATCGGCAGGCGCAGCGAGGCCGCATCGCGCCGGCGCGCCGCGCGTTGCCATCCGGGAAGGGTCAGCCGGATCGACCTGGCCATCTCGAAGCGCCAAAGGGGCCCCGGGGCGAAACCCGCGCCGGAGCGCGGATCTCGCCCGAGAGACCGTCAATCGTTCAGGCGGGGTAGAGCTTCTTCAGCTCGACAGCCTTGCTGTGCAGCTTGTCGATCAGCTCGTCCGCCGACTGCTCGCCGCGAATGAAGTCCTGCGCCTCGGCCATCATGTACCAGTCCCACTCGGGGAACCACATGGTCTTGGCGACGTCGCGGGTGGTCGCGGTCTCCTGCTGCTTGCCGGCGACCTCCATGTTCTTCCACTTGGAGAACGCGGCCTCGACCTCGGGGTCCTGGATCACCTCCTTGTGCGGGGTGCCGAGGCCGAACTCGAGCGCCCAGCGCTTGATCACGTGATACTGGCCGTCCTTGGCCTTGCCGCCGAAGAACTGCTGCAGGTTCCAGGCCCGCTCGACGTCGATCGGGTTGGCGCCCAGCAGGTAGAGCGCGGTCCAGATGAAGGTCGAGCGCGTGGCGCCCGGCATGATCGCGTTGGTGCAGGCGCCCGCGATCTGGGACAGCGCCGGGTCGTTGAACACCTTCTGGTCGTATTCGTGGACGACCATGTAGGTGTGGGCGCCGCTGGCGAAGTTCGGCACCGCCTCCTGCTGCAGCGTGAAAATGTCCGGCACCACGAGTTCTTCCTCGTAAAGCGTTCGGTGGAGGTCCAGGACCTTGCGGAAGGGCTCGTCGAACGCCGGGTCGTGGTTGGCGTCGAAGACCTTGGCACCTTCGGAGTACCAGATCGAGAACAGGCTCCAGGACAGGCTCGCCCACTGCTGCTGCCAGGCGCTGATGTAGGGATACTCGGCGATGCCGTCCTGCTTGAGCTTGCGGCATTGCTCGAGCAGCTCGTCCCAGGTCGCGGGCGGCTCGAGCTTGGCCTGATCGAGATGCTTCTGATTGCAGACGAACGAGTTGAAGCCGGTGTAATACGGCAGGCCGCCGAGCTTGCCGTCCGGCAAGGTCATGTTGTGGACGTTGACCGGATACATGCCGGCCTTGATCTCCTCGATGCCGGGTAAGTCGTCGACGTCGCGGATCCAGCCCGCCCGGTGCCAGCGGACCAGGTGGTCCTCCTCCGAGTACATCATGTCGATGTGCTGGCCGGCGATCATCTTGGTCTCGGCGATCGCGTGGTATTCGCCGGGCACGAGCTCGTACTCGACGTTCTCGTCGTACAGCTTCTTGAAGATGTCGACGTTCTCGGCGACGATCTGCGGATTGTACTGCCAGCCGACGAAATGCAGCGGGTCGGCGGGCGCCGCCGAGGCGCTGCCGATCAGCCGGGGCGCCGTCAGCGCCGCCGCGGCAGCCAGGCCACCTTTCAGCACCGCGCGCCGGCGGAGCAGATACTCGTTCAGCCGTTGTTGTCGTTGTTGAGCCTGGTGCCCCATGGTCATACCTACGCCTCTCGATGTTGGGTATTTGCAGCAGACGGCCTGCCGGGGTGACGACGAGCCGAAATCGTCATCTGAGATCCGCCACCCGTGGTCATCCTAAGCGCGAACCCGATAGCGGCGAAACAGGAAAATCGCCCCTGAACCCCATGCTCCTGCCCGCCTCCCGGTGCCCGTGCCAGGGTCGCCATGGCCGCAAGCGGACCGTGGCCGGTCGGTTGACGCCGGTGCTCGTCCCGGTATCGTTCGCGCGCCATCGGAGGCGGCTTGAAGGCACTTCGCATTGGCGGCGACATCTGGCAGCTCGAACGTGCCCAATGGCGCGACCGCGGCTGGCTGCGCCGGGTTCAGGAGCGAAAGCTGCGGGCACTGGTCGAGCATGCCTACCGCACCGTGCCCTTCTACCGGGCCCGCCTCGATGACGCCGGCATCGCGCCCGGCGACATCCGCTCGGCCGACGATCTGGCGCGTCTGCCGATCACGACCCGCGCCGAACTCCAGTCCGCGCCGGTCGACGACCGGACCAGCTCGGCCTTCCGTCAGGACCAACTCATGGGCAAGCTCACCAGCCGTCGGGCCGGGCGTGAACGTCCGGATCGAATCGGAGGTGAGCCTCGACCCGCCGCCCGGGGAAAAGTTCCGCCTCGTCCGCCGCGATTTGCCCGCGGTCTCGTCGTAGCCCGCTCGCGATCGTGGCCGATCGATCCATCCTGCCCGATCGATCCATCCTGCCCGATCGAGCAGCCACGCACCCGTCTCAGGCGGCGAGCCGAGCGGCGCACCCGACCGTCCCACACTGGTCGGCTGCGGATCTGGTAGCGCTCGGCCAGATCGCGCTCGGAACGACGTTCGTCCGGACGCTGCCCGAGCATCACTTGGGAGACGCTGGCGCGTGCCTTGGCTCGGACTCGGTTGGGGCGGCAGCGGCGCTGGGCGGCAGCCCAAAAGCGTTACCTGCTCCGCTACATTGATCGCGATGAGCTAGGCGCGCCGATCGAGACGATTCTGGACGGCTATTTTGCCAATCGGCCCCTTTCGAAGCTCCATGCTTTACGTTGCCGGCGCTTTCCCGACTGGCGGCCACGGACCCGGGTCGAGCAGGCCGGCCGGATCGAAGAGGCGCTGGGCGCCGGCAACGGCGTGATTCTCTGGGTCGCGCCGTTCGTGTTCGGGCCGCTGGCAACCAAGATGGCGCTGCACCGGGCGGGCCTCGCGGTCGTGCATCTCGCTCGCTACTCGCATGGCTATTCCAAAAGCCGGCTCGGGTCGCGGCTGCTGAATCCGACCCGCACCGACGTCGAAGCCCGGTTCCTGGCCGAGCGGGTCCTGATCGGGCCGGACGGCTCGGTCCGGACCGCCATGCGCACTCTGGCCGAGCGGCTCAAGGCCAACGGAATCGTATCGGTGAGCGCCGGCGCCCGCGGTGTGCAATCGGTGATCGTGCCGTTCATGAAGGCTCGATCGTCCTTGCCACCGGTGTCATCGGCCTGGCGCGACAGACCGTGCCCCACTGGTGCCCGTGTTCACGGCCCGCGAGGCTGACGACGGGTTCGTAGCATCGATCGGCACGCCGCTGCGGCCGGCGACCGACCTCCCGCGCGAGCAGGCGGCCGCCGACCTCGCGCTGCGCTTTGCCCAAGCGCTCGCGGCTAAGGCGCGTCGCTATCCCGATCAATTCTGGTGGCACTATGATATCTTGAGGGACACGGTGGCGACCGCAGGCTAGTCGGCCGGGCGGCTCAGAACCCCAGTGGTTCCTGAGCGCGGAGTTGCAATCTTTCGGCCGAGGCGACATGCTGATAAGGCCCCGGAACGGGCGCTGCTGCTGGAGTTCGGGTTCGTGATCCGCCATGGTTTAGCGCAGCGGCGGTCTGTTCACAGGGATCGCCGGTGCATCCGACACGAACCAGGCGCGCAAGAGGTCCCGGGGCTTTCGGTATAGAAGGGTGCGAGCGCCGCAGGCTATTGGAGAGGATCGGCGGTCATGGCCACACCGAAAGCGCGGGTCGAGCGCAAGCTGGCCGCCATCTTCGCGGCGGATGTGGCGGGCTATTCCCGGCTCATGGGTCTGGATGAGGTCGGGACGCTGCGCCTGCTGTCCGCGCAGCGCGCGACGATGGATGGGCTGATCGCCGAGTATGGCGGCCGGATCGCCAATACCGCCGGCGACAGCGTGCTGGCCGAGTTCCCCAGCGCCGTGGATGCGGTGCAATGCGCGGTCGAGGCGCAGGGGCGGCTCGCCCAGGCCAACGAGAGCCTGCCCGCAGACCGCCGGCTCGAGTTTCGAATCGGCGTCCATGTCGGCGATGTGATGGTCCGCGGCGGCGACCTGTTCGGCGATGGCGTGAACACCGCGGCACGCCTCCAGGCGCTGGCCGAGCCGGGCGGTGTCTGCATCTCGGGCGCGGTCCATCAGCATGTCCGAAAGCTGCTGCCGCACCACTTCGCCGATCTCGGGCCGCAGGTCGCAAAGAACCTCGATGAGCCGGTGCGAGCCTTTGCGCTGTCGTCCGGCGAAGCGCCGGAGGTGGTGACCAGCCTCGAGCCGGACCGGCCCGACCCATTGCCGCTGCCCGACCGGCCTTCGATCGCGGTCCTGCCGTTCACGAACATGAGCGGTGATCCGGAGCAGGAGTATTTCGCGGATGGCCTGGTCGAGGACATCATCACCGCATTGAGCCGGGTGCGGGCTTTCTTCGTCATCGCCCGGAATTCTTCGTTCACCTACAAGGGCCGGGCGGTCGACGTCCGGCAGGTCTCGCGCGAGCTTGGCGTCCGCTATGTTCTCGAGGGCAGCATCAGGAAAGCGGGCTCGCGGGTCCGGATTGTCGGTCAGCTGGTCGATGCGACGACCGGACATCACGTCTGGGCTGATCGTTTCGAGGGCAACGTCAGCGACATCTTTGATCTGCAGGACAAGGTCACGGAGAGCGTGGTCGGCGCCGTCGAGCCGAGCATCCGCTTGCAAGAAATCAAACAGGCCCGCGCGAAACCGACCAGCTTCATCACAGCCTACGATCTATATCTGCGCGCCTTGCCGCGCTTTTACGCGATGACTTACGAAGGGTTTGCCGATGTCCGCAGGCTCACCAACGAAGCGCTGAGCATCGACCCCGACTTCACGCTGGCGAAGGCTCTGGGCGCCTACATCCGCAGCATTTCGGTCAGTCAGTGCTGGCACGAGCCGGACGACATCCGCGTCGCCGTGCGCATGGCCCGCGAGGTGATCGCGGAAGCGCGCGAAGACCCGACAAGTCTGCGGTTTGCGGCTCAGGTCCTGGCCTACAGCGCGAAGGATTACGAGGCCGCACTGGCCGCGAGCGAACGCTCTTTGTACCTCAATCCCAACTCTGCCCAGGGCTACACCGGCGGCGGTTGGGTGAACACGCATTCCGGCCGGCCGCTGATCGCGATCGATCATTTCCAAAGAGCGATGCGCCTCAGTCCGGTCGACCCCGAGAAGGGCATCGCGCTGTCAGGCATCGGGATGAGCTATCTGATGCTCGAACGCTTCGAGGAGGCGCTCAGATGGGGCGAAAGCGCGCTCCGGGAGATGCCCGGCTACGGCTCCTCCCACCGGGTCGTGATCTGCGCGCTGGTCGGCTTGCGGCGAATGGACGAGGCGCGCGCGGCGGCGAGCCGCCTGCTGCAGGCCTTTCCCACGTACACGCTGACGCTGCAGAAGGAAATCAATCCTTGGCGCGATAAGGCGTTCGCCGAGCGCTATCTCGAGGCGCTGCGGACCGCCGGGATCCCCGACTGACAGTTGCGGTGCCGGGCGCCGGACAGGGTCAGCGTGCCGGCGCCGCCGCCGGCCGCCGCAGCCGTGTCACGGTTGCCGGCTCGGGCTGCTCGGGCTGAGGGATGCGCGCCTGCTCGGGCCGGTGATCGGCGGCAAAGAGCATGTACACCGCGGGCAGGATGAACAGCGTGAACAAGGTGCCGATCGTCATCCCGGTCACCAGCATGATGCCGATGCTGTTGCGCGCCTCGGCGCCGGCCCCGGTCACGAACACCAGCGGCATATGGCCGAAGACGGTCGCGGCCGTGGTCATCAGCACCGGGCGCAGGCGCGTCATCGACGCCTCCCGGATCGCCTCGAGCTTGGAGCGGCGCTGCTGCTGGAGCCGGTTCGCGAACTCGACGATCAGGATGCCGTTCTTGGCGATCAGGCCGACCAGCGTGATCAGCCCGATCTGGCTGTAGATGTTGACCGTGGTGAAGCCGAGGAAGGTGAACGCCAGCGCGCCCGAAAGCGCCAGCGGCACCGAGCCGACGAGCACCACGAGCGGATCGCGAAAGCTGCCGAACTGAGCCGCGAGGACCAGGTAGATCATCAGTACGGCAAACGCGAGCGTGCTGACCAGCGTGGTCCCCTCTTGCCGGATCTGCCGGGATTCGCCGGCCTGGTCGATGCTGTAGCCGGCCGGCAGGATCGCGCGCGCCGCGGCTTCCAGGGTTGCGAGCCCGTCGGCTTTGGTCACGCCGGGCACCAGCCCGCCGACGATGCGAAAGCTGTCCGCCTGCTGGAAACGCGCCAGGATGCGCGGCGCAGCCGAGGTCTCGAGCCGGGCGAGCGCGGCGAACGGCACTTGGGTGCCGTCGCGGGTGCGAAACTTGTAGTCAAGCAACTGCGCCGCGGTCGCGCGGGCATCGCCCCCGACCTGCGGGATCACCTTGTAGGTGCGCCCCTCCATCGTGAACCGGTTGACGTAGTCGCCGGCGAGCAGGATGCCCAGTTGGCGGCCGACCTCGGCGAGATCGAGCCCGAGATCGGCCACCCGCTCGCGATCGATCGCGAGCCGGACCTGGGGCAGATCGACCTTGAGATCGGTGTCGGCGAACATGAACTTGCCGCTGGCGAACGCGGCGCCGACCAGCTGTCCGGCATAGCCCGCGACCTCCTCGGCCGTGCCGGTGCCCTTGATCACCAGCTCGACGTCGTAGTTGCCGGCCCCCGGCAGCGAGGGCGGCAGCGCCGCGAAGACCTGCAGCGCCTCGATCTGCGACACCGCGGCGAACACCTCGGGCTGGATCTCGTGCGCCGTCCGCTCGCGGTCGTGCCAGTTCTTCAACAGGTAGCCGCCAAAGCCGTTCGACGGGAAGATGACCTCGAACATCGCCTGAAACTCGGGCAGCGCTCGCCCGGTCTGATAGACCTTGTCCATATGGCCGGCGGTGTAGGCGAGCGTCGCGTCCGGCGCCGAGGTCACCAGCAGGAACACGACGCCTTGATCCTCGACCGGCGCCAGTTCCTTGCCCGAGAACATGTAGAGCGGGACCGCCAGCACGCAGATGAAGGCGCCAAACGCAAGCACCTGGGCCCGGAACCGGAGGACGACGCCAAGGAGCACGCCGTAGCCGTCGCGGAGCCGGTCGAACGCGCGGCCGACCAGGCGGGTGAAGCGGCCTTCGCGACCGCTCTCAGGCACCATGTAGGCGCTCATGATCGGCGACAGCATGACCGCGACCATGCCCGACATGATGACCGCGATCGCGAGCGTGAAGACGAACTCCTTGAACAGGACGCCGGTCAGGCCGGAGAGAAACCCGATCGGGGCATAGACCGCAGCCAGCGTGATCGTCATCGCGACGATCGGGGCGAACAGCTGGCGCGAGCTGGTCAGCGCCGCCTCGATGCGGCCCATGCCGTCGCGCATGTGGCGGGCGACGTTCTCGACCACGACGATCGCGTCATCGACCACCAGCCCGACCGCGAGCACGATCGCGAGCAAGGTCAGAAGATTGAGCGAGAAGCCCAGCGCCAGCATCGCGGTCGTCGCCCCGATCAGCGAGATCGGGATCGCGACCAGCGGCACCAGCGCCGTGCGCAGCGAGCCGAGGAACAGGAACACGATCAGCCCGACGATCATGATCGTCTCGCTGAGGGTCGTGAAAATCTCCTTGAGCGCGTTCTCCATGTAGACCGTGCCGTCGTAGGCGAGGCTGATCTCGGTGCCGGGCGGCAGATCGCCGGCGATCCGCGCCAGCTCGGCCCGGAGCGCGCGGGCAACCGCGATCTCGTTGGCGCCCGGCAGCGGCCAGACCGAGAGGTAGACGGCATCCTTGCCGTTGTGGCGGACGTTGGCGCTCGCCTCCTCCGAGCCCAGCTCGACCTTGCCGATGTCGGCGATCCGGATGATCTGGCCGGCATCCTCGCGGACGATCAGGCGCTCGAACTCGTCGACGCTGCTGAGGTCGGTATCGGCCAGCAGGTCGACCTGAACCGCGCCGCCTTTGGCCTGGCCGATCGCGGCCAGGAAGTTGTTGCGTGCGAGCGCGCTCTCGACCTCCTCGGGGGCAATGCCGAACGCCGCCAGCCGCTCGGCGTCCAGCCAGATCCGCATCGCCTGGGGCCGCGCGCCTTCGAGGCCGACCCGGCGGACGTCCGGCAAGGTGCTGAGCCGCGGCTGGATCTGGCGCGACAGATAGTCGGTCAGCTGCGGGGGCGTCATTGTCGTCGAGGTGACGCTGACGTAGAAGGTCGCATAGGTTCGGTCGGCGCGCTGGATCTCGACGACCGGCAATTCGACCTCCTCCGGCAGCTCGCTCCGGATCTGGTCGAGCCGGTTGCCGACCTCGGCGAGCGCGACCGTGCTCGAATGGTTCAGCTTCAGGCGGACCGTGACGGTGCTGAGCCCGGCGACGCTGGTCAATTCGACGTAGTCGACGCCCGAGATCGAGGCGACCGCGCGCTCGATCGGGGTCGTGACGAAGCCGCGGATGCCTTCGGCCGAGGCGCCGACATACACCGTGGTGATGATCACCGACGAGCTCTCGATGCGCGGAAACTGCTGGATCGGCAGCTCGGTGATCGCCCGCAGGCCGACCAGCACCAGCGCCAGATTGACGACGATCGCGATCACCGGTCGCCGGACGAAAACGTCCATCGCGCGCATGGTGGCACTCGGCTCAGCTGTCCGGAGCGGGCTTGCCGCCGCCGGGCGGATTGGTGATCTGGACCCGCAGTCCCTCGCGCAGCTTGAAGGAGCCCGCCCCGGCGATCAGCTCGCCCTCGGCAAGGCCGTCGGTGACGACGATGTCGGTGCCCTGGACGGCGCCGGTCTGCACGACCCGCTGGCGGGCGCGCGGCTGGCCATTCTCCTCGACCAGCGCGAACACGTGCTCGCCATAGGGCGCCCGCCGCACCGCGGTCAGCGGGACCAGCAGCGCAGGCTGCGGCGGGATCGTGACCGCGACCACGTCAACGAAGGCCCCTGGACGCAGGACCTCGCCCAGATCTTTCGCGATCGCGCGGAAGCGTACGGCCCGATTGGTGGCGTCCACGCTCGCCTCCTCGGCGACCACTTCAGCGGCGGCGCTGCCGCCCGGGATCTGCATGGCGCTCAGGCTGACCGAGACGCCCGGGCGGACCGCGGCTGCCATGTCCTGGGGCAGCGCGAAATCGACGAACGCGTCCTGATCGACGCCCTGGAGCATCACGATCCGCGTGCCCTCGTCGAGATAGGCGCCGGGCTGGAGATCGGTCAGGCCGACCCGGGCGCGAAACGGGGCGACCAGCGTCTTCTTGGCGATGCCGGCCTCGAGGCTCGAGACCCGCGCGTTGGCCGCCGCCAACTCCTCGCGCGCCCGATCGAGATCGAGCGCCGAGACGGCATCGCTCGAGCGCAACCGGTCGCGCCGCTCGAACACCACTTTCGCCAGCCGGGCTTCCGCCTGGGCCGCCGCGAGCGCGGCGCGCTCCTCACCGGTGTTAAGAGCCACCAGCACCTGTCCGGGTTCGACGATGTCGCCGAACTCGAAGCCCATCTCGACCACGGTGCCGGCCAGCTCGTTCCGGAGCTCAACCTGACGCAAGGCGACGACGGTGCCGACCGCACGGGTCGAGGCGGTCCACTCGCCGCGCCGCACGCGCACCGCCTCGACCGCCTCGCGCGGCTCCGGGAACGCTTCGGCGGCAGCGATCGCCGCGGTGATCTCGGCATATTTGTAGTAGCCGAGCCCGCCCGCCGTCGCGGCGATGGCCAGCAGCACGGCGCCCCAAGCTACAGCGTGCCTGGCCATCGATCCTCCGCCGATTGCGAGGTCCGGGCGCTGCGATCATTGGTGCCCATGGCGTCAGTCTCCTCCAGCGCCAGGCGCTCGGGGTCGCCCTTCGTCGCCACTTCATGGACGAGCCCCGCCTTGTGCCCACGCAGGTAGGCCAGCGCCGCGCTGATCACGGCCCGGCCATAGCCCGCGGCGAAGCGCATGCCGGGGCTCGCATGGACATCTGAAGTGGCGCAGGCTTCGATCTCGGCCACCGCCAGTTCCCAGTCCGCGATCCTCTGGTCGATGATCGCGGCCAGCCGCGCCGGCGGCAGCAGGTGGGCGAAGTACATCAGGACCAGGAATTCGGAGCGCACCTTGTGCCGGGGCGGCGTGATCAACAGCTCCTCGACCAGCAACCGCTCGCCGGCCGCGGTCAGGCTGTAGACCTTCTTGTCCGGCCGACCCTCCTGCTCGACGTTCGCGCAGGTGACCAGGCCCGACCGGCTGAGCTCGGCCAGCGCCGGGTAGATCGAGCCGAAGCCCGCGACGAAGAAATGGCTGAACGCCGCCTCGAAGCAGCGCTTGATCTCATAGCCGCTCTTAGCACCTTCGGTCAGCACGCCGAGGCACAGCGTCTTGACGTCCATCAGTGGGGCTGAGGCTCCTGGCGACCGTGATTCACCGTATCGATTAGATATATAACAATCCGATACTGCGTGGGGGCGGCAGGGTGTCGCACTCGGTCAGAGGTGGTGCCCGGCATCTCCACGAGCAGGCTGAGGCTCTAAATGTCTTTAGATAGTTAACTGGCTTCTCTCCTTTATTACATCAGGTCTCGGACACGGCTTCCAGGTCGAGCGTATACAGCTCCTGCGGCTGCTGTACCCCCCGCAGCGCGTAGCGGCCGACCGAGACCAGCCGGTCCTTGCCGGCGCCGGCCGCTTGGGCGAAGGCCGATGACAGCAGCACGTCCTGATCGAGCCGGCGGCACATGGCCGCGATCCGGCTCGCCTCATTGACCGCGGGCCCCACCACGGTGAAGTCGAGCCGGTCGATGCTGCCGATGTTGCCGTAGAACACCTCGCCGACGTGCAGGCCGAGATAGAAGCGAGTGACCGGCAGCCCCGCGGCCGCGCGCCGCTCGTTCAGGGCCGCGACGCCACGCCTCGCGTGCTCGGCGGCATCGAGCGCGCAGCCGCAGCCATCCTCGGCCGCGGCCGCATCGAAGATCGCGAGGATGCCATCGCCGATCAGCTTCAGGACCTCGCCGCCCTGGACCTGGATCGCCGAGACGATCGCATCGGCGTAGTCGTTGAGCAGCGGAATGATCTGCTCCGGCGGCGCGGTGTCGGTGATCCGGGTGAAACCCTCGAGGTCGCTGAACCAGAGCACGGCGCTGATCTTCTCGGCGACGCCGCGCTCGATGTGGCCGCGCAGCACCCGATGGCCGGCATCGCGGCCGAGGTAGGTCTCGACCAGGGTCTCGGCAATCCGGGCGATCGAGGCGCTCTTGACCGCAAGCGCGAGCGAGGGGACCAGGAACTCGAGCGCGGCGAGGTCGCCGTCGGCGAAGCCATCGACGTGGTCGGTCGCCCACGACGAGAAGGTGCAGTCCATCAGGCCGATCGCGCCGTCTGCGCCGAAGCGGTTGACGATCGCGACGTAGTCGGTCATGCCCTGCTGGCCGAGTTCGTCCAGGACCGGGAAGTCGCCGGCCTCGCCCGGCAGCCGCCGGCGCAGCATCGGCACTCCGCTCTCGTACAGATGGAAGAACGGGCTCTGGCGCCAGCTGGCGTCCGAGGCGCCGGGATTCATGCGCCCGTACTCGGATTCCTGCGGCGCGGCGGTATCGGCCTGCCAATGGAAGATCCGGCCTTCGAGCACCGGATGGAGCGTGTCGACGCCGAGAATGACGCGCCGGAGCGGCAGGCCGGCATCGCGCGCCCGCTCGCAGAAGCCCTGCAACAGGTCGAGCTCGCGCCGGCCGGACAGCCCGGCATCCGCAAGCCAGGCGAGCAGCGGCCGGTAGCGTTGGAGGTCGACGTCGAGCATCGCTGGCCTCGTCTGCTGGCAGGCTGAGCATAGCATCCTCGCCGCCGCCGCGCACGCGCGCTCGGCAGCAAGGGCGGCGTTCGGTCACCCTGGGGTTTCGGGCGGCTCGGTTTTGCTGTAGCACGGCGCCATGGCAACCATCGTCGGGGTTCGGACCGGCCGCGGCGCGACGGCGTGGCGGCGGGAGGTGGCGGCACTCGTTGCGCTGAGCCTGCCGATCATCCTGACCAACCTCGGCCAGGTCGCGATCCAGACCACCGACGTCGTGATGATCGGCTGGCTCGGGCCCGAGGCGCTGGCGGCGAGCGTGCTCGGGGTCAACGTCAACTTCGTGCTCCTGCTGTTCGCGATCGGGGTCGTGATCGCGACCGCGCCGATGATGGCCCAGGACCTCGGCCGCCAGCGCCATGCGGTGCGTGAGCCCAGGCGCACGGTCCGCCAGGGCTTTTGGGTGGCGCTCGCGCTCGGGCTGCCCGCCTGGCTGCTGCTCTGGAACATCGCCCCGATCCTGCACTTTTTGCATCAGGACCCGGCCTTGATCGCGGGCGCCGAGGCCTACGTGCGGGCCGCGATGTGGGGCTTCGTGCCGGGCTTGTGGTTCGTCGTGCTGCGCAACTTCATCGCCGCGCTCGAGCGGCCGCGCGCCGGCATGGTCGTGACTTTCGTCTGCGTCGGCTTCAACGCGGTTGCGGGCTATGGCCTGATCTTCGGCGCCTTCGGCCTGCCGGCGCTCGGCCTGCGCGGCGCCGGGATCGCGGCCGCGCTGACCAACGTTCTGATGTTCCTTGGCCTGCTCGGCTACGTGCTGGTCGACCGGCGCTTCCGGCGCTATCAGATTTTCGGCCGCTTCTGGCGCCTGGACTGGGCGCGCTTTTGCGAGATCTTCCGGCTCGGCCTGCCGATCGGCATGACGCTGGTCATGGAGGTTGGCCTGTTCGCGGGCGCGGGCTTCCTGATCGGGCTGATCGGCACGGCTGAGCTGGCGGCGCACCAGATCGCGCTGCAGTGCGCGGCCGTGACCTTCATGGTGCCGCTCGGCCTCGGCCAGGCGGCAACCGTGCGGGTCGGGCTCGCGGCCGGCGGCGGCGATGCGTCGGGCGTGCTGCGCGCCGGGATCACCGCGCTGGTCGTCGGCGGCATCTTCATGGCCGCGATGGCGCTTTTGATGTGGAGCGTGCCCGGCACGATCGCCGGGCTGTTCATCGACGCCGCCGATCCGGGCAACGCGCACGTGCTCGAGCTCGCGGTCACCTTCCTTGCGATCGCCGCGCTGTTCCAGATCTTCGACGGCGGCCAGGTGATCGGGATGGGCGCCTTGCGCGGCATCAAGGATACCCGCTGGCCGATGGCGATCGCGGCGGTCGCCTACTGGGTGATCGGGTTCGGGCTTGCGGTCGGCCTCGGGTTCGGCGCCGGGCTCGGCGCGCTCGGCGTCTGGATCGGTCTCGCCGTCGCCCTCGCGGTCGCGGCGGCCCTCCTGGTCGGCCGGTTCTTCGCGCTGGCAGGAGGGGCACGGCTTCGATAGCCCCGGCCTCGCGAGCGCGATGGTCAGGCGTGGCGGGGCTTGTTATCGTCGGGACCGCAGCGAGCGGGGAGCGGGGGCATGGCAGACCAGGTCATCATCACCTGTGCGGTCACGGGCAGCCTCACCAAGCCCGAGCAGCACCCCGGCCTGCCGATCACGCCGGAGCAGATCGCGACCGCGGCGATCGAGGCCGCCCAGGCGGGCGCTGCGATCGCCCACATCCATGTCCGCGACCCGCAGACCGGAGCGCCGTCGATGGCGCTCGAACTCTACCGGGAGGTGGTCGAGCGGATCCGGGCGAGCGCCACCGACCTGATCATCAATCTCACCACCGGTGCTGGCGGCCGCTTCGTGCCGAGCGACGACGATCCGAAGGTCGCCGGCCCCGGCACGACGCTGGTCCGGCCCGAGCGGCGGGTCGAGCACGTCGTGGCGCTGCGGCCCGAGATCTGCTCGCTCGACCTCAACACGATGTGGTTCGGCAACGCGGTCGTGATCAACACGCCCAGGAACGCCAAGATCATGGCCGAGGCGATCCGGGCGGCGGGCGTCATGCCTGAGCTTGAGGTGTTCGATTCCGGCGACCTGCAGCTCGCCGATCAGCTGCTGGAGGCTGGCGTGCTGGCGCGGCCGCCCTTGTTCCAGCTGGTGCTCGGCATCCGTAACGGCTTTCCGGCGACCCCGGAGACGCTGCTGTACGCCAAGTCGCTGCTGCCCGCCGATGCGATGTGGGCGGCGATGGGCATCGGACGGATGGAGTTCCCGATCGTGGCCCAGGCCTGCCTTTTGGGCGGCCACGTCCGGGTCGGGCTCGAGGACAACCTCTACCTCAGCCGGGGCGTGCTGGCGCCCTCCAACGCCGCGCTGGTCGAGCGCGCGGTGCAGCTGGTCGAGCTGCTCGGCCGGAGCGTCGCGACCCCGGCCCAAGCGCGCAGGATCCTGGGTCTGTCTAAGGCCGCATAGCGGCTACTCCTCGCCGTCAGCCTGGGGCCGGGCGCGGGGCGCGGGCGTTGGGGTGGAGCGACGCGGTCGGCCGGCGGCCGAGCGCCGTTTCGCGGTAGAGCACGAACAGGCCGCTGGTCGCGACGATCGCCGCCCCCAAGAGCTTGGCCGGGTCGGGCACGTCACCCCAGATCACGAACCCGAGCCCGACCGCCCAGAGCATCTGGCTGTACTGGAACGGCGCGACCAGCGCCGCCGGCACCCGCCGGTAGGCGGCGATCAGGATCAATAGCGCGGTGCCGCCGATCAGGCCCGAGGCGGCCATCAGCAGGAAGTCGCCGGCACTCGGCAGGACGCTGTCGAGCGGCAGCAGCATGCCCATCGCCAGGACCACGGTGAGATTGCTGTAAAGCGCGATGCTGGCCGTGCTCTCGGTCGCGCTGAGCTTGCGCACGAGCAGGATCGCGACCGCCGAGAAGCACGCAGCCAGCAGTGCTGCGAGCGAGCCCAGGCCAATCGGCGCGACCCCCGGGCGGAGCATGATCAAGACCCCGACGAAGCCGACCGCGACCGCCGACCAGCGCCGCCAGCCGACCTGCTCGCCCAGGATCGGCACCGACAGCGCCGTGATCAGCAGCGGGGTCGCGAAGATCACCGCGTAGGCGTCGGCGAGCGGCAGCCGGCTATAGGCGTAGAACGCGCAAAAGCCGCCGCCCATGCCGAGCACGCCGCGCAGGATGTGCAGGTGCAGCCGCTCGGTGCGCAGCCGGGCGAGGCCGCCCCGGCGCAACGTGGTCGCCGCGACCGGCACCAGCGCGAACAGCGCGTTGGTGAACAGCAGCTCGTGCACCGGATAGCCGGCGCTCAGCCACTTGATCGCCGTGTCCATGACCGTGAACAGCGCGAACGCGAGCGCGCCCAGGCCGAGGCCCACGCCGACCGCGGGTAGTGCTGCGGCCGGGGCAGCAACCGTCGGTTGGCTGATGGCTGCGGTCGACATCGTGGCGATTCCGGGTGATTCGGGCGCAGGCTAGCTCGAGCTCGTGAATAAAGACTGGCCGAGCGCTGGCGCCAGCGTGCGCTGCGCATGGCTGCCCTGCAACTTCTGTCCGCGCTCAGGCCTCGGCGAGCCAGCTGCGCCAGGCCTCGCGGATCGCGCGAAAGCCGGTGACCACGACCGCCTGCCCGGCGATCCAGCTCGAGGAACCCCGGATCCTGGAACAGCTGGTACTCGGCGATCCGGAAGGCGGCATCGTTCGGGTGCAGGCGCTCGACCTCGCCCGGCGCGTTGCAGTGCAGCGACAGGAAGGTGACCCCGGGCGGGGCGTCGTCGATCAGCTGCCGCCAGACCAGCTCGGCCGGCTCGTCGCGGCGCGCGATGCCCATCGCGAAGCGGTCGATCAGCGGCATGCCCTGCCCCTCCAGCTCGGCGATCAGCCGGCGGTCGAGGTCGGGGTCGAGCGGGCCCATGTCGAGCACCGGGCTGTAGGTCCAGCTCTCGCGCGGCAGCAGCACCGGCAGGCGGTACTCGCGGCCGAGCGCCAGGTAGCGGTCGACGAACTCCGGCGCCGCGGCGGCGCCCATGTGGGTGTCGAGGTGGGTGACGTCGAGGCCGGCCGCGAGCGCGGCCTCGATCTGCGCCCGACACTCGGCCTCGACCGCGCCCTTGTGCGCGTGCCGGCGGAGCGCTGGGACGTCCGGCCACATGTAGCCGTCGCCATCGATCAGCCCAGAGACTTTCGCGGTGGTCGAGATCGGGCGCCAGCGGCAGGCGCGGGATTCGCTGGTGAGCGTCAGGTGGACGCCGAGATCGAGCGCCGGCTGCTGCTGGGCCAGCGCCACGATCTCAGGGAACCAGGCGCAGGGCACCATCACCGAGCCGGTGGTGACGAAGCCCTTCTCGGCGAGCTCGACGAACGCGAGGTTGGCGCCCTGGCAGACGCCGACGTCGTCGACGTGCGGGATCAGCACGCGGGTGCCCGCCGGGTGGCCCAGCAGGGTCGCAAGGTCGGTCATGATGGGTCGTCCCGCTCAGAGGATGCCGTATTTCGCGAAGACCTCGGCGAGCAGCGCGCCCTGCTTCCAGCTCGGCACGCGTCCGGTCCTCGCCCTCGACCTTGTCGAGCGCCGCCTGCAGCGCCTGCTTGACGATCGGCTGCGGCACCACCAGCACGCCGTCAGCGTCGCCGAACACCAGATCGCCCGGGTTGACCGTGACGCCCGCGCATTCGATCGGCACGTCGAGCGCGCAGACCTCGCCCCGACCCTTGGAATCGAGCGGGCCGATGCCGCCGTGGAAGACCGGGAACTGCAGCGCCCGGATCATCTTGATGTCGCGCACCAGGCCGTCGGTGACGCAGCCGGTGGCGCCGCGCGCCCGGCTCGCGGTGGCCAGCAGCTCGCCCCAGGGGGCGATCCGGCCGGAGCTGCCGCAGCTGAGCACCGGCACCTCGCCCGGCTTCAGGTCGTCGATCAGCGCGATCTCGAGGGCGTACGGGTTGTGGCCGCGCGGCAGGTGATAGACGTCGCGGTAGAGCCCGGTGCGCGCGCGGCCGACCAGCACCAGCGCCTCGTCCAGCGGCCGGATCTGCGGCGGCAGCACCTGGTGGC
The DNA here is from genome assembly GCA_963840925.1 of uncultured Alphaproteobacteria bacterium. Taxonomy (GTDB): domain Bacteria; phylum Pseudomonadota; class Alphaproteobacteria; order Geminicoccales; family Geminicoccaceae; genus DATAOG01. The sequence continues at coordinate 85,530 of CAWJAY010000029.1, forward strand.
GATAGCCGAGCTGATCCAGCACGTCCGAGAGCACCGCCGAATAGAGCTTGGCGCGCGCCGTCTCGATCACCGCCTCGTCGACCGCCATTTCGCACCTCCCCGACCAGACGCCAACTCCGGTATCCCGCTGGCGCAAAAGCGCACGCGCCGGCTGGCAAAGCCTTGATGCCGCCTGAAGCCTACACTATACCATCGCGTTCAAATACGCCTCGACCGCGAGAAATCGGGAGGCCACGACCCACCGACAAGACGTCTCTGATGCGGCGCGCCGGCGCTCAGCCAGCGAAACGGCTGATCACGGGCCGCTCGTATCAGCCGCAAGTGCCGCCCGCGCCAAGGGCGGCCGATGTTCAACCAAGGAGGCGAAAGCATATGCTTAGGGAGCCAGAATCGGGATTGCGTTGACGCCAGCGAGGCTCGCGAAAGGCCCGACCTCGACCGGCGTCGTTTCCTCGGCAAGGTCGGGGCCGCGGGGCTCGGGGCGGGCGCGCTCGCGGTCGGCGCCCGGACGGCGCTGGCGCAGAACATGGGGCCGGTCGAGCCGCCGAGCACGATCACCAGCCCGCCGCGCGATTTCGGCCTGGGCGGCACGCCGAACGTCTATTTCTGGGATGCCGACGTGATCGCGATCGACCCCTCGTTCAACGGCCTGGCCCAGCCGAACGCTCCGATCCAGCGGCTGTGGGGTCCCGGCGCGCTCTGGGCCGAGGGCCCGGCCTGGAACTCGGTCGGCAAGTTCCTGGTCTGGAGCGACATCCCGAACAACCGGCAATTGCGCTGGATCGAGGACGACGGCCACGTCTCCGTGTTTCGCATGCCCTCGAACAACAGCAACGGCAACACCTTCGACTTCCAGGGCCGGCAGATCTCCTGCGAGCACCTGACCCGGCGCGTGGTCCGCTACGAGCTCGACGGCTCGATCACGGTCCTGGCCGATGCCTGGAACGGCAAGCGGCTCAACTCGCCCAACGACGCGGTCCCGCATCCGGACGGCAGCATCTGGTTCACCGACCCGCCCTATGGCGCCCAGCTCTACGAAGGCACCCCCGATCCGGCCGGCGGCAAGAGCAACCCCGAGGGCAGGCTCAACAACAAGGTCGGGCAGCCGGTCGGGGTCAGCGATACCAAGCAGGAGCTGCCGACCCAGGTCTATCGCTGGGACCCGAGCGGCCGCGTCGACGTCGTGATCCCCGATGACAAGGTGCCGAACCCCAACGGTCTGTGCTTCTCGCACGACTACAAGAAGATGTACGTCGCCAGCACCGGGCCGGCCGGCAAGGGCGACATCCATGTCCTCGACGTCACGTCGGACAACAAGCTGACGGGCCAGAAGGTGTTCACCGACTGCAAGGTCGACGGCGTCCATTGCGGCCCCGACGGGGTCCGCTGCGACGTCTTCGGCAACCTGTGGGCCTCGAGCAACGCCGGCCGCAACGTCGGCTACAGCGGGGTCACGGTGTGGAGCCCGGCGGGCAAGCTGCTCGGCCGCATCCGGATCCCCGAGGTGTGCGGCAACATCTGCTTCGGCGGCCCCAAGCGCAACCGGCTGTTCATGGCCGGCAGCCAGTCGCTCTACGCCGTCTACACCGCGACCCAGGGCGCAGCCCCCGGCTGATCCCGCCCGCCTGATCCTCGATGCCGGGAGAGGGGCCTGCGTGCGCCCCTCTCCCAACCCCAACCAGCTCGAGCTGGCCTGCGTCGCAGGCGACGCGCTTGCCAAACCAGCGGCCAAGCTCGTAGATCTGCGGCGGACGCGGTTGCCGAAGGACGCCGATGAAGCTCGCGCTGCTGCCGACCGGCGAGGCGGTCCGCCCGGCCGACGTCAAACGCATCCTGATCGAGCCGGAGACGCCGTTGCTCGAGCAGGAGGTTGAGCGCTACGCGGTGGTCATCGAGCTGATCGACAGCGCACCCTGGACCCTCAGGCACGGGTTGTCGCTGGAGGATGCGAGCTCGCTCAGCCGCCGCTGCTGCCAGGCGATCAACGAAAGCCTGGCGACGCAGGCCTGACGCCCGGGTGACCTGACCGTCGCAGCATGCAGCACACCGTCCTCTACTTCCCGGATTATGCGCACGCCAATCCCTACCAAGCGTTGTTGTATTCCGGCCTGGATGCGACGTTCCACAGCCAGAGCGGCAGCATCGAGGACGCCCGCTTAAGGCTGCAGCGCCAAGCCTGGGACAGCCGGGTCATCTTCCATCTCCATTGGGAGGACGCGATCTACCGGCATCTGGCGAGCGAGGAGGAGGCGCTCGCCGAATGCCAGCGCTTCCTCGACCAGCTCGAGCGCTTTCAGGACGATGGCGGGCTGTTCCTGTGGACCGTGCACAATTTGGCGCCGCACGATGGCCGCTATCTGGAGGTCCATCGCGAGCTGTGCGCTAAGCTCGGCACGCTCGCCGACCAGATCCACCTGCACTCCCACGCCGCGCTCGAGGAACTGGAGCGGGAACGCGCGCTCGACCGCGGCAAGATCACGATCATCCCGCACGGCAACTACCGGCCGCTGTTTCCGAACCCCGGCCGCATCGAGCCCCAGCCGCTCGAGGACGGTCGCAACTTCCTGCTGTTCGGGCGGCTCGGCCGCTACAAGGGCGGCGCCGAGCTGGTCGAGAGCTTCGCCGCCCAGCGCGATCAGCAGGCGAGGCTGACGATCGCCGGCAAGCTGGTCGACCCGATCAATCTTTCCGGGCTGCCGGCGGCGGTCCGCGACCGGATCGCGGTGCACGACCGCTACCTCAGCGATGCTGACCTGTTGCAGCTGTTCGAGGACGCGGACTTCGTGGTCGCGCCTTATCGCGCCAGCCTCACCTCGGGCACGGTGCTGCTCGCGATGTCGCTCGCCCGCCCGGTGATCGTGCCCGGGCTGCCGGCGCTTTCCGAGCTGGTGGCCGACGGCGACAACGGTCTGGTGTTCGCGCCCGACGATCCGGGAGCACTCGGCGCCGCGCTCGAGCGCGCGTGCGGGCTCGGGCCGGAGGCCTGGCAGCGGATGGCCGGCCGGGCGCTGGCGACCGCCAACCGCTACGACTGGCGGGTCATCGGCCACCTGCTGTCCGGTCTGCTCTACCGCCTGACCGCCGCGCCGCGGGTGCACCGCGCGCCGGCCGCGCCGCCGGCCGAGGCCTAGCGGGCCGCGGCCGATGGCGGTCAAGCTGAAGCCTGCGACGCTGCCGCCGGGCCTGCTCGATCGGTTGCGCGGCGCGCTCGCGGCGGTCCGTCCGGCCCGGCCCGCTCCCGCCGGCGACAAACCAGCCGCGGCACCCGCGGCGAGCGAGCCGGCGCCGCCGGTCGCAGCACCGCGCGCCGTGATCTTCGTCAGCGTCTTCGGCCTGTCGGCGAGCGCGCTCGAAGAGGTGCTCGAGGTCGTGATGCGGGAAGGCAGAGACGCGCCGGTCAGCCCGGTGTTCCTCACCGACTCGCTCGAATTCAAGCCGTTCCGCGCGCGTCGGCTGCGCTTCGAGTACCTGCCCGACGGCGGCCGCCGGCAGCGCTTCGCGGCCGATCTCGACTGGCGCGCCTACGACCGGCGGCGCTACCGCCAGCTGGTCGAGAAATGGCGGCCGCAGTCGCTGATCTCGTTCGGCACGCCGCCGCCCGCGGACTGCGCCGCGGCGATCAAGTCGCTGGCCTAGACCGCCGCCGGCACTGCCAATCCAGGACCCTTGGATCGACCGTGTCGATTGTCCGTTGCTAACCTGAGGGTGGCAGGCGCAGCCAAGACTATTGACGTTTCTGCGACGTGCCAGCCGTATCATTCTGGAGCATACTGGCGCATCAGCAGCACCTAGGGGGAACGAGGCTTGACCCGCCAGACCGCTAAGCCCGAACGGGCGCGTCCGCAGCTGAGGCGCAGGCGCAAGCCGTGAGGTATCTCGCGACCCTGTACTCGAGCCTGCGGACGCTGCTGATCGCGGCGCTCGCCGGCGGCACGGGCGGCGTTGCCAGCGATGCCCATGCCCAGAGCAGCCCCGACCGGGAAGCCGCCGAGTGGAACACGGCGCTTGGCGTCGGCACGGCCGAGGCCTTCCAGCGCTATCTCGAACAATATCCCATGGGCGCGCACGCGGGTGACGCCTTCCGCCGGTACATCGAGCTGACGATCGACCCCGAGGGGAACTTCGACGGCCCGGCCGCCGGCCCCGATGGCGGCGGCAGCACCAGCCGCGGGCTCGCGCTCGATCTGTATTGACGATGCGCGGTTCGGCGGCGAAGCGGGGGCCACGGCGATCGGGGAGTCGTGCTAGGATGACCGGCGGGTCACGGATTGAGCTCCGGGAGGACAGGTGATGCGCCGCTACGCGGTGGGCCTCGGCCTGATCACGACGGCGCTCGGCGGCTGCGCCACCACGTCGCGGCCGCCCGAGATCGGCTATCTCGCGCCGAGCGGCGTGCCGCCGAGCGTGCGCACCGCTGCGATCGCGCAGCCGCGCGAGCTGGTGATCGGCAACCTGGTCGATCGCCTGCAACAGGAAAACTTCAAGGTCAGCCACCTCGACGAGCAGGCGGGCAACGTCGTGGTCGAGTACAGCGGCGACCCCGAGCCGTACGTCGATTGCGGCTGGATCGTGACCTACACCGATCAGCTCGAGCGCCTTGCGGCGGCGAGCGCGGACGCGAGCTTCGATCGCAGGTTCCAGAAGAACGTCGTCACGCTCGAGCGCGACCTCAGGCTCGACGGTCGGATGGCGATCCGGTTCGACCAGGCAGGCGGGAAGACGCTGGTCACCCCCGAGGCGACCTATGTGCTGACCAAGACCATCGACCTGACCCGATCCGATGGCGTCGCGCGCGGGCAGACCCGCGAGACCGTCAGCTTCGCGACCGGCGACACCGCGACCTTCAGCAAGGGCACGGTCTGCCAGCCGAACGGCCGGCTCGAACGGCTGGTGCTCGACAGCCTGCCCGCGACCTCGGTCGTCAGGGCGCCGGCGCCGACGCCGGTCATGGCCAGCGAATCGGTGGCCCCGCCAGTGGATGCCGGCCTCGACACCGCCCCGGCGGCAGCGCCGCCGATCAGGGTCGAATTGACCGACCCGGTCGAGGTTCAGGTCGCGGAGCGCATGGCGGCGCTCGAATGCGCCGAGGTCCATGCCACCTACGGCACCGAGGGCAGCGTCCGGCTGAGCGGCTTTGTCGGCAGCGAGCAGGATCGAGCAGAGCTCCGGCAGTCGATCGGTGGGATCCCCGGGATCGGCGCGGCCGAGACCGGCGATCTCGAGGTCGCGCCCTGGCCGGCCTGCGAGCTCTTGCAGGTGCTCGCTCCCTACGGCGGGGCCGGCACGAGCACGGACCCTGGCCTCGAGTTCACGACCACCAGCGGCGTCACCCGGCTGAGCGAGGGCGAGAACCTGAGCCTCGACATCTTCCTGCCCCGCTCCGCCCGCTACCTCTATCTCGGCTACGTGCAGCACGACGGCCGGGTCGGCTACATCGCGACCATGCCGGTGCAGAAATGGGCCGAGGACACCGGCGCGATCCGCTTCGAGACCGGCTTTCAGATCTCGGCGCCGTTCGGGCGCGAGATGATCGTCGCGGTGGCCTCGGCGAAGCCGGTGTTCGAGGAGCCGCGGCCCGGCTACGAGCCTGCCGCCGACTACATCGCAGCCCTCCGGCAAAGGCTCGACGCGCTGGCGGCGAGCGGCCCGCCGGGCGCGGTCGCAACCAGCCATCTGTTTATCACGACCGAGCCCGCGCGCTCGTCCTGAGATCGTCGTCGTAGCCGCGCGGCTGACATGGACAGGCCGATCCACCTCCTGCTGATGCTGGTCCGGGCGACGCCGCTGCCGACCCACACGACCGGCCAGGACGTGCCGCGGGACGAAGCCCGCGCCACCGAGCACGAACTGTGAGCCCGCCGATGCCGGCGCTCGCCTACGACGTGCTGCTGATCAGCGATCTGCGCCTGCCCGGAGCGACCGGACGGGCGATCGCGGCCGAGATCCGGGCGCAGGCGGGCGCCGGCTACCGGACGGCGCTGCTCCACGTCAAGAGCGGGCTGCTCCGCACGCCGCACCCGATCCACCCGTCGATCCGCGCCGCGCTCGAGGCGGGCCTCGCCGACTGGCTCGATCCCGATGCCGCCGGCAGCGCGCGCCTGGCGGTCGCCCACCATCCGGGCGTGTTCGCGGCGCCGCCGGCGAGGGTGCCGCGCCTGATCGCCGAGCAGAAGCTCCTGGTAGTCAATCACCCGCTCCTCGACCCCGGTGGCCGGCCGTATTTCCGCCCGAGCCCGCTGTGGAGCCTCGAGGATCTGTTCGGCGACGGCCTTCGGCTGGCGCCGGCCGGGCGGCAGATTCGGGCTCAGCTCGCGGCCGCCGGCTGGCGGCTGCCGCTGCTGGAGCAGGACTGGCCGCCGGTGCTCGAGACCGGCATCCCGGCGACGCGGGCGCAGCGCGCCTGGCCCAAGCGGGTCGTGATCGGCCGCCACGGCGAGCTCGATCATCTGGCCTGGCCGCTGCCCAGGCCGCTGCTGCTGGCGGCCTATCCGGACGACGCTGACCTTGAGGTGCGCGTGCTCTGCGAGCGGGCGCGCCTTGCGGCGCTGCTCGGCGAGCTGCCGGCCAACTGGACCGTGGTCGATCCGAGCGCAACCCCAGTTGCCGGCTTCCTCGCCGGCCTCGACTGCTACGTTCACGTCAGCGCCGATGCGGTGCAGCCGGTCCGGCTCGAGATCGTCGAGGCGCTGGCGAGCGGCGTGCCGGTGATCCTGCCGGGATCGCTCGGCGCCGACTTCGAGGATGCCGCGGCCTACGTCGAGACCGACGGCCTGCGCGCGGCGCTGCGCGGCCTCGAGCGCCCGTCGACCCGGGCGGTGCTGGCGCAGCGCGCCAGCGACCTGGTCGCCCGCCGGTTCAGCCCCAGCGCCCACGTCGAGCGCGTGCGCGCGCTGATCGGGCCGCCGGCCGCGACTCGGAGCCTTGGGCTGCGGCGCGAGCGGCGGCCGCGCCAGCGCGTGCTGTTCATGTCCTCGAACGGCATCGGCATGGGCCATCTGACCCGCCTGCTCGCGATCGCGCGCCGTTGCCCGCCCTCGATCGAGCCGGTCTTCCTCGCGATGTCCCAGGCCGCAGCGGTGGTCGAGGACTTCGGCTACCTGGTCGAGTTCACCGCCCACCACCTCTACCTCGACCTCGACGTCGAACGCTGGAATCAGGCGCTGCGGGCGCAGCTCGACGAGATGATCGCGTTCTACGACGCGCGCGCGCTGCTGTTCGACGGCAATGTCCCGTATCGCGGCCTGATCGATGCCCGGCTCGATCATCCGGGCCTGCCGTTCCTCTGGTGCCGGCGCGGCATGTGGCGGCCCGGCGCCGGTCGGGTCGCGCTCGAGCGCACGCGCCATTTCGAGGCCGTGCTCGAGCCGCGCGATCTGGCCGAGAGCTACGAGCGCGGCGAGACCGCCCATCAGGGCGAGCGCCGGCGGCCGGTCGACCCGATCCTGCTGCTCGGACGGGACGAGCTGCTCGAGCGCCCGGCGGCCCGCGCCGCGCTCGGCCTCGATCCCGAGCGGCCGGCGGTCCTGCTCCAGCTCGGCTCGCGCAACAATTACGACTACGGCGAGCTGTTCGAGATCGCGCATGGCCATCTCCGCCAGCGCTACGACGTCCAGATCGCGGTCGCCGAGTGGCTGATCGCCGAGGCCACGCCCGACCTGCCGCCGGGGGTGATCCGGCTCCAGACCTATCCGCTGTGCCGCTATTTCCAGGCGTTCGACGCTGCGATCAGCGCCGCCGGCTACAACTCCTACCACGAGCTGATCCACTACGGCCTGCCGACGATCTTCGTGCCCAACGAGCATCCCTCGATGGACGATCAGCTGATGCGCGCGCTGTTCGCGGCCCGCCGCGGGCTGGGCTTGTGCGTGCGCACCGCCGAACCCTACCGGGTGCGGGACGCGATCGACCGGCTGATGGACCCGCTCGAGCGCGCGGCGATCGGGGCCCGGTGCCAGGCGCTCGCGGCCGGCAACGGCGCGAGGGCTGCGGCCGAACTGGTCGAGGAGATGGTGCTGTGCCTGCCGGCGAGCGTGCCGCCGCCCTGGGCCAATGCGCTGGTCCGCCGCCGGCGGCTGGCCGGCTGATCGCCCGGCCTGGAACACCCGGAAAAACCGCACGCCGGGGATGACGCCGGCCCGGCGCCGGGGCTAAGCTGGGCCCGGGTTTTCAGCCATGGCCGGCGGCGCGCCGCGGTCAGGGCCAGCGCGGGGAACGAGCACGGCATGGACGCGCGTGGTGGCTCGGGTGCGAGCCGGCGGTGGCTCGGCGCCGGCCTCGGGCTGGCGGTCGGAGCGCTGACCGCCGTCGCCAGCGCGGCCGCGGAGGAGGACCGGCATGCCGGCTACTACTATCCACCGCCGCTCTCGACCGAGATCTATCCAGCGCGCACCGAGACGCTCCCGGACAGCGACCGCACGCGCCGGGTGGGCTTCGTGGTCGAGCTGACCCGGGAAATGCTGCACAAGCCCTATCCGCCGGACTACGCGGTTTTCGCCAAGGGCGACGATGCCGAGAAGCTGCTGATCGTGGCGCTCAAGGACGGCGTGATCGACACGCTCTACCGGGCGCGCGCGCTGCTCGCGATGCTGACCGCGGTTTCGCGCGGCACGCCGCTGTTCGTGCAGATCGGCGGCGTGGAGACCCTCACCTTCTTCGACCTGCTGAAGATTCTGGGCTTCACGCAGCTGACCGTCAGCGACGGCGATGGCTTCGCCCATCAGGTCGTGATCGAGTGAGGCGGGCAGCGCTCCGGCCGGGCGACCCTGCGCGCCGCGGCTCAGCGCGGCGCGGGCGGCGGCGGCAGCGGCGCCAGATTGGCGACGCTCGCCTGGATTGCGGCTTCGAGCTCGTCGATCCGCTGATTGGCTGTGCGCAGCTGCTCGCGGACCTCAGCGAGCTCCTGGCCGTTGGCGCCCTCGGACGGCTCGGCCGGCAGCGATCCGCCTTGGACCGGCTCGCCTGCCGCCGGGGCGCGCTTGGCCGCCTCGAGGTCGGCGGTGAGCTCGGCGATCCTGGTCTCGGCGCTCGCCAGCGTGGTCTGCAGCCTCGCGACCTCGTCGGCCGCCGGCGCGTCGACCTGGGCCGCCTGGCCGGCGGGCGCCGGCGCGCGCAGCCGCTCGATCTCGGCCTGCAGCTCGGTCAGACGGGCCTCGGCGGTCTGCGCCGACTGGCGGATCGCCGCCGCGTCCTTGAGCGCCGCGTCGAGGTCGCCGCGAACGCGCTCGGTCTCGGCCGCCGAGGTCGTGGCCTGCTCGGTCAGCGCCGCAATCTCGGCGCGCGCCGCGGTCAGCTGCTCGCTCGCGGCGCGCGCCTGCTCGAGCGCCCGGGTGAGCTCTTCGGTCTGGCCCTGGGCCGCGGCCAGCCGGTCGCCGGCCTCAGGGCTGGCGTCGGCGCCGGTGCCGTCGGCCCCGGCGGCTCGGCCGGCCGGCTGATTGGCGGCGGTCAGCTCGCGTACCCGATTCTGCGCGAGCG
>CAWJAY010000029.1:100000-277811 GCA_963840925.1 uncultured Alphaproteobacteria bacterium
GGGTGAGCTAGCCATGGGCAGGCTGAAGGTGCGGTGACACGCACTGGAGGGCCGCACTCACCACTGTTGAAAAAGTGGGAGATGACCTGTGGCTAGGGGTGAAAGGCCAAGCAAACCCGGAGATAGCTGGTTCTCCGCGAAAGCTATTTAGGTAGCGCGTCACACGATCACCCGCGGGGGTAGAGCACTGGCTGGGCTAGGGGGGCGCGAGCCTTACCAAACCTAACCAAACTCCGAATACCGCGGCGTTGCAGTGTGGCAGGCAGACGGCGGGTGCGAAGATCCGTCGTCGAGAGGGAAACAGCCCAGACCGCCAGCTAAGGTCCCCAAGTCATGGCTAAGTGGGAAAGGATGTGGGACGGCCAAAACAACCAGGAGGTTGGCTTAGAAGCAGCCATCCTTGAAAGAAAGCGTAACAGCTCACTGGTCTAACAGCTGTCCCGCGCCGAAGATGTAACGGGGCTCAAGCCATGCACCGAAGCTGCGGGGTTCAGAGGACAGATGACAGATGACAGAGGACAGACCAGGACGACTGCCGCCTGTGGCGACGTTTGAAGACCTCGAGGTGTTCAAGCGGGCGTATCGGTTGTCGTTGGAAGTCCACCGTCGAAGTCTCGAGTGGCCGGCCGTGGAGCAGCGGGCGCTGGCGGACCAGATCCGCCGCGCCAGCAAATCGATCTGCGCCAACCTGGCCGAGGGGTTCGGCCGGCAGGGCGTGTCCACGGCCGAGTTCAAGCGCTTCGTGATGATGGCCATGGGGTCGGCCGACGAGATGCGGCTGTGGTGCCGCTACTGTCTCGATCTCGGCTACATCGACGAGGCGACCTGGCAGGCGTGGCGACAGGAGTACCGCGCGATCGCGCAGATGCTGCAGGGTCTGCACCGCAGCTGGCGCTAGGCAACTTCTGTCATCGGTCGTCTGTCATCTGTCCTCTGGACCGGTAGCGGAGCGTTCCGTAGGCCGGTGAAGGCGGACCCGTGAGGGCCGCTGGAGGTATCGGAAGCGCGCATGCTGACATGAGTAGCGATCAACCGAGTGAGAAACTCGGTCGCCGGAAGTCCAAGGGTTCCTGCGCAAGGCTAATCCGCGCAGGGTGAGCCGGCCCCTAAGGCGAGGGCGACAGCCGTAGCCGATGGCAACCAGGTTAATAGTCCTGGGCCCGCTGGTGGTGACGGCCCCCAACCGTTGTCCGACCTTACTGGATTGGTCGGGCAGCCAAGGGTGGTCCAGGAAACAGCCCCAGCACATGGACCGTACCCGAAACCGACACAGGTGGACTGGTTGAGCATACCCAGGCGCTTGAGAGAACGGTGTTGAAGGAACTCGGCAACTTGCCCCCGTAACTTCGGGAGAAGGGGGACCCGTCTTTGGGCAACCAGAGGCGGGTGGCACAGACCAGGGGGTGACGACTGTTTACTAAAAACACAGGGCTCTGCGAAGTCGCAAGACGACGTATAGGGTCTGACGCCTGCCCGGTGCCGGAAGGTTAAGGGGAGAGGTGCAAGCTTCGAACCGAAGCCCCGGTAAACGGCGGCCGTAACTATAACGGTCCTAAGGTAGCGAAATTCCTTGTCGGGTAAGTTCCGACCTGCACGAATGGCGTAACGCTTGCCCCGCTGTCTCCAACACCGACTCAGCGAAATTGAACTGCCCGTGAAGATGCGGGCGACCCGCGGTTAGACGGAAAGACCCCGTGCACCTTTACTACAGCTTTGCACTGGCAGCAGGCGGGCCATGTGTAGGATAGGTGGGAGCCATCGAAGCGAAGGCGCCAGCTTTCGTGGAGGCAGCCTTGAAATACCACCCTTGGCGTGCTTGCTGTCTCACCGCGGCCCGTGATCCGGGTCCGGGACCCTGCATGGTGGGTAGTTTGACTGGGGCGGTCGCCTCCCAAAGAGTAACGGAGGCGCGCGATGGTGGGCTCAGGCTGGTCGGAAACCAGCCGTCGCGTGCAAGGGCACAAGCCCGCCTGACTGCAAGGCCGACGGGCCGCGCAGAGACGAAAGTCGGCCCTAGTGATCCGGTGGTCCCACGTGGACGGGCCATCGCTCAACGGATAAAAGGTACGCCGGGGATAACAGGCTGATCGCCCCCAAGAGTCCAGATCGACGGGGCGGTTTGGCACCTCGATGTCGGCTCATCACATCCTGGGGCTGAAGCCGGTCCCAAGGGTTCGGCTGTTCGCCGATTAAAGTGGTACGTGAGCTGGGTTTAGAACGTCGTGAGACAGTTCGGTCCCTATCTGCCGTGGGTGTGCGAGACTTGCGAGGCCCTGCCCCTAGTACGAGAGGACCGGGGTGGACGAACCTCTGGTGGACCGGTTGTGGCGCCAGCCGCATCGCCGGGTAGCTACGTTCGGCCGGGATAACCGCTGACCGCATCTAAGCGGGAAACCCTCCTCCAAACCAGGTCTCGTCGAGAGCCGTGGTCGACCACCACGTCGATAGGCCAGAGGTGCAAGCGCGGCAACGCGTGCAGCCGACTGGTCCTAATCGCTCGAACCGAACTCGCTGCGCTCAGCCCCAAGCGCGCATCGCGCGCCGGGGCGCGCTCCAGAGATCAGAGGACAGATGACAGAGGACAGATGATAGAAAAAAGGCCGCCGGCCACCGGGCCCAGGCCTTCTGCCTTCTGCTCTTCTGCTCTTTGCGCTCTGGACCCCATGCCCGAAAGCTTCACGGCCGGTCAGACGCCGACGGACCCGAGCGGGTCTGTCCTCTGTCCTCGGCGCGGCCTGCGGCCGCGCGGACTGCTGCCTCGACCTGGTGATCACAGCGTGCGGGCCCCACCCGACCCCATTCCGAACTCGGCCGTGAAACCGCACCGCGCCCAGGGTACTGCCCTCCTAAGGGTGGGAGAGCGGGTCGTCGCCAGGTCTAGCCAGCAGTCCAGCGCGGCCGCAGGCCGCGCAGAGGACAGACGACAGAGAACAGAGGGACAGAGAACAGACCAAAGCACCCGTACCCGCCACCGCCGCCGGCACTCGACCGTCACGACCCGCTTCCAACCCCAGGCCAGATGTCTGTCATCTGTCCTCTGACCGTCGCGGGGTGGAGCAGCCCGGTAGCTCGTCAGGCTCATAACCTGAAGGTCGCAGGTTCAAATCCTGCCCCCGCAACCAAAATAACGTCGTCAATCCAATGAGAGGCCGCTGTCCCGCAGCGGCCTCTCGCCGTTTCTGGCCAACGACAAAACGCCGGCCGACACCCTGCAACTCCATGGGCGACCATCCGCGCCCTCCTCTTCCGTTGGCGTCAGCTCGATCCGGTCGATCAGGCCGCGGTTGTCGCATCGCCAATCATCTCGTTGACGAGTTGGCTGGCCACGAGCCGTGCACGCGGGCGCACTTCCGGCGCGTCCCGATCGCGGCGGTGGCAACAACTAACGCAGTCCCTGGGCGAATTTCGGCGACCGCCTGGACGTCGTTGTCCCGCCGAAGTCCGAGCGATCGGCTCGCCTCACTCCGGACTGATCGATCCCGGGGGAATCCTGCTGGCGCAAGCAGCGCCACTTGTGCGCGGCGGCGCTCTACGATAGCCTTTGCAGGCAAAGCTTTTCCGCGTGCCAAGACCGGTTTGCGCCAGCCGGCAAGGCGACCGCGTCGCACCGGTCAAGGGGAGGCATCAGATGAAGCGCCAAACGGGTTCGCTGAGCGCGGCACTCGGCCTGCTGGTGTCCGCGATCGTGGCGACGTCGAGCCCGGCGGCTGCCCAGGACCTGCAGATGTGGGAGCGCAGCGGCGGCAATGCCGGCGTCGTCGACCGGCTGGTCGCGATGTGGAACGAGGCCAACCCCGAGCGCAGGATCGTGCTCACCTACATCCCGCATGCCGAGATGGTGGCCAAGCTCGCGCAGGCGATCGCCTCGGGCGAGGTCCCGGACCTGATGGGGCTCGATCTGATCTACGGCCCGCAGTTCGAGGCCGCGGGCCAACTGGTTGACATCACCGACTATTTCAAGGACGACCCGACGCTGACGACCGCGAGCCCCGGTCACATGGCGGTCGGCACCTACGACGGCCGGCTCTACGGCGTACCGCTGTACGCCGACGTCTCGGCGATGTTCTACAACAAGGACCTGTTCGAGCAGGCCGGGCTCGACCCGGACCAGCCGCCATCCAGCCTCGCCGAGATCCGCGACTACGCCGACCAGATCACAGCGCTCGGCGGCGACGTGAAGGGCTATTTCCTGCCCGGCTCCTGCGCCGGCTGCAACATTTTCACGGTCGGCCCGCTGATGTGGGCATCGGGCGCTACGATCGAGCCCAAGGACGTCGAGGACGAGCCCCTTCAGGGCGAGGGCGTCAAGCAGGTCCTGCAATGGGCGCGCGACATGATCAAGGCCGGCAACGTCCATGAGGATGCCCGCGGCGAGAATGGCGAGACCTTCGCCAAGCGGTTTGGCGCCGGCAATATCGGCATGATGGGCACCGGCAACTTCCAGATCACGCTGGTGCGCGAAGCCAATCCTGACCTGGACTTTGGCTTTTCGCTGCTGCCGGGCATCGAGCCGGGCTCGGCCGCCTCGTTCATCGGCGGTGATCTGGTCGTGATCCCGAACGGCAGCGAGCGCGTCGAGGATGCGGTCGACTTCATGAAGTTCCTGCTGTCGGACGAGGTCCAGGTCGAGGGCTACGCCAAGATGCTGAACCTCACCACCCGTTCCGAAATGGCCACCAACAAGTATTTTGAAAAAGAGCCCCTGGTGCAGGATGTCGCGAAGGCGCTCGAGGTTGGCCGCACCCCGTACACATTGAAATTTTTCGAGCTGATCAACTCGCCGCAAGGACCCTGGCTGCAGATGCTGCAGCGCGCCTATTACACGGACGAGGATCTCGACACGATCATCGCCGATGCCAAGGCGCAGATGAAGGCGATCGCGGCGGAGTGATCGGGCGGCCGGGCGACGGCGTTTCTGATCACCGGCCGGCCCCTCACCCCGCAAGGTGGGTGATGGTCGGGGATGGATAGCGGCAAAAGCCGGACGCTGGGCCTGCTCTACCTGGCGCCGGCCGTCCTGTTCGTCGCGGCGTTCACGGGCTACCCGCTGATCCAGATGATCTGGATGTCGCTCCACGACTGGTCACTGATCGAAGCGAAGAAGTGGATTGGCCTCGCCAATTTCGTCAAGGCATGGAACGATCGCCAGTTCTGGATCTCGCTCGGCTTCACCTTGAAATACACGCTCTACATCACACCGATCCTGATGCTCCTGGGCTACCTGGTGGCGATGCTGGTCGCACCGAATACCCCGCTGCGACGATTGACCCGCGGCATCGTGTTCGTGCCGGTCGTGATCGGGCTCAGCGTGTCGAGTCTGCTCTGGTACTGGCTGTTCAACTATCATTTCGGCCTGGTCAATCGGGCGCTGATCGATCTCGGCCTGATCGCGCGGCCGATCGTCTGGTTCGGCGAGGATGCCGAGCGCGCGCTCTGGGCAGTCATCATCTCGATCGTCTGGAAAGTGCTGGGCTTCGGCATGCTGCTGTTCGTCGCGGCGATCCATGCGATCCCGCAGGAGATCACCGACGCGGCCATGGTCGACGGTGCCAGCTACTGGCAGCGCGCCAGGCGGATCACGCTGCCGCTGACCGCGCGGACGGTGCTGCTGGTGACGCTGTTCAGCGTGATCGGCTCGCTGCTCGCCTTCGACCAGTTCTTCCTGATGACCGCGGGCCAGCCTTTCAACCAGACCGCGTCGTCGATGTTCTGGATCTATCTCAACTCGTTCCCGTACCTGAAGCTCGGCTACGGCGCGGCCCTGTCGCTGATCCTGGCCGCCATCGTGCTGGCCTGCACGGTCGTGCAGATGCTGCTCAGCCGGCGCACCCACGCCTGAATGCGTGCGCCAATGCTTGAGCGACTGAACGCCGGACTGGCCGTGCAGGGTCGCCCGAAGACCGACGCGCTCCGCGCCGTCGCCCTGCGCGCATGGGGCAGCCGCACCAAGTATCTGGCGGGCGCGACCTGCGTCGCGCTGTGCGTGATCATGCTGGCGCCGCTCGTGCTCTCAATGCTGGCTTCGCTGAAGTCGACCGTCGAAGCGGCGGCGATCCCGCCCACCTACTTCACGCACGAACTGAGCCTCGACAGCTATCGCAAGCTCTGGGGCTATCAGGACGGCCTGCCGACCTATCTGTTGAACAGCGCGGTCACCGCGGTGCTGGCGATCGCGTTCAGCCTCGCGCTCACGATTCCCGCGGGCTATGCGCTGGCGCGTTTCCCGGTGCCCGGCAAGGAGTCCTTCTTCATTTTCCTTTTGCTCGCGCTGATCATTCCCTATCAGGCGCTGATCACGCCGATCTTCTTCATGTTTGCCAAACTCAGGCTCACCAATACGCTGGTCGGGCTCGCGATCATCCACACCGCAGTCCAGATCCCGTTCAGCGTCTATCTCATGCGCAACAGTTTCGAGGCGGTGCCGAAAGAGTTGGACGAGGCCGCGGTCATCGACGGCTGCAACAGCTGGCAGGCTTTGGTCCGGATCTACCTTCCCGCGATCAGGCCGGCGATCGTGACCGTCGCGCTGTTCGCGTTCATCACGTCCTGGAACGAGTTCCTGGCAGCCCTCGTGATCATGAACCGCGGCGCCACGTTCACGCTGCCGCTGGTGCTCGCCGCCGCGCGCCAGGAGACCAGCCTCGGCGGCACCGACTGGGGATTGCTGCAGGCGGGCGTCACCGTATCGGCGATCCCCTGCGTGCTGTTCTACGTGCTGCTGCAAAAGTACTACGTCTCCGGTTTTCTCAGCGGCGTGGTCAAGTGATGGCGCAGCGGCCGCGCGAGGGTCGCGAGAGCGGTGCAGCCGGCCAGGCGTGGTGGTCTCGCCCGGCGGGCACGCCAATCGCCGGCTTCGACGACTGGGCCGTCATCGCGGACGCTTTCCGGCCGCCGCTGACCAGCGTCGACATGAACCTGAAGGAGCTCGGCCGCGAGGCCGGCCGCCGGCTGATCGACCTGATCGCCGGTAATGAGCTCCGCGGCGTGCGGCGCATCCCGTGCACGCTCGTGGTGCGCGAATCGTGCGGCGCCAGCAGCCGTGCCGCGCGCAACCCTAAAGGAGGCATCTGATGGAACCAGCGGCGCCTTCGCGTGCGCAAGGGCAGCCAGGTCCGGCGGCCGCGACCGAGCCGGCCGGGCCGCCGTCACGCCGGTTCGCGCCGGTCAACTTCCGGGATGTCACGATCACCGGCGCGTTCTGGCGCGAGCGGCTGGACACGGTCTTGACGCGGACGATCCCGAGCCAGCACGAGCAGCTCGAGCAGAGCGGCATCCTGGAATCGCTGGACCTGCCCCAACCGCCGCCGCCGCTGCGCATCCCGATCCGAGCGCACGGCCTGACCACCCAGGTGTTCTGGGACTTAGACGTCGGCAAGTGGCTCGAGATCGCAAGCTACGGCGTGAGCTTCCGGCGCGATCAGACGATCGAGCGCCAGATCGAGGCGATCATCGACCGGCTCGCCGCGGCCCAGCTGCCGGACGGCTACCTGAACTGCTGGTATCTCGGGCGCGAGATCGAGCACCGCTGGACCAATCTGCGCGACAAGCACGAGCGCTGGAGGGTGCGATCGCCTATTTCGACGCGACCGGGCGGCGGCGGCTGCTCGACATCATGATCCGCTACGTCGACCACATCGCGGCGACGTTCGGCACCGGAGCCGGCCAGAAGCCAGGTTATTGCGGCCATCCGGAGATCGAGC
Organism: uncultured Alphaproteobacteria bacterium; assembly: GCA_963840925.1. Taxonomy (GTDB): domain Bacteria; phylum Pseudomonadota; class Alphaproteobacteria; order Geminicoccales; family Geminicoccaceae; genus DATAOG01. Next base: position 107,701 of record CAWJAY010000029.1, read on the forward strand.
TGGCGCTGGTCAAGCTGTACCGCGTCACCGGCGAGCGCAGGCATCTCGAGCTTGCCGCCTATTTCGTCAACCAGCGGGGCACGCAGCCGCACTACTTCGATCTCGAGGCGCGGGCGCGGGGCGACGATCCGGCGAAATACTACTTCAAGACCTACGAATACAGCCAGTCGCACCAGCCGGTCCGCCAGCAGGACAAGGTGCTCGGGCACGCGGTGCGCGGCATGTACCTCTATGCGGCGATGGCCGATCTCGCCGCCGAGACCGGGGACGGCACGCTCAAGGCCGCGTGCGAGCGACTGTGGGCGGACGTGACCTCGAAGCGGATGTACGTGACGGCGGGGCTCGGGCCATCCGCCTCGAACGAAGGCTTCACGACCGATTACGACCTCCCGAACGCCACCGCCTATGCCGAGACCTGCGCCTCGGTCGCGCTGATCTTCTGGGCGCAGCGGATGCTCAACCTCGATTGCGACAGCCGCTATGCCGACGTGATGGAGCTTGCCTTCTATAACGGCGCGCTGAGCGGCCTCTCACGCGAGGGCGCGCACTATTTTTACGAGAACCCGCTCGAGAGCGGCGGCGACCACCATCGCTGGACGTGGCACCCCTGTCCGTGCTGCCCGATGAACGTCGCGCGTCTGATCGGCTCGGTCGGCGGCTATTTTTACAGCGTCGGCGACCGGCTGGCCGCCGTGCACATGTACGGCGGCAATTCCGCGGACGTGACGCTCGGCGGCACGGTGATCCGGATCAGCCAGGAGACGGACTATCCCTGGTCCGGCGACGTCGCGATCACGATCGAAGCCGACCAGCCGGCCGAGTTCGAGCTGAGGCTCCGGGTGCCGGGATGGGTGCGCGGAGCGACGCTCGCCCTCAATGGCGAGCCGGCGGACGCCCGGACGGTCGGCGGCTATCTCGCGCTTGACCGCCGCTGGCGCTCCGGCGACCAAGTGCGCCTGTCGCTGCCGATGCCGGTCGAGCGCATCCGCGCCCACCCGGACGTGAAGATGGACATCGGCCGGGTCGCGCTGAAGCGCGGCCCGCTGATCTATTGCCTGGAGGGGATCGATAACGGCGGCGGTCCGCTCAACCGCTTCCGGCTGCCGCCGGACGCTGAGCTGCGCTACGAGGCGCGGCCGGAGTTTTTCAACGGCGCGGGCGTCATTGTGGCCGAGGCGGAGGTAGCGGACCTCCGGGATTGGGGCGAAGCGCTCTACCGAGCGGTCCCACCCGCGCGCCGACCCGCCGGGCTCACCGCCATCCCCTACTACCTGTGGGACAACCGCGAGCCGGGCGAGATGCTCGTCTGGATTCCGGAGTGAGCGTGGTCGCAATGGACTTGGCGGCTAACTCCAGCAGCCGACATCGATTTCCAGCATCGCCGCGGGAAAAACCAGATCATGACAAATAAGCCCTTGCGGTGGCGCGGTCCTCTGATCAAAATGGCGGGTGTCCCTGCCCGATCTGCCCTGATTCCCGTCAGGCTGACCTATGGATCTGTCCGATGCCGTGGCTTGGACGCTCGGATTCTATCTCGAAATGGTATCGTGGTCGGAACGATTGGACCAACATCTGGCGACGATGCCAGGGAATGCGTGGGTTCTGTGCAGATCGGCCGCGAATTTTGCTCGACTTGTGGTCATCCGCGCGCGCCTCACACGACTACAGTTTTGAGCGCCGTTGCCACGGCGGAGGCGGTTCGACCATAGCGCCGCCGGCCGCCTCCAACCTGAGGAGACCTGATATGTCCACAATCAGGGCAAGCCCTGGCGACGATGACCTCGTTGGCGATCGGAGATTGTGCGCGGCAACACCGGCAGCGACCCGGTTGTCGCGTTCAAGATCCGCCTCGACGGCGTCGGCCTCGACCTGATCGAGGGCGACTTCTTCCATTGATCCGCCGGGGCGCGCCGGCTGCGCGCCGGCCCCGGCACCCGCGCTCGGGTCCGCCAGCCTGCTGGCCGGCGCGCCCAGCACCAACGGCGACGGCGGTTCGATCATGACGCGCCGCCCCATCGCCACCAACCTCAGGGAGTAGCATCATGGCGATCATCATTGGCACCAATGACGACGATATCCTGGAGCCGGGGCCCGGTGACGACACCGCGTTCATGCTCGACGGCGACGACCGCTTCATCTGGAACCCGGGCGACGGCAACGACATCGTCCACGGCGGCGGCGGCGCCGATACGCTCGAATTCAACGGCTCCGAGGACGTCGAGACCTTCACGATCTCGGGCGATGATACCGGCGTCGAGCTGTTGCGCGACGTCGGCGACATCCAGATGACGCTCGACCAGGTCGAGACGATCGAGCTGAACGCGCTCGGCGGGGACGACGTGATCGACGCCTCGGGGCTGCTCGACTCGAACGTCAGCCTGATCGTCAATGGCGGCACCGGGGATGACGATGCCGTCCTCGGTGCCGGCGACGACACCTTCGTCTGGAATCCCGGTGACGGCGACGACATCGTCGACGGCCAGGACGGCACCGACACGCTGCTGTTCAACGGCGCCGACGCGGTCGAGACGTTCACGATCTCCGACACCCAGGTGTTGCGAGACGTCGGCAGCATCCAGATCGACTTCACGACCCTCGAGCGGATCGAGGTCAATGGCCTCGGGAGCCGCGACGTGATCGACGCGGGCGACCTGGGCAAATCGATCGAGCTGGTCGCGGATGGCGGCACCGGCCGCGACCGGATGCTTGGCGGCGCGGCCGACGACCAGCTGTCGGGTGGCACCGGCCGCGACCGGGTCTTTGGCGGCGAGGCCAACGACGAGGTGTCGGGTGGCGTTGGCCGCGACCGGGTCGACGGCAACGAGGGCGACGACCTGCTCGCAGGTGGCGGCGGTATCGACCGCTTCCAGCTCAGCGGGACGGAGTTCGGCGAGGACGTCATCGCCGATTGGGCCGCTGTCGATTTCCTGGCCCTCAAGGAGGTCCAGCTGACCGACGGCACGGCGGTCACGACGGTCGATCAGATCGACACCAACATCGACGGCCTGCTGAGCGCGGACGACAACTCCTTCGAGGTCGTCGATGGCGATCTGGTGCTCACGCTTGACGGCGGCTCGGCGACCTTTGCCGGGTTCGACCAGATCGACGCCAACGTCGAGATCGTCGAGATCGCCTAGCTGACCGGCGGCGCCGGGGCGGGGATGGACACCGCGCCGGCGCCTGCCATGGCCCAGGACCTCCGCCGGACGGGATCGATCTGATGTCGTCTCTCAGACCCGGACCGCAAAGCCCGCTCGAGCAAGCGCTGCGCGGCCTCAGGCCGGGCTTCGCGACGCTGGTTGTGTTCAGCTGCGGAATCAATCTGCTGCTCCTGGCCTCGCCCTTGTACATGTGGCAGATCTACGATCGCGTGCTCGCGAGCGGGCGGGTCGAGACCCTGATCTTCCTGACCCTGATCACCGCGGCCGCCCTGCTCGGGCTGGGTGCGCTCGACGCCGTGCGTGGCCATATCCTCGGCCGGATGGGCCGCTGGCTCGACCGCAGTCTGACGCCCGATCTGATCACCGCGAGCCTGCGCCGGACGCTGCGCGGCGAGCCGGCCGGCGGTCAGGCGCTGCGCGACCTCGCGACCATGCGCGGCGTGCTCGCCGGCCCGGGCGCCACCGCCCTGCTCGATGCGCCCTGGGCGCCGGCGTTCATCTCTGATCATCGCGCTGATGCACCCGCTGCTCGGGCTGGTCGCGGCCGGTTCGGCGCTGGCTCTGCTCGCGATCGCGGTCGCCAACGAGGCGGCCGCGCGCGGGCCCTTGCGCGCCGCTGCCAAGGGCTCGATCCGCGCGATGCAGCGGGTCGAGGCGGCGATCCGCAACGCCGACGTCGTCCAGGCGATGGGCATGCGCGCAGGCCTTCATCCGGCGCTGGTCGGCGCTCAACGAGGAGACGCTGGCACTGCAGCTCAAGGCCGCTGATCGCAACGCGCTTCTGGTCGGCCTGTCCAAGTTTCTGCGCATGCTCGTCCAGATCCTGATCCTGGGCGTCGGCGCCTGGCTGGTCCTGCGCGACGATCTGACCTCGGGCGGCATGATCGCGGCCTCGATCCTGCTCGGGCGCGCGCTCGCCCCGGTCGAGCAGTCGATCGCCGCCTGGAAGAGCCTGGTCGCGGCGCGCGATGCCCGCGACCGCCTGAGCGCGCTGTTCGAGCGCCTGCCGCCCGAGCCGGCGGGCATGCGCCTGCCGGCGCCGCTCGGCCGGCTGAGCTGCGAGCAGGTGGTCTATGCGCCGCCCGGGCAGGCGGAGCCGATCCTGCGCGGCGTCAGCTTCGCGGTCGAGCCGGGCGCCGGTCTCGGCATCGTCGGACCGTCGGCAGCCGGCAAATCGACGCTCTGCAAGATCCTGGTCGGCACCTGGCAGCCGACCCGCGGCATGCCCGCCTGGATGGCGCCGACCTGTTCGCCTGGAACTCCGATCTGGTCGGCCGGCACCTCGGCTATCTGCCACAGGACGTCGAGCTGTTCGCCGGCACGGTGGCCGAGAACATCGGCCGCCTGGGCGCGATCCGGAGCCCGAGGCGGTGGTCGCCGCGGCCCGGACCGCCGGCGTCCACGAGATGATCCTGGCCCTGCCCAGGGCTACGACACCGAGATCGGCGAGGCCGGCAGTCATCTTTCGGGCGGCCAGCGCCAACGGATCGGGCTCGCCCGGGCGCTCTACGGCCGGCCGCGCGTGGTCGTGCTCGACGAGCCCAACGCCAGCCTGGACGCGGATGGCGAGACCGCGCTGCTGCGGGCGCTGTTCACGGCCAAGAGCTGGGGGGCGACGGTCGTGATCGTCGCCCATCAGCCGCGGATCCTGGCGCCGGTCGACAAGCTGCTGGTGCTGCGGCAGGGCGCGGTCGAGGCGTTCGGCGCGCGCGACGAGGTGCTCGAGCGCCTGCGCCGGCCGCGGCCGCTCGAGCGCAGCCCCCGAGCCGGCCGCGTCGGCGGTCGCCTGCGCCTGGTCCGGCGGCCGCGCTGCTGGCCGCGGAGGGCTCCGACCGCCATGAGGCGCTCGAACACCGCGGCTCGCTGCGCGACCTGCGTGCGCCGATCGCGGCCGGCCTCGCGCGTGCTGCTCGCGATCTTCGCCGCCGGCGGCGTCTGGGCGGCGCTGGCGCCGCTGGCCGGGGCCGCGATCGCGCCCGGGGTGATCAGCCCCGAAGGCAGACGGCAGACGGTGCAGCACCTCGAGGGTGGGATCATTCGCGAGATCCTGGTGCGCGACAGCGATGTCGTCGCCAAGGGGCAGGCGCTGGTCGTGCTCGAAGGCGTCGGTGCGCGCGCCCAGGTCGGCCGGCTCGAGGAGCGGCTGCGCAGCCTCGCGGCCGAAGAGTCGCGCCTGCACGCCGAGCGCGCCGACGCCGCGGAGGTCCGGTTCGACCACCCGATCCTGGCCGACGCCCTGGCGCCGGCGGTTGCCGCCGTCCGGGCGGCGCAGACGAACTTCTTCGAGACGCGCCGCGCCGCCGAGGCCAATCGCGCGGCGATCAAGGCGCAACGGATCGATCAGCTGGAGCGCCGGATCGCCGGACAGCAGCGCCAGCTGGTCAGCAACCGCCGCCAGCGCGAGCTGATCGAGGAGGAGATCAGGGACGTCGAACAACTGTTCCGCCAGGGGCTCGAGCGCAAGGCCCGCCTGCTGGCGCTGCGCCGCGAGGAGGCCGCTCTGCTCGGCGAGGAGGGCGAGCTCGAGGCCGCGATCGCGCAGGCCCAGGAGGCGATCGGCGAGACCCGCCTGGCGATCGTCGACATCCGGATGCAGAAGATCGAGCAGGTCGACGAGCGGCTCGCCGACGTCCAGACCCAGCGCGGCGAGGCCGAAGAGGAGCTGGCCGCGGCCGACGACACGCTGCGCCGGACCGAGATCACCGCCCCCGTCGCCGGCACGGTCCTCGACCTGCGCTTCACGACCGCCGGTGGCGTGATCGGTCCGGGCGAGCCGGTGCTCGACCTGGTCCCGCTGGACGACGAGCTGGTCATCACGGCGCACGTCCGCCCGACCGACATCGACGAGGTCGCGGCCGGCCAGTCCGCCCACGTCATGTTCCCCTCCCTGCCGCAGCGGCGGCTGCTGCGGATCGCGGGCGAGGTCGAGAGCGTCTCGGCCGACGCGCTGACCGACGAGGCGACCGGGGAGACCTACTACCAGGTCAAGGTCACGGTCGACCGCGGCGATCTCACGCGCACCGCGCCCGGCGTCGCGCTCACCCCCGGCATGCCGGCCGAGGTCTTCATCGCCACGACCGAGCGCACGCTGCTCGCCTATCTGCTCCAGCCGGTCCGGCAGATCCTGTCGCACACCTTCCGCGAGAGCTGAGTTCGCACGCCGATCATCCGGCGATGATCATCCCGCATGATGCTTCAGGGGCCCGATCCCGGGCTTCGCCCAGCTAGGCTCCTGTCGCTCACACCCCCTCGAGCAGCAGGTCCAGGTCGAGGGACGACCGGCGGCCCAGATCCTGGCCGTGCGCTGCCAGGAAGGCTGCCGCCGAGCGGCGTCCCTCATCGCGCAGCATGCGCAGGAACTCCCATTCGGCATTGAGCTTCGAGGAATAGCCGAGGTCCACCATCTGCTCGCTGGTGACGCGGTGAATCCGCATGCTCGCCCAGCGCTCGCCCTCGCAATCGCCCGGTTCGGCGACCTGGCGCAGCAGCGCGATCATGCGCAGCTCCTTCAGCAGGACGGCGTTGAACGAGACCTCGTTCAGGCGGTTCAGGATGTCGCGGGCGGTGCGCGGCGTGCCCGGGCGCTCGACCGGGTTGATCTGGACCAGGATCGTATCCCTCGATGCGCATTCGCGGACCAGGGGCGTGATCGTCGGATTGCCGGAATAGCCCCCGTCCCAATGGGGCTCGCCGTCGATCTCGATCGCCTGGAACAACGTCGGCAGGCAGGCCGAGGCCAGCAGCACGTCCGGCGTGAGCACGTCGTTCCGGAAGACGTGGCCGCGGCCGGTGCGCACATTGGTCGCGGTCACGAACACCTTGATCGGCGCCTGCGCCAGCCGTTCGAAGTCGATGTGCTCGGCCAGGATCTCGCGCAGCGGGATTGAACCCGCTCGGGCTCAGATCGTAGGGCGAGAACAGCCGTGAGGCGAGGTCCAGCGCGACGAACGCGGGCGAATGGTCGAGCGTCCAGCGGCCGAGCAGCACATCCAGCGGCGTGCGCCGCAGCGGGCTCAGCAGCGCCGCCCGCGACACGCTGCGCCAGAAGCCCTCGAGCGCGGCGCGGGCGCCCTCGGCCCCGCCCGCGGCATGGCCATCGGCCAGCACCGCCGCGTTCATGGCGCCGGCCGACGTGCCGGAGATGCCATCGATCCGCAGCCAGGGCTCCTCGAGCAGCCGGTCCAGCACGCCCCAGGTGAACGCGCCATGCGCGCCGCCCCCCTGCAACGCCAGATCGACCAGCAGCGGCGCGCGGTCGGAGCCCGCCAGCTCACCGGAAGGGCGAGTGGCCATGGTCCTACGACCGCAGCGCCGGCAACATGGCGAGGCCCTCCGGCCTCTTCAGCAGTCGGCGCATCGACGTCCTCTCTGGGCTGTCGGCAAACCTGAAATCGATCCACGGTCAGGGCGAACCCGAGGTGAATAGCATGGGCTCGGGGATCGCGCACGCTCGACCGAACGATTGCGCCCGTGGCTTTTGGCTCGGCGTTCGCCAGCCGGTCCGAGGCGCCCGACCTATTGCTGCCGCCGATCGGGGCCGCTAACGATGCGCCGGCACGTCGCGAGAGAGCCCAGGCCATGCGATCAAGGGTGTTGAGATGGCTGAAGGCGGGCAGCGGTGCTGCTCGCGGTCGCCGCGATCACGTTGCTCGCGGTCCGCATCTACGACACGCAACGCCGGCCCGCCCTCGAGCTCTGGCACACTTACGCGCCGACCGAGCTCAGCGCGGACGAGACCGATCAGGCCGACTGGAGCCGGGTACCTGGCGGCCGAGGCCGCGGCCTTCGATGCCGTGCACCGGGAGGTCGATCAGCGGCTCGAGCCCGAGGACCGCATTCCGGTCAACCGTTACTTCGAGGGCAGCCCGGTCCATCCAGCCGGGTTCGCGCAGGACTGGAACCGCTCCTACGTGCTCGAGCCGGACAGCGCGCCGGTCGGCGCGGTCGTGTTCCTCCACGGACTGACCGACTCGCCCTACAGCCTGCGTCACATCGCGCGCAGCTACCGCAGCCATGGCTATGTCTCGGTCGCGATCAGGCTGCCTGGCCACGGCACCGTCCCAAGCGGCCTCGCCGAGGTCGAGTGGGAGGACTGGCTCGCCGCCACACGGCTCGCGGTGCGGGAGGCGCGCCGGCGGATCGGCCCGTCGCTGCCGCTGCATCTGGTCGGGTTCTCCAACGGCGGCGCGCTGGCGATGAAGTATGCGCTCGACGCGCTCGAGGACCCGCGGCTGACGCGGCCCGAGCGCATCGTGCTGATCTCGCCGATGATCGGCATCACGGCCTTCGCGCGGTTCGCCGGCTTCGCCGGCCTGCCGGCGTTTCTGCCGCACTTTGCCAAAGCGGCCTGGCTCAGCATCCTGCCCGAGTTCAACCCGTTCAAGTACAACTCGTTCCCGGTCAATGGCGCGCGGCAGTCGTGGCGCCTGACCCAGGCGCTGCAACAGCAGATCACGCAGCAGACGCGCAATGGCCAGCTGGTCAACCTGCCGCCGATCCTGACCTTCCAGTCGGTCATCGACTTCACGGTCAGCACGCGGGCGATCATCTCCTCGCTGTACGTGCATCTGCCGGCCAACGGCAGCGAGCTGGTGCTGTTCGACCTGAACCGCGATGCCAAGCTCGGTCCGCTGCTGCGCTCCGCATCCGACGCCGTGCTGACCCGGGTGTTACCGGCGCCGCCGCGCCGGTTCCGGACCACGATCATCGCCAACGCCGGTGCCGACACCAGCGAGGTCGTGGAACGCGTGACCGAGGCCGGGGCCGATGCCGAGCAGGAGCGCCCGTTGGGACTGTCGTTTCCGCCCGGCGTCTTTTCGCTGTCCCACGTCGCGTTGCCGTTTCCGCCCAACGACGGCCTGTACGGTTTCGATCCCGATCCGAACGAGGACTACGGCGTCAGCCTGGGGACGATCGCCGCGCGCGGCGAGGTCGGCGCGCTGATCGTCAGCCTGGACTCGCTGCTGCGCATGTCGTCCAACCCGTTTTTCCCATACCTGCTGGCACGGATCGAGGAGGGCATCGGTGCGGGCGCCGCGCTGAGCGCCTGCCGACCCTGGAGGCCGTCCATCGAGCATTGACGCCAGCTCACGAGGGAAGGCTAGTCGATCATCGGCGACAGGTGCACTACCAACAGCGTATCGACGCAAAAAAAACCGGGAGGAATAAGCGAATGGGCGCGCTTCTTGCGCAGACCGGCCAGGCGAAGGGTGCTATTGCGCCGTGCGCTCGTCGTGGCAATGGCGAGTGGGGACGATCGGGGCCGCCGCGGCCCAGTCGGCGGAGGGCGACATGGCGCCCCTCTCCTACGAGCGCTTCGCCTTCGAGGCTGCCGACACCAATGGCGATGGTCTCATCAGCGAGGCCGAGCTTGCGCGGGACGCGGCCGCCGGGTTCAGTGGGACTCGACAGAGATCGCAGCGAGAGCTCTGACGGCGCAGGAGCTCGGGCCGCACGACCCGGCGCTGTTCGCGCGGGTCGATGGCAACGACGACGGCGCTCTGAGCTTCAACGAGGTGATGGCCCACAAGGTACAGGGGCTAGCCGACGGCGACACAGAACCAGGACAGCCTCTTGTCCATCGAAGAGATGGTCGACCAAGCAAAGTCGGAGCTGGGAGTTCAATGTTGATCGGGCTGGGCAATATGCCTCGCGCCTTCATCGGCGTCGGGTTGCTGCTTGGCACACCGAACCCGAGATTCGGGCGGCGGTTGCGGCAGCCGCCAATTGGGGCACTTACGTGACCGTGCACGCGTATACGCCGCTGGCGATCCGCCAAGCGGTCGCCGCCGGCGCCAAATGCATCGACCACGGCCATCTGATCGACGAGGCCACCGCCGAGTATGCTGGCGGACCAGGGTCTCTGGTGGAGTCTGCAGCCGTTGACTTATGATGCCGAAGTCTTTGCGCGAATGTCACCATTATCTCAGAGCAAGGCCCTGAAGGTATTTGCTGGAACCGAGATTGCATACGGTTTGGCCAAGAAATATCAGATCAAGACTGCATTTGGTGCCGATGTTCTCTTCAATGCAGACGCAGCGAGCCGTCAAGGAGCCTATCTCGCCAAGCTCGCCCGCTGGTACACGCCGGCTCAAGCGCTGAAGATGGCGACCGCGGACAATGGCGAATTGATGGCCTTGTCCGGCTTTATCAATCCTTATCCCGGCAAGATCGGGGTCGTAGAAGAGGGTGCGCTCGCGGATCTCTTGTTGATTGATGGTAATCCTCCGGACAACCTTGAACTGGTCGCAAATCCCGCGCAAAATTTTCGAGTCATTATGAAAGACGGCGTCACCTACAAAGCTGAACTAGGCAAGTAAGATCGAGCACATGCGCCGACCCGATCACCAAGCTCGAGGCAACCGGTGATGGGAGTAGCGAAGAGCACCGTCCGGTGCTATCGATACGGCAATTGCGCCGGCACCTGAAGCCACATACGGGTCACAAGCGCCCGAGAACCAACGAGGGATGTCATGGCCGATCTGATCTGTGTCGCTTTCGACGACCCGACGACCGCCGACCGCGCGCTGACCGAGCTGACCGCGCTGCAGAAGGAGTACGTGGTCGAGCTCAAGGACGCCTGCGTCGTCGTTCGCTCCCCTGATGGCGAGGTCCACCTTCACCAGGCGATCCCTCTGGTCAAGACCGGCGCGCTCGCCGGCGGCTCGTCCGGCGCTCTGTGGGGCACTCTGATCGGGCTGCTGTTCCTCAATCCGCTCGCGGGCATGGCGCTGGGCGCCGGGGTCGGCGCCGCGAGCGGGGCGCTCGCCGGCAAGGTCAGCGACTACGGCATCCCCGACAATTTCATCAAAGAGCTCGGCAGCACGATCAAGCCGAACTCGTCCGCCCTCTTCCTGCTGGTGCAGAAGGTCGTCGCCGACAAGGTCCTGCCACGTATGACGGGCTACAAGGGTCGCGTCCTCAAGACCTCGCTCTCGGACGAGCGGGAAAAGCGTCTGCGTGAGGCGCTGGGCGACACGGCGTCGAGTTCCGCCTGAGACCGATCCGGTTGGATCTGACGGCTCTCGGCAATCCGAGGGAGGAGCGACTCGATGACTGGGCGGGTGGATGCTGCTGCGGGCGCCGGGCCCGCGTTTGTATCGACCGGTCGCCTGCCGCCCACAGAGCTGGTCCAGGCTTTGGTCGACGAGGCTTACGAACGGTTCAGGTCAGTCCCCGACGGCAAGAACTCCGACGTCTACCCGGCGCTGGCGAGGGTACCGAGCGAGCTGTTCGGGGTCTGCGTGGTCGGAGTCAGCGGCGATACTTACGCGGTCGGGGAGACCGACCACGACTTCTCGATCATGAGCGTCTCCAAGCCGTTCGTGTTCGCGCTGGTCTGTCAGGCGCTCGGCCACGAGGAGGTCCGCTGGCGGCTCGGGGTCAATGCGACCGGGCTCGCGTTCAACTCGCTGACCGCGATCGAGCGGAGCGCGGACGGGCGGACCAACCCGATGGTCAACTCGGGCGCGATCGCGACGACCAGCCTGGTGCCGGCGGAGACCGCCGAGGGCAGGTGGCAGTTCATCCACGACGGGCTGTCCCGGTTCGCCGGCCGCACGCTGCCCCTCAACGACGAAGTCTACGCCTCGGCGACCGCCACCAACTTCCGCAACCAGAGCATCGCCCGCCTGCTCCAGAGCTACGAGCGGATCTATCTGGACCCGGCCGAGGCGACCGACCTCTACACCAAACAGTGCTCGCTCAACGTCAGCGCCAGGGATCTGGCGGTCATGGGCGCGACGCTCGCCGACGGCGGCGTCAACCCGTTGACCAAGGAGCGCGTGGTCGACCCGATCGTCTGCCACTACACGCTGGCCGTGATGGCGACCGCCGGGCTGTACGAGACCTCCGGCGACTGGCTGTACGACATCGGGCTGCCGGGCAAGAGCGGGATCGGCGGCGGGATCGTCACGGTCTCCCCGGGCAAGGGCGGGCTTGGCACCTTCGCCCCGCCGCTCGACGCCGCCGGCAATAGCGTCAAGGGTCAGCTGGTCGCGAAATTCCTCTCGCAGCGGCTGGGCCTGGATCTGTTCGTCTCGAAACCCGAGGCCTGATCGGTCCTCGGCCACGCCGTGGAGGGCAATCAACGTGGCAGCGCAAGCGGCGTACGCAGACAGCAGGCTCGAGACGCACGAGTCCTGGGTCCCGATGATCGCGATCGCGCTCGGCCAGGCGATCATGTCGTTCAACGTCGCCTCCCTGCCGGTCGCGATCGGCGGCATGGTCCAGAGCTTCGGCGTGCCGCCGACCACGGTCGGCACGGGCATCGTCATGTACTCGCTCGCGGTCGCGGGCTTCGTCATGCTCGGCGCCAAGCTCGTCCAGCGCTTCGGCGCGACGCGCGTCTTCCGCATCGTGGTGGCGCTGTTCGCTATCGGGCAGGTGCTGATGACGTTCAGCCCGGTCGCGACCGTGATGCTGGCGGCGCAGGGCCTGATCGGCCTCTCGGCGGCGGTGATCGTGCCTGCGCTGGTTGCGCTGATCGCCAACCACTATAACGGCCGGCAGCAGGCGACTGCGGTGGGCGCCCTGGGATCGGCGCGCGCCGCCTCCGGCGTCGCGGCGTTCCTGATCGGCGGCCTGCTGGGCACGTTCATCGGCTGGCGCCCCGTGTTCGGGCTCCTGACCGTGGTCTCGGCGATCGTGTTCTTCCTGAGCTTCAAGCTGAAGCCGGACGAAGGCCGCAAGGACGTGGGGATCGACCTCGTGGGCGTGGTGCTGGCTGCGGCGGCCATCATCCTGATCAGCTTCGGCTTCAACAACCTCAACCGATGGGGCCTCGGCGTGGCGCGGCCAGGCGCACCGTTCGACCTTCTCGGCCTGTCGCCCGCGCCGGCGATGATCGTGATCGGCGCCGTGCTTCTTCAGGCGTTCATCGTCTGGACCCGGCGGCAGCAGGCGGCGGGCAAGACCCCGCTGCTCGACCTCCGGGTCATCACCTCGGGCCAGGAACGCGCGGCGGTGTTCGCGTTGTTCGCCGTCGTCGCGCTCGAGGCGATGCTCAATTTCTCCGTGCCGCTCTACATCCAGATCATCCAGGGCCGCTCCCCGATCGAGACGGCGATCGCCATGCTGCCGTTCAACCTCACCGTGTTCTTCACGGCGATGCTGGTCGTGCGGCTCTACGACAAGGTGACGCCGCGGCGCATCGGGCAGATCGGCTTCGTCATCTGCACGGTGGCCCTGCTGTGGCTCGCCTGGGTGGTGCGCAACGACTGGAGCGCGCCGGTCGTCATGATCGGGCTCATCGTCTTCGGGCTCGGCCAGGGGGCGCTCGTCACGCTGCTCTTTAACGTGCTGATCACCGCCGCGCCCAAGGACCTAGCAGGCGACGTCGGCTCGCTGCGCGGCACCACCCAGAATCTTGCCGCCGCGGTCGGCACGGCGGTAGCCGGCGCGCTCCTGGTCGGCCTGCTGAGCAGTATGATCATGTATCAATTGGCCGACAATCAGAGGCTGCCGACCGAGCTCCAGGCGCAGCTCGATCTCGACAGCATCAACTTCGCCACCAACGACCGGCTGCTCGAGATCATGCAGGGCACGACGGCGACGCCCGAGCAGGTCGAGGAGGCGGTCCGCATCAACACCGAATCGCGCCTGCGCGCGCTCAAGATCGGCCTCCTGATCATGGCGGGCGTGGCACTGGTCGCGATCTTCCCGGCCAGCCGCCTGCCGGATTACAAGCCCGGCGAGATCCCGCACGACCCCTTCGAGACGCCTGAGAAGGCGCGGGATTCGGCGCTGACCGGCGAGCCAGACAGCGGCGGCAGCATGGCCGATGCCCTCCACTGAGCGGGGCCATCAATCCGAGAAAAAGGAACCGGCAGATGTCGCAGCTCGATGCCGTCCTCGCCCGCATAGACGCCGACCTCGACCCGGCGCTCGAGCGCTTGTTCGAGCTGCTCAGGATCAAGTCGATCTCGACCGACCCGGCGTTCGCCGAAGAGTGTCGCGCCTGCGCCAAGTGGCATGCGGAGGACCTGAAGAGCATCGGCTTCGAGGCCCGCGCGCACGACACGCCCGGCCACCCGATCGTGGTCGGCCATGAGCGCAGCGCGCCGGGGACCTCGGTGCTGTTCTATGGCCACTACGACGTTCAGCCGGTCGATCCGCTCGAGCTTTGGGAGCGCGACCCGTTCGAGCCGTTCATCGAAACCCGCCCGGATGGCTCGCGCGCGATCCGCGGCCGCGGCGCTTCCGACGACAAGGGCCAGCTGATGACCTTCGTCGAGGCCTGCCGGGCCTGGAAGGCGGTCGCCGGCAAGCTGCCGATCGGGGTCTCGATCCTGCTCGAGGGCGAGGAGGAGTCGGGCGGCGTCAACCTGCCGCCGTTCCTGAAGGCCCAGACCGGCGAGCTGCGCGCCGATATCGGCCTGATCTGCGACACCAACATGTGGGACGCGGCGACGCCTGCGATCCAGACGATGCTGCGCGGCCTGTGCGGCGAGGAGATCGTGATCACCGCCGCCGATCGCGACCTGCATTCCGGCTTCTACGGTTCTGCTGCCGCGAACCCCAACCATGTCCTGGTCCGGATTCTCGCCGACCTGCGCGATGCTGAGGGCCGCGTGACGCTGCCCGGTTTTTATGATGGCGTTCCCGAGCTGCCCGCGGCGCTGCGCGCGCAGTGGGACCAGCTGCCGTTCGATCCGAGCGCCTTCCTGGGCGCGGTCGGCCTCTCGGTGCCCGCGGGCGAGCGCGGCCGCTCGGTGCTCGAGATGACCTGGTCGCGTCCGACCTGCGAGATCAACGGCATGGGGGGCGGCTATCAGGGCGACGGCTTCAAGACGGTCATCCCCGCCAAGGCGTCGGCCAAGATCTCTTTCCGGCTCGTGTTTGACCAGGATCCGCACGCGATCCGCGCGGCCTTCCGCGAGTTCGTGCGGGCGCGGCTGCCGAGCGACTGCACGGTCGAGTTCATCGAGCACGGCTCAGGCAGCGCCATTCGCTTCCCGATCGAGGCTCCGGCCTTCGGCAAGACGCGCGACGCGCTGACCGCCGAATGGGGCCGCGATGCCTTTTTCATCGGCGGTGGCGGCTCGATCCCGGTCACGCACGAACTCAAGAACGCGCTCGGCATGGACGTCGTGCTCGCGGGCTTTGCCCTCGATGACGACCGCATCCACAGCCCCAACGAGAAGTACGAGCTGGAAAGCTTCCGGCGCGGTATACGCTCCTGGGCGCGGATCCTGCACGCGCTCGCCAGCTGAGGCGAACCAAGGGCATGACAGCCTGCGTGGCAAGCCCGCTGCGGCGCACCGGACGCGCACGGTGCGCGCGCTGCCTGATCAAAGGGTGCATTCGATGGCTCAGATGACCGGCGCCACGCCGGCGACCCGCATGCAGAGAATCCTCGACGTCGTCGAGCGCGTCGGCAACCGGGTCCCGCATCCGGTCATCATCTTCGTCATCCTGATCGGCATCGTGATCGTATTGTCGCACGTCTTCTACATGCTCGGACTGAGCGTCTCCTATCAGGTCATCAATCCGGACACCCACGAGGTCGAGGACACGACCACCACCGCCCGCAGCCTGCTGACCGTGGACGGCATCCGGTTCATGTTCACCGGCTTCGTGCAGAACTTCATGAACTTCAATGCAGTCGGCGTCATCATCGTCGCGATGGTCGGGGTCGGCGTGGCCGAAGAGGCGGGCCTCGTCAAGGCGCTGATCCGCAAGCTGGTGACGGTCACGCCGGGGCATGCACTGACCTACGTGCTGGTGTTCGTCGGCATCCTCTCGAGCATCGCCGCCGATGCCGGCTACCTGGTCCTGATCCCGCTCGCGGGCGCCGCCTTCATCACCGTCGGGCCGGCATCCGCTCGCCGGGCTGGCCGCTGCTTTCGCGGCGGTCGCAGCGGCGTTCCTGGTCAACATCCTGATCGTGCCGGTCGACGGCATCCTGACCGAGATCACCAACGACGCGATCCACCTGGTCAACCCCACGATCTCGATCGACCTCGCGGCCAACGTCTGGTTCTCGATCGCCTCGGTCGCGATGCTGACGATCGTCATCGCGCTGATCACCGAGAAGGTCGTCGAGCCGCGCCTGGGCACCTATCGCGGCGACTATACTCTGGCGAGCGAAGGCACGCTGTCGGCCGACGAGTACCGTGGCCTGCGCTTCGCCCTGTTCGGGCTGCTCGGCGTCATTGCGTTCATCGCACTGCTGACGCTGCCGCCCGGCGCGCCGCTGCGCAATCCCGAGACCGGAGCGATCATCGGCAACTCGCCGTTCATGACCAGCCTGATCGTCAGCATCGCGCTGCTGTTCCTGGTCTGCGGCGTCGCCTACGGCATCGGCGCCCGGACCATGACCAGCACCAACGATGTCGTCAACGCGATGGCCAAGGCGATCGCCAGCCTGAGCGGCCTGATCCTGTTGCTGCTCGTGATCAGCCAGTTCCTCGCTTACTTCAACTACACCAACATGGCGACGCTCGCCGCGATCTCGCTGGCCGACGTGCTCAAAGGCGCCAATCTCGATGCGCTCTGGCTGCTGGTCGGCTTCGTGATCGTGGTCTTCATCCTGGATCTCGTGATCACCGGCGCCATTCCGAAATGGGCGATCTTCGCGCCGGTCTTCATCCCGCTGCTGATGCAGACTCGACGTCGAGCCGGAAGCGGTGCTCGCGGCCTACCGGGTCGGCGACTCGCCGATGAACGCGATCACCCCGCTCAATGCCTATTTCGCGATGATCGTCACCTTCGCCCAGCGCTACCAGAAGGACGCCGGCGTCGGCACCGTGATCGCGCTGATGCTGCCCTACATCATCGGTGCTGTGCGTGGTCTGGACCGCTGCTCCTGGTGGCCTGGCACCTGCTCGGCCTGCCCTGGGGGCTGGGCTGAGGGCCGTCACCAGCAGCTTTCCCCTGCCCGCCAGGCCTGATGCCGGCGCGGTCCGGTGAGCCGCCGACCTCGCGCTCGACCTGCTGCTGCACGGCCCCGTGTTCGTGATCGGCAAGCGCCATTGTCCGCCGGTGGTCCTGGTCGTCTTCGCATTCCGCTCGTGCCCCTGTTGCTGCCGCTGAACTGGATTGTCGGTCCGCCGCGATCGAGACGAGGACCCAGGCATTGAGCGACGTCGGGATCGTCTTCGCGATCGTCGCCCTGATCGTGGTGCTGTTCGTCTGGAACCGGCTGCCGGTCGTGATCGTCGCCATGGGCACGGCGCTCGCGCTCTACGCCACCGGCATCCTCGATCTGCGGCCAGGCGCTGGCCGGCTTCGGCGACCCCGCGGTGATCTTCATCGCCTCGCTGTTCGTGGTCAGCGCGGGCCTGGAGGCCACCGGGGTGACCGCCTGGGCCGGGCAGCTGCTGATCGCCCGGGTCGGCGACAGCCGGACCCGGCTGCTGGTGCTTCACGATGCTGGTGGTGGCGCTGCTGACGGCGCTGATCAGCGTCAACGGCGCGGTCGCCGCGCTGCTGCCGGTGGTCGTCGTGATCGCGGTCCGGCTCGGCCGGCCGACCTCGCAGCTGCTGATGCCGTTCGTGTTCGCGGCGCATGCCGGCTCGCTGCTGGCGCTGACCGGCACGCCGGTCAACGTGCTGGTGTCCGAGGCCGCCGTCGACGCCGGCCTGCCGGCGTTCGGCTATTTCGAGTTCGCCCTGGTCGGCATCCCCCTGCTGGTCGGGACGATCGCGATCGCGGTGCTGTTCGGCCAGCGCCTGCTGCCGGACCGGCGCGGCCAGACGATCCCGCCGGACCTCAGCCGGCACGCCCGCACGCTGGTCGAGCAGTACCGGCTCGACGACGGCGTGTTCCAGCTCCGCGTCCGGCCCACCTCGCCGCTATGTCGGAGCGGCGCGCGAGCGCGATCGACCTGGCGGCCTACCCGGGCCTGACCCTGGTCGCGATCCAGGCCGCCGATCAGGGCGGCCCGCTGCGCCGCTCGGCGCTCGCCGCGGGCGACATCCTGATCGTGCGCGGCGATGCCGGAATCGGCCGGCGGCGCTGGCGGTCGACCAGCACCTCGCCTTTCGCTCGGAGGATGGCGTCGCCGATGTCGCGGACGCTGTTCAACCGCGCCTCCGGCCTGGCCGAGGTCGTGATCCCGCCGCGCTCCGGGTTGGTCGGGCAGGCGGTGTTCCCGGGCATGGTCACGCCGAGCGGCGATCTGGTCGTCCTCGCCGTGCAGCGCCGCGGCGAGGACCAGGGGCCGGGCGAGACCGTGCTGGCGGCGGGCGACACGCTGCTGCTGCAGGGTACCTGGAAGGCGCTCGACGAGCGTCTCGCCGATCCCGACGTGCTGGTGGTCGACTCGCCGGAGCTGGTGCGCCGCCAGGCGGTGCCGATGGGCGCCGGCGCCTGGCAGGCGATCGCCGTGCTGGTGGCGATGGTGGTCCTGCTCGCGACCGGCGCTGGTGGCGCCGGCACTCGCCGGGCTGCTCGCCGCCGGCGCGATGATTCTGCTCGGCGTGCTGACGGTCGAGCAGGCCTACCGCGCGATCAACTGGACGACCGTGATCCTGGTCGCCGCGATGATGCCGCTCTCGACCGCGATGGACCAGTCAGGCGCGGCCAACCTGCTGGCCGACGCGCTCGTCGCGCTGGTCGGCGATGCCGGCCCGTACGCGCTGCTCGCCGGGTTCTTCGTGCTGACCGCGATCCTCGGCCAGCTGATCAGCAATACCGCGACCGCGCTGATCGTCATCCCGATCGCGATGGCCGCGGCGGCCGAGACCGGGGTGTCGCCGCGAGCCGGTGCTGATGAGCGTCGCGGTGGCCGCGGCGGCCGCGTTCCTGACCCCGGTCGCGACGCCGACCAACCTGATGGTGATGGGGCCCGGCGGCTACCAGTTCGGCGACTACTGGAAGCTCGGGCTGCCCATGATGCTGTGGTTCTTCGTGGTGGCGACGTTCCTCGTGCCGGTCTTCTGGCCGTTCTGAGCGCGCACTCTGATGCCGCGGGCATCGCGGTCGCGGAGATTCGAGATCCTGCCGCGCCGATTCGGCGCTATCGCCTGACGAGCGAACTGTCGACGGAGATCCTGGCAGTGTCTGCACCTTCCAGAGCCTGGAGGAGCATGTCTCCCGCTGTCGCGCGCGCCTCTGCGCGCGCTGGCGAGCCTGACGCTCCTGGCCGCATGCGGCGCCGACCGGAGGAGGCGGCCGCGCCCGAGATCCGTCCGGTCCGCGTCGTCTCGGTCGAGGAGCTGAGCCGGCGGCGAGACCGTCTCGCTGACCGGCACGATCCAGGCGGAGAACCGAGGTCAGCCTCGCGTTCCGCATCGGCGGCCGGCTGATCGAGCGGCTGGTCAACGTCGGCGACCAGGTCGAGCGCCGGCCAGGTCGTCGCCCGGCTCGATCCGGAGGACGACGAGAACGCGCTGCGCGCGGCGCGCGCGGAGCTGGCGGCCGCGCACGGGCAGCTGGTCGAGGCCGGCAACAACTACGAGCGCCAGCAGACGCTGCTCCAGGACGGCTGGACCACCAGGGTGCGCTACGACGAGGCGCGCCAGAACCTCGACACCATCCAGGCGCGGGTCGACGCCGCGCAGGCGCAGCTCAACATCGCCAAGAACCGGCTCAGCTGGGCCGAGCTCCACGCCGACAGCGCCGGCACGATCACGGCGCGCGGCGCCGAGGCCGGCGAGGTCGTGCAGGCCGGCCAGATGGTCTTCCGGGTGGCGCGCGAGGACGGCCGCGACGCGGTCTTCGACGTGCCGGCGCAGGTCATGGACAGCGCCCCGCCCGACCCCGAGATCGAGGTCTTCCTGACCCTCAACCGGAACGTCCAGGCGATCGGCCACGTGCGCGAGGTGGCGCCCCAGGCCGACCCGGTCACCGGCACCTTCGAGGTCAAGGTCGGGCTGGTCCGGCCGCCGGCCGAGATGCGGCTCGGCTCGACCGTCACCGGCCAGATGGAGATCGGCGCCGAGCCCGGCATCGAGATCCCGGCCTCGGCGCTGACGCGAGCCGACGGGCAGCCCGCGGTCTGGGTCGTCGACGGCACGACCGCAGACCGTCGACCTGCGCAACATCGAGCTGGTGCGCCACGATCCGGCCCGGGTCGTCGTCGGGCAGGGCCTCGAGGCGGGCGACGTCGTGGTCACCGCGGGCGTCCAGGCGCTGCGACCGGGGCAGCAGGTCCGCCTGCTGGGCGGCCCGCGATGATCGGTCCCAATCTCTCGGAATGGGCGGTCAGGCGCCGCTCGCTGATCGTCTATTTCATGATCGCCGCGGTGCGTCGCCGGCAGCCTCTCGTTCTTCCGGCTCGGCCGCAACGAGGACCCGGCCTTCACCTTCCGCACGATGGTGGTGCAGGCGGCCTGGCCCGGCGCCACGCTCGACGACACGGTGCTCCAGGTCACCGAGCGGATCGAGCGCAGGCTTCAGGAGGTTTCCGGCCTCGACTTCCTGACCAGCTACACCCGCCCCGGGATCACGACGATCTTCGTCAACCTGCGCGGCGATACCGCGGCGGACGAGGTGCCGGACCGCTGGTACGACGTCCGCAAGAAGGTCGGCGACATCCGCCACACGCTGCCGAGCGGGGTCGTCGGCCCCGCCTTCAACGACGAGTTCGGCGACGTCTTCGGCATCATCTACGGCTTCACCGCCGACGGCTTCACCCATCGCGAGCTGCGCGACTTCGTCGAGGATGCGCGCTCGCGGCTGCTGCTGGTGCCCGACGTCTCCAAGATCGACATCATCGGCGCCCAGGACGAGCAGGTCTTCCTCGAGTTCTCGAGCCAGCGCCTGGCCGCGCTCGGCCTCGACTATCCGGCCCTGGTCGCGGCCCTCCAGGCGCAGAACGCGGTCCGCCCGGCGGGCGTCCTGCAGACCGGCGACGAGCGGCTCTCGCTGCGCGTCTCGGGCGCGTTCGATTCCGAGCTCGACATCCTGGCCGTCAACTTCGTCGTCGGCGACCGCGTCGTCCGCCTGGGCGACGTCGCCGAGGTCCGGCGCGGCTATGCCGACCCGCCGCAGCCGATGTTCCGCGTCAACGGCGAGCCCGCGATCGGGCTCGGGATCGCGATGCGCGAGGGCGGCGACATCCTGGCGCTCGGCCGCAACATCAGCCAGCGATGGCCGCGATCCAGGCCGAGCTGCCGATCGGCATCGAGCCGCACCTGGTCGCCGACCAGGCGGTCACGGTCGACCTCGCGATCAACGAGTTCACGACCTCGCTGTGGCAGGCGATCCTGATCATCATCGCCGCGAGCTTCGTCAGCCTCGGCGTCCGCCCGGGCACCGTGGTGGCGCTCTCGATCCCGCTGACGCTCGCGATCGTCTTCCCGATCATGGAGTTCTTCGACATCGACCTGCAGCGCATCTCGCTCGGCGCGCTGATCATCGCGCTGACGCTGCTGGTCGACGACGCGATGACCACGGTCGACGCGATGATCCGCCGTCTCGCCGCGGGCGACAGCAAGGAGGCTGCCGCGACCTTCGCCTACCGCACGCTCGCCGCGCCGATGCTGACCGGCACGCTGGTCACGATCGCGGGCTTCGTGCCGATCGGCTTCGCCGCCAGCGCCGCGGGCGAGTACACCTTCTCGATCTTCGCCGTGGTCGGCATCGCGCTGATCGTCTCCTGGTTCGTCGCGGTGATGTTCGCGCCGCTGATCGGCATGGCGGTCCTCAAGGCGCCCAAGGATCAGGGCGCGGCGGAGCCCGGGCGCGTGATGCGGCTCTACCGGAGCCTGCTGATCGGCGCGATGCGCGCGCGCTGGCTGACGATCGCGGTCACGATCGGCCTGTTCGGCGCGGCGCTCTTCGCCGTCCGCTTCGTGCCGGCGCAGTTCTTCCCGGCCTCGGATCGGCCCGAGCTCGTGGTCGACATGACGCTGCCGCACAACGCGTCGATCTTCGCCAGCGAGCGGACGGCCGAACGGCTCGACGCGGTGCTCGGCGAGGATGACGACGTCGAGCGCTGGAGCACCTATGTCGGCCGCGGCGCGATCCGCTTCTACCTGCCGCTGGACGTCCAGCTGCGCGAACGACTTCTTCGCCCAGGCGGTGATCGTCGCCAAGGACGTCGACGCGCGCGAGCGGCTGCAGGCCAAGCTCGAGCAGCTGCTGGCCGAGGAGTTCCCGGGCGTGGTCGGCCGGACCTACCCCGCTCGAGCTCGGGCCGCCGGTCGGCTGGCCGGTGCAGTACCGCGTCAGCGGCCCGGACATGGACGAGGTGCGGGAGATCGCCTTCCGGCTCGCGCAGGTGATGGCGACCAGCGAGGACACCCGGCGCATCAACTTCGACTGGAACGAGCCCGCGCGTCAGGTGCGCATCCGGGTCGACCAGGACGAGGCGCGCCGGCTCGGCCTGAGCTCGCAGTCGCTCGCAGCGGTGCTCAACGCCGCGGTCACCGGCTCGACCGTGACCCAGATGCGCGACGACATCTACCTGATCGACGTCGTCGCCCGGGCGACCGAGGCAGGAGCGCATCGCGCTCTCGACGCTGCGCACGCTGCAGGTCCCGCTGCCCAGCGGCCGGACCGTGGCGCTCGGCCAGTTCGCGACCTTCGAGTACGAGCAGGAATATCCGCTGGTCTGGCGCCGCGACCGGGTGCCGACCCTCACCGTGCGCGCCGACGTCGCGCCCGGCGTCCTGCCGGAGAGCGTCGTCGAGCGAGCTCGCGCCGGCGATCGAGGAGCTGAACGCCGGCCTGCCGCAGGGCTATCAGCTCGCGCTCGGCGGCATCGCCGAGGAGAGCGCAAAGTCGCAGGCCTCGGTCTTCGCCGTGATGCCGCTGATGCTGCTGATCATGCTGACGGTGCTGATGTTCCACCTGCAGAGCTTCCAGCGCCTCTTCATGGTCCTCGCGATCCTGCCGCTCGGCCTGATCGGCGTGGTCGCGGCGCTGCTCGTGTCCGGCCGGCCGCTCGGCTTCGTCGCGATCCTCGGCATCCTCGCCCTGATCGGCATGATCGCCAAGAACGCGGTGATCCTGATCACCCAGATCGAGGTCGACCG
Organism: uncultured Alphaproteobacteria bacterium; assembly: GCA_963840925.1. Taxonomy (GTDB): domain Bacteria; phylum Pseudomonadota; class Alphaproteobacteria; order Geminicoccales; family Geminicoccaceae; genus DATAOG01. Next base: position 130,788 of record CAWJAY010000029.1, read on the forward strand.
CGCCGAAGGCCTGAACGTCTGGGATGCGGTCGTGGCCGCCAGCAGCTCGCGCCTGCGGCCGATGTCGCTGACCGCGATCTCGACCGTGCTCGGCCTGATCCCGATCGCGCCGACCGTGTTCTGGGGGCCGATGGCCTTCGCGATCATGGGCGGGCTGCTGGTCGCCACGATGCTGACGCTGGTCTTCCTGCCGACGGTCTACGTCACCTGGTTCCGCGGCAAGGAGGCCGCGGCCGACCTCGCGGCGCCCGCGCCGGCATCGTCCAGCCCGGCCTGAGCGGGCGCGCCTCGAGCCCGTGAGCCCGATGACGGCAAGGATTTCGGCGGTAGTCGCGCGCTGGGCGGGGTTCTTCTGTCTCTGGCTGGTGATCGCGGGCATCGACGTTGTCGATCTGCTGGCCGGCGCCGCCGCCGCGGCCGCTGCGACCTCGACGAGCCTGCATCTGCTGCCGCCCGGCACCGGGCGGCTGCGGCCGGCAGCACTCGTCCGGCTCGGGCTGCGCTTCGTCCGGCAGTCCGCGATCGCCGGGGCGGACGTCGCGCGCCGCGCGCTCGACCCGAACCTGCCGTTGCGACCGGGTCTTGTGCGTCTGCCCGCTGCGGCTGTCACCCGGTCCGGCACGCAATGCGTTCTGCACCCTCTCGAGCCTCCTGCCGGGCACGCTCGTGGCCGGCTCGGAACCGGGCGGCGCGCTGCGCATCCACTGCCTCGATCTCGCTCAGGACGTGCAGGCGGAGATGACCGCCGAGGAGGCGATCTTTCTGGCCGCGCTCGGCCGGGCAGCCGGCGATGGCTGAGTTCCTGCTCGCCGCCGCCGCGTTCGTGTTGGCGATGGTGGCGCTCGGCTTGGTGCGCATCCTGCGCGGACCGACGCTCGCCGACCGGATCATGGCCGCGCAGTTGCTCGGCAGCGGCGGGATCGCGACGCTGCTGCTGCTCGGCGCCGCGACTGGCATGCCGGCCGCGACCGACGTCGCGCTGGCGCTGGCGCTGCTCGCCGCCTTCGCCTCGGTCGCCTTCGTGACCGGGATCGCGGGCGGGGCCGATCCCGACGCTCCGGACCGCCGATGAGCCTGGCACTCGAGGTCCTCTCGGTGCGTTGCGGTCGCCGCGGGCGCCTTCTTCTTTTTGGCCGGTACGGTCGGTCTGCTGCGCTTCCCCGATCCGCTGACGCGTCTGCATGCGCTTACCAAGGCGGATAATCTCGGTCTCGGCCTCGTCGTCCTGGGCCTGCTGCCGCGGGCCGACTGGCCGCTCGGCGCGCTCAAGCTCGGGATCGTCTGGCTGCTGGTCCTGCTGGCCGGGGCGACGGTCAGCCAACTGATCGCGCGGGTCGCGCAGCGTACGCCGACGACGTTATGACAATGCTCTGGGCGTTCGACGGGCTGCTCGCCGCGACCGTTCTGGCCGTGGCGATCTGGACCATCGTCGCGCGCGACACCTTCGCCGCCGTCGTCGGCTTCGTCGCCTACGGGCTGCTGCTGGCGCTGGTCTGGGTGCGGCTCGCAGCGCCGGACGTGGCGCTGACCGAGGCCGCGATCGGCGGCGGCGTGACCGGCGTGCTGCTGCTCGGCGCCGCCGCGCGCCTGCGCGCGATCGCGCCGATCACGGCCGACCAACGGCCGGGCGTGGCCCTGCGCGTGATCGCCGGAACGCTGTGCGGCGCGCTCGCGGCGGCGCTCGCGGCCACGATGTTCCTGTTGCCCGACCCCGCCCCGACGCTGGCGCCGGCAGCGGCCGCGAACCTCTCGTCGACCGGCCTCGGCAATCCGGTCACCGGCGTCCTGATGGCCTACCGCGCGCTCGACACGCTGCTCGAGAAGGTCGTGCTGGTGCTCGCCCTGATCGGCGTCTGGTCGCTGGCGCCGGACCCCTTCTGGGGTGGCATCCCGCGCCTGCATCGACCTGCTCTGCGTGACGAATCCCTGGTCTTTCTGGCGCGGCTGTTGCCGCCGGTCGGCATCGTGGTCGGCGTCTATCTGCTCTGGGCCGGGGCGGACGAGCCTGGCGGGGCCTTTCAGGGCGGCGCGCTGCTGGCGGCGATGTGGCTGCTCGCGATGATCGCTGGGTTGGCGACGGCACCTGCGGTCGCTAGTCGCTGGTTGCGGCTGGCGCTGGTTGCCGGGCCGGCAGTGTTCATCGCGATCGGATTTGCCGGGTTTGCGTTGGCAGACGGGTTTCTCGCCTATCCCCTGGCCTGGGCGAAGCCGCTGATCATCGTCATCGAGGTGGCGCTGCTGCTCTCGATCGCGGCGACGCTCGGCCTCTTGGTGGCGGGGCCGCCGGAACGGTCGCCGCCGCGATGAGCGAGACGACCCTGTTCGGGCTCGGCGCCGCGGCGCTGATCGGCCTCGGCCTCTATGGCTTCGTCGTCCAGCCCGAGCCGCTGCGCAAGCTGCTCGCCTTCAATCTCCTCAGCAGCGGCGTGTTCCTCTTGTTCGGCGTGATCGCGCGGCGCGGTGCGGCGGCCGGGATGGGCGGCGATCCGATCCCGCAGGCGCTCGTGATCACCGGCATCGTCGTCGCCTTCGCGGGCTCGGCTCTGGCGGCAGGCCTGCTGGTGCGGCTGGGCCAGCAGAGCGGCCGCGCGACGCTCGAGACCGACGCCCCGCCCGCGGCCGATGGTGCGCGGCATTGATGCCGGAATTGGTGGCGGTCTCGACGCCGGGTGGTGCCTTACTGGTCTGCGCTCTGATGCTTCCGGCGGCAGGCGCGCTGCTGGGGCTGGCGCTCGGCGGGCGCCATGCCGAACGGATCGTGCTCGCCCTGATGCCGGTCGGTCTCGGGCTCGCGATCGCGATCGCGGCCGAGATCCTGCACGCGGAGGCGGCGCTGGTCTACGTGGTCGGTGGCTGGGCGCCCCCGCTTGGCATGGCACTCCGCGCGGACGGGCTGTCGGCGGCGATGATGATCACCACCGCGGTCGTGATCTGCGCCACCGGGCTGTTCGCGCGGGCCGAGTTCTCAACCCCGCAGGGGTCGTCCGAAGCGCGCGCGCCGCTGGCGTTCTGGACCCTGCTGCTCGGGCTTTGGGCAGCGCTCAACGCGGTCCTGCTCGGCGACGACCTGTTCAACCTGTTCGTCGCGCTCGAGCTCCTGACCTTCGCCGCGGTGCCGCTGGTCTCCCTCGACGGTCGCGCCGAGACGCTGGCCGCGGCGCTGCGCTACCTGCTGTTCGCGCTGCTCGGCTCGGCGCTCTATCTGCTCGGTGCAGCGCTGCTCTATGGCGCCTACGGCACGCTCGACATCGTGCTGTTGGCCGACCGGGTGCGCCCCGGGCCCGCCGCCTGGACCGCGGCCACGCTGATGACCGTGGGGCTGCTCGCCAAGACCGCGCTCTTTCCGCTGCATCTGTGGCTGCCGCCCGCCCATGCCGGCGCCCCGGCGCCGGCCAGCGCGGTGCTCTCGGCGCTGGTGGTCAAGGGCTCCTTCATCCTGATCGTGCGGCTGTGGTTCGACGTGATGCCCGGTCTGCTGACCAATGCGGCGGCGCAGGTCCTGGCTACGCTCGGGCGCCGCCGCGATCCTGTTCGGCAGCGTGCTCGCGCTGCGCCAGGCCCGGCTCAAGATGCTGATCGCCTACTCGACGGTCGCGCAGATCGGCTATCTGTTCCTGATGTTCCCGCTCGCCGGCGGGGCCTGGCTCGCCGGGGCCAGGCCGGCTTCGGCGCCTGGACCGGCGGGCATCCTCCAGGCGATCTCGCATGCCTGCGCCAAGGCCGCGATGTTCATGGCCGCGGGACTGATCGCCCAGGCGCTCGGCCACGACCGGATTGCCGCGCTCGGCGGCGTCGCCGGGCGCTGCCGAAGGCGGTGCTGGCGTTCGGGGTCGCCGGGCTGTCGCTGATGGGGCTGCCGCCGAGCGGCGGCTTCGTGGCCAAGTGGCTGCTGCTGATGGCGGCGATCGACACCGGCCAGTGGTGGTGGGCGCTCGTGATCCTGGCCGGCGGATTGCTGACCGGCGGATATGTGTTCCGCGTGCTTGCCCAGGCGCTGACCGGCCCGGACGATCGCGCCGCCCCTCCCTCCCTGCCGCCGGCTGCGAGCGGCCGGCAGGCGGTGGTGCTGACGCTCGCGCTGATCTCGATGCTGCTCGGACTGCTGCCGATCGCCTCGTTCAAGCTGCTCCAGATCGGCCGCTTCGACCTGGCGCTCGCGCCATGAGCGAGGCTGCTGCTGTTCCCCGTTGCTGACGCTTGCTGATGGGCACCGGCGCTCTGCTGATTGCTACCTTGGCCCTGCCGGTTGCGATGCTGCTCGCCTGCGTGTCGCGGCGCATCAGGGAGCGCATGCCGGCGCTGCTGGCGCTGGCGCCCGCACCCGGAGTCCTGGCCGCCCTGGCAGCCTCCGGCGGCCCGCCGCTGGTCCTCGACGAGGCGGGCTCCCGGTTCACGCTCGCCCTCGATCCGCCGGGAGCGATCCTGCTCGGGGTCACGGCGCTGCTGTGGGCCGCGGCGGGGCGCTATGCCAGGAGTTATCTGGGCCGCAAGCCGAATGCCGGCCGCTTCGCGGTCTGGTGGCTGCTGACGCTGACCGGCAGCCTTGGCGTCTTCTTCGCCGCTGACCTCGCGACCTTCTATATGCTGTTCGGGCTGGTCAGCCTCGCCGCCTGGGGGCTCGTGATCCACGAGGCCACGCCGCGCGCGCTGCGGGCCGCTGCGGTCTATGTCGTCCTCGCGGTCGCGGGCGAGATCTGCATGCTGGGGACGTTCGCGCTGTTGGCCTCCGCCGTGCCGGGACCCAGCCTGGCGATCGGCGACGTCGTCATGGCGCTGCTGCAGCCATCGCCGCGGCGAGGCCTGACGCTGGCGCTGCTGATCGCGGGCTTCGGGCTGAAGATGGGGCTCGTGCCGCTGCACGTCTGGCTGCCGCTCGCCCACCCGGCGGCGCCGATGCCGGCCTCCGCCGTGCTCAGCGGCGCGATCATCAAGGCGGGCGTGATCGGGCTGGTCCGCTTCCTGCCGTTCGACGGCAGCCTCTCCGACTGGAGCGCGGGACTGACCAGCCTCGGGCTCGTGACCGCCTTCTATGCGGTCTCGGTCGGGATCACGCAGGCCAACCCCAAGACCGTGCTGGCCTACTCCAGCGTCAGCCAGATGGGCGTCGTCGCCGCCGTGCTCGGCGCGGGGCTGGCCGGCAGCACCGAGGTCGCCATAACCGCCGCCTTCTACGCCGCCCATCATGTCCTCGCCAAGGGCGGGCTGTTCCTCGCCGTGGGCGTGATGGCGGCAACCGGCAGCCGCCGCCGGTGGGTCGTGCTGCTGCCGGCGGCGGTGCTGGCACTGGGCTTCGGCGGGCTGCCGCTGACCGGCGGCGCGCTGGCGAAGCTCGCCACGAAACCGTTGCTCGAGGGCGGCATGCTGGGTCTGCTGGCAGCTTTGGCGGCGGCCGGCAGCACGCTGCTGATGCTGCACTTTCTCGACCGCCTCAGGTCGAGCGCGGCCGTCGAGCCGGGCGCGAGCGCGCCGGTCGGGCTCGTCGCGACCCTGGCTCGCGCTGGCGCTGGCTGCGGTTGCGGTGCCCTGGGCGCTGTTCCTCGCTCTCGGGATCGGCACGCTCGCCGACGTGCTGGCGCCCGCAGCCCTGTGGCAGGCGCTCTGGCCGGTGCTGCTCGGCGCCGGGCTCAGCCTTGGCCTGCGCCGCTGGGGGCAGCGCCTGCCGCCGGTGCCGGAAGGCGACCTGGTGGTAATCGCAGAGCGCGTCGTCCGGACCAGCGGGCCGTTTGGCGATGCCATCGAGCGCATCGATCTGACCCTGCGGCAGTGGCCGGTCGCAGGCCTGTCGCTGCTCGCGCTGATGGCAATTCTCGCTGCCGCGCTGATCGGCGGTTGAGGGCCGGGCGGTCCTCCAGACAATCCGATCTGGTAGTCTTCTTTCGCCGGTTGTCGCCTTCGTGAGTTCGCGCCCTGCTTGATCGATGCCGGGCAAACCGTCATTTAGTGCCCGGACCCAAGAAAGTAGAGGACGAAGCGCCGGCACCGGACTATTTGCTCTGACGATGCCAGAACGAGCCCTCCGGCCGGATCGCCTTGGGCCGCAAGAACGCCTTGTTTGCCGGCTCGGATGACGGGCACGGCACTGGGCGATCGTGGCGAGCCTGGTGGCGACCGCCAAGCTGAACGGGGTGGAGCCCTTGGCGTGGTTGACCGACGTGCTCGAGCGGATGGTCTCGGGCCGGCTCAAGGCGAACGAGCTCGACGGCTGCTGCCCTGGAGTTGGAAGGCAGAGCGACTCGCGGCTACCGTCCATGTCTGAACGCAACGACGGTCAGACGACGCTTGCAAATCAATGACCGACACTGGGGCGGCGCGATGAGGCAGCGATTCGGGCTCGACGATGTCCGCCGCTTCGCCGTCTCGTACGTCGGAGCCGAGCCCGGGGGTCGCGCTAGCCCGGCGCAGGCCTCTGAGCTCCAGGCGCTCGAGGGTGCCACGACCTTCTCCCGGACCGCCCGAGCCGAGTTCGAGGCGCTGCTCGCGCGGCTCGGCGTGGCATCCTCGCTGTCAATCGGCCTTCCACTCAACGACGAGCCGTTCTGGTTCCGCGACGGGCACCCCCTCGCCGGGTTCCGATCGCACGGCACGCTGCCAACGGCGGTCGACACGCTGATCGTGGGGGCCGGGTTGGTCGGTGCTTCGACCGCCTACCATCTGGTCGACGCTGTCCAGCGGGAGGGGCGGCGCGTCGCCGTCATCGACCGGGGCGATCCGGCCGGCGAGGCGAGTGGACGCAACGCCGGCAATTTCGAGATGATTCCGGAGAACTCCGTCGGGCTGTATGAGGGATTGGCTCGGGAGCGGTTCCTCTTCCTCCGACGCCGCTTCCCCAGGCTTCCGATCGAAGTGCTCGGCGCAGAGGCCGAGCGCCAAGCATCCGTCGTGCTGGACCTGTCGCTCCGCAACCGCCAGCGGTTCCGCGATATCGTTCTCAGCCAGGGTATCGTGTGCGACTTTGCACCCCGCGGATGGCTGTTCCTGGCCCACACCGAGCAGCAAGAGCAGGGCATCTGCGAGGAGGCGATGCTCGCCGCTCGGCACGGCGAGCTGATCGAGCTGTGGTCGCGCGGCAAGATCCGCAATGAGTTTGCCATCGAGACCCCCACCTCGGCCGGTTCATCCCCGGAGACGGCACCTACCACCCGTTTAAGTACGTGCATGGGCTGCTGCGGTGCGCGCTCGATCGGGGAGTCGAGCTGTACACACGCCTGCCGGTGCGGCACATCGAATCGGCGGGTCCCGACCGGCACCTCGCCCACACGCCCGAGGGCTCTATCCAGGCCCGGCGGGTTGTCGTCGCCACCAATGCCTTCACCAGGAACCTGCTCCCGGAGCTGCACGCGATCGAGCCAAGGCAGAGCCAAATCATGGTGACCGAGCATGCGCGGGACCGTATGCACGGCCGCTTCGCCACTAGCGACTGGGGACCGATCTACTTCAACCAGCCGCGGTCCGGAGTGCATGACAACCGCGCGCCGCTGCTCATGGGGGGCGGTGACGACCGCGCCATGTGCGACCCCGCTTCGCGGCGCCGGTCCCGAACCACCCACGATCGCCTGCTAAGCCTCCGCGACGCCCTCTTCCCCGAGCTGCGGGGGCAGCCGCCCTCCGCCGAGTGGGTCGGCCCGATGGCCTTCACGCCCGACCAGCTGCCGGCGATCGGCTTCGTCCGACCGGGGATCGTCGTGGCAATGGCATGCAACGGCTATGGCGGCAGCTATACGACAGCCGCCGGAGAGGCAGCGGCACACTTGGCGCTCACCGACGAGATGCTGGAGTGGGTGCCGGAGGATATCTTCTCGCCGCAGCGCCTGCTGCATGACGGGCCGCCGTTCCTCGCCGAGCACGACGGCCTCTGGCGGATCGCCCGATCGCTCTCCCGCCGGTTGCGGGTGGTTACCAACGAGGCCGCCAACGTCTACAGCCAAGTGGCAGCGCCGGCACGGCCGGGCCGGTATCCCGTCGGCGAACGCGGGGGGGTGACGAGCCCGGCCGTCACCGTCGAGGTCACCGAACTCGCGTCGCTCCCGTCGTTTGAGCGTTTTACCAACGACGAGCTGCGAGCCCTGCTCGGGATAGCGCGCGAGTGGCGCCTTCCGGCGGGAAGCGTGCTGCTTAAGGAGGGCAGCAAGGGCGACAGCTGCTTCGTCGTGCTGCGTGGCCGCGTTGACGTGAGCCTCACGGTCGGGCGCCGTCGGCATTGGCTCCGGACCATGGGGCCGGGCACCATCTTCGGCGAGATGAGCCTGCTCGAAGGACTGCCGCGTTCGGCCACCTGCTCGGCCCGCACGGATGCCGTGGCGCTGGAGTTCGGCCGAGATGAGGTCGAGGCGCTCCTGGCTGGGCGCTCAGCCCTGGCCCTCCGCTTTCTCGAGATGCTGACCCAGCGGCTGGTCGCCATGCTCCGCAGCGCCGATCGCAAGCGATTGCGCCGCTCGCGAGCTCGCGAGCGCCAGGGCATCGAGGATGCCGGTACTCTGATCGAAATACCGGAAGACAACGCCGCAGTCCTCGTCAGCTGACCCGCAAGGCGGTGCTCAGGCGACGCTTATGATGGATCCCGCCTGCGGCGCCGGTGGATGCCGAACTCGACAAAGAAGGGCTTCTCACAGGCGAGATCCGCTTCCACGATGGCGACAACTCCCGCTTCAAAGCGCGCCGATGGTGACGCGGTAAAGCTTTACTCGGCCGCCGCGCGAGCGTTCATCGTCCTCGTCCCGCGTCAACCGCCACCCATGGTGGCCTTCAGACAGCGATGACGATGCGCTTGACGATGGAGAATAGGTCGAAGGTCGAGCGGGCCAGCCGGTCTATCCGGGTCACCGTCACCACGTCACCGGGGGCAGGTCTTTCAGCATCCGCTGCAACTCGCGGCGCTCCACCTTCGCACCCATTGCCTCCTCCCGGAAGATGGTCGTGCAGCCTGCCGCCTTAAGCTGGTCAAGCTGGGCGTCGAGCGTCTACCTGTAGGTGCTGACACGAGCATAGCCCACAAGGCGGTCTGGCTTTGAGGCCACGGCTTCAGCGCTCCACTTCATAGCGAAGATGGATCAGGTCGCTGTCCAACCGCTCCATGCTCACCAATGCCAGTGGTTCTGCCGGGGCAACGTCCCGTGTAAAGATGGTGGGGCCTTCTGTGCCATCGGCTAAAGGGGCAATAAGCACGCTAGCGCCTATCCGGTTAACTCAGCTACCGCTACATGTTGTGGTCGTGGATGGGGTGTGAAGACCATGGGCCGACCCGACTTTCCGCGGACGTTGACCGAGTTCCAGAGCCGTTTCGCGAGCGAGGAACATTGCCGGCGGTATCTCGTCGCCTGCCGCTGGCCGGAGGGCTACCGGTGTCCGCGATGTGCAGCACGCCGGGGCCTACGAGTTGGATGGGCGCGACCTGTTTCAGTGCCGGTCTTGCCGGCATCAAGTGTCGGTGACGGCAGGTACGGTCTTGCATCGCACGCGGCTGCCTCTTCATCTCTGGTTTGCGGCGGCCTATCTGGTCACGACCCACACGCCGGGGTTCTCGGCGGTTCAGCTTCAACGGCAGCTCGGCCTGGCTCGCTATGAGACGGCCTGGACGATGCTCCAGAAACTGCGCCGCGCCATGCTACGGCCGGAGCGAGACCGCATCTCGGGGACGGTGGAAGTGGACGAGAGCTACGTCGGCGGCGTCGAGGAAGGGCGCCGCGGCGGGCGACAGCGCGATAGCAACAAGGCGATCGTCGTCGCTGCGGTCGAGGTGCGCGGCCGCGGCTCTGGCCGCATCCGGCTCGCCGTGGTCGAGGATCTGTCCGCGGCGTCGCTGGGCCGGTTCGTCGAGGCGTCGGTCCAACCAGGCAGCACGGTGCTGACCGATGGTTGGCAGGGCTACGCCCCGCTCCGCAGGACCTACGATCATCGACCGTCCACGGTCGGCGATCCCAAGGCTGCCGCCCAGCTGTTCCCGCGCGTCCATCGCACCTTCTCGAACCTGAAGACGTGGCTGAAGGGAACGCATCATGGCGTCAGCTCGAAGCATCTGCCCCACTACGTCAACGAGTTCGTATTCCGGTTCAATCGCCGGCGCACGCCGATGGCCGCATTCCAATCGCTGCTGGGCCTCACCGCCCAGCACGCTCCGACGACCTACAAGATGTTGTATGCTGCTGAGCCAACCGGATAGGCACTAGCCGCTTAGCTCATCGATTAGGCCGGCAGATAGAAAACTTCCATTTACCCCACCACCGCCCTCCAACAAAAGCCGCTTGATACCGAATTCCTGGTGAAGGATTGCTAAAGCGGCACCTAGGTCTATCTTCGTTTCGCCGGCGAAAATATAAGAAATGTTGTCACGCCGCAGTTCGGTCAAGTGGTTGTCGGGGACAGACTTAGTCAACACCACCACAATAGCATCACCATTGGCAGTGCTGATATTGAGGTGCAGTTTTCCATCCTGATCGAGAGCGATGGCATAAGGGCCCTGCTCGGCTCCAGGTGCCCTCCAAGTGGTGCGCGGGAATACTTCGGTTGCAGAGATTGGTTGTGGTCCGCCCTTACTGAACTCGGCCATGGTGACACGGCCAACGATCCAGGCGTCGCCCTTGAGCTCACGATGAACCGCTTCGTAGACTTCCATTAGCTTGGACCACGTCGGCCAAGTCTGGCCCAGGATACGGCCGTCAAGGCTTGAGACCATATGCATTATGACGTGGGGCTTCATTCAATAACTCCTTTAACCCGGGATTCTCCAGATACCGGTTCCACAGCGGCCATTATGCGCTCCTTGAGCCCTCCGAGCAAGTCATCGCGGCATGGAAGGATGGTGCCAGGCCCCCCGGGTTGCGTCTCGGCCGTGGCAAGTGTGTCAACCGAGGCGTCGAGGCTGTTGACCGGCGCTCTCCAGGCACACCTCTCCCGTGCCGATCCCGGTCTCGAGCGCCACGCGATCATGTGAGGAGCGGATCGGTTGGCCGTCGTCAACTGGTCGCGGAGCGTGCGATCGGGTGCTGTCAGTCGGTGCTGTCAGTCCAATGCGAACCGGTCTCCAAAGGCGTGGGAAAGCAGAGATCCCAGGCCGCCAGCTGACGCCACTCGGCCAGGGCGGCCGAGCGGTTCTGCTTGAAGACGTTGCGCCGGTTGCGGTGTCGGTCCTGATGAAAGGTGGTTATGGATCGAGGCGTGAACGGCGGCGATCTTCTGCAGGGTCGTGATGCTCCTGAAACGGGGCCATCGCCCGTCTTGACGTCGGAACGGCTGATGTGAGTTCTCGGCCCGGCATTCTCAGACCAATTTGTCCGCGCCAGCCTTTCCATCCCCTACCTCCTCGGGGAAGGACACTAAACAAGGATCTGCTTGGCATCGACCAAGCAGGGCGCGACACACGAAGGCAACAACCGGCGAAGGAAGATTACCACATCGGTCTAGTCCCAACGTACCAAAACGACCGCGCCATAGGACGGGATCGGCACGTCGCCCAGGTCGTGCGCGGCGCCCCCGCCCCGGGTCTTCTCGGGGTAGCCGCCGAGATTGAACGCCGGCCAGCTGGTGTTCGCCAGCTCCTGGTAGCGGCCCCGGACGCCGATATCGTAGCGGTCCCAGGAGCCGCCCTTGAAGTTCAGGACCACGACGTACTTGCCGCGATCGCGCGTGAACGCGATCACGCCGTTGTCATTGTGGATATGCGTGACCCTGATGTCGCCGCCCGCGAGGCGTCCCAGATCGCCCCGACGGATCTCGAGCATCCTGCGGGTCCACGACCGGAGCTTGCTTCGGCCCGGATCGGCTGCATAGGCATCGAGAGGCAGTCTGTCGTCCCACCAGGTCGCGCCCGTGCCGGGGTCATATGCCCCCGGACGGTGCGCCGGCAGCTTGCCGTCGTCCTGCCCGAACTGCATCGTCTCGCCGGCCTCCTGGCCCATGAACAGCATCGGGATGCCACGCCCGAGAATCGTCCCCGCTGCCGCCACCTGGTTCATTTCCCAGCCTTTGCCGTCCCTGCCCCGCTTCGCGATCCGGTCGTCGGTGTTGCCGACCTCGTCATGCGATTCACTGTAGATCAGCGCGTCCTGCCAGCTGTCGCCGAAGCCGGTGAACGCATCGTAGAGGTTATCGAGATGGCCACCGGTCAGCACCGCCTTGAAGCGGTCGTGGAAGGGATCGGCCCACTGAGCATCGAACGGCCCATGCCAATCGCCGGCCCAAGGGCTGTCGACCCGCTCGCGCGTCACATACCAGGTGTTGGGCAGCTCCTCGGCGATCAGCAGGATGCGCGGGCTCACCGCCTTCAGCTGGGCGCGGATCTCGCGCAGGAAGGCCCAGCCGCCGCCGCTCCCCCGCGCCCGGATGTTGCCGTCGCCCGGGTTGTGGATCGGCCGCGTGAAGTCGAAGCGGAAGCCGTCGATGTGGTATTCGCGCGCCAGATAGACCAGATTCTGGACGAAGAAATGCCGGGCGACGTCGTTGTCGAAGTTCAGCAGCGGCCCCCAGACCGTGTCGCCGTCGTAGTAAGTCCCGTTGTGGATGTCGGTCTGCGCGATCTGCCAAAGAATATTGTCGCCGCTGCCGCCGTGGTTGGGCACCACGTCCAGGATCACGGCGATCCCCTGCCGGTGAGCAGTGTCGACCAGCGCCTTGAGCTGATCCGGGGTGCCATACGAGGACTCGACGGCGTAGAAGAACGAGGGATTGTAGCCCCAGCTGACGTCGCCCGCGAACTCGTTGACGGGCAGCAGCTGGATCGCGGTCACGCCCAGATCATTCAGGTGGTCGTCGCTGCCATCGCGATCGAGCTCCTCAGTGATCCGCTGGAGCGGCGTCAGGCTCCGGTTCCGGCTCGAAAAGCGCAGCGGGTGCAGCTGGTAGATCAGGTAATACTCCCAGCCCGGCCGCTGCCAGGCCTGATCGCGCCAGCGATAGGCCTGGCTGTCGGTGACGATCGAGCGGGCTCCCAGGCCCGAGTTCTCGACCTGGCGCGCGGCCGGGTCCTGCACGCGCAGATCCGAGCCATCCGCCAGCGTGAGCAGAAAATGATATCGGTCCCCGGCCGCGGGCGGGCGGGCGAACGCCGCCCCGGTGCTCTTGAACCACCAGAACTTGCGGTCGGGGGTGCGAGCGAGCTCGATCGCAGCGCTTTGCTCATCGGTGAACTCGCCGATCAGACGGACGCGCAGGACGTCCGGCCTGGCATGGAGGATCGCGTACCAATCGCCGCCGTCGGCATAAAAGCCTGGTGGTCGCGACCAGATGGCATTGGGGTCGTCGTCGAGCCAGCCGGTGGTGAGCGCGCTGCTGGTCTGTGCGCACAAGGTCAGCAGGAGCGTGGCCAGGATCCTGGCGAGCGCGGGGGCCCACGTCATGTCTAGTCTAGCTCCTCTCTCTTCCGGCAGCCGGTTGGCGTCGCCTGCATCATACGAGCCGCGCCTGGCCGGTGACGAGCGCTCGATGACAGGCTAACTAGACGCTCCAGCCTCACGCGGGATCGCCAGTTGACAGATTTTCCCTACGTTCCGGCGCCAGGTGCCAGCCCGTCCGCGAGCGAGCTTGCCCCGGTACCCGCCACCGCCACCGGCCGCGGCATCGCCTGCGTCCTTGGCGCCTGGCTGCTGTTCGCCTGCATGGACGCCGGCAGCAAGCAGCTCGCCGAGAGCTACTCGATCGTCCAGATCCTCTGGCTGCGCTTTGCCTCGCTGCTGGCGATCGCCGCCTGGCTCGCGGCCCGCCGCGGCGGCAGCGCGGCGCTCCGGACCCGGCACTTCTGGCTGCAGGGCGCTCGCTCGCTGCTGCTCGTGGTCGAGATCGGCCTGTTCATCCTGACCATCACGATGCTGCCGCTCGCCAACGCGCATGCGATCATCGCGATCACGCCGCTGCTGGTCACGGCCCTCTCGGTGCCGCTGTTGGGCGAACGGGTCGGCATCCGCCGCTGGAGCGCGATCGGCGTCGCGCTGATCGGGGTGCTGATCATTCTCCGCCCGGGCCTGGGCGTGATGCACCCGGCGGCGCTGCTGGCGCTGCTCTGCGCGCTGATGTTCGCGCTCTACCAGATCCTGACCCGGATCGTCAGCCGCGGCGATTCCCCGCTGACCACGCTCTTCTATACCGCGGTCGTCGGTACGATCGGCCTGAGCCTGCTCGGGCCGTTCTACTGGACCACCCCCGATCCGCGCGGCTGGGCGCTGTTCGCACTGATCGCGGGCCTCGGCGCGGGCGGCCATTTCCTGTTGATCAAGGCGCTCCAGCTGGCACCCGCCTCGCTGCTGCAGCCCTTCAGCTACACGACCTTGGTCTGGGCGACGCTGGTCGGCTTCGTCGTGTTCGGCACGCTCCCCGACCTGATGACCGTGGCCGGCGCCGCAGTGATCGCCGCGAGCGGCATCTACAGCTTCGCCCGCGAACGCCAGCAGGCCCGGTGACCGGCCGCGCCCCGGCGTTCCCCACTTATGCGTTTGCGCCTAGGACTGCCTGAACTTCGGCGCGAAGGCGGGAGGCTACCGATGCGCACGATCAAGGGGCCGGCGATCTTCCTGGCTCAGTTCCTAGATCGAGACTCCGCCGTTCAACACGCTGGAGGGTCTGGCGAAATGGAGCGCGGACCTGGGCTTTCTCGGGCTCCAGGTGCCGGTCTTCGACGACCGCCTGATCGACCTCGGCCAAGCCTCTGCCAGCAAGGCCTACTGCGAGGAGATCACGGCGATGCTGGCCGGCCATGGCCTGGTGATCACCGAACTCGCCAGCCAGCGGATCGGCCACCTGGTCGCGATCCATCCGGCCTTTGATCCGATCGTCGACGTGTTCGCGCCGCCGGAGCTTCGCGGCCGGCCGGCGGCGCGCCAGCTGTGGGCGGTCGAGCGCCTGCTGCTGGCCGCCAAGGCCTCGCGGAACCTCGGTCTCGCGCGGCACGTCACGTTCTCGGGCAATCTGCTGTGGCCGTTTCTCTATCCCTACCCGCCCCGGCCGCCGGGCCTGGTGGAGGACGGCTTTGCCGAGCTCGCGCGCCGCTGGCGGCCGATCCTGAACGCGTTCGACGAGGCCGGCGTCGATCTCTGCTTCGAGCTCCACCCCGGCGAGGACCTGCACGACGGCGCCACGTTTGAGCGTTTTCTCGAGCTCGTGCACGAGCACCCGCGCTGCCGGATCCTCTACGACCCGGCGCATCTGTTCCTCCAGCAGATCGACTACCTCGATTTCCTCGACCGCTACGCGGAGCGGATCCGCGGCGTGCACGTCAAGGATGCCGAGTTTCGCCGCAACGGCCGCACCGGCACCTACGGCGGCTATCTCGGCTGGTCCGAGCGCGCCGGGCGCTTTCGCTCGCTGGGCGATGGCCAGATCGACTTCGGCGGCATTTTCACGCGCCTTGCCGACCACGACTACGCCGGCTGGGCGGTGCTGGAGTGGGAATGCGCGCTCAAGCACCCCGAGGATGGGGCGAGCGAGGGTGCCGCCTTCATCCGCGATCACATCATCCGGGTCACCGAGCGCCCGTTCGATGCCGGCATGACGCCTCGCGCCGACCCGGCGCTGAACCGCCGGGCCCTCGGCTTGAGCTAGAAACCCCACGCCTCAGCGGGCGTGCGCCGGGCGCAGAGCCCGCACCGCCGGCGGCAGGCGCTGGTCCAGCAGCCGCGCGATCGCCGCCTGCCGGCGATGCAGCCAGAGCCCGGCGGCGATGATCAGGACCCCGATCAGCGACAGCGCGAACGGATAGAGCAGCGAATCCTGGAACACCTCGCCGGCGAGGTGGCCGAGATAGGCGGCAACGCCCAGCGCGCCGAACACGGCGTAAGCCCGCCGCTCGAGGAACAGCGCGAGCAGCAGCAGCACGAGGTTGATCAGGCAGTAGAATGCCTTGCCGAGCTCGTTCTGGCTGTCGAGCAGCGTGAGCCCGCACCAGAACGCCAGCAGGCCGAACAGATGGAGCCAGAAGGCGAAGTCGCCCTCGGCCCTGACGTCGACCGCCCAGGCGACCAGCAGCATGGCCAGCCCGAACCAGAGCGAGACGATCCGCCGCTGGCCCCAGCCGTCCCAGCCCTCGCCGAACACCCAGGGCACGAGGTCCATCGACATAAACCAAAGCGCAAACGCGATCGGCGCGATCAGAAACGGGAAGCGCCAGTAGCGCAGCGCGACCAGGCCGGCCGCAATCGTCGCGAGCTCCATCGGCAGCCAGCTCGCCCTGATCCAGATGAAGAAATCCCGGTAGTTGCCCGGCTCGGCATGGGTCCACCAGCCGAGCGCATGCTGGACCCCGTAGGTGAACAGCGGCGCCATCGTGACCGCGGCCGTGAGCAGCAGGCCGCCCGGAATGCGCTGCTGACGCTGCCAGAGATGGCGGCCGGCCGTCGTCAGCAGCGCGGCATAGACGATCGCGATCAGCGCGAGCACGCCGCCACCCAGCTTCGCGAACGCGAGCGTCGTGAACAGACCCATCGCGCCGATGATGATCAGGGCGCCCGCGTACCAGAGCACGTGGACCAGATCGAACCGCGGCCGCAGGCTCGCGGGCTCGCTGCCGAGGAACGCCCAAAGCGCCTCGGCCTGGGCGACATCGAGCACCCCGCCGGCGACCGCGCGCTCGAGGTCTTGGCGGCCCAGGGCCCGGGTTCCGGCTACGCTCGACATCGGGGCTGCCTTTCGACTGGTCATCCTGATCAAAGCCGGTCAATCTCGCCGCCAACGATGAGCAAACGCTGAACCGCCGGGCGGGGCTGATGCGGGTTCGAATCGTCGCCGACGACCTGACCGGCGCGCTCGATACGGCGGCCCCGCTGGTCGCGCTCGCCGGCCCGCTGCCGGTCTTTTGGGACCAGGGTTTGAGCCGCGGGACCGCCGGCAGCTTCGCCCTCGACACCGAATCGCGGGAGAGCGACCTGCCGGCATCGGCGTGGCTCGACGCGTTTGCGGGCGCCGATCTCGCGGTCAAGAAAATCGATTCGCTGCTGCGCGGCAATACCGCCCGCGAGGTCGCGGCCGCTCTGGCGAGCGGCCGCTTTGCGAGCGCTGTGATCGCGCCGGCCTTTCCGCCCCAGCAGCGGATCACCGCGCAAGGACGCCAGTACTGGCGCGCGGCGGCCGCTTTGCCCTGGCAGGCGGTCGCCTGCGATCTCGCGGACGAGCTTCGCCGGAGTGGCGCGACCCTCCGGCTCGCCGCCACGCCAGAGGCGCTCGCGGGCAGCGGCGCCTTCTTCTGCGATGCCGCGAGCGAAACTGACCTCACGGCACTGGTCGAGGCCGGGCGAGCGCTCGAGCAGCCGGTCTTGTGGTGCGGCAGCGCGGGTCTCGGCCGGGCGCTCGCCGGCACGCCCGGCGCGGGCACCTTGCCCAGGCTCGAGCAGCCGTTGCTGCTCGTGATCGGCAGCCATCATCCGGTCACGCTCGCCCAGATCAGGGCACTCGCCGCGCAGGCGCCCGAAGGCGTGATCCGCGCGTCGCCGGCCGCGGACAGCGCAGCGGCGATCGCGGCCGTGGCGCGCGCGCTCGCCGAGCACGGCTGGGCCGCCCTGGTGATCGAGATCGCCGATGGCACCGGGCCGGCGGTCGCCGGGCCGATCTTCGATCGCCTGCTCGGGCGCACAACCCGGAAACTGGTGCCACCGCGCTCGCTGGTCGTCACCGGCGGCGCGACCTTGCACCGTCTGGTCCAGGCGCTCGAGGCCGAGGCCCTGCTGGTCACCGGCGAGCCGTTGCCCGGGATCGCCCGCTCGCGCGTGCAGGGCGGCGGCTGGCAGGGCTGCGAGGTGATCTCCAAGTCTGGCGGCTTCGGCGATTTTGAGCTCTTAATCGGGCTCGTCGATTGCGCCAAGGGTGACAAGCCATGACTGAGCGCGTTCCCGTCCTCGGCCTGACCATGGGCGATCCGGCCGGGATCGGGCCCGAGCTGATCCTGAAAGCGCTCGAGCTGCTGCGCGACCGGGTCGTCGCGGGCGAGCTCGAGCTCGTGATGGTCGGCACGGCCGCATGCATCGAGGCGGCGGCGCGCGGGCTCGGGGTCCCGATCGAGCTCGCGACCGATGGCGCGCCCGCGGTCTGGCCGACGGTCCGCGTGATCGAGGCGGCGGCCGCGCGGGCGCCGGTCGCGCCGGGCGAGCTGTCCGCCGAGGCCGGCCGGCTCGCCTTTGCCGCGATCGAGCGCGCGGTCCAGCTCGCGCTCGCCGGCCGGATCGATGCGATCGTCACCGCGCCGATCAACAAGGAGGCGCTCAATGCCGCCGGCTATGCCTATGCCGGCCACACCGAGATCCTGGCCGAGCTCACCGGCTCCAAAGGCAGCTGCATGCTGCTCGCCCACGACCGGCTCAAGGTCAGCCACGTCACGACCCACGTGGCGCTCGCCGACGTGCCCAAGCGAATCACGCCCGAGCGCCTGCGCCGGGTGTTCGCGCTGACCCACCAGGCGATGCTCGACCTCGGCATCGAGCAGCCGCGGATCGGGGTTGCCGCCCTCAACCCGCACGCCGGCGAAAGCGGCCTGTTCGGTCGCGAGGATACGGACGTGATCGCGCCGGTGATCGAGGAGTTCCGGGCCCAGGGGATGAGCTTCGAGGGCCCGGTCCCGGGCGATACCGTGTTCGTCAAGGCGCTCGGCGGCCAGTTCGATGCCGTGGTCGCGATGTACCACGACCAGGGCCATGTCGCGGTCAAGACGCTGGGCTTCGCGATGGACCCCTTGAGCGGCCGGATGACCGCGCTCTCGGGCGTCAACGTCACGCTCGGCCTGCCGATCGTTCGGACCTCGGTCGACCACGGCACCGCGTTCGACATCGCCGGCCGGGGCATCGCCAACCCGCAGAGCATGCTCGAGGCGATCGAGTTCGCGCTCCGCCTGGTCGCGGCGCGTCTCAGGTCAGCGCCGGCGGCATGAGCGCCGCCCCGACCGTCCGCCTTGCCACGCTCGCCGACATCGAACCGCTGCGCGAGCTGCAGCAGACGTCGATGCGCGCGCTCGGGCCCGGCTACTATTCGCAGATCGAAGTCGAGGCCGCGATCCGCTACGTCTGCGTGCCCGACCGCGACCTGATTGAGGATGGCACCTACCTGCTCGCCGAACTCGGCGGGCGGCTGGTCGGCTGCGGCGGCTGGAGCCTGCGGCGCAAGCACTACGCCGGGCCGGCCGACGGCGAGGCCGACGCCGAGCGGCTCGACCCGCGCTTCGAGCCGACCCGGATTCGCGCGATGTTCACCGCTCCGGAGGTCGCCCGCCAGGGTGTCGGCCGCGCGATCCTGGCCGCGGCCGAGACCGCGGCCAGCGCAACCGGCTTCCGCCGGGCGCGGCTCGGCGCCACGCTGAGCGGCGAGCCATTCTACCGGCGCGCAGGCTATGTCGAGATCGCGCGCGAGGCGGCGTCGTTGCCCGATGGCACCCGGCTCGCGGTCATCCTGATGGAAAAGGGCCTGACCAGCTGAGCCCGGCGCGGCGCGCGGGGCCTCGGGTCAACCGTCACTGCTCAAGGGAGGAGCCGCCCTGGCCATCGCCGCGCTGCCGCTCAAAAGCCTGGTCGTCAGCATCTTCCGGCATGCGGGCTCGGAGGCGGCCGAGGCCAACGCGGTCGCCGAGCATCTGATCGATGCCAACCTGGTCGGCCACGATTCGCACGGCGTGATCCGGGTCGCCCCCTATCTGAAGCTGCTCGCGCAGGGCGGCGTCCGCGCCAACCGGACGGCGCGGATCATGACCGACGGCGGCGCGCTGATCACGGTCGATGGCGACCAGGGCTACGGCCAGGTGATCGCCAGGCAGGCGATCGCGCTCGGGATCGAGCGGGCGCGCGCGCACGGCGTCGCCGTGGTCGGCCTGCGCAACGCCTCGCACGTCGGCCGGGTCGGCGCCTGGGCCGAGCAGGCCGCGGCCGCCGACATGATCTCGCTGCACTTCGTCAACACCTCGGGTGCCGGCATCCTGGTCGCACCCTTCGGCGGCAGCGACCGCCGGCTCTCGGTCAACCCGATCGCGATGGGCGTGCCGCGCCCGGGCGCCGAGCCGATCATCCACGACATGTCGACCGGGATCATCGCCGCCGGCAAGGTCCGGGTCGCCCAGAACAAGGGCGAGCCGGTGCCCGAAGGCTGCCTGATCGACGCCAGCGGCCAACCGACCCGCGATCCGGCGACCCTGTTCGCCGACCCGCCGGGCGCGCTGCTGACGGTCGGCGGCCACAAGGGCTACGGGCTCTCGATCTTCTGCGAGATCCTGGCCGGGGCGCTGACCGGCGGCGGCAGCAGCCATCCCGACAACCCGGACGCCGACCGGGTGGTCAACAACATGCTCTCGATCCTGATCGATCCCGGCCGCATGGCCGGCATGGCGGCGATGGTGGGCGACCTCGCCCGGCTGGAAGGCTGGGTCAAGGCATCGCCGCCCGCGACCCCGGGCGGCGAGATCCTGTTCCCGGGCGAGCCCGAGCGCCGGCTCAAGGCCAGACGCTTGTCGGAAGGGCTGGCGCTCGATGCCAATACGCTCGATCAGCTGCGCACCGCCGCGCGCTCGGTCGGCGTGCCGGAGGCCGAGATCGAGGCCGGCATCCAGACCCGCTGATTTCGAGCCCGCCCTTGTGAACCAGTTCACAACCGGCCGGCGCGCCGGCGAGGTATGATCCCGTCCAAGCACCTGACCAGGCATGGTGCACCAGGGGCCTGTTTCCCATATGTTTGCCGATGTTCGCCGGAGCAGCCGGGCGGCGCCCGGAGGGCGCGCCGCCCCCGAGGATCGGTTGGTGATGACTGAGCCTCAGGTCGAACGCCGGATCGCGGCGATCCTGGCGGCCGACATGGTCGGCTTCAGCCGGCTGATGGCGCGCGACGAGGAGGCCACGCTCGCCGCGCTCAACGCCTGCCGGGCGCTGATCGAGAAGCTGGTCGCCCGCCACCGCGGCCGCGTGTTCGGCAGCGCCGGCGACAGCGCGATCGCCGAGTTCGCGAGCGCTGTCCAGGCGGTCCGCGCCGCGCTCGAGATCCAGGCGGCGATCGCGGACCGCAACGCCGGGCGGCCGCCCGCGCAGCGGGTCGAATACCGGATCGGCGTCAACCTCGGCGACGTCATGGTCGACCGCGACAATCTGTTGGGCGATGGCGTCAACGTCGCCGCCCGGCTCGAAGCCCTGGCCGAGCCCGGCGGCGTGCTGATCTCCGGCAGCGCCTTCGACCAGATCGAGGGCAAGCTCGACCACCGCTTCGACTTCCTCGGCCGCAAGACGCTGCGCAACTTCGAGCGGTCGGTCCGGGTCTACCGCTGGCGCCGGCCGGAGGCCGCAGGCGGCCTGTGGGTCCGGCCGCTGGAGCTGGCTTGGCGGCTGCGCTGGCCCACAGGCCTGGCGCTTGCTCTGGCACTGCTGATCGCCGGCGCGCTCGTCTGGTGGCCGCCGCCCGGGCCGCGCGGTCTGCCGCTCGCGGGCTTGCCCGCGCAGAATGACCCGCTGCTGGCGGAACGCGCCTCGATCGCGATCCTGCCGTTCACCCGGCTGAGCGAAGGCCCCGACCTCGACCGGTTCGCCGACGGCCTGCTCGACAACATCATCAGCGGGCTGTCGCGCTTCTCCGAGCTGTTCGTGGTCGCCTCGAACTCCAGCCTGGCCTACAAGGGCCAGCATCCGGACGTCCGCCAGGTCGGGCGCGAGCTTGGCGTCCGCTACGTGCTCGAGGGCAGCATCGGCAAGGAGAACGGCAAGCTCCGCCTGTACGCCCAGCTGATCGAGACCGCGAGCGGCCATCACATCTGGGCGGAACGCTACGACCGCGACTGGAGCGATTTCTTCGCCGTCCAGGACGAGCTGACCGAGAAGATCGTGGGCAGCCTCGGCGGCACCGATTCGGCGATCGCGGCCGCCGATCAGGCCGCGCGCCCGGCACAAGCCGACCGCGAACCTGGACGCTTATGATTATGTCCTGAGCGCAGCCGATTACTACGATGAATTCACCAAAGACGCGAACTTGAAGGCGCGCACCGCGGCGCTTCAGGCGATCGAGCTCGATCCCGGCTACGCGCTCGCGCACGCCTACGTCGCCTGGACCTACATGGCGGAATTCTGGTGGTCGTGGAGCGAGGAGCCCGAGCAGTCGGTCGCCCAAGCGCTCACCTGGGCGCGCAAGGCGGCGGCCGCCGATCCGCAGGAATACAACGCCCATTGGGTGTTGGGCGACGCCTATCAGGCGATGGGCCAGCCGCAGCAGGCGCTCGCGTCCTACGAGAAGGCGCTTGCCCTCAACCCCAATGATCCGGAGCTGCTCCAGGACTATGGCGCCTGGCTGCTGCCGACCGCGGGGCGCGCAGCCGACGGGATCGCGTTGGTCGAGCAGGCGATGCGCCTGAATCCGCGCCACCCGGAGCGTTACTTCGGCAATCTGTCCCTCAACCTATACCTGGTCGGGCGCTACGCCGACGCGATCGCGATGGTCCGCAAGATGAGCGAGCCGCGGATCGATCACCGGCTCTACGCGGCCGCGAGCTACGGCCAGCTTGGCCGGGCGGGCGAGGCGGCGACCGAAGTCCAGAAGGTGCTGGCCGAGCGGCCTGACCTCACGATCGAGCGTTTTCTCGCCACGCTGCCCTTTCAGAAGGCCAGCGATCGCGACCGCCTGCGCGCGGGTCTCGCGATGGCCGGCCTGCCGGCGGCGGCGCCCGGCGCTGGCTATCTGCCGAAGGCGGCCGCGAGCGGGCCGACCGAGACCCAGTGACGATGGCAGTACCGCCATCTCGAGCGATCGCCGTCCTGCTCAATGGCCCGATCGCTATGCAGGGGGCGGCGCCGCTTCGCCGCCGGTTCGGCGCGCGGGTGCAGATCATCGAGGTTGCGGACCCGGCGGCGAGCGCTGCGGCGTTCGCCGCGGCCGACGTGCTGGTGACGATGGAGCTCGGCCACGGCCTGCCGCCGATGCCAGGCTCAGGCTGATCCATCTGCCGGTCGCCGGCCTGGACGCGGTCGACCTCGACGCGGTGCCGGCGGGCTGCCCGGTCTGCAACACCTTCGAGCACGAGATCGGGATCAGCGAGTACGTGCTGGCCGCGATGCTGCACTGGACGGTCGGACTCGCCGGGCGCGACGCGCGCTTCCGGGCCGGCAGCTGGGCCGACAGCCCGCGCCTGGCGGCGCCGTTCCGACCCGAGCTCGCCGGCCGGACCGTCGGCTGCGTCGGCTACGGCCACATCGGCCAGGCGGTCGCGGTCCGCGCCCGCGCCTTCGGCATGGCCGTGCTCGCGATCGCAGGCACGCCGCGCCCGCTCGAGCCGGCGCCCGACTGGCTGGGCGGGCCCGGGCGAGCTGGCGCACCTGCTGGAGGCCTCCGACTTCGTCGTGATCGCCTGCCCGCTGACCGCAGCGACCCAGGGGCCTGATCGGGCGCGCCGAGATCGCGCGGATGCGCAAGGACGCGGTGCTGATCAACGTCGCCCGCGGCCCGATCGTCGACGAGGACGCGCTGTTCGAGGCGCTGAGCCGGCGGACCATCGGCGGCGCGGTGCTCGACACCTGGTATCGCTACCCGGGCGGCGGCGACGCCTCGACCCGGCCCTCGCGCCACCCGTTCCACGAGCTCGACAACGTGGTCATGACCCCGCACTGCTCGGGCTGGACCGAGGGTCTGATGGAGCGCCGCTTCGCCGTGATCGGCGACAACCTCGAGCGCCTCGCCGCCGGCCAGCCGCTGCTGAACCAGGTCCACCCCTGACCAACTAACCTCAGGACGACCGGGCTCGCGCCGTCACGAATTGACCACGCCGCCGTCGACATTGATCACCTGGCCGGTGATGAAGCTCGAATTATCGCTGAGCAGAAAACGGATCACGGTTGCAACCTCGCGCGGCTCGCCGAAGCGCTTGAGCGCGGTCTCGGCGAGCAGGCGCGAGCGCCTGTCCGGGTCCTCGATGATGTGCCCGGGCATCGGGGTCAGGATGATCCCGGGTGCCACCCCGTTGACCAGCACCTTGGGCGCCAGGCCACGCGCGAGCGCCCGGACCAGGCCGACGATGCCGCCCTTGGCCGCGGTATAGGCGATGTGGTCGAACGAGCCGCGCCGGAACGCGAGCGAGCTTGCGAACACCAGCCGGCAGGTCAGCGCCGGGTCGAGCCGCGGCCGGCAGGCGGCCGCCATGTCGAAGGCGTTGGTGAGGTTGGCCGCGATCGTCGCGTCCCACAGCGGGCGCTCCGCGGCCGCCAGCGCGTCGGGCCGGAAGATGCCGGCCAGATGGATCAGCGCATAGATCGGCCGCTCGAGACCTTCGAGCGCGCCGGCGCAGGCCGCCGGGGTCGAGAGGGACGAGGTGATCGTCCGCACCCGCGCGCCGGCAGCGAGCTCGGCCGCGAGCGCTTCGAGCGCGCCGGCGTCCGGATCGATCAGCAGCAGCCGCGCCCCTGCCGCCAGCAGCAATGGTGCGGTCGCGCGCGCGATCCCGCCCGCCCCGCCGGTGATCACGATCAGTCGATCCTGAAACTCCATCGGCGCCCCCTCCGCTGCGCGCCCGGGCAGCTTCGCGCGCCGCCGGCGCCTGTCAAGCGAGCGCGGCCGCGCCAGAGGCTAGAGCTGCAGCGCGCCGAAGGTCGGATCGTCGACGGCGCCGGTCGCCGCCAGGCCGTTCCGCGCCTGGAAGGTCCGCACCGCATCTTCGCTGCGCCGGCCGTACAGGCCGTCGGCGCTGACCGCGAGCCCGTTGCCCGGCCGCGAGAGCGCGAGCTGGACCAGGCGCACGTCGAGGCCGCGGCTGATCGGCCCGGTCAGGCGGAGCGCGCGCGAGCGCGGCGGCGGCCCGTCGTAGACCCCCTCCGGAACCGCGGCGAGTGCTGCTTCGTCGATCGCCCGCCGGCGCACGACCAGCGGCAGCGGCAGGTCCCAGTCGCCGCCGTCGAGCATCGCGAGGAAGGCGTCCATCCGGTACACGGTCCGGCGCAGGTCGGCGCGCCGGTGGTCGGCAAGCCATGCCCGGCGCTCCAAGACATAGGCGCCAATCCAGGCCCGCTCGCCGATCGCGCCCGGCACGCCGGCGCCATTGTTGGTCCGCGCCCGCAGCGTCGCCCACGAGCCATGAACCCAGCTGTCGTAGATCACGGCCGCGCCGAGGGCGCTTTCGATGCCGTCGCGCGCCGCCGCCTGCTGCGCCGGCCGCCAGTAGGTCTCATCGAAGAAGACGTCCTGGGTGCGGCGCATCACCGGATCGTCGGCCGCGGCCGAGAGCAGGTTGCGGAAGTAGCGATCGTCGTCGAGCGCCAGGTCGCGGGCCTCGAGCGCTGCCAGGAACGGCTCGAGGTCGCGGCGGAACAAGGCGCCGGAAGCAAGGGTGTAGGCGCGGATCAGCCCGTGCAGGCCGCCGCTCGTGAGCGTGGTCTGGGCACGCCCGTAGGTCAGGTGGCCGGTGTCGCCCGGGATCAGGGTCACGTTGGCGTAATCGCCAAGCACCCTGTCGGTCTCGAAGATGTTGACGATCGCCTTCGCGGTCCGGCCCTGCACATCGGTCAGCACGGGTGCGCCCTCCCTGCCCGCGGGCGCACCTGCGCGCCCGCCACGACGCATCATAACCGCTCGTTGGTCATCGGACGAGGGTTATGCAACGCCTGAGTTCCGCGGCCGGCCGCGGCGGCACCCGGCGCGGGTGATTGAGCTGGGCTGGGGAGAGGGTCGGCTCCGAGGGACCGGACTGTCGGCTTAGGCGACCGGCTCCTCGGTCAGATATTCCTGGTCGTCGGCCTCGTCATCGGCCTCGTCGTCCTCGAGCACAGCCAGCTCGGAGCCCTCGCCCGGCGGCGGCAGCAGTGCTGGCGTGTTCGCCGGCGTGCAGTCGAACGCCGGCTGGCCGTCGCGGATCGTGACCACGACCTTGCCGCCCTTGGCGAGCGTGCCGAACAACAGCTCGTCCGCGAGCGGCCGCTTGATGTTATCCTGGATCACGCGCGCGAGCGGGCGGGCGCCGTAGAGCGGGTCGTAGCCCTTCTCGCCGAGCCAGGCCTTGGCCAGCGCGTCGACCTCGAGGTGGACCCGGCGGTCGGCGAGCTGGGCGGCGAGCTCGGAGACGAACTTGTCGACCACGTGCGCCAGGATCTCGGGCGTCAGGCCGGCAAAGCCGATCGTCGCATCCAGCCGGTTGCGGAACTCGGGCGTGAACATCCGCTTGATCGCCTCGGTGTCCTCGCCCTCGCGCGCGCCGCGGCCGAAGCCCATCGCGGGCTTGCTCATGTCCGAGGCGCCGGCGTTCGTGGTCATGATCAGGATGACGCTGCGGAAGTCGACCGTCTTGCCGTTATTGTCGGTGAGCTTGCCGTAGTCCATCACCTGCAACAGGATGTTGAAGACGTCCGGATGCGCCTTCTCGATCTCGTCGAGCAGCAGGACCGCGTGCGGCTGCTGGTCGATCGCGTCGGTCAGCAGGCCGCCCTGGTCGAAGCCGACGTAGCCCGGCGGCGCGCCGATCAGGCGCGAGACCGCGTGGCGCTCCATGTACTCGGACATGTCGAAGCGGACCAGCTCGATGCCCATGATCCGGGCGAGCTGGCGCGCGACCTCGGTCTTGCCGACCCCGGTCGGCCCGGAGAACAGGTAGCAGCCGATCGGCTTTTGCGGATCGCGCAGGCCGGCGCGGGCGAGCTTGATCGCGCTCGCCAGCGCCTCGATCGCCCGGTCCTGGCCGAACACCACCGACTGCAGCTCGGCGCCGAGGTTGCGCAGCACCTCCTTGTCGCGGGCGTTGACGTTCTTGACCGGCACCCGCGCGATCTTGGCCACCACCTCCTCGATGTCCTTGACCCCCAGCGTCTTGCGCCGCTGGCCCTCGGGCTTGAGCATCTGCGCGGCGCCGACCTCGTCGATCACGTCGATCGCCTTGTCCGGCAGCTTGCGGTCGTGGATGTAGCGCGCCGACAGCTCGACCGCGGCCTTGATCGCATTGGCGGTGTAGCGGACCTGGTGGTGGTCCTCGAACGAGGGCTTGAGCCCCATCAGGATCTTGAAGGTCTCGTCCTGGGTCGGCTCGTGAATGTCGATCTTCTGGAAGCGGCGGACCAGCGCGCGGTCCTTCTCGAAATAGTTGCGGTACTCCTTGTAGGTGGTCGAGCCGATGCAGCGCAGGCTGCCGCTGGCGAGCGCTGGCTTGAGAAGGTTCGAGGCATCGAGCGAGCCGCCGCTGGTGGCGCCGGCGCCGACCACGGTGTGGATCTCGTCGATGAACAGGATCGCGCGATCGTCGGCCTCGAGCTCGGTCAGGACCCCCTTGAGCCGTTCCTCGAAGTCGCCCCGGTAGCGGGTGCCGGCCAGCAAGGCACCCATGTCGAGCTGGAAGATCACCGCCTTGCGCAAGACCTCCGGGACCTCGCCGCGGACGATCCGGAGCGCCAGGCCCTCCGCGATCGCGGTCTTGCCGACCCCGGGGTCGCCGACGAACAACGGGTTGTTCTTGGACCGGCGGCAGAGAATCTGGATCGTCCGCTCGACCTCCAGATCGCGGCCGATCAGCACGTCGATCTTGCCCTGCTTGGCCTTGGCGTTGAGGTCGGTGCAATAGGCGTTGAGCGCCTCGGTCGACTGGCTGCTGCGGCGCTCCTCGGGCTCCTCGGCGCCACGCACGCGGCGCGTCTCGCTCATGCCGGCGCGCTTGGCGATGCCGTGGCTGATGTAGTTGACCGCGTCCAGCCGCGACATGTTCTGCTCTTGCAGGAAATAGACGGCGTGGGACTCACGCTCGGAGAACAGCGCGACCAGGACGTTGGCGCCGGTCACCTCGCTGCGGCCGGAGCTCTGGACGTGGATCGCGGCGCGCTGGATGACCCGCTGGAAGCCCGCGGTCGGCTTGGCGTCGACCACGCCCTCGACCGCGAGGCTGGTCAGGTCGTGATCGAGGAAGTCGTTCAGGCTGGCGCGCAGGCGGTCGATCTCGACCGCGCACGCCTTCAGCACCGCGGCCGCATCCTCGTCGTCGAGCAGCGCCATCAGCAGATGCTCGAGGGTTGCGTACTCGTGCTGGCGGGCATTGGCGAGGGCCAAGGCTCGGCGAAGGGTCTTTTCCAGGTTCCGCGACAACATGGGCATCCGCGCCGTCCGCTAGTCCTTCTCCATCGTGCACTGGAGCGGATGTTGGTGCTGGCGGGCGAAGTCCATCACCTGGGTCACCTTGGTCTCGGCGATCTCGTAGGTGTAGACGCCACAGATACCAACCCCGTGATTGTGCACATGGAGCATGATTCGGGTCGCATCCTCCTGGCTCTTGCCGAAGAACCGCTCGAGCACCAAAACCACAAACTCCATCGGCGTATAGTCGTCATTGAGCAGCAGCACCTTGTACATCGACGGCTTCTGCGTCTTGTCCCGCGGTTTGGTGACGATCTGACCGATCGTGCCACCCTCGGGATCACGGGCTCGGTTGGTCATGCGCGCGACCGTTCGTCCTCGCCGGTTCGACCCGGCGATCATGATAAGGGATTTCGCGGCTGGAAGAAAAGCCCATTCCGGCGCACCCGATGGTCGCGCCGCGGAGTTCGCCCCGGGCGAGGCGAGCGCGCCACGCCCAGCATCATGATCGGAAGTGCCAAAGGAGCCGGGCACCGACCCGGGACCGCCGGCGCGAGCGGGCCAAAGATCGCGGGCGCGGCGCGGCCACCTAGCGCTGGCGGAGCGATTCCAGCCCGGCGCGCACGACCTCGGCCGACAGGCGGCTGAGCTCCAGGGTCTGCGCCAGCGCGTCGTCGACCGCGCGGCCGAGATAACTGGCCTGGAGGGCCAGCACCGCCGGCAGCGAGCCGCCGGCCAACAGCGCGCGGCCGACCGCAAGCCCGTGCTCCGCCTGGCGGCAGCCGATGCCGACCATCTGGCCGGGCACGCGCAGCGAGCCTTCGACCAACGTCCGGCTGGCCTGAAAGATCGGGGCCAGATCCGGCGCCCGCCCGCCGGGGGCCGGCTCAGCCTCAGGCGCCGCCGCGGCCGGCTGCGGTGCCGCTTCGGTGGCCAGCGGCGCGCGCGCAACTTGGACCGCGGGCTCGCTGATCACAGGCTGGTTCGCGATTCCTGGCGCGATTTTTGGCGCGACCACTGGCTGGGCCGCGAGGCCGGCCGCCTGGGTCACGGGGGGCTCGTCAGGCGCGGGCGCGCGCGCCACCTCCGGCCTGGCCACCGCGACCGATGCCGTCGCCGCGGGCTGCGGCCTCTTGGCGCGCCCACGCACCGCCTGTCTGGTCTGGTCCGGCACGGCCGGGCGCCGCGCCGGCTGCTTCGGCGGCACGGCGCGCACGGCAGGCACTCCTTTCAGAACTTGATTCGCTGCCCCACCGATAGTGCATCGCAGCATGGCCGGAGATCGACGGGACGCGGTGGCACGGGAACGGGCCAAGCCTGCCCGGCGCCCGAGAACGTAATCAGGCGGCGATGCTGTCGGCCGCCGTCTGCACGACCGTCTTGATCCGCCGCTCGAACGGCACGCAGGCGTCGTTCAGCACCTGCCGCATCGTGCCGGTCAGCTGATCGATCTGGTCGGCATAGGCCTGCACGGTCGTCCGGGCGAAGTCGAGCTGGATCTCCGCGGCGTGGCTCGGGGAAGCGCACTGCGCCAAGCGATGGCTGGTCGCCAGGCCCTCCTTGGCGCGGCTCTGCATGAACGCGAGCAGCGTGGCGGTCATCGTCTGGCAGCCCCCGATCAGGGCCTGGCTGGACGCGATCGCGGCCTCGAGGTTGCCCTTGTAGAGTACCGCCAGATCGGCGTAACCGCCCCGGACCTGATCTTCGATCTGCTGAATCGACCTCACGTTGTCTGCAGCCATCTGCTTCCCTCGCTGGGCTGGGTCGGGCGACCCGATGATGCAAGCCCGCCGGGCAGGCTGGCCGGCCGGTCCTGCTGCAGCGCACACGTACTGTTGCATCCGCGAAGAGTCAACCACCCCGCCGCCCACGTGCGCGGGCGCCCGCTCCGCAGGGCGTGCAGCTTATGGTGGCTTGCTCGGTCCTGCCCGCCTGTTGCTGGAGGCGCTGCAGATCCGTGGCTGCGCGCTGGACCTAGTTCTGTACGGTTCGGAAGACGATGGTAGCGACGTCAGCCACGGGCGGCGCTCGCCTCGGCCGCCATCTTCGCAGCCGCCATATGCGATTGCGGTGCTTTCCAGTTCACCGGCTCAATTCGGAAACCGCCGTCGGGCCGGCGCCCTCGGCCTCGGCGCCGCTGCGTTCGGCGCGACGCCCGTACGGGCTGTTGGTCCTTCGGCCGGCGGGCCGATCGCCGGTTCGGGCGAGCCTCTCGGGCTCAGTCCTGCCCGGGCACGACAAAGCCCTCGTCGTCGATGATCCAGCCCTCGGGAAGGCCTTGCTGAGTCTTGCGGCTGCGCCGGGCCGCCTTGACCTTGTCGGCGGCCCCGTTGCCACCCTGGTCGTGCTCGCTGGCAGTGGGAGGTCCGTCGCCGCCTTCGAGCGGCCCGGAGGTCGCTGCGATCCGCGGTCCGAAGCTGCCGACCCGCCGGCGTGCGACGCCGCGGCTGCGCCCCGCCGATACCGACAGCGAAGCGTCGAGCGCCACGTCCTTGGGCAACTCCAGACGCCCGGGCCGGTTGATCGCCAGCAGCCGGCGCGGCCGGTCGGCGCCGGGCTCGGGGTCGGCAGTCGGCGTTTCGTCGACCCGGGGCGCCCCGGGCGCAGGCACAGGCCCGGCGGCGGCGCGCTCGACCTCGGCGCCGGGGCTCAGGCTGAAGCCCGGTTCGCGATCGCTGAGCGGGGCTGGCGGCGCCGGCGGGCTGTCGTCGTCCCCGGCCGTGGCCGGCCGGCGCCGGCCCTCCGGGCTCGCCAACGCCATCGCCATCTCCTTCAGGCGCTCCTGGGCGATCGGCGGCGGCGCCGGCCGGGGCGGCGCCTGCTGCTCCGCGGCCCTGAACTCAGCCTCGGCGTCGGCATCGGCGAGCGTCAATCTCAGGCGCGCGATCTGCTCGAAGAATTCCTCGCGCTCAGCCGGGTTCAGCCGGTTGTGCACCCGGTCAGCGATCAGTCGCTCGGCTTGCCCCAGGACAGCGCGGGCCTGTTCCAGCTGGCCCGACATCTGGGTGCGTCCGGCCAGCATCTGGGCCAAAGCTTTGGTCGCAGGCTGGAGCATCGGCAACAGATCGCGCGCCGAATTGGGCAAGCCCTTCTGCGGCCCGTGCGGCTTGCGCATCGGCCCCCCCTTTGGGCGCTTCTTGGGGCCATGCCGCCGATACGGGAACATGCTGCGATTTTGCATCGACCTGGTACAGTCCTTGTCTGATCGTGGGCCGCGGCCCACAGCCTTCCACTGGTAATCGTCGTCGCCCACTCGTGACGAGGCAGGCCCGGAAATAACGCGCGATCCTCCGCCAGAGGAGCCGGTCGCTTTCCAGAACTCTCGTCGGCAGCGGTAGACCGACCTAACAGCTTGTCGGGTCCCGGGCTGGCCGCCCCCGGCCGCGATGCCAGACCAACTCGCCGGCGATTGCGATCACCACCAGTGCGGCCGTCTGCGCGGCTCGCGCGCCCCAATCGCGCACGACGCCAGCCACGCCATGGTCGACCCAGCTACCGTCGCCAACCTGCTCGGGTCAAGTTCAACCAGGATCGGGTTCCGCCCGGTTCAGAAAACGCAACAATGCCGGACAAACTGCGCATTGGCAGCTTCGTTCCATTGACAATAGGTGGGCCGGGCGCGAACGACAACCCTTTTTCGAGCCGCACGCCGCCGAATACTTGCCGTGCTCAGCAGCATTCAGGCACCCCCAGCGCCCCAGGCGCCATGCCGGCCGCGGGCGGGCCACCCTGAACCACACGCGCCGCCGGCCAATCGAGCTGAAGGCCGTCCTTGGTCAAAGCGACTATACCACCATGTAAGTCAAGAATAGCGGCGATCAAGGCGACTGGCAGCGCAGCCAGTTGATCCGGAGCGAAACCGCGCCAGCAGAGGCTGAGCGCAGTCGCCGAGGCCGACGACCGCCTGCCGACCGTGACCCGCAAAGGCTCGCGGATCTGACCGTCGCCGTCGTGGACCTGGACCAGCGCGCCGGCCAGGGCACCGAGCCAGGCGGCATCGCCGCGAACGACGTAGCGGGCATGGACGGGCACGACCTGGAGCGCCGGCCCGGCGCCCGGCGCCCGGGTGGCGGCATGCGCGGCGCGCAGCAGCTCGATCAGGTCGAGCGCGGTCTCGTCGGCGAGCTTCGGCCGGGCGCGCACAGCGCACAGGTCGAGCAGGACCCGGACCTGGCGCAGCAATCGCTGGCCGGCTGCCTGAATATCGCCCAGACACGCGCGTGCCTGGCTCGACAACGGCCCGGCGGAGCCGTCGAGCAGCAGCTCGACATTGCCCAAGATCGCGTTGAGCGGGTCCTGAGCTCGTGGCTCAGGCGTTCCGGGGCGAGCCCCGGCAGTTCGCCCCCGCCCGGCGTCGGGATCCCAGTGGCCGCCTCGTTCAGGTCGCCCACGGGTCGACGGTCATGGCCGCCAGCGGCGACCTGCGGGGGCGCGCGCCGGCTGCAGAGGCCGTCGAGCGGCTTTGCGACTGCGGCATGGGTCTGCTCGAGCATCGGGTTGCGACCGGTCTCTCGGCCGAGCGCGACCGGCGCGCCTGAGCCATCGCCGGCAGCCTAGGGAGCTGCAGGTTAACGAACGACTAACGCGGGCGCAGCGGCTCGCCGCGCCGGCCGGCAATTATCGGGTTGACAACTCGGACCTCAGGACTGCGGTATCGATGCCGGGCAGTCACCGCAGCCGGCTCCTGCCTTGGGCTTTTTCGGAGCGGCGCATGGAGCAGCATCGCTATCCGGCCACCAACCTGGTCGCCGACTATCTGCGCGTCGCCTTCGGCCTCGCGGCGACCGTCGGACCGCTGCTGGCGCTCGATCTGGCGCCGCCGGTCACGATCGTGTTGTCCGGACTGGCCCTGCTGTTCGGCTGGTTCGGAGTCCGTACCGCGCTCCGGCAGTTGAGCTGGATCGAGCTCTCGGCGACCGACGTGGCGCTCTGTGGACCGCTGCGCCGCCGGCTCGCCTGGCAGCAGGTCCGGCGGTTGCAGCTGGCCTACTATGCGCCGCGCCGGGCGCGGCGCGACGGCTGGCTGCAACTGACGCTGCACGGGCCGGACGGGCCTGCGATCCAAGTCGAATTCGACGCTCGACGGGTTCGAGGAGCTGTTGCGCCGGGCCGCCGGCGTCGCCGCGCTCAACGATCTGAGCCTCGATCCGACCACCCTGGCCAATTTCGCCGCGCTTGGACTGCCGACCGGCGCGCCGGCGCTCAGCCGGATGCAATCCGATCCGCGCTCGTCCGGTGGCCGGCCTGCCAGCGCGCCTCCTGGAGCCAGCTGAGCAGCTGGTCGCCGGTCATCGCCGAGCCGAACCAGTAGCCCTGGGCCTGGTCGCACCCGAGTGCCCGCAACCGCTCGAATGTCTCCTCGCTCTCGACGCCCTCGGCGACCACGGCCAAGCCCAGGCCCTTGGCGAGCTTGACCACCGCGCGCACGATCACGGCGGCGTTGTCGTCGCGGTCCATCGCGATCACGAACGAGCGATCGATCTTCAGCTCGTCGATCGGCAGCTTCTGCAGATAGGCAAGCGACGAGTAGCCGGTGCCGAAGTCGTCCAGCGACAGCTTGCAGCCGATCGCGGCGATCCGCTCCAGAACGTCGAGTGCCGCAGCCGGATCGGCCATCAGCGCGCTCTCGGTGATCTCGAAGGTCAGCCGCTCGGGGCGCTGCTGCCAGACCTCCAGCAGATCGCGCACCGCATCCGGCAGTTCCGCGTCCTGCAGCGACTTGACCGAGAGATTGACCGCGACGCCGAACTCATGGCCCTGCTCGCGTCCAGCGGCACAGCTCGCGCAGCGCCGCGTTCATGACCCAGTGCGTGAGCGGCTTGATCAGCCCGGTCTGCTCGGCGCTGTGGATGAACTCGTCGGGCGGGATCGAGCCCAGCTCGGGATGGCGCCAGCGGATCAGCGCCTCGACCCCGGCGAGCCCGGCTGGTGCTGGCGTCGATCTTCGGCTGGAACTCGAGGAGCATCTGATCGTCCTCGATCGCGCGCCGCAGCTGGCCGGTCAGCGTCAGCTGGCGGACGCTGTTGGTGTCGGACTCGGCGCGGTAGACGACGAACCCGGTCGGCCCGCGTTTGGCGGCGTACATCGCGACGTCGGCATGCTGCAAGCAGCTCGGGCGCGGTCGTGGCCGTGCTGCGGGGTAGAGCGCGACCCCGATGCTGACTCCGACCTCGAGGACCAGCCCCTGGATCTCGAACGGCTGGCGCAGCGCCTCGACGATCCGCTCGGCGACCGCGACAGGCGCGTCGCGAGGTCGGTCGGCGCCGGCAGCAGGATCGCGAACTCGTCGCCGCCGAGCCGGGCGACCGTGTCGGTCGCGCGCAGCGGCTGCTGCAGGCGCGGCCCGACCTCGGTCAGCAGCAGATCGCCGACGTCGTGGCCGAGCGTGTCGTTGACGTCCTTGAAGCGGTCGAGATCCAGCAGCAGCACCGCCATCGACAGACCGGCGCGCCGGGCGGCGCCGATCGCCCGCTCGATCCGGTCGTTGAACAGGGTCCGGTTGGGCAGCCCGGTCAGCGCATCGTGCAGGGCCATCCGCTCGAGCTCGGCCTGCTGCATCTTGCGCTCGGTGATGTCGCGCAGGATCGCGATGCCGACCCATTTCTCGTCGACCTGGATCCGGCTGAACGTCGCCTCGACCGGAAACTGGCGACCGCTCTTGGCCCGACCGGCCAGCTCGTGGCTGCCGCCGGCCTGGGCCAGCGCCTCGAGCGAGAGGCCCTGCCGGTCGGGCAGCAGGGCCGTGACGGGCGCGCCGATCAGCGCGCCCGCAGGCGCGCCGAAGATGCCCTCCGCCGCCCGGTTGCACGACAGCATCCGGCCGTCGTTGCCGAACGTGACGATCGCATCGAAGCTGCTGTCGACCAGCTGACGCATCATGTCGTCGGTCGCCGGCAGGCTGCCGATATGCCCGACCAGGGCGCGCGCCTGGCGCTCGACGCGCAGCAACGTCGCGACGCTGAACGCGAGCAGCAGGCCGAGCACCGGGGCCACGGTATCGATCGACCAAGCGGCAACCGGTTGCAGGATACCGGCCGCGAGGACGATCAGCGCGCTGCCGCCGGCCAGCAGCATCAGGCCGCGCCGCCAGGGCAGGCGGAGGAACCACGGCCCGACCAGCAGCGCGACCAGCCCGCTCGCGAGCCCGATCGGGGCGCCGCGCAGCCGGCGCAGCGCGCGATCCTGGATCAGGGTCTCGAACGCCAGCGCCTGCAGCAGTGGGCCCGGCAGCGCGCGGTAGCCTGGCACGCTGCGCCAGTCGCCGAGCTCGATCGCGGCGGCGCCGACCAGGATCGACTTGCCCGCGATCAGGGCGCGATCGTAGCGCCCGACCAACACGTCGACGAAGCTCAGGATCGGGATCGTCGTCGCCTCGATGCTGAAATCGATCAGCACGTCACGGGCGAGGGCGCCGCTCGCGCCGGCGAGCCACGCCGGCATCGTCGGCACGCTCGTGCCGCCCCAGGCGGCGACCGTCTGGACGCCGCGGATCAGGCCTTCCGGGTCCGGCTGGACGTTGATCGAGGCGGCGCTGACGTGGCGCTCGAAGGCGGGCAACGGCGCGGTATCGAAGATCTGGTCGCGCACCCACTGGCGATGGACCGCCAGCGCCACGCGGTCGGGGCCGGCCGCGGCGAGCGCCGCCTCGAGCGCCCGATCGTCCTCCGGGGTCGAGGGCGAGCTGAAATCGATGTCGAACGCGACCCGCCGGGCGCCGGCCGCGAGCAGACGCTCGAGCACGTCGGCGTGGTAGCGGCGCGGCCACGGCCAGCGCTTGAGCGCGTGCAGGCTCGCGGGGTCGATCGCCACGACCAGCAGCTCGCCCGAGGCCGGCCGCGTGTGCAGATGAGACCGCAGATCGATCAGATCGCGCTCGATCTTGTCCAGCCAGCCGACCAGGTAAAGCGCCGCGACCAGCAGGCCGACCAGCAGAAACGGCCGATGGCGCGGCATCGTCGCCAGCCGCGTCATCGAGCCATCACCAGCCGCGGATCAGGCTACGCCGCCGCTTGCCTTGATCGCCCGGCCGGGCGCGCCCGTCTTGGCGCAGGCTGCGGCCCAGGACCAGCCCGGGCACGACCAGGAACACCAGCCCGGCGGCGGCGAGCAGGACCAGCGTAAACGGCAAGCGCTGGTCGTCGAGCCAGGCGCTGAGCCAGCCCTCGCCCTCCGGCTGCGGCTCGGGAGCGGCCTCGGACGGCCGCCCCGCGATGCGCGCCGCGACCGGACCGGGGGCATCGCTGGCCGCCGCGGCCCGCGGCTCCCCGAGCGGATCGACCGGCGCGGCCGGCGGGGCGAGGTGCCAGCGCACCGGCCCGGTGCGGCCGGCGGTCGGCGCCAGATCGGGCATTTGCAGCCGGCGCGCCGGCCGGCTGAGGTCGGCCGGCTGGCTCAGGCCTTGCCTCGGCCCAAGCTCGACCGGGGGTCCGCCGTTCGCGGTGCTGACCGTGACCCGGCCATCGAGCACCAGGATGCTGCTCTGCCAGGGGTCGACTGCGACCTCGAAGCTCGTCCCCTTGATGCCGAGGCTCAAGAGCGGGGTCCGGACCCCGACCGCGCGGCCTGGCCGCTGCTCGATGTCGACGCGCAGCCGACCGCGCTCCTGGCGCAATTGCTGGTCCTCGCCCGGACGACGGGCGAGCAGGATCAGCCGGCTGCTCGGCGCCACGACCAGGCGATCGCCGCCGAGCACCAGCGTGACGCCGCCGGTGGCGCCGGTCTCGATTTCGCTCGGGGCCGGCAGCACCCCGCCGACGACGATCGGCTGCCAGCGGGCCTCGCCCTGCGCGCGCCAGGTCGCCGCCCCTTGCGCCGCGACGACGACCCACTCGCCATCGAGCGGGGCGCGGCTGGTATCGAGCGAGATCGCGGTACCGAGGCGGACGCCGGCGGGCTCGGCCGCGCCGCCGACGGTCGCGCCAGCGGCCGCCAGCAGCGCGAGCGCCGCGAGCATGCCGGCGGCGCGCGCGGCGCCGCGCCAGGAGCGGACGATCGGCGCCGACCGGCCGCTGGCCAGCGTCGGGCACCGCCTAGCGGGAGCGCGCATGGCTCAAGGGCTCCTGGAGTGCAGGCTGGGCGGGGACCGCATCGATCATGCCGGCAGTCAGGCGCTCGAACAGCTCGCGCCGGTCGTCGATGGTCTCGGCCGCGGGGTCCGCACCCGGCGCGACCGGCGCCTCGCTGCCGGCGGTCGGGACCGGACCGGGCCCCGGCATGATCGCCGGCGCATCGAGATCGGCCGGGCTCCCCAATTCGCCGGCGGCGCCGGCCACGGCCTTGCCGTCGGCCCCGGTCGCGGTCGGCAGCGCACCCGGCGCGACCGGCGCCTCGCTGCCGGCGGTCGGGTCCGGCTCGGGCGCCGGCACGTTCGCCGGCGCATCGAGATCGGCCGGACGCCCGGCCTCGCCGGCGGCACCGGCCACGGCCTTGCCGGCGGCCCCGGTCGCGGTTGGCAGCGCACCCGGCGCGACCGGCGCCTCGCTGCCGGCGGTCGGGACCGGCCCGGGCCCCGGCACGATCGCCGGCGCATCGAGATCGGCCGGACTCCCCGATTCGCCGGGGGCGCCGGCCACGGCCTTGCCGTCGGCCCCGGTCGCGGTTGGCAGCGCACCCGGCGCGACCGGCGCCTCGCTGCCGGCGGTCGGGTCCGGCTTGGGCGCCGGCACGTTCGCCGGCGCATCGAGTTCGGCCGGACGCTCGGCCGCGCCGGCCACGGCGGCGGGGGCCTCAGTCGCGGCCGGCACCAGGACCGCCGCCGGCGCTACCGCCGGCTCGGACCCGCCGGCGCTTGGGCCGGCGTTGCCAATCGCGACCGCAGATTGCACGCTGACCGCCGCCGAGGTCGAAGCCTGATTGGCGGCGGCGCGCGCGGTCGTCGGCGACCAGCCGGGCGGCGCGCCCTCGGCCACCGCAGCTTTCGGCTGCAGCGCGGGCAGGATGATCCGCTCGACCGGCTCGAACGGCCGATCGCCGGCGCGCCGGAAGGCGAGCGCGCCGTGCGCGCCGGTCCGGGCCGACTGACCGTCGTTGAGCTCGATCTGGCGGCCGCCGTCCGCCGTCGCAACCCGGAGCCGGCCGCGCTCGACCGCGACCTCGGTGGCATCGGTGCCGACGCTGACGTCGAACACGCCGCCGCGCGCCTCGAGGGCGAGCGCCGGCGCCGTGATCGCAAGCGGCTGCGGCCCGGCCAGACGGTAGCGGAGGCGCCCGCCGGTCTGCTCCAGACCCGCCCCGGGTCCGGCGCCCGGCAGGCTGAACCGACTGCCCGGGCCGGCGCTGACGTGGTCTTTGGCGCGCGCGAGGATCAGGCGGCCGCCGGTGCCGGTCACGACCCGGCTGCCGTCGGGCAGCGCGGTCGCCGGCAGGGCTGCCGCCCAGCTGCTGACACCGGGTGCCAGGTAGCGCGCCTCGCCGACCCGCTCGACCACCCGCCAGCCGGCGCTACGGACCTCCGGCCCGGGGGTCTTGGCCGCGCTTTGGCAGCCAGCCAGCAGCGCGCCGCCGACCACGATCAGCGCCAGCCGCAGCAGAATGGCCCGGGGCCGCGCCCCCTCCGCCAGGATCATGAACATCACCCGCGCCCGCAGGGCTCGACGATGCCGTGCCGGAACCCCAGGGAAGCGGAAAGCCGCTAATTTCTGGTTAACGCCGGCGGGCGCGCCGACGGCGGCACTGCCGGACCCGGACGGGCGTCCGGCACCGGCTCAGAGGCTCTGGCCGATCGCCTGATCGAGGATCGCGAGGCCGTCGTCGATCTGGCGCTCGCCCACGGTCAGCGGCGGCGCGATCCGCCAGACGCTGGCGAGCCCAGGCAGTGCGACGATGTTCATCGACAGGCCGAGCTCCAAGCAGCGCCGGGTGATCTTCGCCCCGAGCCCGTGGTTGGGGGCGCGGCTTTGCCGGTCGGTCACCAGCTCGACGCCCCAGAGCAGGCCGCGGCCGCGCACGTCGCCGATCACCTCGTAGCGCTGCTGCAGGTCGCGCAGGCCGCTCGCCAGGCGCTCGCCCAGCGCCAGCGCGCGCTCGGCCAGGCGCTCGCGCGCCAGCACTTCGAGCACCGCGAGCCCGACCGCCGCCGGCAGCGGATCGGACACGTGCGAGGTGACGTGCACGAAGCCGCGGCGATAGCAGCGCTCCTCGAGCTCGGCGCTGGTCACCGCAGCGGCGAGCGGGATGCCGCCGCCCAGCGTCTTCGAGACCGCGAGGAAATCCGGCACCACGCCGTCCTGCTCGAAGGCGAAGTTGGCGCCGACCCGGCCGAACGCGGTCTGCGCCTCGTCCAGGATCAACAGCATGCCGCGCGCATCGCAGAGCTGCCTCAGGCGCGGGAAATATCCAGGCGGCGGCACGATCACGCCACCGGTCGAGATGATCGGCTCGGCGATCGCGGCCGCCGGCTGGCCCGAGGTCTGGCTGTCGATCAGCTCGAAGCCGACCTCGAGGCAGGTGCGATCGCACGCGTCGGTGCAGTGCCGGATCGGGCAGCGATAGGCGTTCGGGGCCGGGATCGCGAGATTGCCGGGCAGCCCCGGACCGTACCCGCGCCGGCCGACCGAATAGGTCGCGGCGCCGGCGCCGCCGGTGAGCCCGTGGAACGAGGAGCTGAGCCCGATCACCTCATGGCCGCCGGTCGCGAGCTTGGCCATCCGCAGCGCCGCCTCGTTGGCCTCGCTGCCGGTGTTGAGCAGGATCACCTTTTGCAGCTGGGGCGGCAGCAGCGCTGCGAGCTCGCGGCAGAGCTCCACGACCTCGGGTGCCACCATCCAGCTGAACAGGTGGATCGCGCGCTCGCAGCTGCGCCGGATCGCGGCGACCACGGCCGGGTGATTGTGACCGAGCGTCGCGCACATCTGGCCCGAGGTGAAGTCGAGGATCCGCCGGCCGGCATCGTCGTAGACGTAGGCGCCCTCGGCGCGCTCGACGAAGAACGGCGGAAAATCGCCGACGTAACGGATCATGTGGCGCTCGACCGCCGCCTGCAGCTCGCGCCGGCGCGCCTGCCAGCCGCCGTCTGCGCCCCCTGGCTCGTCGCTCGCTGTCATGCTGCCCTCCCCGCCGCTCGCTGCCGACGCTAGGAGCGCCGATGGCCGGCCGTCAATGGCGCCGGTGCCGGTGACGGTGCTCGCAAATTGCGGTGGCCACCCCGATCGGCTATCAGCACCTCTGTGGCAGCATGGCGGTCACGTGGGAAGACCATGGCTAGGCGGGTTCTGATCGTCGTTCACGGCGGCTATTCGAGGCCCGGGCGGGTCGGCGAGCTACTGCAGGCGCGCGGCTGCGTCCTCGAGCGGCGCTGCCCCAACCTGTTCGACCCGCTGCCGGACGATCTTTCCGACTACGACGCGGCGATCGTGTTCGGCGGCCCGCAGAGCGCCAACGACGACGACCGGCCGGCGATCCGGATCGAGCTCGACTGGCTGGAGAAGACAGCGCTGCCGAGCCGGGTGCCGGTGCTCGGGATCTGCCTTGGCGCCCAGATGATCGCCCGCGTGCTCGGCGCCCGGGTCGGGCGCCACCCCGAGGGGCTGGTCGAGATCGGCTGGCACCCGGTCTACCCGACCCCGGCCGGGCGCGCCCATTTCGACGGCCCGACCATGTTCTACCAGTGGCACCGCGAGACTTTCGCGATCCCGGCCGGCGCCGTCCACCTCGCCCACAACGACGCCTTCGAGGCCCAGATGTTCAGCTACGAGGGCCGGGTGTTCGGGATCGAGTTCCACCCCGAGATGACCCGGGCCATGGTCGAGCTCTGGAGCGCCTCGGAGCGCGGCAGCCCGATGCTGACCCTGCCGGGCGCCCAGGCGCAGCAGGTCCAGCTCGAAGGCTACGACCGCTACGCGCCGGCAACCGACCGTTGGCTCGGCCGGTTTCTCGACACCTGCCTGCTGCGGCCGCGCGCCGCAGGCTGAGAGACCCATAGCCGGCCCGGGCGGTTTGCAGGGCGCCCGGCACACCGGCGCTCAGGGATCCAAGGTCTTGAGCTCGCGGCGCATGATCTTGCCGGTGCTGGTCTTCGGCAGGTCGGCCACGAACTGGATGCTGCGCGGGATCTTGTAGGCCGCAAGCTGCGCCCGGCAATGGCCGAGCAACGCCTCGGCGTCGCCGGCGGCTCCCTGCCGGAGCACCACATAGGCCTTGGGCACCTCGCCCTTGACCGCGTCGGGCTGGCCGCCGACCGCGACCATCGCGACGCTCGGGTGCCCGGCGAGCACCCGCTCGACCTCGGCCGGGTAGACGTTGAAGCCGGCGCAGTTGATCATGTCCTTGCTGCGGTCGACGACGTAGATGTAGCCGTCGGCGTCGGTCCGGGCGAGATCGCCGGTGTGCAGCCAGCCGTCCGGCTCGATCGTCGCGCGCGTGGCCTCGTCATTGCCATAGTAGCCCTGCATTACGATTGGCCCTTTGATCATCAGCTCGCCGACTTCGTCCGCCGGCAGCGAGCGGGAGGGGTCCGCGATCGAAGCGATCCGCGCCTCGACCGTCGGCAGCGCGACGCCGATCGAGCCGTGGCGGATCTCGCCGTAGGCCGGAAAGGTCGTGCCCAGCCCGGCGAGCTCGGTCATGCCCCAGAGTTCGATCAAAGGACAGCCAAGGCGCGCCTCGACTTCCTGCATCTTGGCGACCGGCATGGTCTGGCCGCCGACCGTGCAGCGGGTCAGGCTGGAGAGATCGTGGCGCTCGAGCTCGCGCGAGTTGAGCAGATACTGGTACATGGTCGGCACGCCCTCGAGCATCGTCGCCCGCCGGCGCTGGATCGCCTCGAGCACGGCCCGCTCCTCGAAACGCGCCAGCAGGACCACCGTCATGCCGGTCATCAGCCCGCCGTTGACGACGACGTTGCCGTAGACGTGCGGCAGCGGCAGCGCGGTCACGACGGTGTCGGCCGCCGTCTTGACGTGCATCGTCGCGGTCAGCGCGATGTTGGCCGCAACCGCCCGCTGGCTCTGCATCGCCCCTTTGGGATGCCCGGTGGTGCCCGAGGTGTAGCCGATGGTGGCGACCGCATCAGGCGCCGCCGCGACGGGCTCGAAGCGATCCGAGGCGGCACCGAGCAGCGCTTCGAAGTCGTGCGCGCCCACTTGTCCCGCCGTCCCAAGCGCCACCACCTCGCGGACCGGCGTCTCGCGCGCGACATCGAGAAACGCCTTGAGCCTGTCCGGCCCGATCAGGATCGCGCTCGCCTCGCAGTCGCGGGTGACGAAGGCGACTTCTGCGGGCGTCAGCATCACGTTGATCGGGTTGATGACCGCGCCGAGCTTGGCGACCGCATGATAGCCAATGACCCACTCGGCCGAGTTCAGGCCGTAGAGGGTGACCCGGTCGCCAGGCGCGACCCCGAGCCCGACCAGCGCATTGGCGAGCCGGTTCGAATCCCGCTCGAGCTCCGTATAGCTGAACGACCGCTCGCCGATCACGAGGGCTGCCTTGTCGCCATGGCGCGCCAATGCGCGCGGCAGAATCTGCGCTATGCCCCTGAACATTCCCCGATCTCCGGCTGGTCTGCCGCAGAGGCTAGAACAGAATGGCGAGCGAGGCGATGGCGGTTCGAGGCATTCGCTCGGCGGCGGCTGGCCCGCGACAGCTAACGGCGACCGCCCTGCCCCGCGTCCTCGCACGCCTGGGACCAGTCGTTAGAGTTGCGAGTCGATCGGTAGCAGCTTCAAAAGGTCGGCGACGAAAGTCCGGCGGAAGCCGGCTTCAGGCTCCTCCTGATAGCGCGCCGTGTGGCCGTCATTCACCGTCTCCCAGACGATCTCGCCATTGGGGTCGAGGATGACGCGGTAGCTGTTGTCAGGCATGACGCCGGTCGCCATGTAGGCCACCAGCTTTTCTGCAAGCTCCGGGCTCTCGATATAAAGGCCGGCTTCGGTGTTGATATACGACGATCGCGGGTCGAGGTTGAAGCTGCCGATGAACACGGCTTCGCGGTCGAAGGCCATGGCCTTGGTATGCAAGGCCGCCCGTGACCGCCCGGAAACGAGCGACCAGCCTGGCCGGAAGGCGTCGGTATCGGGGCGCAGCTCATACAGCTCCATGCCGTTCTCGAGCAGCCGCTTGCGGGTCTTGGCATAGCCTGAATGCGCCGGCAGCACGTCGTTCGAGGCGAGCGAGTTGGTCAGCACGCGCACCCGGACATTGCGGTCGTGCAGCGTCTTGACGGTTGCCTGCGCCCTGGCGGGGAGCACGAAATAAGCCGATTCGACGAGCAGCTCCTGTTTCAGCTGGGCGACCCGCCAGCGGAGAAAATCGACCACGTCGTCGCTGTCCTCGCCACTCCCAATCGATTCGGGGTCGTCGGCGATGGTTTGGCCGCGCGCCCACACGAGATTGTCGCGAAGCTCGGCGCCGCGGTCCGCCAGTTCGTCCAGGTCCTGGTCGATCGGATAAGGGTAATCGGCCGCGGCGATCGCCACGCGCAAGTCGACCAGGATGGCATCGAGATCGGCCACGCCGTAAGCGCGCTCGACAATGGCCGCGATCGGCACGCTCGAGGGGCTGTTCCAATATCGGTCGAAGACCCCCGACAGCTCGCGGACGACAGGGCCGACCGCCAACACATCCAGATCGCGATAGTTGGCGGTGGTGTTCACGCCATAATAGATGTCGCCGATATTGCGGCCGCCGACGATCGCCGCCGCATTGTCAGCAACCACCAACTTGTTGTGCATGCGGCGGTTCACCCGGCCGAAGTCAACAATGAAGTCAAGGGCAGACCAGCTCCGGTTGGTAAGTGGATTAAACAGACGGATCTCGACATTGGGGTGGGCATCGAGGGCAGCAACAATCGAATCGCTAGCCTTGTAATAGGGATCGTCAACCAGAAGCCGAACCCTGACCCCGCGGTCGGCCGCCTTCATCACGCGGTCGATGATGATCCGGCCGGTCGTATCGCCGTCCCAGATGTAGTACTGCATGTCCAAGCTGCGCTCGGCCAGGTCGGCCAGCGCGAGACGGGCGATGAAGGCCTCGCGGCCATGGCTCAAAAGGCTGAAGCCGGAGAGGCCCGGATGCTCGTCGGCCGCCTCGCCGGAGAACCGGCCCAGCCTGGTCGACGCGTAATCCTCGTATGCCGTCGATACCGTGCGTGGATAGTCGGGCCGGGGGGCAGCGGCGCAGCCGGTGAGGACCAGGGCCAGCCCAATCAGGACCAAGCCGAGAAGGCCGCGACCGGCCAGTGCCCGAGACTCGGCCGAATCCGCAGACCTGCCCGTTGGTTGTGGGTTGACGCGGATCCGGCGGCAGTCCGCAACCCCGCAGGGCGACCCGCAGCGCATGGCGCTCTCCAACCTGCGACGACCGGCAGGTAAGCGCGGGAACGGCAATCCGGTCAAGCGCCAAATCGATCACCCCAACCCAGGGGGAGGGGGAAGGAGCCGGGAAGGTCGTCTTAGCCGAGATTGCCCGTTTGGCACCGCGGGCGGGCACGATGCTCGTCCTCGAAGGAACATCGCTGGCCGTAGCAGACCCAGCAAAGGGTCCGGCGATCGAAGGCAACTCTGAGGGCGGGTTGCTCACCCCCTAGCATCGGCCATCCCGCACCCGCCCGCCCAACCTCCTTCGCCGCCCAGCCTGGCAGAAGGAGCGCAAAGCGCCAGCTGGGAGCAGTGCCATATGGGAAATCCAGGCCTAAT
This sequence comes from uncultured Alphaproteobacteria bacterium, assembly GCA_963840925.1. Classification (GTDB taxonomy): domain Bacteria; phylum Pseudomonadota; class Alphaproteobacteria; order Geminicoccales; family Geminicoccaceae; genus DATAOG01. The sequence goes on from CAWJAY010000029.1 coordinate 175,368, forward strand.
GGTGATCAGCTGCTACCCAGCCTCCTCAAGGAGGCGCGGCAGGCGGTCGGCCGTCAAGCGTTCGCCGTTCACCGCTTCTGGTACGGGTGGAAGATGTAGTCCTTCGACTTCACTGCCGTGTGGCAGGCGTGTCCGCAGTCGCTGGTGGCCGCGTCGGCCGTGAACATGTCGGACTTGGCGTCATAGTTGAACAGCGCATAGCCCCAGCCGCCGCTCTCCGGAAACCTCTTGCTGTCCTTTTCAATGACGAAAGCCTGCGTGAACGTGTCCGGCACATTCACGTCGAAGGGCGCCTCCGTGCTCTTCTTCGGCTTCCACTGGAGCTTCACGATCTTGGAGCCGTCGGGGAAAAGCTTGCCGTGGCCAGGAACGCCGGCCTGGTAGGCATCGATCATCACCGGATTGGCGACGATCACCTTAAGCACTTCTTCGGTCTGGGCGCTCGAGACAACGGCCCAGTTCTCGTATCCCCTGAAGTCGGAGAACGCGATCCCGCTCGGCGACTTCAAAGCGTACTTGTCCTGCGCGGAAACGGCGGTGCCGCCCAAGACGGCGAGCACTACCGCTACGGTCACCATGAGCCAGGATAGAATTCTCGGCATGGTCAATCCTCCCCGGCATTTGCATGCCAACCGACATTCCCCGGATGGCCTCGGCTGCCAATCCTGCTCCTCGGCCGATCCTCGGTCAATGAGCGGGCTCGCGCCGTCTCGGGGTTCTGCTATGCGCTCTTAGTAGCCCACGTCGCGCATCGATCTGACGATGGTCGGCCAACCTCTCCCCATCGAAAGACGATCAAGGGCGCGCATGCCGTCAGGCGCCGGTCGCCGACGTGCGAAGCTTCCGCGTCCTGAATAAAATAGTTGCGCGCCGCGTCGACCTGCGGCGGCTGGCAGCAGGCCTTCCGGATCGGCAAGGTCTGTCCGAATCCCCGCGGTTCGCACCGCAACCATGCCGGCCGTGACGAAGGCGGTGGTGCGGGCCCTGGATCGGTGCGATGTGTGCTCGCCGATGCTGGCCAGTGCGAACAAGGAACCTGAATCATGCTGAAGCTCATCAGGACCACGATCATCGGCGGGATCATCTTCCTGATCCCGATCGCGATCTTGGTCGCCGTGGTTGGCCAGGGCCTGAAGATCGCCGGCGCGATCGCCAAGCCGGTCGCGGCCGTCTTGCCGGTGGACATGATCGGCGGGGTGGCGGTGGCCCATGTGTTGGCGATCGTGCTGCTGCTGGTGATCTGCTTCATCGCCGGGCTGCTGGCCCGGGTCGCGCTCGCGCGCAAGGCGGTACGTGCGCTCGAAGCCAATGTGCTCTCCAAGCTGCCTGCCTACGCGCTGCTCAAGACCAAGACCCAGAGCATGCTGAGCCCCGAGGATATCGAGGGCATGTCTGCTGCCATCGTGCGCTTCGACGACCTGTGGCAGATCGGCTTCGAGATCGAGCGGATCGAGGGTGGCAAGGTCGCGCTCTTCCTGCCGGGCGCCCCCGATCCCTGGTCCGGCTCCGTCCTCCTCGCCGAGGAAGACCGCGTCACGCCGCTCGATCTGCCGGTGGCAGAGGTCGCCAAGATGATGCGACGGCTTGGCCGAGGAGCGAACGAGGAGCTTCGCGCTCGCCTTGGCGCAACGGCGCGCCCCGGCGCGGCTTGAAGCGATCTCGCGGCAGCGCTAGATCCGGCGGCTGCGCTTTTGCTCGTCCTCGCACGCCTGGGACCAGCCGTTCTGCCAGTCGAGATGGGCGCGCGCATCAGGCGGATGCGGATTGTCGGGCAGGCCCCGGCGCTCGGCATAGGCATGGTAGCCGGCGTCGTACGCGGACGCCTGGGGCGCCTCCCGCTCGATGACCGACGCCGGCCGGCCGGTCGGCAGATCCGGCGCCTCGAGCTGGCGCAGCACCCCCTCGTCGACGCCCGCTGGGTGGTCGGCCAGGACCTGGCGGCCGCGGGCGGTGATCCGGAACCGCCTGGGCCAGCGCCACTCGATCAGGCTCGCGCGGTCGAGCTTGGCCGCGATCGCCTGAAGCTCGGCGCGGACTCGGGCCTCCGGCACCCGGTGCTCGACCTCGGCGCGGTCGCGCAGCGCGCGCAGGTGCTCGATGCAGGCCTCGAGCGTGCCCGCGCCCGTAGCCGCGACCCGGAGCACGGCCAGCATCAGATCCGGCTCGTGCAACAGCACGGCATCGTCCCGTTCCATGACCGTCTCCGATCGGAGCGCGATCGCGGCCATTGAGGACCGGCGCTCCGATGCCTTCAACGCCATCGTCCGGCAGGGGTTCCCCTAGCCGCTGCGGGACAATTCGGCAGGCGAGTCCGAGCGTTCGGCGTGCGCCGAGCACCATAGGAGCGGATGCCGGGCTCGACCGCCACTCCGGAGGCGGACCGATTCATGCTCGGACGGAAACCGGCGCCCTTGATCCCGGAGGACGAGATCAACCATTGAGCTAAGAACTGCGGCCGACAGATCAGCGCCGGCGTGAGCGGGCCGGTTGAAAGAGGTCGGGCATGAACCTTGGGGAGAGGTGCGTCCATGATCGACAGCGAGCGGCCGAACGCTGCCGCAAGGAGGTAAGCCTCGGATCACGGTTCTCCGGAGCGTCAGGGTTTGCTTCAATTACTCCGAGGCTTGCCGTATGCAGCGCAACGGCGCAGGATCGCCCTTCAGACGCCCGTCATCAGGAGAATCCGGACTTGTGGGTCCAGCACGCCTCCCAGCCGCACGGGCCATGCATGGACGGTCATCGCCACATGCGCGAGGAAGGACCGCGTCATGACCGAGAGCTTTGTGCGCTACAGCCCCGGCGTTGAGTGGAACGACCCAAACTTCGAGCGGGCGCTGCAAACGGTCCTGGACGATATGAAGCGGCAAACGACTGTGTCGGCCGAGGCCGAGGGCGCCGGTCGCGCGGTCCGCGAGGCGCACGGCAAGGGCTTCGGGCTGGCCCGCGGCGAGGTCGAAATTCTCAAGGGATTGCCGCCCGAATATGCACAAGGCATCTACGCAAAACCGGGGCGCACGAGGCGATGATCCGCTTCTCGAACGGCACCGGACATATCAGCGCCGACAAATTCCTGCCAGCCGGTTCCGGTATCGGGCTGAAGATTTTCGGCATCGACGGCAATACCCTGCTCGAGGACGAGCCGGACAGCCAGACCTTCGACTACGCGATGATCAATCATCCGGTCTTCTTCGCGAACACTGTCGAGCACTACGTCTTCATCCAGGAGCTGTTCGCGCAGGTTGGCACCGTTCCCCTGGCCAACGAGTTGCCGGAAGAGAGGCGCGCGCGCCTGTACCGGTTTCTCCATGACTGGGTTACGGGCAAAGGAACGCTTCCGCCCGAGGCTTGGGCATGGGAGGAGTTGGGCGCCTTCCTGCAGCTGGCGCAAATTCCGTTCGTCAACCTGCTGCTCTCGACCTATTGGACGATGGGCGCGGTGCGGCACGGCGGCTACATCGCCAAGGTGCGCGTGGCGCCGGTCAAGGAATTTGCCGATCGCGTTGTAAGGCGAACGCTCGACCGTTCCGCCGACGAGGTGTTCCGTCCGCCGCTCGTGGCAGAACTGCGCGAGCGCCCGTACGAGTTCGATATTCAGGTTCAGCTCTGCACGGACCTCGAGCACATGCCGATCGAAAACGTGACGGTGCGCTGGCCGGAGACCCTATCGCCTTTCGTCACCGTGGCGAAGCTGCGGCTGCCGCAGCAGGATATCGGCGGGGCGGACAATTTCGAGAAGATGGACCGGGACCTCGATGACGCCCTGGCGCGTCACCGAGGAGCACCGGCCACTCGGCAATATCATGCGCTCACGTAAGGAGGTCTACCGTCAGTCGTCAATCCTGCGCCATCAGGCAAATCGACAGCCACGCAAGGAACCGAAGAACCTCGCCGAGGTCTTCGGCAGCTGAACGGTGCCGGACGGCAGGGCAGTCCTACAGACGGCGTACGCGATGCCCCGAGTTGACCGTGCTGACAAGGAGTTCTGCCATGGCTACCCGAGTTATCGCATTGCGAGCAGGCGGAAATCAGGCGCGGAGGCAGCCGATGAGCAGCACATTGGGAGTAGTCGCCGTTGCGACAGTGTTGCTAACGGTCGGTTCTGTCGGTGTCGCTGGCGCCCAGGATGCGCCGACGAAATTCCTGGCGCTCGACCAAGGTGTCGATCCGGTAGCCCTTCACCGCTACAACTACTCGGATCAGGGCACCCGGTTGTATCCAGCGGCATGGATGATCGCGCTAGAAACGATGGACGGCAGCGGCAAGTTCATGGCTCCTGACAATCTCCGGCGGCTGGGATTTATCGTCGATGGCATCATCACGGACGACAAAAATCCCTACGGTTGGCCGGTCGGAGTTACCATCAGCGATCCAAAGACAAGCGGTGGGATCCCGGTTGCAGGACTTAACTGCGCTGCCTGTCACACCGGGCAGATCGAATACAAGGGCACGGCCATCAGGATCAATGGCGGCCAAGCGATGCTCGATTTCAACGGCTTCCTGCGAGGCGTGTTCAGTGCCCTGTTGGCGACGGACAGTGATCCGCCCCGTCGTGCAAAGTTCGTCGCCGAGGCGATCGAGGCCGGTTACCCCGCCCACCGGATGGAAACCGATTTCAAGACCGCGAGCGCCGCGCTCCGAGCGCCCAAGCCATCGCTGGCGAACACCGAGGAGGGTTTTGGGCGGACAGACGCTTTCCAAAGCGCCGCCAACCGGCTCTTCGGATCGGAAATCAGGGTCCCTGCCAATCTCAAACCGCGCAATGGGCCTGTTGCTTTTCCTTATCTGTGGGACATCTGGCGTCTGAGCTGGGTGCAGTACAACGGTTTCCAGGCCGGTTGGTTATCGACATCTCGGAACCTCATGGAGGTCCTTGCCGTACTCGCCAAGACCAATTTCATTGATCCCAAGACAGGCAACCTGAATCCGGAACCGTTGCGCTGGCAGACCTCGATTCAACTGGACAACCTGTTGTGGATGGAAAAGACCCTGAGCGGCTATCGCGCGCCGACTTGGCCGGCAGAAATTCTCGGTCCGATCGATCAGGCGAAGGCGGAGCGCGGCAAGCAACTCTTCACGGAAACGTGCGCCCTCTGTCACGGCATCAAGGAACTTCCCTACGGCACCTGGGACGTGACCGTTATTCCGCTCCAGCATATCGGCACCGATCCGACCGAGGCCGCGAATTGGTCAGGGCGTACCTACGATGTCTCCAAATTCGGTCTCGGCAACGAGGTCGGCGTTTATGATGGCCTAACAGTCGTTGGCAACGCCATTCGCAAACAACTCTACGCCGATTTCAAAACGCCAAAGTCTCAGCAAGAGGACGACGAGTTCATTCTGGCCCCTTGCGGTTACAAGGCGCGGCCCCTGATCGGCGCTTGGGCGACGCCGCCATTCCTTCACAACGGCTCGGTCAGGACCATCTTCGATCTGCTGAGCGACACGCGGCCCGCCAAGTTCAACATTGGCGCGCGCGAATTTGACCCCATCAATCTCGGCTATACGGACGGGGGTCCGTTGGTCTTTGATACATCCATCGCCGGCAACAGCAATGCTGGTCATTGGTTCACAGACGACGGTACGCGGCGGGGTTGGATCGGCCCAAGTATACCGACGACGAAAAATATGCCCTCATCGAATATCTTAAGGCTGCGACATACAACAACTATCCGTCAGAGAAGCGCTCCGAAATGGTGACCATGCCCTGTGAGGGAAAAAAGGACTGGGCACTAGGCGCATCGATTTTAAATTGAGGTTCCTCTTGCGGGATGTGGGCACTAGCTCTGCTTTCCAAGAAGGTTGTTCACCCGGGCGGGAGGCCTGAGACTGCGGTGTGCGAAGCCTGCAGCCACAGGAGAACTCACCCGGATGAACCGTCACAAGAATGTGCGTTGAGAGCTCTCGGACGGGTCGCTTACAGCTTGTGATATGGTCGCCAGCTTCTATCATCAGAGCACTTCGAGTGATCTGGTCTGTTTTGCAAGGACGCCATAGCTATGAGTGACAGTGAACAATCCCATTCCACCACCGCCGATGATGGGGATGCGTTTGGTCTCCTCAAGCAGGAGGTCGATGCCCTCCAGGTTCACGTTGTGCGCGCTGGTATCAGCAGGCCTCGAGCATCGTCGCCGTACTTCCCCTGGTGTTCTCTCTGATCACCGCCTATCTCTCGTATGAACGTGATCGGCGACTGGACCGGCAGGCAGATCGGGCCGAGCTGCGATCTCTGATCCAGCATCTGACGGCCCTGCCGCGCGAGAACTTCGAGCTGGTGCAGAAGTACAAGGACGAACCGGGTGCCGCCGTGCAGTTCTCCGGGTTCATCCTCAACGAGAACCTGATCCTGACCAATCAGGCGCTCGGTATCATACGGCGGATTCCGGGCCTGGTGAGCGCGAGCGAGGTGCTCGCGGTCGCCGCGGCTCTGGTCGAGTCTGGTCGAAATCGCCGACGCCAAGAGCCTGACCGAGCGCGCCGCGCAGGATCCCAAAGCCAGCGCATTGGACATCATCACAGCGTATCGCACCCTCGGCGCCTACGCGTTTGGAAGCGGCCAGATCGAGGAGGGCCGGACGCAATTTCAAAAGGCCGCGACGCCTTCGCCGATCGGGCGGACCAAGCAACGCCCGGGTTCGTGAATTTTACCCATACCTTCACGGAGATGATGTGGTCGCAGCAGGAGGTGGGGGTGCGCGAATGCGATGCGGCCGCCGACCATCTCCGCCGGGCGGAGGAGCTGTATCGTCTCAATCCCACGGCGTTCGCCCCGGTGGGGCCACAGCAGCTCAGCAAGATCAGTGCAATGATCGATCCGTGCCGCCAGGGAACGTTGTACGACGTGCAGCCGGCGGCGCCGCCTGCGGCAGTCCTGCCGCCAAGCCCGCAGACCCTGCCGACCCAATCGTCCGAGCGACAATAGCTCGGGAGGCCAGGGCGAGCTGCGCCCGCCTCATGCGAGACCCACTCGCTCGGCGCGCGGGGTCTTGCCGTACATCTGCCGGTAGCAGGTTGAGAAATGCGACGCCGAGACGAAGCCGCAGGCGCAGGCGACGTTCATGACCGGCATGCTGGTCTGGTAGAGCAGGTGGCGGGCGCGCTCGAGCCGGAGCTCGAGATAGTATTGCGCCGGCGTGCGCCCGAGGTGCTTGCGGAACAGGCGCTCGAGCTGGCGGCGCGACAGGCCGACGTAGCGCGCCAGCATCTCCTGATCGAGCGGCTCCTCGACGTTGCTCTCCATCATCTCGATCGCGCCGATCAGCTTCGGGTGGTGGATGCCGAGCCGGACCCGGTACGGCATGCGCTGGTGGTCGTGCGGCTGGCGGATGCGGTCGAGCAGGCACTGCTCGGAGACTTTGACCGCGAGCTCCTGGCCGTGGTCGCGCGCGATCAGATGCAGCATCAGGTCGAGCGCCGCGGTCCCGCCCGAGCAGGTCAGGCGCTTGCCGTCGACCTCGAACAGATCGGCGCTGACGTCGACCTCCGGGAACTCCTCCATGAAGCCCGGCAGGTTTTCCCAATGGATCGTGCAGCGGTGCTTGTGCAGCAGCCCGGCCTTGGCCAGCAGATGGGCGCCGGTGCAGAGCGCGCCTATGACCGCGCCCGAGCGGTCGGCGCGGCGCAGCCAGCCGAACAGCTCGCGATCGACGATCCGCTCGGCGCCGAGCCCGCTGCACAGCATGATCGCCGGCTGGTCGCGTCCGGGGCCGCCGATGTGGACGTCGGCCAGGCTCTGATCGACGGTCACCAGACAACCGTTGCTCGCCCGCACGGTGCCCGCGTGCTTGCCGACCAGCTGCCAGCTGTAGAGCGTCCGCCCGGCCATCCGATTGGCGATCCGCAGCGCCTCGAGCGCCGAGACGAACGCCATCATCGAGAAGTTCGGCACCAGCACGAACGCGAAGCGCTCGGGTGACGGCGCCCGGCCCGGCGGGTCGGCCGCGCGTGGCTCCTGATGCCCGTTGCCTCGGGCCATCGCGCCAGCTCCTCGCGAATAGCGATGTCGCAAAGCCGACATTCGAAAACCAATATCGACCGATCCGCCATCGAAGACAACGGCGCGCGTGATGTCGCCCGCGAGATAGCCGGTGTCGCCGCGGGCGACGCGGTGCTACACCGCTGCTGTCATCTGCATTGAGAGGCGGGGCCGGAGCGCGCATGGCGATGACCACGATCAGCAGCGACATCGAGATCGCCCGGGCGGCAAGCCTGCTGCCGATCGGCGAGATCGCCGACAAGCTCGGGATCCCGGGCGATGCGCTCTACCAGTACGGGCCTGACAAGGCCAAGGTCGGCTTCGGTTTCCTCGAGCGGCTCGGCGACCGGCCGGCCGGCAAGCTGGTGCTGGTAACCGCGATCACCCCGACGCCGGCCGGCGAGGGCAAGACCACGACCACCGTGGGCCTGGGCGACGGGCTCAACCGGCTCGGCGTGCGCGCCGCGATCTGCCTGCGCGAGCCCTCGCTCGGCCCGTGCTTCGGCATGAAGGGCGGGGCGGCCGGCGGCGGCTATGCCCAGGTCGTGCCGATGGAGGACATCAACCTCCACTTCACCGGCGATTTCCACGCGATCGGCGCCGCCAACAATCTGCTCGCAGCGCTGATCGACAACCACCTCTACTGGGGCAACGAGCTCGGCCTGGACGCGCGCCGCATCACCTGGCGCCGGGTCATGGACATGAACGACCGGGCGCTGCGCCAGGTCGTGAGCTCGCTCGGCGGGGTCGCCAATGGCTATCCGCGCGAGGACGGCTTCGACATCACGGTCGCCTCGGAGGTCATGGCGATCTTCTGCCTGGCGCAGGACGTCCACGACCTCGAGCGCCGGCTCGGCAACGTCATCGTCGGCCAGACCCGCGAGCGGCGGCCGGTGACCGCGGCCGACCTCAAGGCGCAAGGGCCGATGGCGGTCCTGCTCAAGGACGCGCTGATGCCCAACCTGGTGCAGACGCTCGAGCACAACCCCGCCTTCATCCACGGCGGCCCGTTCGCCAACATCGCCCATGGCTGCAACTCGGTGATCGCGACCCAGACCGCGCTCAAGCTCGCCGATTACGTGGTCACCGAGGCCGGTTTCGGCGCCGACCTGGGCGCGGAAAAGTTCTTCGACATCAAATGCCGCAAGGCCGGTCTGATGCCCGATGCCGCGGTCGTGGTCGCGACCGTGCGCGCGCTCAAGATGCACGGCGGGATCGCCCGCGACCGGCTGGCTGAGGAGAACCTGGAGGCGCTCCGGCGCGGCATGGCGAACCTCGCCCGCCACGTCCAGAACGTCCGCCGCTTCGGCGTGCCGGCGGTGGTCGCGATCAACCGCTTCACCAGCGACACCGCGGCCGAGCAGGCGCTGGTCCAGGAGCTCTGCCGCGCCCAGGGCGTCGAGGCGATCGTCTGCAGCCACTGGGCCGAGGGCGGTGCCGGGGCCGAGCGCCTGGCCGAGCACGTCGTTCATTTATGTGAGGGCGGCCGCCGTCTCGACGGCCTCGGCTTTCAGCTGCTCTACCCGGACGAGATGACCTTGTGGGACAAGATGAAGACGATCGCGACCCAGATCTACGGCGCCGAGGACATCATCGCCGACAAAACGATCCGGGCCCGCTTCGCCGAGCTCCAGGAACAGGGCTACGGGCATTATCCGGTGTGCGTCGCCAAGACCCAGTACAGCTTCTCGACCGACCCGAACCTGAAGGGCGCGCCCTCGCACCACGTGGTCCCGATCCGCGAGGTGCGGCTCGCCAACGGCGCCGAGTTCGTGGTCGCGATCTGCGGCGACATCATGACGATGCCCGGCCTGCCACGGGTGCCAGCGGCGAACAGTATCCGGATCGACGCGAAGGGCCAGGTCGAGGGGCTGTTCTAACTCGGCTGTTTGCCCGATGTCAGGCGAGGCCGATCCAAACTGCCAGAGCACGCCCGACACGGATCATGATGTCGTCGTCCATACGCCCGAACGGCGTGCGGATCTTGTCTCGGCGAAGGCTGATGGCCTTGTCGACCATGATCTGAGAGACGACCGTAGCCCGTTGGCCGGCGACGGCTCGACGGTGATCCGGAACTGAGGCGCGCTGCGGATCTCCCTCGTCAGGGGCAGCAGCGTGAAGGTCGGGTGGGTGGCGTCGAACAGGTCGGATTGAACGATCAGGGCTGGACGTGGCTTGCCCAGATCCCCGGGCAGCGCCACCGCCACCAAGTCGCCCCGCCTCAAGGACGCCAATCTTCGAGATCCTGCAGAGCCTCTAGCTCCTCCATGATCGCCTGTTCAGCCGGATCGTTGGCGACGAGGAGCGATTGCCGGCGGCATTCGGCAGCAAATTCGGGCGAGCGGGTGTCGGGTAGCCAGAGCTGAATCTGGCGAAGGCCCTTCGCCCGCATGCGCTCACGATACCGACGAACGTGCTCGTGGGGCTTGGGCTGAGACTTCGCCATCCTCGTTTCCTGTCACGACGGATGACTAGTAATATAGCATGCGATCGAAGCGGCCGCCAGTTCGAAGGGGTGCCTCTCATCGCGCGAAGCCGACGCCTGAACCCTCAAAGCCGGCCGGCGCGCTTGCCACAATCGGCGGATCACAGAGCGGGTGTCGTCGATCCGCGAGGTTGACCCACTATGGCGCCGAGTTTGCTATGGGACTGCGGATTCGACACTATGTGTCTCGGCTCGTGCTGGTAAGGCCATGGCGATGGAACCGCGCATCATCGACCCGCAACTCCCCGGAGAGGGCGAAAGGGCCGCCCGGAGGGTCCTCGATCTCTATCGGGACCTGGCGCAAGCCCGCTTCGGCGATGCGCTCGACCGAATCGTCCTGTTCGGCTCGCGCGCGCGCGGCGATCACCGGGTGGACAGCGACTGGGATTTGGCGGTGTTCCTGAGGCACAGCATCACGGCGGACGACCAGCGAAGCGTCTCGGGGATCGGTCACGATGTGATGTGCGAGACCGGCGCCTTGATCCAGTCGGTCGCGCTTCCGGCCGAACGTTGGTATGCCGACGACGAGTTCAGTCGCCACATTCGCACCGACGGCGTCCGGGTCCATGGATGATGCCGCCGAAAGCCTGTCAATCGCCCGCCGCTTCGCTGGCTTGGCAGCGAAGAACCCGGCCGAGGACTATGAAGTGGTCATCCACGCTGCGTACTACGCCATGCACCATGCTGCGCGAGCCGCGCTGCTCCGTGCACGAGGTTCCGCCTCGACCAACCACGGCCAGGTCGTCACTGCATTTGCCGCTCTCGCTAAGCAACGCCATGGCGCCCGCGCTCTCGAATACAGCGGTTCGTTGAGCGCGGCCTATGACCTACGAATTCTCTCGGACTACGGGCGCGCCCGGCGGGACCTGACCGGCGATGCGGCAACGCTGAAACGGCAAATAGGTGAATTCCTCGACTATTGCGGAGAGCTCGCGGCGGATTCGAAGGAACTCGTGAGTACCACGAAGTGAACAAACGCCGAGCCGCATGGAACTCCATGAACAAGTATTCCATCTGGTCGCTGGCCCGGAACGCCTTCCGCGGCCATCAGGACTGGGCGCCGGTGTGGCGGAGCCCGGAGCCGAAGCCGCGCTACGCCGTGATCATCGTCGGCGCCGGCGGCCATGGGCTCGCGACCGCCTATTATCTCGCCAAGGAGTGCGGGATCGCCGATGTCGCGGTCCTGGAAAAAGGCTGGCTCGGCGGCGGCAATACCGGGCGCAACACGACGATCATCCGCTCCAACTATCTCCAGGACGGCAGCGCGGCCATCTACGACCACGCGGTCAAGCTCTGGGAGGGGCTGTCGCAGGCGCTGAACTACAACGTCATGTTCAGCCAGCGGGGCGTGCTCCACCTCGCCCATTCGGTCCACGACCTGCATGAGGTCAAGCGCCGCCTGCATGCCAACCGGCTGAGCGGGATCGATTCCGAGTTCCTGACGCCCGCCGAGACCCAGGCGCTCGAGCCGCTGCTCAACGTGTCCAAGAGCGCGCGCTACCCGATCCTCGGCGCCTCGCTGCAGCGGCGCGGCGGCACCGCCCGCCACGACGCGGTCGCCTGGGGCTACGCCCGCGCCGCCGATGCGCTCGGCGTCGACATCATCCAGAACTGCGAGGTCACCGGCATCCGCACCCGCGGCGGCACGGTCGAAGGGGTCGCGACCACGCGCGGCGAGATCGGCTGCGAAAAGCTGGCGCTGGTCGCGGCGGGCCATTCGAGCGTGCTCGCGGAGATGGCCGGCTTTCGGCTGCCGATCGAGAGCTTTCCGCTGCAGGCGCTGGTCTCGGAGCCGGTCAAGCCCTGCGTCAACACCGTGATCATGTCGAACGCGGTCCACGGCTACATCAGCCAGTCGGACAAAGGCGAGCTCGTGATCGGCGCCGGCACCGACCAGTTCGTCTCCTACAGCCAGCGCGGCAGCTTCCACATCATCGAGCATACGCTCCAGGCGATCGTCGAGCTCTTTCCCAGTTTTTCGCGGATGAGGATGCTGCGCCAGTGGGGCGGCGTGGTCGACGTGACCCCGGACCGGAGCCCGATCATCGGCACGACGCCGGTCGGGAACCTGTTCATCAACTGCGGCTGGGGCACCGGCGGCTTCAAGGCGACGCCCGGCTCCGGCCACGTGTTCGCGCACACGATCGCCAAAGGCCAACCGCACCCGATCGCAGCACCCTTCACGCTGGAGCGCTTCTCGAGCGGCGATCTGGTCGACGAGCACGGCGCCGCCGCGGTCGCGCACTGAGGAGCAAGCGATGGCCAAGACCCTCTCGCGGCCGCCGGAGATCCCGCTCTACGAAGAGGATTTCCCGCTGTGGGCGGAGCGCCAGGCCTCGTTGCTGCGCGCCCGCCGGTTCGGTGAGCTCGACCTCGACAACCTGATCGAGGAGGTGGAGGATTTGAGCCGGCGCGAGCGGGATGCCGTCGAAAGCCTCGTCGAGACGCTCCTTGAGCACTTCCTGAAGCTGGCGTTCTCCCCGGCGCAGCGACCGAGACCCGGCTGGCTGGTCACCGTCGATAAGCAACGGGCGAAGCTTGCGCGCAAGCTGACGACGACCCTGCGTCACCATCTCGAGGCGGAGCTGCCGGCGCTCTACGCCAGGCTCCGGCGGCCGGTCACGCGGCTGCTGGCGAAGGACCGCGTGCCGAGCGATGCCCTGCCCCTGGACTGCCCCTACGCCCTCGATCAGATCCTCGATCCGGACTGGTACCCACGCAACGTGCACGGGATCGAAGATCCAAGGTTGTGAGCGCGCGATGCTGCTGATCCCCTGCCCGTGGTGCGGCGCGCGCGAGGAGACCGAGTTCCGCTGCGGCGGCGAGGCGCACATCGTCCGCCCGAAGCGCCCGGCCGAGCTCAGCGACCAGCAGTGGGCGGATTATCTGTTCATGCGCGCCAATCCCAAGGGGCGGCATTTCGAGCGCTGGCGCCACATCCATGGCTGCGGGCGCTGGTTCAACCTCGCCCGCGACACCGTGAGCGACCGGATCCTCGCGGTCTACCGGATCGGCGAGCCGAGGCCGACGATCGATCCCGAGGCACCTGCCGAGCGATGAGCGAGCACGGCCGAAACGGGCAGGGCGATCGGCTGCCGACCGGCGGGCGGATTGACCGCGGGCAGCCGCTCGGCTTCACCTTCAACGGCGCCCGCTATCAGGGCTTCGCCGGTGACACGCTGGCATCCGCCCTGCTCGCGAATGGCGTCCATCTGGTCGGCCGCAGCTTCAAGTATCATCGCCCGCGCGGCATCGTCGCGGCCGGCGCCGAGGAGCCGAACGCGCTGGTCCAGCTGGGCCTGGGCGCGCGCACCGAGCCCAACGTGCGCGCGACCGAGGTCGAGCTCCACGAGGGCCTGGCCGCCCGCAGCCAGAACTGCTGGCCCTCGGTCGAGTTCGACTTCGGCGCGATCAGCAACCTTGCGAGCCCGCTGTTCCCGGCCGGTTTCTACTACAAGACCTTCATGTGGCCGCCGTCCTGGTGGCGGAGGGTCTACGAGGGCGCGATCCGCCGGGCCGCGGGCCTCGGGCAGGCGCCGACCGTGCCCGACCCCGATCGCTACGAGCACCGCTTCGCGCATACCGACGTGCTGATCGTCGGCGCCGGGCCCACGGGCCTGGCGGCCGCCCTTGCCGCCGGCCGCGGCGGCGCGCGCGTGCTGCTGGTCGAGCAGGAGCCGCAGCTAGGCGGCGCGCTGCTCGACGAGCCCCCGGATCATCCAGCGGCCGCCTGGCTTGCCGGAGTTCGGGCCGAGCTCGAGACCCTGCCGGAGCTTCGGGTGCTGACCCGGACCACGGCATTTGGCTACTACGACCACAACTACTTCGCCCTGGTCGAGCGGGTGACCGACCACCTGGGGCCGGCCGCGCCCCCGCACCTGCCCCGCCAGCGGCTCTGGAAGGTCCGGGCCCGGCAGGTCGTGCTCGCGACCGGCGCGCTCGAGCGGCCGCTGGTGTTCGCCGGCAACGACCGCCCGGGCATCATGCTGGCCGGCGCGGTCCGCCGCTATCTCAACCGTCAGGCCGTCCTCGCCGGCCGGCGCGCGGTCCTGCTGACCAGCAACGATGGCGCCTATCGGACCGCGCTCGATCTGCACGCCGCGGGCGCGGCCGTGACCGTGACCGACCTTCGCCCGCGGCTCGCGGGTGCCTTGCCGCGCGAGGCCCAGGCCGCCGGCATCGAGGTCCGGGCCGGGCATGCGATCACCGGTACCGAGGGCCACCGGCGGGTCAGCGCGGTCCGGGTCCAACCACTCGATCACGCCGGCAACGGCGTCCAGGCGGCTGCGGAAAAAATCGCCTGCGACCTGGTCTGCACCTCGGGCGGCTGGAGTCCGACCCTGCACCTGCATGCGCAATCGCGCGCCCGGCCCCGCTACGACGCGCTGCGCGGCATCTTCTTGCCGGGCGAGCCGGTCCAGGCGGAGCGCTCGGCCGGCGCTGCCAATGGCACGTTCGGCCTCCGGGCCTGCCTCGAGGAGGGTGCGCGCGCCGGGCACGCCGCCGCCGAAGCCGCCGGTTTCCAGGCCTCACTGCCCGAGCTGCCGCGCTTCGAAGAGCCGGAGGAGGCGCCCGCGTGCCTGGTCTGGCAGGTGCCATCGGGCCGCCCGGCCGGTCGGGACAAGGCGTTCGTCGACCTGCAGAACGACGTCACCGCCGCCGATCTGGCGCTGGCGCTGCGCGAGGGCTACCGCTCGATCGAGCACGTCAAGCGCTACACCACGACCGGCATGGGCACCGACCAGGGCAAGACCGGCAACCTCAACGCGCTCGGCATCATCGCCCAGATCACCGGCCAGTCGATCGCCGAGCTCGGCGTCACCACGTTCCGCCCGCCGTATACGCCGGTGAGCTTCGGCGCGATCGTCGGCCGCAACGCCGGCGCGCTGTTCGAGCCGGTCCGGCGCACGCCGATCCATCCCTGGCACGCGGCGCACGGGGCCGTGTTCGAGACCGTCGGCCAGTGGCTGCGGGCCTGGTACTACCCGCGCGCCGGCGAGGCCATGGCCGCCGCGGTCGCGCGCGAGGTCGAAGCGGCGCGGACCAGGGTCGGCATCCTCGACGCCAGCACGCTCGGCAAGATCGACCTCCAGGGGCCCGATGTCGGCGAGCTGTTGAACCGGGTCTACACCAATGCCTGGAGCAAGCTCGCGATCGGCCGCTGCCGCTACGGTCTGATGCTCGGCGAGGACGGCATGGTGTTCGACGACGGGGTCACCGCGCGCCTGGGCGAGCACCACTACCTGATGAGCACGACGACCGGCGGTGCCGCGCGCGTGCTCGCCTGGCTCGAGGAGTGGCTGCAGACCGAATGGCCGGAGCTGCGGGTCTTTTGCACGCCGGTCACCGAGCAGTGGGCGACGGTTGCCGTCTCCGGCCCCAACGCGCGCACGCTCTTGGCCGAGCTGGTCCCCGGCCTCGACGTGAGCCCCGAGGCCTTCCCCCACATGAGCGTCCGCGAGGCCGGTGTGCTGGGCGTGGCGGCGCGGGTCTTCCGGATCAGCTTCACCGGCGAGCCGGGCTACGAGATCCAGATCCCGGCGAGCTATGGTCTGGCGCTGTGGCAGGCCTGCCTGGCCGCCGGCGCCAGCTACGGCATCACGCCCTACGGCACCGAGGCGATGCACGTGCTGCGCGCCGAGAAGGGCTACATCATCGCCGGCCAAGAGACCGACGGCACGATCGCGCCGGACGACCTCGGCATGGCCTGGATCGTCGGCCGCCAGAAGCCGGATTTCATCGGCCAGCGCTCGCTCGCGCGCGCCGATCTCGTCGAGCCCGGGCGCAGGCAGCTCGTGGGCCTGCTGCCCGACGACCCGGCGGCACGCCTCGAGGAGGGCGCCCAGCTGGTCGCCGATCCCGGCCAGACGGTGCCGATGACCATGCTCGGCCACGTCACCTCGGCCTACTTCAGTCCCAACCTCGGGCGGTCGTTCGCGCTCGCTCTGGTCGCGGACGGCCGCGCCCGGATCGGCCACAAGCTCTACGCGCCGCTCCTCGGCCGGACCGTCGCCCTGACCGTCACCGAGCCGGTTTTCTTGGACCCGGAAGGAACCAGGCTGCATGGCTGAGCGGCTGGTCCGGCACGGCGCGCTGGCGCCGGAGCGGCGCCGGGCGCGCGGCATTCGGCTGGCCGAGCGCGCGGGCCTCGGCAAGATCGACCTGCGCGGCGATCCGGCCGATCGCGCCTTGCTTCGCGGCATCGGCCGCGCCCTCGACCTGCTGCTGCCGACCGAGCCGAACACCGCCACCGCCAAGGGCTCGAGCACCGCGCTCTGGCTCGGTCCCGATCAGTGGCTGCTGACCTGCCCGGCCGACGATGCGACCTTCTTCATCAATACGCTGCGCCAGGCGCTGGCCGGCAGCCACACCGCACTTACAGACGTGACCGACGGCCGGGTCGCGCTCACGCTCGCCGGACCCAGCGCCCGCGAGCTGCTCGCCAAGGGCTGCCCGCTCGACCTGCACCCGCGCGCGTTCGGACCCGGCCGCTGCGCCCAGAGCCTGCTCGCCAAGGCCGACGTCCTGCTCCACCTGCGCGCCGACGACCCGCTCACCGGCCCGACCTTCGACCTCTACGTCGCCCGCTCGTTTGCCGACTACGCCTGGAGCTGGCTCGAGGACGCCGGCCGCGAATACGGCGTCCAGATCGATTTTTCCGACATTCGCTGACCGCCCGGGCCGTACTCCTGGCCTCGCCCCGACCGTGCGCCGGCTCAGCTGGTGCCCAGGTAGTCGCGCTTGCCGAGCGGCACGCCGGCGTGCCGGAGAATCGCGTAAGCCGCGGTCGTGTGGAAATAGAAGTTCGGCAGCACGAAGTTGACCAGATACTGCTGGCCCTTGAAGGTCATCGGCTGGCCCCCGACCGTGAGCGCGATCTCGCGCTCCTCCGAGCCGTCGAGCGCGCCCGGCTCGAAGCTCTGGACGAACTCGACGGTCCTTCTGATCCGCGCCCTGAGCTGGGCAAAGCTGGTCTCGTCGTCGGCATAGCTCGGGATCTCGACGCCGGCCAGCCGGGCGCAGCAGCCTTTGCCGAAGTCGGCCGCGATCCGGATCTGCCGGACCAGCGGGAACATGTCGGGCGCCAGCCGATAGCCGAGCAGGACCGCGGGGTCGATCTTGCGCTCGGCGGCGTGGGTCTCGGCCTTGGCCAGGACCCCGGCAAGGCCGCCCAGCGTCTGGACGAAGGCCGGCACCGAGGCCTGATACATCGAAAGCGACATCGGCATGCACCCGTTGTTGGTGGTTTTGATTCAGCCAGCGACTATCTGCCCCGGGCGCGGGCCGCGGGCAAGCGCCTTCTGCCGACCCTGATCCGCCGTCCCGCCCGGCTCGACCCGCGACGGCTGCGGCGGCCGGACGAAGCCGCGAAACGCTGCTAGGTCTTGCTGTCGGGGCTCGGCCGGCCGGGCTTGGGCTTGTTGAGCGCGCTCGGCACGGTGCCGCTCGACGCCGGCGGCTTCTTCTTGTCGGCCTTCGGCTTCTTGGCCTCGCGGTTGCTTCGTTTCTGACCCTTCGCCATCGCTCCCTCCAAGCTCGCTCAACCATCCTTGCCGCCGCGGACAATAAGCGCTCCGCGAACGCCCCGGCAACCGAAACCTGCCCGGCCCCGCGGCGCTCGCTCTGCCGACGTGCGCAACTCCGGGCGCGCTGCGCCTCGCCTCGCGGCCAGCAACCCCGCAGCTTTCGATGCCGGCTGCCGCCCACGCCGCCCACCCCTCCATGCGCGCCGCCCCCTCGCGCCGTACAGCGGTTGGCTTGGCCAGCGGGGCTAACACCGCCAGACCTTGCCTGGACTTGGGTGCGCTGACATATGGTGGACATAACATGCCGCGAGACGAGCGATGGTCCGGACCCAGGACTACCTCACGGAAGAGCAGGACCGCAGCCTCAAGGGTCTTGCCGAAAGCAGCGGCCGTCGGCAGAGCGCGCTGATCCGCGAGGCGGTCGACCGCCTGCTCGCCGAGCATCGCCCCAAGGACTGGAGCGAAGCGCTGGAAGGCGTGCGCGGGATGTGGGCCGACCGCCAGGACCTCGACGACCTCTATGCCGACCTGCGCGCCGATTGGGAGCGGCGCGAGCAGCGATTGTACGGCAGGTGAGCGGCGCGCTCCTCGACACTGTGTTCTGATCGACTACCTGCGCGATCGTGATGCGGCGGTTCAAGCGCTGAGGCGGCTCGAGTTCGCCGGCTTCGATCTCGGTCATCACCATGGCGGAACTGTACGCGGGTGTCCGGAACGACAGCGAGCAGCGCCGGATCGAGGCGCTGCCTGCGTTCTCGACGTTCGCGAGGTCAATCTGGCGATCGCGCGCCTTGCTGGCCGCTACCGCTTTCAATACCGGGGCAGCCACGGCGTCGGCATTCCAGACGCCCTGATCGCCGCAACCGCCGAAGTTCACGGCCTGCGCCTCGTCACCCGCAACGCCCGCCACTTCCCGATGCGAGCCGGTTTCAACCGGCGGACACTAAACCTACTCTCTCGAATCCCCGCATTCCACCTCATCCCCTTGACATGCTGCCTCTCCCTCTGCTCTACTTCCCGTAGCGATACAACGCCCGGGTACCCTACCGAGAGAAACGCAATGAAGCTCACAGACCGCTACTCGGCCGTTGATTTCGAGCGCCGAACGCGTCCCTTATTCGCACAATTCGACGCGATTATCGGTCACGTGCTCGATGATAAGTTCACCAACTCGCACATCCTCGTATACGAACACGCGCGACCAACTTTCAAAGAGCTCTTTCCTCAAAGCTCCCCCACTCCCCCTCGCCTCTACGATTGTGACAATCTTTGTGCCGAAGAAGAAGAAGTACTTCAAGTTCTCAATGTTCTCGAAGACAGCCGAATGCTGCACATCGTCGGCGACGTGGGTGTCGGCAAAACCACATTTCTCAAACACCTCATCGATGCGCATTTTAAAAACCAGCCCTTTGGCCCTCTATTACCGATCTACTCCGATTGGCGTGCGTTCACGGCGCCCGACCGCGATCCCTTGCCTGCCATCTACCACCACTTCATAACTGATGTATACTCAGCAATCGAGCGGCATTTGACCCCCCAACAATTAATCGATCTTGATGACTCCATCTTTCACACCGCGAAAATGTTTGCCCGCGATCGAACCGCGCTGCTTCGCATACGTACTTCCGCCAAAAGAGACTATCACATTGCGCAGTCGATTACTACCGCTCTCAAAGAGGCGCCATTGGACTTGGCTTGCGAACGCCTCAACAAGCTCTCCGAACCCAACCGAAACGCCATCGTTATCATCGTAGACAATATAGACCAGCTTCGACCCTCTGTGCTAGATCATCTACGTCAATTCCTTATCGAGATACAGTATAAGACCGTCCCACTCTTGATCGTAGCCATGCGCGACCACACCAACGTCCGTGGCTTCTCAAATTATCTGCGCGATGCCACTATACCGCGTTGGAAGATGAGACTTAGAGCGCCCAATGTACGCGAGCTGCTGCGACGTCGGTTCGATCATTTTTTTCCACCCGACGCCAAACAGCCAGCACCCAGATCATTCAGGGACCCTTCGCGGTAACGCTCAGCACCAGCCAATCGAGACACTTATGCCGCACCCTGCTCGAATCCCCATTTCTGAATGCTGACGTCTATGAATTTCTCTTTCTCTGGTGCAACCATAGTATTCGCGATCTTTTCCGTACATTGCAACTGATTCTTTCCAGCCCTAGTTTGGAAGGCTTCGACGCTCAGACAACAATTCTTGGAAAGAAAGGTAGCGGATTGACGATTGATGACTGCATTACCGCGCTTGGATTGCGCCAATATTTGATGTTTTTTCCCGATCACTCGCCGCTCTTTAATCCCTATTCAGCTGGGCAGGATAACGGTTCAAGCGACTGCCTCGTCGGCATCAGACTTTTGCAGTTTCTCGGGTCTCGGAATGGCCTTCTCGTGCAAGTCGCGCAATTGAAAAGCTTTTTCGAGAACTGGGGGTATTCCAAGGAAGCCGTTCGGGGGCAGTTGGAGGCGATGGTGCGAAAGGATATTCTCTGGACGGACACCGGATCTCCGGAGGATTTTGAGGACGGCTCGAACGTCCGGCTCTCCTATAGAGGAAGTTTGTACAACGGTCGTATTGTAAGGCGAGCAATTTTTAACTACATGATGTCTTTCGATGTTTCGCCCCCGACCGAGCACCATCCAGTAGGGGCTCATCATAGGGCTCGGTTTAGTGCAGAATTAGAGACGTTTGCTAACTGCGCGCTGCCGATTGACGCCGAGGAATTAACAGGCCGTGTACTGGGATTGGCGGACGTGCTGAGGCGGGCCGAGATCAAAGAGATCGCCGACCTCCGTGGCCGCCAGGTGCTCGCGGCTTTCAAAAAGGAAGTGGTACCAAAAAGCATCGGCTTGGTAGTGGTAGATGGTCTGGGGCGGCTCTTCAGGCGTATACTTGACGAGGGCGGAGAGGATGTGCGTGTGACGGTACCTTCTACAGCAACGCTGGAGAGAGTAGCTGCGGTTAAGGAGGAGTACCGACGTGGCGTGGTTGAGCTGGAAGCTTAGCACGGCCCAAGATACAATGGATGTATTCACAGTTGTAGCGAAACCGCTCGTGGCCGAGGCCCTGCGCAGCGGAAAGGGATTTATATTGAAGATTGCGGATAAGCGCGAAGTTATGACTTATTTCGGAACAAGAGTGGGGATGACATTCGGTCAGGAAGATGACAGGCAGTACTTTGCGATAGTTATTCCAGTATATTTGGTGAATTGTTCCAAATACGAGGTTTGCTTGGTGAAGGAAATGAGATGCGAGGCGGCCAGGAAAACTGGGCTGGCGAGGGCGGCAGCGAATTCTATAGTATTGGTCGGAACCCATTTAGTCAATTCCCTGGACTTTCTAGAGGAGGAGGCCCGGTTAGCCGCCAACTGGCTGCGGGAGCAATCGCCGGCGGCGCAGGCGCAGCTGGCGCGACTTAGGTGGGAGAGCAGGCGATTGTTTGAGGGGATTATTGTCGAACCACAGCAGATACGGCGAGAGACAATCGAGTTTAGATGTCCATTGGGAGGAAAAGAAGGGCGGGCGAATTTCTCGGTGAGTTGGAGAATTACAATCCGAGGGGAATGTGTGTTTCCGAGCGTTGGGACCGGATCGTCAGCCGTGCTGGGATACGCCATGCTTTCTACAACCATCCCGTTTGGTACAAACATGGTACATGTGTGTCAGCTAGAGGGCGAAGAAGGGGGCGATTGGCGGCAAGCTCAGCCGGTATCGGATTGGTTGGATTAGGTTGTTAGGTGCTGAGCAACCGGGTATACAGAGAGGGTAATCGTCTGAACATTGCCGCTGGGGTCAGGCGGCCTTGCTTTGAGTTGGTGGTGGGGTGGTGTCCTCCTGGGTCGAGCTTGGTGGGAGGCCGTCGATGAAGGCCTGGCATGGGGGTGCGGCCTTGCATGGGGGGTGTGGTCCGGGGTGGGTGCGCTCCGGCGTCGCGAACCTCTGATCCGCTCAGGTAGCCTTGCTTGAGCACAACGCCTCGCAAGCACGAACCGGCAACTCGGGGCGGATCGCCTGGAATGGGCACCAATGCGTGACATCTGTGCACTCCCCGTTCGCATCAATCGCCAACCCCGGGGCCTCCATATCAATCTTCGGCCGCGGCGGAGGGAATCCGGCTCGCGGAAATCTTCGGCATGAACCCGCAGCGATCAACCAGACACGGACGCTGGAGATGGAGATCATTGACCATCCCTGATTTCCCGACTTCGCTACGATTGCTTCAATCATTAAGGTCACAGAAGTGTGCTCTCCTGCGCACGCCGTCAAGTATAAAGAGGCACATATCTGAGTACTCTGGTGACGTAATTCGTCGCCAAAACCAGTTTTTATAACGCATTATTGATCCTTGGGCTCCTGGAATTATCTCGAATAGTGAGCCTTTTGGCGACAAATCTGACCTGCTCCCCTCGATCCCGCACCGGCAATGAGAGTCCCTGGTTGCTCATAGCGGCTCCGGCGCCTCGATGGTAGCGGGCGACCGGCGGAGCAGGTCGGGGTTGCGCAGCCGGTCGCCCGCGGACCGGAGGTGCGCCGCCTGGGGTGTCAGGCCGCCGTGGGCCGAGTGCGGTCGCACCTGGTTGTAGTCGAACCGCCAGCGCTCGATCACGGCGCGCGCCTCGATCAGGCTGGCGAACACCTCCTCGTTCAGGCACTCGTCGCGGAACTTGCCGTTGAAACTCTCGACGAAAGCGTTCTGACCGGCTTGCCGGGCGCGATGTAGTGCCACACGATGCCGATCCGGTTGGTCCAGCCCAACACGGCCCGCGAGGTCAGCTCAGTGCCGTTGTCGCTGACGATCGTCGCCGGTCGGCCGCGCCGGGCGATCAGAGCGTCGAGTTCGCGCACGACCCGCTCGCCGCCGATCGAGGTGTCGACGGCCAGAGCGAGCGCCTCGCGCGTGAAGTCATCCACGATGGCCAGAACCCGAAACCGCCGGCCCCCGGATAGCACGTCGGCGACGAAGTCGAGCGACCAGCGCTGGTTCGGTTCCTGCGGGAGCGTGCTCGGTGCGCGCGTGCCGGTGGCCCGTTTGCGGCCACGCCGGCGGCGAACGGTCAGCCCTTCCTCGCGGTAGAGCCGGTAGAGCTTCTTGTGGTTCATCGTCACTCCCTCCCGCGCCAGCAGAATGCCGAGCCGTCGGTAGCCGAAGCGCCGGCGCTCGCCGGCCAGGTCGCGCAGCCTTTGGCGGACCTCCGGCGCATCCGTCACCGGCGCTCGCCGCACCGTCTTCGGGTCCACTTCGATCAGCCTGCAGGCGTGGCGCTGCGAGAAGCCGTGCGCCGCCATCAGACGCCGCGCCGCCCTACGCCGCGCCGCAGGCGAGCTCAGTTTTTTGCCAGAAGATCCTTCAGCGCCGCGACGTCCAGCATCAACTCCGCCAGCAGCTTCTTCAGCCGCCGGTTCTCGTCCTCGAGGCTCCTCAGACGCTGCGCATCCGAGAGGCCCATCCCGCCGTACTTCGCCTTCCACCGATAGAAGGTCTGCTCGCTGATCCCGTGCCGGCGGCAGACCTCCGCCGTCGTCGCGCCGCTCTCCTGCTCACGCAGCACCCCGATCATCTGCCCCTCGCTGAACCGGCTCTTCCTCATCGTCCGTCTCCTGATGACGGACTTCCATATCAAGCGAGGGATCCAGCAGGGGAGCAGGTCAAATCCGGCCAATTCAAGTCGCAGCCAAAACCAAAGCCGCAGCGCCAAGCGGCCATTCCGGTTTAGGTATGGCATCAATCCGGATCAATCTCCAGCGGAGATGGAGACTTTGGAGCGTCTGGCAGAGCTTCGCGCCGCCTCCAAGGGTCATGAGGATTTCTCATCTCGCGAACGTTGGAAAAATCAGCGCGCGAGGATCTCGCGGAGGAAGGCGCGGGTGCGGGGCTCGGTCGGGCGGGTGAAGATCTCGGCCGGGACGCCTTCCTCGGCGATCACACCCTGGTCCATGAAGATCACGCGCTCGCAGACCTGGCGGGCGAAGTTCATCTCGTGGGTGACGACGATCATCGTCATGCCGCGCGCGGCGAGGTCGCGCATCACGCTCAGGACCTCGCCGACCAGCTCCGGGTCGAGGGCGCTCGTGACCTCGTCGAACAGCATGGCCTTCGGGCCCATCGCCAGTGCCCGGGCGATCGCGACCCGCTGCTGCTGGCCGCCCGAGAGCTCTTCCGGATAGTGGTCGGCGCGGTCGGCGAGGCCGACCTGGGCGAGCAGCGCCTGGGCCGCCGCGCGCGCCTCGCGCTTCGGCCGCTTGAGCACGTGCACCGGCGCTTCCATGACGTTCTCGAGCGCGGTCAGGTGCGGAAACAGGTTGAACGCCTGGAAGACCATGCCGACCGTGGCCCGGATCGCCGCGATCCGCCTTGGCGCCTGCAGGCGGGTGCGGCCGTCCGCCTGCTCGCGGTAGGCAGGCTCGCCGTCGATCCGGACCAGGCCGCGCTCGGGCACCTCCAGCCAGTTCAGGCAGCGCAGCAGCGTCGACTTGCCGGAGCCCGAGGGGCCGATCACGCAGATCACCTCGCCCTTGGCGACCGCGAGGCTCACCCCCTTCAAGACCTCGATGTGGCCGAACGACTTGTGCAGGTCCAGCGCCTCGACCATCGGCTGGCGATGATCGGGGTTGCCGCTCACGCCGGCCGCCGCCGCCGGCGGCGATAGCCCTGGCGCGAGCGCGCCTCGAGGTGGTTGACCAGGCGCGCGGCCGCGAACCCGACGACGAAGTAGAGGATGCCCACGACCGTGTAGAGCGTGAAGTACTGGTAGTTGCGGGCGGCGATCAGCTGGGCGCTGAACAGCACTTCCTGGACGCTGACGACCGAGCAGAGCGCGGTGTCCTTGAATAGCGAGATCAGATAGTTGCCGAGCGCCGGGACCACCAGGCGGACCGCCTGGGGCAGGATGATCCGGCGCAGCGCCAGCGCCCGGGTCATGCCGAGCGCGGCCGCGGCATCGCCCTGGCCCTTGCCGATGCCCTGGATGCCCGAGCGGTAAACCTCGGAAATGTAGGCCGAGTAGTTGAGCGTGAGCGCGATCACCGAGGCCGAGAAGCTGTCGAGCCGGATCCCGATCTCGGGCAGCACGTAGTAGACGTAGATCAGCTGCAGCAAGAGCGGCGTATTGCGCATCACCTCGATATAGCTGATCACGAGCCAGACGACCGGCCGCGGCCCGAACATCCGGCCGAGCGCTACGAACAGGCCGAGCCCGAGGCTGAGAGCGATCACCAGCACGGTCAGCTGGCAGGTCAGCAGCAGGCCGGCGAGCAGCGGGCCCAGCGCCTCGATCGCGACCTCGGGGTTGAACAGCTCCATCGCGGGCGGGCGCCCGGGCGGGCCCCGGGCCGGGCGCAGCCCGGCCCGGGACGGCGCCGCGTTACGGATTGAGCTTGAACCAGACCAGGTTGCGATCGGAGAGGCCGTACTTCTTCAGCACCGAGCTGACGAAGCCGTTGGCGCGCAGCTCGGCCAGAGCGGTCGAGTAGGCGACCCGCAGCTGGCAGTCCTCCTTGCGGATGCCGTAGCGGGCGCCGCCGTAGCCGCCGCCGTAGATGATGTCCTCGGGCGTCGGGATGCTCCAGAGCGCCTCGATGTTGCTGCCCGGGTTCTCGTGCTCGAACACGGTGAAGATCACGTCGTCGTCGACCACGTACTTGACCCGGCCCTGGCTCAGGCTCTGCAGCTCCTCGAGCTCGGACTTGAACGGCTGGGTTTGAAACGCCGATCCGGCGCAGATAGGCCTCGGCGGCCGAGCCCGAGATCGCGCCGACCGTCTTGCCCTTGAAGTCGTCGTAGGAGTCGATGCCGTCCGGGTTGCCCTTCTCGACCAGCACGACCGGGCCGTACCACCAGGCGGGCGTCGTGAAGCTGATCACCTTGATGCGCTCCGGGTTGACGTGGATGTTCTGCGCAATCACATCGGTCCGCCCCGACAGCAGCGCCGGAA
Organism: uncultured Alphaproteobacteria bacterium; assembly: GCA_963840925.1. Lineage (GTDB taxonomy): Bacteria > Pseudomonadota > Alphaproteobacteria > Geminicoccales > Geminicoccaceae > DATAOG01. The sequence goes on from CAWJAY010000029.1 coordinate 201,298, forward strand.
TCTGCGATTCCCAGGGCATCCACTCGATCGTTCGCTTCTCGACCCCCAGCCAGTCGAGCACGGCGTTGTTGATCTCGACGTCGATGCCGCTCGCTTCCTTGGTGTTGGGATCGAGGATCGAATGCGGCGCGATCACCGATTCGCCGAGCACGATGCCCTCCTCGCGCACCCGCTCAAGCGAGCCGTCGGCGCAGTTCTCGAACATCGGCTGGGTCTCTTGGAAGAACTCCTCCGCCTGCGAGGCGGCAATGCCGGCGCCGCCGAACGCGGCGGCGAGGCCGGCCAGAGCAATGATCAGACAACGCATGCGCCAATTCGTCCTCTGTCGCCCGGCGCCGGATCGGCTGACGCTCAGCCAGATGCGCGTCGGGTTGTTGCTGCCGGCTCCTCGTCAAGCGCGCACGAGGTACTTTTCCACGACCGCCATGTCGGGCTCGACGCCCAGTCCCGGCTCTTCGGGCACCCGCATGTAGCCGTCCTCGAGGCGGATCGGGTTCTTGATCAGCCGGCGCGAGATCTCCGAGGGCTCGACGCAGTATTCGAGGATCAGCGCGTTCGGCGCCGCCGCGAGGAAGTGCAGCGAGGCCGCGGTGTTGATATCGGTCGTGAAGTTGTGGTTGGCGACCGCCACCCCCCGGCTCGCGGCATGGACGGCGATCTGCATCGCCTGGGTCAGGCCGCAGCGGGTGAGGTCGATCTGGGCAAGGCCGATGCCGCCCTCGTCGATCAGGCGGGCAAAGCCGCGCAGCGTGCATTCCTCCTCGCCGGCCGCCAGCCGCTGGCTGATCGCCCGGCTGACCCGGCGGTAGCCGTCGAGGTCGTCGGGCGGCAGCGGCTCCTCGATCCAGAACAGGCCGTAGGGCTCGAACAGCTTCGCCCGCTGGATCGTCGTGGTCGCGTCCCAGACGAGGCCCACGTCCAGCATCAGGTCGAAGTCGTCGCCGGCGGCCGCACGCATCGCGTCCAGATAGGCGCAGTCGGTCTTCGGGTCGCGCCCGAACGGCTCCCAGCCAAACTTGGCGGCGGTGAAGCCGGCGTCCTTGGCGCTCCTGACCCGATCCGCGGTCGCCCCCGCCGTGAACTGGAACATGTTCGAGGCGTAGACCCTAAGGCGATCCCGGTGGCGGCCGCCGAGCAGCTTCCAGACCGGCTGCTTCAGCGCTTTGCCCTTGATGTCCCAAAGCGCCAGGTCGATCCCGGCCATCGCCTGGATCACCGCGCCCTCGCGCCCGTAGTAGAGCGTGCGCTGGTACATCTTCTGCCACAGCCGAGCGGTCTCGAGCGGGTCCTCGCCGATCAAGAGCGCGCGCAGCCCCGTGACCAGCGTGTGCGACATCGGCGCCTCGACGATCGCCTTGACTACCCAGGGGCAGCCATCGACCTCGCCCCAGCCGATGATGCCCGCGTCGGTCTCGATCCGGATCAAGAGCGCGTCCTGCGAGCTGTCCGTGCGCGCCTGGATTTGGGGCAGCCGCAGGTAGAGCGCCTCGACGGCGGTGATCTTCATTCCATCCTTCCCCCGGCCGCCCGCAGGCGCGCCATTTGGCGGGCATCCTATCGCAGGCGCTCTGGTCGTCAACGCGAGCCGGCGTGCGGGACCCGGGTCTCGGCCATTTGGTCGCAGACACGCGGCCAGGGCGACCGCCGGTCAGGTCCGGGGCACAAACCCGGCGGAATGATCGACCGCCCGCGCCCGTGGGGCCTCGGCGGGCGTCCGGAGCGGCAGCGGGCTGCCCTGGAACCCGGTCGGGGCCGGGACGCCGAGCAGGGCGTGGATGGTCGGCGCGAGGTCGACGATATGCGGATCGCCCAGCGCGGCGGCAGCGTTGATTCCTGGCCCAGCGGCGAGCAGGAACCCCTGATCCCGATGATTGCCGCTGCGGCCGGTCGGGTGCCGGCCGGGGGTCGGCCAGGCGATGTCGCCGAACCGGGGCGAGCTGATCGCCCGGTGCGCCGCCTCGGTCTCGTCCCAGCGGATCAGCAGATCCGGCATCAGGTGCCGTTTGGCGCCGGTCCCGAACAGCTGGTCGGCCCGGGCCGTGGTCCCGACAATCGGCCGGCCGGTGTCGGCATCGACGAAGGTGCCAAGACCGTCCTCGACTTCGGCCAGGACCTGATCGTACTCGCCGCCGTGGGCGACCCGCCCCAGACGCTCGCGGCCACGCAGGTTGACGCGCACGTAGCCGATCAGCTCCGAGAACAGGTTGAACGCCCGGGTCTGACGCCAGTCGTGGCTGCCGATGCGCCAGTAGACCGCGAGCGCATCCCGCCAGGCGACCGGCATGCGGCATTTGAGGGCGTAGCGCAGGTCAGCTGGCAGCAGGCCGCGCAGGCCATGGGCGATGCGGTCCTTCGAAGCGCGGGCATGGGTACCGTGCCTCGACCGGGTCAGGGTTCGCTCGAGCATGGTGCCGAGATAATCGGTCCGGCAGCGATTCGGGCCCATGCCGTGGAGGGCTACCACCAGGACCGTAATAACGGGCGGCGATGCCTCGATCAGCTCGCCGACCGCCTGATCACAGGCGATGTAGATGTCCTTCAGCGCATGATCGAACGCATCGCGCCGGGCGCTCGGCACCTCGCCCAGGACGCCGCGATCGTTCCACAGCCGCTGCCCGCCGGTGTGGGTCGACTGAACGGCGATCAGCGCCAAATTCCAGGCTCTTCACGCAGCGGCGCGGCGCCGAGCCGGGCCACCGCGCGCGCGGTGTGCACCTGATCGTCGAAGGCCAGCAGATCGTCGAACGGCGCCAGCCCGTAGTTCTCCTGGTGCTGGACGGGCCGCTCGAAGCGCCGCTGGAGCCGCTCGAACAGGCCAGCGGAATAGGCGCCCGGCGCAGCCAGCAGATCGTTGCTGGCCCAGCCGTTGATCTCGAGGCCGTGAAACGGTTCCGACCGCTTGGTGATCGGCACGTCGAACGCGATGACCCGGGGGCCCTTCGCGCTCAGCGTCCGCCAGAACGGCGCCAGCGCCAGATGCTCGGGTCGCGGCCGGACGCGGCGCATCCGCTCGGGCAGCCAGACGACCGAGTGGTAGAACCCGGTCTCGGCCGGGGGCGGCCGGTATAGAACGTCGCCCAGGTCGATCCGACCAGCCAGTCCGCGGTCGACCGCAGGCGCGTGTAGGCGCCGCGCTCGAGCAGCTCGCGCAATATCGGAAGCGACCCGTCGTCCGTCCAGCGCTCGATCAACCGTGGCTCGGCGGCATCGAGCCCGATCAGCAACAGACGCCCTGCCATGTGCTAGCCCCGTTGCCGGATCGCGTGATACGCATCGGCGGCTCTTTCGATGCCGTTCGGGTCTCGCTTGCGTCCCGATGATCGCAGCTAACCTGCCTGGCGCGCGAAAGTCCAGTCGATCCGGCCGCGCGCCGGCCCGCCGCTTTCCGGCAAGAGTTGGACGCCTGGACCCAGGCGGCGGTATGGTGCGGCGTTCGGAACTGCGGCGCCGGACGAGGCGGGCAAACGGGGGCGGGAGATGAAGAGCCAGGCGCGGGTCGTGGTGATCGGCGGCGGCGCGGTCGGGGTCGCGACGCTCTACCAGCTGACGAAGAAGGGGTGGTCGGACGTGGTGCTGGTCGAGCGCAAGGAGCTGACCTCCGGCTCCACCTGGCACGCGGCGGGGCTGCTGCCGCTGTTCAACATGAGCTATTCGGTCGGCCAGATCCACAAACACTCAATCGGGCTCTACCAGACGCTCGCGGCCGCGACCGGCCAGGACGTCGGCTTGCGCAAGGTCTCGAACATCCGGCTTGCCCTCAACCGGGACCGGATGGACGAGTATCAGCAATACGCCGGCGTCGCCGCGACGATCGGGGTCGAGGTCGAGTTTCTGACCCCGCAACAAGTTCGAGAAATATGGCCGCTCTGCAATATCGAGGGCGTGGTCGGTGCGATCCGCCATCCGGAGGACGGCTACATCCAGCCGGCCGACCTGACCCAGGCGCTCGCGCGCGGCGCCCGCAACGCCGGCGCCGAAATCTATCGCCAGACCACGGTCACCGGGATCGCGCAGAAGCCGTCCGGCGAGTGGCTGGTCACGACCGACAAGGGCCAGATCCTGGCTGAGCACGTGGTCAGCGCGACCGGCAATTTCGCGCGCCGGACCGGGGCGATGGTCGGGCTCGACGTGCCGGTGCTGCCGGTCGAGCATCAATATATCGTGACCGAGCCGCACCCGGAGATCGTGCGCCGCCAGCAGCAGGGCCTGCCCGAGCTGGGGGTGCTGCGCGAGAGCGACGGCTCCTGGTACCTGCGCGAGGAGGCGGGCGGCCTGCTGCTCGGGCCCTACGAGCGGGGGCGCCCTGCTGCTACCCGGACGGCCCGCGCGCCGATGCCGAATACGAGCTGTTCCCGGACGACCTCGAGCGTCTGGCGCCGCACATCGAGGCCGCGATCCACCGGGTGCCGGCGTTCGGCGAGGTCGGGGTCAAGCGGGTCTACAACGGCGCCATCCCCTACACCCCGGACGGCAGCCCGATCATCGGCCCGGCCTGGGGGCTCAGGAACTTCTGGCTGAACGAGGGCCACAGCTTCGGCATCACCGCGGCCGGCGGCGCCGGCTGGCAGCTGGCCGAATGGATCATCGAGGGCGAGCCCACGATCGACATGCTGGGCGTCGACCCGCGCCGGTTCGGCGACTACGCGTCCAAGGCTTATCTCCGAGTCAAGGCCGAGGAGGCCTACGCCAACGTGTTCACGATCCACTACCCGGACGAGGAGCGCGCGGCCGGCCGGCCCCTGCGCACGTCTCCCTGCTACCAGCGGCTGCAGGACCGGGGTGCCGTCTTCGGCCAGAAGTCCGGCTGGGAGCGGCCGAACTGGTTCGCGCCCAAGGGCATCGCGCAGCAGGACCACTGGTCGTTCCGCCGCTCGAAATGGTTCGAGCACGTCGGCAACGAGTGCCGGAACGTCGAGGAAAACGTCGGCCTGCTCGACATGACCGCGTTCGCCAAGGCGCGGGTCTCCGGCCCCGGCGCCGAGGCGTTTCTCGACCGGCTGGTCGCCAACCGAATCCCGGGCAAAATCGGCCGGGTGCACCTTTGCCACGCGCTCAACCGCCGGGGCGGCGTGCACTCCGAGTTCACGATCATGCGCGAGGGTCCGGAAAGCTTCTATCTGGTGTCGGCCGGCGCCTGGCAGCGCCTCGACCACGACTGGCTGACCAGGCAGATGCCGCAGGACGGCTCGGTCCAGTTCGAAAACCTGACCAACGCGATCGGCGTGCTGGTGGTCGCCGGGCCCAGGTCGCGCGAGCTCCTGCAGCGGGTCAGCGAGGCCGATTTTTCGAACCAGGCGTTTCCGTGGCTGACGGGTCGGGAGATCGTGGTCGGCCAGGCGCCGACCCGGGCGCTGCGGGTCAATTTCGTCGGCGAGCTGGGCTGGGAGTTGCACCACGGCCTCGAGTACCAGAACCATATTTTCGATGTCTTGACGGCGGCCGGCGAGGGTCTCGGCCTGAAGCCGTTCGGCATCCGCGCGATGGACAGCCTGCGGATCGAAAAAAGCTACCGGCTGATCGGCACCGAGCTGTCGATCGAGTACGCGGCCTACGAGTCCGGCCTGGAGCGCTTCGTTCACCCGGACAAAGGCGACTTCATCGGCCGCGATGCGCTGCTGGCCTGGCGCGCGCGCGGTTTTTCCCACGCGTTCGTGACCCTGGAGGTCCATGACGTGACCGACGCGGACGCGCTCGGCAACAACCCGATCTACGAGGGGAAAAACCTGGTCGGGCGGGCGACCGGCGGCAACTATGGCTTTCGACTCGGAAAATCGCTGGCGCTGGCCATGGTCCGCCCCGAGCTTTCCGGGATTGGCAGCGAGCTCGAGATAGCCATCCTGGGCAAGCGGCACAGGGTGACCGTGATCGCGGAATTGCCTTACGACCCCCACAACCTAAGATTGCGCAACTGAGCGGCGAGCTGGCTCAATCCATTGATGCCGCAAGTATTCGGCGCCGCTCGACTTGCGAGCGTCGGGCGGTCCGAATTCCAGTCGACATCAGATGATCGGCCGGCGCGCTCTCAATATTCTACTGCACACGGCAGCCGGAGCGCCGGCGCCGCTCTTGAGATAGAACAGTCCCGCTTCCGGCTGAAACAGCACAGGCAGCATCCGTGGGCAGAGGAACGATGGCCGATTCACTATCGATGCGACGACTCTGATGCGTCTTTTTCTTGAGGCTGTGAACTAAGTGTGTCCTGTTTGATTCAGATGTGTGACCTCCTGCCATAAGTTAAGCCCGAAAAATCAACCCTTTCAAGCGAAGATCAATCCGATTGTCGCCAATCCAACCGGTCATCAGCGTGATATTTACTGTGGAAATTTCAGCAAACGGTTGCATATTGTTGACTTATGACTTGGCATTTCTGGAAGCAATGGTAAGTCAATCGCATGGTTGAGAGTCGGTGGATGCGAACCTCCATGGGACGGTAGGGCACAGAAGGGTGTCATAGGTGGCGCCGTCGGGGAAGGGGTGGGAAGCGACTGGCACCGGGTGGCGATCCGGGGTAGCATGGAACCGTGGGTGGAGGTGATTTGAGCGAAATGGCGCCTTGCGATGGAACAGCGGGCTGACGTTCACGGCGCCGGCAACATCGTCGTGCAGATCGAGGGCGACCGCAACACGGTCAACCTCAAAGGTCTCGCCCACCTCACGCTGACGCGCTTCCTGAAGCTGCGCGAGGTCCGCAGCGATGCTGATCGGCTGACCCCCTATGCGTTGTGGATTCCGCTGGTCGGGCGGCAGCCGGAGCTTGCCGATCTTCGGGCCTGGCTCGACTCGGAGCAGGCGATCTCGGTGCGGGTGCTGACCGGGCGCGCCGGCAGCGGCAAGACGCGCGTGGCGCTCGAGCTGTGCGAGGAAGTGCAGAAGGACTGGGATGCGGGCTTCGTTCGCGACCTCGAGCTGCGCCGGTTTCTCGGTGCGCAGAACCTCTCGACCTGGGGTTGGCAGAGGCCGGCGCTGGTCGTGATCGACTACGCGGCGAGCCACGCTGTGCCGCTCTGCGGCTGGCTCGGCGAGCTTGCGGACTATTCGGGCCCGGCCACCGAGCGACTGCGCCTGCTGCTGCTCGAGCGGCAGGCGGACGCGGGCGCGGGCTGGTGGCAGACGGTCTTTGCCCCCGGCGGGTTCGGTGAGCGCGGCATCGAGCGCCTGCTCGATCCGGCCAAGCCGATCGCGCTGCAACCGATCGCCGACGCCGACGAGCGGCGAAGGATCGTCGAGCGAGTGCTTACGCAGAAAGCCTCAACGAGCGGCGACGTCGACAGCCAGGCGCTCTCCGATCGGCAGCTACTCGACCTGACCTGGGGCGGAGAGCCGCTGTTTTTGATGATGGCGGCGATGATGGCCGCGGACATCGGCATGGCGCATGTCCTCTCGCTCGGGCGCACCGATCTGGCGTTCGAGCTGGCCGAGCGCGAGCTGCGCCGGGTGGCGACCTTCGCCGGACAGGACCGAAACCGCCAGACGCTGGTCAAGCACCTGGCGGCGTACGCCACGTTGTGTCGTGGGCTCGATCGGGAGCGGGCCGAAGCGGCTGCGGCGCAGGAAAGGGATGCGATCGGCCGGGGCTCGGCCGGCGATCCGGCGGAGCTGATCGATCTGCTGGCGACGGCTCTGGCTGGCGGCGAGGACCGGATCGAGCCGATCCTGCCCGACATGATCGGCGAGGCGGCGATCCTGAAGGCGTTCGAGCCGCTCGCCGGGCGAAGCGCCGACCTGGTCCGTCGCGCCTTCGCGCAGGCCGGCCAGCCGGTCGCAGCTACCATCATCCGGACCGCGCAGGACTTCGCCGGCGCCGGTCACCAGGCGCCGCTCGCCTGGCTCGACGTTCTGATCGATCGCGATGGGGTCGATCTCGACCAGCTGATGCTGCTCGCAGACACCTTGCCGCGGACTTCGTCTGCGCTGCTGGAGCACGCCGTCCGGCTGACCGAAAGAGTGACCGATCAGCTGCGAGACGCAGTGACGAAGGGCGATCGGCATCGGCTGCCGGCGCTGGCCAGATACTTGAGCAATCTCGGCGTACGCTTGAGCGCGGTCGGCCAGCGCCAGGCGGCGCTCGCGCCGGCGCAGGAGGCGGTCGCCATCCGCCGCGCGCTGGCGGCGAGCGCGCCCGATGCCTATCGGCCCGATCTGGCGATGGCCCTCAACAACCTGGCCGTGTTCTTGAGCGAGGTCGGCCAGCGCCAGGCGGCGCTCGCGCCGGCGCAGGAGGCGGCGGACCTCTACCGCGCGCTGGCGGCGAGCGCGCCCGATGCCTATCGGCCCGATCTGGCGATGGCCCTCAACAACCTGGCCATTCGCTTGAGCGAGGTCGGCCAGCGCCAGGCGGCGCTCGCGCCGGCGCAGGAGGCGGCGGACCTCTACCGCGCGCTGGCGGCGAGCGCCCCCGATGCCTATCGGCCCGATCTGGCTTCGGCCCTCAACAACCTGGCCATTCGCTTGAGCGAGGTCGGCCAGCGCCAGGCGGCGCTCGCGCCGGCGCAGCAGGCGGCGGACCTCTACCGCGAGCTGGCGGCGAGCGCGCCCGATGCCTATCGGCCCGATCTGGCTGCGGCCCTCAACAACCTGGCTAAAAGCTTGAGCGAGGTCGGCCAGCGCCAGGCGGCGCTCGCGCCGGCGCAGGAGGCGGTCGCCATCCGCCGCGAGCTGGCGGCGAGCGCGCCCGATGCCTATCGGCCCGCTCTGGCTTCGGCCCTCAACAACCTGGCCAATTGCTTGAGCGAGGTCGGCCAGCGCCAGGCGGCGCTCGCGCCGGCGCAGGAGGCGGTCGCCATCCGCCGCGAGCTGGCGGCGAGCGCGCCCGATGCCTATCGGCCCGACCTGGCGTTGTCGCTCTTGGTGCTGGCGGACCGGTTCGAGGAACTGGATCGCGCTGAGGAAGCGGTCGCGAGTGACGAAGAGGCAGTTCGTGCCATCGCTGGACCGTTCCTGGCGCTGCCGCAGGCTTGGGCCGACCGAGCGCTGACGATCGTCCGAGACTACGTCCGTCGCTGCGAGAAGTTCGGGCGCGAGCCCGATGTCGAGCTGCTCGCGCCGATCGCCGAGGTGTTGCAGCGCACGCAGGAGTCGCCGGCGGACGAGGCGGGCCAGTGACGACGAGGTGGGGCGCCGAGTGCAAGCGTGCGAAGCGACTAGGGAGGGCTGGAGAATGGACCCGGTGACGTTGGCAGGTGCGGCGGTGGCGCTGATGGCGCCGTATCTGGCCGAGGGCGGCACGGAGCTGGCCAAGAAGGTCGGCGGCGAGGCCGGCGGGAAGATCGTCAAGCTCTACGACAAGGTCAAGGCGAAGCTGACCGGGACGGGCGCAGCCAAGGACCTGGCCGATTTCGAGCAGGCGCCGGCGGACCAGGACAACCAGGGGGCCGTGAGAAAGGAATTGAGGAAGGCGCTGGAGGCCGATCCGGCGTTCAAGGATGAGCTGGCAAAGCTGGTCGGCGAGATCCGAGCGGTGGGCGGCCGGGACGTCACGACGATGATCGCCAACGTCTCGGGTGAAGGGCACAAGGTCACGCAGATCAAGGGCTCGGGCAACGTCGTCAACTGATGCCGCCCGTGTCGCACCGGCGCTGGAGCGCAGCGGCCCACCGGCGGTTCGGCGGGTCGCCACTCGACGAGTGCGCGGCTCGCGTGGCAGCATGAGGGCGTCATGGCGGCTTCGGTCGAAACGATCACAGCCGGGCTCGAGGAGCGCGCGCGATTCCTCGCGCTGCTGCGCCGGCACGAGCAGGAGCTACGAGGGCGCGGGCTGACCCGCCTTGCTCTGTTCGGGTCGGCGGCACGCGGCGATCTGGGGCCAGAGAGCGATGTCGACCTGTTGATCGAGGTCGATCCCGCCTGCCGGTTCGGCCTGTTCGCGTTCCTGGATCTCAAGGCCGATCTCGCGGCGATCCTCGGCCGGCCGGTCGATCTCGCGTTCCCCGACGCGCTGCGACCGCGGCTGCGCGAGGCCGTGCTTCGGGATGCGGTCGAGGTCTTCTGATGACGGCGCGGCGCGAGGCTCAGCCGAAGACGATCAGCTTTAGGACCAAGCCAACCAGCATGACGGTATTGGCGCCGACCGCCGACTCCATAACCCGCAGCCGCTGGCGGATCTGGGCGAAGGCATCGTTGGTGTCGGCGAGCGACATCACGGCAAGCCCTCAGCTCTGGGTGCGCAGGCGGGCGACCGCGCGCTCATCGATCGGCCAGTGGAGCAGGGCCGCGATCAGGCCGAGCGCGATCGAGAGCCACCAGATCAGGTCGTAGCTGCCGTAGCGGTCGTACAGAAAGCCGCCGAGCCAGATGCCGAGGAAGCTGCCGACCTGGTGGCTGAGGAAGACGAAGCCGAACAGGGTCGCCATCGAGCTCGAGAGAAAACGGTCTCTCAGAGATCGCGCGGGTCACGCCCAGAGCAGGTCGAGGGCGTAGGGCGCCAGGCGGCGGTCGTGGGTGACCAGGGTCAGACGCTCGCTCATCGCCTGGGCGACCAGCATGCGATCGAACGGGTCGGCGTGGTGGTGCGGCAGGGTCGCGACGATCTCGGTGTGTCGGAACGCGATCGGCAGCTTGTCGAAGCGGCTGGCGGTGACGCCGGCCTCGAAGCTTTCCGGCAGCTTCAGCCTGCCGAGCGCGACCTTGATCGCCGCTTCCCAAGCGCTCGCGACGCTGACGAAGACGAGGCTCGCCGAGGCGATGCGGCCGCGGGCATCGGCGCCCAGACGGGGGCTGTTCTCGCGCCACCAGATGAAGGCGTGGGTGTCGAGCAGCAGCCGCTCCGCCAAGGTCAGTCCTTGCCCTCGAAACCGGCGAGAAGGTCGGCCGGCAGGGGCTCGTCGAAGTCGTCGGCGACCCAGACCATGCCTTCCCAGCCGCCGGGCTGGCGCGGCGCCGCGCGGTCGGCGAGCGGGACGAGGCGCGCCTTGGGTTTGCCGGCCTTGGCGATGATGATCTCCTCGCCCGCCGCCGCCCGCTCGACCAGCTGCGAGAGCGAGGTCTTGGCTTGGTAGAGATTGACGATCGCTGCGGTCATCGAGCTCGCTTTGGTCAACTCGACCAAGGTGGGCCGGTCCGGCAGCAGTGTCAATCACCCTGCCCCCGGTCCGCAGGCGCGAACGAGAGGCGTGGCCGACCGGCTTTCGAGCGACACCGCGGGTCCGAAGCACCGATGGCGCCCTCAGCTCTGGGTGCGCAGCCGTGCGACCGCGCGTTCGTCGATCGGCCAGTGGAGCAGTGCTGCGACCAGGCCGAGCGCGATCGAGAGCCACCAGATCAGGTCGTAGCTGCCGTAGCGATCGTACAGAAAGCCGCCGAGCCAGATGCCGAGGAAGCTGCCGACCTGGTGGCTGAGGAAGACGAAGCCGAACAGGGTCGCCATGTAGCGCGGGCCGAAGATCTGGGCGACCAGGCCTGAGGTCAAGGGCACGGTCGAGAGCCAGAGCAGGCCCATGATCGCGCTGAAGATAAGTGCCGTGGCGGCGGACAGCGGCAGCAGGATGAAGAGGAGGATCAGGGCCGCGCGGGCGGTGTAGAGGGCGCTCAGGCAGTATTTCTTGGACAGCCGGCCGCCGAGCACGCCCGCGGTGTAGGAGCCGATCACGTTGAACAGGCCGACCAGCGCCAGGCACCAGGCCGCGATCCCGGTCGAGAGGCCGTGGTCGGCGAGATAGGCCGGCAGGTGGACGCTGATGAACGCGACGTGCCAGCCGCAGACGAAGAAGCCGGCGGTGAGGTAGAGGTAGCCCGAGTGCCGGCGGGCCTCGCGCAGCGCCTGACGCAGGGTCTGGTGGTCGCCGGCGGCGGCCTGGGGGCGGCCCTGGACGCCCAGGGCGAGCGCCACCGTCGCGAGCGAGCCGAACGCCAGCAGCATGAGCGCGGTCTGCCAGCCGTAGGCGGCAAGGAACGCCTGGCCGAGCGGCGGCATCAGGAACTGGCCGAGCGAGCCGAGCGCGGTCGTGATGCCGAGCGCCATCGAGCGGCGCTCGGCCGCGACGCTGCGGCCGACCGCGGCGAGCACGACGCCAAAGCCGGTGGCGCCGAGCGCGAGGCCGAGCAGGACGCCGGCGCTGAGGTGCAGATCGAGCGGCGTGCTGGTGGTCGCCATCAGGAAGACGCCGAGCGCGTACAAGAGGCCGCCGGCGGCGAGCGTGCGGCCGCTGCCGTAGCGGTCGGCGAGCATGCCGATCAACGGCTGCGAGACGCCCCAGATCAGGTTCTGCAGCGCCATCGCGAGCGCGAACACCTCGCGGCCCCAGCCGAGATCCAGGCTCATCGGCTGCAGGAACAGGCCGAAGCTCGAGCGGATGCCGAACGCGAGCAGCACGATCGCCGAGCCGCAGCCGATCGCGAGCAGCGCGGTCTTCGAGAGGTCCTGGGCCAAGGGACGTTGGGTCCTGTCGCAAGCGGTGCCGCCTAGTCGAAGGCCGCTTGTAACGGCAGGGCGTTCTGGCATAAAGGACAACATGACCGCGATTCCTGCCAGAGCCGAGGTCGGCCGCGACTTGCCAGCCCGCGAGGTCGTGATTCTGACGTACGAGGGCGCCAACCTGCTCGACGTCGCCGGCCCGGCGCAGGTGTTCGCGACCGCCGCAAGGCCGCGGGACGGCGGCGGGGCCGCCTATCGGGTCAGCGTCGTCGCGCGGCCGGGCGGCCCGACCTTGACCTCGACCGGGATCGCGATCGTCGCGCTTCCGCTCGCCGACCTCCCGCCGGCAGCGATCGACACGCTGATCGTGGCCGGCGGCCCCGGGGTGCAGGCGAGCCGGCGCGACCCGGAGACGCTCGCCTGGCTGGGCGCGCAGGCGGCCCGCGCGCGGCGCGTCTGCTCGGTCTGCACCGGCGCCTTCCTGCTCGCCGCGACCGGGCTGCTCGATGGCCGGCGCGCGACCACGCACTGGCGCTTTGCGCAGGCCCTCCAGGCGCGCTTTCCCAAGGTCAAGGTCGAGGCCGAGCCGATCTACGTCCAGGACGGCGCGCTCTGGTCGTCGGCCGGCGTCAGCGCCGGCATCGATCTGGCCCTCGCGCTGGTCGAGGCCGATCTCGGCCACGCGGCCGCGCTCGAGGTCGCGCGCGATCTGGTCGTGTTCCTCAAGCGGCCGGGCACTCAGGCCCAGTTCAGCGCCGCGCTCGCCGGCCAGGTCATCGGCGACGGCCGGTTCGGCGAGCTGCACGCCTGGATCGCGGCCAACCTCGAGCAGGACCTCCGGGTCGAGCGCCTGGCCGAGCGGCTGGCGATGAGCCCGCGCAACTTCGCCCGCGCCTTTGCGAGCGCCACCGGCAGTACGCCGGCGAAGGCGGTCGAGGCGGCCCGGATCGAGGCGGCCAGGCGGCTGCTCGAGGAGACGCCAAGGCCGGTCGGCTGGGTCGCGCGCCGGTGCGGGTTCGGCGACGACGAGCGGATGCGGCGGAGCTTCATCCGCCGGATCGGGGTCGCACCCTCGGACTACCGCGCCCGCTTCCACAGCGCGCGCGGCGCGGCGCCGGCCGAAACGAGCGCGGCATGACCGGCTACGACGGCCTGGAAGCCGCCGGCCTGGTAGCCGCAGGTAACCTCGGTTACAGCCTATCGGCCTAGCCCACCGGGCAGTGCCGGGGGCAGCGGTTTGACCCGCGAGCCCCCGGCGGCAGCCCCCACATCCATGCAGATCACCGCGAAGTATGGGTTGTTTAGACCCTGTTTTGTGGTATGATGGACCGCCGCGTCCAGCACACATGCGAGCGGCGCAATGTTACGGACCGCAAACGATACAGCCTGCCTGTTGGCGGTGATCCTTAAGCGAAGTGAACAGACTCGCGCGCGGATCAGCGCGAAAACCATCAAGATCCTCGCAAACCGGAGGCGTTTGCGCGGTGCCTTCGTTGCCGAACTGGGCGCGGCGCTGGTGGATGGCTTCGATTGGATTTTAACCGAGCTTTCCAGCGGAGGCTACGGCGCGGTCCGAGTCCAGACGATGGAGGCCGCAAAGGCCGTGACCGCGAAGCGTTGGCTCAGCGATGAGGAACGCAAGACCCTACGACACGCCCCGGATATCACGGCCTTTGAGGCAGAGGTCGACCCCGAACTGGACGCGCCGGCCGAAGATGACAATGGCTAGCTCCCAGACCATCGGTGACTAGTGCACGGGCGCATTCAGAGGATTCAGCTTGGTGAGGATCTGCGCCGGTGTCTTAGTCCAGGTGAAGGGCTTGGGGTCATCGTTGTGCTCGGCGATGTAGCGGTGGATCGCGGCCTGCAGGTCGACGATCGAGTGGAAGCTGCCGCGCTTGAGCCGGCGCCGGGTCAGCGCCGAGAAGAAGGTCTCGACCGCGTTCAGCCAGGAGCCCGAGGTTGGGGGAAGTGGAAGACGCAGCGCGGATGGCGGGCGAGCCAGCGCAGCACCTTGGGGTGCTTGTGGCTGGCGTAGTTGTCGAGGATCACGTGGATCACCTTGCCGGCTGGGACCGCGTCCTCGATGGCGTTGAGGAAGCGCAGGAACTCCTGGTGTCGGTGGCGCTGCATGCAGCGGCCGAGCACCGTGCCTTCGAGCACGTTGAAGGCGGCGAACAGGGTCGTGACGCCGTTGCGCAGATAGTCGTGGGTCCATGGTGCCGGCCTTGCCCGGCTTGATCGGCAGACCGGGCTGGGTGCGATCCAGGGCCTGGATTTGCGACTTCTCGTCGACCGAGAGCACAACGGCATGCTTGGGCGGGTCCACATACAGGCCGACGATGTCCTCGAGCTTGGCCGCGAACTCGGGGTCGTTGGAGCGCTTGAAGGTCCGGATGCGGTGCGGCTGGAGGTCATGCGCCGCCCAGATCCGCTGCACCGAGCGCAAGGAGACACTGGTCTGTCTGGCCATCGCCCGGCCGGTCCACTGGGTCGCCTCGCCGGGCGGCTCGGCGCAGGTCAGCGCCACGACCCGGCGCACGGTCTGATCGCCCAGAGGCGCCTTGCCGGGCTTGCGGGTCGCGTCCCGCAGCAAGCCCTCAACCCCGGCCTCGACGAACCGTCGCTGCCAGCGCCAGACCGCGGGCCGGCCGACCCGGGCACACCGCGCGATCTCGGCGACGTTCAGGCGGTCGGCCGAGCCGAGGATGATCCGAGCGCGCGCCACATGCTTCTGGGCGCGATTGCGACGGCCACGATCGCCTCCAAACCAGCACGATCCGCAGCCGAGACCAGCGGACACACAATCTGAGCCATCCGCCCAGTATCGCACATCCCTCAGCCTTTGTGAATCTTATGTTTGCATCAGTGCACTAGGTTGAAGGATTCCCGCAGTTCTGCGGAAATCTTTCAGCCCGCGGGCCCGCCGAGATGCATCTCGCGCGGGAGATCGAGGACGGGCAGGAGCGCGGCGAGGCCGCGGTGGCGACGGTCGGGAAGTCCAACAATGTTCCGGATGGGACATTTTGGCCCCGTCGACCTCCCCCGAACTCGGGCTGACCCGAAAACAGGTGCACGATTGGAAGCGCACGGCGTGCGCCGGCGAGGCTGTCGTCCGGAAGGCTGTCGCCGACAACTCGACCGCGGCAAGACGCCCACCAAAGCCGACATCCGCCGGGCCGTCGACGCGGTGATCCCGCCGCAGGCGCTCCCCGCTGGCGGCCGAAAGTAGGTGCACCCGACAAAGCACTGATGGCGTGGATCGCCTTACTTGGGCAACGGCTGGCGACGGAAGCCCAATGTCTACTGAGCCTTCGGCTTAGTAGGATCCAGCGGCGACGTGACGGGCTTACGAGGAATTCTGGCGGTTGGGAAGTACGCCAAGTGTACCTTCCACCGTATCAAACACCAGCTTGATCTTGTGGATCTGTTCCTGCTTGATTTCACCTCCCACCCCTACATCCAAACCGAATAGGCCAACTACCTGAAGCTCTATACCGCCACGACCCCCGGCTGAAGACGAAACGACAAAATTAAGCTCAAGCTCAAACTGCTTTGTTCGAAACAAAGCGTCTAGTCCACTCTTTTCTCTCATCCGCTCGGATTCGATCAATTCAGCATGAACAGCTCTGATGACGTTGGCTATGTCTAAACTCTCGCCATCTTGACTGAGAGCAGGCGTGGACAGCAGTGACAATACGCACGCGCCAAAAGTAACTCGTGATGTCATTTGACTCTGCCTCCCTTGGGTTTCGCTACATGACACACTCAAGGTGCGCGTCATGCAAACTGATGGTGCCACATCTAGGTTTGCGGTCATCAGGGCAGACCAGCATGGTGGCCAAGGTTACTTTCTCTTGTAGAGATGCGCGGGCCCGGCTGCCGTTCAGGAAAGCAAAAAACGGGTACAACTCACAATAGATACGGTGCAGTCTTAAGCTTGAGATATATCGGAGCATAGCGGTCTCCCGGTGTGAAGCAGTTCACAGTTGCCAATTTATTCTTACTTAACTTCGGGCTGCTCCCGCCGGGGGGGTTCGGGCCTGCGGTTCTGGTCGGCCACGTCCTCGTGCGGCACCAGCCGCGGGTTGTCAGGGGCGGGCGCAGCTCGCCGATCGGAATCAAGCTACCTGGCTCTCGTCCAGCTGCCTGCGCCGCAGGTTACGGCTCGGCCTCCCACAGCAGCTTCGCGGCTGCCGCCAACACCTGCGTGACGGCCGGGTCCTCGCGCGACTGCTCGCGGAACGGCCACTCGACCCCGGGCTCGAAACCGTTTCCCTCGGGAACGGTTCGGAGCCTCGACCAGCTCGGGGATGCGCCGCTGCCGCTTTCGCCGCCCGACGGAGTTTCGCCACGTTCCCTTTGGACAGTCGAACTACTACTTGTTTCGAGGAGAATTCGAAAAGGCACAACAGCTGGCGCGAGACCTGTTGCGCTTCAGCCGCCAACAAGACGACACTGCCGGACTGGTGCTCGGCTACCTGACATCTGGTGGAAATTTGATGTATGCTGGCAAGTTGACCGCATTCGCTCGCATTTGGAAGAGGGACTCAAGCTCTACGATTTGACGTCTCACCTCTCGCTTGTTCAGCAGGCGGGATTCGACCGCATGTCGGAATGCAAGGATTTTTAGGACTATGCCTGTTCTGTCTTGGCGTCTGCAATCAGGCGTCGACGCAGAGCGACGCGGCTATCGAGGAGTTCGAAGGCTCGATTATCCGCCCTCTTTGGCCGTGAGCCTGGGCTTCAGCGTCATGCTGCTTTCGATTATCGAAGCAACAGCGACCTGATCGACGGGAAGAGCGGCTGGTTGCCGTGACCAGCGAACAAGGCTTTTCCCGGTGGCTTTCGCAAGGCACGATCTATTGAGGTTGGGCCAAAGTCGAAAACGGCGGTGGCAGAAGGAACGACACCCTGCGCCGCGGCTTGGCGGCGTATCGCGTGACCGGTCGCAGATGTGGGTACCCTACTACGTCGCTCTGCTGGCTTTTCATGCGAGATCGCGGCCGAAATCGGCGAGGCGCTGTCGCTATTGGAAGAGGCCTTGCGGGATCGTCGAAGCCACAGGTTAGCGATGGTTCGCTGCGAGCTGAACAGGCGCAAAGGCCGGCCGATGGAACGGCAGGGGCGGGTCGAGGCGGCCGAGCAACTATACATCAAGGCGCTGAGCCTCGCGGTTGAGGAGAAGGCCAAGCTTTGGGAACTGCGCACCGCCACGAGCCTCGCTCGGCTCTGGCGCGATCGAGGCAAGGTGACCAGGCCAGCGAGCTCCTTGTGTCCGTCTACGGCTGGTTTACCGAAGGATTGGATACTGCTCCCCATTTAGCAAGCTGCGGCTAAGGGAGTGGCGTGGCCGAGGTGTTCGGCCTCGAACGCATTCGGCGCTCGGTAGCCGAGCGCCGAATGGAGATAGGTGGCGTTGTACTCGGCGAGCCAGCGGTCCAGCGCGGCGAAGAAGGCGGCCGGGCTGGTCCACTCGCGGAGCCAGACCAGCTCCTCCTTGAGTGTCCTGAGGAACCGCTCGGTGTCGGCGTTGCCCTTGGGGTTGCTGTAACTTGTGAAGGCCTGTCGGATGCCCAGCCCGGCGCCGGCGCGCATGAAGGCGAGCGAGGTGGGCTGGCAG
Source organism: uncultured Alphaproteobacteria bacterium (assembly GCA_963840925.1). Lineage (GTDB taxonomy): Bacteria > Pseudomonadota > Alphaproteobacteria > Geminicoccales > Geminicoccaceae > DATAOG01. The sequence goes on from CAWJAY010000029.1 coordinate 219,270, forward strand.
CCGTTGTCGGCCATCAGGTTTAGGCTCTGGCCCTCGATCCCATGCGGGAACTGGCGGTTCACGGCGCGGTTGAGCGCCACCAGCCAGTGCCAGGCGCGGGCTTGCAGACCGGCGTAGTGGCCGACCACCTTCTTGGAGTGCCAGTCGAGGACGACCACCAAATAGACCCAGCCGAAGCCCTCGATCATGACCTTGGTCATGTCGATGCCCCACCACTCGTTGGGCCGGGTCGGTCGCGGCTTCTTGGTGTCGACCTTGCGGCGCGCCCGGAGTTTGAGGTTCGGCTTAACCAGCAGGTCGGCCACTTTCATCACGTTGTAGACGCGCTTCTGGTTGACCACGAGACCGTCGACGTAGCGCAGATGTGCCCAGATTCGGCGGTAGCCCCAGAACGGATGCTCGGCCTTGAGCTCCCGGACGCGCTCGAGCAGCGCGGCGTTGCGGGCGGCGACCCTGGCGTACGGCCCACGACTCACCCCAGGATCTCCTCGCTTTTTTTGAGTTCCAGGGCGAGCTCGCCGACCAAGGCCTTGAGCCGCGTGTTCTCGCGTTCGAGCCGGCCCTGGCGTTGCGGGGCGCCGGCCGGCTCGAACGCTTTCGCGGCGTTAGCCAGGAACAGATCACGCCACTGGTAGTATTGCGCCTGGCTGATCTCATGCTCGGCGCACAGCTCGCCGATCGGCCGGCCCTTCAGCCCCTCGAGCACAATCAGCGCCTTCTGCTCCGGCTTCCATTTGCGTCGTCTCATGGCTGTCCTCCACTGCCAGACAGCCACGCCATTGTCGCTTAGCTCAAGCCCCTCTGAAACGGGGAGCAGGATAGGACACCACTGATCTGAAGGATGCCAAGGCGCTGCTCGACGAGATCCGATGACTTCCACTCCTAACTAATTCTCGCCCATCAGTTCTCACCAACTGCTGGTCAGCCAAGAGTTTTACATCGGAGGCAGCAGCTGAACTCGAGACCCTTACACCCATCCGGTTCCGCGGGGGCCGGATCGCGACACCTGGACTGAGCAATGGCTGCACGTCCCACATCCTCTCGCGGCTATGGTGGGATTTCGCCGCCGCAACGACCATAGAATATGCGCCACAAAGCCAGATCATCGCTGAAGTCCTCGTAGTGATGCTCGACGCCGGCAGCCACGAACAAGATGTCGCCTGAATCGAACCGGTCCCGTTTGTCAGCGTGGACGAGAACGCCACGACCGCGAATGACGATATACAGCTCGTCCTGTTGGTGTGGCGTTTGTTGGTTCGGGCGAATAGGGATGGAGAGTTTGACATCGAGTGTGCCGCGTTGAAGAACCAAGACTGCGCGCTCGCCCGCGGGATCAGGAATGCGCGCCTCAGCCTCGACGAGGCGGATCACACCGCTGCGATCAGTCGTGTCCATCGGTCGTTGCCCGCACTGTCCAAGTGGCTCTGCCAAATCGTATCACTACTTAACCGGGTCCGTGGAAGTCAGACCCAGACGGCCAAGCGCACCACCGAACGGGCGCAGCGAGTGAGTGGAGCGCACGGCACCGTTCGCGACGCGGATGATGGGTGGCGCGCATCTTCAAGACCGGACGGTCACGGCCATGAGCTGCAGTGCGCCTGAGATGGGCATTACGGACAAGACAGTCAGGTCGGTCTAATGGCGAGAATAGCCAGGGGAGACATTCAGCGGTCTCCCCCCAGCGTTCCACGACTTCTGTCTGAGGCTTGGTGTGTTGCTGCGACGATTCTCGACATTCCTCAGGATCGCATCGATCTTGGTATTCTTAACTCCTTTGTCCGGGAGCGCGAATATGGACTTGGGTGCGTTTATCAGACGCGGCTCCCGTCACCAATGCTCGCGGGCGCTCGGACAGTGGCCTACAGCCCCGCAATGTGGGTCCATCCGGTCGCGAACCCGGGGATGCTGCCGACAAAGGTGTAGTTGCCGGCGTGGTCGATTCGGGCGGTCGCGCCGAGTCCGGTCGAGGCGTTGTAGAAGAGCACGCCACCACTGGCGGTTCCGGTGATACGGGTCCACCCTCTCGCGAACCCGGGGATGCTGCTCACGAACTGGTAGTTGCCCGCGCTGCCGAGCAGGGAGATCGCACCGTCCCCGCTTCGGGCGTTGTAAAAGAGGAGGCTACCCTGGTTGGCGGCCGCGATGTGGGTCCATCCGGTCGCGAACCCGGGGATGCTGCCGACAAAGGTGTAGTTGCCGGCGTGGTCGATTTGGGCGGTCGCGCCGAGTCCGGTCGAGGCGTTGTAGAAGAGTACGCCACCGCTGGCGGTTCCGGTGATATGGGTCCAACCCCTCGCGAACCCGGGGATGCTGCGCACGAACTGGTAGTTGCCCGCGCTGTCGAGCAGGGAGATCGCGCCGTCCCCGCTTCGGCGTTGTAGAAGAGGAGGCTACCCTGGTTGGCGGCCGCGATGTGGGTCCATCCGGTCGCGAACCCGGGGATGCTGCCGACAAAGGTGTAGTTGCCGGCGTGGTCGATTTGGGCGGTCGCGCCGAGGCCGGTCGAGGCGTTGTAGAAAAGCACGCCACCGCTGGCGGTTCCGGTGACATGGGTCCACCCCGTCGCGAACCCGGGGATGCTGCGCACGAACTGGTAGTTGCCCGCGCTGTCGAGCAGGGAGATCGCACCGTCCCCGCTTCTGGCGTTGTAAAAGAGGTCTCTCCCATCGGCCTGAACGCCTTGGGAAATACTGAGAATCAACCCGACTACACTGAATAGCATAAGCCTTCGCATGGTCATACTCCGTTCATTGGCCATCGTGGGGCCTCGGAGACGATGCCCCCGAACCGTGGCCGATTGATCTGTGAGCCCGGCGCACGCCAAATGGCTGTGAGACGCTTCACATCTTGCCGCAATTTTCGATGAGCGCACGCCTTTGCCTCTCCCGTTCGCGCGAGCGCAAAAGGCAAAACAGATTACGCTTGAGAAGTCGGCTCGATCTGACCTCCGCGCCGTGCTTCGTTTCAAATTTCGGGGCAATGTATGATGGTCCCGAATTGAGGAGAGTTGCTTGAAAGCCTCACCAGTCCGTCTCGACACCGTGGATGGGAGTAGGGCGCGAGTGAACGCACGCGAGCGACACTGCGGCCCAATTCTCGACGGTTGGCCTGCCAATGAATGGAGCGACTTCAGGTCCGGCGATGCCGAATTTCCTAGTGATCGGTGCCGCGAAGGCCGGAACGACAGCGCTCTATCACTATCTCGGGCAGCATCCCCAGGTCTTCATGAGCCGGATCAAGGAAACCAACTTCTTCGCGTTCGATTACGAGGGATGGACCCCTCTCGGAGGGCCGCGGGCGGACGTCATCAACCGCGACCGATGCAACCTCCGAGCATATCAAGCGCTCTTTAAGCGGAGCGCCGGGGAAGCCGCCATAGGCGAGGCCTCGCCTAGGTATATGTTCACCGCCGGGACGGCGGAGCGGATCAGGCGACGTCTCCCCTCCGTTCGCATCGTTGCGATTTTGCGCGATCCGGCTGAGCGCGCTTTCTCGAATTTTCTGATGTACAAACGCGACGGCTTTGAGCCTTGCGCCACTCTGGCCGAGGCGATCGCTGACGAGGGTAGGAGGTTGCGCGAAAATTGGGCTTACTGCACCTATGTTCATATAGGCATGTATGCTGCCCAGCTGCAGGAGTACTACGACTGCTTTCCACAAGATCAGATTAAGATCTTTTTATACGAAGACTTTTTGGAGAATCCTGATCGGCTCCTAAAAACTTTGTTCGGGTTCATTGGCGTACACGACAACTTCCTGCCAGACATGTCGACCCAGCACAACATTTCGGGGATCATCGCAAATCCAGTTTTGCGCTTCATTTGGACACGGACCCATCTGGTGCGGTCCAAGCTGCCGACCCCAAAACCGATCCGACAACAAGTCGCCAGGCTCTTTACCAGCCAGCGAACGACAAGGGTGCCCTTTCCAGAAGAAACCCGCCGCCAGCTGCGGGACATCTACCGCGATGACATTCTCCGGCTCGAAGAGTTGATTCACAGAGATCTGTCAGCGTGGCTACGCTAGGTGACGAGCGGATCGAGTTGGAGCTGATGCTCGCGCAGGCGCTTCATCGCCACGACCGGGCGACCGGTCTGAATGCGCAGCTGCGGGTAGTGACGCAGCAGCTCGAGGATCTCAAGGTGACGATATTGACCGAGGATCTCGACGATGCTCGAGGAGCCGAGGCGGCAGCTTGAACGGCAACGGGATCAGATCGCGGCCCGGCTGCGCAACCCCGACCAGGTCCGCCGGCCGCCCGCTACCATCGAAGCGCGTCGGCCAGTATAAGCACCAGGACTTTATTGCTGCTGCAGGCCCCACGGGGAGCAGGTCACCCGTGGGAACCTTCATGAAGCGCTCTCTCGTAACGGTACTGATGCCCCCTCGCCCGGATCTCAAAAAATCCCACCAGAGAGGTGGCAACAATCCTCGAAGGCCACATGCTGATTGCTCCATGCTGCCACGTGAGCCGGCGAGTGGTTGTTTGTCTTTGTCGATGCCAAACTCCCTCAGGAGAAGCGCCGCGCGGCGAGGCGCGCGCCTGTGCGCGGCTCGGCGTTGAGCAGGCCGTGATAAGCGTCGAGGTGCAGATCGATCGCGCGGCGCATCTCAAAGGTGTCACGCACGCACGTGAAGCCGCGTTCGCCCTGGCCGCGCCAGCGGTCGTCCTCGAGCAGCCAGGCAAGCCCGCGGGCGAAATCCTCATCGGCGGCATAGTAGCCGAAGTTCGAAGCGGAACCCATCGGGGTCCAATCCCGCCAGGATCGCGCAGCGATGCGCCGCTGCTTCGAGGAAGGCGTTGGGCAAGGCCTCACGTGTCGCCGTGTTCACCATGACCCAGCTCTTGCCCAAGATCTCGCTGTGCCGATGCGAGTCGAACTGATCGACGAAGCCGATCATTTCCAGATTGGGGACGCGCCCGTATGCGGCGCGGAGCTCGCGGTCATAGCTGGCATCGCGTGAGGCACCGAAAGCGATGAACCGGACATCGGGGGACTGTTTGGCCAGCTCGAGGAACAGTTCCGGGCGCTTGCGCCGGTCGAGGCGGGCGAGGAAGCAGACCGTGGGATCGCTGGCCTTATCCACCTGCTCCGGGATGGCGACCGGTGTGGGCAGAAAAGTCGGGGCCGGCCGTCAACCGGTACATCCGGGCGATCTTGGGAATGAGGTATCGGGCTATGCTGAACAGGGCGTCGGCGTGGCGGACTGCCCGCCCGACGAAAAAATTGCTCTCATAAAGATAGTTACCGATGACCTGAGCGCGGCTGAGCGAGGGCAGGGCGAACTCCATCAGCCAGTCGCGATGATCGCGCGGGTCCCTGAACGTGATCACGTGCAGGCGGTCGGGCATGCTCTGCTGCGCGAGATACGTGCCGAATGAAGGTTCCGACGAATGGAAGATGTCCGCGTCGGTCTCCCGGAACAGCTTCAGCGCGTGCAGGGGGTTCGACAACGGGAAGCCCAGGACCGTGATGCCGTCGAGCTCCTCGACCGCGCGCTGCTCGCCGCGCCGGGGCACGACCGCGAACACGCGCATGCCGCGCCTGGCCAGCTCCCGGCCGATGGTGCGGGTAGCCCGCCCGAACCCGCCGTACTTGCCCCAGGCGAAGATCTCGGTGCAGATGAGACACACGCGCATGCCCAAAATAGCTTCCCTACCCGCTCTGCTGTCAAGACGAGCTGGCGCTCTTTGGCTGACGCCCGCCGAGCAGCACGCTCTTGATCTCGAGCAGCCCACCGGCGGCGACAAACAGGACGCGCATCATCAGGGTGAGCAGCGCAAGAGCGACGGCATCGACGCGCGACACGCCGTACAGCCCTAGCAGGAACATCAGGCTGACCTCGCGCACGCCCAAGCCGCCGACCGTGAGGGGAAGCATCACCATCAACGAGAGTAGGCAGCGGGCCCAGACGAGGGCGACCAGCGGCACATCGATGGGCAACGGAGACCCGCGACACGCTCGATGCGTAAGATATCACCACCCCGATGGCAACTCAGACCTGCGCCTCCATGCGCTCACCCTTGAGACCGCGGATGCTGACCGGGTGGGGTGCTGGGGAGCGACGCGATCAAATACTGCAAGTAGTGAGCATCGGGCACGTGATCTCGTGCTCGACGACACGGGTCGCCGGCCCTTTTTCCTTGAGATGCGCACGGCAGGCAATCCTTGAACCAGTGGCCACCCGGAGTCGTTCGACCTCCGGCTGCGCGGATGCAACGATCCGCGAGAATTCAGCGAGGTTGCCCGAACGGGCATCAGCCGCCGCTCGGGCCGAGCTGGTCGGCCAGCGCCTGGCCCAGGTAGTCGAGGAGCGGCGCCAGCTCGGTGAGCTGGTAGGCGACCGGTTGGCTGCTGCCCCGCAGGACGCTCGAGACGAACGCCCAATCGTCTTCGAGGTTGCCGACCTCGAGCTCGGGCGGCTCGGCATCGACCTGGTAGCGCCCGGCGCCGGGACTTCCCAGTAGAACGGGCTCTCGAGCGCCAGGGTCCGGATGCCGCGCGTCTTCGTTATATGATCGAACAGGCGGCTGACGACCGCCTGCAGCTCGACCAGGTCGATCTCGGTTACCGGTCGTGGTGCCGTCTTTCGCATTGCTCGAGCTGCCTCGTGAAGCAGCCCCCATACGGCTCGCGGCCCGCCACAACTCGTGATTGTCGGGGCACGGGTGGATGGCCGGACAATGGCCGGCGGTCTCAGTCCAAGAGTTAAAGATTATGGATTAGGCTGGAGGTGTCCCAGCGGCTGCCGCCGGCTTTGATCACTTGGTGGTAGTACTGGTCGATCAGCGCCGTGATCGGCAGCAGCGCGCCGTTGCGGTTGGCCTCCTCCATGCAGATCTTGAGGTCCTTGCGCATCCAGACGACCGGGAAGCCGAAGTCGAACTTGCCCTGGACCATGGTCTTGGCGCGGTTGTCCATCTGCCATGACTGGGCAGCGCCCTTGGAGATCACCGCGATCACCTGCTCCATGTCGAGGCCGGCGCGGAGGCCGAAGTTCATCGCCTCGGACAGGCCCTGGACCAGGCCGGCGATGCAGATCTGGTTGACCATCTTGGTCAGCTGGCCGGCCCCGGCGTTGCCCATCAGCGTGACCGCGCGGCCATAGGCCTCCATCACTGGCTTGGCGCGCTCGAACGCCGCCGGCTCGCCGCCGCACATGATCGTCAGCGTGCCGTTCTCAGCACCCGCCTGGCCGCCCGAGACCGGCGCATCGACGAACTGTTTTTCCTGGCTCTTGGCCTCGGCCGCGAGCTCGCGCGCGATATCGGCGGAGGCGGTCGTGTGGTCGACCAGCACGCAGCCTTGGCCGAGGCCGGCGAGCGCGCCGTCATCGCCATAGGCGACGCTGCGGATGTCGTCGTCGTTGCCGACGCACATGAAGACGAACTCGGCGCCCGCGGCCGCCTCGCGCGGGGTCAAAGCGTGCCGGGCGCCGTGCTGCTTCGCCCACTGCTCGGCCTTGGCCGCGGTGCGGTTGAAGACCGTGACCGCGTGGCCCTTGGCCTGGAGATGGCCGGCCATCGGATAGCCCATGATGCCGAGCCCGATGAAGGCGCACTTCGCCATGTCGCTCCTCCCGCCGCTTTTGCCCGGGCGAAAGCTAGTCGCAATTGCCGGAGGCGACAAGCGCGCCCGCGGCCGGCGGCGGCGGCGCCGAGAGCGCGGACAGGGCCCTGGCACGAAAGTTGCTCTCGAACGTTGGTGTGAATTGAGGAGGAAGACATGAATGGTCGGAATATCGCTCACGGTAATCGTGTGCGCCGTCGCGCTCGCGGGTGCGGCCGACGGCCTCGAGAACGTCCGCTCGTGCGAGATCTACCATGAGGCAAGGCCGATCGCCGATCTGCGGCCGTGCCTGTATCAGCCCTCGCGCCACCTGCTCGGCCTCGAAGCGCTCGCGCGCGCCGGGCGCCAGCTCTTGCCCGAGGAGTTGGTCGAGACGAGCTGCAAGATGATGATCGGCGGCGGCCTGCCGGCGGCCTGAGAGCCGATCGCGCCCGCGGTCAGCGCCGGAGCGAGCCGAGCAGACCGCGCATCAGCTGGCGGCCGATCTGGCTGCCGAGGCTGCGCGCCAGGCTTTTGGTCAGCGCCTCGGCAACGGTCTGGCGGCCGTGGCCGCTCCGGGTCCAGGGGATGCCGTCGTCGGCGGCCGGCGAGGTCGGGCGCGCCGGCTCGGCGGCCTTCGCGGCCTGCTGCGCCGCCTTCGCCTTCAGGACCTCGTAGGCCGACGCGCGATCGACCGTCTGGTCGTAGCGGCCCCCGACCGGGCTGCGGCCGATCACCTGGCGCCGCTCCTCCGGCGTCGCGGGCCCGATCCGCGAGCCGGGCGGCCGGATCAGCGCGCGCTCGACCATGCTCGGGACGCCCTTGTCCTGCAGCGTCGAGACCAGCGCCTCGCCGACCGCAAGCTCGGTGATCGCGGTCTCGGTATCGAGCGCCGGGTTCGCCCGGAAGGTCTCGGCGACCGCCCGGATCGCCCGCTGGTCGCGCGGCGTGAACGCGCGCAGCGCGTGCTGGATCCGGTGGCCGAGCTGGCCCAGCACGTCGTCCGGGATGTCGAGCGGGCTCTGCGAGATGAAGTAGACGCCAACGCCCTTGGAGCGGATCAGCCGGACCACCTGCTCGACCTTGTCGAGCAGCGCCCTTGGCGCCTCATCGAACAACAGATGCGCCTCGTCGAAGAAGAACACGAGCCCGGGCTTGTCCGGATCGCCGACCTCGGGCAGCGCCTCGAACAGCTCGGACAGGAGCCAGAGCAGGAAGGTCGCGTAGAGCTTGGGGCTCTGCATCAGCTGGTCGGCGGCGAGCACGTTGACGATGCCCTGGCCGGACAGATCGGTGCGCATCACGTCGCGGATGTCGAGCGCCGGCTCGCCGAAGAAGTGCTCGGCACCCTGCTGCTCGAGGGTCAGCAGGCGGCGCTGGATCGCGCCGACCGAGGCGGTGCCGACCCGGCCGTATTCGAGCGACAGCTCCTGGGCGCGCTCGCCGACGAAATGCATCAGCGCGCGCAGATCCTTCAGGTCGAGCAGCAGCAGGCCCTGGTCGTCGGCGACCCGGAACGCGACCTGCAGGACGCCTTCCTGGGTCTCGTTGAGGCCGAGCAGGCGGGCCAGCAGCAGCGGCCCCATCTCCGAGACCGTGGTCCGGATCGGATGGCCCTGCTCGCCGAACAGGTCCCAGAACACGGTCGGGCAGGCGCGCGGGGCGTAGTCGGCGAGGCCGACCGCGGCGGCGCGCTCGCTCAGCTTCGGATTGAGCGTCGCCGCCTGGCTGATGCCCGAGAGGTCGCCCTTGGCGTCGGCCACGAACACCGGCACGCCGGCCGCCGAGAAGCCCTCGGTCAGGATCTGCAGCGAGACCGTCTTGCCGGTGCCGGTCGCGCCGGTGATCAGCCCGTGGCGGTTGGCCAGACCCAGCGGCAGCCATTGCGCGCTCGTCCCCTTGCCGACCAGGATGGCGTTCTTCTGCTCCATCGCCGGTGCCCTCCCCTTGATTATGATTTTTTCACCGCATGGGTTGTTCTGCCCGGTTTTTCCGGCGCGGTCGAGCTTGCGGTCGCGGGTCGATCGACCCATGTTTCGAGACAGCGGGTGGTCCGCGGCCGGCACGCCGGCGTGGCCGCCCGGGCCTGCTCCGGGGGCCCGCCACCGGGTCCAGCCCAACCGAGAACGGATCGCGCCCATGAAATTCTTCGTCGATACTGCCGACGTCGCCGAAATCGCCGAGCTGGCTGCGACCGGCCTGCTCGACGGCGTGACCACCAATCCGTCGCTGATCGCCAAGTCGGGCCGCAACTTCTTCGAGGTGATCAAGGAGATCTGCGCGCTGGTCGATGGCCCGGTCAGCGCCGAGGTCGCCGCGACCGCCTACGAGCGGATGCTGGCCGAGGGCCGCAGGCTCGCCGAGCTGGCGCCCAACGTCTGCGTCAAGGTGCCCTTGACCTGGGACGGGCTCAAGGCCTGCCGGAGGCTCGCCAACGATGGCATCCAGGTCAACGTCACCTTGTGCTTCACGCCGGCGCAGGCGCTGCTCGCGGCCAAGGCGGGTGCCACCTTCGTCTCGCCGTTCGTCGGCCGGCTCGACGACGTCGGCCACGACGGCATGGCGCTGATCGGCGACATCGTCGAGATCTTCCGCAACTACCGCGACCGCTACCCGACCGAGGTCCTGGTCGCCTCGGTGCGCCATCCGGGCCACGTGATCATGGCCGCGCGCCTGGGTGCCGACGTCGCGACTCTGCCGGCCAAGGTGCTGCACCAGCTGGTCCAGCATCCCTTGACCGACAAAGGGCTCGCGGGCTTCCTCAAGGACTGGGAGGCGACCGGCCAGAAGATCGTCGACTGACGGCGAGCGCGCGCGCGCCAGTGCCGGCGGGACCGATCGTGCTCAGCTCGCGCGGGCGGCCGGATCCGGCTATGACGTCTGCGACATCTGACGGTGGCGGCCGGCGGGCAGGAAGTCCGGTGATGTGGGGCGCGTTGTGGGCGGCGATCGGGCTGCTCGGGCTCGCGCCGGCGAGCGCGGCGGCCGATGCCGGGCCGGGGCTCGACCAGCTGATCGAGCAGTTCAATGCCGGCGCGCCCGAGCAGGACGGGGTCGACATCGAGGGCTGGGTCGAGAACGGCCCGGACGGGCCGGCGGTCGTGGTCGTCGTGGCTCCGCGGGGCGAGGTCAAGCTGGTCGCCGATCCCGGCATCACGGTGATCCCGACCGAGCGCGCCGGCGTCGAATGGCGGGGTCCCCTGCCGCTGCGCAAGGTCGATGCCGGGCTCGACTATTTCCCGCCGCCGGCCACGGTCCGGCTGCCGTTCACGGCCAGCGACGAGAGGCCGGTCGAGCTGCTGGTCGAGTACGCCTACTGCGTGGTCGACTTCCAGTGCTTCTTCGGCGAGGAGCGGCTGACGCTCGCGCGCGCCGCTCCCCGCGCCGCTCAATGAGGGACGGACGGCGAGCCGGGCAGCTCAGCCCGGCGCCAGGTCGATCCGCAGGGCGGCCAGGATCGCGCCGTCGGCCTGGCGCTGCACCAGCACCGCGACCGCGTCCCGGCGCTCGGCTGTGAGCCGCTCGAGCGGCAGCGGGCGGGCGCTTGCGCTCCCGTCCCAGCTGCCGAGGTCGAGGATCGCCCGCACGACGTTTCGATAACGGAGCGTCCGGCCGCGGTTCTCGCCGCGCCCGACCGCGACCTCGTGCACGCGGTCGAACGCCATCAGCCAGAGCTGATGGGGCGCCTTGGCGCCGGCTTCGAGCTCGAGCCGGCCATCCCTGATCGCGATCGCCGGGCCGGGCTCGGGGTGGCTGCGCAACAGATCGATCGCCTCGAGCACGCGGCCGCGCAAGGAGCCGACCGTCTCGAGCCGACCGCCGACCACGATCTGGGGCGTGTAGACGCCGTCGCGGCCGAGGTGCCGGGCGTAGTCCTGCTGGCGCTCGGTGCTCGCCTCGAGGCCGAACGTGTCCGGCCAGCCGAGCCGGTCCCAGTAGGTGACGTGGAACGACAGCGGCAGGACGTCCCGTCGCCGGGTCAGCCCGGCGAGCACGTCGTCGGCCGGCGGGCACGAGTTGCAGCCCTGGGAGGTGAACAGCTCGACCACCACCGGCGCCGGCTCGGCGGCGATCGTCAGGACCGGGCAAAAAGACGCCGCGGCATTAAGCAACACCGCCGCGGCGAGTGGAGTCACGGGATCTTTCATCAGCTTACCTAGTTCGGCTGCCACGTCGGTCAAGGTCGCGCACGGCATTTAATCAACTGGAAATGGTCCGCGGCCAATAACATCCGATCACGCCGCGTTGAGCGGGATCATCATCAGCCGAGCGTGCCGACATGGTGGATCACGGCGACGCCGATCCGTCGGATCAGCGTGTAGAGCTTGGTGATCGGCTCGAAGATCTGGGCGTGCTCCTGGCCATAGGACTGGGCCTCGGCGCTCTGGTAGGTCGCGGGCTCGCCGAAGTCGTCGTCGAAGCCGGCCGGATCGACGGTCGGGAAGATCTGGCCGAGCTTGGCGATCGCGGCTTCGACGTCGAGCTGGATCAGGCGCGCGATCAGGCTGTCGCGGGTCAGCTCGTGGCGGCCGCTGAATTCGGGCACGTGGATCGCCAGCAGGTAGAGCCGCTGGATCAGCGCGATCCGGAGCGCGTGCAGCAGGTGCATCGCATCGCGCGAGGTCGCATCGACCGCGATCGGCTCGGCGCCGGCCGCCCTGGTGCGGCGCCGGTGCTCGCGCAGCGCGTTGGCCAGATCCAGGTAGTCGCGGGTGAAGACCCGCCAGATCCGGGTCAGCCGCTCGTGCACCGCCGCCCGCTCCATGACCGCGGCCAACGCCTGCAACTCCTCGGCGCGCGTGCCTTCGCCGCGCCGCGCCGCGCGCAGCAGCCAGGGCGCCGGATCGAACAGATCGATGTAGGCCCTGAGCACGGTCAGATCGCTGTATTTGAAGGCATGCTCGACCATCGTCATCAGCCGCCGGAAGCGGGGCGATTCCTGGTAGAGGCGCTGGAAGCGCTCGGGGTCCTTGGTGACCGCCTGCCCGACCCCGCCGATGCTGTTGGCCAGATAGCCAAGTTGCTGGAGGATCGCGTTGTGCGGGATCGCGCGCAGCTGCGAGGGGTGCTCGAGATTGATCTGGCCCGACCAGCTGTCGTGCTGGCGCTGCACCGGGCGCGAGCCCGAGCGGTAGAGAAGGTTGGCGCCGAACGCGCCGAGCAGCGTTCCGTAGCAGGGGTCGTCCATGATCCGCTGGTTGAAGCGCTGGACCACGGTGAAGAACTCGTGGACGTAGTCGGTCTCGCTGTAGAACGGGTCCTCGGCCTCGCCGGGCGGGGTCAGCGCGTGCTCGAGGATCCGGGTCAGCGTGGTCAGGGCCGCGCGCGGCGTGGCGAAGTAGACGTAGCCGTCGCCGCCCTGGAAGCTCACCTCCTGCTTGCAGGCGATGCCGAGCCGCGCCAGCGCCGCGCGCACCGCGGGCGTGTCGACGTAGTCGAGGCGGTCGGCGAAGCTCTCGGGATGGCCGCCGCGGCCGATCAATTCGCCATGGGTGTCGAAGATCACCAGCTCGACCTCGGCCAGGCCCTGGCGCGCCAGCTCGCGGCCGAGCGCCAGCCGCAGGCGCTCGATCGCGTAGCCGGCGGCGATCTGGCCGAGCGAGCGGCCGGCATCCGAGAACCCGGTCTGGACACAGAGCCGGCCGTGGCGCTGGACGTAGGCGCGAAAGCTCGCGACCCCCAGCGCCTCGGCGATCGCCCGGCTGCCCTGCTCGAGCGCGGTCAGCGTCTCGAACAGCGGCGAGATCTCGACCTTGTCCTCGACCCCGAACAGCCGGGCGAAGTAGAGCGCGGTCAAGAGCGTGAAGCCGGTCTCGCACTCGGCGATCAGGAAGCGGACCGGCTGGGTGGCATCGACGTATTTCAGCAGCTGGGCGATGATCATGAAGGTCCGCTTGGCGGTCGCCTTCTCGAGCAGCAGCGAGCCGAAGTTGATCCGGACCGGCTGCACCTGGTCGATCAGCGCGCCGATCGCGTGCAGATAGCTCAGCCGGTGGCTCGGATCGTCGGGATTGTGATCCATGCCGATGGTCTTGCGGATCGCGTTGTGCACCTGGCGCGCGTTGAGCCGGGTGTGGGTGTGGGCGAGCCCCAGGCCATGGGTCCGGATCTCGGCGCGCAGGATGCACAGCCGGCGCCGGAGCGCGTCGTCGTCGGCGAGCCGGAGCGCGCGCTCGATCAGCTCGAGCAGGTGGCGAGAATCGACCAGGCGCGCCTGCCGGCCGGCGTGCATGGCCCGGGCGGCGCGCGCCAGCTGCGGGCGCCACGGCTCTGATTCCGCGCTCGGGTCGCCGAAGATCGCCATCTCGTCCTCGGCCTGCTTGATCGCGAGCGCCAGGCGCGCCTCCAGCAGCTCGAGCAGATCGCCGACCGCGGAGGTGTCCGCGACCCCGGCCCGGAGCGCGCGCGCCGCCGCCCGGTAGCGCTCGAGCTGCAGGATCTGGACCTTGAGCCGTTTGGCGAAGGTCGTGGTCCAGGGGATGTCGGAGCGGCCGTCGAGGTCATAGCCGACCCAGCTCGCGAAGGTCACGAGGCGCGGGCTGAGCTCGGTCCAGCGCTCCGGATAGAGCGCCTGGGCGACTTCGAAGACCAGGTCGTAGATCAGGGCGAGCGCGCCGTGCAGGTTGATCAGCGCGTCGACCGACTGGCGGTGCTCCTCCTCGAGATCGAGCGGCTGGTCGGGCCGGTGCTCGCGCTGGCCGATCGCGCTGAGATGCGCCTGCCGGGCGGTCGCCTGCTCGCCGTCGCCCTGCGCCAGCTCGGCCAGCAGCAGCCGCAGCTCGCGGGCGAGCGCGAAGGTCGGATGGGCGGTGATCACGATCCCGAAGCGCTCGCTCTCGACCCGGGCGCGGAAGGTCTCGAACGGCACCGGCCGCTGGCTGTCCGGCCCATGGGCCAGACCCTCGAGCAGGCGCCTGATGGTCGCGCGGTTGGCGCTGCGGTCGCTCTCGCCGAGATAGCGTTTGAGCCGCTCGGCGCGGCGCAGGAATGATTCGGCGGTCAGGCGCTGGACCAGCTGCTCGATCCCGGCCAGCGACAGCGCGCCGGCATCGAGGCGCCGGCTGAGGTCGAGCGCCAGCAGCTGGATCGGATTGCCGAACGGGTCGCGCTCGGTCTCGGCCCGGCGCGCGCTGATCCGATGGCGGAGGTCTGCGAGCAGGGCGCCGGGATCGACCTCCTCGGCCGCCTCGAAACAGGCGAGACCTGACGGCAGCAGCGGCAGCGGGTCGGCGTCGCCCAAGGTCTCGGCGCCGGCCGGCCGGGCGGCGGGCTCGGGATCCAGAGGCGGTACGGCTTCGGCCTCGATCGCCATGACGCTGTCCCGGCTGAAGAGCGCAAGGTTAGGCGATCGGCGACCGCGCTTGAAGAAATTTTCTGCGCTGCAGCAAAGGCGTCCGTTCACCGCCAGCGCCGCTCCGTACGGCGCGGTGAACTGGTTCACAATCGCAAAACCTTTGGTCGGATAATCATAGCCGCCGATAAACCCTGGCGTGGTGCCCTGGCGCCCGCATTTCTCTCGAAGGGAGCGATTCATGGACGAGATCAACGTGAGCCTGCCGGCGCTGTGCGCGCCGCATCGCCGGTTCGAGGACAGCGTGCGCTGGCAGCTGACCGGACGCGGCGTCTCGATCGACGGCGCGGCTCCCCAGGGCACCGCGGGCAGGCCGGCCACGGTCCGGCGGGTGCGCGACCGGTTCGGCAGCTCGATCGAGCGCTGGTCGGAGGAATTCGGCGTCCCGGCCGAGCTGGTGATCGCGACGATCTGCACCGAGAGCGGCGGCGATCCGGCCGACGAGCGCCGCGAGCCGGGCTTCGTCTCCTACGAGGTGACGCCGCATCGGGTGTCGATCGGCCTGATGCAGACGCTGATCAGCACGGCGCGCAGCGCGCTCGGCGGGCTGCCCGGGATCGATGCACGCTGGCTGCTCGAGCCCGACAACTCGATCCGCGCCGGCACCGCGTACATCGCGCATCAGCGATCGCGGACGGACTTCGACCCGCCGGTCGTGGCCTGCGCCTACAACGCGGGCGGCGTCTACCGGCAGAGCGGCGCTGGCAACCGCTGGCGGCTGCGCCAGTACCCGATCGGCAGCGGCGCGCACGCCGACCGGTTCGTCCAGTGGTTCAACGACTGCTTCCGGATGTACGAGCTCGACGGCGGCGTGCCGGCGCTCAGCTTTTTCGCGCTGCTGCACGTCGCTCCGGCCCGCCGGGTCGCCTGAGCGCAGGTGCGGGATCGGGCTCGCCGCGGCTAGGCAGCGGGAGTATAGTCGGCGCGACCGCAACGGCGGTAGACGAGACGTGGCACGCGCACGGCTGACCTCGCCCGAGCCCTGGACCGTCGAGGAGTTCCTCGCCTGGGAGCGCGGGCAGGAAGAACGGTACGAGTATGCCGGCGGCGTGATCCGGATGATGGTCAGCGACACGCTCGACCACAACCGGATCGCCGGCAACGTGTCCATTGGCCTGCGTGCACAGCTCTGCGGTGGTCCCTGCAGCGTGTTCATGGAAGGGGTCAAGGTCGTCTCGGACACGGCGACGATGTACCCCGACGTGGTCGTGACCTGCGCCCCGGCGTCGGGCCAGAGCGACGTCGTGTCCGAGCCGCAGCTCGTGGTCGAGGTGCTCTCGCGCTCGACCCAGGGCTTCGATCGCGGCCCGAAGCTCGATGCCTACCAGCAGATCGCGAGCCTGAAGCAGTACGTGCTGATCGCCCAGGACGAGATCAGGGTCAGCGTCTACGAGCGGGACGAGGCTGGCTGGCGCTACGTTACGGTGCAGGACCGGGACGCGAGGGTCGCGTTCGCGGTCGGTGACGCGGTGATGACGCTCGCCGAGATCTACGAGCGCACGACCGCTGCGCAGCCGCGCGGCTGATCCCTGACGGGAGCGACGCGAGATGGCGCTCCACCCCGACCTCTCCGGCCGGGTCGCGCTGGTGACCGGCGGCGGGCGCGGCATCGGCAAGGCGATCGCGCTCGTGCTGGCCGAAGCGGGCGCCGAGGTCGCGGTCAACTACCGGACGCGCGCCGATACCGCGGAGGCGACCGCGGCCGCGATCCGGCAGCTCGGGCGGCGCGCCGCGGTCGTGCGGGCCGATGTCTCGATCGCGGCCGACGTCACGGCCCTGGTCGCTGATGTCGGAAAAAAGCTCGGGGCGATCGACGTTCTGGTCAACAATGCCGGCATCTCCGAGCCCTGCGCGATCGAGGAGCTGACCGAGGCGCTGTTCGAGCGCACGCTGGCCGTGAACCTGAAATCAGTGTTCCTGTGCACCCAGGCGGTGCTGCCGGGGATGCGGGCGCGCGGCTTCGGCCGGATCGTCAACATCTCGTCGGGGGCGGCGCGCGGGGCCGGCGCGGTCGGCGTCCACTACAACGCGTCCAAGGCCGGCATGGAGGGCCTGACCCGGGGCTATGCCGCGCGGGTGGTCAAGGACGGGGTCACGGTCAATGCGGTCGCCCCCTCGCTGATCGCAACCGAGATGATCAAGCCGCACCGGCTCGACAACCTGGCCAAGATCCCGCTCGGCCGGCTCGGCACCGCCGAGGAGATCGCGAGCCTCGTGCTGATGGTGGTCGGCAACCCCTACATGACCGGCCAGACGGTCGCCGCCAACGGCGGCATGCACTTCAACTGAGCCGCGCCCGGCCTCAGCTCAGGCGGGGATGTCGGTCAGCGCGTAGAGGTCGTCGACCGCGACCCGCAGCGGCGGGTCGGCGAGCTCGATCGCGCCGCCTTCGGTCACGAAGCGCTCGTGCCACAGCTCGCCGGCGCGGCTGTGGACCAGCAGCTCGCGCTTTTTCTGCGACAGCACGAAATAATGCTTGAGGCTCGGGATCTTGCGATAGGCGAACCACTTGCGCCCGCCGTCGTCACCCGTGGCCGACATGACCTCGACGATGATCGTGGGCTCGGCGACCATTGGCGTCGAGAGATCGATCGGCGCACAACTGACGACGGCGTCAGGGATGGCGGAAATCTCATCGGTCAGGATCTGCACGCCTTCCGTGAAGACGTGGAAGCCAGTGCCGGCGAGCGCTCGATCGAGCGCGCGGAAGACGTTCGCTTTGAGGATGGTATGGGACTTCGAGGCCGGCGCCATCAGGCGCGGCCAGCCGTCGTAGAACTCCCAGCGCTCGGGCTGGCGCGCGTGCCAGGCTTCGAACTCGGCGACCGTGCGCGGCCAGTCCTCGCGTGGCGCAGCCGTGGCCATCACGCCTCCGGGTGAAACGGGCTCGCAGCTTAGCCGAAAGCGGGTCCGGGCGCGACGCTCGCGGGCCTCAGTGCTTGCGCAGCGACTTCGACTCGCGGTGCAGCGATTGGGCGATCGCGTGCTCGGCCGCGGCAGCCGGGTCGAGCTTCGTGCCGCCGGCATCGGCGCGGGAGAATTCCTCGAGCTCGGCCGAGAGCTCTTCCAGCTCCTTGCCGCCGGCCATCATGTTCAGCACTTCCTCGCGGCTGACCGCCTCCTTTTGGAAGGTGCCGTAGGTGCGGCCGCGGTTGAGGATCGTGAACGCGTCGCCGACCGGGTAGGCGTGGTGGACGTTGTGGGTGATGAAGATCACGCCCAGGCCCCGCGCCCGCGCCTGGGCGACGTAGCGCAGCACGACCGAGGCCTGCTTGACCCCGAGCGCCGAGGTCGGCTCGTCCAGGATCAGCACCCGGGCGCCGAAGTAGACCGCGCGCGCGATCGCGACGCACTGGCGCTCGCCGCCCGAGAGTGTGCCGACCGCCTGGCTCGGATCGCGCACGTCGATGCCGATCTTGTGCATCTCGTCGCGCGCGATCCCGTTCGCCTTGCCGACGTCGAAGCCGCCGAACGCGCCGTTGCCCCGGCCGGGCTCGCGGCCCATGAAGAAGTTGCGGGTGATGCTCATCAAGGGGATCATCGCGAGGTCCTGGTAGACGGTCGCGATGCCGCGATCGAGCGCATCGCGCGGGCTCGCCATCACCACCGGCTCGCCGTCGATCAGGATCTGGCCCTCGGTCGGCTGATGGACGCCCGAGAGCGTCTTGATCAGGGTCGACTTGCCGGCGCCGTTGTCGCCGAGCAGGCACATGACCTCGCCCGCGTGCACCTTCATCGTGACGCCGCTGAGCGCGATCACCGAGCCGAAGCGCTTGACGATGTCGCGCAGCTCGACCAGCGCCGGGGCGCTGCCAGCGGTCCGCTCGGCCATGGCTCGTCCTCCGCTTGCGGCCCTACCGGGCCTCGGTCACCTTGCGGCGGATGTAGTTGTTGAACAGCACCGCGAGCAGCATCATCACGCCCAGGAACACCTTGAACCAGTCGGTGTTCACGCCGGTGTAGAAGATGCCCATCTGCACCGTGCCGAAGATCAGCGCGCCGAACGAGGCGCCGATCGCCGAGCCGTAGCCGCCGGTCAGCAGGCAGCCGCCGATCACCGCGGCGATGATCGCCTCGAACTCCTTGAGCAGGCCGCGCGTCGTGTCGGCCGAGCCGGCATCCAGGACCTGGACCGCGGCGAACAGCGTCGCGGCGCAGGCGGTGAACATGAACAGGCCGATCTTGACCGCCGCGACCGGCACGCCGACGTTGCGCGCCGCGTTCGAATCGCCGCCGCAGGCGAAGATCCAGTTGCCGACCCGGGTGCGCAGCAGGACCCAGGTCGCGAGCGCGGTCAGCGCGAACCACCAGACGATCGTCATCGGGATGCCCGGAATCGCGGGCGCGCCGTCGGCGCGGGTGCCGATCAGGCCGGCCTTGGCGAGCCAGACCATCAGCGTGCCGCCGACCTCGCCCGCGAACAAGGGCGTGATCCAGTCCTGCTCAGCCAGCTTCTTGAGCCCGGAGACCTGGGTCCGGCCGGTGATCCAGCGGGTGAAGCCGATGGTCAGGCCGCGCAGGATGAACAGGCCCGCCAACGTGACGATGAACGACGGCAGGCCGCTCTTGATCACGATCAGGCCGTTGACGTAGCCGATCGCGCAGGCGATCACGAACGCGAGCAGGACGCACAGCCAGAGCGGCCAGCCCCACTGGACCGCTGGGATCGCCATGATCACGCCGGCGGCGCCGATCATCGAGCCGATCGAGAGGTCGAACTCGCCGCCGATCATCAGCATCGAGGCCGCGACTGCGATGATCCCGAGCTGGGCCGAGACCTCGAGGAAGTTGAGGATGCCCGGCGCCGAGAACAGGCCGCTGCCGCCGGCCACGATGCCGAAGAAGACGAAGACCAGGATGGTCCCGGCGACCGCCCCGAGCTCGGGCCGGGCCATCAGCTTGCGGACTAGCGGCGTCCGGGTGACGCGTTCATCGACGGTTGCGGTTCTGGTCGCGGCCACGGCACGCCTCCCCTGGTTGCGCGCAGGGGGCCGCCCGCGGGCGCCCCCCTGCGGGGTCCGATGCGCGCTGCCTAGCGGATGCCCTTCGCCGACAGATCGATCACCTGGGCGGCATTGTCCTTGGTGACGAAGCCCGGGCCGGTCATGACCGTGCCGGCCGGCATCAGGCCGTACAGCTTGTTCAGCTTCAGCAGCTGGATCGGCAGGTAGCCCTGGAGAAACTGCTGCTGATCGATCGCGAACAGCATCTTGCCCTCGTCGATCGCCTGCAGGACGCCGGGCGACAGGTCGAAGGTGCCGAACTTGACCTTGTCCAGCATCTCGACCTCCTCGAGCGCCGCGAGCGTCGGCTCGGCGGCCGAGGGGCCGAGCGTGAGCACGCCGGTGGTGTCGGGGTTGGCGGTCAGATAGGCTTTGACCGCGTTGCCGATCTCGGTCGGGTCCATGCTGACCGCGACGACCTCGACCGTGCCGCCCTCGAGGCCGTCGGTGAAGCCTTGGCAGCGGGTGTCGAGCGCGACGTTGCCGACCTCCTGGTTGACGCAGATCGCCTTGGTGACGCCCTCGGCCTTCATCCGCTTGCCGCCGCCCAGGCCGGCCTCGTACTCGGTCTGGCCGACATGCGCCGAGACGCCGAGCTGCTCGCGGACGTCGGAGCCGGAGTTCATCGAGACCACCGGGATGCCGGAGGCGACCGCGTTGTTGATCGAATTGCCGAGCGCCTCGGCGTCCGGAACCGAGACCACCAGGCCGTCCGGCTGCGAGGCGACCGCGGCGTCGATCAGCTGCGACATCTGGACCATGTCGAAGGTGTCGGGCGCGTTGTACTCGACGGTCACGCCGAGGTCCTTGGCCGCCTCGTCGACGCCATTCTTGACCACCGACCAGAACGGGTCGGAGGCCTGGCCGTGGGTGACGACGACGAAGCGCATGTCCTGGGCGACCGCCGAGCTGGCGAACCCCAGGGCAGCCGCAATGATGGCCGCGGTGGCAAGTTTGCTGGTCACGGATGCTGCTCCCTGTATGACAGTTCTGTTGCGTTAAGGGGTAGCGCCGGATTGGCTCGTTGCCAACTGGGAATTGGCTGCACCCGGTGGCGCCTCGCGGCGCGACGCTTTGCGCTTGCCGCGCACCGAGCCGCTGTCCAGGATACCCGCCATGCGGCTCCTACCTCGCGAGATCGAAGCGATCCGGCAGGCGGCGCGCGCGGTGTTCGGGGCGCGCGCGACGGTCCGCGTGTTCGGTTCGCGGGTCCTGGATCACCTGCGCGGCGGCGATCTCGACCTCTATCTCGAGGTCGATTCCGGCCAGGCGACGCTCGCCAACGAGGTCGCGTTTCGCGGCCAGATCGAGCGCCCTCTGGACGAGCTCAAGGTCGACGTCGTCCTGCATGAGCGCGGCCAGCCGCTCGGCCCAATCGATGCGATCGCGCGCCGGGACGGGGTCCTGCTGTGAGCACGCCCGAGCCCGCGCTGCTGCGCCGGGGCCTGATCGCGGCCGAGCGTTGCGCGATCCGCCTGCAGCGCTCGCTGGACCGGCTGCACGCGCGCTTCCCGATCGATGCCGGCGGCCTGCAATCGCTCCGGGTTCGCGAGCAGGACGACATCGACGCGTTCCTGAAGCGCTTCGAGCAGCTGGTGCTGACGCTCCAGGACCAGGTGTTCGTGGGCCTCGCGATCCGCGAGGGCGAAGATCCCCGCGAGCTGTCGCGCCGGGATCTGGCCGAGCTGATGGAACGCTTGGATGCGATCCCGTCAGCCGATCGGTTCCGCACCTTCGTGGCGATCCGCAACCGCCTCGCCGACCTCTATCCCGAGGAGCCGGACCGGCAGGCGGCCAACCTCAACGCCGCCTACGAGGCGGCGCCCCGCCTGCTCGAAGCTGCCCGGCAGGCTGCCGCCCGCGCCGCGGCGCGAGAGGGGACCGCGCCGTCGCCATAGTCCCTACCCGGCAAGCCGGGTCCGGATCTTGATCTCGCTGGTCAGCGTGCGGTGCACCGGGCACTTGTCGGCGATCTCCAGCAAGCGCTGGCGCTGGGCGGCGTCAAGCGCGCCGGCGACCTCGATCCGGCGTTCGATCTGATCGAGCTTTCCCTCTTTGGTCTCGCAATCCTCGCAGTCGTTGGCGTGGATCTTCCCGTGCGCCAGACGAACCGTGACCCGCTCCAGCGGCAGCTGCTTGCGCTCGGCGTAGAGGCGAAGCGTCATCGAGGTGCAGGCGCCGAGCCCGGCGAGCAGGAGGTCGTAGGGGTTGGGGCCGGTGTCGAGGCCACCCGGCACGCTCGCCGGCTCGTCGGCGGCGAGCCTGTGCCGGCCGACCCGGACGATCTGGGCGAACTTGCCCTCGCCGGTTTCCGCGACCACCACCTGGTCCGGCGCGACTTCCGGCTCCGGCGCAGTGCTGGCCTCGGCCTCCGGCAGATAGCGGCTCGCCCAGGCGGCCAGCACATCGGCGACATAGATCGCATCCGCGCGCCGGGTCAGCAGATGGTCGGCGTCGTCCAGCGAGATGAAGCTCTTCGGATGCCTGGCGGCGGTGAAGATCTGGCTGGCGTTCTCGATGCCGACCGTCTGGTCGCGCGGCGCATGGCAGACGATCAGCGCCTTCCTGAGGCTGGCGATGCGGTCGCGGAGCTTGTGCCCGGCGATGTCGTCCAGGAACTGCTTGCGCACCCGGAAGCTCCGCCCGCCGAGCACGACCTCGGCCTCGCCGGCCGCCTCGATCTCGGCGCGCGCGGGCGTCAGCAGACGCGTGACGTGGGTTGGATCGAACGGGGCGGCGATGGTCGCGACCGCCACCGCCTCGGGAATCCGATCCGCGGCGGCGAGCACGGCCGCACCACCCAGCGAGTGGCCGACCAGGAGCTTCGGCGCCTGATGCGCCTGACGCAGATGGTCGGCGGCCGCCGCCAGGTCATCGAGGTTCGAGGAGAAATTGGTGTTGGCGAACTCTCCGGCGCTGGATCCGAGGCCGGTGAAGTCAAACCGAAGCACCGCGACGCCGTGGGCCGCCAGACCCTGGCTGATGCGCGCGGCCGCGACGCTGTCCTTGGAGCAGGTGAAACAGTGCGCGAACAGTGCGAAGGCGCCAGCTGGACCGTCCGGCCAGTCGAGCCGGGCTGCCAACTGCTCGCCCGTGGCATTGGCGAACGTGATCTTCTCGCTTCGAGCGGCCATCGCTGCTACCTCCACCGCTGACCTCGCCCGGCTTCTCCGGCATCCTGACGCAAACCCGCCAGCTTGGCAGCAGCCCGCATCGCCATGGTCCGCGCGCTCCGTCTTCGCCTCGCGCTGTTCTACGGCGCGAGCTTTGCCGCGATCGGCGTCTCGCTGCCCTACTGGCCGGTCTGGCTCGCGGCTCAGGGTCTGACGCCGGGCGAGATCGGCCTGCTGCTGGCGGCCGGGTTCTGGCCCCGGGTCGTGACCAGCATCGCGATGCCGCATCTCGCCGACCGGCTGGGCCGCCGCCGGGCGATGATGCTGCTGCTGGCCGGCCTCACGCTGGTCGGAGTGGCGCTGTTCGGGCTCGCGCAGCAGCTCTGGGCATTTCTGCTGCTGAGCCTGGTCGTCGGCGCCAGCGGGGCCGCGATCCTGCCGCTCGGCGAGGCGCTGGCGCTCGAGGGGCTGAAGGCGCAGCGCCTGGGCTATGGCCCGGTCCGGCTCTGGGGCTCGCTGACCTTCATCCTGGCGGCGGTCGGCGGCGGCTGGTGGATCGAGCGGAGCGGCCCCGAGAGCGTGC
Source organism: uncultured Alphaproteobacteria bacterium (assembly GCA_963840925.1). Lineage (GTDB taxonomy): Bacteria > Pseudomonadota > Alphaproteobacteria > Geminicoccales > Geminicoccaceae > DATAOG01. Next base: position 242,870 of record CAWJAY010000029.1, read on the forward strand.
TCGGGCTGCTGCTGGCGCTGCTCGCGCTCAACCTGGTCGCCTGCCTGCCGATGCCGGAGGGCGCCACGCCGGCGCGTTCGCTCGAACCCCCCAGGCTCGCCCGGCTGCTGGGTCAGCGGGGCTTCGTCCGGCTCGTGCTCGCCGCCGGCCTGATCCAGGTCAGCCATAGCCTCTACTACGGTTTTGCCAGCCTGCACTGGCGGGCGGGCGGCCTCAGCGAGACCGCGATCGGCTGGCTGTGGGCCGAGGGCGTGATCGCCGAGGTGCTGCTGTTCGCGCTCGCGACCCGCGTGCTCGGCCATCTGGAGCCGATCCGGCTGCTGACGCTGGCCGGCGGGCTCACGGTCGTGCGCTGGTGCCTGACCGGCGTCGCCGGCAGCGACCTCGCGCTGCTGATCCTGGCCCAGGCGCTCCATGGCGCGAGCTTCGGCGCGGTCCATCTCGCGGTCATGCATCATCTGCAGGCCCGGGTGCCGCCGGAACTGCAGGCGAGCGCCCACGGCTTCTACGCCGCGATCGGCAGCGCGCTCTTGTTCGGCCTGGTGACCCCGCTCGCCGGCTGGCTCTTTGCCAGCTTCGGCGGCAGCGCCTTTTTCGCGATGGCAGCGCTCGCGCTTGCCGGCACCGGGCTCAGCGCCGTCATCGGCACCCCGACCGATGAGCCGGCTCGCGACTTGTGATCAGTCCGGCAGGATCTGCAGCGCGCGCTGGCGGCGCCACCCGAATCGAACGGTCCGGAAGTGCTTGTCGAACGAGAACGCCCGGCGGATGTCCAGGCGCTCGATCAGGGCAAAACTCGTGCAATCGACGATGCTGAACGCCTGATCGGCCCATTCGTGAGCGATCTTTCGAGCGCGCTGAAAGTCCGCTGCGGTGGCGTCCACGACGGTGATGATGCCCCGGTCGAGGCCATCCCAGAACGCCATCGCCGCTACCCGCCCGAGTTGAGCCCGGAGCAGGTACCAGGTCTCGACGACCACGTGGTCGCTGGACGTGAGATCGTCCCGTCCGACGGCCGCCTCGAAGGCTGCCACCGCGGCGCCGTGGTGCCGGTCGGCGCGATTGGCCAAGGCAAGGAAGGCGCTGGTGTCGACGAACACCTCACTCACGGAAGGCTTCGTCCAGGGCCTCGTCGTGCCGTTCGGAAATGTCATCCGGCCCGGCGCTGCCTAGACCGACGATCGCCATGATGTCATTCTTGCGGTAGTCCGGCCGCTTGGCCCCGCCGAGAAGCTCGCGCTCGACCATGCGGCGGAGCAGGGCGGTCATGCTGATCCCATCGCGCCTGGCGGCCTGCCGCAGGGCACGGTGCTGGGCCTCGCTGAGGTAGACTTGGGTTCGGACCATGGACTGATGTTGGTTTGATGTCGTGATGATGTCAATTCGCGGAGAGGCGGTCATGGTCGCGTCCAGCCATCGGCAGCGGTTCGAGCGCGACGGTTACCTGGTGCTGCCGGGGTTCGTGCCCAAGGCTGAATGCGCGGGGTTGCGGGCGCGGATGGCGGAACTCGTGGACGGGTTCGAGCCGGGCGGGGTCGGGTCGATCTTCTCGACCACGGGCGAGCAGCACGCGCAGGACCGCTACTTCCTCGAATCGGGCGACCAGATCCGGTTCTTCTTCGAGGCGGAGGCGTTCGACCAGGCCGGCCGGCTCCGCCAGAGCAAGGAGCGCTCGATCAACAAGGTGGGCCACGCGCTCCATGACCTCGACCCGGTCTTCGACCGGTTCTCGCGCCGGCCGGCGGTGGCCGAGGTGGTCGGCGAACTGGGCCTCGCCGAGCCTTTGCTGCTCCAGTCGATGTACATTTTCAAGCAGCCCCGGATCGGCGGCGAGGTCATCTGCCACCAGGACGCGACGTTCCTCCACACCGAGCCGCAAAGCGTGCTCGGTCTCTGGTTCGCGCTCGAGGACGCGACGCTCGAGAACGGCTGCCTGCATGCGGCGCCGGGCGGCCATCAAGGGCCGCTGCGCAGCCGGTTCCGCCGCGAGGGCCTGCGCACCGAGACCGTCGTCCTCGACCCGACGCCGTTGCCGAGCGCGGGCCTGGTGCCGCTCGAGGTCGAAGAGGGCACGCTCGTGGTCCTGCACGGGCTCCTGCCGCACTGGAGCGCGCCGAACCGCTCGGAGAAATCGCGCCACGCCTACACGCTGCACGTGATCGACGCCACCGCGCGCTATAGCGCCGACAACTGGCTGCAGCGCGCGCCGGAGATGCCGCTGCGCGGGTTCTAGGCCGTGAGGTGCCGTGATGGCAACGGTATTGCTGTTCCATCACGCGCAGGGGCAGACGCCCGGATTCCTGAGGTTTGCCGACGATTTGCGGGCAGCCGGCCATACCGTCCATGCCCCCGACCTCTATAACGGCCACACGTTCACCGATCTGAGCGAGGGCGTTGCCTACGCGCAGCAGGTCGGTTTTGCGGAGATCATCCGCCGTGGTTCGGAGGCAGCCAGAGGGTTGCCGGCCGAGATCGTCTATGCCGGCTTCTCGCTCGGCGTGCTGCCGGCGCAGGCGCTGGCGCAGACGCGTCCAGGTGCCAAAGGCGCGCTGCTCTTCCATGGCTGCGTGGCGCCCTCCGAGCTCGGGGCCGGGTGGCCCGAGGCCGTCCCGCTCCAGGTCCATATCATGGCCGCCGACCACTGGGCCGTGGACGACCGAGCCGCAGCCCAGGCGCTGGTTGCGAGAATCCCGACCGCAGAGCTGTTCCTCTACCCAGGCGCGGGCCATCTGTTCGCCGACCCAGGCTCGGGCGATTACGACGAGGCGGCGGCCGTGATGCTCAAGGGACGCACGCTCGCCTTCCTTAGCCGGGTCGATCCGGAATAGCGGTGGCGCAGTACAGCCAGGCGTTCGTCGATGCGCTCCAGTTCATGTGGGGCGAGGGTTTCCTCTCGCCCGGCGGCCCGGAGGAGATCGCAGCACTGCTCGAGGGCGAGATTCTGGCCGGCAAACGGGTGCTCGACATCGGTTCCGGGATCGGCGGGATCGATGCGCTCCTGGTCACAGAGCACGACGCGGCCGAGGTGGTCGGGATCGACGTCGAGCCGCTGCTGGTCGAGAGCGCGCGGTCGCTGATCACGCGCCGGGGGCTTGCGGACCGGATTTCTTTCCGACTCGTCGAGCCGGGGCCGCTGCCCTTCGCGGCTGCGAGCTTCGATGTCGTCTTCTCCAAGGACTTCGATCGTGCACATCCCGGACAAGGCCGGGCTGTACCGGGACGTTCTCCGGGTGCTGAGACCGGGCGGCGTTTTTTGGCCAGCGACTGGCTGTTCGCCGAGGATGCTGAGACCAGCCCGGCGGTCGTCGGCTGGCTCGCGGGCGGGCCGTACCTTTGCCTACGTCACCCCGGAGGCTGCGGGCCAGACGCTGACGCGGGCGAGCTTCGAGGCGGATGCGATCGTCGACCGCAGCGCGGTCCTGCGCGCCGCCAACCGGGAGGAGGTGGCGCTGCTCGCAGGGCCGCTGCGCGCGCGGCTGGCGGCGCTGGTCGGCGCCGAGATGGCGGACCAGCGGCCGCACAGCGCCCGCGGCCGCCAGGCCGCGCTCGACAGCGGCGATCTCCGCCCCTGCCACCTGAAGGGCCGCAAGCCCGGATAATGGCCCTGACGAGCCCGCGATAATGGCCCTTTCGGCAGGGCCATTCGGCTTAGCTTCGGCGCCGGACCCAAGTGGGAAAATACGGCATGGCGGAGCGTGCCCAGCCAACCGCTAAGATCCGCGTCAGGCGCCTGCCCAAGCGCGGCCACTATGATGCTGCGACCGTGCACGCCGTGCTCGACGCCGGCGTGATCTGCCATGTCGGCTATGCGATCGACGGCCAGCCCTACGTCACGCCGACCTCGTACTGGCGGCACGGCGAGCGCCTGTACTGGCACGGCTCGTCGGCCAGCCGCATGCTCCGCCACCTGAAGCAGGGCGTGCCCGCCTGCGTGACCGTGACCCACGTCGACGGCTTCGTGCTCGCCCGCTCGGGCTTCCACCACTCGATCAACTACCGCTCGGTGATGGCGTTCGGGCTCGCGCGGTGGTGCCCGATACGGACCACGCTCGGGTGCTCGAGGACTTCGTCGAGCGGCTGTTCCCGGGCCGTGGCCCGAGCTGCGGCCGCCGAGCCGCCAGGAGCTAAGGCGACCACGGTCTTGTGGATGGACCTGGACGAGGTCTCGGCCAAGATCCGGACCGGCCCGCCGAACGACGACGAGGAGGACTACGCGCTGCCGATCTGGGCGGGCGTGCTGCCGGTGACCGCCGCGTTCGGCGCCCTCGAGCCCGACCCGCGGCTGGCGCCGGGGATCGCGGCGCCGGGCTATCTGGGCCGGCTCGGCAGCCGGTTCCAGCCGAAGCCGGCCGCTTAAGGTCAGCGGGTCCAGGGCCGGTCGCCGCGCGCCGCGCGGACGCTCAAGGTCCGAACGCCGCCGGCGTCGAGCCAGAGCGCCAGGCCGTCGGCCCGGCGCAGCGCCTCGGGTCCGATCATTGGCGTGCCGTTCGGGCAGCGCTCCAAGCGCGGGTAGCTCAGGACCAGGTCCGCGCGCGCGCAGTCGGCTTCGAGCGCTTCGGGGCGGCGCGCCAGCGCGACCTTGCGGCCGTTGCGGCTGAGCAGACAGCCCTCGGCATCGCAGCGCAGGCCGCCCTGCCCGCCTGCGCCGGCCGCGGGCCAGGGTGCCGCGGTCGTCTCGCCCGCGGTCTGCAGCCAGCTGTCGGTGATCCAGCGGTCGCGCTCCCAGGGCGACAGCGCGAGGCCACCGTCGTCCAGACGGACCGCGGCGACCCGGCCGCGGGGCTCGATCAAGAGGTCGGGCGGTCGGGCGAGCAGGGTCAGGCCGAGCCCGAGGCCGAGCCCGATCAGCCCGAGCCGGCGCCAGGCGGTGCGCCAGAGGCAGAGCCAGAGCCCGCCGAGCGCGGTCGCGAGCAGAGCCGCGAGCGGCGGCTGCGCCACCGTGACGACCGCGCCCGGCAGGTCGGCGACGAACGCCCCGACCACGATGATGATCTCGATGCCGCTGCCCATCAGCGCGAAACAGGGGCCCGCCAGCCCGAACGGCAGCAGCAGCAATCCGAGCATGCCGAGCGGCATGATCCAGGCGCCGGTCAGCGGCACCGCGACCAGGTTGGCCACGATGCCGTAGGTCGGCAGCCGGTTGAAGTGGTAGACCGAAAAGGGGGCGGTCGCAGCGCTCGCGACCAGCGTGGTCAGCGCGAGGCCGGCGACGTACAGCACCAGGCGCCGGTCGAGGCCGCCGGCCCCGGCCGGGTGACGCGCGAGCCCGCTCTCGTAAACCGCGATCAGCGCCAGCACGGCGCCGAACGACATCTGGAACGAGGCGCCGAGCACGCTTTCCGGCTGCAGCAGCAGCACGACGACTGCGGCAAAGACCACGAGCCGCATCGAGAACGGATTGCGGTCGAGCATGACCGCGACCAGCATCAGCGCGGTCATGATGAACGAGCGCACGGTCGGCACCGAGGCGCCGGAGATCATCAGGTAGCCGAGCGCGCCGAGCAGCGCGAGCGCGGCCGCGACCTTCTTGGTCGGCAGCCGGAGCGCGAGCGGCGGCGCCAGCGCGAGCGCGACCCGGACGACATAGAACAAGGTGCCGGCGACCATCGCCAGATGGAGGCCGGAGATCGAGAGCAGATGCGCGATGCCGGCGATCGCCCACTGGTCCCAGATCTGATCGGGCAGCGCGCCGCGCAGACCGGTCAGCAGTGCCACGCCGATCGCGCCCGCGGCCCCGGGAGCCGCTTGAGTGATCGCGGCCGCAATCGACTGGCGCAAGGCCGCGACCGCGAGCGACCAGCCGCGCACCTCGGCCCTAGCGATCAGCTCCGGCCGGGCGAGGCCATAGCCGACCGCGCCGAGCTGCATGAAGTAGGCCTGCCGGGCGAAATCGAAGCCGTGCGGCTCGACCGGGCCTGACGGCGGCATCAACAGCGCGCGCAGCCGGACCCGGTCGCCGGGGGCGAAGAACGGCTCGGCGGTGCGCACGCTGACCCGGATCTGCGCCGGCGTCAGCGCCGCCTCGACGCCCTCGAGCAGCGGCCGGCCCAGCAACAGCCGGCGGCCGTTGGTGCGTTCCTCGACGAGCAGCACGGTCGCCTCGATCTGGTAGGCGCCGCGCCGCTCCAGGACCGGTGCTGCGATCAGATGGCTGCGCAGCGAGCCGGCCGCGAAGCCGAGCGCGATCGTGCCGAGCCCGAGCCAGAGGGCGAGCTCGGCCGCGCCCGGTCGGCGGTGGCGCCAGCCGAGCGCGCAGGCGGCCGCGAGCCCGAGCAGAGCGCCCGGCCCGAGCCAGACCGGCGGCTCCGCCGGCAGCCCGAAATAGAGCGCGATGCCAAAGCCCAGGCCGACCGGGAGCCAGAGCACCCAGCGCCGGTGCTCCGCGAGCAGGCGGGCAGCGAGCCAGGCGCCGGCGGCCGCGGTCCGCGCGCGCCAGAGGCGTGCCGACGCCCAAGGGTCGGGCGCGGCGCCGGCAAGGACGTCCAGTGGCCGGTGCGCCATGGCGGCGTTTGTGATAGACCCCCGCACGAGCTTCAGCAGCGGGCCAGTTTATCAATCATGAGTGTAGTTACAAGGTTCGCGCCTTCGCCCACTGGTTTCTTACACATCGGCGGCGCGCGCACGGCGCTGTTCAACTGGCTGTTCGCTCGCCATCACGGCGGCCGCTATCTGCTGCGGATCGAGGACACCGACCGGGCGCGCTCGACCGAAGCCGCAATCCAGGCAATCCTGGATGGTCTCGGCTGGCTGGGCGTCGAGGGCGACGAGCCGCCGGTGTTCCAGTCAGCGCGCCAGGGCCGGCATGCCGAGGTCGCCCGCGAGTTGCTGGCGCGCGGCGCCGCCTACCATTGCTACGCCACGCCCGAGGAGCTGCAGCAGATGCGCGAGCGGGCGCGCGCCGAGGGCCGCTCGACCACTTACGATGGCCGCTGGCGCGAGCGCGACCCCGCCGAGGCGCCGCCGGGCATCCTGCCGGTGATCCGGCTCAAGGCGCCGCGCACCGGCCAGACCGTGATCGCCGACCGGGTCCAGGGCGAGGTCCGCTTCGACAACGCCCAGCTCGACGACATGGTGCTGCTGCGCTCCGACGGCACGCCGACCTACATGCTCTCGGTCGTGGTCGACGACCACGACATGGGCGTGAGCCACATCATCCGGGGCGACGACCACCTGGTTAACGCCGCCCGCCAGACCCAGCTGTACCGGGCGCAGGGTTGGGCGGTGCCGGAATTCGCCCACATCCCGCTGATCCATGGGCCGGACGGCGCCAAGCTCTCCAAGCGCCACGGGGCGCTCGGCATCGAGGCCTACCGCGAGATGGGCTTCCTGCCCGAGGCGCTGCGCAACTATCTGCTGCGGCTCGGCTGGAGCCACGGCGACGACGAGATCATCACGACCGAGCAGGCGATCGCCTGGTTCGATCTGGATGCGGTCGGCAAGGGGGCTGCCCGCTTCGACCTCGCGCGCCTGACCAACCTGAATGCCCACTATCTGCGCGCGACCGACGATCGAGCGCTCGCGCGCCTGATCGCGCCGCGCCTGGAGGCGCAGGGCTTCCCTGGCTCCCAGGGCTCGGCCCGGAGCGGGCAGCGGCTCGATGCCGTGGCGCTCGCCCGCCTCGAGGCGGCGATGCCCGGACTGAAGCCGCGCGCGACCACCCTGGTCGACCTCGCGGCGAGCGCCACATTCTATGTTGCAGCGCGACCCCTGGCGGTCTCCGAGCCGGCGGCGCGACTGCTCGAGGGCGACGGATGCGCGCGGCTGGCGGGCCTGCTGCCGGCGTTGGCTGCGGCGCCGCAGTGGCAGACAGCCGCGCTCGAGCAGCTGGTGCGCGCCCATGCCGAGACCGACGGGGTCAAGCTCGGCCAGCTCGCGCAGCCGCTGCGCGCCGCGCTCACCGGCTCGACCGCCTCGCCCGGGATCTTCGAGGTGATGGTGGTGCTCGGCCGCGAGGAGACGCTGGCGCGGCTCGGCGATGCCGTCGAGGGCCGCCATGCCGCAGTGCAACATGACGATTGATCGCCCGCCGTCCGAGATTTAGAGTCGGCACCAAGCTTTCCTTAACCGCGTTCGATCACGAGAGGTCGGCCGGGCGGGCGGGGAAGCACGCAAGAGGGGTGGGGCCATGACCGAATTGAGTGCGCCGATGGTCACGCTGTCGGATCGCAGCGGGCTGGCGACCGAGCTGCCGCTGCTGACCGGCACGCTCGGGCCGGAGGTGATCGACATCCGCAAGCTGTATGCGGACACAGCGCGCTTCACCTACGACCCGGGCTACACGTCGACCGCAAGCTGCTCGTCGAAGATCACCTACATCGACGGCGAGGAAGGCATTCTGTTGCATCGCGGCTACCGGATCGAGGAGCTGGCGACCCGGAGCGACTTTCTCGAGGTCGCCTATCTGATCCTGTTCGGCGAGCTGCCCAACGCGGCGCAGAAGGCCAAGTTCGTCGCCGGGGTCACCTACCACACGATGGTCCACGAGCAGATCATGTATCTGTTCCGCGGCTTTCGCCGCGACGCCCATCCGATGGCGGTGATGATCGCGGTGGTCGGCGCGCTGTCCGCCTTCTACCACGAGGACCTCGACATCGAGGACCCGCACAACCGGATGATCGCGAGCTACCGGCTGGTCGCCAAGGTGCCGACGATCGCCGCGATGGCCTTCAAGTACTCGATCGGCCAGCCGTTCATGTACCCGCGCAACGACCTGACCTACGCCGAGAATTTTCTGTACATGATGTTCGGGGTGCCGTGCGAGCCGTACAAGGTCAACCCGGTGCTGGCCAAGGCGCTCGACCGGATCTTCATCCTGCACGCCGATCACGAGCAGAACGCCTCGACCTCGACCGTCCGGCTGGTCGGCTCGAGCGGGGCCAGCCCCTATGCCGCGATCGCCGCCGGCATCGCTTCGCTGTGGGGGCCGGCGCACGGCGGCGCCAACGAGGCGGTGGTCAACATGCTGAAGGAGATCGGCTCGCTCGAGCGGATCCCGGAGTTCATCGCCCGCGCCAAGGACCGCGACGACCCGTTCCGGCTGATGGGCTTCGGCCATCGCGTGTACAAGCACTACGACCCGCGCGCCGCGGTCCTGCGCGAGAGCGCGCACGAGGTCCTCTCGGACCTCGGCAAGGCCGACGACCCGCTGCTGCCGATCGCGATCGAGCTCGAGAAGATCGCGCTCGAGGACGACTACTTCGTCGGCCGCAAGCTGTTCCCGAACGTCGACTTCTACTCCGGGATCATCCTGCAGGCGATGGGCATCCCGACCTCGATGTTCACCGCGATCTTCGCGCTCGCGCGCACGGTCGGCTGGGCGGCGCAGTGGAACGAGATGGTCGAGGACCCGGAGCAGAAGATCGGCCGCCCGCGCCAGCTCTATACCGGCCCGACCGAGCGCCCTTACGTCCCGATCGACCAGCGCGGCTGACGAGCTGCCGCAAACCACACTGTCAAAGAGGATTCACCTCGATGGATCACGCATCGCAAGCGCGATCGTGGTCCTGTCCTTGATTTCGGCTCGTCCACGCGCCTCTGCTTCTTGCTTTCGCTCCTCTTGAGCGCGCTTTAGCGATCTCGCTTGATATTTTGAATTTACTTTCTGCCAAAGACGCATGGTATCTGTGTCGGCTAGCTGCTTGTAGAAGGCTCTTTGCACTTCCTCAATGATAAAACGATCCAATTTTCCTGTACTAAGTGTTTGAGCAACGTGAGTCGCAGTGTGTTCGCGTTCTTTCATTGCTGCGATCTGTCTCCGATAGGCATCTATTTTTTCGTTATAGACCGTTATGTCCTTATGAATGTCCATAACTGCCTGGGGATCGCTTGTTCGGACCTGTTCAAGTTCTTTAATACGTCCTTGCTGTTCTTCCAGTTTCCGAATAAGATTGTCTCTTTCACCTTCAAGCCTGGACAAGAGCTCTTTCAATGAAAGGTTCACGCTCTCGAAATAGCCTCGAATCATTTGCGGATATACATCATGCAAAAATTTTTGAGCACTTTCCTCGACTAGTTCCCTTCTCTTGACTTCTACACCGTAGCGACTGCGCCAGAGTGCGATGTGCTGATGATACACGAACGCCAGCACAGTTCCGATGGCGACAAGGAGCGCCCCGATGGCGCTGACCACTGTTGCGATCAACGCCACCTGAGGCTGGGACAGCTGCGCGAAGAAGGTGCTCATAGGATTCCACCCAGAAGCACCTCGATACGATAGTACACTTAACGAGAGATGAAGCCGAAATATCACTCCCACAAAAGGTTGAGCGCCTGCGGCCAGGCGCATGACGGCTCGCCATCCGCGTCCCGGATCGGATCAAGCCCGACGAGCCGCATCGCTGATGATGGTCTTGCCCTGCTTACGGCCGCTCGACCAGCTCGATCTTGTAGCCGTCCGGGTCCTCGATGAACGCGATCGGGCGGCCGCCGTGCTTCATCGGCCCGGCCGGCCGCGGGATTTTGACGCCTTGGGCGGCGAGCTCGTCGCAGGTCCGGTAGATGTCGGGCACCGCGATCGCGATGTGGCCGTAGGCGGTGCCGATCTCGTAGTCGTGCTGGCCCCAGTTGTGGGTCAGCTCGATCACCGCCTCGGATTCCTCCGGGCCGTAGCCGACGAACGCGAGCGTGAACTCGCCGCTCGGGAAGTCGGTCTTGCGCAGCAGCTTCATGCCGAGCTTGTTGGTGTAGAAATCGAGCGCGGCATCCAGATCCTTGACCCGGAGCATCGTGTGCAGCAGGCGGAACTTGTCGGTGTCGGTGGTCATGCGGTCCTCCTTGGTTGTGCCATGATCTCCAGGACCCGGGCCGCGGCGCGCTGGCTCGGCGGCCGATCATCGGCGGCGCCGAGCCTGGCGACCGCCTCGGCCAGCGCCGCCCGCTGGCTCACGCGCAGCTCGTCGTCCTCGAGCAGGCGGCCCGCGGCCGCCGCGATCCGCTCGGGGTGGCAATCCTCCTGCAGCAGCTCAGGCACCGCCGGCCGGCCGAGGATCAGATTGACCAGATTGACGTGCGGCACCTTGATCAGGCGCCGCGCCAGCCAGCCGGTGACCGGCCCGGTCCGGTAGATCGTGATCATCGGCAGGCCGGCCAGGGCCGCCTCGAGCGAGACCGTGCCCGAGGCCGCGATCGCGAGCCAGCTGGCGGCGTAGGCGTCGAAGCGCTCGCCCCGATCCTCGAGCACGATCACCGGCAGCCGCCACGGCGCGACCAGCTGCTTGACCATCGGCGCCAGGCCGCAAAGCGTCGGCAACACCAGCCGGATGCGCGGGAACCGCTGCCAGAGCAGGTTCACGGCCTGGCCGAGCAGCGGCAGGTGCTGGGCGACCTCGCTCCGCCGGCTGCCCGGCAGGACGCAGATCAGCGGCGCATCCGGCGGCACCTCGTAGCGCCGGCGGAAGCGCTCGCCATCGCCGCGCCGGTTGGCCTCCTCGGTGATCGGATGGCCGACGAAGCTGCAGGCGAGCCCGTAACGCTCGAAGAACGGCGGCTCGAACGGCAGCAGCGCCAGCAGATGGTCGACGTCGCCGGCGAGCCGGGCGGCGCGCTGCTGGCGCCAGGCCCAGACCTGGGGGGCGACGTAGTGCAGCCGGAGCAGCGGCAGGCCGGCGAGGCGGCGCTGCAGGCGGAGCGCGAAGCCCGGCGAATTGATGGTCAGCGCGAGCGCCGGCCGGCGGCGGCGGATCTCGGCCGCGGTGCGGCCCAGGCGATGCGCGAGCCGCGGCAGATGGGGCAGGACCTCGGCGAAGCCGATCAGCGACAGCTCCTCCATCGGGAACAGGCTGACCAGGCCGCGCTCGGCCATGCGCGGGCCGCCGACCCCGAAGAACTCGAGACGATCGCCGGCCTGGTCGTTGAGCGCCTTGATCAGCCGGCCGCCGAGCATGTCGCCGGACGGCTCGCCGGCGAGCACGAAGACCTGGGCCCGCTGCATCGATCGCCGCCCGCTCAGCCGCGGCCGCGGACGCCGGTCACGAACAGGCCGGCGCGGTCGGCGGCCTCGACCACGCGCGCGCGCTCGATGATCAGGCAGTTGCCGGCGTGCACCGCGACCCCGGCGAGCCGCGCCGCCGCGGCCGCGGCGATCGTGCCCGGCCCGATCGTCGGCAGATCGGCGCGCCGCTCCTGTTTCGGCTTCTTGAGCTTGACCAGCACGCCGCCCGGGCCGTCGCGGCGCAGGCCGGCGCAGCGCGCCAGCAGCTGGTCGGTGCCCTCGACCGCCTCGACCCCGAGCACCAGACCCTGCTGCACGACCACCGACTGGCCGACGTCGAGCTCGCCCAGGCGGACCGCGACCTGGATGCCCTGCTCGATGTCGCGCGCCGCGGCCGCGTCCGGGGCGAGCGCGGTCAGCAGGCCTTCGGGCGCCAGCAGCTCGTCGAGCACGTCGTCCGCGCCGATCACGCGAAACCCCTCGCCCTCGAGCTCACCGACGATCATCTTGAACAATTGATCGTCACCCTGGCCGCCGCCAAGCCCCAGCCGGGCCAGAACCTGAAGACCGCGCCAGTCGAGCTTCATCGCAGTCAGCGCGGGCCGGCGCACGGGCCCGATCATCACCACGTCCTTGGCGCCGGCCGCGTGCAGCGCCTTGAGCGCCCGGCCGACCGCGCCGAGCGGCAGCCACTGGTGCGCCACGCCTTCGACCACCGCGGGGTCGGTCTCGCCCTCGAACGCGAGCACGAAGACCTCGCGGCCCGCCGCCTGCGCGGCTTCGATCACCTGGCCGGGCAGCGGGCCGCTGCCGGCGAGCACCGCGAGCTTGCCCGTCATCGTCAGCCGATCCGGTTCTGGCGCGGCATGCAGATCGCCCGGCTGTCGGCGCTGCGGATGAAGCCGATGATCTCCATCACCCGGGCGTGGTCGGCGAACTGGCTCGCGACCTCGGCCAGCCGCTCGACGAAGGCACCTTCCGGCGCGAACAGCAGCCGGTAGGCCGTGCGCAAGTCCTGGATCGCCTCCCGCTCGACGCCGCGCCGCTTCATGCCGACGATGTTGAGGCCGTTCAGATAGGCCCGATTGCCGAGCACCATGCCGTAGGGGATGACGTCCTGCTCGACGCCGGCGAGCCCGCCGACCATGGCCTGGCGCCCGATCCGGACGAACTGGTGGATCGCGCACAGGCCGCCGAGATAGGCGTGGTCCTGGACCTCGACGTGGCCCCCCAGCGTGGCGTTGTTGGCCATGATCACGCCGTCGCCGACCTGGCAGTCGTGGGCGACGTGGATCCCGGCCATGTACAGGCCATCGTCGCCGACCCGGGTGATGCCGCCGCCGCCGGCGGTGCCCGGGTGCATCGTGACGTGCTCGCGGATCTGGTTGTTGCGGCCGATCAGGAGCTCGGTGTCCTCGCCGCGGTACTTCAGGTCCTGCGGCCGGTGGCCGAGGCAGGCGAACGGGAACACCCGGCAGCCCTCGCCGAGCGCGGTCCGGCCGGTCACCACGACGTGGGACTCGAGCTGCACCCGCCGGCCCAGCCGGACCCCGGCGCCGACCAGGCAGTAGGGCCCGACCAGAACCCCCTCGGACAGCTCGGCGCGCGGATCGACGATCGCGCTCGGGTGGACCTCGACCATCAAAGGCCCATGATCTTGGCGCTGATGATCGCCTGGGCCGCCAGTTGGTCCGCCACGGTCGCCTGGCCCAGAAACTTCCAGACGCCGAGCTTCTTGTGCTGCTTGACGACCTTGATCCGGAGCTGGTCGCCCGGCAGCACCGGCCGGCGAAAGCGGGCCTGGTCGATGGTCATGAAATACACGAGCTTGCCCTCCGCGGCCGGGCCGATGCTGGCCACGACCAGCGTGGCCGCGGTCTGCGCCATGGCCTCGATGATCAACACCCCGGGCATGATCGGCCGCCCGGGGAAGTGGCCCGCGAAGTACGGCTCGTTGACCGTGACGTTCTTGATCCCGACCGCGCTGGTCTCGGCCGTGACCTCGACTACCCGATCAATCAACAAGAACGGGTAGCGGTGCGGAATCATCCGCCGGATCGCGTCGACGTCGAGATCGGCCAACCGCGTCCCGGCCGGGATGGCGTCATTCATCCTTCGCGACCTTTCGTCTGCCCAGGCGGCGGACTGCCGCGATCTCGCGCCGCCACTGGCGGATCGGGATGGCCGGCGTGCCGCCGTAGGTATCGCCGCCGGGCAGATCGCGGGTGACCGCGGTGCGGGCGGCCAGCTGGGCCCGCGGGCCGATCGTGAGATGGCCGGTGATGCCGACCTGCGCCGCGAGCACGCTGCCGGCGCCGATCGTCGTGCTGCCCGAGATGCCGCTTTGCGCCACCACGACGCAGCCCTCGCCGAGCCTGACGTTGTGGGCGATCATGACCAGGTTGTCGATCTTGCAGCCCCGGCCGATCACGGTGTCGGGGCCGCTGCCGCGATCGATCGTGGTATTGGCGCCGATCTCGACGTCGTCGCCGATCAGGACCCGGCCGAGCTGCGGGACCTTGAGGTGATGGTCGGCGCCGAGGGCAAAGCCGAAACCGTCCTGGCCGATCCGAGCGCCGGCGTGGATCACGACTCGGGCGCCGACCAGGCAATGGCTGAGCGTCGCGCCGGGGCCGATCATGCAGTCCGGGCCGAGCCGGACGCGCTCGCCAATCACCGCGTTGGCGCCGATCCGGCAGCGGGGCCCGATCTCGGCCCCGGTCCCGATCACCGCGCCGGCGGCGACGGCGCAGCTGGGATCGAGGACCGCGTCGCGCTCGACGATCGCGCCCGCGGCCACCGTCGCGGCCGGCGGGAAGTCCGGATCGGGCGCCGCGGCGTCCGGATGCAGCGCCGCCGCGATCCGGGTGTAGCCACGATAGGGCTCGGCGGTCAGCAGCCGGGCGACCCCGATCGGCAGCTGGTCGGCGTGCTCCGGCCGGACCACGCAGGCAGCCGCACCGGTCGCCCGCGCCTGGTCGAGGTACCTGGCATTGTCGAGGAACGTGATCTGATCGCGGGTGGCGCGATCGAGCGGCCCGACGTCGGTGATCAGCGTGCCGGGCTCGCCGCCGACCAGGCGGGCTTCGGCCAAGGCCGCGAGCGCCCCGAGCGTGAACGGCCCCGCAGGCCGATAGAAGCGACCGTCAGCCATCGTCAATTGGCGGCCTTGGGCACCTGGACCTTGGGCAGGCGCTCGTTCAGCTCGGCCAGCACCTGGTCGGTCAGATCGATCCTGCGCGCGAAGAACAGCACATCCGAGCTCGGCAGAACCAGGTTGAAGCCGCGCTCGTCGGCGAGGTTGGTCACCACCTCGATCAGCGCCGTCTTGACCTCGTTCAGAGCGGCGGCCGATACGCTGTCGAGCTCGCGCCGCCGCTCCTGCACCATCTTTTGGACCTGGGCGACCTCCTGCTCGTACTCGCGGCGCTTCTGCGCGAACGCCTCGGCGGTCAGCACCGAGCGCTGTCGGGCGACCGCCTTGTCCGCCTCGTGCAGCCGCTCCTCCTGCTCACTGATCTCCGCCTGGTAGGCCTTGCGGCGAGCCTCGATCTGGTCGCGGATGCTGCGCGCCGCGGTGGCATCGCGCAAGATCCGCTGATAGTCGATCACCGCGACCACCGCGGCCGGCAGCTTCTGGGCCAGAGCGCCGCCGAAGGGCCACGCCAGGGCCAGGACGCCAGCCAGCAGCGCGCTGATCGCCAGATGCCGAAAGCGACGTCGAGCGGTGGCCACGGGGCTGGTTGCTAACCTCCTAGAAGCGGGTGCCGAAGCTGATCCGGAAGAACTCGGTCTGGTCGTCCAACTCCTTGAGAAAAGCCTGCGACAGATCAACCGCGATCGGGCCGAGCGGAGACAGCCAGGACAGCCCGGCGCCGCCCGCCGCCCGGAGGTTGCCGCTGTCCTCGACCTCCGGACCATTGGCGTCGACCTCGGTCAGCGTGCCGGCCTCGACGAACACCCGGCCGAAGATCCTGATCTCCTCCGGCAGACCCAGCGGGAACCGCTGCTCCGCGGTCGCGGTGTACAGCAGATTGCCGCCGAGCGCATCGTCGGTCTCCGAATCGCGCGGCCCGACGCCCGCGAACTTGAAGCCGCGCAACGTCTGCCCGCCCAGGAAGAAGCGGTCGAACAGATGGACGTCCTCGCCGAAGATGCCGGTGATGTAGCCGACCCGGCCGGCCAGGTTCAGCACCCAGTCCGGCGTGAACGGGTAGTAGTAGGAGGTGTTCAGCTCGTGGCGCAGGAAGCGGGTATCGCCGCCCAGGCCGGCGACGTCCTGGTCGAGCCGGACCAGGTAGCCGTCCGAGGGCAGGAACTTGGTGTCGCGGACGTCGTAGGTCAGGCTTTGCCCGACCAGCGAGGTCACGCTCGAGCCTTCCTCGTCCTGGATGAAGCGCGACGCGTCGTCGTCGACGCTGTCGATCTCGTCCTGGCGCAGCGTGTAGTGCACGCCGTGGCGCCAGCGCTCGGTCAGCGGGTAGGAGGCGCGCAGCGTGCCGCCGATTGATCTCTGGTCGAACGAGCCCTCGCTCTGGAAATCGGTCTTGCGCCGGAAGACGTCGACCCCGGCGGCGAGATCCCGATCGAGGAAGTAGGGCTCGGTGAAGCTGAAGTCGACCTGCTGGGTGCGCGCCGAGATCGTGAAGTTGGCGCGAACCGACTGGCCGCGGCCGAGCAGATTGCGCTCGCTGAGCCGGATGTCGCCGAGCGGACCCTCCGAGGTCGAGTAGCCGGCGCCGAACGACAGCTCGCCGGTCGAGCGCTCGCCGACCTCGACCTCGATCCTGGTCTTGTCAGCGGTCGAGCCCGGCAGGGTCTGCATCTCGACCTTCTCGAAATAGCCCAGGTCCTGGATCCGCTGGCGCGAGCGGCGGAGCAGCGCGGTATTGAAGGCATCGCCCTCGGCGACCCGGAACTCGCGCCGGATCACCTCATCCAGCGTGCGCACGTTGCCGACGATGTCGATCCGCTCGATGTAGACCCTGGGCCCCTCGTTGATCACGTAGGTGATGTCGATGACCTGCTGATCGTCGTGCTTGACGGGCTCCGGCTCGATCTGGACGAAGGCGTAGCCGAGCTTGCCAATCTCGTCGGTCATCGCGATCACCGAGTTCTCGATCTGGTCGGCGTTGTAGGTCTCGCCCAACT
Organism: uncultured Alphaproteobacteria bacterium; assembly: GCA_963840925.1. GTDB lineage: Bacteria > Pseudomonadota > Alphaproteobacteria > Geminicoccales > Geminicoccaceae > DATAOG01. Next base: position 259,950 of record CAWJAY010000029.1, read on the forward strand.
CGCTCTCGATCAGCTCGCGCAGCCGGTCGGGCTGCAGATCCGGCAGCCGGAACTCGAGGTCGATCTTGCCGAAGGTGTAGAGTTCGCCCTCCTCGACCGTGAAGGTGATGACGAAGTTGCGCCCGTCCGGGGTCAGCTCCGCGATCGCCGAGCGGACGTTGAAGTCGGCATAGCCGCGCGCGAGATAGTGCCGGCGCAGCAGCTCCTGATCGAACGCCAGCCGGTCCGGATCGTAGGTGTCGTCACTGGTCAAGAAGCGGTACCAGGCCGCCTCCCTGGTCTGGACCACGCTGCGCAACGTGTTGTCGCTGAACGCGCGGTTGCCGATGAACACGATCCGCGAGACGTCGGTCAACGGACCCTCGTTGATCTCGAACACCAGATCGACCCGGTTCTGCTCGAGCTCGATGACCTTGGGCTCGACGGTCGCTGCGAACCGGCCGTTGCGCCGGTAGAGCTCGAGGATCCGGCTGACCGCGTTCTGCACCCGGGAGCGCGTGTAGACGACGCGCGGGCGCAGCTGGACCTCGGTGGTCAGCGTCTCGTCGTCGAGGCGGTCGTTGCCCTCGAACGCGATGCGGTTGATGATCGGGTTCTCGACCACCCGGACGACCAGAACATCGCCCTGGCGGCTGAGTGCCACGTCGTCGAACAGGCCGGTCGCATACAGGTTCTTGAGCGACTGATCAAGCCTGGCGGGATCGAACGGATCGCCGATCGCGACCACCATGTAGCTGCGGATCGTGGGCACTTCGATCCGTTGGTTGCCCTCGATCCGGATGTCCTCGATGACGCCCCCAGCGCTCTGGCCTGGCGCGGCTGGCTGGGCCTGGGCCGGGCTCAGGCCATTGCCGAGCCCCCCGAGCAGCAGCCAGACAACCGCCACGCACGCGGCCAGACGCTGCGCCATCGTTCCTCCCACCAGTTCTTGGCGGGCATGGCCTTCCCCTTAGGAGACCAGGCCCTTGAAGAATTCGATCACGTTGAGCTGAACCAGGTCGTTCCAGGTCGCGAACACCATCAGCGTCAGGACGAGCACGAGGCCGAACCGGAAGGCGAATTCCTGGCTCCGCTCGTTCAGCGGCCGGCCGCGCAGGCCCTCGATCGCGTACAGCAACAGATGGCCGCCGTCGAGCATCGGGATCGGGAACAGGTTGATCAAGCCCAGGTTGATCGACAGGACGGCGGTGAACCAGATCAGCGGCACCGCGCCGTCCCGGGCGATCTCGCCGGACATCTGCGCGATCCGCAGCGGGCCGCCGAGCTCCTCGGTGGTCCGGCTGCCGATGATCATCTCGCCGAGCGCGGCGAGCGTGCCGCCGACCAGGCGGAAGGTTTCGGTCGCGCCCTCGATCAGCGCCATCAGCGGATTGGTGCGCTGGAACTCGACCCCGGAGCGGCTGACCCCGATCAGCCCGATCCGATGCACCTGCCCGAACCGGTCGGTGATCTCGGTCTGGCGCGGCGTGACCGTCACCTCCAGCGTCTCGCCGGTCCGCTCGATCGTGAACGTCAGCGGCACGCCGGGGCTGTCGCGGACCACGAGCTGGAGCTCCTCGAAGCTCGCAAGCGGCGCCCCGCCGACCGCGGTGATCCGGTCGCCCGGCAGCAGGCCCGCGGCCTCGGCGGCGCTGCCGTGCTGAACCTCGCCGACCACGGCCGGGGTCACCGGACGGCCGACGGTCGCGAACAACAGGCCAAGGACGACGATCGCAAAGGCGAAGTTGGCCAGCGGCCCGGCGGCCACGATCGCCATCCGCTGGAAAACGCTCTTGGCCGGGAAGCTGTCCGGCTCAGGCCGGGTGCTGAGGTCGATCGTCGAGCTGGTCGGGTCGGCATCGCCGCGCATCTTGACGTAGCCGCCGAGCGGCAGCGCGCTGAACTTCCAGCGGGTGCCGGCGCGGTCGTCGAAGCCGAACAGCTCCGGACCGAAGCCGATCGAGAACACGTCGACCCGGACCCCGTTGCGACGAGCGATCAGATAGTGGCCAAGCTCGTGCACGAAGACCACGACCGACAGGATGATCAGGAACGGGATGACGTACAGGCCGACGTTGGTCAGCAGATCCATGAGCGCTCCTCAAGCCACGCCGACCGCAGCCTCTGGCCAGCGGGCGACCAGCGTCTCGGCGCGCCGACGCGCGCCCGCGTCGACCGCCAGAATCTCGTCCAGGCTCGCCGGCGCGGCCCCGGTGCCGGCCTCCAGCACCGCCTCGACCAGCGCGACGATGTCGAGAAAGCCGATCCGGCCCGCAAGGAAGGCACCGACCGCGACCTCGTTGGCGGCGTTCAGCACGGTCGGCGCGCTGCCGCCCGCGCGCAGCGCCTGGCGGGCGAGGCTCAGGGCCGGGAACCGCTGGTCATCGGGCGCCTCGAAGGTCAGCCGGCCGATCCGGCCGAGGTCGAGGCGGGGGGTCGGCGCGCTGATCCGTTTGGGCCAGCCGAGCGTATAGGCGATCGGGATGCGCATGTCCGGCTGGCCGAGTTGGGCGAGCACCGAGCCGTCGCGGAACGCGACCAGGCTGTGGACGATCGATTCCGGATGGACCAGGACCTCGATCCGCTCCTGCCCGAGACCGAACAGGTGATGGGCCTCGATCAGCTCGAGGCCTTTGTTCATCATGGTCGCGGAATCGACCGAGACCTTGGCGCCCATGCTCCAGTTCGGGTGATCGACCGCCTGGGCCGGCGTGACGCTCGCCATCTCGGCCCGGGTGCGGCCTCGGAACGGGCCGCCCGACGCGGTCAGGATCAGGCGCTCGACGCTCTCGGTCGGCTCGCCGCGCAGCGCCTGGAAGATCGCGTTGTGCTCGGAATCGACCGGCAGCAGCACGGCACCGCTGGTCTCGACCTCGGCCATCAGCAGCGCGCCGGCGCAGACCAGGCATTCCTTGGTTGCAAGCGCCACGGTGGCCGAGCGGCGGACCGCGGTCAGGGTCGGGCCGAGCCCGGCCGCGCCGACGATCGCCGCCATCACCCAGTCGGCCGGGCGCGCGGCCGCCTCGGCCAGCCCGTCCAGCCCTGCGGCGACCGCGATCCCGGTGCCGGCGAGCGCATCGCGCAGCCGGGCGTATTCGGCCGGGTCGCCGATCACGGCGAGCTTGGCGCGGTGGCTGACCGCAAGCGCTGCCAGCGCATCGACGTTCTGCTGCGCGGTCAGCGCCTCGACCCGGTAGTCCCCGGGCGCGCCCGCGATCAGGTCGAGCGTGCTGCGCCCGACCGAGCCGGTGGCGCCGAGGATCGTGACGCTGCGCTGCGGCTCGGCTGGCCAGGCTACCGCCACGGCAGGTTCCCGGGGCCGGCGAGCAGACCGACCAGTGCCAGCGCGGGGGCGGCGAACAGCAGGCCATCGACCCGGTCGAGCACGCCGCCGTGGCCGGGGATCAGGCGGCCGCTGTCCTTGACCCCGGCCAGACGCTTGAACGCCGAATTCGACCAGATCGCCGAGCTGCGAGAGCCCGGCCAGGGCGGCGCCGAGGACAGCGCCCTGCGCCACGCGCCCGGAGCCGAGCAGCCAGGCGGTCAGCGCGCCGGCGAGCGCCGCCCCGAGCACGCCGCCGCACAGGCCCGACCAGGTCTTGCTCGGGCTGATCGCCGGCGCCAGGCGCGGCCCCCCCAGGCTGCGCCCGGCGGCATAGGCCGCGGTATCGGTCGTCCAGACCACGACCAGCAGCCCGAGCAGCAGGCCGAGCCCCAGGTCCGGCACCAGGCGCAGCCAGGTCAAGGCCAGCGCCGGCAGGCCGAGGTAGATGACGCCGAACCCGATCCAGGCGGGCGGGCTGCCGATGGCCCAGGCGAGCGCGCCGGCGAGCAGCGCCCCGGCCAGGAGCCAGATCAGCGCCGCCTGGGGCTCGCCGGCGGCGAGCAGCAGCACCGCGCCGACCCCGACCAGCAGCGCCGCGGCGCCCGCGATCCGGCCGCTCCGCGGGCCGAAGCGGTGCCCGCACAGCCCGGCCCACTCCCGGGCCATCAGAGCCACCACCAGCGCGACGCAGATCGCAAAGCTCCAGCCGCCGACCCAGACCACCGCCAGTGCTACCGGCAGCAGCGCCAGCGCCGAGAGGACGCGCAGCCGGAGCGCCGGATCGCGCTCAGCCACCCGACGCCCCGTAGCGGCGCTCGCGGCGCCGGAACTCGGCGATCGCCTCGGCCAGGTGCCGCTGGTCGAACTCGGGCCAATGGACCGGCAGGAACACGAGCTCGGTATAGGCCATCTGCCAGAGCATGAAATTGGACAGGCGCTGCTCGCCGCTGGTCCGGATCAGCAGATCGGGGTCGGGCAGCCCGAGCGTGTTCAGGGTCCGATCGAACAGGTCCTCGTCGATCGCCGCGCACTCGAGGGTCCCGGCGACCACCCGCTCGGCGATCTGGCGCGCGGCCTGGGTGATCTCCCGCCGGCTGCCGTAGTTGAGCGCGATCGTCAGCGTCAGCGCCGCGTTGTGCTGGGTGCGGTGTTCGGCATCGGCCATCATCTCGGCGATGTCGCCGGCCATCAGCTCGCGCTCGCCGAGAAAGCGCAGCCGGACGCCGCTGCGGGCCAGCTCGTTGATCTCGCGGCGCAGATAGAAGCGCAGCAGGTTCATCAGCTCGTTGACCTCGCTCGCCGGCCGCCGCCAGTTCTCCGAGGAGAACGCGAACAGGGTCAGATAGCTGATGCTGCGCTCGCGGCAGCCCTCGACGGTCCGGCGGACCGCCTCGGCGCCGCGCTGATGGCCGAACACCGGCGGCATGCCGCGCCGCCGCGCCCAGCGCCGGTTGCCGTCCATGATGATCGCCACATGCTCGAGGCCGGCATCGGTCGCGGCGGTCGCGGGCGAGCGGGTCGCGGCCACCGGTTCGATCGAGGTTCGCGAGGGCATCGGCGGCTCAGATGGTCATGATCTCGGATTCTTTCGCCGCCAGCATGTCGTTGATCTGCTTGACCTCACGGTCGGTCAGCTCCTGCAGTTGGTGGGCCACCTTGTGGTGCTCGTCCTGGGAGATGTCGCCGTCCTTTTCCTGGCGCTTGAGCTGCTCCATGCCGTCGCGCCGGACGTTGCGCACCGCAACCCTGGCGGCCTCCGCGTAGCGCGCCGCGACCTTGGCCAGCTCGGCGCGCCGCTCTTGGCTGAGCTCGGGGATCGGCACCCGGATCACGGTGCCCTCGACCGCCGGGTTGAGGCCGAGGTCGGAGCTCCGGATCGCCTTCTCGACCGCCTTGACCAGACCCCGGTCCCAGACCTGGACCGAGAGCAGGCGCGGCTCGGGCACGCCGATCGTGCCGACCTGGTTGAGCGGCATCTCGCCGCCGTAGGCCGCCACCGTGATCGGCTCCAGCAGGCTCGCCGAGGCGCGCCCGGTGCGCAGGCCCGCGAACTCCTTGCGCAGCACCTCCAGGGCGCCGTTCATGCGCTTGGTGAGATCAGCCAGGTCGAAGCCGCTCATGGCCTAACCTCCTTGGTTCTTGGCGCCTCCTCGGTGATCATCGTATGCGGGCCCTCGCCGCGCAACACCCGGATCAGCGCGCCGGGGCTGCGCAGCGAGAACACGATGATCGGGATCGCGCTGTCGCGGGCGAGCGAGATCGCCGGCGCATCCATGACCTTGAGGTCGCGCGCCAGGACGTCGTGGTAGCTCAGCCGGTCGAACCGGACCGCATCGGGCTCGCGCATCGGATCGGCCGAGTAGACGCCGTCGACCTTGGTGCCCTTGAGCAGGACGTCGCAGCCGAGCTCGGCCGCGCGCAACGCCGCCGCGGTGTCGGTCGTGAAGAACGGGTTGCCGGTGCCGCCGGCGCAGATCACGACCCGCCCCTTCTCCATGTGCCGGATCGCGCGCCGGCGGATGTAGGGCTCACAGACCGCGGCCATCGGGATCGCCGAGAGCACCCGGGTCTGCAGCCCGGACTGCTCGAGCACGCTCTGGACCGCGAGCGCGTTGATCACGGTCGCGAGCATGCCCATCGAATCGCCGGTCGTGCGTTCGATGCCGTTGGCGGCGTACTGCTCGCCGCGCACCATGTTGCCGCCGCCGATCACCAGGCACTGCTCGATCCCGCGCGCGTGCACTCCCTGGACTTCCTCGGCCAGGCGGCGCAGCGTCGAGGGATCGTGACCGAAGCCGCGATCGCCCATCAGCGCCTCCCCCGACATCTTGAGCAGCACCCGGCGAAATCGCGGCAGTGGCTCGGTTCCCTCGGTCATCGGCGCTGATCGGCCTCGTGCTACGCGCGCGCGGTTAGGTCATGGTTAACGGCGTGGCCACGATCCGGCGCCGCTGCCGCAGCGATCCGCGCCCGGATCTCAGGCGCCGGTCAGCTCGGCGACCTCGTCGGCCAGGTTGGAGGGCTTCGGCGCCAGGCCCTCGCCCAGCGCGAAGCGGGCGAACTCGGTGACCACGATCGGGCCACCGAGCGTCGCCGCCAGCCGCTCGATCGCGTCCTTGACCTTGAGATCGGGGTCGATCACGAACGGCTGCTCGAGCAGCACGACCTCCTCGTGATACTTGCGCATCCGCCCGTCGACGATCTTGTCGACGATGTTGTCGGGCTTGCCGCTGGTGCGCGCCTGGTCGGCGTAGATCGCGCGCTCGCGCGCGACCAGCGCGGGGTCGAGCCGCTCCGCGCTGACCGCCTGCGGCCGGGCGGCCGCGATATGCATCGCGAGCTGCCTGCCGAGCGCGCTCAGCTGCTCGGGATCGCCGGCCGAGCGCAGCCCGACCAGGACCCCGATCTTGCCGAGGCCGGGTGCCAGCGCGCCGTGGACGTACGAGCCGACCACCCCCTGGTCGAGTTCGACGGCCGCGGTCCGGCGCAGGTTGATGTTCTCGCCGATCACCGAGATCGTATGGGCAATCTCGTCGGCCACGGTCCGGCCGGTCGCCGGCACCGGCAGCGGCAGCAGGCGATCGAGGTCGCCGCCGGCGCCGAGCGCCAGCCTGCTGACCACGCCGACCAGATTCTGGAAGGTGTCGTTGCGGGCGACGAAGTCGGTCTCCGAGTTGATCTCGACCATGGCGCCGCGGCGCGATTCGAGCTGGACGCCGATCAGGCCCTCGGAGGTCAGGCGGCCGGCCTTCTTGGCGGCGGCCGCCAGGCCCTTCTTGCGCAGCCAGTCGGTCGCGGCCTCGGGGTCGCCCCCGGTCTCGGTCAGCGCCGCCTTGCAGTCCATCATGCCGGCGCCGGTCTGGTCGCGCAGTTGCTTGACCAGAGCTGCGGTGATTGCTGCCATCGGGTGTCGTACTCGCCTGGTGGATCCTGCCGGTGCCTGCCGCGGGCGGCTGCTGATCAGGAACCGCCGGGCGCCGGCTGCTCCGGTTCCTGGCTGCCCGCGGCCTCGGCGGCCGGCGCCGGCGCCGGCTCGGCCGCGCGGTCGTCGCCATTCGCGGGCCGCTCGGGCGCCTCGACCTCGGCGCCGTCGCCGCCATCGGCGACCAGCTCCTCGGGCAGGCTCTCGATCGCGCCGAGATCGGCGCCGGAGGCGGTCATCTCCGCCTGGAGGCCGTCGAGCACGGCACCGACCAGCAGATCGCAATAGAGGTTGATCGCGCGCGAGGCGTCGTCGTTGCCCGGCACCGGATAGGCGATGCCTTCGGGTGCGGAGTTGCTGTCGACGATCGCGACCACCGGCACGCCCAGGACCTTGGCCTCGGCGATCGCGATCGCCTCCTTGTTGGTGTCGATCGCGAAGATCAGGTCGGGCAGGCCGCCCATGTCCTTGATGCCGCCGAGCGCCCGCTCGAGCTTGTCACGCTCGCGGGTCAGCTGCAGGGTCTCCTTCTTGGTCAGGCCGACCGTGCCCTCGGCGAGGCGCCCCTCGAGCTCGCGCAGGCGGCGGATCGACTGCGAGATGGTCTTCCAGTTGGTCAACATGCCGCCGAGCCAGCGGTGGTTGACGTAGTACTGGCCGGAGCGCTTGGCGGCCCTCGCGACCGGCTCTTGCGCCTGGCGCTTGGTGCCGACGAACAGGATGCGGCCGCCGGCGGCGGCGACGTCGCGGGTCGCGACCAGCGCGCGATGCAGCAGCGGCACCGTCTGGGTCAGGTCGATGATGTGCACGCCGTTGCGGACACCGAACAGATACGGCTCCATCTTGGGATTCCAGCGCCGCGTCTGGTGGCCGAAATGGACGCCAGCCTCGAGCAGCTGGCGCATCGTGAAGCTCGGGATCGCCATGAGATCGCTTCCAAGGCTCCGGTTGGCCGCCGCGGGTCGAGTCCTCCATGGGACACCGGAACACGGGACCGGCGTGCGCGCCGGCTCCGAGACCCGCGTGAGAGATGGCAGCTGTGTAGTGACTGCGGCGCGGTTTGGCAAGGCCTCGCGAGGCCGTCTCGAGCCTCAGAGGTCGACCACCTCGAGCACGCCGACCCGGCGCTCGAGATCGATCCGCCGGACCAGGGCGAGGCGATGGGCCTCGCCGAGCTCGATCGCGACCTCCTCGGTCTCGAGCGGCAGGACGACCCGGACCCGGGCGCTGCCGTCGCCGTGCGGCCCGAGCAGGTCGGCCAGCCCCTCGATCGCGCGCGCGTCGGCCAGCCGGACCTCGATCTGGCTCTCGAGCCGCCGGCCGCCATTGGCGAGCGCCGCATCGAGCGCCCGGACCGATGATGCCAGCACCCTGACGGCATCGCCCTCGACCCGGACCTCGCCGTCGACCAGCAGCGGCTGGCTGGTCTCGACCAGCGCGCCGGGCCTCGTCCAGCTGCTCGGCGAACAGCGTGACCTCGAACACGCCGCAGGGATCGGAGAGCTGGACGAAGGCAAAGCGCGAGCGGGCGGTGCTGCGCTCCTGCTTGCCGAGCACGATGCCCGCGAGCGTGACCCGCAGCCCGCCGCAGAGCGCCAGCTGGTCCGACGGCGTGACCCCGAGCTTGGCGAGGCTCGCCCGGTAGCCCTCGAGCGGGTGCGCGGTCAGGTAGCAGCCGAGCGCCTCGAACTCCTGCTGCAGGCGCTCGACCTGCGGCAGGTCCGGGGCCTCGGGCAGGCGCGGCTTGGGCAGCTGGGGCGGCTCCAGGAGGCTGCCGAACAGGCTCACCTGATCGCTCACCGCCTGCTCGGCGTGGGCCGCGCCAAAGCGCAGCGCCGGATCGATGCCGGCCAGCGCCTGCTGCCGGTTGGGATGCAGCGCGTCGAGGGCGCCCGCCTTGATCAGCGCCTCGAGCAGGCGCCGGTTGAGCAGCTTGCCGCCGGCCCGGGCGGCAAGCTCGAACAGGTCCTCGAAGCGGCCGTTCTTGGCGCGCTCGGCGACCAGCGCCTCGACCGCCTGGACGCCGATGCCCCGGATCGCGGCCAGCGCGTAGCGGATCGCGGCGCCCGCCGGCCGGTCCTCGACCGTGAAGTTGGCATCGCCATGGTTGACGTCGGGCGGCAACAGCGCGATCCCGGCCCTGGCGATCTCCTGGCGATAGACGTTCAGGCGGTCCTGATTGCCCCGGTCCATCGTCATCGCCGCGGCGAAGAACTCGAGCGGATGGTTGGCCTTGAGATAGGCGGTCTGATAGGCGAGCAGCGCGTAGGCGGTGGCGTGCGCCTTGGGAAAGCCGTAGGAGGCGAACTTGGCGACCTGCTCGAAGATCGCGGTCGCGAGCTTGTGCGAGACGCCGCGTGCGATCGCGCCCTCGATGAAGGTCTCGCGCTGGGCGTCCATCTCGGCCTTGATCTTCTTGCCCATCGCGCGGCGCAAGAGATCGGCGCCGCCGAGCGAATAGCCCGCAAGCTCGCGCGCGATCTGCATCACCTGCTCCTGGTAGATGATGACGCCGTAGGTCTCCTTCAGGATCGGCTCGAGCAGCGGGTGCAGGTATTCCGGCCGCTCGACGCCGTGCTTGCAGTTGATGTAGCGCGGGATGTGGTCCATCGGCCCGGGCCGATAGAGCGCGTTCATCGCGATGATGTCGTCGAAGCAGTCCGGCTTGAGCTTGCGCAGCGCCTCGCGCATGCCGCCGGATTCCAGCTGGAACACGCCGGCGGTCTCGCCGCGGCCCAGCAGCGCGAAGGTTGCCGGATCGTCGAGCGTCAGCGCCGCCAGCTCCAGCCGCGTGCCGCGCTCGTTGACCAGACGCTCGGCCAGAACCAGCAGGGTCAGCGTGGTCAGCCCGAGAAAGTCGAACTTGACCAGACCCGCCTTCTCGACGTCCTTCATGTTGAACTGGGTGACCGGCATGTCGGAGCGCGGATCGCGGTAGAGCGGGACCAGCGCTTCGAGCGGCCGGTCGCCGATCACGACGCCGGCGGCGTGGGTCGAGGCGTGGCGCGGCAGGCCTTCGAGCTTCTGCGCGATCGCGATCAGGCGGCCGACCTGGTCGTCCTCGCGCGCGGCATCCGCGAGCCTGGGCTCCAGCTCGAGCGCCTGCTCCAGGGTCGGCGGATGAGCGGGGTTGAACGGCACGAGCTTGGCGACCCGGTCGACCTGGCCGTAAGGCATGCCGAGCGCCCGGCCGACGTCGCGCAGCACCGCGCGCGCCTGCAGCTTGCCGAAGGTGATGATCGCCGCGACCCGGTCCTCGCCGTACTTGGCGCGCACGTAGCGGATCACCTCGTCGCGCCGGTCCTGGCAGAAGTCGACGTCGAAGTCCGGCATCGACACCCGTTCCGGGTTCAAGAAGCGCTCGAACAGCAGGCCAAAGCGCAACGGGTCGAGGTCGGTGATCGCGAGCGCCCAGGCCACCACCGAGCCGGCACCCGAACCGCGGCCCGGGCCGACCGGGATGCCCTGCCCCTTCGCCCAGCGGATGAAGTCGGCCACGATCAGGAAATAGCCTTCGTACTGCATGCTGATGATGACGTTCAGCTCGTACTGCAATCTGTCCCGGTAAGGTCTTGCAAAGGCCTCGAAGTCGGGTTGGGCGGCCCGGTCGCTGTCGAGCCGCTCGGCCAGCCCCGCCTCGGCCTGCAGGCGCAGCTCTGAGGCCTCGTCGCGCCCGGTCGTGGTCGGGAAATTGGGCAGGATCGGCGTCCGGGTCGGGACCATGAAGCCGCAGCGCTGCGCGATCACCAGCGTGTTCCCGGTCGTCTCCGGCAGATCGGCGAACAGCTCCAGCATCTCGGCCGCGGTCTTGAACCGGTGCTCGGGCGTCAGCCGGCGGCGCTGCTCCTGGCCGACCTGGGCGCCATCGGCGATGCACAGCAGGACGTCGTGCGCCTCGTACTCCTCGGCCTCGACGAAGTGCACGTCGTTGGTCGCGACAAGCGGCAGTTCGCGGGCGAGCGCGAACTCGATCAGGGCCGGCTCGATCGCCTCCTCGGCGGCCAGCCCATGGCGCATCAGCTCGACGTAGAGCCGGCCCGGGAACAGCGTCGCCAGCCGCTCCAGCAAGGCCTTGGCGAGGCCGCGGTTGCCGTGCAGCAGCGCCCTGCCGACCGGGCCCTCGGGGCCGCCGGTAAGCGCGATCAGCCCGTCGGCGGCATCGCTCAGCTCGTCCAGCCCGACCTCGACCGCGCCGTTCGCGCCACCGAGATAGGCCCGGCTCAGCACCTTCAGCAGATTCTGATACCCGGTCTGGTTCTGGACCAGGACCGGCAGCAGGGCCGGCAGCGCGGGCCGGCCGTTGGCGCCCGCCGGATCGGCACTCTGCAGCGGCAACAGACAGCCGACCAGAGGCTGCACGCCCGCCTTGGCGGCCTCCTGGCTGATCGTCAGGGCATCGAACAGATTGGCCCGATCGGCAATGCCGACCGCGGGCATCGCGTCCGCGCGGCAGCGCTGCAGCAGCTCCTCCAGCCGCACCGTGCTCTCGAGCAGCGAATAGCAGGAGCGGACGCGAAGATGGACGAAGGGGGCGTGGCGCAAGGGGCGGCTCCGGCGCGCGGCGGTCGCGGAAACCTAGGCCAGCTTGCGCGCGCGCTCAACCGCTTCGCACATCAGCGTTGACAGCCCGCCGATCCGGCTGCCATGCCTCGCCGGCCCTGCTGGCGACGACATCGGGTCCAAGCCACACATCGAGAGCCCATGATCGACCTTCGTCCGGTGCTGTTCATCGTCGGGGTTCTGATCTGCGCGATCGCGGTCGCGATGCTGGTGCCGGCGACCTTGAACTGGCTGTCCGGCACCCGGCCACCGGAGCCGTTCTCGATCGCCGCGGTGCTCTCGATCGGCCTCGGCGGCCTGTTCGTGCTCGCGAACCGCGGCTCGATCGGGGCGCTGACGGTCCGCCAGGCCTACGTGCTGACCTTCCTCGCCTGGTTCACGGTGCCGGCGATCGCCGCGCTGCCGCTGGTGTTCTCGGAGCTCAACCTCAGCTACACCGATGCCTTCTTCGAGACGATGTCCGGGATCACGACCACCGGCTCGACCGTCTTGGTCGGGCTCGACAGCATGCCGCGCAGCATCCTGCTCTGGCGGGCGCTGCTGAGCTGGCTCGGCGGGATCGGGATCGTGGTCATGGCGATCGCGATTTTGCCCTGGCTGCGGACCGGCGGCATGCAGCTGTTCCACACCGAATCCTCCGACCGCTCGGACAAGCCGATGCCGCGGCTGGCGGCGGTCAGCGCCGCGTTGTGGGGTGCCTATCTGGCCGTCTCGCTCGCCTGCGTGGTCGCCTACCGGATCGCCGGCATGAACCTGTTCGATGCCATCGCCCATGCGATGACGACGGTCGCCACCGCCGGCTTCTCGACCCGCGACGCCTCGTTCACGAACTTCCCGGCCGCGGTGCAATGGGTCAGCGTCGGGTTCATGATCGCCGGCGGGCTGCCGTTCGTACTGTACCTGCGCGCGGTGCGCGGCGACTGGTCGATCCTGCGCGACCGGCAGGCCGGGGTCATGCTGCTGATCCTGGGCACCAGCGTCGCCATGCTCACGGCCTGGCTGCATTGGCACGGCGACCGGCCGCTCGCCGACGCGATCCGGCTCGCGGCCTTCAATGCCACCTCGGTGATGACCACGACCGGCTTCGCCTCGGACGATTTCGGCGTCTGGGGCCCATTCGCCGACGGCATCTTTTTCTATCTGATGTTCATCGGCGGCTGCACCGGCTCGACCGCGGGCGCGATCAAGGTGTTCCGGATCCGCGTCCTCTTGATCGTGCTGCGCGAGCATATCCAGCGCCGGTTCATGCCACACGCGGTGGGCCACCGCACCTACGACGGCAAGCCCTTGTCGGTCGACGTGGTCGAGGGGGTCATGGCGTTCCTCGCCGTTTACTTCATGGCGGTCGCCATCGGCGCGGTCAGCCTCGGCGCCTTCGGCCTCGACTGGCTGACCGCGCTCAGCGGCACCGTGCAGGCGATCGGCAACGTCGGCCCGGGGCTCGGCCCGATCATCGGTCCGGCCGCCAACTTCGCGAGCCTGCCGGACGGCGCCAAGTGGATCCTGGCGTTCGAGATGCTGCTCGGCCGGCTCGAGCTGTTCACGGTGCTGGTCCTGCTGACCCCGCGCTTCTGGCGGTCCTGACCCTTTCAGTGCGGCTCGATGACGCCGTTGTGCAGGCGCAGCGTGGCATCGGCGCGGGTGGCGAGCTCAGCGTTGTGGGTCGCGACCAGCAGCGCCGCCGAGGTCTCGCGGGCGGCCTGGACCAGCGTCGCGAAGACGACGCTCGCGGTCGCCTCGTCGAGGTTGCCGGTCGGCTCGTCGGCGAGCAGCACGGCCGGCCGGTTGGCCATTGCGCGGGCGATCGCGACCCGCTGCTGCTCGCCGCCGGACAGGCGCGCCGGGCGGTGGCTCGCGCGCCCCTCGACGCCCAGCGCGCCCAGCAGCTCGTGCGCCCGCGCCCGCGCCGCGCTCCGGCTGAACCCGGCCAGCATGCCCGGCAGCATCACGTTCTCGAGCGCGCTGAACTCCGGCAGCAGGTGATGGAACTGATAGACGAAGCCCAGGCTCTCGCGCCGGATCCGGGTCCGCTCGGCATCCGACAGCCGGCCGCAGGCGCGCCCGCCCAGCAGCACCTCGCCGGCATCGGGATGCTCGAGCAGGCCCGCGATCTGCAGCAGCGTCGACTTGCCCGAGCCGGACGGGCCCATCAGCGCGATCACGGCGCCAGCCGTAAGCTCCAGATCGACCCCCCGGAGCACCTCGAGCCAGCCCTCGCCCTGGCGGAAGCGGCGGCCGATCCCGATCAGCCGCAGCGCGACGCTGCTCATGCCCGAGCCGGCCGCCGTCGCGTCATGGCGTCCTGCGGCCGGACGCGGGTCATTCATAGCGCAGCGCTTCGACCGGATCGAGCCGGGCCGCCCGCCAGGACGGATAGAGGGTCGCGAGCAGCGACAGCGCCAGGCTCATCGCGAGCACGCTGGCGACGTCGGAGGTCTCGATCCTGGCCGGCAGGTGCGAGAGGAAGTAGATCTCGGCCGAGAACAGGTTGGTCCCGGTCAGCGCCTGCAGCCACTGCCGGATGGTCTCGATGTTGCGGGCGAACGCGAGCCCGAGCAGGAAGCCCGCGAGCGTGCCGGTGACCCCGATCGCGGCGCCGCTCATGAAGAACACCCGCATGATCGCGCCGCGGGTGGCCCCCATGGTCCGAAGGATCGCGATGTCGCGGCCCTTGTCCTTCACCAGCATGATCATGCCGGCGATGATGTTGAAGGCCGCGACCATGATGATCAGGCTGAGGATCAGGAACATCACGTTGCGCTCGACCTTGAGCGCAGTGAAGAACGAGGCGTTGGCCTGCTGCCAGTCGACCAGCTGGCCGGCATTGCCGACCAGCGGCGCCAGCTCGCGGCGATAGCCGGCGACCCGGTCCGGATCGGCGACCATGACCTCGAGCTGGTTGGCGCGGCCCTCGAGCTGGAAGTACAGCTCAGCGGCCTCGAGCGGCATGAACACGAACGTGCTGTCGTACTCGTACATGCCGACCTCGAAGATCGCGCCGATCTGGTAGGCCTTGACCCGGGGCACGGTGCCGAACGCGGTCGGCGTGCCCTGGGGCGAGATCAGGGTCAGGCGGTCGTCGAGCGTGAGCCCCATCCGATAGGCCATGCGCGAGCCGATCGCGATCTGCTCGTCGCTCAGGTGCGCGACCGAGCCGCCGACCAGATGGTCGGCGATCGTCGCGCGCGCCGCCAGATCGGCCGGCCGGATGCCGTGGACCATGGCGCCCGAGGCGACCCCGTTGGCGGTCGCCATCACCTGCCCGGTGACCAGCGGGGTCACCGCGAGCACGCCATTGCCGGCGCGCAGCCGGTCCGCCAGCGCATCGAAGTCGGTCAGGCCGTCGGGGCCGGCCTGGAGCGTGACGTGGCCGTTGAGCCCGAGCACGCGGCCGAGCAGTTCGGCGCGAAAGCCGCTCATCACGGCGAGCACGACGATCAGCGTCGCGACCCCGAGCGCGATCCCGAGCAGCGAGAAGGCCGCGATCACCGAGATGAAGCCTTCCTCGCGGCGCGGACGCAGATAGCGCCCGGCGATCAGCCGCTCGACCGGAGCGAACATCAAGCCGTGAGCCGACCGATCAGCGCCTCGGGCGCGAGCTCCAGCCGCTCGCCGGTCGCGCGCGACTTCAGCTCGACCAGCCCCCGCTTGACGCCGCGCGGGCCGACCACCGCCTGCCAGGGCAGGCCGATCAGGTCCATGGTCGCGAACTTGGCGCCGGCGCTCTCGTCGCGATCGTCGATCAGCACGTCCGCGCCCGCCCTGGCGAGCGCCGCCTCGAGCCCGGCCACGACCTCGTCGCAGGCGGCATCGCCCGGCCGCAGATTGATCAGGCCGAGCTTGAAGGGCGCCACCGGGTCCGGCCATTTGATGCCGGCCTCGTCGTGGAAGACCTCGATCAGCGCGCCGACCAGGCGTGAGACGCCGATCCCGTAGGAGCCCATCTCGACCGGGGTTTCCTGGCCGTCCGGGCCCATCACGGTCGCCCCCATCGACTTGGAGTACTTGGTGCCGAAGTAGAAGATCTGGCCGACCTCGATGCCGCGACCGGAGCGCAGCCGCTCGGGCGCGACCGGGCAGCTCGCGGGATCATGCTGCTCGTCGGTGGCGGCGTAGAGCCCCTTCAGATGCTCGACCGTCGCCTCGTCGGCGACCATCGACAGCAGGTCGAGGTCCTCGAACGCAGCGTCGTAGTAGACCTGGCTCTCGCCGGTCGGGGCCAGGACCTGAAACTCGTGGCTGCGATCGCCGCCGATCGCCCCGCTGGCCGCCCGCATCGGGATCGCAGTCAGGCCCATGCGCTTGAACGTCTTGAGGTAGGCCACGAACATGTTGTCGTAGGAGCGCGCCGCGCCGGCGAAGTCGAGGTCGAACGAGTAGCTGTCCTTCATGTAGAACTCGCGGCCGCGCATGACGCCGAAGCGGGGCCGGATCTCGTCCCGGAACTTCCACTGGATCTGGTACAGGTTGATCGGCAGGTCGCGGTAGCTGCGGACGCTGCGCCGGAAGATGTCGGTCACCACCTCCTCGTGGGTCGGCCCGTAGAGCATCGGGCGCTCGTGGCGATCGCTGACCCGCAGCATCTCCTTCCCGTAATCGTCGTAGCGGCCGCTCTCCTGCCAGAGCTCGGCCGGCTGGATCGCCGGCATCAGAATCTCGTGGCAGCCGGCCGCGTCCATCTCCTCGCGGACGATCTGCTCGACCCGGCGCAGCACGCGCAGGCCCAAAGGCAGCCAGCTGTAGATGCCGGCCGAGCTCTGCCGGATCATACCGGCACGCAGCATCAGCTGGTGCGACACGATCTGCGCCTCGGCCGGCGTCTCCTTCAGCAACGGCAGAAAGTACCGCGACAGCCGCATCTAGGTCTCGCTTCGGATGGCGTGATCAAGGCGGCGGCCACTCTAGGCGGGTCAAGGTCTGATGACAATTCCACCCCGGCCGCGCCGGCGGGCCTGCGGCGAGGCGCCGGACCGCTCCGGGCCGGGTGATCCGGCGCTCTCCCCTGGAAGTTGAGAATTGGCTGCAGCATTTCGAGCCCAGGCGCGGCGGCGCTTGATCCAGAGCCTCAGCCGAGCTTGGCGCCCGGAAGCCTGGCCGAACCGCACCCGACGCTCTCGCCGAGGCCCGTAACGACTTGATTTCCCAGCCGTACCAAAGAAAAATGCCGCGTCAGAGGTCTGACGCGGCAAAGGTAGGGAGGAAACGCCTCAAGTCGGGTGTCACAGGGGAAACATCCCATGAACACCTGACTAATATGGGACCCCGCTTGTCCGATGGCAAGAGAAATTTCACGCTGAATAAGTAACTGACCGGCAAATTTCACAGCGTGATTGGTAACAATTTTTCCTCAAATTTTAGCAGCCTCGGTTACGTGGCCAGTCAAGTGGTTAAGAGCGCATGGCGCCTGCGCACCGAGTAGCGAAGGGGCGCGGGATCACGGAAATCGAAAATTACGCCACGCCGGAGGCGACTGAGTGCGCCAGGACTGTCAGCACACGCCTCTATCCGATTTTATTCGGCGCTCTTTACAAGCGACTAACGAGCAATTGATGTTTAATAAATTAAGAATGCCTGTTAACGCGGGAAACGCGAACCAGGGCGATAGAGGTCAGCGCGCGGGGGTCGGAGCTGGATCAGGCCGCTATCGATCAGCCACAGGACCAGCGCGGTCAGGGCCAGCGCGATCAGCGTGGTGATCAGGAATTTGAGCGCGATCCGCGGCTTGGCCGGCGCGCTGCTCGCCATGCCGGGCTCGACCTGGTCCGGCGGCGTGGCGCCGAACGGCAGGACCATAAACAGGACCAGCCACCAGACGACCGTGAACACGACGCCGGCCGCGAACCAGCTCATGCCGCTCAGGCCTGTCGAGCTCGATCAGCGTGCCGCTGAAGTCCTTGGGGTGGAGGAACAGCACCGGGCGGCCGTGGGCGCCGATCTTGGGCGCGCCATCGCCCAGAACCCGGGCGCCTTCGGCCACCAGCCGGTCGCGCGCGGCCAGGATGTCCTCGACCTCGTAGCAGAGGTGGTGGATGCCGCCGCTCGGCTGGCGCTCAAGGAAGGCCGCGATCGGCGAGTT
>CAWJAY010000030.1:0-214082 GCA_963840925.1 uncultured Alphaproteobacteria bacterium
GGTGGCGTGATTTCGCCGATGCCTGGGATCGGAAGTACCCCCTCGCCCGCACACTGGGTCTCGACCACGTCAGGCGGTACGGCGCACGCGGCCAGCCGAAGCACATCGGCATCCCGCTCGTCGTGCCCGCCGGGGACGACGATGGCGATGTCGCTACCGCGCTGACGCGGCTGGCAGAGGCCGCGGTCGAATCCCCGTCGTCTTTCGCGCTGACTTCGCGACTGGATCATATCGTCATCGGTCGGCCCGGCAACAGCCTCCTGCTGCGCCTGGTCATCCGGTCGTTGCAGCTGCTCATCGCCGATATCGCCCGGACGCAGGCCGGCATCAAGGGCTTCGACCCCGAGCCCTTCTCCCGGCCGAGTCAGCAACGAGGACGCCTTGAGGACCTCGTCGACCGCGTCACCGCGATCGACACGACCAACCCGACCAAAGCGGTCGAGCGACTGCTCGATGCGACTAGCGCGCTTGTTAGGCTGGCACGGAACTTGCAGTGGTTGATCTCGAGCGAATGCTGGCCGCGGCCGTCGACACGGCGAGCCACCGCATCGACCCGTGGTTCGTCGGGGTGGCGCAGCGGCGGTTCGACGCACTGCAGGACAGCGGAGCGCGGTGGCGGCTCGGCGCTTACGGATGGGTCGACGGGCCGCACCCGGGCGCGCCGGGACCCTCGCCGGCCGGACTGCTGGTGGCACCGTCGCCCGGCCAGGCGCTTGCGGCTGCAGTGCTGCGGGACCGCGCCATCAACGATGCCGGTGACCCCCGGTGGGACCTCGATGTTACGTCGCGGCGGGCACGGGTGGCGAATCGTCTCGCCGAGCACGTCCGCGTGGGCGCCCACCTGAGCGAGGCGCTGGGACGCGAGGTGGAGCGGGTGGTCGGCAACGCGGAGCACGTTAAGCAGCTCCGAGCCGACTTCCCGATCCGCGTCGAACACGCCGGGCGCCGGGTATGCGACGGCTTGAAAGTTCTGGCTGCGGACTCGTTCCCAGTCCCACTCGAAGAGGCTCAAACCGCCGCCATCGCGGAGCTCCGCGACGCGATCGACACGTACGCCGACCTGCTGGTTGCTGACGCCGTCTACCACCTGTCTGAAGGACGTAGCGAGGTCGCAGGTGCCGTCATGGATGGAGCTGCGGGCCTGAGCCGACCGCCGGAGCTCGCGCTGTTGCGCACTCCGCGCGAGGGCCGAGCAGTGTCGAGCTCGGTGGTCGTGGCGCTGCCCCGCGCGGCCGGGCCGGAACTGCCGCCCGCGGAGGCTCCCCGGGCGCTGCTGAGCCCGGCGACGGTAATCGACGCGTCGACCGCCGCGTTCCTGGTCAACCAGCTCGGGGCTGCCACAGAGTGGCAGTTCGACGTCGCACGGCTCGACGCTGACAGCCAGCCGATGGGAACGCCGGTTACGGTCGCGCTAGCAGACCTTGAACTCCTCCCAGCGGACGCGCTCGCACTGACGCGTACCGACCTCGAGCGATTGGCCGCCGAGCACGTTCTTGACCGGCTCGATCTCGACCCGCGCACGGACAGGACGGGCGTGCTCGGAGGCTCGGCCGGCGAGCGGTACGAGATCGCGAGCCGCCTCGTGGGCCTGCTCGGTCGCAATCCCGGCGGTCCGCCGGCGGTGGCCGAGCGCGTCGTTGACGAAGATGATCCGGCAACGCTTCGGGAGCTCGCCGCGCGGCTCCTCGACACGCGCCGGGTCGGCGAGGCACTGGCTGCGCAGCTCCGTAACCAGGTCGGTCGGTTGGCTCCCGACGGTGGCATCGGCACGGCCGACGCCGCGGCACTTCAACAGCTGGTGACCCGCTGCTCGGCGTGGGGCCTCGCTCCGGACCCGCCTGCGACGGTCCTGGCCGGCGCGACGAGCGCCTCCGACGCGCGCCTGCGTCGCATCGCCGCCGTCGCCATCCGCGCACTGCCACAGCTCGAGAAACAACTCGCCGCGGTGCCGGACACCGAGGGAGCCGTCCAAGCGCTGAGCCGCGATGACCTTCTGGCGGCGGCGGTGGCGCTGGTGTCGCCTACCGGTCAGCTAGCGGTCATGGGAGAGCTGCGCTCGACCGCGCTGCCGGTGCTCGAGCGCACCGACGTTCTGGATGCCGAGTGGCTCACTGTCGCTGCAGCCGTACGTCCTGCGCTAGCACGCCTCGAACTGCACCAGCTTGCCGCCGACGCGCCACTCGTTGCCTGGACCAACCGGCCGGCCGACCCATGGCAGAAGAAACCCAGCGACCTGCGTCGCCTCGTCGTCGTGTACGCGCCCCCCGAGCTGGATGTTGGTGCGCTCGATGGATCGGCCAGCTTGGCGATCGCCTCGATTGACCGGTTCTCGGAAGTGATTCCCGGCTCGACCCAGTTCGCCGGGGCCGCGTTCGGCTTCGACGCACCGGCCGCTCGGGCGCAGCAGGCGATCCTGTTCGCGGTCCCGCCAATGACGACGCAACCGCTGGACGCCCAGACACTGATCGAAATCCTCGCCGAGACCCGAGAGCTGGCGCACGCGCGTATGGCTCGGCCGGTCGACCTTGAGGGCGAATTCTGGGGCATCGGGCCCACAGCGCTGCTGCCCGCGGCGGGTGCCGCGGCAACCCCGCTCGAGGTGGCAGAGTGAGAGCGCTGCATAGAGGTACACGGACGTGATCTTTGACGTCGTTTGGCGGCTGGAGGGCGACCCCCACCAGCACGACCTCGCTCGAGGGTGGGCAGCGGAGCTCGCCGACCCCGTCTGGATGCTCGGCCGTCAGTGGCAGATGGGTGAGCACCAGGGCGAGGATGCGTCATCCCCAGTGCGCGTCGAGCTCCGCACGCGGGCCACCCCCATCGAGCCGGTCGATGGCCAGTCCGCGCTCGATCCCCGTACGGTGCCGGCCGAGACCATCATAGAGTCGGAGCCGGGTGACTGGTGGACCGCCGGCCGACGGGTCCGTCTGGGGCGGCTGGTTGCCGAGGCAGCGGACGCCAATGGGACGCCGCTGCTCAGCGATCCCGATCTGTTGCTCGCTGGGCTTCCGGTGCCGTACGACGAGCTCAACGGCGCGGGCTTCGACGCCCGGAAGCTCTGGCTTCGACGGAATGAACTCGGGCTTGAGGAAGAGTGGTTTGGCGAGCCAAGCCCACCGCGCAAGGAGCCTGTCGACCTGTGGAACCCGGCCGAGCCCAGCTATAGCGCTCGGCTGCGAGCCGGCTCAGCAAAGTTGGTCGTCGACCGCCACGACGGGGGCGACCTCGACTGGTTCAGCGCGGATGCGACGGCCGCCGTGGGGCCGGCCGGTACCGTCTCTACGAGCAGCGTGACCCCGAGCCGCTTGAGGTACCCATCAGCACCGCTACCGCGCTGGTGGCACATCGAGGACGCTGCGGTTGCGGTCGGCGGGCACGCGCCCGACCGGTCCAACCTCGCGACGCTCGTGCTCATCGACCTCATAGTCAACCAGTCGGACGACTGGTTCACCTTTCCGGTTGAGGCGAGAACCGGCGAGGTCCTGACGTTGGATGACGTGAAGGTGCTCAACTCGTTCGGCAAGTCGTGGACGCTTGCCCCCCCAGTCGACTGGAGTCTTTTCACCACGGACGGGCTCGACCCGCGATCGCTGGTCGTTTGGGCGACGACTGCGACACCCCTGGTGGGGCCGGTGCTGGACGAGGTCATCATCGGCATCGACGAGGACGCAAACCTTGTGTGGGCCGTCGAAAAGATCATCGGTGGAAGGACGATCCCGACGCCCGAACGGCCGCCGGCACCGCCGGTGCAGCAGGGCGATGGCGGACAGGACGCCTTCGCCTACCACGCGATGACTCCCATCCCGCTTCACTGGCATCCGTACGTGGTGGAGACGAAGAGGTGGACGGCCGGCGTCGCTTCGTGCAGGGCCGGGCAGCTGACCTGTCTGGGCCTACTCCCACCCTGCTCCCACCACCCGCCTCGGACCTGCTGGTTGACCCCACCTCCGGCGGTCAGCATCCGGTCCACCAGCTGGAGCCAGGGGCGATACCCCAAGACGGCCTTCGCGTCGAGCGACGCGCGATCCTTGCCCGATCGACGACAGGCGAACCGCTGCTCTGGACCCAGCGCCGACGCGTGCCGATGCTCGTCCCACCAACCTTCGCCCTCCGCTTCGACGTGCTGCAGCCTGTCGTTCGCTAGAACTCCGTCCGACCGGCAAGGGTTGATCTGTCAGCTCTGATCCGGAGAGAATTTCAGCTCGAAGGTCATCCTCCTGCTCCACCTGCTTCGGCTCCTCCCGTTCCTCTGCTGCGGCCGACGCCACCTCGCCCGCGAGAACCTCGACAACCCGCCCGTGCGGTCATAACCTGGCTCTTGGTAGAGACGGAGCGCCCACAGTCCGGCGTTGTTCCGCTCAACACCTTTGCAACTGCACGCCGCGCAACTGTATTGTGGTCGCTATAGTAAGAGGCGACATCATGCAAGAGACGCCCCCACCAATCGGGATATCGGATGAGGCAGAAGCTGGTGGTCTATCAGATGCGCCCGTCTACGCCGTTCGGTCGCGCGCTCGTGTCATGGTCAGCGTGCTTTTGATTGTCGCCGCATTTTTCGTTTCGCTCATCATTTTTAGTATACTTCTCACGGCAGTGTTGTTCTTGCTGGCATACGGGTGGTGGGCATCGAGACACGCGCACGCTCAGAACAAGCACACCGTTGAGTGACCTACGCGCCACCTCACAGGCCGAGGTTGCACCAGGCGACCATCGTCGCGAAGACGGCGGCGCGGATCCCCGCGACCCACTGGCGGTCTTGATCCAGTCGATCATGCCGGCGGACCCTCGACAGCTCGCTACCCCATCAGGAAGGTGACCACGCCGTGCCGGTCGAGGGGGGCGTGACGGGTGGCGCGCTGCCCAAGAGCGCAGGCAGCTCGTTCCATGGGCGCAGGAAGCCGAACGGATCGGCGTGCCAGCGCCGCACCATGGCGGGGGTCCAGGAGGAGGCGAAGCACGCGATCAGCGCGATGTCGCCGTTGAAGTCCTGCGAGGTCGAGAAGCCCCAGCCTCAGCGGTAGATGCCGAAAAAGGCGCTGGTGTTGGTCGCCGCCGCGGTACTGGAGGCACGCGACCAGCCCCGGGTCTACCTCGGCGAGGTGGTGCACAAGGGTGGCCTTACCCTGGCAAGCATGCAGCACTCATCGACCAGCGCACCTGGGACAAGGCCCATGCGGTGATGGCCGAGCCGGCTCACCGACGCGGCGCCGCGACCCGGGCCCAGGTGCCTGCGCTTCTCAAGGGCCTGATCTTGGGCCCGAACGGCCGGGCGATGTCGCCGAGCCACACCCGCCGGCGCGGCCGGATCTATCGCTACTACGTGACGCGCGAGGCGATCGCGGACGGCTACGACAGCTGCGCCGTCACCAGCGTACCGCCGCCGACCTCGAGGGCGCGGTGCTCGACCAGTGTGCAGAAGTTCCTGGCCGCGCCGGAGCTGGTCGCTCGGACCTGGGCAGCGGCGAAGCCGGGGGACGACGAGATCACCGAGCGCGAGGTCACGGTCCTACTCGCCGACTTTGCCACGGTCTGGAACGAGCTGTTCCCCGCCGAGCAGGCTCGGATCGTGCAATTGCTCGTCGAGCGGGTCGACGTCCAGGAGGAGGCGCTGGAGGTGCGGATCAGGGCAGAGGGGCTGGCGAGCCTAGTAGGCGAGCTGCGGCAGAGCGACGAAGGTCGGCAAGGGCGGCGTGATGAGCGGCGCCCAGACCCGGCTCGACGGCACGAAGCTCGTCGTGCGGATCCTCCGGCTTGCGCTGCTGGCCCCGGACATCATGGAGGACATCCTCGCGCGGAAGGCGGATGCCAGGCTAATGCTTGAGAGCCCGGGGCGACCGTTACCGACGAACTGGAGTCAGCAACGGAGGGCGGCTCTTCTGAAGAGCTTTCGGCACGCCCTCTTTCAGTAGGCCGCTGAACGTGGTCGGCAGTATCCAGGCAGTGGTACGTCGCCCGATTATCTCCTCCTCGTCAGGGTCCTCGCCGTCCAGGTGGCAGATCCATGGGCCACATTGCGACAGCTGACGTGCCCCATTGAGGATCGATCAGGCATATTATCTGAGACGGAAATCAACCATTGCGTTTCCCACGCGATTGTGGCCAAATTAGGCGAAACGGCCCCAAAGGCAGCCCTCGATGAAGGTGATGTCAGCCGGGAAAGCCAAGAACGGGTTCGGCTTGCTCATCGATACCGCGCGCGCCGAACCCGTGACGATTGAGAAGCATGGGCGCGCCGTCGCGGTGGTGCTGTCGGTGGAGGAGTATGAACGACTGAAGGTGCGGGCCGATTGTGTTTCAGCTTCAGCCGAGCCCAGCGCCGCGACCGCAAAAGAAGAAAGAATATAAGATGGCGCGAGGAAGGCCTAGGAAGAACAACGGCGACACCGAAAATGCCGTGCGGCCGGTCAACGGCAATGGTGTTTCCCAAGCACAGCTTTTTCTTGCCGCCGACAAGCTCCGCAAGAATCTGGAGCCGTCCGACTATAAGCATGTCGTGCTCGGCCTGATTTTCCTGCGCCATGTCTCCAGAGCTTTGAGGCCAAGTACGAGGCCTTGATCGCCGAGGACCCGCAAGCCGCCGAAGACCCCGATGAATACGCAGCCGAGAATGTCTTCTGGGTCCAAGGAAGCCCGGTGGGCGCATCTCCAAAAGGCCGCCAAGCTACCGTCGATTGGCAAGCTGATCGACGAGGCTATGGTCGCTATCGAGGGCGCGAACCCCTCGCTAAAGGGCGTGCTTCCGAAGGACTACAACCGCCCAGCGCTCGACAAAGTGATGCTCGGCGAGTTGATCGACCTGATATCCGGTATCGCCCTGCACGAGGAAGGCGCGAAGGCGCGCGACCTGCTCGGGAAGGTATATGAGTTGTCTTCTTAACCTCCTTGTCTTGCGGATGACTGGCTGACGAAGCGCTCGACGGTCTCCCACGGGCGGCGGCCCTGGTTGCGGTAGCCGAGGTGCGGGCGCTCGTGGTTGTAGTGGTGCAGCCAGGCGTCGAGGTCGGCCTGGAGCGCCTCGACGCTCTCGTACAGCTGGCTGCGCATGGTGGGCCGGAAGAACTCCTCCAGCACCGTGCCGTTGAAGCGCTCGACGAAGCCGTTGGTGCGCGGCGAGCCGACCCTGGTCTTGCGGTGCTCGATGTCGTTGAGCGCCAGGTAGAGCTCGTACGGGTGGCGCTCGGTGCCGCAGAACTCGCGGCCGTTGTCGGTCAGCACCGCGCCGATCGGCAGATCGAGCCGGGCGTAGAACGGCACGACGTCGTTGTGCAGGACCGCGACCGCGGCCTCGGGCTGCTTGGTGACGTGCAAAAAGCCGAAGGCGTAGGAGCCGAAGGTGTCGACCACGGCGTGCAGGTAGACCCGGCCGATGCCCTTGAGCGTGCCGACCATGAAGGTGTCGGCGGACAGCAGCTGACCCGGCCGCTCGCTCTCGACGTGGCGCTCCTGAAGCAGGGGTTGAGCTTCTCCAGGAACGCCGCCTGCTCGGGGCTGAGCTCGATCGCCTGCTCGGCGTTCGCGCGCTCCAGCGCCAGCCAGCGCTCGTGGCGCGTGCCGAGGCCCTTGTCGTTGAGGATCTTCTGGACGGTGATCGCCGACAGCCGCCGGCCTTCCAGCGCCAAGAGCGCCTCGAGCCGGTTGCAGCCATAGGCCGGGTGCAAGAGCGCCAGCGCCTCGATCCGCGCCACCACCTCGGGCGGCGTGGTCATCGGGTGGCTCTTGGCGATCGGCGGCAGGTCCTTCAGGCCGTCCAGGCCCTCGAGCTGAAAGCGCCGCTTCCAGTCGTAGAAGCTGGTCCGGTCGATCCCGCCGCGCCGGCAGGCCTCGGCGACGTTGCCCAGCCGCTCGGCCAGCTCCAGCACCGTCAGCCGGCGATGCGCCAGCTTCTGCGTTGGCGTCCTTGGCCGTGATCTTACGCGCCGCCTGTGCCATCCTCGCCTCCCTTTCCTGCAGCATGGACCCATCCCATCCGCAAGACAAGGAGGTTAAGAAGATACATAACGTCCGTTGCGGAGGGCTTCAGGGGCAAAAGACGGGGAAAAGCCGGGCTTTCGCCCCAGATCACAAGAGGTAGCCGGGCTTTCGCCCCAGATCACAAGAGGTAAAGTGGTGAGGGTTCAAGGGGCAAGCTCCGCTTTCAGCGGAGCGTCCTGGGACCTGAAAGCCGACGCCGCTGAGGGTCGTGTCCCTGGACGTGGTGTAGGAGTTGGGCAGCCGGGATCTCCGTGGCGGTCGGGCCGCTCGGATCATGCAGCCGCGGCGGGCAGCATGAGGGAGAGATCATCGCGCAAGGGCGCGATCGTTTCCAGGGTCATGTAGCGGGCCCGCTGCACTGACCATTCATCGTTCTGCTCGAGCAGGATGGCGCCCACCAGGCGGGTGATCGCGGCCTCGTTCGGGAAGATGCCGACCACCTCGGTGCGCCGCTTGACCTCGCCGTTGAGGCGCTCGAGCGGGTTGGTCGAGTGGATCTTGGCGCGATGCTCCTTGGGGAAGGTCATGTACGCGAGGACGTCCTCCTCGGCCTCGTCGAGGAGGACGGCGAGTTTCGGCAGCTTGGGGCGGACCTGGTCGGCGACCTGGCGCCACTGGGCCCTGGCGGCGCCGGCGTCGTCCTGGGCGAAGGCGGTGGCGATGAACGCCGACACCACGCGCCGGCCACTCCTGCCGGCGTGGGCGAGGGCGTTGCGCATGAAGTGCACCCGGCAGCGCTGCCAGGTGGCGCGGAACACGCGCGCGACCGCGGCCTTGATGCCGTCGTGCGCGTCCGAGATCACCAGCTTGACACTGGCCAGGCCACGGCGCTTGAGCTTGCGCAGGAAGTCGACCCAGAACGTCTCGGCCTCCGAGGCGCCGATGGCCATGCCGAGGACCTCGCGGCGGCCGTCGGTGTTGACCGCGACCGCGAGGGTCACCGCGACCGAGACGTGCGGCTGGCTCCCAGGGGCGACCTCCGGTGGTCGCCCCGGAGCGCCGCGCCCGGCCTCGCGCACTTTCACATAGGTCGCATCAATCCAAAGATAGGGCCAGTCGCCCTCGATCGGCCGCTCGAGGAAGGACCGCACGCGCTCGTCGATCTCCGCGCACAGGCGGCTGACCTGGCTCTTGGAGATGCCGGCCAGGCCGAGCGCCTTGACGAGCTCGTCGACCGAGCGGGTCGAGACGCCCTGCACGTAGGCCTCCTGGATCACCGCCGTCAGCGCCTTCTCCGCGACCCGGCGCGGCTCCAGGAAGCCCGGGAAGTAGCTACCCTTCCTGAGCTTGGGGATGTGCAGCTCCACGGTCCCGGCGCGGGTCTCCCAGACCCTCTCGCGGTACCCGTTGCGCTGGGTCAGGCGGTCCGGCGCTCGCTCGCCATAGCCCGCGCCAGTCAGGCCCTGCACCTCGAGCTCCATCAGCCGTTCGGCAGCAAAGCCGATCATCTCGCGCAAGAGGTCAGCGTCGGCGCTCTTCTCCAACAGCTCGCGAAGCGCGATCCTGTCGTCGGTCATCGTGGTGGTCTCCGGTCTGGGGTTGCTGGTCGCAACCCAACCCTACCGGAGATCCCGCGATGGCCACCCGCTGTGGATAGCTGGCCTGCCTGCGCCAGACTCGTGGCGGTCGCTGCGGCAGGCCACCTACCCACAGCTCCTACACCACCAACCGGGACGTGACCCAAGCGTGGCAAGAACGATCGGGCCGACGCCGAGGCGATCTGCGAGGCGGTGCAGCGGCCAACCATGCGCTTCGTATCGATCAAGAGCGAGGAGCAGCAGGCCCTGCTGGTTCTCCATCGCGTCCGCGAGACGTTGGTTGGCCAGCGTATTCAGCTGATCAACACGATCCGCGGTCACATGGCCGAGTTCGGCATCGTTGCGCCGCGAGGGGCCGCCAACGTCCAGCAGCTGATCCTACGGCTCGCCGAGCCGGGCGACAGCTGCATTCCGCCCCGTGCCCGGGCCGTTCTGCTGTTGCAGGTCGACCAGCTGCGCGATACCGAGCGCCGGATCACCGATCTCGACGACCAACTCAAAGAGCAGGCTCGGCAAGACGAGGCCGCCAAACGCCTGATGACGATCCCCGGGGTGGGGCCGGTCGTCGCGACTGCGATTACGGCCACGCTCGGCGATGGCCGCGCCTTCGCTTCCGGACGCCACTTGGCGGCGTGGCTCGGCCTCGTCCCTGGACAACGCTCGACCGGCGGCAGGGAACGGCTGATCGGGATCACCAAAGCGGGCGATGGCTATCTGCGGCGCCTGCTGGTCAACGGTGCCAGGGCTTTGACGCGCTGGTGGCGAACCCGATCGCCGTGGCTGATGGCGCTGCTGGCACGCCGGCCCGTGAACGTCGCCACAGTGGCGCTCGCCAACAAGATGGCGCGCGTCGTCTGGGTCGTTCTGGTCCGCGGTCAGGTGTATCGCACCGCAGCCTGAGCGACCACGATCAACTTTTCCCGCCAACGGCTTGCGAGAGCGACCCTCGGACGTGATGGCAGCACCGGTCGGACCGGGGAGCGGCGGAACCCGAATGACGCATGGGATCAGAGTCCGTAGTCGTGATTGGGTGCCGGTCCGCGGATCACATCAGGGCCCGCAGCCTTTGGCTGCACGACGAGGCCGGATAGATGGCTGCAGCCGACTATGATGCCAGATCGTTCAAGAAAGCTCTTGCCCAGCGGGGGACGTGCATAGATGGGTCATGGTGCCGGCCCGGCCCGTCTTGAGCGGCAATCCCGGCTGGGTCCGGTCCAGCGCCTGGATCTGATGGGGTGGATGGCCCCCTCACGGCATCGTCGTGCCAAGGTGGTGGCTGTCGAACAGCACCAAGGGGAGCCATCCAGATGGAGATTACCACGATCGGCCTCGACCTGGCCAAGCAGGTCTTCCAGGTCCATGGCGTGGACGAGGCGGGCCATGTCGTCGTGCAGCGCCGCCTCCGGCGTGCTCAGGTCATCACCTACTTCGCCGCGCTGCCAACCTGCCTGGTCGGCATGGAAGCTTGCGCCACCGCGCACTTCTGGGCGCGCGAGCTGCGCTCGCTGGGACATGAGGTGCGCCTGATGCCGCCACAGTACGTCAAGGCTTACGTCAAGCGGGGCAAGAACGACGCGGCCGACGCCGCGGCGATCTGCGAGGCCGTGACGCGGCCGTCCATGCGCTTCGTGCCGGTCAAGACCGAAGAGCAACAGTCGGCAATGACCATGCACCGGGTCCGCGAGCTGTTGGTCCGGCAGCGAACCCAGCTCATCAACGCCGTACGCGGGCACCTGGCCGAGTTCGGTCTCGTTGGAGCCCAGGGACCCTGGAACGTGCCAGGGCTCTTGGCGAGCATGCAGGAGGATCGGCGCGTGCCGGAGCTGGCGCGTCAAGTCCTCGAGCTCCTCGCGGCTCAGCTCGACGAGGTGGCCCAGCGGATCGCCGAGGTCGACGCCCGGATCATGGCTTGGCACAAGGCGAACCCTGTCAGCCGGCGGCTCGTCACCATTCCGGGCATCGGCCCGCTGATCGCCACCGCCATCGCCGCCACCGTGCCTGACCGCGACGCCTTCCGGGGCGGGCGGGAGTTCGCGGCCTGGCTCGGCCTCGTGCCGCGGCAAAGATCCACCGGCGGCAAGCAGAGGTTGGGCCGGATCAGCAGGCTCGGCGACAAGTACATCCGGCAGCTGCTGATCGTCGGCGCCCAAACCGTCCTGCTGCGCTCGAAGGCAGCCCGGTCCGATGCGTGGATCCAGGGTCTGCTGGCGAGACGACCCCGCCTCGTGGTCGCCGTGGCTCTGGCCAACAAGATGGCGCGCATCGTTTGGGCCGTGATGGCGCACGGGCAGAACTATCGGCAGGCAGTCCCGGCTTAGGCCGAGCTCGCCGATTATGTGACGCTTGCGAGGGAAGGAAACGTGATGGGGTAGTCGGTTGTGCCGAGGGACCGGGAGCAGCCTGGAGAAGTCGAGGGACGGAATCCCGAGGATCTGATGAGGCCCTGGTCCGCGGAACCCATCGGGGCCAGCGGTCGTGCGACGGCCGCGTCAACAGGCCGGACACATGACCGCAAAGCAGCCTGATTATGCCAACACGCTAACTTTTCTCTTGCGAGCCGGGGGCCATCCACACATGGGACTTCTCGTCGACCGACAGAACGAGGCTGTGCGCCGGCGGATCGAGATAGAGGCCGACCACGTCGCGCAGCTTGGCCGCGAACGCCGGATCGGTGGACAGCTTGAAGCGCCGCACCCGGTGCGGCTGGAGGCCGTGCGCCGCCCAGATCCGCTGCACCGAGCGCAGCGATACGCCGCTGGCTGCCGCCATCGCGCGGCCGGACCAATGGGTCGTCGTCGGCGGGCGGATCGCCCAGCGTCAGCGCGACCACCCGCTCGACCGCGGCTGCGGCGGCAAGGGCGGCACCCCGGGCTTGCGGGTCTTGTCGCGCACCAGCCCGGCCACGCCTTCGCGCATGAACCGCTCCTGCCAGCGCCAGACGCAGGGCTTGGACACCTCGGCGCGGCGCATGATCTCCGCCGTGCCGCAGCCCGCCGCCGTCGCCAGGATGATCCGCGCCCGCCAGACGTGCTTTTGCGGGCTGTTCCGATCCGCCACGACCCGCTCCAGCCGGCCACGGTCCGCAGCGCTCACCTCGATGCTGATCCCTTCGCGCATGCCGCAACATGCCACGCATCCCATCATATGGGAATCCTATGATTGCGTCTGACCACTAGTGGAAATCGGCGTCGTCCGCCGGCAGCTTCTTGGCATGGTGCTGCTGATCGTGATGATGTCGGGCCTGTTCGCTCTGCGGGTCGACGGCCGCTTTGCGCTCCCGGTCATGGCGCTCGGCGTGTCCGTCTTCTGCCTCCAGGTGGCGACGCTCGTCCAACCCTCGGACACGCTCGGCCTGCTGAACGCGGTCGCGGCGAGCCTGCTGGTGCTGTCGCTGGTCGGCCTGCTGCTGCGGGGCGTCATGAGGTCCGGGCCGGTCACCGCCAACCGGATCGTTGGGGCAGTCGCAGTGTACCTCCTCGTCGCCCTGCTCTTCGCGCTGCTGTTCGACATCCTCGACCACGTCGCGCCGGGGGCCTTCACCTTGGAGCCCGAGCCGTTGCCGTTCACCCCGGCGGGGGCGCGGTTCTTTACCTATCGATCATCACGCTCACGTCGCTGGGCCTCGGCAATGTGGCCCCCCTGCACCCGCTCGCCCGCGCATGGGTAATGGTCGAAGCGGTCGTCGGTCAATTCTATACGACCGTGCTCCTGGCCCGCCTCGTCTCGCTGGAGGTCGCGCACCGGCTCAAGAACTTGAATTAGGAAAAGGGTGTAAGCGGCGGCGCAAAAATCCCTCACGGGGCACAAAAGTGCGTCAGCGATAGACCAGGCCTTTCTCGTTTCAGGTCATCTCAATATCGGACCCTGAGGCCCCTCAAGGGTCAATCCCAGTGTCGCTTGATACAGGGCCAGCGAGCTCGGCGCTCATCGCTTCGAAGCCGCCTTTTGCGTTTGGGGACCCGCAGCCAGTTTCTCGCCGCCGAGTGCCTCCCGCAGCCGGCCCAACCGCCCTCGAAGTTCCGAACATAGGCTCACAAGCTCTCCGGCCATGTATCTTTCAGCTTCCTCGTGCGCTGTTGTCGGCTCGGTCTTGCTGAATGCCAGCGCCGCCAATTGGGACAGACCAGAGAGCTGCTGGACAGATGCGCTCAGGTCACCGAGCAAAGACGTGATCAAACCCTCGTCCCTGGCGGGACGATTCAATTCACTGATCGCCATTTCCGCTTTCTCCCTAATCTGCGTCTCATGGGCGTTGGTGCGCCGGCACGGCCCACCGCGCCACCAGGATAGCACAGAGCTGATCCACGCCCGTATCAACAGCATTCAACCGGTGGCACGCCCGAACGCTGTCGATTAGAGCTGTTCGGGCTCATCAACGGTGATCATCCGGCGGATCTCGTCGGTCTTGAGGCCGAGCGCCATCGGCCGGCGCACGCCGGGCAGCACCGCGACATCATACAGCTCCTCGACCACGCCTTCGATCCGCAGCCAATGGACGGCATCGCCAGAGCGCAGGTCGACCACCATCAGGCCGCAGCGCGGCTCGGCGTCGCGCCGCACCAGCTCCTCGTCCAGCGGCAGGCCGGTGAAGGTCCGGTTCTCGCGCGGCTTGGACAGGCCGATCACCGCGAACCGCCCGTGCAAGGCGAGGCCCCGAGCGTAGCCCGGACAAAAAGTGACCCGCTCGAACCGGGAGCGCTCGAGGTCGGCATGACCGAACCAGCCGGTGCCGGAATCGAGCAGCCAGAGCTGTCCGCCGTCGCCGGCGTCGTGCCAGCGCGGTGAGTGTGGCATCGAGAGACCCTCCAGCACCACCTCGCTCGCCGCCACGTCGACCACGACGCCGCCTCCGGTCCGCCGGTCGCGCCAGCCATCGGCGACGTCCGCGCGGCTGAACGCCGTCACATAAGCCGCCCTGCCGTCCTTGAGCGCCAGGCCGTTCAGGTGGCAGCGGTCCTCGGCCGCCAGCTTGCTGATGAACGGCGGCCGCCAGAGCGGCGTGAAGCTGTGGGTCTCGCTGACCGTGGCGAGGCAGCTGAACAGCGTGTTGACGAACACGATCCGGCCCTTGGCATCGAAGGCGATGTCGTGGACGTCGAGGTCGCCCGTGGTGCACGCGACCTGGGGCACGTAGAGGCGGTCATAGCCCTGGTACGCCTGGCGGGGCTCCAGCGTGTTGTCGAACCGCCAGAGCTGGAAGAGCGTCGAGAGGAACAGCGTCTGCGGGCTCGCCCAGAGGCCCATCGCGCGGTTGAAGCTGCGCTCGAAGATCGACAGGCGGCCGTTCGGCTGCAGCCCGACCAGGAACAGTTGCCGGTCTGGTAGGTCGTGAACCCGAGCGCAAGGTTGTGCTCGGCGAGCCAGCTCGGGAACTGGCGCGAGGGCAGCAGCTCGAGCCTGGGCACCGCAGCATCCGGCGTCGCCTCGTTCATTCGCCTCCCCGCCGCGCGTCGCTCGGCGCTACGCCACTTCGATCCCGCTGGTGTCGACGCCGGTCTGGACCAGGAGCTGCGCCTCGTCGACCGTGAAGGTGTCGAAATCGACCCCGTCGACCGTCGTCGTGCCCTGAACGGCACCGGCAGGCTGCCGCCGACCGCGTTGCTGTCGTCGCCGAACACGGTGAGACTATTGGAGTTGTCGTCGAGGTTCAGGATCTCCCGTGTATCCAGGGCCAGCTCGTTGCTGTTGCCGTTGAGATCGATGC
Organism: uncultured Alphaproteobacteria bacterium; assembly: GCA_963840925.1. Taxonomy (GTDB): domain Bacteria; phylum Pseudomonadota; class Alphaproteobacteria; order Geminicoccales; family Geminicoccaceae; genus DATAOG01. Next base: position 15,214 of record CAWJAY010000030.1, read on the forward strand.
GCTCGAACATCCTGGACGAAACACGACGTAGCTCTCACCGGCCCTGTCTCGCCCCCCCGGATTGGCGGTTGGCGCGCCGACGATGAGGTCGGCGAGGCCATCGCCGTTGACGTCGCCCGCGCCGCTCACCGACAAACCCGCAAAATCGCCCGGGTCGATGCCATCGAGGCGAAAGCCGTTGGTGCCATCGAGCGCGGCGAGGTCGAGCGCGCCCCCGAAGCCGCCCGGGTCGCCAAACACAACGTAGCTCTCCCCCGTGTAGCGTCGCTCGGTACTAGGCCCCACCGGATCGGCGCGGGGAGCCCCGACGATTAGGTCGGCATAGCCATCGCCGTTGACGTCTCCCGCACCGCTCACCGACCCGCCCGATAGGTCGAGCTCGTCGATGCCATCGAGGCGGAAGCCGTTCGTGCCGTCGAGCGCGGCGAGGTCGAGCGCGCCGCCGAAGCCAGCCGGGTCGCCAAACACCACGTAGCTCTCACCGGCATTCCTTCGCCCCCCCGGATCGGCGAATGGTGCCCCGACGATCAGGTCGGCGAAGCCATCGCCGTTGACGTCCCCCGCGTCGCTCACCGAGGAGCCTGATGCATCGTTCCGGTCGATGCCCTCAAGGCGAAAGCCGTTCGTGCCGTCGAGATCGGCCAGGGACAGCGAGACCAGCGGGGTCGCAACCGGCCGGGTCAGCGCCACCAGCTCCCCGGTCGAAGTCACCTCGACCACCGGCTCGACACCGCGCAGCAGCGCCACGTCCTGGAACCCGTTGCTTTCGCCGACATCGACCGACAGCGTCGTCCCGGACGGGCCCGCCTCAAGCCGCACCGCATCGCCGAGCAACAGCCCGGCGCTCAGCGCCTCTTCCGCCAGAGCGGAGAAGTCCACGACATTGCCCTCGGCGAGGTTCAGGTCGAGAATCTCGTCGACGTCGAAATCGGCCAGGAGGAAGCGATCGGCATCGGCGTCGCCGCTCAGGCGGTTGTTGCCCGGGCCGCCATCGAGCACGTCGTCCCCGGCGTCGCCGAACAGGTTGTCATCCCCGTCACCGCCTTCGAGAAGATCGTCCCCGCTGCCGCCGAGCAGGTCATCGTCGCCGCAGTCACCAGCGAGCAGATCATCGCCTTCGTCGCCCAACAGCACGTCGCGGCCGTTGCCGCCGAACAGCTGATCGTCGCCGGGCCCGCCGCGCAGCAGGTCGTCGTCGTCCTCGCCGAACAGGAGATCGTCGCCGACATTGCCCCGCAGCTGATCGGCGCCTGGCGCGCCGAACAGGCGGTCGTTGCCGCTCCGGCCGTCGATCCGGTCGGCGCCGGCGAGGCCGAAGATGTCGTCTTCGCCCGTGCTTCTGTTGGTGAGCCTCGTGCCGAGGAGGTTGTCGTTGCGAGGCGTTCCGATGATCTGGGCCATGACATGTCCTTCTTTGTCGAATCGTGTCAGGCGATGCTTCCCGCAACTCGCTTAAAATTGTTGCAAAACTTTTTCAACCGTTTTGCACAAGGCTGCTCAATCTGCTGCTTGGCTGGACTGTGCTCGGCTGGATCGTCGCGCTGGTCTGGGCGTGCACGCCGATCCAGCGGGAGCGTGGCGGGGAGGGCCGGCCATGGCGCGCCCCGTAGGTCCAACCCTCCTGCGGCCTCCAGGCCGGTCACGGACCTGCCCAGGTGGGTCCCAGGGGCGCCCCTCTCGACCGTCCTGTGGCTCCTGGCCCGGCCGCGCTGGTCTGCGCAGCCGGGTCTGGGATCGAGGACCCGGTTCGGGGTGATCAGGAGGGGGCTCGCAAGGCAAACCGTTGCCCCCGGCTCTGCCCTGACACCGCGCCCGTCGGGCCGAAGCCCAGGCATGCTGCGGCTCACGGGCTGTCGGGTGGCAGGCTCGTGAGCCCATGGCGATCATGACCCAGCCCCGGGGATCGGTGAACAGCGTGCTCATGTAGACCGGGTTCACGAACGAGATCACGCCCGCCATGATGAACGGCAGCGAGCCGATGATCAGCGCCGAGGCGCGCGCTTCCGACGACATCGCCTTGACCTTGAGGCGCATCTGCTCGCGCCGGCGCACCATATCCGACAGCTTCTCGAGGATCTCGGCGAGGTTGCCGCCGGTCTCCTGCTGGATCGAGAGGCTGATGACCAGGAAGTTGAACTCCGGAATCCCGAGCCGCTTGGCCGCCGCCCACATCGACTCGTCCATCGCGACGCCGATCTTCATCTGATCGGTGACCTGACGGAACTCGCCGCCGACCGGGTCCTGAATCTCCTCCCCGATGGTCTTGAGCGCCTCGGTCGCGGGCAGGCCGGACCGGATGCCGCGGACGATCAGGTCGAGCGCCTCCGGCAACAGCGTCGTGAACTTCTTCATCCGACGCGCGATCCGGCGCTGCAGCACGAGGTTCGGCAGGCCGACGCCAAGCGCGATGCCAAGCCCGGCGTTGATCAGGAACGAGAACGGGAGGGCGAGGCTCAGCGCAGCGGTGGTCAGGATCCCGAGCCCGAGGCAGATCAGCAGGAAATCACCCATCTTGAGCGGCCAGCCGCTGCGCTCCAGGCGCAGCCGCAGGATGCCGACGTTGGGCATCAGGCGCTTGATCAGCTTATCCAGGCTCGCGAACGAGCTGTCGCGCTTGTTGCGGCGCACGCTCTCGACCGGGGTCGCGGAATCGCCGCTACCGGCGGTCCGGCCGCGTGGCCCGGCCTGCAGGCGCTCGAGGCGCCGGCGCAGCCGCCGCTCGTCCTTCTGGAACAAGGTCAGCCACAGGACCGCGACCAGGCCCACGATCAGCAGGCTGCCGCCAAAGACGGTCGCCGACAGCAGGTCCGGGTCGCGGGCGATCTGCTGGAGCAGCGGGCTCATGTCACCATCGCCTGCTGCAGCGCGCGGTCGAGGCCGAAATAGGCGGCCCGCTTGGCAAAGTGCGGCCGCACCCCGCTCGACTTGAACTGCCCGATCAGGCTGCCGTCGCGGTTCTCGCCCTGGAAGTCGAACGTGAACAGGTCCTGCGTAGTGATGACCTCGCCCTCCATGCCGATCACCTCGGTCACGTGGGTGACCCGACGGATGCCATCGCGCATGCGCTGGATCTGGATGATCAGGTGGACCGCGCCGGTGATCTGGGTGCGCACCGCCTTGCTCGGCAGGTTGACGGTCGCCATCCCGATCATGTTCTCCATGCGGGTCAGCGCCTCGCGCGGATTGTTGGCGTGCAGCGTGCACATCGAGCCGTCGTGGCCGGTGTTCATCGCCTGGAGCATGTCGAGCGCTTCGGCGCCGCGCACCTCGCCGCAGATGATCCGATCGGGGCGCATGCGCAGCGCGTTCTTGACCAGATCGCGCACTAGACCTGAAGACCCTTGGTCCGAGCCGATCCTTCCAACTCTTCTTCCGACTGGTGGCGTCAGCCTTCCAACTTCCGTCCGCCATGCGTTCGCGCTCGATAGTCCTCCAGACGAGCGATCGCGTGCTGCGCCATCGTCGCGTTGCGCGGCAGGTAGGTCTCGAGAATCTGCAGGGTTCGCTTCAGCTCGTGGCCAGAGATCGCAGCGATCTCAGGCACGGAGCAGCCGGCCTCCGCGAGACGGACCACAGCGGTGCGTCGCAGGTCGCGGTACTCCAGATCCCGCGGCAACCCGGCGACATCGGCGATCCGGCGGAAGGTCGCCTGGAAGTGGCGCTCGGTGTACGGACGCCGCGTCGTCTCGGCGGCAACGATCGTCGTGGCGGTGCGTGGCGCGAGGTCGAGCGCCCGGCGCAGCTCGGCGGTGACCGGGACGGCGATCAGGGCGCCGGTCTTGCGCTGGCGCAAGCTCACCACCTGGCCATCATAGGCCGACCAGCCGAGCCGCAGGACGTCGCCCAGGCGTTGGCCGAGCCCGGCGGCGAGATGGACCGCGAGGCCGATCGAGGGCCTTCGGCGTCAGCAGCGGCGATCAGGGCCGCGACCTGCTCCGGCGACCAGACCTGGTGGCGTGGGCGGCCGGCCTTGATGCGCATCCTCTCGGCAGGGTTCACGGCGAGCTCGCCCTCGTCGACCGCGAACGCGAGCAGCACCCGCAGGACCTTGATGACGGAGGCCGCTTTGGCTGGCCGGTCGGCCATGGCACGGTGGAAGGACCGGACGTGCTTGCGCTCGATCGTGGTGATTGGTGGATGGCCGGCGCGAGCGGACCAGCCTCGATGACGGGATGAGCCCGTCGTAGTGGTCCTTGGTCGCGTCGGCGAGGTCGGTGTAGCGCTGGTCGGCGCGGTAGAGCCGGACCAGCCAAGGGATCGTGCCCGGCTGGATCGTGACGGGACCATGGCCGGCGCGCCAGCGATCGAGCTCGTGGTTGAGCGCTTCGGCCTCGCGGATGGCTTCAGGGAGATCGTTGCTCAGCCGGCGTGGCGGGAAACCGGCGACACGCAACGGGCGGTTAGGCTGCCAGTAGAAGAGCGTGTGACCCTTCTGGCGCTTCGCGACCAGGTAGCGGATGGCGAACCTACCCATTGCTCGCGCGCATCCACGCGGAGCCGAAGTCGCGCATGGCCGCTCCAGCCCGCCCTGTTCGTCGAGCCAGGCGTCGATCGCCCTGAGATCGCGGTTGCCGAAATCGGCAGCGGCCGAGGGAAGCCGGCGGCCTCCAGCTCGGGCAGGTGCTCAGTGAACCAAGTCAGCGATTGGCCGAGGTAGGCGGCAGCCTCGGCGTTGTTTACGCCGCGCCGTGGTGGCAGGTCGAGGGCAGGCTTGCGGGCTTTCATACTGGCGCCGCCTGCTTGCTGGCGAGGGCATTGACCACGCCAAGTACAGTGCGCCGGAGCGGATGGGCGACGACACCTTCCAGCGCCTGCACAGGGAGCTCGTGCATCAACAGCTTGCCGAGCTGGGTGGAGTCCAGGATCTGCACATCAGGCTCTGATCCAGTCCGGATGATCGTGAGCCAGTAGAACGCGTCTGAACCAGCCTCGTGGGCGCGCAAGACAGGGAACCAAGCATCTGGGTCGGCCTTGGCGGCGATCTCGCCGGCGACCGCGAGATCCATGTCCTGCTCACGGTGCAGCTGCCAGGCCAGGATGAGCGCCATCGCATGGAAGGCATCCAGCTGGCGCTCACGGCCATAGCCTGTGCGCGGGAGCCCGATCGCATCGCACAGCGCATCAAGCCGGCGTGGTTCATGCCCGGGCAGAGGCCCGGACGTTCTTGCCGGTAAGGAGAGTGTGGTGTCTCGCATGGCCTTGAGACTACCCTTACCTCACAAGGGAGAGTCAACCCCCGTTCTGTATTGGGTTCAGATCACGGTAGAGGTTGAGACCGGACAGGATCGCAGGATGCTGGGCCACATTAATAAATCTTCTTATTCTTTCTTATGTCCCCTTGTCACCTCTAAGGCCCCCCTATTTTGGTTAATAACCCTGGCTATACTCCATCATTAGTTTAGTAAACAAGACCAATAAACTATTGTCTTGGCTTGGGTTTCCTCCATGTGTCGGTCTGAGATACGATGCCTTGTAATTGAAAGCTCGATGACCCTATCCCGTCTAGGTTCTGTCCAGCCAGCCAGAATAGACGGTGGCGGGCCGCGCATCAACTCGCTCAGCAACTCGGGAGATCATAACCTTTCCGAAACCACATATGTCGTATACAGGTCCCCCTATGCGAGCTGATCGCCACGTCCTGCTGGCGCTACCGCCCGAGCTCCTCGTGGAGATCGAAGCCGTACCGGCGCGCGAGGCGGATTCCCCATCGCCTGGGGGCGATCCGCGTGCTCCTTCGGATCGCGCTCGCCCGAATGGCGTGCTGACCACGCGCCCGGCACGAAAGGAGCTGACCCCAGGCCGCGGTTGCGCGTTACGGTAGGCCTGGCGCCCGGTTTTTTTGCGGGGTTTTGTCGAATTCACCGCCGGTCAGCCGGGCGCCACTTGCTCCTAGGACCAGCGATCTGAAATAATACCCGTTAACGGTACTTTTTTGGCCGAGATCCTGCCTGACCGTGTCTGCTCTGAGTTTCTCGGCCTGGTCTTTGAATCCGCGGGCCAGGTCCTGCTGGTCGACCCCGGGCATCGCCTGCTCGACCAGGGCGCACAGCCGCTGCGAGCGCAGCATTACGTCCTTTGCTTGTTCATGCCGGATGTCCGGCATGTAGGCGTCCGCCGGCTTGACGATGCCGGCGGCGAGCGCCGCCTGGCGCATCGACTTGTACTCGCCGCGGGCGACCGCCACCGCGATCTCCGGGGCAGTCCCGCTTCCTCTCTAGGCGTTAAGTTGAACCTCGTGAACCTTAGGTTCGAAGTTTTGACATCGCACCTAACGACCCTTATAGAGGGCTGGTCGACCAAAGGCGGCCCGGGCCCAGGGTGTCATCCGGGCGCCGGGCCCGGCCAGCAACCGCTGAAAGGACCAGCGATCATGACCAAGCTTGTTGTAGACCCGGAGTTCCGAGATCTCATCCCCGCCACCTCCAGGGCCCAGGACGAGGCCCTGGACCAGGACATGCTCGCCCACGGCAACCGTGACCCGATCGCCGTCTTGCCGCAGAACAACGTCAACATCATCCTCGACGGCCATCGGCGGTTCGAGAGCAGCAAGCGGACCGGCGTCAAGCTCAAGGCCCCGGTCAAGATGGACTTCCCGGACCGCACCGCGGCCAAGATCTGGATGCTCAGCAACCAGCTCGACGTCCGGCGCAACGCCAACACCTCCCAGCGCGCCTACATGATCGGCGGCCTCTACAGCGCCATGGCGACCGGCCAGGGCGCCCGCTCCGATCTCACCGGCCAGGCCTCGGCTTCGACCAGCTCGCCGCCAAGTTCCAGGTCACGCCGCAGCAGATCCGCAAGATGGGCCACTTCGCGGCCGCGGTCGACCAACTCGCCGACAGCCTGGGCGTCGACGTCAAGGACGCGATCCTGAGCATGGAGGCCAACATCTCGCGCGAGGACGTGACCACGCTCGCCGAGCTGCCGGCGGACGACCACGCCAAGGTCTGGGCCCTGGTCAAGAAGGACCGGGCCTCGCTCAAGGAGATCCTGCAGAAGGCCAAGCGCGGCGAACACAAGGCCGAGCGCGCCAAGGTCCAGGCCCGGCCGGACCCCGTGCGCAGCACCGCGATGGACCGCTACGCGATCGCCGACCTGGTCCGCCTGATCGCGACCAACTGGGACGAGGACCGGCTCCGCGCGTACGAGCCGACCTACCCGGAGCAGTCCTCGCTCGCGGCCAACCTGGGTGCGGCGATCACCAACCTGGCGTGGTACGCCCGGCACACCGGTTAAGATGGCCAGGACCCTCCTCGACGACCTGGTCGGCGAGGCGGCGGCCGGTGACGACCTTCGCCGAGGACGAGCAAGACGCGGCCGAACCCCGAGCCGGCCGACGCGCCCGAGGCCACTCCCGTAGCTCCGCGGGTCGATCTGGACGCCGTCCGGCAGCGGATGCGGGAGGCGATCGACAAGGGTGAGGACGCGGTCGCCGGCATTAACCGGGGACGCCGAGGCCGAGGCCGCCCAGGCCGCCCAGGAGGATTAACCCCCGACCCGGGCGGAGTCTCCGCGAGATTAAAACGCTCCTGACGCCGCCAGCGCCGATCCAGAGGCCATCCGGTGGCGCCTGGACGACCGGCTCGCCGATCGGGGTATGGGGGTGCCATCGGCGTCGTCGCGGCCGCGGCCGCGGATCGGGGTCAGCTACCAGGCCCTGCGGCGCTTCCGCGATGGCGAGGTGGGTCATAACCCAAGGCCAGTGCAGCGGATCGCGGCGTGGCTCGAGGCGGCCGGCTGACCCTCCAATTCCTGACCCGCTTCCTGAGCCTCCAGGAATTCTGCGGCTTGCAGACTGCGCCTCCTGTCCTCATACTGCGAGCAGGAATTGGGGACAGCGAGATGACCGCGAGGAAGCGGCCGAGCTGAAGCGGCTGCGCGAGGAGCGCGACCACATCCAGACGCTGCGGCTCCGGGCCTGCAGGACGGTGCCGGCGCGGCTGGTCGCGGAGGCGCCGGGCTGGAGCAGCTCGAGGACGTTCGGGATCGCAATGCCGCGGCATGGTCGATCGTGGTGTTCTGGCGCGAGCTCGTCGAGGCTGCCAGGGCCGCGCTCGAGGAGGAGCGCAACGAGCGCGACGCGCTGGTCAGGCTCGAGGTCGAGCAGCTGACCGGGCAGGCGCCCAAGCGGCGCGGCCGCCCGCCATCGACGTGGACGCCCGAGAGTGAGGCCAGGCTGGAGCAGCTGCATCGAGAGGGCGCCAGCATCCGGCAGATCGCCGCCGCCATGTCGCCCGTGAGCAAGACGAGGTCCATCGCCGGATCGGCCGCGTGCGCCAGCGCCAGGCTGACGCCCGGGAGCGCGCTCGGCTGACCGCGGTCGCGGACGGCCGGAGCCCGACCCAGCGTGCGGCTCTGGTGGCGAAACGGGCCGCCAAGGCTCGCCCGATCGAGGACTACGACCTCGTCCGCGCCGAGCGGGGTGCGGAGTATCTCCGCAATCTGCCCGACGACGACGAGACGGCCGACAGTTGAGCTTCCGACGCTCTCCCTAGCACCCCGACAGCCCTAGCGCCGCTACATGTTCAATTCAGGGCTTGCGCTCCAACCCGGTAAATGATTAGCGTCGGGCTCTTGCGTACTAATCGCTAACGCGAGGGGCCTGATCCGGTGCTCAATTCCGCCGATTTGCTGTCGATGCTCGAGATCTCGCGGCCCGAGCTGAAAGGCCTGGCGGACCGGCTCGGCCTGCGCGCCAAGGCCCACGGCCAGCAGCGCGCGGTCACGGTCCTGGACGCGGTCCGGCTGAGCGCGGCGCAGGCTCTGCGCCAGCTCGGCATACCGCTGCCCGACGCTGCTCGCCTCACGCGAGGTGTGCACCGCAAAGACTGGGAGCGCACGATCGCGGCCAACGGCCAGAGGTGGCTGGTCCTGCGCCGCGACCCGAGCAGGCAGGCGAAGTGGGTCACCGCGATCGCGAGCTCGAGGGCCGAGGTCGACGAGCTGATCAGAGACAACCCGGCCGGCCTCTCGATTGTGCATCTCGCCCGATCGTCCATGGGGTCTTGGCCACGGCGCTCGCGCGCGCTGCGGCCGAGCAGCGGGAGCTCGCATGACGACCGCCACGCTGCCCGGCCAGCAGGGGCGACCAGCCGCATTGCGTCTCGCCCTGAAGCCAGGCCTCACACTGCAGCTCGGCCGGCGCGACGGGTCGGCGATGTTCGAGGTCTCGCTCGATCCCGAGACCGCCTACGCGCTCGCCGCCGATTTGCTGCGCGGCGCGGCCCTGGTCCAGCGTGGGGCGCTGGCCGCGAGCGACGAGCTCGACGAGATCGTCGGCACCAGCGGGACGGCGGCCATGGCTGCGCGGTCAGCCTGCCGCCTCTCACGCGCGGCGCGCTCTTCCGGCCGCAGAGCGCGAACCTCGAGGAGCGCACCTGCGAGTTGGTCTGGAGCACCGGCGCGGTCGTCGGCGCGCCGGCTATCTCGCCGGCCAGTGGGACGAAGCGCTCGATCTCGACGGCGCCCGGCTCGGCAGGCTCAGCTCTGGTGCTCCTTTGCTCGACAGCCACCGAGCCGCCGGTCTCCGCAACGTCCTCGGTGTCGTCGAGCGCGCCGAGATCAGCGGCCCGCCGGGTCAGCGCACAGGCCGCGCTGTCGTCCGGTTCTCCCGCCGGCCCGAGACCGAGCAGATCTTCCAGGACGTCCTCGACGGCGTGATCCGCAACGCCAGCGTCGGTTACGCTCTGCACAAGGTCGAGCGGCGCGAGCGTGAAGGTGATGTCCCTCTGGTGACCGCGCGTGATTGGGAGCCCTTTGAATTGTCCTTGGTCGCCGTGCCCGCAGATGCCGGCGCGCAAGTCCGCGCGCAGGCCGAGAGCTTTCCTTGTGAAGTGGAGTCCGCGAACATGTCCGCCTTGCTCGATCACAACGGCCAAGCGATCCGGTCCGCCCCGCTCCGGCTCCGGCCGACCCGCCCGACACCGCGCAGGCCGCGCTGCAGGAGCTCCAGCGTTTCACCGCGGCGCCGACCAGCTCCGGCTCGAGCGCGGTCTGGTCGACGGCCTGATCAAGCGCAACGTCCCTCGCGCGGATCTGGCCCAGCTGCTGGAGTTCGCCCAGGCGCGCGAGGCGCGAGGCGATCAGCAACCCGCGGATCTCAGGCGGGATCGACAACAGCGCCCCCAATCTGGTGGCCGAGCGGATGACCGGCGCGCTGCTCCACAAGGCCAACCCTGGCCAGTACCCGCTGCCGCCCGAGTCGAGGTCCTGCTCGCTGTCCCTGGTCGAGATCCGCCGGACACTACTCGAGGCCGCAGGCGTTCACTGCCGTGGCTGGACCGCCAACGAGGGATCGACTACCGGGCCGGCACTGGTCTTCACACAACATCCGATTTGCCACAGCTGTTGTTATCGACCGGCTCGAGGTTACTCGAAGAATTCTACACCGCAGCGGCCAGTCCTCTGAAGTCTCACAGCCGCGAACGAGTGTCACCGACTTCCGGCGGGTGACGATGCTCCGGGTCGGCAACATCTCGCCATTGTCTCTTGGTCCCCGAGCACGCCGAGGTCGAACGTGGAAGCGTCGCAGAGGCCGGTGAGTCCTTTGCTGTTCAGAGCTACGCCAAGATCTGGGGATTCACCCGCCAGGCGATCATCAACGACGACCTCGGAGCTTTGGCCGACTGGGCGGGCGAGATGGGTAGCGCGGCAGCCGAGACCGAAGCGGCTCTGTTCGTCAGCCTGCTGACCTCGAATGCCGGCGCCGGCCCGGTCTTGGACGACGGCTTGAACTTGTTCCATGCCAGCCATGGCAACCTCGCGAGCCCCGGCACGGCAATCGACGTGACCTCGGTTGCCGCCGCCCGGCAGAAGATGCGCGAGGCGAAGGGAATTGGTGGTGTGTTCCCGGTCCAGGTCGCGCCAGTTGCGATCCTGACCTCGCCTGCCAAGGAGCTCCAGGCTGAACAGGTGACCGTGGCGCTGACGCCGAACGAGATCGGGCAGGCTAACCCATTCAGCTCGACGCTCCGCGTCGAAGTGGAACAACGCCTGAGCGGCAATGCCTGGTACTTGTTTTCAGAGAACCCGGCGTTCACCCACGCCTATCTGAACAATCAACGCGGCCCAACTCTGAGCAGTCGAGAGGGCTTCGACCTGTTAGGGATCGAGTACCGCTGCTTGTTGGATTTCGCAGTTGCTGTTCGGGATTACCGGTTCGTCTACCGTAACCCTGGCGCGTAACGAGTTTCCCGGTCGTTATGTCCTTTCAGCCGGGGAATAGCGCCGTGGCAGGTGCTGGTGTTTTTAGGCTTTTCCGCCAGCGTTCCTGCCACGGCGTGACTAACGAACGGCGCCCCGCCCGGATCAGGGGCGAGGCGCCAGGCAGCTCAAACTCACGACTAGAGGGACTAGAGGCAAAGCTATGTATACCGCAGACCCCGCCGAACTGGAAGACGACGACGACGACGACAGCGACGAAGCGCTGATGACCGACTGGGAGCGCTCTTTTCTCGCCGATGTCGGCAGCCAGACTTACCCGCTCACCGATCGGCAGGAATACAAAGTCGCCGAGATCGCGGCCGCGATCGAGGAGCGGCGGGACGCGCTCGCCGAGCGGCGCGCCGCTCGGCGGCAGCGGCGCCGCTGATGGCGCGACCGCTACCGCCGCCGCCCGACCCGGCCGCGCCCGAGCAGGAGCTCGAGGAGCTCGAGCGTGAGCTCGAGCGGACGCACTGGCAGCTCGAGCTGGCGCGGCGCGCCCGGTCCATTTCGGGGCAGCGTGTCCCGGCTGACTGGATCCGAGCGTTGACCGCGCGCAAGGACGCGCTCACGCAACCGCGCGGCCCGGCGCAGCAGCAGCCTGGCACATGGTCGGGCCGCCGGTGACCGCACTTCTCTGGGCCTTGATCGGGTTCTGCGCGCTGCTGGCGGTGCTCGATCTCGTCCTGAGCCGGACCCGCAGGATGAAAGGGGAGCAGCGTGATGGCTGACGAGGTGAAAGCACGGGCGGCGGCGGCGGTTCCTCCGTCACAGAGGCGGGCGGCGAAGTTGCTCGTGCGGGTCGAGCCGGGCGCAGAAGGGCAGCCGATGGACGCGCGTTTTGCCGGGTCGTACACCGCGGAGGAGTACGCGGCTTACGTGCGCTGGCAGGCAGAGAGGGCCGCGGCGCGCGGGCGCCGGAGCCGAGGCCGCTAGGCCGGCGGTCAGAGATGCCCTAGAAAAAGGTTGCGCCGCAGAGTAGGGCCTGCGGCGCGAGAAGGAAGGGAACTTGCATGATCGAGACGAATCCTAGCATCCCATCACTGGTGCTACAAGGACGTGAAACCCGTCCTTAGTTGAAGTGACTCACCCGTAAGCCCTGTACCCCGACTGCCCGACTTCAATCTCAGCCAAGAGCTTCAGGATCGTCTCGTACATGGCCGTACCACGAACGTCGGTGTAGTGGTCTGGATAGCGGACGACTGTGTGGTCGACCGGGATCTCGTGGCCAATGCCGACCTCGGCCGCCTTGCGCATGATCCGGCCTACGGTCGCGCAGTGACCCTCAACTTCATCCTCATCGCAAACCGTGAGCACGGCGTCATGGACCAGGGCACCGACCCTGATGCCGTTGCGCACCAGGCCAATGGCGGCCAACCTCAAGACGTCTCCACCAGCCGATTAAATCGGCCAATTTAGCAGAGTGCGGGGGCTAGTCTTGGCGGTGATGTGCATCTGCCAACCGAACCGGGTGCGGATCGTGCCGGCGTCGGCGGCCGAGTACGTGACGTCGCGAGACCACCGCCAGTACGTCCGGTACAGCTCGCGGTGTGGGCGGATCAGCTCGAGCTCGGCGTAGTCGCGCGAGACACCGAGCCGCGAGGCCAACCCCCAAGCGCCAGACCCGTAGAACTGCGACAGCAGGCTCGGCTTGTAGACCTCGTTGCGGATGGCGCCATGGGTCGCCTTGGTCGCCTCGGGTGGTGCCAATCCGGTTGCCTTGGCGTGGTGCAGGTAGGGGTCGCCGCTCTCGACGGCGCGGATCATCTCGGGGTCGCCGCTCAGGCGCGCGCCGATATGGACCTCCTCCGCGCTGTAGTCGGTGTAGACCGTGCACTGGCCGCGGGCAGGCTTGACCATGAAGCGCGCCCAGACAGCCGGCATGAAGATGAGCCCGGACGGCGCGTTCCGGCCTGTCTTAGCGCCAAGGGGGAACCACGCCTTGGCTCGGTGCCGGCCATCGGCTCCGACCGGTAGATCCAGCGTCTTGAACTTGCTCATCGTCGCTTGCAGCTCGTGGAACGCGTCCAGGAGCGGGTGCAGGCCACGGCGCTCCCGGAGTGTGTCGTCGTCTAGCGACAGCTGGCCGGTCGGAGTTCGCGGCCAAGTGCGCAACAAGCCGAGCTGCTCCAACAGCGCGCCGAACCGCTGCTTGTTGAGGCGCCCGGTGATGTAGCAGTTGGCCACCTCGGTGTTCTGGGCGTCGATCAACCGCAACCGGATCTGCTGCCAGTGCGCCTGGAGGCGAGCCAACAGGTCGTGATCGATCGGCACGCCCTCGTGGTCGATCGCGGCGACCGCCTTCATGTGCTCGCCCCGACCAACGCAAGCGCCAGGCCCTGCTCGCGCCCGACGATGTCCGGCAGCATGGCTCGGAGCAGGTCGGCGTTGGTGTCCACGTCCGACCAACAGTATCGGACCAGGCGATCGCGTTGCGTTTCGGCATGGGCACGCCCTTGCATCGCGATCGCGCGCCCGAGCACCTTGGCCGCGGCGGTGATCGTGGTGCAGCCATAGTTGATGGCGGCTTCCAGGAGGCCAGCCTTGCGGTCGACGTTCGTCCCGTTCCTGGTCACGCGAAACTCGGCCCAGGTGTCGATCACGTAGGCCGGCAGCGGCCACCCGAGCACGATGTGGCACAAGACCTCGGCGGCGGCGTTGTGCGCGATCAGGACAGCGTCAGGGCTGGTGTCATAAGGGCAGAGGCCGGGGTTGCCGGCCTCGAGCCATTGCTCGACCCGGCGCCCGCTGACCAGGTCGAGGGCCACGACGCACAGGGGGTCGGGCAGACTGCCGTCGGGCTGGTGGTACTCGAAGTCGACGACCCATACAGCCCTGAACGGCAGCCTGCCGGCTGCCTCCAGGTCACTCGCCCCGGATCATCTTCGCGATCGGGTGATCGAGATCGTTGATCCGCATCTCAGGCGGGAATGCGAGGCGCATCCAGCCCGAGAAGTCCATGTGTGGATGGCCCCCGGCTCGCAAGAGAAAAGTTAGCGTGTTGGCATAATCAGGCTGCTTTGCGGTCATGTGTCCGGCCTGTTGACGCGGCCGTCGCACGACCGCTGGCCCCGATGGGTTCCGCGGACCAGGGCCTCATCAGATCCTCGGGATTCCGTCCCTCGACTTCTCCAGGCTGCTCCCGGTCCCTCGGCACAACCGACTACCCCATCACGTTTCCTTCCCTCGCAAGCGTCACATAATAGGCGAGCTCGGCCTAAGCCGGGACTGCCTGCCGATAGTTCTGCCCGTGCGCCATCACGGCCCAAACGATGCGGGCCATCTTGTTGGCCAGAGCCACGGCGACCACGAGGCGGGGTCGTCTCGCCAGCAGACCCTGGATCCACGCATCGGACCGGGCTGCCTTCGAGCGCAGCAGGACGGTTTGGGCGCCGACGATCAGCAGCTGCCGGATGTACTTGTCGCCGAGCCTGCTGATCCGGCCCAACCTCTGCTTGCCGCCGGTGGATCTTTGCCGCGGCACGAGGCCGAGCCAGGCCGCGAACTCCCGCCCGCCGCGGAAGGCGTCGCGGTCAGGCACGGTGGCGGCGATGGCGGTGGCAATCAGCGGGCCGATGCCCGGGATGGTGACGAGCCGCCGGCTGACAGGGTTCGCCTTGTGCCAAGCCATGATCCGGGCGTCGACCTCGGCGATCCGCTGGGCCACCTCGTCGAGCTGAGCCGCGAGGAGCTCGAGGACTTGACGTGCCAGCTCCGGCACGCGCCGATCCTCCTGCATGCTCGCCAAGAGCCCTGGCACGTTCCAGGGTCCCTGGGCTCCAACGAGACCGAACTCGGCCAGGTGCCCGCGTACGGCGTTGATGAGCTGGGTTCGCTGCCGGACCAACAGCTCGCGGACCCGGTGCATGGTCAATGCCGACTGCTGCTCTTCGGTTTTGACCGGCACGAAGCGCATGGACGGCCGCGTCACGGCCTCGCAGATCGCCGCGGCGTCGGCCGCGTCGTTCTTGCCCCGCTTGACGTAAGCCTTGACGTACTGTGGCGGCATCAGGCGCACCTCATGTCCCAGCGAGCGCAGCTCGCGCGCCCAGAAGTGCGCGGTGGCGCAAGCTTCCATGCCGACCAGGCAGGTTGGCAGCGCGGCGAAGTAGGTGATGACCTGAGCACGCCGCAGGCGGCGCTGCACGACGACATGGCCCACCTCGTCCACGCCATGGACCTGGAAGACCTGCTTGGCCAGGTCGAGGCCGATCGTGGTAATCTCCATCTGGATGGCTCCCCTTGGTGCTGTTCGACAGCCACCACCTTGGCACGATGATGCCGTGAGGGGGCCATCCACCCCATCAGATCCGGCCACTCTGGCTTACCGTGGTCGCGCTTTGCGGGATTCCAGCGGTAGGCGCTCTCTTTCGTGACCGCAACGACGTTAATCCACGCCTTTTGCGCCTCATCCTTGACCAGCAACCCGCCCGACACATACCCGCAAGTGGCGGCGTACTCGATCGAGAGCAGCCAGATCCCGATTGCGCCGTGGTTGTCGATCCAAGGGACCGTGAGCGAGCGCTTAGTGCGGCCCTCGAACTCTGAGCGATCAGCGAGCTCGCTGTCGACCAGGTAGGTCCGCCTCTCCTTCTTCACCTCCAGGAAGGTTAAGATCCGGTACATGCTGTTATCCGGATGTGCCCGGAAGTAAGCCAACCGGTCGGGCCGCCCGACAGTGCAGGCAGTGACGTTGCCGGCCTTGGGAGTGACCTCGTCGGTCACGGTGTACCGTGTGAACTCGTCCAGCTCGTCGCCGGCGTTCGGGCTAGGGATGTCGGGCTTGGAGTTAACCGGATGGATGGACGTGATGGCAACCCGGGCCATTATCAGTGTACCTTTCCAACTGTATGCCCGCTTGGGCATGGGTTGACGATGCTTTGAGTTGGAAGGATTGGCGGCGGTGCTGGGCTAACGGCACCTTGACCAGATCGCGCATCGTGATCTCGCCGGTGCCTTCCAGGTTCGGCGGCCGGGTCTCGAGCCTGACCACGTGCGGCTGCTGCAGCTGGAGTTCGGCCGCGTCCTCGATCGTGACCACGCGCTCGGCCGGGTCGATCAGGTGCGACATGGCATTGAGCATGGTCGTCTTGCCCGAGCCGGTGCCGCCCGAGATCACGACGTTGAGCCGGCAGGCGGCGGCGATCTTGAGAACCTTGCCCAGGTTCTATTTCGAGGCGGATCTGCTTGGCTTCATGGCCTAATGTCGCGTCCATGTCGCGTCTTTGTCGCGGATTTAGCCGACGAGGGCGATCTCGCCAGCCGCAAATCTGGCATGGTCGTCCTCTTGCGGCCAGAGGTGGGTGTAGGTGTTGAGCGTGATCTGGACGCCAGCGTGGCCCATCAGCACCTGAACCCGCTTCGGGCCAAACCCCTGGTCGATCAGCCAGGACGCGAAGAAGTGCCGCAGCGCATGGAGCCCAAACTTAGGCTTGCCATCGGCCCCGACAATACCCGCCCGGACCTCGGCTGGTGCAAGCGCCCCCGACCAGATGCGGGCCCCGCTGTCGACCTTGCCACCGCGGCCCGGGAACACGAGATCGAGCTCGCCCTTCGGACAAGCCAGGCACCACTCCCGGAGTACGTTCAGGACCAGCGGCGCCATCGGCACCTCACGCCGGGCGGCGGCGCTCTTGGGCACGCCCAGGTGACCCCACCGATCAGCCCGTTGCCTCACCCGGACCACCTTCGCCGCTAGGTCAACATCGGCCCAGCGCAGCCCGCGCAGCTCGGACGCCCGCAAACCTGTGAACACCGCGGTCACGATCAGCGGGCGCCACTGCGGCGCTACAGCCTCGAGCAGCGCGCGGACCTCGGCCTTGGACGGGATCGCGACCGGCGCCTGGTGCCGGGCGCTGGTACGGATGCTGACGCCGCGGGCGACGTTCTGGGCGGCCAGGCCGCGGCGCTGGGCGTCGCTGATGATCGTCTTCAAGACGGTGAGCGCCTTCTGCGCCGTCCAGCGGGAGCGGGTACGCAACAGCTCGTCCCGGAACCGTTCGATCGTGGGTGGCGTCAGTCGCGACAGGCGCTCGCCGCCGAGCAGCGGCAATACATGGTAGCGGACAGCGTTCCGGTAGGTCCGGATCGTCTGCGCCTCGAGGCCGTCGACCGCGCACCGCTCGAGCCAGAGCCCGGCCGCCTTGGCGATCGTGACGCTGGCGCTGTCAGCGGTGTGCACGCCGGCCGCGACCTGGTGCCGGGCCTGGACCAGCCAGGCGTCGGCCGCCTTCTTGGTCGCGAACGTCTTCAGCCGGCGCTTGCCGTGCTGGTCGACGTAGTCGCAGACCCAGGCTTCCTTGATGCCGTCGCCGGCGCCCCAGCTGCGTTTCCTGATCGTGGCCACAGCGTTAACCCCGACCACCACGCGTAATACGCGCGGAGAAATGTGAGCCCGCGCGCACACCCTCGACCTCGGCCAACGCCTCTTGCAGAGGTCCAGGACGGAGACTTTCAAGCGTCCGGACAATCGCGGCCGCCGCTACATCGAAGCTTTCCGGGTCGGTCAGCCACCGGCGGGCGCTGCCATCCCCTTTGACCGCCGCGACTTGAAGCTCAGCCGCCGTGAGCAAGGCGCGACCGATCAGAAATGCGTCGCGCGAGCCAAACGTATCCTCAAACCGCTGGTCGGCCTCGTGGCGACGCCTGACCACTTCGGTCACGGCCGCGTTCAGCGTCTGGCCCTCGGCGTCGGCCATCGCGCGAATCACCTGGTAGACCTCCTCGCTAAGCCGAAGATTGACTTGACGCCTCGGCGGCATGCGCCGGGTAGCGCCTGCCTGCTGCACAGTGGATTTTTCGGCCATTGACTATCTCCCCAAGTTGGTCAGCGTTCGAAAATGAAGCAATATGCTACTAACGATCTGCCTTGAGGTCAAGGAAATCTTCGGAAATCGATTGCACGGCAGCGCTCGGCACTGTAGCATAAAGCTTGGCTAACTACAGCACAATGATAGCTCAGAGGCTTTGTAAATGAGCGCGAAGGACCCGGGAGACCGCTTGGCGATCGGCGCCGAGCAGATCGCGGCGACCGTGTTCGATGGCGAGCTAGATGCGCGGGCCGTGTACAGGGAGCTGGCGAAGGCCACCGACCTGAACACGTTTCGCATTGCCGGTAAGCTCGCTCTCTTTATTGAGGAGGCTCGGGCGGCCTTGCGGCGCCGGGGGCAGGCCGAGAAAGACCGCCCGCAGCAACCCGAGCCTGCAGAATAGACGACCCTTATGGTCCGCCCCCTCGTGCCGCCGCCGGCGAACCTGCTGCTGCTGCTGCTGCAGCAGGTCACTCGGCCCTGGCCGCCAGACGCGCGCGCCATCGCGACCGTCCTTCTCCTACGCCAGGCCGACGACCTGGCTGAGCCCGAGCGCGCACTCGTCGAGCGTGTCGTGCGCCCCGGTGCCGAACCGCTCGGGTGGCGCCAGAAGATTTAGTTGGCGGCCATCGCCCGCCGCCGCCGACCGGTGCTTGCATGACATACCCGAGCTCGCCTCCGCCATTTGACTCGGCCAAAGCCTCCGAGCGCCAGGCCGAGGTCGACCGCGCTATCCGGGTCACAACCGACGATCCGGCATACCGGTATGCCGTCAACCACCGGCACCTGCCCGCTAGCGTCGTGCTCGCCTGCCAGGACCTGCGCCTGTTGCCGGCGCCGATCCGCGGTCGGACCGCCTACGATTTCGCCTGCGTTCGCTGTTGCGGCCTGCACCGACGCCGGCTGACCGGCGCCGAGGTCGTCTGCGTAGACGTCCAGGGCCGGCCGAGCGCGACCGCGCCGAACCGGACCCAGTGGCGGTCGTCCCGCATGGTTGTCGCAACAGCTGGTTTTGGTCCGGCGGTGCCGGCGATATCGCTTATGTGGCCGAGGGATTTGTGCAAGCCGCTCGCGATCCTGAGCCTCGGGCTTGCCCGGCTGGGTCGCTGGGCTGGGGCGCGAGGTCTTGGCTGCAATTCAAGACGACTGCCGCCGGCCATCAGCAAGATCGTGATCGTCGCCGACCGGAGGCCGTCATGAACAGCGCCCGGCCCAGGCGAGCGGCATGGCCGCGATTATCGCCGCGGTGCTGATCGCTGGCTGCTCGCGGGCCTCGAGGTCCTGGTCACGCCCGACCCGGGCGAGCTTGGCAAGGACGCCGATGAGATCCTGGCGCCCACGGCCCCGAGGCGCTGCGCCAGCTGATCGAGGCGGCCCCGCCGGCGAGCTGCTCAGCGAGGACGGCTGGGTCGAGAGGCTCGGCCGCATGACCGACCTCGACTACGAGCGCAGCGCAGGGCGCTGGCCGAGCAGCTCGGAGGCATTCGGCTCGGCAGCGCTAGACACCATGCGCAAGCAAGGCCAGGCCGCGGCCGGTGCTGATGAGAATACTGTCCGCGAGCAGTTGATCGCGCTCGCGCTCGAGCATGAGCACTTTGTCGACCAGGCCGACGACGTCTTCGGGATCGTGCCGCTCGCCGGCGCCCGCACGATCGGCGTCCGGGTGTACTCGACGCCTTATCGGCGCTGGCTGACGCGAGCTTATGGCCGCGAGAACCTGATCAAGCTGCGCGACGGGCGCCAGGTGCCCCGCGGCGTGCCTGCAGGCGCCCTGGACGAAGCGCTGGCGAGCATCGCTGCTGCCGCAGCGGACACCCCGCCACGCGACCCGATGCTGCGGGTCGGTTGGTCGACGGATAAGTCGGCTGTCTATTGGGACCTGGCTCGAGCCGAAGACGGTGCGATCGTCGAGATCGACGCTACGGGCTGGCGGGTGGTCGACTGGGCGCCGGTGCCGCTGGTCTATGCCGAGGCCGCGCAGCCGCTTCCGATCCCGATGCACCCGAATGTCGAGCAGGTTCTGGCTGAGCTCGAGTATCTGCTGGGGCTTCAAGCGTGACCCGAGAGTTCGTGCTGCTGCTCGGGTTCATGGTGCACTGCTTGATGCCGGGCGGCCCGTACATCCTGCTGTTCATCACTGGCGAGCGCGGTTCCGGCAAGAGCACCCGCGCCCGCGTGATCAAGAGCGGTCGTCGACCCGACCAGGGTACCACTGCGGTTCCGACCGACCTCGCGAGACGACCTGGCGATCTCGGCGATGCGGCAGTGGCTCCCGGTCTACGACAACGTGTCAGCTCGATCCCACAGGACATGTCTGACGCGCTCTGCGTGATCCTGGACGGCGGCGGGCTGGGCAAGCGCCGGCTCTACTCAACGATGAGGAGGCCCTGGTCGAGGCGCAGCGGGCGATGTTGATCACGGCGATTCCGGACGTGCTGCGCGCCGGCGACCTGCTCGAGCGGGCGGTCACGATCGAGGCCCCGATCCTCGGACGAAGATCGGTGAACGGGCGATGGAGAAGGCGCTCGAGCTGCTGCGGCCGCGACTGATGGGGTTGATCTGTGAAGGTGTCTCCAAGGGGCTCGCGGCCGAGCGCAACGGCGACAGCGAGACGGTCCGCCGGGCTGATGTGGTCGGCTTCGTCGAGGCCGCGCTGACGGTCTTCGGGATCGAGCCGGAACGTTCCGCGAGGCCTACCAGGCGAACCAGCGCGAGGCGTTCAAGGGCGCGACGGTCTCAGACCCGGTTGGCGACGCCGTGGTTCAGCTGATGGCCGGGCGGACCAAGCCTTGGGAAGGGCGGGCAGCGGCGTTGTTCAAGACCCTGACCGCCGACCAGAAGAGCACGATGCCCGAGCTGCCGCTCGGGTGGCCGCGGACCGCTCACCATCTCACGGTCGGCTGCGCCGGCTGGCGCCCGACCTGCGCACGCTCGGGATCGCCTACGAGCGGCACGGTCGGACGGCGCCCACATCCAGCTACCAATATACTCTGCGCCGGGACCAAAAAATACCAAACCAGCGTCCGAAGCATCCCGGTATCCGGAGCGTCCGGAAATCCGGAAGCTTCGGAAGCTGTGGACGCTGCGGACGCTGATTTCGAGACAAAAAGGTCCGCGCGAGAGGTATGTCGGCAATGGCCAGGCTTCGGGTAATGACGAGCCCGGCCTGTGCGTGATCTGCGGCCAGCCGCTCACCAAGCCCGTCGTTAAGACGCCCAAAGGCCGGGCGCACCTCGCCTGCGCCAACCAGCCGGCCCCTCAAGAAGTCCCGCATCCGCCGCAAGACTAAGCCCTTTGTGGCGACCCAGAAGTGGCAGGCGGTGCCGCCGGACACGGTCTTGCCGCCCGATCTCGAGGTCGAGCTGGACCCATCGACCGGCCGCCAGCGGGCTCGTCTGCGGAAGGCCTGAGATGGCTGTTGCGGCTGACGTGGCCCCGATCAGCACCCGCTACCTGCGGGCGCGCACCCGCAAGCTCGAGGCGGTGGTCACGGCGATGGCCGAGGCCGGGGTCGAGGCGCCGCTGGGCGGGCGCCGACTTCGAGCTGGTCGGGCTCGAGCGCCTGAGCGCCGCCCGATCAGAGCTGCTCGAGCGGCTGCGGCCGGAGATCGAGCGCCATCTGGCCGAGCCCGGCGCCGACGACCCGGAGGCGCTTGCTCGAGGTCCTCGATGTCGAGGTCGAGCTGGTCGACGATCCCGAACAGGCTCGGCGGGTGATCGCCGAGCTGCCGGTCTTGATCGGCCTCGACATCGAGACCATGCCGCGCGAGCCCGGACCGCCGCCGGCGCTGCGGCTGACCAAGAGCGGCCGCCGCTACCTCGAGCAGCCGCCGGCCGACCCGACCGGCGCCGCGCTGTGCCCGTTCCGCGGCCAGCCGCGCCTGGTCCAGGCCTTCGATCCCGGCCGCGAGACGGTGTTCATCTTCGACATGGCGGCGCTCGACTACGCCGATCTGGCCGGCCTGTTCGATCGCCAGGTCTTCGCCCACACGATGTTCGAGCCGGTGATGCTCGGCGCCGCAGGGCGTCGAGCTGCCGCGGTTGGTCGACACCTTGCAGCTGGCGCCTGGTGCTGCGGCGACCGGGGACAAGGTCCGCAAGCTCGACAACGTCGCGCAAAGAGATCCTGGACATCGAGCTGCCCAAGGAGCTTGGGGAAGTCCTATTGGGCGGCGCGTAATCTGAGCGACGCGCAGCTGGTCTACGCGGCCGCCGATAGCGTGGTCGCCTACCGCGCCGGCAAGGCGATGTGGCGCCAGCTGGGCGAGCGCGAGCGGCAGGCGTTCGCGCTGGCCAACGGGCGGTGCCGGTGGTCGCCGGATGCAGCTGCGCGGCCTGCCGTTCGATCGGACGGCCCATGCCGCGGACGATCGCCGGCTGGCAGGCCGACTACGCCCGGGAACGCCAGGAGTTCCGGGAGCTGACCGGGTCCGAGGTGCCCGCTAGCGGCGCCGGCGACCCGGGCATGGCTCGAGGCCAGGCTCCCGCCGAGGCGCTCGCGGCCTGGGAACGGACCCCGAGCGGCCTGCTGTCGACCGAGGAGGCCGAGCTCACCCGGATGGCGCTCGAGTGGCCCGAGGTCCGGCCGCTGATCGCGGTCCGCACGGCCGAGAAGAGGATTGAGACATTCGGGCAGCAGCTGCTCGACCAGATCGTGCCGGCGACCGGCCGGCTGCACGGCGGCTACTTCCTGCCGACCGTGACCGGGCGGCTGTCGCTGCCGGCGGCCGAACCTGCAGCAGCTGCCGGCCGATGTCCAGGCTGCCGTCGAGGCCCCGAGGGCCATCGTCTGCTCGAGGGCGATTGAACCAGATCGAGATGCGGATCGGCGCCGAGCGCGCCGGCGAGGAGGTCATGCGGGCGGCCTTCGCCGCCGGCGAGGACCTGCATGCGAGGACGGCGCGGCACCTCGCCATCGCCGGCGGCGGTGTTTCGCCGAGCTGCCCGAGGACGATCGAGGCGCGGCTCGCAAGAAAGCGAAGGCACCAACTTCGGCGCCTGGTTCGGCATCGGCGCGAAGACGCTGCGCAAGCGGATCTGGGCGGACCACGAGCTCGACGTGAGCCTCGAGGAGGCGCAGTCGATCATGGATGCCTTCCACGCGACCTACCCGGCGGTCCGGCCCTATCAGCGCGCGCAGTACGACCGGGCGCTACGGCGCGGTGTGGTCGGTCGCCGGCCGGCCGCGGCGCGCGATCTGGGAGCCGGAGCGGCGCAACCAGCGGACGGGCGAGCTGATCAAGCCGGCCGGCGAGCTCTGGTTCACCGACTGCTGCAACCACGGGATCCAGTCGTCGGCGGCCGACGTGATGCTCGATGCGATGGTGCGGGTCGACCGGGCGCTGCCCGGCACGCTGGTGGCGAGCGTGCACGACGAGATGCTCTTGCTGGTCCCCGAGGACCGGGCCGAGGCCGCGGCCGAGATCTTGGCCGAGCAGATGACCGAGGCGTTCGTGCGCTGGTTTCCGAATGCGCCGCTGACGGTCTGCTCAAAGTCGAAATCGTGTCGCAATGGAGCGGGTCGATGAGCAAGAGGAGCTAAGACAATGTACGGAATGATGTGTGCGTTCGAAGCCAGGGTCGTCGCCGATCCGGAAGTCAAGACTGCGAAGAATGGTAATCGGTGGACGCGAGTTCGGGTTGCAGTTGACACGGGCGTCGGCGAGCGGGTCCGGAGCAGCGTGACCCGCCCGCACCCAGTGGTGCGGGCTTCGCGCGTTCGGCGCGCTGGCGCCCCAGCTGGGCGCGCTCAGGAAAGGAGACGTGATCTACGTCGAGGGCCGGCTCGAGTTGCCGATCGCACTTACCCCGCGCGTAGCGGCGAGGTTCAAGCCGGCGTCGATGTGATCGTCAACCAGGTCCTGCCGCTCGGCGTGATCGGCAGGGGCGGCGAGGAGCTGGCCAAGCGCACTGCCGCCAACGGCAGGCCGCAATCTACAGCAAGGCCGAGCAGGCCGCGCACACGGCCCAGCTCGCGGCCGAGTTCAAGCCCGACAGCTTCGATGATCTCGACGATGAGATCCCATTCGCTTAGCGGTCGCCAACAGGAGGTCTGAGAGCATGCCTGCTTACGACTTGGCCAAGGTGCTCGACCGCCTTCAGCGGCCGGACTGGTTCGACCAGCCGTTCTCGACCGCTGAGCTCGAGCTGCACCCGGACCGCTCGAGGATCATCGCGACAGTCGAAGCCGCGCTCATCGAGGTCGCCAGGCTCGAAGACGCAGACCCCGAAGCCGACCAGCAGCTCGACGACTAGCCGAGAACGCGAAGACACCGGCCGGGATGTGGGTCCCGACCCGGCCGAGTGCCTGACTTCCAACCTGCCGGCAATGCCGGCCTTACACAGGAGACCCTGAGCATGGAGTACGAATGACCCCTCCCGTCAACGATCTGGCCGCTGCCCGGGCGCGCCTGCTCGAGCAGATCGCGGCGCTGCCGGCGCCCACCGCCAAGCCCGGACCGAGACCCATGCCCAGGTCAGGGCGCGCCGGCGACGCCGGGCCCGGCTCGCTGCCGCCCAGCGGGTGCTGCGCGCGATCAACGGCTCTCCTGCAGCATGGACCCATCCGCAAGACAAGGAGGTTAAGTAGACATGTTAACTCATGAACGGGCGGCAGTCCGCGCTGGAAGCGCCGATGGCGGCTTCCAGGTTGAAAGCGGTATTTGTCTTAGCTGATCCATAACTTTCGCTTGATCGGGCCTCTGGCCGCCGCGAGATTCACCAGTAACGCATCGGGGAGCTCGCAGGCACGGGAGTTCGCTGGCACGATTGCCGGCGCGCGTGCAGGCCGTGCCAGCAGGCGAAACCCACCCATGCGCTGATCCGGGAGCAGGCGATGGCGAAGGTACTGTGCGTCCTCTACGACGATCCCGTCGATGGTTACCCACGTCCTATGCCCGGGACGACGTTCCGACGATCGCGCGCTACCCCGGCGGGCAGACGACGCCGACGCCAAAGGCGATCGATTTCAGCCCCGGCGAGCTGCTGGGCAGCGTGTCGGGCGGGCTTGGGCTGCGCCACTTCCTGGAAGGGCTCGGCCACACGCTCGTCGTGACCTCCGACAAGGAGGGGCCGGACTCCGTCTTCGAGCGCGAACTGCCCGACGCCGAAATCGTCATCTCGCAGCCCTTCTGGCCGGCCTACCTGACGGCGCGAGCGGATCGCCAAGGCGCCGCAAGCTGAAGCTGGCGATCACCGCCGGGATCGGCTCGGACCACGTCGATCTGCAGGCGGCGATCGAGCGCGGCATCACCGTCGCCGAGGTCACCTACAGCAACAGCATCAGCGTGGCCGAGCACGTCGTGATGATGATCCTGTCGCTGGTGCGCAACTACATCCCGTCCTACCAGTGGGTGATCGAAGGGGGCTGGAACATCGCCGACTGCGTCGTCGCGCTCCTATGACCTGGAAGGGATGGCGGTCGGCACGGTGGCCGCCGGCCGCATCGGCACGGCCGTGCTGCAAGCGCCTGAAGCCGTTCGACGTCGAAGCTGCACTACACCGATCGCCACCGGCTGCCGGAGAGCGTCGAGCAGGAGCTGGGCGTGACCTATCACCCGAACGTCGAGTCGCATGGTGCGCGTCTGCGACGTGGTCACCATCAACTGCCCGCTGCACCCGGAGACCGAGCACCTGTTCAACGACGCGCTGATCGGCAAGATGAAGCGCGGCGCCTATCTGGTCAACACGGCGCGCGGCAAGATCTGCGACCGCGACGCCGTCGTGCGGGCGCTGGAGAGCGGGCAGCTGGCCGGCTACGCGGGCGACGTCTGGTTCCCGCAGCCGGCGCCGCAGGATCATCCCTGGCGGACGATGCCCCACCACGGCATGACGCCGCACATCTCCGGGACGTCGCTGTCGGCGCAGGCGCGCTACGCCGCCGGGACGCGCGAGATCCTGGAGTGCTGGTTCGAGGGCCGCCCGATCCGCGAGGAGTACCTGATCGTCGACGGCGGCCAGCTGGCCGGCGCGGGCGCCCACTCCTACAGCGCGAGCAAGCGCGACCGAAAGCGGTCTTAGGGGGTGGCAATCTCCCGAAGCGACATTGCCACAGGCGGTGCCGCCGGAGGCCCGCGTCGAACTGACGTCGCTCCGGCCTTGAAACAGTGGGCCGCAACCGCTGGCGGCTTGGCAAGCCTTCTGCAAACCCGATCTGAACGAACAATGGGGACTGTGGGAAGGTCGGCTTGGGGTCCATCACTCCCCATTCCGGCCACAACCGGCGAAGGTGACGCAGTCGGCGTTCGATGCCTGCTAGTGCACCGACGCGTTCAGAGGATTCAGCTTGGCGAGGATCTGCGCCGAGGTCCTGGTCCAGGTGAAGGGCTTGGGGTTATCGTTGTGTTCGGCGATGTAGCGGTGGATCGCGGCCTGTAGGTCGATCACTGAGTGGAAGGTGCCGCGTTTGAGGCGACGCCGGGTGAGCGCCGAGAAGAAGGTCTCGACCGCATTCAGCCAGGAGCCCGAGGTCGGCGTGAAATGGAAGGTCCAGCGCGGATGCCGGGCCAGCCAGGCGATGACCTTGGGATGCTTGTGGCTGCCGTAGTTGTCGAGGATCACGTGGATCACCTTGCCGGCCGGCACGGCGGCCTCGATGGCGTTGAGGAAGCGCAGGAACTCCTGATGCCGGTGGCGCTGCATGCAACGGCCGAGCACGGTGCCGTCGAGGACATTGAGCGCGGCGAACAGCGTGGTGATGCCGTTGCGGACATAGTCGTGATGGGATGCACGTCCCCCGCCCCGGTTGCGTCTTGCAGCCGTAAGCCAGCGTCTCGCGGACGCGATGAAGAACCAGCAGGGCCTGTTGCTCCTCGCTCTTGATCGATACGAAGCGCATGGTTGGCCGCTGCACCGCCTCGCAGATCGCCTCGGCGTCGGCCCGATCGTTCTTGCCACGCTTGACGTAGGGCTTCACGTAGCCAGGCGGCATCAGACGCACCTCATGACCGAGCTTGCTGATCTCGCGCGCCCAGTGGTGTGCGCTGGGACAGGCCTCGATGCCGACCAGGCAGGCCGGCAGGTTGGCGAAGAATTCGAGCACTTGGCCGCGGCGAAGCTGTCTGGTGATGAGCGTCTTGCCATGGGCATCGATGCCGTGCACTTGGAACACGGACTTGGCAAGGTCGAGGCCGATCGTGGTCACGTTCATGCGCCGGTCTCCTGGTTGACGTCGATTGCGCCACCAGCTGTGACCGCGGATCGTGTTGATCAGCTGAATACGCTGGCCAACCTTGCGCCGAGCGTCGACAACGTTGACGGTAAAAGGGTAGGGGTTGCGTGATTTGGAAGATGAAGCACGAACGGCTGGCTAAGGCTCTGATGAAAACCGGCGGTATACTTGCGCCGTGCTGGCCGGATGTTGGGTCTCACGCGCCAAGCAGTTCACCAGATGGTCAACAGAAGCGCAGAATTGCAGCAGGTTTGTCGTGAGGCGCTAGAAGAACGAAATGATAATTTAGAGGCGACCTTGCAGGGGATGGCGCTTGAGCAGAAGAATGTTGTTGCGATTTTCGCAATGCTTAATGCAGGAGCGCGTAATCGTGGGTATAATCGGGGCACAACTAGCGAGGTTAATGTGAGCGGCACAGTCGACCATCACCATGTATTTACGAAGAAGTCTGGCTCTGCTTTGCAAGACATGTCGGACGAAGAGCTTGACTTCGCATCCAGCAGCGTCGTGCGGCTCTCGCCGCGGGTCGAGCTGAGCCTGAGGTGCCACAGCTGCACCCGCCGACCACGATCGAGGGTGAGATGAAGGACGTGACGCCTGAGCCGGCGGTGAGCGAGCCCGAGCCGGCTCGGTCCGAGCCTGACATCGGCAGCCCGGAGTGGTGGCCAGCGCGGGGTAAGTGAGCGACAGCAGCTGATTGGTGTTACCGGCCCCTATCGCCGTGAGCCAGAATATCCGTCAGTTTCCTGGCGATTAGCCAAAGCGGGGTAACAACGGGGGTACCAAATCGGCCCTTTAATTCGCAGATTTCCGGGCCCTCGAGCGCCTGGTCTATCCTGCCTACGATCATGGGCAGGACCACCGCGATTTCGCTTGCGGCTGCTCGACCGTAGGTGTTCACTCTGGCCATGACCACCACCGCTAGCTCCTGCCCCGCCCCGACAGTCACGCGGTTGGGTCCCCCAGCGCGATCGCCGGCCGGGCCCCACCAAAGCACCCAAGATTTGATCTCATGGGACCGGTGATCGGCAGGGTCCCCCGCCCTGGAAGGCAGTGCACCGATGACCGAGGTTGAGCGTCGCCATTGACCGAGATCGAGCGAGCTGAAGCTGTGTTGTTGGACGCGCGTCGGCTTCGGGGCGAGATTGTGGCCAAGGCTGGATTGGCCAAGGGGCGGTTGGAGCGGGTTCGGCGGTCGAAGTCCAAGTACGCGTTGAGTGCGGCGACTGGTGACGAGGCGGCCAAGGGGGGCCTTGCGCAGGCTAATGTGACGCTGCGCAAGGTCGAGTTGGATCTGGAGGATCTTGAGGAGGCGAGCGAGCAGGCCGCCGGGCGGGTGCAGCTCGCCGAGCGGGAGCTGGCCAGGCTCAACGACCTGGCGCGCGCCGATCGGATCGAAATCCTGGCCGCCGACCTGGCCGGAGCGGCCGGCGCGGTCGACGGGCAGCTGCAGCGCTTGGCCGAGGCGTTCGAGCGCCTGGACGAGGCCTTCCTCCGGCTTGTGGCGGAGCATCCCCCGTTAACGCCGTACATCGAGCTGCGTCTGCGCGGTCCCGCCGCGGCGACGACGGCTGGGCGCGCGGCTGGACTGGAGCGGCGGCTGCAGTTCGGCCCCTGGTTTGGCCAGCCTCGCGTGCCGTTGAGTGCCGCATACCCGATCAATGAGGTCGAGGCGCTGGTCCGGCAATTGCGCGGCCAGGGGCCCGCCGGACAGGAGGCAGCGTAATGTCCTTGAGTGATCCCCCTTGGCGACCGAGGAAGAGGAGGAGCGTCCGGCGCGGAAGGTGCGTCGAATCACGCGGTTGCAGGTTCACGAGGGCTCGCTGGTCGACAATCCCGCGAACGAGCTCTGCCGGGTGGTGCTCTGGAAGCGCGACCAGGACGAAGACGGCGACGAGGTTGAGTTTGAGGCCGATGAGGCGTTCGAGCAGGAGGTCATGAAGGCAATGCAGATGGATGGGGACCAGATCGAGCGTCGGATGAAGCGGCGGTGTCGGGAGCTAGCGCCATCGCTGAGCTACGAGCAGGCGCTGGCGAAGCACCTGTGGGATGACCCGGAGTTGGTTTTCCTCTACGGCCAGAGTGAGACTGCGCCAGCGCCGGCGCCGGTGGCCAAGAGCGTGAAGCTGCCGGGAGCAGGCGCCTGGTCCGTGATCGAGAAGCGGGCCGAGGCGGAGCGTCGCCCGAACGAGACGTTGCCGGCGGCGATTGCGAGGCTGCTCGAGGACGAGCCAGAGTTGTACACGGCCTATCTGGCCGAGACTGGCTGAGGTCCTGATGCTGGCCGAGCTGCGCCAGCTGCGCGACCGGATCGACGCGGTTCTGCTCGAGCTGGAGCGGTTGGCGCCGGCGCTCGCGGCCTGGACGGCCTCCGGGCCTTTGCCATTATCGGCAGGCGCGCCCCAGGAGCGCGTCGGGTCCCTCCCGGGCATTGAGAGCTGCCCCCACCAGATCCGTGACGCCTGATGAGGCTCCCGCCCACGCTCGCGAGGCATCTGCGAGCGCTCCTGGGCCGGGCGGATCCGGGGCGGCGAAGATCTGTCGCGGTTGCGGTGCGAGTTTCGAGCCGACTGTGCCTCAGGAGCGGTACTGCTCGCTTGAGTGCCGGCGATGTGCGGCGAGGCGGCTCGGAAGGGTGGGAACGTTCGCCTAAGGGTGGGCGGAAGGGTTCAGGACGCGGGCCGGGCGCGTCCGGGCAGGATCATGCCGGCCGAGGTGCCATCGCGTGCTGGCGAGGCTACCGGGACGGAAAGCGGGCCGGCCCCGAAAAAACGGGCAGGCGGCGGAGCACCCGGGTGGCCCGCTGTTGCCGGCCTGAGACCTCGAGGCCGACTGCGGCCTCAATTCGCAGGCGAGCCAAGTGAGTACGGGTAGAAATTCGGGTCGGGGTCGGCGCGCTTGAACCTGGCGAACGGCACCGTCGCGAGGCCCGATCCTGGTCCGCGGTGCGAGATCTGCTTTGCGGCGGTCGAGCCTGGGCAGAGCGTATGCAGGCGACAGAGAGTGCCGGCAGCTGGCGGCGACGATAGCTCCTCGGCCTGCGCCTGAGGTGGAGGCGTGTGCGTGATGCCGTCGCAGGGATGACGAACCGCTCTCGCGAGGACTGGGGGTTTGGCCGCCCGCGATCGAGGCGCTGCGTCGCGCGATCGAGGTGCGCGAGGCCGCGGCGAGCTTCGTGACCTGCGATCCGGCTCAAGGCGGCTCGGCTGCGCCAGGAGGCGCGGCTGCTGTCGGGCCGGCTCGAGGCGATGAAGGTGGCGATCCTGGCGGCCGAGACGGCGGCGTGAGGTCCTGCGACGGCATCCGGTCATAGTGCCATCCGTCTTCAGCTTCGGCTCGCGACGGTGCTTGGACGGCTGCTCACGATGCTCCAGCTCGGTCAGTGACCAGGAGCACACCTCGACGCTGCTGCGCTGAAGGGGGCGTCGTAAGGTCCATTGTCCTCGGTGAGACCTAAGGGCTAGCTTCCGTTGGGGGAAAGTGCCCATCCAGCATGCGGAAGGTACTGTCATGGGCCGCTTGGCTACCGTAGCCGTCATCATGTTGGCCGCCACTCTCGGCGGGCCTGCTCGGGCGGAGGTCCTGATCGGACTGGCAGGCCCGATGACGGGAAAGGATGCCTGGTTCGGCGAGCAGATCGAGCGCGGCGCGGCGCTGGCGGTGGCCGACCTCAACGCCAAGGGCGGCGTGCTCGGCGAGCCGGTGCAGCTGATCACTGTGGACGACTTCTGCGATCCCGAGCAGGCGGTCGCCGCCGCCCGCAAGCTGGTCAGCGACGGAGTAATCTTCGTCGTCGGGCACTACTGCTCCGGGGCGTCGATCCCGGCGTCAGCAATTTACGAGGCGGCGGGAGTGCTGATGATTTCGCCGGCGTCGACCAACCTCATGTTGACCGAGCTGGGCCGTTCCAACGTTTTCCGCGCCATCCATCGCGACAATGCGGCAGGCGTCGTGGCCGGGAATTACCTCGCCGATCATTGGGCCGACAAGAAGATCGCGATCCTCCACGACAATACGACCTGTGGCAGGGGCATTGCCCAGCACAAAGGAGCAGTTGAATTGCCGTGGCCTGACGGAAGCGATCTACCAAGCTTACGTTCCTGGGAAGGCATAACTATGGGGCTGAGATCGCTGAGCTCCAAGTGGCCGATATCGCCGTGTTGTATATTGGCGGATACCACACCGAGATCGCGCTCATGGCACGGGCGGCACGCGACCACGACTACCTGGTTCAGCTGGTAGCTAGTGGCGTTCTCGCGAGCGAGGAGTTCGGCCTTATCGCCGGCGCAGCGGCCGAAGGAGCGATCTTCACTGAAATGCAGACCCGCGCACGCGCCGAAGCAGCGCCCGTCGTCGCGCGGTTCCGAGAGGCAGGTTACGAACCGGAGGGCATCACCCTGTACGCCTATGGCGCCGTTCAGGTATGGGCGCAGGCGGCGGAGAAGGCCGGCTCCCTGGCGCTCCCGGCGATGATCGCATCGCTGCGGCAGCACCAGTTCGACACCGTGCTCGGCCCGATCGACTTCGACGACAAGGGTGACCTCACGGTGCAAAATCCGGTATGGTATGTCTGGCGGGACGGCACCTACGTTCCGCTGGAGCCCAGCCCCTGACCCAAGGCACACCCGCTCCGCGCCGATCCCTTCCGACATCAAGGCAACATAGAGTTTCGTGGCGCGAGGGTCGGCGCCCTGCTCGAGGCCCGCGTCGAGCTTGGCGACTTCGAGGATCGCCTGGCTCGAGGAGCACCGGATCGGCGCGCTCGAGCTCGAGCTTGTCAACTGATCAGCTGAACACTGGACCGCCCGGGGGATCGCGAACCCCGGCAGCTCCACCTCGCAAGCAGGAGAGGACTTCATCCTGACGGCGAGTAGCATCATCCCCGACCAGTAAAGCGGCAAGTGTCGATCAGAATTGCCGATCATCCGGGCCGATGCCACATTGCCCCCATGACGCGAACAATAGGGAACAACTCTGCAACCCGCTGCTCGAGGCTCGGCTCGAGCAGGAGCGGCTGCGCGGGCGGCACGGCGGCGCCGGCAGGAGTGGCGGCCGGCTCGGCCGCGGTTCGACTTCGAGGCTGGCGGCCCGGATCGATACCCAGGTACACCTCGATCCGGTGCCGGCGCCGGGATCAGGAGCGGCCCGCGGGCCTCGTCGATCTGCCTGATCGGCGAACCGAGGAGGTGCTCAGGGCGGCCACGCAGGCGCAGCTCCGAGGCCGTCCCATGTCGCTTCCATGTCGCGTGGACGAGAAGAAACGTTGAGGGAAATGGCGGAAATGCTGGGTTCTTAGAGATACCTTTAGGGATATGGAAATGCCGCTCGAAGGCGCCGAAGTGGTTGTAATCGCTGGATATAAGTGGAAACCTTGAGAACCTTGCCCAGGTTCTCGGACATGTTGCGCTGCCGGATCATGATGTCGAGCGTGATCGATTTCTTGGAAAACTTACGGATCGAGATCGAGCAGCCGTCGATCGCGAGCGGCGGGGCGATGATGTTGACGCGCGAGCCGTCCGGCAGGCGGGCATCGGCGATCGGGCAGGTCTCGTCGACCCGGCGGCCGACTCGGGTCACGATCCGCTGCGCGATGTTCATCACATGCGCGTTGTCGCGGAAGCGGATCTCGGTCAGCTCGAGCTTGCCCTTGCGCTCGATGTAGACCTGCTGCGGACCGTTGACCATGATGTCGTTGATCGTCTCGTCCGCGAGCAGCGGCTCGAGCGGGCCGAAGCCGACCATGTCATCGACCAGCGTGACGGTCAGCTCCTGCTGCTCGCGCGAGGTGACCGACAGCTTCTCTTCGGCGACGATCTCGCCGATCAGCTCCGCGATCTGACGCTGCAGCTCCTCGCGCGAGAGCTTGGCCGCAGCACTCGCGTCGATGCGCTCGAGCAGGCCCATCTGGATCCGCCCGAAGACCGCCTTGGCCGCGGCCGCGCGCTTGTCCTGGGCGGCCTGATTGGGCGGCGTCGAAGCGGGCGTCGCCCGCGCCGGGGCGGCCGGCGCCGGCCGCGCCGGCGGCAGCGCCGGGGCGGCTGCTGCGGGCGGGCGGCTGGCCGGCCGGGCGGCCGGTGACGGAGGGCCCGCCGGGGTGGGGGCCTCGGCCTGGGGGCGACGACCGAACATGGACGGGTCCTAGGTTTTCTTGAGCAGCTTTTGCCACACGCCGGCGCGGCCGGCGCCGGCACCGGCCGGCGTGCCGCACAGGCGCTCGGTGATCTGGCGCAGGCCACCCGCCACCGGGCCTTTGCCGGCAGCGACCGGCTGGCCGAAGTTGGTCGCCGCGGCGACCGTCTTGGCGTCGAACGGCAGCACCAGGTCGAGCTTGCGGCCGACGCCCTTCTCGAACTCGGCGCGTGGCATCTCGCCCTGCTTGTGCTCACCCGCCCGGTTGACCACGAGCGCGATGTTGCACGACGCGTTGGTGGTCGGCAGCATGCCGGTGATGCGCATCGTGTCGCGCATGCCGGCGAGCGACAGATCGGTGACCAGGATCATGTCGGTCGCGCTCTGCAGGATCTGTTGCGTGCAAGGGTTCGGCGTGCGCGGCACATCGACCACGACGTAGTGGAACTTGTTGCGCAGCTCGGTCGTCAAGAGCTCGACCGCGCCATAGTCGAGCAGCAAAGTCTCATCGGGGCTTTCTTCGGCGCTGAGCACGAACAGCCGCTCGGAATGCTGGATCAGCACCCGATCCATGAACAGGCCGTCGATCCGGTTCGGGTTCTCGAGAGCCTCGCGCAGGCCGTGGCTCGGCTCCAGGTCGAGCGACAGCGCGACGGTGCCGAACTGCAGGTCGAGGTCGACCAGCGCGACCCGGCGGCGCCGGTCATGGGCGATCAGCCAGGCGACGC
This sequence comes from uncultured Alphaproteobacteria bacterium, assembly GCA_963840925.1. GTDB lineage: Bacteria > Pseudomonadota > Alphaproteobacteria > Geminicoccales > Geminicoccaceae > DATAOG01. The sequence goes on from CAWJAY010000030.1 coordinate 49,251, forward strand.
TGGTCGCTACGGTGGTCGCGCCGACGCCGCCCCGGGTGCCGGTGACGGCGACCAGCTTGCCGGGTTTCTGGTTGCCCTTGACGACGCCGCTCTGCTCGGTCGCGGCGAGAATCGCCTTCTGCAACAGCGCCGGTGTGATCGGCTTGACCAGATAGTCGGCAACGCCGTGCTGCAGCAGGTCCCGGAACAGGCCGCAGTCGTTGCGGCTGCCGACCGCGATCACGGTCACCCCTGGCTCGCAGACGTCGGCCAGCGCGTTGATGTCGGACAGCGGCAGATCGGAATCGCTGACATCGATCAGCAACAGCTTGGGTGAGCGCTGCTCGCCGAGATGCTTGACGGCATTCTTGACCGTGCCCTGTCGGATCGAGGCGTGCGGCAGCATCATCTCGCCGACCACCTGGTCGATCACGGCGAACGTCTCGGGATCGGCGACGAACGCGAGGAACTGCTCGCGCTGCTCTGCGCCGGTCGGTTCGGTGGTGGTAGCGATCGCGGTCGCCATTAGTTCTCGACCTTCTCTTCCTTGAGTTGGACCACCTTGCCGGTGCGATAGCGCACGATGCCCTCGGCCTGGTGGACGCCATCGGCCGGGCCGAGCGTGCGGCCGCGGACGAGGTCGCGGGGCTCGGCCACCATCAGGCCGAGATTGGATTCGGTCGCGCAGCCGAAGTTGCTGTGCGGCAGATTGTCAAAATCGGTGCCGCTCTGCCGGCTCCAGTCCGGGCACGGGGGCAGCGTGACCACGTAGCGCTCGATCACCACCTCGACCCGGCGGTTGCGCTGCCAGACGGTCGGGCCGGTGCCGGGGACGGCCGGGAGCGCCTCGCCGTAGGCGCTTGTGGTCACGGTCACGTTCTCGAAGCCCTGCCGGCGCAGAACGGCGGCCACTGCCTGGGCGCGCCGCCCGCCCAGATCGAGGTTGTAGAGGTCGCTCGCGCGCTCGTCGGCGTGGCCCTCGATCCGGATCGTGTCGCGGCCGCCGGGCTCGACGCTGGCCAGGAAGGTCAGCAGGCGGTCCTGTTCGCCGCCGCTGACCTCCGCCCGATCGGTGTCGAAGTAGATCGCGTGGCGGTAGTCGGCGCGGTCGACCTCGAGCCGCTTGGGCGAGCTCGCCTCGAGCCAGCCGAGGCTGGGATTGGGCTCGATCGTGGTCGGGGCGCAGGCGCCGAGCGCCAGGCCCAGAGCCGAGGCCCAGAGCCACGGGCACCGGAGCGGCCGGCGGCGTGGGCAATGCTGCAGGGCAGCCGTCATCACCGTTCTCCTATTCCAGGACGAAGCCGACCGGGCCGGCCAGGCGCTGCCCCTCGGGCCCGATCGGGCCGGCCCGTCCGGGCTGCAGCCGGGCGCTGTGCAGTCGACCCTGGAGGATCCGCTCGAGGTCGCTGGGCGTCCGGTAGCCATCGGTCGGCAACGCCATGACCGGCTCGTCGACCGGGCGGACCAGGTAGGGCGTGACCAGGATCACGAGCTCGGTCTCGTTGCTCTGGAAGCGGGTGGAGCGGAACAGCGCGCCCAGCACCGGCAGGTCGCCCAGGCCAGGGTACTTGCTCAGCCGGTTCTCGATGTCGGTCGACATCAGGCCGCCGATCGCGAACGACTGGCCGCTGCCGAGCTCGACCGTGGTCTCGGCCCGCCGGGTCGCCAAGGCCGGGATGACCAGGCCATTGAGGTTGATCGAGCCCTTGTCGGACAGATCGCTGACCTCGGGGCGGACCTTGAGGCTGATCCGGTCGGCGCTCAGCACGGTCGGCGTGAACGCCAGGCTGATGCCGAATTCCTTGAACTCGATGGTCAGGCCGTCGTCGTCGTTGTCGATCGGGATCGGGAACTCGCCGCCGGCAAGGAAGCTCGCGGTCTCGCCCGAGAGCGCGGTCAGATTCGGCTCGGCCAGGATGTTGACCAGGCCCTCCTCGGCGAGCGCGTCGATCGCGAGGTTGACCACGTCGTTGCCGCCCTCGAAGCCGGTGAAGGCGCTGTTCGAGCCCTCGGGCTCGCGCAGGAAGGTGCCGGCGCCGTCGGTCACTGCCCGGCCGCTGACGAAGCCGAAGGCGAAGTCGCCGGTCTGGAAGAGCGCCTCCCAGTTGATGCCGAACTGCTTCAGCACGTCCCGCGAGACCTCGGCGACCCGCACCCGCAGATGGACCTGGGTCGGCGCGTCGACGCGCACGCGGTTGAGCAGGGTCTCCTGGTCGCCGAGGTAGCGCTCGGCCAGCTCGCGCAACTCCTGCGCCTGGACCGGGCTGTCGACCTGGCCGTCGAGGACGATGCTGCCGTCGACCGTGGCGACCTCGACCTGGCTGGTCGGCAACAGTTGCTGGATGGACTGGCGCAGCCCGGACAGGTTGTGCTGGACGACGACGTGGGTCCGCAGCAGCAGCTGGTCGTTCTCGTCGACCGCGAACAGGCTGGTCTCGCCGGCGCGCCGCCCGAACAGATAGACGATGCTCGGCGACTGCGCCTGGACGTCGGCGACGTCGGGGTCGGCGACGAACACCGTGGCCGCCGGCCGCGGCAGGCGGATGACCCGGCCCTTGTGCAGCTCGATCGTGACCGTGCCTTGGGTCGCGATCGTCTCCGTGGCGTCCTGAGCGGCGGCTGGGGTCGCGAGCAAACTTGCGACCAGGACCAGCCCGAGGCCGAGGAGCGGGCGCGGCACGGCTCTTGAGAGCATGGTCCGGCGCCCGCGGCAGATCTGCCCGAGAGTCATTCCTTTGATCCCTGCTGGACCTGGACGTCTTCGATGTTGCTGCCCCGCAGCACGAGCAGGCGCGAGGAGACCCGACCGGTCTTGAGGACGCGGGAGACGTCCTTGTCCCAGGTCAGGGCGTCGGCCCGCGCCGGCTGGGCATCCTCGGCCTCGCTATCGGACGCGAGGCTGCGCAGGCTCAGCGACAGCTTGCCGAGCTCGGTCAGCAGCGCGACCAATTCGGCCTGCTGCGGCGTCACCTCGAGGGTGGCGGTCTTGGCCCGCTCGTTGGCCTTGCCGGGCTCGGTGGTGTCGCCGACCTCGGCGCCCATCGCGATAATGCGCAGGTTGTTGAGCACGGTTTCGCTGACCCGGCGCGTGTCGCCTTCGGCGTCGCTGGTGGTCAGGGTCTGAGTGAGGATCAGGTCGACCCGGTCGCCCGGAAAGATCAGGCCGGCGTTGCTCGAGGTCGGCGTGATCGGGACCGACACGGCGCGCATGCCGGGATTGAGCACCGCGGCCAGGAAACCACGCTCGCCCGGCTTGACCACGGCGCCGTCGGCGAGCGGCTCGCCGGCGGCGATGAAGCTGCGGACCACGGCGCCGACCATCTCGGTGTCGCTGCGCGTGCCGCGCAGGACGTAGGTTTCCGGGACGTCGTCGGTCGGCCAGCGCTGCCAGCGGAGGTGCTGAGGCTTGACGAACGTGCCGGCCGCCAGATCGGCGTCGGCGACCAGGACCTCATCGGACTCCTCCTTGGCCGCGGGCGTGGCGACCGCGACCGCGGTCACCTGCTGGCCTTCGATCCAGCTGCGCGCGTACATCGCCGTGCCGCCGGCAGCGATCACGGCGATCAGCAAAACGATGATCCGACGCGGACCCATGGAGCGTGCCTCCTCAGAGCTTCATCAACTCGACGACGACCGCCACCCCGCCGGCGGCGATCGCGATGCCATAAGGCAGCGTGGCGGGGGCCGATACGCTTGGACCGGTGGGCTCAGGCTGTCCGCCCGCCGCGACTGGCGCGCCGGCGCGATCGGCGCCAGCCAGGCCGAACCCGGCCAGGTGGGCGTCGATCACCGGCCGCCAGCGCCAGTACCAGAGGCTGGCGAGGCCGAGGATCCCGCCCGTGAGCGTGGTCACCAGCGCGAACGGCACGAACCGGTCGACCCCGGCCCAGAGGCTGAGCGCGGCGATCAGCTTGACGTCGCCGCCGCCGACCAGCTCCCGCGCGAACAGGGCGAGCCCGATCAGGCCGACCAGCAGGCTCAGAGCGAGTGCCGCGGGCCACGCCACCGGTGCCGGGTTGAGCAGCAGATAGACGGGATAGAGCGCGGCGACGCCGCCGTTCAGCCAGTTGGGAATGCGGCGCTCGCGCAGATCGGTGATCGCGGCCAGCATCAAAAGCGTGAGCAGGCCGGCGAAGCAGCCGTAGAGCAGCCACATCGTGACCTCGGGGGCGCGGGCCATGGAGCCGACCGGTCCTAGCCGCCGAGGGCGGTGACCAGGGACGGCAGCGGCAGCGCGACCAGCGCGTCGCCGAGGTCGCCCAGGGCGCCGATGATCACGAACGCGATCAGGCTGGCGACCAGGGCGTATTCGATCGCCGTGCCGCCTTCGGTCGCCTCGAGCAGGCGCCGCGCCGGTGCCGGGACCCGTCGCGAGAGCGCGGAGATCACGGTTCGGCTCACGGCTGCGGTTGTTTTCATGATGTCCATGACGTGCCACCCCTGATCGGATGCGGCATCGGCGGCGCGTGTGCCGCCGACGCCCGGTTCCGATTGCCGTTGGTTCAGCCGCCCAGCTGGTCAGAAACCGACTGGAAGGTGGCCTTGAGGTTGTCGCCAAGGGTGCCGAGAACGGCGATGATCGCCACCGACACCAGCGCCGCGATCAGACCGTACTCGATCGCCGTCGCGCCACTTTCGTCCTTGACGAACCTGCTGAAGATGCTCATGGAACGTTCCCCCATGTCTATGAACGTGACAGGCTGAATTTGACGTATAGACCTTAACAAAGAGTGTAGTCGAATTGAAGTCAGGAATATTTATTCTATTTACCCTGATATACAATTAACCGAGACAGACGATATTTAGTCTTTACTTGGCCCGCGAGCAAATGTCGCCGGGCAGGGCAGACTGAGCGCGAGCCCGAAGAAGATGCCATCGCCAGCAGTCGTGACCAGGCGCATCGCGAGCGCCACCGCAGCACTGGCCTCGGCGCCCAGGCTGCGTTCGAGCGCCAGGATCAGGACCGCCTCGCGGACGCCGATGCCGGCCGAGGCGCCGGGCGCGACGAAGCCCGCGACCCAGGCGAGCGCCAGCGTCGAGATGCCCGTCAACGGGCCGAGCGCGCTCGCCCCGGCGCCGCCAAGCGCCGCCGCGAGCAGCCAGAGCAAGCCACCCGCGACCGCGAAAAAGGCGGCGTGCAGGGCAAGAGCGCGCAGCAGAGCCGCCGCGATCCGGACGCCGGTCTCAGGGAGCCCGGACAGCGGCCGCCGACGCGCCGCCAGGAGCCTCGGTGCCGCGAGAGTCAGCGTCAACACCAGCAGCGCGGCCGCCGGCAGCGCGATCGACCAGGCGCCGAGCCGAGTGATAGCGAGCGGCAGGGCGAGACCGGCGGCCAGCGTGACCAGCAGGGCGGTCTCGACCAGCGAGGCAAAGGCCAGCGCCGCCTGCGAGTGGCCGAGGGCGGCGCCCAGCACCTGACGGCCGACGAAATGGAAGCAGTTGCCGGGCAGATACTTGGCGATCTGGCTGCGGCCGTAGATCGCGTGGTAGCCGGCCGCCGGCCCCGGCCGATGCTCGGCGGCCAGGATCTGTCGCCAGGCCGCAGACAGCAGGAAGCCGGCCAGACCATAGAGGAGCGCGCCGCCGACCGCGACCGGCAGCAAGGGCTCGAGGCGGGTCCGCAGCAAGGCCCAGGGCGACGCCTCCAGGAGCCGCAGGCCGACGAACCCGAACGCCAGCCCGACCACCAGCCAGCCGAGCCAGCGCCTGAGCGGCCGGCGGTTCATCGGCCGGGGCCTCGCTCGCGGGCGCGGCAGAGCGCCATCGTCCAGGGCAGCGGCGTGCGCAGCGCGATCACCTCGACGTGCGGCTGCAGCAGAGCCAGGAAGGCCGGCGTCGACCAGTGCTGCAGGTGGCCGGGCGTGTTGCCGAGCGCGCGCCAGTAGCGGCCGCAGGCGAGGTTGAGCGCCCGCCACAGCGGTTCGCGCGGTACGCTGACGATCAGGTACGGGCGGGCGAGGGCGGCGAGCGTCCGCAACGCCCGGACCGGATCCGGCACGTGCTCCAGGACCTCGCAGCAGAGCACGAGCGCAGCGCCGTCCCGGCCGGGCTCGAGCTGGTACAGATCGGCCGTCCGGAAAGCTGCCGCCAGACCGCGCGCCGCCGCCCGCCGCTTCGCCTCGCGCACGACCTCGGCCGACTGGTCGCTGCCGCGCACGTCCAGGCCCTCGGCCGCCAGCATCAGGCTCAGGTGACCCTCGCCGCAGCCGACCTCGTGGACCTCGCGCGCGCCGCTCTGCGCGACCAGCTGGCGCAGCGTGCCGGTGAAATGGGCCACCAGAAGGCGGGCGAGCGGGTTGCGCGTCGTGTACTTGGGATACAGGTTGCCGGCGATCGTCGGCCCCGAGCCGGCCGGCAGGGGCGAGGGCGTGAGCGCGGGCATCGGCGACTCCGCTCGCAGGCCAGAGCCGATCAGGCGGCCGACGACTTGGGGCGGCGCGGCGCGGGCAGGTCCGGCGGCAAGCCGGCTTGCGGGTCCTGCGTTTGAGGCATGCCCGCCGGGGCGGCCGCGTGCTGCAGATCGAGCAGCTTCTCGAGCAGCTGGCGGTTGACCGCGATCAGGTCGGCGAGGATGCCGATCAGAACGGTCAGCACGCCCATGCCGAGCAGCAGCGCGCCCAGGATCACCGAATGGAGGTGGCCAGCACCCTCGCCGATCTGGCTCAGATAGAGGTAGCGCAGGTCGAGGGCGCCGCCGGCGGCGCAGAGCAAGAGCCCGACGCCCGCGAACAGCCGCAGCGGCTTGTAGGTCGCAAAGCTGCGCAGGATCGTCACCGCCGAGCGGAACACGTAGTCCGGCAGGCTGCGGACCAGGCGCGACGGTCGGAGGTCGGGGTTGGTGCGGATCGGCACCGAGGTCACGGCCATGTTCTTGCGCCCGGCCGCAATGATCGTCTCGAGGGTGTAGGTGTAATCGCCGTACACCTGGAGGCGCAGCGCCGCCTCGCGCGAGAGCGCGCGAAAGCCGCTCGGGGCGTCGACCACGGTGGTCCGGGATGCCATGCGGACGACCATGCTGCCGAGCAGCTGGAGCGCCTTCTTGGTGCGCGAGAAATGGGCGGTCGCGATGATCGGCCGGGCGCCGATCACCAGATCGGCCTCGCCGGCCAGGATCGGCGCGGTCAGCTTCGGGATGTCGTCGGCGCAATACTGGTTGTCGGCGTCGGTGTTGACGATCACGTCGGCGCCGGCACGCACCGCGGCCTCGAGGCCGGCGGCGAACGCGCGCGCCAGGCCCTGGTTGCGGCCGAGCCGGACGATGTGATCGACGCCCGCGGCCTTGGCGACCGCGATCGTGCCGTCCGTGCTGCCGTCGTCGATCACCATCCACTCGACCCGGGCGAAGCCCTCGACCTGGCGCGGCAGAGCCGCGAGCGTGATGCCAAGCGTCGCCCCCTCGTTGAAGCAGGGGATCTGGATGATCAGCGTCGGACGCGCGGACATGACGGCTCAGCCGGCGGGGCCACCCGGCGCGCCCGGGGCGGCGACCACGGCGAACAGGCTGAGCTCCCCGGCAAGCTCGGGCGCAACCGGCAGCGGCCTGAGCCAGGCCGGCGGAGCGCCGTCGACCAGGCGCCGATAGAGCGTCCGGGGGTCATCGCGCACGCGCGCGAACTGCCTCTGCTCGGCGGCGCTCGGGCAGAGCAGGATCCAATCGATCCGGTGGCGGGCGACCTCGGCACGGGCCGCCTCGAGGTCGACCGCGGTCAGGATGCGGTAGGTGGCCGCGAACCCGGGCTGCGGCCGGTGGTTCGGTATCGAGAGCACCCGGAACGGCGTGTCGTAGAGCAGCGCTGGCGCGTAGTCGGTGAAAGTCAGCACGGTCTTGGGCGCGCCATCGGCGAGCCGGGTCAGGGCCGGTGCGGCCTGATCGATCGGGCAGGCATGGGCCGCGGTCGCGATGCTGGCCTCGGGCAGCGCGTCGGCAACCGCATAGGGCCAGAACAGCGCCCCGACCAGCAGCAAAGGCCGCACGACCTGCCGGGTCGCGGCGCCGAGCCGGCCGTCGAGCCGGCCGAGCAGCGCGCTCACGCAGGCGGCATAGGGGATGACCAGCAGCGCCTGAGCGTAGGTCGCGAAATGGATCTCCCTGAGCGCGAGCGGCAGGAACACGGCGAGCGCGAGCCCGATCGCGACCCAGGCGCGGCTCTCGGCCGCCTCGGCGCGGCCGATCCGGACCAAGAGATAGGGCAGCGCTACCAGCGCGATGCCCATGATCCGCAGGCTGCGCTGAGCAATCTCGCCGAAGCGGCCGGCCTCCAGCCAGGCGCCCGGGATCAGCGGCTGGTACTCGACGATCTGCTGCAGGCGCAGCTGCTGATAAGTCGGGTCGACCGGGCCGAGCGGCCCGGCGGCGAGGCTCGGGAACAGCGTCACCATGCCAGCCGCGATCACCGCCATGCCGCAGCCGGCGATCGCCAGGCGCCTGCCAACTCGGCGCGGCGCCGCTGGCAGCGCCGGTGCTCCGAACGGCCGCGGCGGCCGGCTGAGCTCGGCGCGCGCGGCGCGCTCGGCCCAGCCGCCGGTGCCGGCACCCTCGCGCCGGGCGACCAGCGCCCAGAAGCCGGCGATCGCGGCGAACAGCGTGACATGGAGCAGCGACAGCCGGTCGGTCTCGATCGTCAGCAGGCCCGCGCCGCGCTCGATCACCAGCGCGAGCGCCAGCGCGCCGGTGGTCGCCAACATGAAGTCCCGGCTGGCCCGGCTCATCCGAGCGTCGCCCAGGAGCCAGTACAGGCCGAGTGCGCCGAGCGTGACCGCGATCGCGAGCAGCGCCTCGAGGCTGACCCAAAAGCCGAGCGCTGCGATCACGCCGGCGGCGAGTGCCGGCCGCCCCTCGGGCTGCAGCAGCAGACGGATCGTTAAGCCGAGCTGGACCACGAACAGGGCCAGCAGCAGGCTGTGGTGGTCGGGTCGGCCGACGATCGTGTAGGCCTGGATCGACGGTTGGAGCAGGAAGGCAAGGCAGGCGAACAGCCGCGCGTCGCGGCCGAGGACCGGGGCTGTCGTCCAGTCGAGGGCGAGCAGTGCCAGCGCCAGCAGCACCGGGCTGATCAGCACGCCCCAGAGATGGAGGCCGGTCGCAAAGCCGAGCACCGGCTCGAGCAGCCAGGCGCCGCCCAGCAGCAGCACGTCCAGCAGCCGGGTCCAGTGCTGGACGTGGCCCTCGGGCGGGTTGACCCGCAGCAGCCGGGCATCGAACCAGTCGCCGCTCGCGTGCAGGTCCAAGACCCGGACCAGGCGCATGTAGGCGTCGGTGTCGGCGAGCGCGCCCTCGAACACCGGCACGACCGAGAACCAGGCGAACAGGGCCTGGAGCAGCATCAGGGCGCCGAGCGGCAGCAGGATCAGCCAGCCGAGCGGCGCCCGGTCCGGCGGCGTTCCGCCGACTGACAGAGCTGACTGCACAGACATGAAATCCATTCGCGGCGAAGGGCTTGCGCGCAGCATGGCGGCGAGCGGTAAACAATCGCCTAATCACTTGCCGGGCCCGCCCGGGCCGTTGCCGCCGGGCTGCGGCCAAATTGCTGCACTGCCGAAAGGGCATTGGCCAAGGCGTCTGCGATCGCCTATATAGCTGGCGATTGCCGGCTCTGCTCCAGTCTTGGCGCGGGGCATCGCCGAGCGCTCCCGCTGCCATCAGCCGAACGGGACCGACGCTCAACCTGGATCCAGCGTGGGGGAGAACAATGTCTGAGATCGTCATCGCGGGCGCGGCGCGGACCCCGGTCGGCACGTTCAACGGGGCGCTGAGCAGCGTGCCGGCGCACTATCTGGGTCAGGTCACGATCCAGGCGGTGCTCGAGCGCTGCGGGGTTGAGCCGGGCGAGGTCTCGGAAGTGATCATGGGCCAGATCCTGACCGCCGGCCAGGGCCAGAACCCGGCGCGCCAGGCTTCGATCAAGGCCGGCCTGCCGGCCGAGGTCCCCGCCTGGGGGATCAATCAGCTGTGCGGCTCGGGCCTGCGCAGCGTGGCGCTCGGCTATCAGGCGATCCGTCAGGGCGACAGCAGGGTCGTGGTCGCCGGCGGCCAGGAGAGCATGAGCCAGGCGCCGCACGTCGGGCATCTGCGCGACGGCGTCAAGATGGGCGAGTTCAAGATGCTCGACACGATGCTCAAAGATGGCTTGTGGGATGCGTTCCACGGCTACCACATGGGCAACACCGCCGAGAACGTCGCCGAGAAATACCAGATCACCCGCGAGCAGCAGGACAAGTTCGCGGTCGCTTCGCAGAACAGGGCCGAGGCGGCGATCAAGTCCGGCCGGTTCAAGGACGAGATCGTGCCGGTCACGATCAAGACCCGCAAGGGCGACGTCGTGGTCGACACCGACGAGCATCCGCGCTTCGGCACCACGCTTGAGGCGGTCGCCAAGCTCCGGCCGGCGTTCAGCAAGGACGGCACGGTGACCGCGGGCAACGCCTCGGGGATCAACGACGGCGCCGCGGCCGTGGTCCTGATGAGCGCCGAGGAAGCCGCCCGCCGGCGGCTGAAGCCGCTCGCCCGGATCGTGTCCTGGGCGCACGCCGGCGTCGATCCCGCGATCATGGGCACCGGCCCCATCCCGGCCTCGCGCAAGGCGCTCGAGCTCGCCGGCTGGTCGGTCGACGACCTGGACTTGGTCGAGGCCAACGAGGCGTTCGCGGCCCAGGCCTGCGCGGTCAACAAGGATCTCGGCTGGGACACCGACCGGGTCAACGTCAACGGTGGCGCGATCGCGCTCGGCCACCCGATCGGGGCCTCGGGCGCCCGCGTGTTCGTGACGCTGCTGCACGAGATGATCAGGCGCGACGCCAAGAAGGGCCTGGCGACGCTCTGCATCGGCGGTGGCATGGGCATCGCCATGTGCGTCGCCCGCGACTGATTTTCCGGGATTGCCGGACCTGGACGGGCCGCCCTCGGGCGGCCCGTTTGATTCCGCGGTCACGTGGGCCGGCCGGCTCGACGGCCCGGTCTGAGGGAGGCAGGCGCCTGGATCGGCGGTGGCCAGCAGACGCCCTCGGCGCTACATCAGGAAGATCAGGTGGGGTGGGAAAAAGGGAGGCGGACATGGCGCGGGTAGCGTTGGTGAGCGGCGGGACGCGCGGCATCGGCAAGGCGATCTCGGTTGCGCTCAAGGACGACGGCTATCGCGTGGCGGCCAACTATGGCGGCAATGACGAGGCCGCGAACGCGTTCAAGGGCGAGACCGGCATCCCGGTCTACAAGTGGGATGTCGCCGACTACGCCGCCTGCCTGGCCGGCATCCGGCAGGTCGAAGCCGACCTCGGCCCGATCGAGATCCTGGTCAACAACGCCGGCATCACCCGCGATGCCATGTTCCACCGGATGACGCCGGAGCAGTGGAACGAGGTGATCGCGACCAACCTCACCGGCGTGTTCAACCTCGCCCATCCGCTCTGGCCGGGCATGCGCGAGCGCAAGTTCGGCCGGATCATCAACATCAGCTCGGTCAACGGCCAGAAGGGGCAGGCCGGGCAGGTGAACTATTCGGCGGCCAAGGCGGGCGACATCGGCTTCACCAAGGCGCTGGCGCAGGAAGGCGCGCGCGTCGGCATCACGGTCAATGCCATCTGCCCCGGCTACATCGGCACCGAGATGGTCAAAGCGGTCGACGAGAAGGTGCTGAACGAGCGCATCCTGCCCCAGATCCCGGTCGGGCGGCTCGGCGAGCCGGAGGAGGTGGCGCGCTGCGTCGTGTTCCTCGCGAGCGATGCGGCGAGCTTCATCACCGGTGCGACGCTCTCGGCCAACGGCGGCCAGTACATGGCCTGACCGCGTCCGGGGGCTTGGCCGGCGCCGACCGGAGCCAGCCCTCAGGAGGCGTGGCGAAGGCCGAACGGCTGCAGGGCCGCGAAGGCGCGCGCGACCAGCGCGGCGGCGTCATCGTCCGGCATCAGCTCGGCCGTGCCAGTCGCCAGCGCGACATAGAGCGGCTGGCTCAGGCCGACCTCGATCGGCATCTCGGTCAGGATCGCGGCGATCCGGTCGCCCACGACGCCGGCCTCGGTCGCGGTCGCGGCATCGATGACCAGGCAGAACCGGTCGCCGCCCAGGCGCGCCGGCAGATCCTCGGCGCGCGCGCTGCGGGCGATGGTCCGGCCGAGCTGGCCCAGCGCCCGATCGCCGGCGGCATAGCCGCAGGTCCGGTTGATCTGGCCCATGCCGGCGATATCGAAGCTGACCAGTGCCAGCGGGGTCTGCGAGTGGCGATTCTCCGCGATCAGCTGCTCGAGGTAGGCGTGCAGGAAGCCGTGCCCGAACAGCCGGGTCAGACGGTCGGTGGTCGGCGGCAGCCGGTCGCCTTCGAGCCAGCCGCGCAGCCGCCGGCGCAGCCGCTGCTGGCGCACCCAGCCCTGGACGCGCAGCCGCAGCACCTCCGGTCGGAACGGTTGGAACAGCACGTCCGAGATGCCCCACTCGAACGGCAGCGAACGGTCCGGGAAGCTCTCGGTCCGGCCGATCAGCACGACCGGCAGATCGAACAGCTCGATGTCCGAGCGGATCTCGGCGCACAGCCGCTGCAGCTCGCCATGGTCGCGGTTGGTCGTGATCAGCACGACGTCGAAATCGTCGCGGCGCATCCGCTCGAGCGCGCTCTCGACGGTCTCGGCGTGGGCCGCCGTGACGCCGCCGCCAAGCGCGGTCATGACCTGGATCTTGTCGCCGCTGGCCGGGCCGATCAAGAGGATCGCGACCCGGTCGATCGCCGGCACGGCCGGCATCTCCGGTGCCGGCACGACGCCGAACTCGCTCAGCACCGCCGTGCGCCGGCGCCGTTCGATCTCCATCTTGGCGAGCCGGGACAAGGCCCGGATGCGGGCATACAGGTCGCTGTCCTCGACCGGCAGCGTCAGGATGTCGTCGGCGCCGAGCGCCAGGGCATGCGCGGCGACCGCGGTCGCGTCATCGGGCATCGCGATCACGACCGGCAGCGAGCGGCCGCGCGGATCGGCCTTGATCGCGGTCAGCAGCGCCATGCCGTGCTCGACCCAGGCATCGATCAGGACGAGGTCGACCGCCCCTTCCGCCAGGACCGCGATCGCTTCGCCGTGACCATGGCAGGCATACAGCTCACAACCCCACCCGCGCAGCCGCGCACAGACGAACTCCAGTGGCTGGTTCGGCCGTTGCACGACAATGAGGCGAGTAGGAGAGGCCATGATTTTGTGATTTGTCCCGATCAGCCATGAGCTTACGGCCGAGGCCGTTAAAATTCGGTGGACCGTGCGTCAAACCGGTCGGCGGTGCACGGCAGCGGCTCGTCGTCAGTGGGATCAGGCGTTGGCCGGCCCGGCCGGTCAACTCATCTGAATTCTGATGGCAATCGACTAATACCTTGAAATCACAAAGCTCACCGGTCAGCAGTCGACCCGGGTGGTAGCGTAGGTCCGAGACGCCACCCAACCGCTTGAAAACCGCGGCAAAAGCTTGCATGATGGAAATTCGAAGGAATAATTCTACCAAAAGGATAAAGGCCGCCGGCGGCCTTGGTCCGAGCAAGCGGGGAGCCTGCAGATGCCGATCAATGGCGACAAACATCGGTTCACGCGCAAGAACGTCGAATTGGCGCCGGACGCGCCGGGGGTGTACGCGCTGTTCGACAACAGCGAGGTCGCGTACTACGGTCGCGCTGGGGGCGGCAGCGATACGATTCGGGCGCGGCTCTGCGAGCATCTGGCCGGCCGCCAGGCGCCGGGGCGGGTCAAGGCCAAGCTGTTCAGCTACGAGGTCACCCGCTACCCGATGAGCCGCGAGCGCGCCCTGCTCGAGGAGCACAAGCGCAACAACTGGCGGCTGCCGGAGTACAACATGGCTGCGGCGGCCAGCGCGGCAGCACCGGCAGCCGGCCATTCCCCCCGTTGATGTTGTACGTGGCGATCTTCATACGTTTGGCCGTGAAGCTGGGGTTTCGACGACCCCGATAACCGCCAGGTTCGAAACGTCCGGTTCGCGATTCGCATCGCGGACCTTCCCTTGTTCACTTCCACAGGCGGCCCATAGCGATAGGCCGACATCCTCCGGCAACCTGACGAAGCCTTTTAGTTGCAACAGCATCAAGTGTCGGATTGCGAGTGGGGCAGCCGCGCTCACCGACCTGCGAAACGAGCGATCGCCCTTTCGGCGTCGAATGCTTGCTCAAGGAGCGTTTCGGGATTCCATTCGCTGCGCTCGGCTGCAAAAAAGTCGCCATCATAGACATGGATCGCGCCGGTCAGCCGGGCCAAAGGGTTGGAAACGGAATGGACAACGTTAGCATCGAGCAGCTCTGCATCGCTGCTGCTCAATGCCTTGGCTCCGATCGCTTCAAGCTTCCCACCTTGCCGGCCTTTGATCCGCTGCCAGAAGATATTGTCCTCACGCCCAGTGTAGACGCCGATCACGGCCCTCATGCGGTGATCGTGCGGCGGGATTGTCATGCCTGGCGCCAAGATGACATTGAGGATGGTGAGCGCGGGCGCATGGTAGAGCTTCTGCATGGCTGGGCGCTGGGGCTCGCCAAGGCATCGCAGGATGAGTGCGGGGTCGGCAACCTCCCGAGCTACGACTTCGCGGACGTGCCGGAAGGACGTGTCAGCCGCCTGTGCCGCCAGGCAATCTGCGATGAACCGGTCGGGATCAATCATGGCGCATGTCCCTTGATAGTCCTGTGATCGGCACTGGCGCGGTCCGGGCTAAGCGTCCTAACATTACCGCGCTCTGGCTGACTTGCGTCGCGTTCGGTCAGTTGGCGAGGCCGAGGAAAGGTCTGCGCGACGAGCGACCCGATCTTGCGGCCAATCTCGACCCCGTCATCGACCGCGCTGCGAAAATGAATCCCGCCCCAGATTCGCGCGTCGCCAACCTCCTTCGTCAGCTCGGAAAAGCTCTTATAGGTCCTGGTCACCCCGACGACCGGCGGAAAGGTCACACTGATATCCACTTGGTCGCTCTCGAAAAATGCCTGCAGCACGGCCTCGGCAGCGCCCGAGAAGATCGAATGCGCGGAAGGATATTCCGGATGCGGCGGCGTGCCCAGCAGCGGCGCCCAATCAGGATCGGGCTCGACCCTGTCGTCATGCAACGCCGCCGCCTCACGAATTGCGGTGATCGGACGCCAAGCGGGGCGAGAGTACTTCTCGGCGAAGGCCAGGATCTGCGAGTTCGCGGTTGCCATCGACAGCATCGCGAACAGGCGGGCGGTTTCGCTGATCGACATGCCATGTGCGGCAGCTGCGGCGCGCGCCGCAGCATGCCACGGCACGGCCGTCTGTACCGTCCAGAAGATCGCGGCCGCGGTCTGATCGGCGGTCCGGATCGGGCTATTGCGCGCCCCCAGCGCCTTGACCTCATTGAAATCGCGGGCGAAAGCGGCGCTGTGGGTATCCGGAGCGCCGGCGAACGCAAAGCCATCGATGCTGCGTAGCGCAAACGGCGTGACACCGCCCCATTGGGGGAGGATCGCCGGCAGATTGTCAGGCGGCGTGAGCTGATAGAGGCCGAGCCCTGGCCTCGGTGTGAACGTCACCTTGGCATCGGCATGGTCGTCTTTGCGCAATGCGATGCTCCGCTCGGCGACCTGCGCGCCGATCGCCATCCCGGCCTTCTTGCCCGAGCCGTCCGGCAGCTCCGCCAGAGCCTTGCCCAGCGCCTGATCGAGCTTCGGCTGCTGCATCGGGGCAAGCTGCACGAGCACGTCATGCGCGGCCACGCCGAGCGCGGCCTCGATCGAGGTGCCTGGCGGCGCCTCGAGATCGACTGCATAGGCGGGTCCCGCCCGCGCCACGGCATGGACCGCATCGAAGATGGCGCCATGGACGATGGCGAGCGTGCGCGACTGCAGCACCGCGTTGGGCGGCACGGCCATCGCATCAATCGCGACGATGTTCCAGTCGATGACGGGATTTGCTCGCGATGGCCCCATGGATGGCGCGACGAGGGCGATCAGCGTGGCCGCTAAAAGCGCCCGATTGGGGATCGCCCTTGGCATGGCAGCCTCCTCGGCAACGGTTTTGGTGCACTTAGGTTAGGTGAGGCACCTCCTATGCGTCCAATGCATTTATCGTTGTTTGTTTGATGCAGAAATAGCATTGTTGGGGCATGAACCTGCGCCACCTGCGCGCCTTTGCGACAATCGCCGATGCCGGCAGCTTCGGCCGGGCGGCTGATCGGCTGTTCCTCAGCCAGCCTGCCCTGTCCCGCCAGATCCAGGCGCTCGAGGCGGAGATCGGCATGCCGCTGTTCGACCGGACTGGTCGGCAAGTCCGGCTTACCGCCGAAGGCGAGGACCTCCTGCGACAAGGACGGCGCTTGCTTGCCGATCTTGATGCGCTGGCGGAGCGGGCGCGCGCGCTCAGAGGAGGCGAGGCAGGTATTCTACGGGTTGGGGCCACACCCCAGGTCATCGAGAACCTGCTTGCAGGCTTCCTATTGCGGTATCGGCAGTGTTGCCCGAACGTTGAGGTCCATCTGGTCGAGGATGGCGGCGCCCGCCTGCCGAGCCGCCTTGAGCAGGGCGACGTGCACCTCGCCATAATGCCCGCGGTTGACCCAGCGCTCCCCGGCCGGCTGCTTTATCCGATGCATTTGATGGCTGTGGCGGCATCCACGCACCCGCTGCGAAACCTCGGCCCGCTCGACATAACGGCGTTGTCTGACCATGCGCTATTGCTGCTGCACCGCGCCTTCGCCTCGCGGCTTTGGTTTGAGGAGGCTTGTCATCACGCGCATTTGAGACCGCAGGTGCTTCTGGAAAGCGCTGCTCCCCACACGCTGATCGCGCTCGCGGCTGCCAGCTACGGCGTCGCCATCGTTCCATCGCCGGTCTCGATTTAACAACCTGGCATGTTGGCGAGGCCGCTGGTCAGCCGTGATGCCTCTATCGGACGCTGGACCAGCATTGCGTGGCATCCAGAACGCTTTCTCGCGCCGTATGCCGAGCGTTTCGTCGACGAAATCGTGGCCCATGTCGAGCATCGGTTTCCTGGCCACGATCTGATCGACTCGGCTCCGCCACTTGAGAAGCCAAAGATTGAAGGGAGGCGTGGCTCGACAAGCTGACGATCTGCATCGCTATTCGATTTCGCGGTCTGGTGCGGAAACCCCTGCTCTGCAATTGGCGCGTAGTCGAAGTCTACGGAGGTCCGGGGGCGGCGGCCGCGCTGCCGCCCTTTGCAGGAACTGCGATTGCCGGTCTGTGCCAGAGCCAGCTCATCCAAGGCCTCCGGCACGTATTACGACGGCTGCGCGTAGCTTATTGTCTTCCGAGCTGCGCTCATTGTGCAGATTGCGCCAGCGCAGCGAGACGCTCGGCCAGACGGTTCAGCTCCCAGGCACGCGCGAGGTCAGCGGCGGCTGTCCAGGTCGGCTTCTGGTCGGGCAACGGGGGCAGCGGCGCCGCGCCGTCCATCGTCGCGATCCGGCGATAGAGCCGCAGTTCGTCCGCCTGCCCCGCCAACTCGCCGGCTTCGAGCGCCTGTTCGAGCGTGCCGTGCTGGCGCAGCAGCTTCGCCGCACCCTTAGGTCCGACACCCTTGGCACCCGGCAGCTTGTCCGAGGGATCGCCGCGCAGGGCGATGAAGTCGGGCACCTGCCCGGGCTCGACGCCGTAGCGCTCGAGCACCCCCGCCGGTCCGATGCGGGCCATCTCGCCGGCCCGCACCGGCTGCAGGATCGTCGTCCGGTCGGAGGCCAGCTGAAACGCATCGCGATCACCGCTTGCGACCAGGACAGTGCCGCCGCGCCCCTCCTCGTCAGCCACGGCCGCCGCGAGGAAATCGTCGGCCTCGTAGCCGGCAGCTTTTGCCCAAGCGAAGCCGCAGGCGGCCACGAACCGCGGTAGCACTTCGAGCTGGTCGATCAGCTCGGCATCGAACCTGCGCCCGCCCTGGTAGCCTTCGAGCGCCTTATGCCGATAGGTCGGCGCATCCAGCGTGTCCCAGCCCACCAGCACGGCGCGGGGCTGCTCGTCCTGGTAGAGGCGCAAGAGCAGGTTCGCGAAGCCGACGATGGCGCCGCCGCCTCGGTTGCCGCGCCGGCGGATCGACTTCGGCAAGGCGTGGTAGGCGCGGTGGGCCAAGGAGTTGCCGTCCACCGCCAGCAGCGGACGGCTTGTGATGGCCATATCTTCCTCCTTCGTTCAGATCGCTTGGCAGTTCAGTGTATGTGCAACCGTCTGAAGGTCGAAGGGGACGGGCGTGGGGGCTGGAGCCGCCAACCACAGCATGATCTTGCACCGGCCGCGATGGTCGGCACCTGCTCGGCCTCCGTCAGGAGGCCCGCCTGGTCTCGCCGTGCCCGACGTGCGCCGCCAGACCCAGCGCTGCCACTAGGATTTCCTGGGCCTGCTCCTGCCGAAGGGGACGGCCAGCTCCTTGGCGAAGCCACCGAGATCCATGCCGGGGCCGAAGGTTGATCCTCTGAAAAGATCACCGAAGCTGCTTTTCCGCGTACGGCTCGTGCTGATTAACTGATCGGTGCTGGCTAATATCGCATGTCAATAAACGGCCACCATGAAGACGCACGCTAGCTGGCGGATGGGGTGTCCGTTTCCGCCTAGTCCGGCTTGATCCAACGCCGTCTCCTAGACGGCAGTCTCCCTAGAGATGTGGGCCGCGAATAGTCTTGCGCCATCCGTCAGGGTCGCGGTACCAGCCAATGCTGGTTTGTAGGTTGGTTCGTAGGCCGGGAGGCGGGCGGGTGAAGGATCTCACAGCGCGAGAAGTGGCCGAGCTGAAGTCGAGGGCTACGCCCTATCGGGTGAGCCGCAATCTGTACGTCCGGGCTGAGGCGAAGGTCGACGGTAGGGGCGTCAACCGGAGCTGGTTGTTCCGCTACATGCTGAACCGCCGCCAGCGCTGGATGGGCCTGGGCTCCCTGGAGATCGTCACCCTGGCCGAGGCGCGGGACAAGGCGCGCGCCGGCAGGGAAACTCCTGCTCGAGCGGATCGACCCGATCGAGCATCGCGACGCTGAACTGGCCAGAAAGGCGCTGGCCGAGGCGGCCACCATGACGTTTCGGGAGTGCGGAGAGGCCTATATCGCTGCGCACGAGACCAGCTGGCGGAACCTGAAGCATCGGCAGCAGTGGCGCAACACGCTCGACACCTACGTCTATCCGCTGCTCGGCGACATGCCCGTGCGGGCGATCGACACCGGGTTGGTCATGCAGGTGATCGATCCGATCTGGCGCACCAAGCCGGAAACCGCAAGCCGGGTCCGGGGACGGATCGAGTCCGTCCTGGATTGGGCAACAGCGCGGGACCACCGGCAGGGCGATAACCCGGCCCGCTGGCGCGGGCATGTAGATAAACTGCTCCCGAAGAAAACCGACGTGCGTAAGGTTCGCCATCAGTCGGCCATGCCCTACGACGAGGTTCCCGGCTTCATGGCTCAGCCGCGCGGGCAGGACAGCATCAGCGCCCGGGCCCTCGAGTTCACGATCCTCGCCGCCGCCAGGACCAGCGAGGCAATCGGCGCGAGTTGGGATGAGATCGACTGGGGCATGAAGACGTGGACGATCCCCAGCTGCCGCATGAAGACCGAGAAGCAGCATCGGGTGCCACTGGCGCCCCGCATGATCGAGGCCCTCGAGAAGCTGCCGCGGGAGAAGGGCAACCCTCACCTGTTCATCGGCGCACGCCCGGGCCGCGGGCTCAGCAACTTGGCCATGCTCGAGCTGCTGGGCGGTATGGACGGCAACGGTTACACGGTGCACGGCTTCAGGTCGAGCTTCCGGGACTGGTGCGCCGAGCAGACCAACTACCCCCGCGAGCTCGCCGAGGCGGCGCTGGCGTACGTCCTGAAGGACAAGACGGAGGCTGCCTGTGAGCGGGGAGACCTGTTCGAGAAACGCCGTAGGCTCATGCGCGCGTGGGCGGGCTACTGCTCCTTGCTGCCGGTTAGGGGCAAGGTGGTTGTTCTCCAGGGGCGGCCCGGTGATCCCCCGGTCTATGAGGGAAGTCCTACAGGATTTCGACCGGAAACATTGGAAGACCCGCCTGGTCGCGGCGCTGAAAGACGGGCTCGAGCTGGAGGGATCGACAACTGTCCACGCCGCGATCAAGGACGCAATGGCGGAACTCAAAATCGCCGGCACGCGAGGACCGGGACCAGAGGCGCGACTTACGCCAGCCGCGCGCGAGTAATGAAGCTCTGGTGCCAAGATCCTCACGTCAAACACTTGGCGCTGGCGCTGGAAGCGGGGCTCTCGAAATTCGGAGATCGGGACATCGACCGCCGGGCAAATTCGGCGCCCCCCGTCAGCGCACAGACTTAATTAGAAAAACTTATGGACCCACTCCAGAGCGTCGTGCACCTCGCGCAGCGCTGAGCTGCGGTTTCTCCGCCCAGCGCTGCCGACCAGGCGGTCGCCATGATCAGCGCTTAGCCGAGAATAATCCTGGCGCTCGCGCTGGCGAGCCGGGGATCCTGGCCTTCGAGACCGCACCCGGCCCCGCCCGTGGACAAGAACCCTCAGCAGAATGGTGCCGGCGAGACTGGGTCTCCACACGTTGAGCGCGGCGCACCCCTCGTGGCCATCGAGACCCGCGCCTGCGGGTCCCTAAAGTTGCTCAGGGTCGCCGACCGTGATCATGCGGCGGATCTCGTCGGTCTTGAAGCCGAGCGCCATCGGCCGGCGCACGCCGGGCAGGACCGCGACGTCGTACAGCTCCTCGACCACGCCTTCGAGCCGCAGCCAATGGACGGCATCGCCCGAGCGCAGGTCGACCACCATCAGGCCGCAGCGCGCCTCGGCGTCGCGTCGCACCAGCTCCTCGTCCAGCGGCAGGCCGGCGAAGGTCCGGTTCTCGCGCGGCTTGGACAGGCCGACCACCGCGAACCGCCCGTGAAGGCCAGGCCCCGAGCGTAGCCCGGGCAGAAGGCGACCCGCTCGAACCGGGCGCGCTCGAGGTCGGCATGGCCGAGCCAGCCGGTGCCGGAATTGAGCAGCCAGAGCCGGCGTCGCCCGCGTCGTGCCAGCGCGGCGAGTGCGGCATCGAGAGGCCCTCCAGCACGACCTCGCTCGCGGCGACGTCGACCACGACCCCGCCCCCGGTCCGCCGGTCGCGCCAGCCGTCGGCGACGTCCGCGCGGCTGACCGCGGTCACGTAAGCGGCCCGGCCGTCCTTCAGCGCCAGGCCGTTCAGGTGGCAGCGGTCCTCGGCGGCGAGGCTGCGAGATGAACGGCGGCCGCCAGAGCGGCGTGAAGCTGTGGGTCTCGCTGACCGTGGCCAGACAGCTGAACAGCGTGTTGACGAACACGATCCGGCCCTAGGCATCGAAGGCGATGTCGTGGACGTCGAGGTCGCCCGTGGTGCACGCGACCCGCGGCACGTAGAGCCGGTCGTAGCCCTGGTACGCCTGGCCGGGCTCGAGCGCGTTGTCGAACCGCCAGAGCTGGAACAGCGTCGAGAGGAACAGCGTCTGCGGGCTCGCCCAGAGGCCCATGGCGCGGTTGAAGGTGCGCTCGAAGATCGACAGCCGGCCGTTCGGCTGCAGCCCGACCAGGAACAGCTTGCCGGTCTGGTAGGTCGTGAACGCGAGCGAGAGATTCTGCTCGGCGAGCCAGCTCGGGAACTGGCGCGACGGCAGCAGCTCCAGCTTGGGCACCGCAGCATCCGGCGTCGTTTCGGCCATTCGCCTCCCCGCCGCGCGTCGCTCGGCGCTACGCGACTTCGATCCCGCTGGTGTCGACGCCGGTCTGGACCAGGAGCTGCGCCTGGTCGACCGTGAAGGTGTCGAAGTCGACCCCGCCGACCGTCGTCGTGCCCTGAACGGCGCCCGGCAGGCTGCCGCCGACCGCGTTGCTGTCGTCGCCGAGCACGGTCAGCGTGTTTGAGGCGTCGTCCAGGTTCAGGATCTCGAGCACTTTGACCGCGAGCGCGTTGCCCTCGCCGTTCAGATCGATACTCTCTATGCTGTGGAAGCGCGGGTCCGGGATCGCGCCGAGGTCGAGGTCCGCGCCGGCGCCATCGAGGCGCAGCGTGTCGCTGCCGGTGCCGCCGACCATCAGCCCGCCGCCGGTGCCGAAGCCCTCGAGGAAAGCGGGATCAAGCAGGGCGAGGAGGTCGTCGCCCTCGCCGCCGTTCAAGACGTCGACGCCGCCATTGCCGAGCAGCGTGTCGTCGCCCTGGGCGCCGAGGAGCACGTCATCGTGGGGCGTACCCGTAAGGGTGTCGTCGCCCGCGCCGCCGAGCTGCGTGACGGCGCCGGTGAAATTGCCGCCGAACACCACGTAGCTCTCACCGGCAAAGCTTCGCCCACCCGGATCGGCGCGGGCAGCCCCGACGATCAGGTCGGCGAAGCCATCGCCGTTGACGTCGCCCGCCCCGCTCACCGATGAGCCCGAAGTATCGAACGGATCGATGCCCTCGAGGCGGAAGCCGTTGGTGCCGTCGAGGCTGGCGAGGTCGAGCGCGCCACCGAAGCCGCCCGGGTCGCCGAACACCACATAGCTCTCACCGGCATGGTATCGCCCCCCCGGATCGGCCTCGAAAGCGCCGACGATCAGGTCGGCGAAGCCGTCGCCGTTGACGTCGCCCGCCCCGCTCACCGAGTACGAGTGATCGTACGGGTCGATGCCATCGAGGCGGAAGCCGTTGGTGCCGTCGAGGGCGGCGAGGTCGAGCGCGCCGCCGAAACCGCCCGGGTCGCCGAACACGACGTAGCTCGCACCGGCGCTGGCTCGGCGTCGGCCCCGACGATCGGTCGGCGAAGCCGTCCCCGTTGAGTCGCCCGCCCCGCTATCGAGACCGAGTCGGATCGATGCCATCGGCGGACCGTTGTGCCGTCGCCCGCGGTCGAGCACGTCACCGAAGCCGCCCGAGGAATCGCCGAACACCACGTAGCTATCGCCAGGTCGTGAAACCATCAATGCCGGGCCGAGATCAGGTCGGCGAGACCATCGCCGTTGACGTCGCCCGCGCCGCTCGACCGACGAACCCGAGGAATCGTACCGATGCCGGTCGAGGACCGGAAACCATTGGTCGACCGTGAAGGTGTCGAAGTCGACCCCGCCGACCGTCGTCGTGCCTTGAACCCGCCCGGCAGGCTGCCGCTGACCGCGTTGCTGTCGTCGCCGAGTACCGTCAGCGTGTTCGAGGTGTCGTCTGAGGTTCAGGATCTCGAGCACGTTGACCGCGAGCGTCCGTTGCCGCCGCCTTCAGGTCGATGCTCTCGATGCTTTGGAAGCGCGGGTCCGGGATCGCGCCGCGACCTCGAGGCTGGAAGCCGCCGGTGCCGTCGAGACGCAGCGTATCGCTGCCGGTGCCGCCGACCATCCGCCCGGCCGGTGCCGAAGCCTCGAGAAATGCGGGATCGAGCAGGGCCAGCAGGTCGTCGCCCGCGCCGCCGTTCAGCACGTCGATGCCGCCGTTGCCGAGCAGCGTGTCGTCGCCCTGGGCACGCGAGGATGACGTTCATGCGCCGGGCGATGCCCGCAAGGGTGTCGTCAAGCCCGGGCCGCCGAGCTGGGTCACCGCGCCGGTGAAGTTGCTGCCAAAGACGACGTAGCTCTCGCCGGGAAAGAGGTCCCCGACGGCATAGGGAGCACCGATGATGACGTCGGCGAAGCCGTCGCCGTTGACGTCCCTGGCTCCGGCGACGGAATGGCCGCTCTGGTCTCCGCCTGGACCGACGCCGTCGAGGCGAAAGCCATCGGCGCCGTCCAGGGTCGCCAAATCGATGCTGGCATTGAACCCCGAGGCTTTGCCAAACACGACGAAACTATCGCCATAGCCGGTGAAGAACTCAACCGCACCGATGATGATATCGTCGAAACCGTCGCCGTTCACGTCCCCAGCCCCGGCGACGGAATAGCCGCTGCTGTCGTTAAAACCGATGCCGATGAGCCGAAAGCCGTTGCTGCCGTCCAAGGTTGCGAGATCAAGGCTGGCGTCGAACCCAGAGGCTCTGCCGAACACCACGTAACTTTCGCCGGCACCTTCGTAGCCAACGTCGGCGCGCGGAGCTCCGATGACGATATCGCCGAAGCCGTCGCCGTTGACGTCCCCGGCCGAGGCGACGGAATGACCGCTCAGGTCACCGGCATCGCCTAGGCCGCTGCTCCCAGCGATCCCTCTGAGGCGGAAACCGTTCGTGCCGTCGAGGCTCGCGAGGTCGAGACTGGCGCTGAAACCGGAGGCCCTGCCGAACACGACGTAACTCTCGCCGGCACCGTAATTGGCGGCGGGAGCGCCGACGATCACATCAGCGAAGCCGTCGCCGTTGACGTCCCCAGCCCCGGTGACGGAGTAACCGATCCCAGCGCCGTTTAGGCGAAAGCCGTTGGTGCCGTCTAGGGCCGCGAGGTCGAGGCTGGCATCGAACCCCGAGGCTCTGCCGAACACGACGTAGCTCTCGCCGGCGTCTCGAGCACCGATGATGAGGTCTCCGAAGCCGTCGCCGTTGACGTCACCGCCGCCGCCGACCGACCAGCCGCTCAGGTCGAACGAGTCGATGCCGTCGAGGCGAAAGCCATTGGCGCCGTCGAGGGCCGCCAGGTCGACGCTAGCAGCGAACCCCGAGGCTCTGCCGAACACGACGTAGCTCTCGCCGGCAAGAGGAGCGCCGATGATGAGATCGCCGAAGCCGTCGCCATTGAAGTCTCCGGCGGACGCGACCCCGAGGCCACTAAAGTCATCCGGATCGATGCCGTCGAGGCGAAAGCCGTTGCTGCCGTCGAGGGTCGCGAGGTCGAAGCTGGGACCGAAACCGGCAGCCCTCCCAAACACGACATAACTCTTCCCGGCAGTATAAGGGCCAGGGCCGGGAGCGCCGATGATGAGATCGGCGAACCCGTCGCCGTTGACGTCCCCGGCCCCGGCGACCGAGAACCCGCTCCGATCGTACGCATCGATGCCAGGAAGCCGGAAGCCGTTGGTGCCGTCGAGGTCGGCGAGCGAGGCGGGCGGGGTCACGATCGGCGGCGGTGTCACGCCCGGCGGGGCGAGGCCGATCACTACGTCGTTGAAGTCGAAGTCGGTCAGGTCCTCGAAGCCGAGCAGCAGCGCTCCGCTGGTGGGATCGAGGCCCGAGACCACGCGCTCGGCGCCGCCCGGGTTGAGGTTGTTCTCGAGCCGGTCGGGATCGGCATCGGCGGTGTGGAAGACCTCGCCCGCCACCGTCTCCACGGTGCCGTCGTCGGCGACGTGGCGCAGCGCGATCCCGGCGGCGGCATCGGCGACCTTCGCCGGCTCGCCGGTCGTGGTGTTGACGAACTCCAGCTTGCCGCTGCCGTCGAACACGGCGTCCGGGTTGAGGTCGGCGCCGTCGGCGACGAGGAACAAGCCGAACGCCTGGCCGGTCTGGAGGTCGGCGGCCGGATAGAGCGCGTTCAGGTGGACCGCCTCGCCCTGCGCGAGCGGCCCGCCGCCCGGCCGGACTTCGGGTAACCCCGGCAGAGGATCGGCGTGCTCGATGCGCGGGAAGACGATCTTGGGGTCGCCGATCGTGCCGTCGGGGTCGATCAGGTAGACCCCGAGCACGCTCTCGAACGCGGCCACCTCGTCCTGGAAGGTGATCACGGCATCGGCCTCGGCGCCGATCGTCAGGCGCGTCTGGTCGACGCCGTTGATGCGGTCGGGGTCGAGAGGCTGGGGCTCGACCAGCTCAGGAAATGGCCCCAACGCCGCCATCGTCATCACTCCAACGCAATCTGGAGGTACGCGGGCGGTGCCCTTTCCTCAAACCCTCCTCTGGCTGCAGCACCAAAGGCACCGGGCCGGTCAAAACCCGAGGCTCACGTCAATACTGCGGCCAGCTATTTTTATACGCAGTTGAACTTAAATACCAGCGATTGCGCGAGAGCACAAGCGAGTAGTTGCTGGGCGATTGCCGACCGGCTGGTCGCCGAGGTCGGTGATCGCCGGGGTCTGGTAGTCGACCGCCTTCAGATAGTGGGCGAAATCGCTGCTCGGCAAGGCGTCCGGGCCCGCGATGGATGATCGGGAGGCTCGCCCTTTTCGGCTTGGCCGCGGCAGTGTGAAAATCTAGTCTGTCTCAGGTTCGGCAGGGAGCAGGGAGACACCGATGACGCTGGCGGACGAGATCGCGCATCTGTCGGCGACCGATCTGGCGCTGCGGATCCGCCGGCACGATCTGTCGCCGGTCGAGGTCGTGGACGCGTGCATCGCCCGGATCGAGGCCCGCAACCCGAGCCTGAATGCGCTCGTCTACCTCGGCTTCGAGGATGCCCGCGCCCGCGCCCGCGAGGCCGAGCAGGCGCTGATGTCGGGCGCGGCGCTCGGCCCGCTGCACGGCGTGCCGACCGCGATCAAGGATTTGTTCGACTTCAAGCCCGGCTGGCCCAGCACCTTCGGCGGCGTGCGCGCGCTCAAGGACTTCGTGCCGGACTTCTACTGCGCCTTTGCCGAGCGGATCGAGCGCGCGGGCGCGATCCTGGTCGGCAAGACCAACAGCCCGGTCATGGGCTTTCGCGGCACCTGCGACAACCCGCTGTTCGGGCCGGCGCGCAATCCGTTCGATCCGGGCAAGAACAGCGGCGGCTCCTCGGGCGGCAGTGCGGCCGCGGTCGCCGACGGCCTGCTGCCGTTCGCCGAAGGCACTGACGGCGGCGGCTCGATCCGGATTCCGGCGTCCTGGTGCGGCGTCTACGGCTACAAGGCCTCGTTCGGCCGGGTGCCGTTCTTCGCCGGCGCCAATGCCTTCGGCGGCACGACGCCGTTCCTTTTCGAGGGGCCGATCACGCGCACGGTCGAGGATGCGGCGCTCGCGCTGACCGCGCTCGCGGGCTACGACCCGCGCGATCCGTTCAGCCTCGACGAGCAGGTCGATTTCACGCTCGCGACCCGCGCCTCGATCCACGGCTGGAAGATCGCCTACAGCCCGAACTTCGATGTCTTTCCAGTCGATAAGCGGGTCGCCGAGACGGTCGCCAAGGCGGTCCGCGCGTTCGAGGATGCAGGTGCGGTGGTCGAGGAGATCTCGGTCGGGATCAAGCGGCCGCAGCAGGAGCTCAGCGACCTCTGGTGCCGCCTGATCAGCCCGCTCAACGTCCAGACCTTCGAGATCTTCAAGGCCAATGGGGTCGATCTGCTCAAGGACCACCGCGACGACTTCCCGCCGCAGTATCTGCGCTGGGTCGACCACGGCTACGGCATGTCGGCGCTCGACCTGTACAACGATCAGGCGACCCGCACCGAGATCTACGGCGCGATCCAGAACGTGCTCGCCGACTACGACCTGCTGGTGACCCCGACGCTCGCCTGCCTGCCGGTCGACAACGCGAGCGACGGCAACACGGTCGGCCCGAGCCAGGTCGAGGGCGAGACGGTCGACCCGTTGATCGGCTGGTGCCTGACCTACCTGATCAACTTCTCGGGCCACCCGGCGGCCTCGATCCCGGCCGGCATCGTCGACGGCCTGCCGGTCGGCATGCAGATCGTCGGCCGCCGCTACGCTGATATCGACGTGCTCGCGGCGAGCGCCACCTTCGAGCGCCTGCGCCCCTGGTCCCACACCTACCAGGCCTGCGCCAGCCGCCCGCTCTGAGGCCTGGCCTCACCGGGCAAAAGTTGGCCGCCGATGGCTTGACGGGCGGGCCGGGGCAAGCGCAAGCCTGGCGCCGTGACCTCGGGACGAGGAGGGGGCGATGGCCGCGGATCTACCCGCAGCGGCACGAGCCGTGATCGTCGGTGGCGGCGTGGTCGGCTGCTCGCTCGCCTATCACCTGACCAGGCTCGGCTGGCAGGACGTGCTGCTGCTCGAGCGCAAGCAGCTGACCTCCGGCACGACCTGGCATGCGGCCGGGCTGATCGGCCAGCTGCGCGCGACCGAAAACCTGACCCGGCTCGCCAAATACTCGGCCGAGCTCTACGGCCGGCTCGAGGCCGAGACCGGCCAGCCGACCGGCTTTCGCCAGCACGGCAGCCTGAGCCTCGCCCGCACCGCCGAGCGCTTCACCGAATTGAAGCGCGCCGCCTCGATGGGCCGCACCTTCGGCCTCGAGGTCGAGGTCCTGAGCCCAGCCGAGGCGAGCGCGCTCAACCCGCTGATCGAAATCGAGGATCTGGCCGGCGCGATCTTCATCCCGAGCGACGGCCAGGCCAACCCGATCGACATCACCCAGGCGCTGGCCAAAGGCGCCCGGATGGCCGGGGCGCAGATCGTCGAGGGCTGCAAGGTCACCGGCATCACGCAGGCCAACGGCCGGGTCGCCGGGGTGGTCACCGAGCAGGGCCCGATCGCAGCCGAGGTCGTGGTCAACTGCGCCGGCATGTGGGGCCGGGCACTCGGGCGCCTGGCCGGCGTCAACGTGCCGCTCCAGGCCTGCGAGCATTTCTACGTGCTGACCGAGCCGATGCCGGGGCTGCCCAAAGACCTGCCGGTACTGCGCGATCCTGACGGCTGCCTCTACGCCAAGGAGGATGCCGGCAAGCTGCTGGTCGGCGCGTTCGAGCCGGCGGCCAAGCCCTGGGGCATGGACGGCATCCCGGACGACTTCGAGTTCGGCGAGCTGCCCGAGGACTGGGACCACTTCATGCCGTTCCTCGAGGATGCGATGCGCCGCATCCCGGCGCTCGCCGAGGTCGGAGTCCGAAAATTCTTCTGCGGTCCCGAGAGCTTCACCCCGGACGACCGCTACCATCTCGGCGAGGCGCCCGAGCTCAAGGGCTTTTTCGTGGCCGCGGGCTTCAACTCGATCGGCATCCAGTCGGCCGGCGGCGCCGGCAAGGCGCTGGCCGAATGGATCGCCAACGGGCACCCGCCGGTCGACCTCTGGGACGTCGACATCCGGCGTATGCAGCCATTCCAGGGCACGGCCCGCTACGTCCGCGATCGCGCGGTCGAGGGCCTGGGCCTGCTTTACGCGATGCACTGGCCGGACCGGCAGTACGCGAGTGCGCGCCCGGCCCGGCTGTCGCCCGTGCACGAGCGCCTGGCGGCGCGCGGCGCCTGCTTCGCCGAAGCCGCCGGCTGGGAGCGGCCGGGCTGGTACGGCAAGCCCGGGACCGCCCCGCAGTACGACTATTCGTATGGCCGGCCCCGCTGGTTCGAGCGCGTGGCGGCCGAGCACCGGGCGGTGCGCACAGGCGCTGGCCTGTTCGATCTGTCCTCGTTCGGCAAGTTTCTGCTGCAAGGCCCTGATGCCGAAGCGGTGCTGCAGCAGGTCTGCGCCAACGAGGTCGCGGTCGAGCCGGGGCGCGTGGTCTATACCCAGTGGCTGAACGAGCAGGGCGGCATCGAGGCCGACCTGACCGTGACCCGCCTCGCCGGCGACCGCTTCATGATCACGACCGGTGCTGCGACCCAGACGCGGGATTTCCACTGGCTGCGCGGCCACATCCCGGACGACGCCCGCGCGTACCTGACCGACGTCACCTCGGGCTTCGCCGTCCTCGGGCTGATGGGCCCGAGAGCCGGGCGCTGCTCGCGCGCCTGACCGCGACCGATCTCACCAACACTGCCTTCCCGTTCGCGATCTCTCGGGAAATCGAGCTCGGCTACGCGCTGGTCCGGGCGCAGCGGACCTCCTACGTCGGCGAGCTTGGCTTCGAGCTCTACCTGCCGAGCGAATTCGCGGGCCCGGTGCTCGATCTGATCCTCGGGCAGGCGGGCGATCAGATCCGGCTCGCGGGCTTCCACGCGCTGAACTCGCTTCGGCTGGAGAAGGGGTTCCGCAGCTTCGGCCACGACCTCGGCGATCAGGACACGCCGTTCGAGGCCGGCCTCGGCTTTGCGGTCGCGCTGAACAAGCGGGGCGGCTTCATCGGCCGCGACGCGCTGCTGCGCCAACGCGAGCGGGTTCCGCGCAAGCGTCTGGTCCAGTTCAAGCTCCAGGACGCTTTGCCGTTGCTGCACCACGACGAGCCGATCGTGATGGACGGCGCCCGGATCGGCCTGCTGACTTCAGGCGGCTACGGCCATACGCTCGGGAGCGCGCTCGGCATGGGCTGGGTCCGCCACCCGGACGGGGTCACGCCCGAGATGCTTCGCCAGGCGCGCTTTGCGATCGAGATCGCGGGCGATCGCTATCCGGCCGACGCGGGCCTGCGCCCGTTCTTCGATCCGACCGGCGCGCGGATGCGCGCCTGAGCGGCAAGATGAGAGGGACCGGGCAACCCCACATCACTGGCCGGCCAGACCGGCACGAGTGCAAACTGCCGACGGAGGGAAAGCTATGTCGGGAAAGACCTGGGTGATCCCGCTGATGCTGGCGCTCGCGGCCTGCGCCAACGGCGCCGACCGCAAGCCGGGTCCGGCCGCGGCCGGCTCCGGCGCCGAGCCGGTGGCGATGAACGCCGCCGCCGAGCGCCCGGCCTCGAGGCCCAGCCCCAGCGCCGCGGGCTGGGCGGTGAGCGTGGTCGGCACGCCGTTCGCGTTCGCGTTCAAGTCCGTGGTCTGCGCCGCGAGCGTCGTGGTCGCGGCGCCGGTCGCGGGCTTCCTGGCGCTCGGCCTCGACCCCGCCGGCGAGGGCTACCAGATGCTCGGCGACGGCATCGCCCAGAACTGCGGGCCGCCCTATGTCGTCTCGCCCTACGCCGCCAGCTGAGCCGCGGTTGCACCGACGGCGGGCGTCGCGCTATCATCGGCGCAATCATCAGAAGGGCGGCCGATGGGCCAGGTGATCGTGCGTAAGCTCGACGAGCAGGTGATCGCGGCGCACAAGCGGCGCGCGAGAGCGCGCGGCGTCTCGCTCGAGCAGCAGCTGCGCGACGTGCTCGCCGAGGCGGCCAAGCCGAGCCGGGAGGAGCTGCGGCAGCGGCTCGCCGCCTGTCGCGAGCTGACGCCACCCGGCCCCCGCATGCTCGCCGAGGATCTGATCCGTGAGGACCGCGACAGCCGATGACAGTGGTCGTCGACGCGAGCGTGGCGCTCAAGTGGATGGTCAAAGAGCTGAGGAGCGATCTGGCAATCGATCTTCTGAACAGCGCCGAATCGTTGGTCGCGCCGGAACTGGTTGTCGCCGAAGTCTGCAACGCCGCCTGGAAGTCGCTCCGCCGGCGCGAGATCGACGCGGCTCAGCTTCGACGACATCGCTAGCGATGTCGTCGAGGTCGTTCCAGCGGCTGGTGCCGCTCGATCGGCTGATCGAGCGCGCGGCTGTCGCTGGCGCGCGAGCTGGGTCATCCGGTCTACGATTGCTTGTACCTGGCGCTCGCGGAAGCCGAGGGAGCGCTCCTGGTCACCGCCGATCGGCGGCTGGTCGCGGCGTGCGCGCCACGGCGCTTGCCGAGCGCGTGCGGCCGCTCGCATGACCTGGAGCCCGGAGCGGTATCTCGCGTTCGGCGACCACCGGACCCGGCCGGCGGTCGATCTGCTGGCGCGGGTCCCGCTGTCAGCGCCGGCGCGGGTCGCGGATCTGGGCTGCGGGCCCGGCAACTCGACCGCGCTGCTGGTGGCGCGCTGGCCCGCAGGCGGAGGTCCTGGGGCTCGACAGCTCGGCCGCGATGCTGGCCAAGGCCCGCGCGAGCGGCCTGCGCGGCGAGCTGGCTCGAGGCCGACATCGCCCGCTGGACGCCGGCCGCCCCGTTCGACGTCGTCTTCGCCAACGCCGTGCTGCAATGGCTGCCGGACCACGCGGCGCTGCTGCCGCGGCTGCTCGGGCATCTCCGGCCGGGCGGCGTGCTCGCGGTCCAGATGCCGCGCAATTTCGGCGCGCCCTCGCATGCGCTGCTGCGCGCGGTCGCCGAGGCGGGGCCCTGGGCCCGGCGGCTGCGCCCGTTGCTGCCGGCCGAGCCGGTCGGCGCGCCCGCCTGGTACTACGATCTGCTGGCGCCGCTCGCGGCCGGCCTCGACATCTGGGAGACCGAGTACCTCCAGGTGCTGGAGGGCGAGGACCCGGTGCTGGCCTGGACCCGGTCGACGGCGCTCCGCCCGGTCCAGGCGGCGCTGGATCAGGACGAGCTGCGTGCGTTCGAGGCGGACTACCGGCGACGCCTGCGCGGCGCCTACCCAG
Organism: uncultured Alphaproteobacteria bacterium; assembly: GCA_963840925.1. Classification (GTDB taxonomy): domain Bacteria; phylum Pseudomonadota; class Alphaproteobacteria; order Geminicoccales; family Geminicoccaceae; genus DATAOG01. The sequence goes on from CAWJAY010000030.1 coordinate 81,131, forward strand.
GCGGCCGGACGGCCGCACGCTGTTCCCGTTCCGCCGCCTGTTCATCGTCGTATGCCGATCGGGCTGAAGCGCGCCTACGACCCGCCTGCCGAGAGCGACGGCTACCGCGCGCTCGTCGACCGGGTCTGGCCACGCGGGATCACGAAGGATGCGCTCATGCTCGACGCTTGGCTCAAGGACGTGGCGCCGAGCCCGACGCTGCGCAAGTGGTTCGCCCATGATCCGGAGAAGTGGGAAAAATTCCGCGAGCGCTACTTTCGCGAGCTGGACGGGCAGGGGCCGGCGATCGAGGACCTCGCGAGACGGGCGGGCGAGGGCCGCCTCACGCTGGTCTTCGCCGCCAAGGACAGCGAGCGCAACAACGCGGTGGCACTCAAGGACTACCTGGAACGGCGCTTGCGGCGCTGAGCGTACCCCGGCCGCTCACTGGGCGTCGGCGGCAGGCCGCATCTGACGATCTTGTCCGGCGTGCCCGGCGGCTCGCCCTTGGCGATCTGATCGACGTACTGCATGCCATCGACCACCTGGCCCCAGACCGTGTACTGGCCGTTCAGATGCGGGGCCGGCGCGAACATGATGAAGAACTGGCTGTTGGCGCTGTTCGGCTCCATGGTCCTGGCCATGCCGAGCGTGCCGCGCGCGAACGGCTCGGCGGAGAACTCGGCCGGCAGGTCGGGCTTGTCGGAGCCGCCGCGCCCGGTGCCGGTCGGATCGCCGGTCTGGGCCATGAAGCCATCGATCACCCGATGGAAGGTGATGCCGTCGTAGAAGCCGGCCCGCGCCAGCTCCTTGATCCGGGCGACGTGCTTGGGCGCAAGGTCCGGGCGCAGCTCGATCACGACGCGGCCGGCCGGGAGGTCCAGATAGAGCGTGTTCTCGAGGTCCTGGCCGTTGGCGGCGCTGGCGAGGGTCATGGCGAGGACGAGGCTCCCGAGCAGACGTGCGATCTTGTGCATGGACGATGGCTCCTGTTCTTCCGGGTCGGATGGCCAGCGACCCTGCGCTCAGGCCCAGGCCTTCGACACGCTTCCGGGGCTGGCGTCAAGCCCGAATGTGCTAAATTGACCGTCATGGCCACGCACGCTGAGCCGATCTACGCGACCGGCGCCGCCGGTGCCGGCGAGCGCGCGGCGCTGCTCGGCCTCACCGCCCGCTCCGATCTGAAGGGGCTCGCTCAGCTCGGCCTGCACCTGCTGGCGCTGCTCGCAACCGGCGCCGCGGTCGCAAGTGGTACAGGGCCCCTGGCTCGCCCCGGCGCTGCTGGTCCACGGCATCGTGCTCGTCTTCCTGTTCGCGCCGCTGCACGAGGCGGTCCACCGCACCGCGTTCCGCAGCCGCCGGCTGAACGATGCGGTCGCCTGGATCTGCGGCGCGGTGCTGCTGCTGCCGCCCGGCTATTTCCGCGCGTTTCACTTCACCCACCACCGCTACACCCAGGACCCGGCGCGCGATCCGGAGCTGGCGGTGCCCAAGCCCGCCTCGCTTGGCGGCTACCTCTGGCAGGTCTCAGGCCTGCCCTATTGGCGCGAGCGGATTGCCGACCACGCTTCGCCACGCGCTCGGGCGAGCGGGAGAACCGTTCATCGCCCCGCACGCCCGGCCGCGGATCGTACGCGAGGCGCGCCTGCTGCTCGGCGTCTACGCCGCTGCTCGCGCTCGCCTCGATCGTCGCCGGCAGCGAGGCGCTGCTCTGTCTTCTGGCTGGTGCCCGCGCTGCTCGGCCAGCCGTTGCTGCGCATGTACCTGCTCGCCGAGCACACCGGCTGTCCCTGGTCCCGGCGATGCTCGAGAACTCGCGGACCACCCGCAGCACAGCGCTGGTCCGGCGGCTCGCCTGGAACATGCCCTACCACGCCGAGCATCACGCCCACCCGGCGCTGCCGTTCCACGCGCTGCCGGCGGCGCACCGGCTGCTCGAGGCGCGGATCGCGGTCCAGGCCGACGGGCTACGTCGCGGTCCAGCGCGAGATCCTAGGCGCCCTCGGCAGCGACCGTGGCCGCGATCGAACGTGGAAAAAGTCAGCGCTCGCCGGCGCGGGCGCAGGCGATGCAGAGCGGCGTGGTCGGGTCGAACTCCAGCCGCTCGAGCCCGATGTCCTCGCCGCAGCGCAGGCAGAAGCCGTAATCGCCGCTCGCAATCCGGCGCAGCGCGGCGTCGATCCGGTCGAGCTCGATCTGCCGGCGGCGCTCGGTCGCGACCGCCATCGCCTGCGCCTGCAGCTCGTCCATGCGCGACAGGCGGCCGGCCCCGGTCTGATCGAGCTCGACCGGCCGCGCCTCGCCGTGATGGCTCGCGGTCAGCTCCTCGAGCTCCACCCGCCGGGCCTCGAGCCGGGCCACGGTCTGGGCGAGATCCGCTGGGTTCGGATCGGACATTTTCCCACCATAGGACAGCCGCGCGCATTTGTCGCCATGCAGTTTCCCGCGCGCCCCGCGACCCGCCCGGCGCGCGGAGGGGTCACCTCATTCGCTGAAATAATCCTCGTCGACCTTCTTGTGGTCATGGACGGTGCGGGTGGGCACGCCGACCCCGTGTCAGATCATCAGGCGCGCGAGTGGAGGTCGTGACGAAGATCCCCTTGGTCAGACCAGGCCATATCGCCCGTCGCTAAGCACTTCATAGTAGCACGTGCGCTCCGTTCCGGCCGCAACAGATATCAATTGCCTTCTTCGCGGCTTCTTCGGATAACCCCAATTCGTGCAGGAGACAGCTATCTAATAGCACCTTTGCTCGAGCGGTCGATCTCCACAAATTAATGTCTACGAAATCCACTTCCGATATCGCATTGTCATAATGCGTAAACTTGTTCCTCAGATCGACAATTTGATTTACCGTTTCGTCGCCATTCTCAAAGGCAAAAGCTATTACGTTTTTTCTGCGCCGAACGAGAGTTCTCAGCCTCTTTCTTAAGCTATATTCATTGAGGTACTTCAATCCAGATATGATTCGGCTACGATAAGCCAGATCTATGTCTGACGGAATGGCCTGAACGAGTTTACACAAAAGACCACCGCGGAAAGTCGTTCTACCCTCATACTCGCCACCAATCATCCTACGGTGATAGGCTTCCAGCGCCTGCGTGATAAGGAGAAATTCCACGAACTTTTGGTTCATACGCCCTGAGAGCGTCGATAAATATAAACCAACAACCGGCTCCAACTTAGCGTAATGCAACCACCACTTGCGCAACATATTTAAAACTGTCGGCACTCCTTCGGCAATATATGTGTCAATCAACTTCGCATCGCCACCGGCTCTCGATCCGGTAGAAGCGTTTCCATTATCAACTAAATAGCGTCTTACGAATGTTACCCAGCGAGGTGAACGATTTCGCCTCGGCGATAAGTGTTTACAGGGGCGGCATAGCAAAACGACATCACTGGGAAACGTCACGATTTGAAGGCAGAAAGATAGGAAGGTCTGTATCTTGGTAATATGTCTTTTGCACTCATCTAGAGAGATCGGAGCGCGGTAACGAAGCTCAAGGCGAGTCAATTGTTTAAAGGTTATTTCTTCTTGATTTAATAACAACCAATGTTGCTTTAACTGGCACTGTAAGTACAGTGCAACGTTATCATCTAATTGGACTGCCTCGATCCGTGGTGGCTCAAATCGCAGCTTTATTTTTCTGTGCGGACGCGTGCCTATCTTCAATGCATCCAGTCGAAATATTTCGTGAATGTGATCTGCATGGAAAACTACGCGTTCACCAAGAGGTGCGGTTCTATCGACGATGTGGATACCGTACAGAAGCTCATGCACCTGAACATGGCCATAGTGCCAGCAACGCATATCCGCGGTGCCAATACCGACTGCTTCCGAGCCGACGCTGATGTGGCCGAACACCGTGACTGGTGTAGGACGTAGGTGCAGGACTTCGGCGTGGAAGGGAACATTTTCGTCAGCGTACAGCGAGAGCAGCTCCGTGCCACCTTCATCAAGCGTGAGTTCGCATCGGCCGTCACGTTGGATCGTGAGTTTGCCGGGGGCTTTCTCATCCTCGTGACCGGCACGCCAACAGTCGCCTCGAAGAGCTTTGCCGTAGCTTGGGTGATAGGATTCGGTCGGCATTGGTCCAGCCCGCGATACGAGATGGCGTCCTGGCGTCCAGATCAGCCGGATCTCGGCGGCGGCAGCTCGTGCTCGGTGCCCCAGGAGTCGAGCCAGCGGGTGACTTCGCCGTCAGGGAAGACCCGACCGGCCTTTGCATCGGCCAGTCCCTCGCGAATCTTCTCGAGCTGTCGCTCCTGCTCGTCGAGGTAAGCCACGATGGCCTGCGCGACGAGCTTGGACTGGCTCACCGAGGCGCTCTTCGCAAGTCGGGCGAGCCGGGCCCCGATCTCGGCTGGCAAGCGCACGCTGAGGGTCGTTTCGGCCATGAACTGCGTTCCGGCACTGCTCAATCGTCCAAGATAGCAGAAGAAGCTGGCGGCATCACCCGCCCAGCTTCTGCTTCAGGACCTGGTTGACCAGCTGCGGGTTGGCCTGGCCCTGGGTCTGGCGCATGACCTGGCCCACGAACCAGCCGAGCGCCTTCGGGTTTTTCCGGTAGCTCTCGACCTGGCCGGGGTTGGCGGCGATCAGCTGGTCGCTGATCTGCTCGAGCGCGCCCACATCCGAGATCTGCTTCAGGCCTTTTTTCTCGACGATGGCCGCGGGGGCCTCGCCGCTCGCCAGCATGTCCGAAAAAACATCCTTGGCGATCCGGCCGGAGATCGTGCCGGCCCCGATCAGATCGACCAGCTTGCCCAGGCGCCCGGGCGTGACCGGCGAGTGCCCGATGTCGCGGCCGGCCCGGTTCAGCGCCCCGAACAGCTCGGTGATCACCCAGTTGGCGACCAGCTTGGCGTCGCGGCCGCACGCCGCGGCCTCGAAGTAGGCTCGGCAGCTCGCGCGCTCGGCGACCAGGACCTCGGCATCATAGCCGGAAAGCCCGTAGTCGCGCGATGAACCGCGCCTTCTTCGCGTCCGGGAGCTCGGGGAGCTCGGCCCGGATTTTCTCGATGAAGGCTTCGTCCAGCTCCAGCGGCAACAGGTCGGGGTCCGGGAAATAGCGATAGTCGTGCGCCTCCTCCTTGGTCCGCATCGGCCGGGTTTCGCCCTTGCCCGGATCGAACAGCCGGGTCTCCTGCTCGATCACGCCGCCCTCCTCGAGCAGCCCGACCTGGCGCCTGGCCTCGTACTCGATCGCGCGGCCGACGAAGCGCATCGAGTTCAAGTTCTTGATCTCGGTCCGGGTGCCGAGCGCAGCGCCTCAGCGCCGGACCGAGACGTTGGCATCGCAGCGCAGCGTGCCTTCTTCCATGTTGCCGTCGCAGGTGCCGAGATACCGGAGGATCGAGCGCAGCTTGCGCAGGCACGCGACCGCCTGCTCGGCCGAGCGCAGGTCGGGCTCGGACACGATCTCCATCAGCGCCACGCCCGAGCGGTTGAGGTCGACCAGCGTCGCATCCGGGCGCTGATCGTGCAGGCTCTTGCCGGCGTCCATCTCGACGTGCAGCCGGGTGATCCCGATCGTAACGCTCCGCCCGTCGGCGAGGTCGACGGTGATCTCGCCCCGGCCGACCAGCGGCCGCGCATACTGCGAGATCTGGTAGCCGCACGGCAGGTCGGGATAGAAGTAGTTCTTGCGCTCGAACACGGAGTACCGGTTGATCTGGGCGCGCAGGCCCAGGCCCGAGCGCACCGCCTGCTCGATGCACAAGCGGTTGACCGAGGGCAGCATGCCCGGCATGCCGGCATCGATCGGCGAGACGTGGTGGTTGGGCGCGCCGCCGAACTCGGCCGCCGCGCCCGAGAACAGCTTGGCCTTGGACGTGATCTGGGCGTGCACCTCGAGCCCGACCACGACCTGCCACGGGCCCGAGGCGCCCTGGATCAGATCCGGTTCTGACGGCCGCGCTCATGCCCGAGCCCCTCGGTGGAAAAAGGGCGGGCGGCATCGAAGCCCGCGGCCGCCTCGAGCACGGCCGCGGCGCGCAGCAGGGTCGCCTCGTCGAACGGCCGCCCGATCAGCTGCAGCCCGAGCGGCAGGCCGTCGGCCGACAGGCCCGCCGGCACCGAGATCCCGGGCAGGCCGGCGAGGTTCGCCGGCACCGTGAACACGTCGTTCAGCTACATCGCGACCGGATCGTCCATCTTGTCGCCGATCCGGAAGGCGGCCGTAGGGGTCGCCGGCGTCAGCATCAGGTCGACCCGTTCGAAAGCCGCCTTGAAATCGTCCAGGATCGCGTCCGGACCTGCTGCGCCTTGAGGTAATAGGCGTCGTAGTAGCCGGCCGAGAGCACGTAGGTGCCGATCATGACGCGCCGGCGCACCTCCTGCGCCGAAGCCCTCCGCCCTGGTCCTGGCGTAGGTCTCGATCAGGTCCTTGCCCTCGACCCGGAGCCCATAGCGCATGCCGTCGTAGCGGGCGAGGTTGGATGACGCCTCGGCCGGGTTGACGATGTAGTAGGCCGGCAGCGCGTACTTGGTGTGCGGCAGGCTGACTTCGCGGATTGCGCAGCCGGCGCTTTGCAGCCAGGCCGACGCCCTGCTGCCACAGCCGGTCGATCTCGGGCGGCGAGCCTTCGATCTGGTATTCCTTGGGGATGCCGATCCTGAGGCCGCGGGCGTCGCCGGTCAGCGCCGCCTCGAGGTCGGGCAGCGCGAGGTCGGCGCTGGTGCTGTCGTTCGGGTCGTAGCCGGCCATCTGCTGCAGCAGCAGCGCGCAGTCCTTGACCGTCCGGGTCAGCGGCCCGGCCTGATCGAGCGAGCTCGCGAACGCGACGATGCCAAAGCGCGAGCAGCGGCCGTAGGTCGGCTTCATGCCGACGATGCCGCAGAGCGAAGCCGGCTGGCGGATCGAGCCGCCGGTATCGGTGCCAGTGGCGCCCAGGCACAGTTCCGCCGCGACCGCCGCGGCCGAGCCGCCGGAGCTGCCGCCGGGACCCGCGGCGCCGCGGCGCCAGGTTCAGTCCAAGGATTGACCGCCGGTCCGAAGTAGCTGGTAATGTTGGACGAGCCCATCGCAAACTCATCCAGGTTGGTCTTACCGAGCAGGACCGCGCCCGCCCGCCACAGGTTGGCCGTGACAGTCGATTCGTACGGCGGCACGAAGCCTTCGCAGGATCCGCGAGCCCGCGGTCGTCCTGATGCCCGCGGGTGCAGAACAGATCCTTGATCGCCAGCGGGATGCCCTCGAGCGGCCGGGGCTCGCCGCGGGCCAGGCGCCGGTCGGACTCGGCCGCCATCTCGAGCGCCCGCTCGGGGGTTTCGGTCACGAACGCGTTCAGCGCGCGCGCGGCCTCGATCGCCCCGATATGAGCCAGCGCCAGTTCGCGCGCCGAGAACTCTTTGGCCGCAGGCCCGCCCGCGCCGCGGCGAGCGTGAGCCGCGTCAGCGCGCTCATTCGACCACTCTCGGGACCACGAAATAGCCGCCCTGGCGCTCGGGCGCGTTGCCCAGGATGTCCTCCGGCCGGCCGCCGTCGGTCACCCGGTCCTCGCGCCAGGCGAGCCGCATCGCGACCACGCTGGTCATCGGCGGCACGCCGTCCGTGTCGACTTCGTTCAGCTGCTCGATCCACTCCAGGATGCGCGACAGCTCGGCCGCGAGCGGCGCCCGCTCGGCCTCGGGCACCTCGATCCGGGCAAGCCGCGCGATCCGCGCGACGGTGGCCTCATCGAGCGACATCTGCGATGGTCCCCCCCAGCGCCGCGGCCGGCCCGGGCGCGGCCGGCCGGCGGCAAAACCGCGGCGGAAGCTACACGCCTTGCCGATCGCAAGCAACCTCGAGGCCTGGCTCGCCACGCTCCAGGAGCCGGCCGCGCGCCGCCCGGGTCTGGTCGCGCTCGACGTCAGCCGGCGGGCGATCGGGGTCGCCGGGGCGGATGCCGGCTGGCGGCTCGCGACCCCGCTGGTCACGATCTGGCGCCGCGGCCCCGCGGCCGATCTTTTGCGACTTCAGGCCGTGCTCGGCGAGCGTGAGGGCGGCGCGCTGGTGATCGGCTGGCCGCTCAACATGGACGGCAGCGAGGGGCCTAGATGTCAGGCGGTCCGGGCGTTCGCCGAGCGCCTCGAGCGCGAGTTCGGCCTGCCGATCCTGCTCTGGGACGAGCGCCTCTCGACCTTCGCCGCCGGGCAGGCGGCCGACCAAGCAGGCCTGCGCGGCGAGAAGCGCGCCCAGCTGCTGGACGCGCTCGCCGCGGCCGCCATCCTTCAGGATGCGCTCGACGCCCTCGCCCGGCTTGACGGCAGGGCGGCGGCCGAGCGCCCGAAAGAGGCTTAGTCGTTCGGCACCTTCAGCTGATCGGCCGAGGTCCGCCCGTCACGGCCGGGCACGACCTGGAACTCGATCCGCTGGCCCTCCTCGAGGGTCTCGAGCCCGGCCCGCTGCACTGCCGAGATGTGCACGAACACATCCTTGCCGCCGCTGTCGGGTTGAATGAAACCGAAACCCTTGGTCGGGTTGAACCACTTCACGGTGCCAACAGGCATAAACTCAGCTCCTCTCGGCGGCAGGCGCCTTCTCGGGGTCGTCGATGGCACAGGGCTCGTACCCTGCGTGGAACGGCGTCGGTCGCTGGCGGGAGGCAGTCTCTCGTGGCGGCGGCGCAATTCGAATACGGACTCTACTCGCTTTGTAGACAAATGTGAACTGGATCGTGAAGGCGCCGGCTCAACCCCAGTAGCGGCCACCGGCGCCGATCGCCGCGGTGACCAGGCCAAGGCAGAGGTTGACCAGGACGATGGTCCGGATCTGGCCGAGCTGGCGCGCGGCCGCAGCCGGGTCGCCCTGATCGAGCGCCCGCTGCAGCCGGCGCCAGGGGGCGAAGTAGAGGTGCAGGAACAGTGCCACCATGATCAGCCCGAGCGCATGCATCAGGTGCACGTGGATGCCGGCGCGGGCAAAACCGCCGAGGCCGAGCAGCAGCATGCCGTAGCCGCTCGCGAGCAGGCCAAGGATGCTCGCCCACACCCAGGGAAAAAACCGCGCGAACACGTCCCGCCAGAGCCCGAGGCGCGGCCCCGGCTCCAGCGGGCCCGTGGCCGGCCGGAGCACGACGTAGGCGAAGAACATGCCCCCGACCCAGACGATCGCGCCGAGCACGTGGACCACGAGGCCGATGGTCATCGCAAGAGACCGCCTTCCCGGTTGCAGATCGGCGGGCGAGCCGCCCTGGCCGCGCGCCGCAGCCTGGGCAAATGCTAGACCGGGCCGGCCGGCCCGCCAAGTCCGGCTGGCGCCGGCGCGCGAATGGCTGGACCTGATCGCCGGTTTCTGGTGAGATTGGCCGTTAGCGCATTGCGCGAGAGCGGACCTGAAAGGGGTCAAGCGCCATGCTGATCGCCCAGATCCTTGCCGGCAAGGGCAGCGAGATCATCAGCACGCGACCCGACGCGACGATCGCCTCGGTCGCGCGCCTCTTGAAGCAGAAGCGGATCGGCGCGCTGGTCGTGACCGATGCCGACGGCGGGCTGTGCGGCATCATCTCCGAGCGCGACCTCGCGCGCGGTCTCGCCGACCACGGCGCCGGGCTGCTCGAGATGACGGTCGCCGAGCTGATGACCGCCAAGGTCGTGACCTGCTCGCCCGACGACGGGCTGGCGAGCCTGATGCAGACGATGACCGAGCGCCGCTTCCGCCATCTGCCGGTGGTCAAGGACGGCGAGCTGATCGGGATCATCAGCATCGGCGACGTGGTCAAGTACCGCCTGCAGGAGCTCGAGGCCGAGACCCACATGCTCCAGGACTATATCCACGGCGGCGCCTGAGGATGGCGGAAGGGCCTGATCGGCCCGGCGGCCACCCAAGCCCGGACCGGATCGCACTGCTGCGCGCCCGCAACCGTGCCACCCAGCCGTCCATGTCGAACGGTATCGTGGCGAGCGAGGCGATCGTGTCGACCAGCAGGAGCGCGTCGTAGCCCGCCGCATCGAATCGCCCGACGCAGCGCCGGAATGCCGGGCCGTAGCCGACAGCGCTCCGGGTCGCCGTACTGGTTGAACACGAACAGCCGCTGCGGGCCTCAGCAACCTGACGAACTTAACGTCAGAGCTGTGACACTCTTCTTGAAAAAATTGGGTATTCGCCGTTCTATCCCGATGTAGTGAAGTCGAAGGTTAGCTTGAGCGTACGATGAAATAAGCCCAGATCTTCGGGCAGCACTACGGGCGCCGTTCGGTACAGTCGGACCATCGGCTTCCAGCTGAAGTGGCAGCCCGCTCGCGCCCGCCGAACGGAGACATTACCGTCACCGCCGGGGTAGGCAAGAGCGGGCTGTCGTGCGGCCGGCGCAATTTCTTGGACCTGCGATGCGGCCGGCGCCGGCGATTGCCAGCGGGCGCCGGATCGGGCATCAGGGTCGGCGCCGGATGATGACAATGGACCTCGACGACGCAATGGCCAGAGTCTCGGGCCGCGACCCAGGGGCGCGCCCGGCCAGCGGCCGGATCGCGCTGTTCCTCCCGAGCCTCGCCGGCGGCGGCGCCGAGGCCTGCATGGTGCGCATCGCCGAGGCGATGGTCCGGCGCGGTCTCCAGGTTGATCTGGCGCTCTGCGAGCGCAAGGGGCCGTTGCTCGACCAGGTCCCGCCGGAGGTCCAGATCATCGAGCTCGGCGCCGCGCCCATGCTGGTGGCGCGTGCACGCACGCTGGCCGCCGATCCGGCCGGCCTGCTGAGTCTGCTGCAGCCGGTCCTGCTGGCCTGGCAGCCACCCCACCGGCTCCCACATCTGCCCGCGCTGGTGCGCTATATGCGCCGGGTCAGGCCCGACGCGCTCCTGGCAGCGCTGCCGACGCCAAACCTGCTCGCGGTCTGGGCACGCCGGCTCGCTGCCGTGCCGACCCAAATCGTGATCAGCGAGCGCAATGCGCTCTCGGCCAAGGTCAGCCGCTCGCGCCACTGGCGCAAGCGCCATCTGCCTGCGCTGCTCGGGCGGACTTATCCGCTCGCGGATGCGATCGTCGCCGTCTCGAACGGGGTCGCGAACGACCTTGCCGCCGGCATCGGCATTCCGCGCGGCCGGATCACGACGGTCTACAACCCCGTGGTCTCACCAGAGGTCGCGGCCAAAGCCGAGCAGCCCGTCGACCACCCATGGTTTGGCAGCGGCGCGCCGCCGGTCGTGCTCGGGATCGGGGCATTGATCCCGCAGAAGGATTTCCCAACTCTGATTCGCGGCTTCGCGAAGCTCCGTGCCGAACGCGAGTGCAGGCTTGTGATCCTCGGCCAAGCCCCGAGCCCTGAGCGGACTCAAGCTAAAAAGGCGGAGCTGATGGCACTTGCCGCGAGCCAGAACATCAGCGCGCATCTCGACCTGCCGGGCTTCGTGAGCAACCCCTTCGCCTACATGGCCCGGGCAGCGGTCTTCGTCCTCTCATCGCGCTACGAAGGCCTGCCCGGCGTGCTGATCCAGGCGCTCGCCTGCGGCTGCCCGGCGGTCAGCACCGACTGCCCGTACGGTCCGCGCGAAATCCTGGACGGCGGCCGCTACGGCGAGCTGGTGCCGGTCGGCAACTCGGACGCGCTGGCGGCTTCAATTCTGCGCACCTTGTCGGCGCCACCTCCTCGAGCGCTCCTCCGGGAGCGGGCGCAGGAATTCTCGGTCGAGCGGGCGGTCGAGCGCTATCTCCAGCTGCTGCTGCCGGATGCGGTTGAGCGCCCAGGACTCAGCGCGGCTCGTTGACATCGGCGCGCTCGCTCCGGGGCTGGAAGCTGTAGCGTAGCGTGCGCGGCAGTTGCTGCTTGATCAGATGACCGAGAACTCCTGGGCTTGCTCGCCCGCCAGAAATAGCGGGGATGAACGATGTCGAGGATCGCGCTGGCGTGACGCTCGCGCGCGGCGGCGAGCGCCGGCCACGCCCGCAGCCCCTGTTCGCTGGCGTAGAGCAGCAGGTTCTGCCGCCAGGAGTGCGGCACCTCGGGTGCCGTCCAGAGCGCTCTGCGCAGACCATCGATGCAATAGTAGTCGCGCCGGGCGAATATCTCGGCCCAATAGGACTGCCAGCGCTCGTTGACATGGTGGGTTCCACCCTGGCCCGGGATCGCGGCCGAGAACAGCAGCACGTCGGCGAGCCGAGTCAGATCGTCAACGAAGCTGTGCGCGCGTCGCGGCGGCAGGTGCTCGGCGACTTCGATCGAGACTGCGAGATCGTAGCGTCGCTCGCAGCGCAACGATTGCGAGAGATCGTGCCGGCAGACCAGGGCGGGTGCGACCACCAGTTGGGCATCGTCAATCCACACGCCCTCGACACCTTGCCGCTCGACGACCCCGAACTCGGCCGCAACCGCGAGGAAGCTGCCGTCGCCGCAGCCGATGTCGATCATGCTCCGGGGTTGGATCAATGGCGCCAGGTCGCGCATCACGCGACGAGCGGCCGGAATGCGGCTCGCCGCCCGATTGTCGTAGAATGATGGATCGTAGTCCATCGCCTCAGCACTCCCCCGCCGGCAAGCCAGTGCCGAGCAGCACGGCCTGGTAGCGGTCGATCGCACGGCCGTAGTTGAAGATCGCCGCCCGCGCTCGCAACAGCTTCGGATCGGCGGGGTCGTTCAGAGTTCGCTCGATCGCCTCGGCCAGCGCGCGATCGTCGCCGACCGGGACCAGCGCGCCGAAGGCCCCGTCGTCCAGAATCTCGCGCGGCCCGCTCGGACAGTCGGTGCTCACGACCGGGGTGCCGCAGGCCAGCGCCTCGAGCACAACGTTGGCGAACCCCTCGAACCGCGACGACAGCACGAACACCGTCGCCAGAGCCATGTACGGCAATGGGTTGGGCAAAAAGCCCAGCACCTCGACGTCGGCTCGGACCCCGAGTTCGGCGGCGAGCTGGTAGACCCGATCGATGTGCTTGGGGCTGCCCTTGCCGGCGATCATCAATCGGGCCGGGCGGCGCTGCCGCAACCGGGCGAAGGCGCGGAGCAGGGTCGGGTGATCCTTCTGGGGCGCGAGGCGGCCGACGCTGAGCAGCACCGGCGGCCCCCCGGGAACGAACCACGGGTGCTCGACCGGCTCTGCTATTCGGGCTGCGAGATCGGGGGTCAGGGTCGGGTTATGCAGGACCGTGATCGCCGCGCGCGGAATCCCGACCGAGCGCATCAGATCTTCGGCGACTCCGTGGGAGATCGCGACGATCGCGTCCGCCTGCAGGTAGGTGTGACGCATCACCGGGCTGAGATGGCGCCGTTGCCAGTCCTTGCGCGGCTTGCCGCTCGAGAAGTGACTGCGCTCGCTGAGCACGATCCGGGTCTTGACCCGTGCCAGCCGGCGCCCCAGCACCGCCTCGATGTTGAGATAGGGCGTGGCCGAAAGCAGTGTGTCGGGGCGGGCGCGGCGCAGGTAGTCGGCGAGCGATGGCAGGTACGCGATGGACCTCGAGCCGTGCTTGCGACTGAACAGAGGTCGGAGCAGCGCTGGGATGGCCGCGCGGTCCGCGCGCAGGGCCGCGAAGCGGGCCGCGAGCGCGTTGCCCTTGCGCAACTCGACGACCGCGACGCTCGGCGGCAGATCCGCCTGAAATTCGCCGTTCGCGGCACACACGATAATCTCGCTACGCGCGCCACGTTCGGCGAGCTCCCGGGCGAGGATCGTGACGATGCGCTGCACGCCGCCGCCGCTCAGATCGCCGAGCAAGAACGCCAAGTGGGCGTCAAGCCGCGTGGGTGCGACCGCGATCCGCGGCTCAAGCTCCGCCGGCTGGGTCATGACCATGTCGTTGCTCCCGCTGAAGGGGCAGGGTGGCGCGAACAGTTGCCGGGCTCCACCGTGCCGTCCAACTAGCCGACACGGCTGGAGTCCTCGGTCAGCATTCGGTGCATCCGCACGGCGATGCCGACACGGAAGGCCAGAACATTGCCGTCCACGCGCAACGAGGACACGCCCCTGTCGCGCAGCAGGTTCTTGATGAAGTGACGAGGAAGGCGCCGCTTCAGGGCCTGCTTGAATGATCGGCGGTCGCTCCCGACGGCCACCTCGCCAGTAGCCATGCCCGCGGCGATGAAATCGAGGAAATCCCGGCTGAACAGCCCATGCGCCGTGTCGCTGCGCAGCTCGTTGCTCACCCAGTCGATCAACTCAGGCCGGCGTAGCAGATCCTTCGAGGCGGAGGTCGCTGGCTTGTCGGCGTAGGGAATGGCGGGGGCCGCTGCATCGACGATCTGTCGGAACAGAGTCTTGTTCGTGCGCAATCGGTCGGGCAGCTCGCGCACGCGCTGGAGGATTGGCCGGGCCAGCAGCGGATTGATCTGTTCGACGTAGGCGAACTTGATGTCGGACTGCGCCGCCAATATAGTCGGCAGCCGGTAGACATGGTACAGCCGGTCCCGCCAGGCGGCCAGCAACTCGCCCTCGCCGCGCAGCAGTTCTGCGGGAACGTCTTGGGGCGCCAGCCCGAATTTCCCGATGACCTCGGCGAGGTTGGCGAAGTCCGCGCAGAGGGCGCAACCGACACTGTGGCGCACGGTCATCTCCGAGGTGACCGAAGACCAGCCGAAGCCTTCGTCCCCTCGGATGATCCCCACGACCCCGTCGGCGTTCAAGTCGCGCCAGGTCTTCATCCCGTCCATATACGCCGACAATTTATCAATGCGCCCCTCCCCGCAGCCCAGGAAGCGGTCGATCAAACGTCCGATTGGCTCGTTCGACAAATCAGTATGGAAGTATTGATGCTTCACGCCCAAGGCCGCCGCCAGTTTGCGAGCGACATAGGCGTCGTTCCCCGGCTCATCGATCGACCGCTCCAGACTCCAGGTAATGGTCCGGGGCTTGGCCCCTGCCAAGCCGTCCTCGACGAGGAAGCACAGAATCGCCCGGGAATCGCAGCCTCCCGACAGAGGCAGCACCCAGTCTTCGAAGTCCAGGTCCCCGAGCGTGGCGATCGTTCGCCGGATGTCCTCCTCCAGAAGGAGGCGATGCTCTTCCGCGCTGCGCTGCCGCTCGCTGAAGCGGACCGCCGCCCGGCGCGTGTCCAGCGACCAGCTGCCGCGGTCCAGGATCACCGACGAGTTGGGTGGCAGCCGTCGAAAGCGGCGGTCCCACGAGTACTCTGGGCCTAGCGATCCGGTTGAGAGCAGCCAGGGCACTACCCGCTCGTCGAAGTCGAAGTTGCACAGATACATGGCCAGCGCGCGCTGGGAGGTCGAGGCCACGAAAAGCTCGTCGTTCAGGTGATACCAGACGGTCCGCGAGGCCGCGGGATCGGACACGACCTCAACCAACGCCGCATTCTCGCGTACCACCATGAAGGACCCGTCGGGACGATCGGCCAGCGGCTCGGACCAGTCCCCCCACTCGCCGTACAGGCGGCCCAGCAGCAGGCTACCGCCCCGATCCTCCAGCGTCGGGCCGCTGCCCATGACCGCCCAGGCCACGCGGTCGGCGGCCCAAACCCGGTGCTCCAGCGGCGAGACCAGGTCATCGGATTGCAGGGCCCGGCAGATCGCGGCCAAGCGTCCTTTGTCCGTCGACTCGAAGGGCCGCTTGCGGGAGCAGGCATAGATGATTTTGGACATGCCACCTCATAAACCGACATTTCCCAGATAGCGCCGGTTCCATGGCCAGAATGCTGCCATTGGGGCGCATAGGCAACACGCCGAGGCGCTCAAAAGCCGCCGATGGGTCGTCGCAGCGCTCCCTCGGCATGGCGAACCCACCTGGGGTCGCGGGCGCACTTCGCCTGTGGGATTGCTGCTCACGTTGGAAGCATCGCTCATGTCAGGAGCGGCCTGAGTTGATCGATCCGGCGCAGGATCTCGGCGAACAGTGCCCGTAGCACCGCCGCCTCGCCCGGGTGAAAGATGACGTAGCGGCCGTGGCGCACGATGCGGGCGCCGATTTTTGACCAGCTTCTCGCGCAGCGTCGTCAGCGACCAGTGCTCGACCCCCGCAGGCAGCGCTAAGGTGCGTAGGAAGATGGCGAAAATTGGAAGCGAGGGCGTGCAGCTGGAGCCGCACGGCGTTGTGCCGGAAGGCATGGCAGGACAGCCGTGTCCAGCGGAGCGCGTTCTTCCCCTCCTTGATGTGTTGTTCGGCAGTGTCTCGGCCGTTGTAGCACCTGGCGACCCGCTTGGCGACGCCCGCATGGCTGGGTCCCGGGCGAGCCGCTCCGCATCGTTCACGTCTTCGTAGCCGGCGAGCCGACCGAACACCGACTGGCGGAACAGCCCACCCAGCTGGTGGCGCACGTTCTTGCCGCGGCGGCCATCGAGGAGGTTCGTGATCGCGAACTCGACGACCTTCCTGGCCGAGAAGGTCTATGGCGGAGACTGCCGCCACGAGCGCGTCAGGATCGACTACAGGAACCGCTTCAGCGATCGGGTCTCATCCTCAGTCCCGGCCGATCTCACGACGTAGACCCACCTTCCACATGGCCAAGCCCGCGCCTGTGAGCCGCCGCTCCCGGCATGAGGATCGGGAGCGGCGAACGATGACAGCCCGACAGCCGACGTCGGCCATGATCGACCCGGGAACTGCTCAACGCTCGCCAAATCCGGGGCGCAGCCCCAAAAGCTGCATCTGCGCCATCTCGCGGCTCGCGCCATCCACGTTCCGGGCCTTTTCGGCCTTGCCTGGCGTGCTGGAACGGAGGAAGGTCGCCTTCGGAAGCCGACATCCGGGAAATCTCGGCTAAGGATGAGATCACGACCCGATACCGAAGCCATCCTGCGCCGACCGCCGTTCTCCGGCCGCCTGGCAATCGACGAGATCGCGCCCCTCCAAGGTGCAGGTGGCCAATCCGATCGGACCTTTCGCATCAGCGAGGGGACCAGACAGTACAAGCTCCACCGGGCGCCGTCCCGGCTGGCGGCGATGCGCATCGAAAGGCGAGTGCGACGCTTCGCCCGGCTGCTGCCGATTCTGATCGACCGAGACGGGGCATACTTGTTGTTCGAGTGGGTGGACGGCCACACACCCGACATACCCTGCGACCCACGCACGGCCTTCCTGGTCGGGCAGTTTTGCGGCGAGGTGCATGCCGCCGGCATGGGTTGTCGCATGGACGCCGACCGCTACTTCGCCAAGCGACTCGCTCGGATTCCCGACGAATTGCTCGACACCACCGACAAGGACAGGATCCGTTCGACTTATGCACGCCTCAGGGCGAGCCTGGGCTTGGAGTGCGTGGTGGGCATCGCTGACTTGCATCCCTACAATTTCATCGACGATGGGCGGGGAGGCCTATACCTGATCGATGAGGGGGCTATCTCGCCGGAGATCAAGGGCCGGGCCTTCATCAAGGCGTTCTCTGATTGGATCGCGCCGGATGCCCGGGGTGCCTTCTGGGATGGCTACACCACCAGGCACGACACCGGCTATTTCACAGCCGACTACGAGACCGTGCTTTCGCTCGTCGAAGCGATACGCGCAATAGAATACCGCGCGCGACGCGGCTTGCCCCCGTCACGACTCCAGCGGGAGCGGGAATTCGTGGCGAGCCTGTGCGACCTTGATGCCTGACCCTACTCGCCACCAACCAGACCCTCGAGCCGACCCGGGTGCCGGCTTCAACCAGCTGTTCGACGATGCCAATGGCGATCGCTCGGCGCGCTACGGCGTCGGTCTCGACTGGCGGCCGGCCGACCATCTGTTCGCCGGCGCCGAGGCGGGCAAACCGGCGCATCGTTCCCACGTCCCCAGGTGCTCGGCTCCCATCAGCAGGAAGGATCAAGCTCATGCCGACGGTTACCACCACGGACGGCGTCGAGATTTTCTACAAGGACTGGGGCGCCGGTCAGCCGATCGTGTTCAGCCATGGCTGGCCGCTCTCGGCGGACGATTGGGACGCCCAGATGCTCTTCTTCGTTGGCCAGGGCTTCCGCGTGGTCGCCCATGACCGGCGCGGCCATGGCCGCTCCAGCCAGGTCGGCGGCGGCCATGACATGGATCACTATGCCGACGACCTCGCGACGCTGACCGCGCACCTCGATCTGAAGGATGCGGTGCACGTCGGCCACTCGACCGGCGGCGGCGAAGTCGTGCATTACCTGGCGCGCCACGGCGAGACCCGGGTGGCCAAGGCCGCGATCATCGCCGCCGTGCCGCCGCTGATGGTCAAGACCGCGGCCAATCCGGGCGGGCTGCCCAAGGAGGTGTTCGACGGGTTGCAGGCGCAGCTCGCCTCCAGCCGCGCGCAATTCTATTACGACCTGCCGGCCGGCCCGTTCTATGGCTACAACCGGCCCGGCGCGAAGCCGTCGCAGGCGGTGATCTGGAACTGGTGGCGCCAGGGCATGATGGGCGGCGCCAAGGCG
Source organism: uncultured Alphaproteobacteria bacterium (assembly GCA_963840925.1). Classification (GTDB taxonomy): domain Bacteria; phylum Pseudomonadota; class Alphaproteobacteria; order Geminicoccales; family Geminicoccaceae; genus DATAOG01. The sequence goes on from CAWJAY010000030.1 coordinate 99,362, forward strand.
CACTACGACGGCATCGTCGCCTTCTCTCAGACCGACTTCACCGACGACCTCAAGAAGATCAGCGTGCCGGTGCTGGTGATGCACGGCGATGACGACCAGATCGTGCCTTACGCCGATTCGGCGCCGCTGTCGGCCAAGCTGCTGCAGAACGGCATCCTGAAGACCTACCAAGGCTTTCCGCACGGCATGCCGACGACCGAGGCCGATACCATCAACGCCGACCTGTTAGCCTTCATCAAAGGCTAGACGCCGAGCGGTGCCGGGACTTTGGTTCCGGCACCAAGGTTGTCTCGGGGCGGGATCACCGACCGCGCGGGCGACCCGCTCGAGCCGCTCGGGCTCACGAGGGCTAGGGCAGACCGGACATTCCATCTACCGCGGCGTTCCCGTCACCCTTGCCAACGCGTCTACACGACCTCTTTTAGCCAGATTCGGGACATTCAGCGCCGCCGCCCATAGTGAACCCATGCTCACGCAAGGAACGCTACCAGCGGGCGAATCGCTCAGCGGTGGCGGCTCCAATGAGGGCAAGCCCGGCGATGGCGATCGTGTACCACGTGGCGACGAAAAGCGGGGAATCGTCCGTACACTGGGCGGCGTAGAAGGTGGCCGCAATGCCACCTGCAATCAATCCCGCGACCGCGCCTGCAAGAGCTGGTCTCGTCGGCGCGCCGTGGCGTAGCGCCAGCAGGAAGATGGCGAGTGGGCCGATGCCGATCAGCGAAATGTAGGTCAGACAGGCAATGCTGTTGGTGCCGACCAATTTGCCCGACCACGTGTCCGGCGGCAGAACAACCATTTCGACAATGACCGCCATCGCGATGAGCGCAGGCGCGGCTGCGAGATATGGCATCGCCTTCCGCCAGGTCTCGCCCGGCCGCGACAGCGCACGGGCAAGGCCAAATGCGCTCACAGCAAGCGTGATCGTGACCACGAACTTGAAGAGAAAGCGCGGCGTTTCGGCAGCTGCCGCAATATCGGGCCTCGGACCGAGCATCGCAAAGAAGACGGCGGCGGCAAGGGCGACCGCAAGGCCGGCCGCACCCCACCAGACGGACGAGAGCGACGCCGCGGGCGGTCGTGTGTCCGCTGCCAAGGCCTTGATGAGTTCGTTTGTATCCATCTTAGTGCCGCCCGAACCGCCGGGCGATCGCGGTCAAGCCGCGATGGAGTGCTACCCGCACCGCCGTCTCGGTCATGCCGAGGCTCTTGGCCGTTTCGCTGATTGAGAGACCATCGACCGAAACCGCCGCAACAACCGAGGGCTGGCCGGGCGCAAGCGTCTCCAGGACGCGACCAATCTCCCGGTCGCTGACCGTTTCAGATTCGGGCTCAGCGAAGGTTTCCGTGATCTCGCCGATCTCGATCTCCACCCGGCGCCCGCGACGACGGAAGGCGTCGATGAGCTTGTAGCGTGCAATCGCGTATAGCCACGGAGTGACCGGCGCATCGTCCCGCCATGTATGGCGCTTCATGTGGATCGCCAACAGGGTCTCCTGCACGATATCCTCCGGGTCGATGGCGCCCTGCACGACTTTGCGGCGGGCGAAGCCGCGCACGAGGCAAGCGGCCCGGCGCAGGAACTCGGTATAGGCCCGTTCATCTCCTGCGAGCGCGGCGCGCATAAGCCGGGCAAGTTCGGTTTCGTCGTTGCCGTCCAAGCCTGCCTTCTCCCAAGTACGTCCGCGCGCGGCCTTTGGTTACGTGGCCGGGAGAAGTTTGCTCAAGCCATCGCCCTTGCCGATAACGAAGTTGTGAGCGGGGGAGATGTAACACAAGGATGCTCCGGGACGAACTGCCCATCACGCGCTCGAGGTATGCGCGCTGAGCAACCAACCGGAGAAGCGAGACATGTCTGCGAGATCAACCGTGAGTGCGGCCATTCTGGCCGGCGCCGTGGCGACCGCGCTAGCATCAATGGCGGCCGCCGCGCCGCTGTCGGAAGCGCAGGTCAAGGAGGCCATGGACAAGGGCATGGAGAAGTGCTTCGGGGTCGCCTTGAAGGGGCAGAACGACTGCGCGGCAGGTCCGGGTACAACCTGCCAGGGCACGTCGACCATCGACTATCAGGGCAATGCCTGGAAGTTCGTCGATGGCGGGACCTGCGCCACGATGGAACTGCCAGGTGGCCGCAACGGCTCGCCTGAGGCGCTGACCCGCGACGTTCCGTCATAACCAGCGACGCAACTGGCCGGAGAGCGGAGATCGCGATGAACGAAGTGGCTACTCGCACGGCCTCACGCGCGTCGGGAGTCTCACGCTTTCCGGCGCATCCGCTTGCGGGCCTCGCAGGGACGAGCCTCAAGCATGAACATGTACAGGCGATCCTAACCGAGGGGAAACAGGAGAGGTTCTTCGAGGTCCATGCCGAAAACTATATGGGCGCTGGCGGCCCGCCGCACGCCACGCTCACCCGCATCCGCCGCGACTATCCGCTCTCCCTCCATGGCGTAAGCATGTCGATCGGCGGGGCGCGGCCGTTGGACAAGGATCATCTCAGACGTTTCAAGGCGCTCGTGGATCGCTACGAGCCGTGGCTTGTTTCCGAGCACCTCGCCTGGTCGACCCACGACACGACCTTCTTCAACGATCTGCTGCCTCTGCCCTATACGCGAGCCACACTCGCCCGCGTCGCCGACCACATCGACGAAGTGCAGGAGACGATCGGCCGCCCGATCCTGCTCGAGAATCCGTCAACCTATGTCCTGTTTGAGCAGTCGACGATGAGCGAGACGGATTTCATTCGTGAGCTGGTCCGGCGCACCGGATGCGGTCTGTTGCTCGACGTCAACAACGTCTTCGTTTCGGCCACCAACCACGGTTATTCTGCGCTCGCCTATGTCGCCGATTTTCCGCTTGGACATGTGGGCGAGATCCATCTGGCCGGGCATTCCAAGCAAGCGGACGACGAGGGCGATCTTCTGCTCATCGACAGCCATGATGGCCCGGTCGCGGACGCGGTATGGAAACTCTTCGAGATCGTGATCGGCCAATGCGGGCCTATCCCAACGCTTGTAGAATGGGACAGCGACATCCCCGACTGGCCGGTGCTCAAGGCGGAGGCCGCCACCGCCCAAGCGATCCTCGCGCGCCACGCGCACGGTTTCATTCTCGGCAAAGCCCATGCTGGCCGTTGAGGGTCGCGGCGGCCAGCTTTCCTATGCGGCCGTCTTCGCCCCCGCGCTGCTCGATCCTGACCGCGCGACACCTGCTGCGGTCGCCGGGCCGAACGGCAAGTCCGCAAAGAAGCGCTACAGCGTCTACCGCAACAACGTCACCGTCAGTCTCGTCAACGCTCTGACGGCGGTGTTCCCGGCGACGATGCGCATTACCGGGGTGGATTTCTTTCGGGCGATGGCGAGGTTCCATGTCCGCGCCGCGCCGCCCACCTCGCCGCTCTTGTTCGAATACGGCCGCGACTTTCCCGATTTCATCGAACGCTACGAATACGCGAGGCCGATGCCGTGGCTCGCGGATGTGGCGCGGCTCGAGCGGGCCTGGCTCGATGCTTATCACGCGGCTGACGTGGAGCCGCTGGCGCCCCAGGTCTTGGCTTCCATCCCGCCTGAGCGGTTGGCCGAGGCTGTTTTGACACCGCATCCCGCGACGCGGATTGTGTGCTCACGCTTTCCGGCGGTCACCATTTTCGCGGCAAATCGGAGCGACGGTCCCGTCGGTCGTATCGCGGTGACCGAGCCGGAGGATGCGCTGGTGACCAGGCCCGGCCTGGAGGTTATTGTCCGGCAACTTCCGCCCGGCGGCGCGATCTTTCTGAAACGCCTGATCGCGGGCGAACCGCTCGGCGCGGCCGCCGCGGCAGCGCTTGCGGACAGTCCAGCCTTCGATCTCTCTGCCAACATTGCCGGAATGCTCGAGGCAGGTGCTTTCACCGCGGCCGATTAGGGAGGCGGGGACGATGACTGTCGAACGGCAAATCAGCAGCGGCAGCAAATGGCAGGAAATTGGGGGGCTCTTTGAACGAGCGCATGCCATTGTCCGCGCCATTGCGCAGCCATCTCTGACGCAGCTCGTCTTGCGCTTCGCGCTCGCGGTCCCGTTCTGGCGATCCGGCGTCAACAAATGGGACGGCTTCTTGCAACTGAACGATGTCGCAGTGCTGCTCTTCAGCTCAGAGTTCAAGCTGCACCTGCCGGGCGGCCCCTATGCCTTCCCTGCGCCCGGCGTCGTGGCGTTCGCCGCTGGGTCGGCGGAAATTATGCTGCCCATACTTCTCGTTCTCGGGCTTGCGACGAGACTGGCTGCGCTGGGGCTTCTGGCGATGACGCTTGTCGTCCAGCTTACTGTGCCGGACGGCTGGCCGGTGCATGTGACCTGGGCGGCGATGGCGCTCGGCATCATGGCATGGGGGCCGGGGCGGATTTCGCTCGATCACTGGATCGAGCGGCTTCAAGGATGAGCGCTTCAGGATGATTGCTATCTGCCGGGTAGCGGAACTCGGGCCGGATTCGGCGGTTGGTGTCCCGATGGCCTAGAACAGCCGCTCCGACGCAAGCCTGGCGCCGTGGCAAAGGGCGCGCAGCTTGGCCCAGACCACGTCCTCGGCGACCCGGCCCATGCCGGCCGAGGTGTCGAAGCCGCAGTCGGTGCCGGCCAGCACGCGTCTGGGATCGCCGACCGCGCGGGCCACCCGCTCGAGCCGCTCGGCGACCACCTCCTGGTGCTCGACGAAGTTGGTCAGCGTGTCGATCACGCCCGCGACCAGGATCTGATCGTCGTCCAATCCCTTGCCGTCATCGAAGCAGTGATACTCGTGCGCGTGTCGCGGGTTGGCGAACGGGAACACGAAGCCGCCGACCCTGGCCGCCCGGATCAGCGGCAGGATCTCGGCGAGCGGCACGTCCTGGTCGTGCGGGCCCTCGTAGTTGCCCCAGCAGACGTGCAGCCGCACGCGCTCGCGCGGCACGTTCTCGAGCGCCCGGTTGATCGCGGCCACCACCCGCTCGACGAACCCCAGAAACTCGGAAAGCGGGCGGTCCTGGTAGGAGATGTGGCGCTCGAGCGCCAGGTCCGGACAGTCGAGCTGCAACAGGAAACCATGGCCGACGATCGCCTCGTACTCGATCCTGAGCGCGTCCGCGAGCGCCGCGAGGTAGGCGTCCTCGTTGTCGTAGTGCTCGTTCTTGACCGCGGCGGCAACGATCCCGGGCGAGGGCGCGGTCAGGAACGGCTCGACGAAGCCGCCGCTCGCCCGATCGAGAACCCCGCGGAAATCCGCGCATTCGGCGTTGACCGCGGCCGGGTCGAGGTAGCGCACGGCGCCGACCGCCTTGGGCGGATGCATGTTGCTGACCGCCTTGCGGCTCGCCTGCTGCTCTTCGAGCATGCGCAGGAACACCGGATAGCGCGCCGCATCGCCCCGCTGGCGGCGCTGCCAGCTACCGCCGAAGCCGCTCATCCGCCGCTGGACATACAGAAAAAAGCCCTCGCGCTGCTGCTCGCCGTTGTTGCCGACGTCGATCCCGGCCTCGATCTGCTTCGGCACCACCCACTCCAGCGCGGCGCGCCCGGCGGCCTCGATCTCGGCCGGATCGACCGGCTCGCCCGCGGCCCGGCGCACGTACAGCCCGACCAGATCCGGCGGCCGCGGCAGGCTGCCGGCGTGCGTGGTCAGGATCCGCTCCTCGCTCCAGCGCATGGCATGTTCTCCACTCGCTCGGTCGAGCGCCTCACGCGCCGACCAGCGGGACCCCTGCGGCGCGCGCTGCCGCAGCGAGCTTCCGGTCGAGGGTCGCCAGCGGCGCGTCGATGCGCAGCGCCAGCTCCAGATAAGCGGCGTCATAGATCGTAAGCCGGTGGAGCCTGGCCAAAGCCAGAACGGTGTCACTCGCCGGCGCGTGGTCGATCCCGATCGACAGCCTCTCGAGAGCAGCAAGAAATCCCGCGGTTCCGGCCGGATCCATCCGACCATGCCGCTCGCCTGTGATCAGAAGGTTGCGAACTTCGAACCACCAGACCGCCGGCACGACCATGCCGTTCGCGGCGGCCGCCGACAGCGCGGCGTCGGCCACCGGGCTCGCCTCATCGGGAAAGCACCAGCAACCCACAACCGAAGAATTGACGACGACGCTCATGGCATCGATGCTTGCTCAATACTTGTGGCCCTCGTGGCGCCACGCGAGGATCTCCTCGATCGAAACTCTGGCCCGCTTGGCCCGGGCGCGCTTCATCCGCTCGATGACCTCCGTCACGTCTTCCCGCCGTTCCTGGTTCTCGACCGGGCCGATCTGCGCGACCGGCTTGCCGTGGCGGGTGATGATCACGGTCTCGCCGCGCTCGGCCGCGCGCAGCAGCCGGGGCAGGTGGGTCTTGGCCTCATAGGCGCTGATCGTGGCCATCGGCAGGCTCCATTCTGGTCGAAATTATAGACTAGTCGCCCGCACCGCCCTGGGCAACATCTTCGATCTTGGGCGAGCGCATCGGTTGCCAGGCCGACGATCGCTGCTATTCAATGGCGACCGGAGCATCGGGGAAACGCCATGAGCAGGATCGACCGGGTCGAGATCCACGCCTTCGCCTACGAGGTGCCAAACCTGGGCCTGCCCGCCCACGGCGCCGCCGGCGTCGGCAACTGGGTCTACCATAAGGGCAGCAAGGTCAAGGCCAGCCGCTACGCGGTCCGGATCCGGACCGACGACGGCCTGCTCGGCGAGTACGTCACCCACTGGGTCGGCACGCCAGCGGCGATGGCCCAGAGCCTGATGCTGGCCCCGCATCTGCTCGGCCGCGACCCGGAAGCCCGCGAGCAGATCTATGACGACCTTAAGCGCGAGCTGCGTGCCTACGACCACATGGGCCACGGCCCCCTCGACATCGCGCTCTGGGACCTCGCCGGCAAGAAATACGGCGCCCCGGTCGCGAAGCTGCTCGGCGGCTTTCGCACCCGCCTGCCGACCTACGCCAGCACCTACCACGGCCAGGACCAGCCGGGCGGCCTCGACAGCCCGCAAGCCTTCGCCGATTTCGCTGAGGCCTGCCGGCAGATGGGCTACGCCGGCTTCAAGATCCACGGCTGGCACGACGGCGACCGGGTCCGCGAGGCCACGAACCTGCTCGGCGTGCGCGCGCGGGTCGGCGACGGGATGGCGCTGATGATCGATCCCGCCTGCGAGCTTCGGACCTTCATGGACGCGCTCTACGTCGGCCGCGCCTGCGACGAGGCCAACTATTTCTGGTACGAGGACCCGTATCGGGACGCGGCGGTCTCCGCGTTTGGCCACAAGCGCTTACGGGAAAAGCTGAAGACGCCGCTTCTGGTCACCGAGCACGTCCGCGGCCTCGAGCAGAAGGGCAGCTTCGTGGTCATGGGCGGCTGCGACATGGTCCACGCCGACCCCGAGTACGACCTCGGCATCACCGGCGCGATCAAGATCGCGCATTTTTGCGAGGCGCTCGGCCTCGACGTCCAGATGCACGCCTCGGGCCCGGCGCACCGCCACTGCATCGCCGCGCTGCGCAACACCCACTTCTACGAGCTGGCGCTGGTCGGCCCCGACATGCCGAACGCGATGCCGCCGGTTTACACCTGCGGCTACAGCGATCTTCTGGAAGACATCGGCCCCGACGGCTGCTTCCCGGTGCCCGCCGGCCCGGGCCTCGGCGTCAGCTACGACTGGGGCTTCATCGAGAAGAACCGCACCGGGCACCACGTGTTCGAGTAGCCGGCCTGGATCAGCATCAGCTCGACCGCCCGGTGGCCGGAACCCCGTCGATCTCAGAGGCCCGTTTCGCGGCCGGGCGGGCGACCAGGTGCTCGAAGTAACGCTGCAGCGCCGGGCGCTTCTCGAGCGAGCCGAAACGCATGCCCCAGCCGACGCTCGAGCCCACGTAGACGTCGGCCGCGCTGAACCGCTCGCCGACCAGATAGTCGCGGCCGGCGAGCGCGTCCTCGATCGCGCTGAGCATGACCGGCAGCTCGCGGTAGCCGACCATGGGCTTGCGGTCCTCCGGCACCGCGACGCCGAGCGCGCCGTTGATCGCCGCCGCCTCGAGCGGCCCGGCGGCGAAGAACAGCCAGCGGTAATACGGGCCCCGCAGCCGGTCGCCCGGCGGCGGCGCCAGCCCGGCTTGCGGGAACGCGTCGGCCAGGTAGCAGCAGATCGCGGCCGCCTCGGTGACGACCGTCTCGCCGTGCCGGAGCGCTGGCACCTTGCCCATCGGGTTGATCTGCAGATACTCCGGCCCCTTGATCGTCGTGCCGTACTGCAACAGCTCGGTCCGGTACGGCTGGCCGACCTCCTCGAGCATCCAGCGGACGATCCGCCCGCGCGACATCGGGTTGGTATAGAAGACCAGCTCATCGCTCATGACGCCGCTCCTTGCTTTCCCAGCTCCCCGCCGAACGAAGGCCACGCGAGCTACGAAGTAGGTGGCCGCGGGCAGCCGTCCAGCTTCCCGGACGGGCACGGGTCGTGCCTCAGCTTCAGATGCAAGCCGCCTCGGCGCTGGCAGAACCGGGACGCGTGTGGTAGGGCTGGCGACCATCAGGACGGGGCAAGCGCGCCGGGCAACCTGGCGCCAGCGATGGGGAGGCCAGACATGACCCAGCCTCGAGAGCACCGCCATCCTCTGATCATCCGCGCGCGCGGCCGCATCGCTCTGCTGGCCGGCATCGCGCTGCTGGCAGCCGCATTCGCGGGCCCGCCGGCGGCTGCTGCGGACGCTGACGCCGGCAACTGGATCGGCACCTGGACGGCGAGCCCGCAGCCGGTCTGGGAGGCGGACTTCTTCGCCCCCGTCGCGATCCCGCGCGCTGCGCAATCAGACGCTCCGCCAGGTCGCGCGGCTCAGCATCGGCGGCCAGCGGCTCCGGGTCGTGCTCTCCAACGAGTACGGCGAGGAGCCGCTCTCAATCGGTGCCGCCCACATAGCACTCGCCGGCGAGGGCGGAGCGATCGATGCCGGCTCCGGCCACGCTCTGACCTTCAGCGGCCAGCCCTCGATCACGATCCCGCCCGGCGCGCCGATCGTCAGCGACCCGGTCGACCTCGCCGTGCCGCCGCTCGCCAGCGTCGCGGTCGACCTGTTCTTCCCCGAGATCTCGCCGACCTCGACCTGGCACAACGAGGGCGCCCAGACCGGCTACATCTCGGCCGAGGGCGACTTCACCGGCGAGGCCACGTTCGAGGCCGCAGAGACGATCAAGTCCCGGATCTTCCTCAGCGAGATCCAGGTCGACGCCACGCCCGATGCGCGCGCGATCGTGACCTTCGGCGATTCGATCACCGATGGCGCCGCCTCGACCGCCGATGCCAACCACCGCTGGCCCGACTTCCTGGCCGAGCGCCTGGCCAAGGCCGACCCGCGGGTCGCGGTCCTCAACCAGGGCATCTCGGGCGCCCGCGTGCTGCGCGACCGAATGGGCGACAACGCGCTCGCCCGCTTCGATCGCGACGTGCTGAGCCAGCCGCGCGCCGACACCGTGGTCCTGATGATGGGCATCAACGACATCGGTTGGCCGGACACGATCCTGGTGCCCGAGGGCGAGCCGGCACCCTCGGCCGACGACATCATCGCCGGCTACCAGCAGCTGATCGCCCGCGCCCACGAGCACGGCATGACCATCATCGGCGCGACGCTGACCCCGTTCGAGGACACCTTCCACGGCCACCCGCTGTTCGGCTACTACAACGAGGAGAAGGAGGCCAAGCGCCAGGCGGTCAACGATTGGATCCGGACCGGCGGCGGTTTCGATGGCGTGATCGACTTCGACGCTGCCACCCGCGATCCGGCCAACCCCAAGCACATCAAGGCCGAATACGACTCCGGTGACCATCTCCACCCCGAGGACACCGGCTACAAGGCGATGGCCGACTCGGTCGACCTCGAGCTTTTGGGGGTGAAGCAATGACGGAGGAGCGCGTCTGATCCGCGGCGCAGCGGCCGTAGGAGATCCTCGCGCATCCCGGGCTTCCAGGTGATTTGATATTATCTGAATGGTCGCTCTCGGTCGCATGCATCCTAATGGATGAGCTGCGACGATCTGCGTGGAGGCTTCTATACAGGGATTTGCAAGAACCACCCACGTTTGTTTCGGACAACGAACACAAGGGGTATCGGTCATGAGAATCGACAATAGCTACAAGGCATGCTGGTTTTGTAGTCTAACTTCTGCATTGCTTGCCTTGTTGATTGGACATCACTCGGCAGTAGCTGAAGATGCTGGTGACCCTCGGGTGACTGATTATTTCATCAGCCACACCAGCAATGAGCCTTTTTACGCCCAAAACAACCTTGATTTCGCGCGTTACCCTACACGTCAGGGAAGTCGTGCTCCCGGGACGAGAGCGCACCGTAGCCCAAGACGGCAAGGTCCTGCTGTTGATCCACGGCTATAGCACCCCGGGTTACGTCGCGTTTGATACGGATCATGAAAACTGCTCATTGATGCGCTACTTTGCGCGTGCGGGGTGGGATACCTTTGCGCTGGATCTAGAAGGCTTCGGCTTAAGCACACGACCGCTAATCATGGATAACCCTGCTGCCTTCCCAGCCAGCAAGGCTCCCATAAATGCCGACGTGACTGTGCGCGACGTTGAACGGGTGGTCGATTTCATCAGCGCGCTGCGAGGTGTGGAGCAAGTCCATCTGCTTGGCTGGTCGCAGGGCGCCTCTGTGGAGGCTCCGCTCTATGCGATTCAACACCCGCAGAAAGTAGCGAAATTGGTGCTGTTTGGAGTAGGGTACGATAATTCGATGAGCATGGAGGAACGTGAAAAGTCGGCGGCGGACGGCGAAGCTCAAAAAGTGCTGCATAGCGTTCCGACGCCGGAGCGCTGGGCAGGACTCGGCACCAAGGAAGAGTTTGTTGTACCTGGCTGTTTCGAAGCAAATCGAGACGCTCTTCTGGCGTCCGATCCGAAGTCGGGCGAGCTCGGCGGCGCCGTCCGTGTTCCTGCGGGGCGAACCGTCGACGAAGATCTAGCTGCACCCCACTTTGATGCCGCGAAAATCACCATGCCGACTCTTGTCATACGCGGCGATGCCGACATTAACGCTACACTCGAGGACAACCAGCAGCTGACTGAGGCTTTGGGCAGCGCGGTGAAAAAATATGTGGAGATCCCGAATGGAGGGCATTTTCTGCACTTCGAGAATGTCAACATGCAGTTTTACAAGGAGCTCCAGAATTTCCTGGAAGCTGAGGACTAAGCGTTTCAACTCAATTCACGCCGACCTTACGTCCAGCGTCCAGGGGCCTGGGTCGGCTCGGCAACCGCTACACCCGGGCGAGGTGAGGGGGCTTGCCGATTGATGCCGGTCCGGCGTTTGGTCGTCGTCTGTGCCGGCATGCCGCGCTCAGGCAGCACCTGGCTCTACAACGTCGTCCGCCATCTGCAGGCCGCGGCCGGCGAACCGGCGTATGGCGCCTGGATCGACGACTACGACGCTGCCGACACGTCGGCGGTCCACATCGTGAAGGTCCACAGCTTCCGCCCCGATCTGGCCACAGGTGCCAATGTCGTGCTCACCAGCCGGCGCGACCTGCGCGACATCGCGGCCTCGCTGCTCGGGCGCAATTGGGCCACTCCGGCCAATCTGATCGAGAAGCTGGCCAAGATGGTCGACGATCATCGCCGCTGGCTCGAGCGCTCGAGCTTCGAGGTGATCTACGAGCGCATGATCGCAGCCAGGGAGGCCGAGATCGCCATGCTGGCCGAGGCGCTGGGCCTGCGGGCGGATCGGGCGGCCGTTGGCGAGGTCCACCGGCAGGTGGCGGGCCTCAGCCATCGCGGCGATGGCTTGTACCACCCGGACAACCTGCTGCACCGCAACCACATCCTGGACGGGCGGTCAGGCTACCATCGCGAAGTCGTTGCCGCCGAGCTGGTCGACCAGATCGATGCCCGCTTCGGACCCTGGCTGGTCCGCTACGGCTACACCCCGGCTGCCCGAGCCGACGCGTCGACGCCGGACGCTTAGGAGAGCCGCGGATCGATCAGCCCCGCTTGGGCAGCACGCCGACGCGACCGGCGATCTGGCGTCCCTTGCCGAGGCTGGACCCGCGCCGCGCGCCGGCAACGGAAGCGGGCGGCGCCCGCAAGCCTGCGTCCGGCCTGGGATCGTGCTATACCTGGGGCGCAGGATGCGAGCGGAAGAAAACGATGGCCTACTCGCTGAGCGAGGCGTTGCAGATCCTGAAGGCGCACGAGGCGGAACTGCGCCGGCGGGGCGTCACGCGTGCCGCGGTGTTCGGCTCGGTTGCCCGCGGCGAGGCCGGTACTTCGAGCGACGTCGACATCCTGATCGATCTCGATCCTGACAAGCGGCTCGACCTCTTCGACTACGTCAATATCAAGCTTCAGATCGCCGCGCTATTCGGCGTCAATTCGCTCGACGGACCGGTGGATGTGGTCAATCGCAAGATGCTCAAGCCCCGCTTGCGTCAGCAGATCCTCGGCGAGGCGGTCAATGCCTTCTAGGAAACCGGCACAGCGACTCCAGGACATCCTCGATAACATCCAAGCGGTCAGGTCCTTCGTCGGACAAGGCTCGTATGAGGATCTGGTCAGCGATCAGAAGACGCGCTACGCGGTGGAACGGGCGCTCGAGATCATCTCGGAAGCATCTCGCCGCCTGCCGCAGGATTTGCGCGACCGCCATCCCGAGATCGATTGGCGCGCGCTCGCCGGCTTGGGCAACATCTATCGGCACGACTACGATACGATCGACCCGCAGCTGGTATGGGCATCGATCAAGCAACGTCTCGACCCGCTGCAAAGGGCGGTCGAACAGCAGTTGCAAGAGCTTCTCGGGCACTGAAGCTCCCTCCCCGACGAACAGAGCTGGGAAGCACGCCCATGAAGATCACCGACGTCACGCTCACGCTGTTTGCCTGGGACGACATCCCGGCCACCACCTACGGCGCCCATACCGGCGCGTTCCAGGGCGAGAGCCAGCTCGGCCTGTTGCGGATCGCGACCGATCAGGGGCCGGAGGGCCACGCGTTCCTCGGCTCCTCGATGCATTCGGCCGATCAGGACGGGCTGTCGCTGATCAAGAACCTGAAGCCGCTGCTGCTGGGCCAGAACCCGCTCGAGCGCGAGCGGCTCTACGACCGGCTCTGGCACCGCAGCCGGCGCACGACGCTGCGCGCGATCGGCGCGGTCGACACCGCGCTCTGGGATCTCGCCGGCAAGGTCGCGAACCTCCCGATCCACGCGCTGCTCGGGAGCTACCGCGACCGCGTGCCGGCCTACGCCTCCTCCGCCGTGCTGGGCTCGCCCGAGGCCTACGCCGAGCAGGCGGCCGAGTTCAAGGACAGCGGCTGGACCGCATACAAGATCCACCCGCCGACCCGGCCCGAGGACGACGTCCGGATCTGCCGCGCGGTCCGCCAGGCGGTCGGCGACGACTTCCGGCTGATGCTCGACAGCACCTGGAGCTACCGCTACGACCAGGCGCTCCGGGTCGGGCGCGCGATCGAGGAGCTGGGCTTTTATTGGTACGAGGACCCGCTCGCCGACGACGATCTGTTCGGCTGCATGCGGCTGCGCGAGAAGCTCGACATCCCGCTGATGGCAACCGAATACAGCCCGGGCGGCTTCACCAACTACGTGCCCTGGATCCTGAACCGCGCGACCGACTACCTGCGCGGCGACGTCGCGGTCAAGGGCGGGATCACCGCGCTGATCAAGACCGCGCATCTGGCCGAGGCCTTCGGCCTCAACTTCGAGGTCCACCACGGCGGCAATTCCTTGAACAACGTGGCCAATCTCCACGTCATCATGGCGATCCGGAACTGCGAGTATTTCGAGGTCCTGCTGCCCGCGGGCGCGCAGAAATACGGCCTTGCCGAGGACATCGAGGTCGACGCGAAGGGCCTCGTCCACGCGCCGGCCGGACCGGGCCTCGGTGCTGCGATCGATTTCGAGCGGATCGAGCGCACCAAGGTGGCCGTGCTCGCCTGAGCCGCCCGCGCCGGCTCCTGCGCCGGTCGAAGCCGCGCTCCGGATTCACCAATCGTTAAAAGCCCCACGGCAGACTTGGCCGCGCTGCTCGGCTGAGGCTCCTTGGGGGAGATCGCAGGATGCGTTGCGCTCATCGGCTGTGCGGGCTCGCCGCCGCGCTGACCGCGCTGATCACGCTCAGCGCGTGCTCGGTCGGCATGGCCCTGAGCGGCAAGGAGAACCCGGACCTCGGCGCGGTCCGTGTCGGCGCCAGCCGCGGCGAGGTCGAGTTGCAGCTCGGGCCGCCGATCAGGACCGCCTCGCTCGAGGACGGTGGGCGCGCCGACGTCTACGCCTATCAGATCGGCAACGAGCCGAGCGCCAGCCGCGCGATCGGCCACGGCGTGCTCGATGTGCTGACGCTCGGCATCTGGGAGGTCGCCGGGACCCCGATCGAGGGCGTCCAGGGCGAGTCCTACCACGCCACGATCACCTACGATCAGGACGAAAAGGTCGCCAACATCAGGACCCAAAAAGCGTCCTAGCCAATGTGAGCGCGTTTTTTCCGACCGCAAAAGCCGGGTCAACGCACCGCGCCTGCGGTGGGCCCGATCCGGCGCCCGAGACCGCGCCTGCAGAACGATGGCGCTGTGCGATCTGGCCTTCCGAGCCTGCTCACTCTGCCGGCGTGCTCCTGGCACCAAGTTCTCAGGAAAACCGGATACCCTTTCCGGCCAGCTCATCGAGTGCCTCCGCGCTCTTGTCGAGCTGCGAAAGGCCCATCGCGGCCAGCACCTGGGGCGCCTTGGTGAACTGGATGTCGCGGTAGTCGACGATCTGGATCCGGTTGCCCCAGGGGTCGAGGAAGTCGAGGCCGCGGCCGGGCAGGATCTCGACCCCGATCTCGTCGAGGCTGCGCCGGATCGCCGCCCGGTCGTCGACCACGAGGCCGAAGTGCCGGTCCTCGTCTGCGGCCTGCGTGCGGCCGGTCGAGAGCGCGATGAACTGATCGCCGATGTCGATGAACGCCATCGTCTCGCTCCGGCCGCGCAGCGTCACCTCGAACAGCCGGCCCCAGAACGCGAGCGCCTGATCGATGTCGCCGACCTCGAGCGCCACGTGATTGATCCCGACCAGACGCGCCTTGCCCTGCCGTTGCTCGCCCGCCATCGCTCTGCTCCCCCTCACTCCCCGGCCTCAGCCGCTCCGGCCAGCCCGGCCGCCGCGAACGAGGGCCACCGGGCGGCGCGGCGCGCCCGCTAGGCCGGCGCGCGCAGCCCGGTCAACCCCTCGACGACCTCCTGCAGGCCCGGCGCGCAGCCGAAGGCGCGGCTCGCCTCGGTGAGCGAGGCGCCGGGGGGAAAACCGCTCGCGACCCCGCCCGCCTCCTGCACCAGCAACAGCCCGCCGATCACGTCCCAGGAGTTGCAGTACAGGGTCGCGCAGCCGTCCAGCCGGCCGTCGGCGACGTGGCACATCATCAGCGCGGTCGAGCCCATCCGCCGGTGGTCGGCGCCGGCCCGAAGGATGCCCTCGACCAGCCCGATATAGTCCTCGACCTGCATCTTGAACGTGAAGGTCGAGCCGAGCACCGCCTGCTTCGGATTGATGCAGTCCGAGACCCGGATCGCGCGCTCGTTGCGGTAGGCGCCGGTGCCGCGCCGGGCCCAGAACAGATCGTCGTGGACCGGGTCGTAGGTGACCCCGATCTCGGTCCGGCCGGCGACCAGATAGGCGAGCGTGACCGACCAGTAGGGCATGCCGCGCAGAAAATTGGCGGTGCCGTCGATCGGATCGATCACCCACAGCCCGCGCTCGGCCGCCACGGCAGCGCCGGCCGGCTCGCCCGCGCCCGCCGGCTCGTCGAGCTCATCGTCGAGCAGGCCGTCGTCGTCGCCGGCCAGCGGATCGTCGCCGCCGCCCTCCTCGCCGAGCAGCCGGTCGTCGGGAAAGGCGGCCGCGAGCCGGGTCCGGATCAGCTCCTCGACCTCGCGGTCGGCGGCGCTGACCAGGTCCTGGACGCCGGTCTTGTGCTCGACGTCGAGCTCGGCGCGCTTGAGGAAGTAGTCGTGGGCGAGATGGCCCGCCTCGCGCACGACCGCGCACGCGGCCAGCAGGCGAAGCTCGAGATCGCGATCGGTCATAGCGCCATTCCAGGTCCGGTCCGGTTGCTCAGCGGGCGACGCTCCGGTTCGACGTCGTCCCCCTTCCGCCGGGCTCAGCCCGCGCTCGGGAGCGACGCCCCCGATCGCGCCATTAACCGAAGCGCAACCTCGGCCTTGTCAACTGTTTCTTCCGGCGGTTCGCCGCAACTCCCGGATCGATGCCGTTCCGTCCTTTGGCCGGCGGACGGATTCCCAGGATCGCATGGGACCACGGCTCAAGTTGCGCGCGCGCCCCTTAACGAACGGTTAAAGCCGGGCAGAAAGCGCCGGCCCAGCCGCTCTCACCGTTCGGTTGTCCTGATCACGCCTGCAGCAGCTCGAAGAGCTTGGACCAGCGCCTGGGTTCGGGGCGGCCGGCGATCGCGAGCTCGAGCGCGCCGCTCTCGACCACCAGCACGACCAGGCGCTTGGCCCGCGTGATCGCGGTATAGACCAGGTTGCGCCGCAGCATGCGGCCGTGCTGGCGGGCGAGCGGCAGCACGACCACCGGATATTCCGAGCCCTGCGCCTTGTGCACCGTGATCGCGTAGGCCGGCATCAGCCGGTCGAGCTCGCCAAAGCCATACGTGTGCGGGCGGCCGTCGATCGTGACCAAAAGCTGGCTCTGGGCGCGGTCGATCGCGACCACCCGGCCGAGATCGCCGTTGTAGACCTCGCGCTCATAGTCGTTCTCGAGCTGCATCACCTTGTCGCCGATCGCGAAAGTAACCCCACGCCGCTCGATCCGGTCGCTCGCATCCGGGTTCAGCGCGGCCTGGAGCGCCGCGTTCAGATGGCGCGCGCCGAGCTCGCCGCGATTGGTCGGGCAGAGCACCTGGACGTCCTCGACCCGATCGACGCCGAAGCGCGCCGGAATCCGCTCCGCGACCAGCTCCAGCACCAGCCGCGCGCCATCGACCGGATCGCGCGCCTTGATCGCGTAGAAGTCGGAGAGCGCATCGGCCTCGCGTGCCAGCTCGGGCAGCAGGCCGCGGTTGACCCGGTGCGCGTTGCGCACGATCCGGCTCTCGGCCGCCTGGCGGAAGATCTGCTCGAGCCGGACGACCGGCAGCCGGTTGGACGCGATCAGGTCGGCCAGCACCTGACCGGGCCCGATCGAGGGCAGCTGATCGACGTCGCCGACCAGGATCAGCGCGGCTGCGTCCGGCAGCGCTGCGAGCAGCGCCTGCATCAGCGGCACATCGACCATCGACATCTCGTCGACCACCAGCAGGCCGCAGCTCAACGGCCGCTCGGCGCCGCGCCGAAAGCCGCGCCCGGGCTCGGCCTCGAGCAGGCGATGGAGTGTCTTGGCATCGCGCCCGGTGCTCTCGCCGAGCCGCCGCGCGGCGCGGCCCGTGGGCGCCGCGAGCTGGACCTCGACCCCGGTCCCGGCGAGGCCCGCCAGGATCGCCTCCACCAGCGTCGTCTTGCCGGTGCCGGGGCCGCCGGTGATGATTCCCAACTTGGTCGTGAGCGCCATCCGCAAGGCCGTCCGCTGACCCTCGGCCAGCCGCAGCGCCAGGCTGCGCTCGACCGCCTGGACCCTGGCGTCGGCATCGCCGATCTGCCAGGCCGGCTGGCCGCCGGCCAGCCGGCGCAGGCCGGCCGCGATCGCCTGCTCCGCCTGGTGGATCCAGGGCAGGAACAGGCAGGGCTCGGCTGCGACCGCATTCAGGACCAGAGCGCCGGCCGCGATCTCGCCCGCGAGCGCCGCCTCGAGCGCCGCGTCTTCGACGCCGAGCAGGTCGGCCGCGCGCAGCGTCAGCTCCGCCCGCGGCAGGCCCGACTGGCCTTCGCCCAGCGCCTCCTCGAGCACGTGGCTAAGCCCCGCCCGCAGCCGAAACGGCGAGTCCTTGGGAATCCCGAAGCCGCTCTGCGAGCTGGTCGGCCGAGGCAAAGCCGATGCCGCGGATCTCCTGCGCGAGCCGGTAGGGATTGGCGCTCACCACCTGGATCGCGCGCGCGCCATAGGCCTCGAAGATCCGCGCCGCGCGCAAGGGGCTCAGCCCATGCGAGTGGAGGAACAGCATAATGTCGCGGACCGCCCGCTGGTCGCGCCAGGCGGCCACGATGCGCTCGGCAAGGCCGCTGCCGATGCCCGGCACCTCGCGCAGGCGCGCGGGCTCCCGCTCGATCACGTCGAACACGCCGGCACCGAACGCGCCGACCAGCTTGGCCGCCATCGCCCGGCCGATGCCCTTGATCATGCCCGAGCCGAGATAGGCCTCGATGCCCTCGAGCGTGCTCGGCGGCACAACGCTCAGGATCCGGGCGCGAAACTGCAGGCCGAAGCTCGGGTTGGTCTGCCAGGCGCCCTCGGCGCGCACGACCTCGCCGGCGGCGACCGCCGGGCACTCGCCGACCACGGCCGCAGGCTCGCGCTGGTCGGCGAGCTTGACCCGGAGCACGCAAAAGCCGGTCTCGGGATTGTGGAACACGACCCGCTCGACCAGGCCGGACAGGGTCTCGGCGGCGGCCTCCGGGGCGGTCAGCGTGAACGGCTGGGCGGCGGGCGCCGGCCGCTGCTGGCGGGTGGGCTGCATGGCGCCGCGAACCTGAACCCGGCGCCCCGGTTTGACAAGCGCGGGCTTCAGCCCGGGCCAGCGAGCGCGCCACGCTGGCGGCGCACGAGTTCGGTCGCGCCGAACAACAGGCCGCCCAGCACGAACGGGACCAGATAGTAGACCGCCCGGAACGCGAGCAGCGCGCCGATCACGTTGGCCCCCGGCACGAACGACAGGAACACCGCCTCGATCACGCCGAGCCCGCCTGGCACGTGCGAGACGATTGCGGCGACGTTGGCCGCGACGTAGCACATCGCGACCGGCAGGAAGCCGATGTGGGCCGTGGCCTTGAGCATCTGGTGGAGGACCGCGGAGACCAGCAGCGGATCGAGGCTGCCGAGCACGATCTGGCCCAGCGCCAGCGTCAGCGGCGGCACCGGCAGCTCGAACGAGCGGATCTTCAGCGGCCGGTGCCGGAACGCGGCGAGCCCGAGATAGACCAGGACCACGGCCAGCAGCACGAGGCCGAGTGCCACCAGTACCTGCGGGTCGGCGCCGAACAGCTGGCCGAGCAGCCGGTGCCGGAGCAGCAGGACGACCCCGCCCAGCGTCGCGAGGCCCAGGCCCACGGTCAGGCCGGAGAAGACGATGATCCGGCCGACGTCGCCCGCGGACAGGCCCCAGCCGGAATAGAGCCGGTAGCGGACCGCGCCGCTGCTGAACGCGGCGAACCCCAGCACGTGGCCGATCGAGAGACTCGTGAACGAGGCGAGCGCGATCTTCCGGTAGGACAGGTCGCGCCCGGTGTAGCGCACGGCCAGCGTGTCGAAGCCGGTCAGGCAGACGAAGCTCGCGGCCGTGAACAGCGCGCCCAGCGCCAAGTGGCGCGCGGAGATCAGGCCCAGCGAGTTGACGATCGCGTGCAGGCTGTAGCGGTGCAGCGCGCGCCAGATCAGAAAGCCCGCCAGCACGAAGGCGGCGGCGCCGATCCATGGATTGAGACGCTTCAGCCCGGCCGAGACGCTACCCATTCGTCATGCTTTGTCGTTCCTCGGGTACGAGCCTCGTCCCTCACCGGCCGCCGGCCTGTGGCCGCGTCAAGGGCTGCATGGTAGGACAATCCGGTGGCACGGCAACCGCAAGGCCAGGGCAGGAGATCCATGCGCCAGCGCTTCGACCATCTGCTGCTCACGACCGACGGCCAGCGGCTGTACGAGATCACCGACCGGATCCGCTCGTGGGTCGGGGCCCAGGGCATCGAGCGCGGCTTGCTCACGGTCTACATCCACCATACCTCGGCTTCGCTCGTGATCCAGGAGAACGCCGACCCGCGCGTGCTCGACGACATGAACGCCTTCTTCTGCAAGCTGGTCGCCGAGGACGTCCGCCACTACAGCCACACCCAGGAGGGCGCCGACGACATGCCGGCGCACATCCGGGCGGCGCTGACCGCGACCCACCTGTCGATCCCGGTGGTGGCCGGAGCGCCCGATCTCGGCCGCTGGCAGGGGGTGTTCCTGTTCGAGCACCGCACCCGCGGCCGCGAGCGGAAGATCACGCTCCACCTGCTCGGCGAGTGAGCCTCAGCCGCCGGCCGGCGCGAATACCTGCTGCGGCTCGCGAAAGCCGCGCAGCTCGAAGCAGCCGAGCGAGCGGACAGCACCGCCGCAATAGGCCGCGAACGCCGCCGACAGCACCAGCTCACGGCCAAGATCGCGGGCCAGCGTCTCAAGCCGGGCGGTGAGGTTGACGGCGGGCCCGATCGCGGTGAAGTCGAGCCGGCTGGCGCCGCCGACATTGCCGTACAGGACCTCGCCGATGTGGAGCGCGATGCCGTAACGAAGCTCCGGCTCAGCGCGCTCAGTTCGGCCGGCGCTGATCTCGGCGAGCGCTGCGCGTGCGGCTGCAGTCGCCGCGAGGGCTCCGGCGCAGGCGGCACCCGGGTCGGCCGCGACCGGGAAGATCGCGAGCAGGCCGTCGCCGGTGAACTTCAGCACCTCGCCGCCATGCGCCTCGATCGCCGGCACCAGACCATCGAAATAGGCGTTCAGCAGGCCGATCACCTGCTCACCCGGCAGCCGGTCGCTGAGTGCCGTGAAGCCGCGCAGGTCGGAGAGCAGCAGCACGGCGCGGATGCGCTCGATCTCGCCGCGCCGAATCCGGCCCTGGAGAATGCGCTCGCCGGCGCCGTGGCCGACGTAGGTGTCGAGCAGCGTGGTCGCGATCCGGCGCAGCGCGTGGATCTCGATCACCCTGGCGAGCGGGCGGGCGATCGCCGCGAGGGCCACGTCGTCCGCCGCCGAGAAGCCGCCGGGCGCGGTCGTGGTCCAGCTGACCGCGTGGATCTCGCGATTGGAGAATTCGAGCGGCTGGATCAGATAGTCGGTGACACCCTCGGCGCGCAGCTCGGCGATGATGCCAAAGTCGTTCGGGCACTCGGGATCGGCGAGCCTGCGGCGGACCGTCCCGGCGCCCCCGAAGACCAGCGCGATCGGGCTCGCGCGGTAGCTCTCTTCCTCGAGCAGGCCGTGCGGCCGCTCGTTGACCTCGACCTCGACGCCCGGCCGCCACAGCAGGCGCCGGCCGACCACGTTCGGGTGCAGCGTGCGCACGAACACCGCGACCCGGTGCAGCGGCAGGCCGGCGGCGGTCAGCCGCTGGCAGAGCCGGGCCAGCACGTCCTGCGGCTCGCGGAGGTCGGGCGCGCCATCGACCAGCCAGTCGACCACCGATTGGATCGCGCCCGGAAGAGCCCGGCTCGTCGCGTCGTCCATCGTCGCCCTGCGCTCGCGCTGGTCCTCGACGCCGCCCGCACGTCGGGCTACCCATAGCCCAACGGAGCGTGCAAGGGAAAAGCGCGATGGTGCCAGCGCACCGGCCGGTGCTCGGCCTTGGCCTCGCAACGCTGCTGCTCGCGGGCTGCGCCACGCCCGGCGCGCCAAAGGACGACCTCGCGGCCAAGATCCGGGACTATTACGCGGTCCACGCGACCGAGGAGGACGGCGCCTGCCCGAGCCCCGAGATCGCCTCGATCACCAAGCGCAAGCTCCAGCAACGCACGGGCGAGCGCACCGTGCTCCGGGTGCGCTACAGCTACTTCGACCCGAGCCAGGGCAGCACCGATCAATGGCCGGCGGTGCTGCTGGCGTCGCGCGCGTGCACCGGCTTTGCCGAGCGCGACTTCACGCTCGAGGAGGCCAAGCTCGGCTACCGGGTGATCGAGATGAGCGGCCCGGAGCGCAGCCCTTGAGCCGGGCTGGCCGGCAGCGCTTTTGGGGGTTTGACAAATCCGGCAGCAGGCGCCACCTGACGGGGCCAGACCCGCTCCGAGCGATACCGCGATGCCGATGATCGAAGACCTCTACGCCGTGCTCGGCGTCGGCCGCGAGGCGAGCCAGGACGAGATCAAGCGCCGCTATCGCAAGCTCGCCAAGGAGCTGCACCCGGACCTCAATCCGGACAAAGAGGTCGCCGACCGGTTCAAGGCGATCACCGCCGCCTACGACCTCCTGTCCGACCCGGACAAGCGCGGCCGCTACGATCGCGGCGAGATCGACGCCGGCGGCCAGGAGCGGCCGCAGCAGCACTTCTACCGCGACTACGCCGAGGACCCGCAGGCGACCCGCTTCTACAGCCGCGAGGGCTTCGGCGACGCCGAGGGCCTGCAGGATCTGTTCGAGAACCTGTTCGGCGGCGCCGGCCAGGCGGGCGGCGGGCGCGGCTTTCGGATGCGCGCCCGCGGCGGCGACGTCTCCTACAGCCTGCCGGTCGATTTCCTCGAAGCCGCCAAAGGCGCCAAGAAACGGGTCACGGTCGCCGACGGGCGGACCCTCGACCTCACGATCCCGGCCGGCGTCCACGATCGCCAGACGCTGCGCCTGAAAGGCCAGGGCACGCAGGGCTTCGAGGGCGGTCCGCCAGGCGATGCCTATGTCGAGCTGCACATCCAGCCGCACGGCCTGTTCGAGCGCAAGGATCACAACGTCCACCTCGAGCTGCCGGTGAGCCTCGCCGAGGCCGTGCTCGGCGGCAAGGTCGCGGTGCCGACGATTGACGGTCCGGTCGCGATGACGATCCCCAAGGGCTCGAACAGCGGCACGACGCTGCGCCTGCGCGGCAAGGGCATCATCGACCCCAAGAGCGGCCAGCGCGGCGATCAGTACGTCAGGCTCAAGGTCGTGCTGCCCAAGGCCGCCGATCCGGAGCTCGAGGAGTTCGTCCGCCGTTGGTCGGGCGCGCACCCCTACGACCCGCGCGCCGGGCTCGGAGACGGCGGATGAAGACGCTGACCGAGGTCGTGCTCGCGATCGAGCGGGTCGAGCGGGTCGAGCTGCACGCTTGGGTCGAGCGCGGCTGGGTGGCACCTGCCGGCCGGCGCGGCCCCGAGCCGCTGTTCTCCGAGCTCGACGTTGCCAGGGTCTGCCTGATCTGCGATCTGGTCCACGATCTCGCGGTCGAGGAGGACACGGTCCCGCTCGTGCTCAATCTGCTCGACCAGGTCTACGACCTTCGCCGCCAGCTGCACGCGCTGACCGGCGCGATCCAACGCCAGCCGGACGACGTCCGGCGCCGGATCCTGGAGCTGCTGACCGAACGGCCAGCCACGCCGGGCGCGGGCCGGTGAGCCGGATCCTGATCGAATCCCGCCCGGTCGACGTCGCCGGCGTCGATTCCAGGTTCCGCCACATCTATCTCGTGTTCCAGCCCGACGCCGGCGCCGAGACCGTGATCACCGGCGGTCCGCAGCACGACAATCCGTTCGACTTCGGCGCCATCGTGGTCGATGCCGGCGGCCTGCTCGCCGATTCCGACGTCGCCCGGGGCAACAATTCGCCGGCCGATCGCGGCAGCCGCGCGATCGAGGTCGGCTCGCGCGACCCCGCCGATGTCTGGGCCCTGATGGTCCAGCAGGCCGCCAACATCGATGACGCCGGCGAGCCCTACGAGCCGTTCTCGGACAACAGCAACGCGGTCGCGACGACCGTCCTGCACGCGGTCGGGATCGACATCGCGCAGGTTCTGCCGGACGACGTGTCCCCGGACAACGCGCCAGGTCTGTCCGTAGAGATCGAGTTCGCTACCGCGTTGACCGGCACCGCGCGGCCCGACCTCCTGTCCGGCTGGTCGGGCGACGACACGCTCGAGGGCGCAAGCGGCGGCGATAAGATCCGGGGCTTCGATGGCGCCGATCTGATCCGCGCCGGCCTCGGCAAGGATCTGGCTCGGGGCGGCTCTGGCAACGATGTCATCTACGGCGGCGGCGGCGATGACGACCTGCGCGGCGGTGGCGGCGGTGACGCGCTGACCGGCGGGCCGGGTGCGGATACGATCCGCGGCGGCGCCGGCAGGGACGAGCTGACTGGCGGCGAGGGCGCCGATATGCTCGAGGGCGGCGCCGGCAGCGACCGCTTCGTCTACCAGAGCCTGACCGAGGGCCAGGACCAGATCGGCGACTTCGAGACCGGCCGCCTGGGCGATGTCCTCGACCTCGCCGATCTGCTCGCGGGCTTCGATCCGGCCGGCTCCGACCCCGGCGACTTCGTCAGCCTGAGCGACGATGGCGCGGCGACCACGGTCGCGGTCAATCCGGACGGGCAGGGCCAGGATGCCCTCGCGCTGGCCACGCTCGCAACGGTCACCGGCGTCGGCCTCGACCAGCTGATCGCCGACGGCAACTTGGTGGTCAGCGCGCCGACCAGCTGACGCGCGCGGCGCTAGACTAGTCTAGTCCGCCTCAGGCCGGCGCGGGCGCAGGATGTGGTGGTGGTCGGGGGCGTACAGCCGGCTCGGCTCGAAATCCTCCGCCGCGAGCGTGCGGCCGACCAGGATCAGCGCGGTGCGCGTGATGCCCAGGCCCTTGATCCGGGCGCGGATCGTGGCCAGCGTGGCGCGGATGATCTGCTGGTCGGGCCAGGACGCGCGATAGACCACGACCGCCGGGCAGTCCGCGCCGCAGACCGGCTGCAGCTCGCGCACGACCTGGGCCAGGTTGTTGATCGAGAGATGGATCGCGAGCGTCGCGCCGGTCGCGGCGAACGCGGCCAGCGTCTCGCCTTTCGGCATCGGCGAGGCGCGCACCGCGGTCCGGGTCAGGACCACCGACTGCGCGATCCCGGGCAGGGTCAGCTCCAGTCCCAGCGCCGCCGCCGCGGCGGCGAACGCCGGCACGCCCGGGGTCACGTCGTAGCCGATCCCGAGCGCCCGCAGTCGGCGCGCCTGCTCGGCGATCGCGCCATAGAACGACGGATCACCCGAATGCACCCGGGCGACGTCCAGGCCCTCCCCATGCGCGCGCCCGATCTCGGCCATGATCGCCTCGAGATCGAGCGGTGCGGTGTCGATCACCCTGGGCGGCACCGGCGCCTCGTCGCCCGCCTGGGCCACGACCTCGGCCGGCACCAGCGAGCCCGCATAGAGCACGACCGGGCAGCGCCGGATCAGGCGCAGGCCGCGGACCGTGATCAGATCCGGCGCGCCCGGCCCGGCGCCGATGAAATGCACGCTCATCAGCGCATCTCGTAACCGCGCGGGGTGTAGACCAGCGGCCGGCCGTGACGCCGGCGCAGCCAGCGCGTCGCGCGCGCGCCGACGATCACCAGGCTCAGCATGTCAACCGCGGCCGGATCGAATGCCCCGAGTTCCCCGACTTCGACTGCCTCGCCGGCGCGCCCGAGATTGCGGGCGTGGATCAAGGGCGTCCCCGGATCGCGCGCGGTGCCAAGGATCGCCAGCGCCCGCAACAGACCGTCGCGCCGCCGGCGCGAGGCCGGGTTGTAGAGCACGGTCACGAAGTCGCCCGCGGCCGCCGCCTCCAGCCGGCGCTCGATCGTCGGCCAAGGCGTCAGCAGGTCGGAGAGCGAGACCGCGCAGAAATCGTGGCCGAGCGGCGCTCCGGCGCGCGCGGCTGCGGCCTGCAGCGCCGAAACGCCGGGGCTGATCGTCAGCGCGACCCGCTGCCAGGCGGCATCCTCGCTCCGCTCGAGCAGCTCGCAGACCAGCGCCGCCATGCCGTAGATCCCGGCATCGCCCGAGCTGATCAGCGCCACCCGCCGGCCCGCGCCCGCGAGCTCTAGGGCCTTCTCGGCGCGCGCCACCTCCTCGCCGAGCGCAAAGCCATGGCGCACCGGACCGCCATCTGGCCGCGCATCGATCAGATCGAGATAGCCCCGATAGCCGACCCAGTCCTCGGCCTCGGCGAGCAGCGCGTCCGCCTCGGGCGTCCGCCAGGCGGCGGTCCCGGGACCCAGGCCGACCAGCGCCAGCCGCCCCTGGGGCCGGCCAATCCCGGCCGCTTCGAGCGGCGCCGGCGCCCGGCCGATCGCGAGCGTCGCGCGCCCGCTTTTGGTCTTCTCGACCAGCAGCGCGCCCGCCGGCCCGGCCGCGGCCAGCGCCGCGCCCTCGGCGACCCCGTGGCAGCCGGTCGCCCGGAACACCTGCGCCGACGGGTTGGCCAGCCGCGGCGCCTCGGCCTCGAGCGCGGCCGCCGGGAAAAACCGGGCCGGCACGCCCAGCCGCTCCGCGAGCGCGTGAATCGCGGGCTCGTCGGCCTTGAGCTCGATCGAGACCACGCAGGCGATCGCCGCCGGCGCGAGCTCGTGCCGGGCGAGCGTCGTCGCCGCCAGATTGGCCAGCTCTTCGGGCTCGACCCCGCGCTCGCAGCCGACCCCGAGCGCCAGCACGCCCGGATGCAGCACCAGGCGGCGCTCCGAGCCGGGCGCGTCGCGATCGGTCACCAGCACCTCGCGGGCGCCGCTGTCGCCGAACCTGGCCCCGCCGGCGCAGAGCCAGTCGGCCCGCCCGGCCTCGAGCCGGAGCGCCACCTGCTCGCCGGCCAAGAGCGCGCTCATGACCGCCTTGGCGGCATCCGGGTTGCGCACCGTCCAGCCGGGCGGCGGCTGGTCGAGCGCCAGATCGAAGCGGACATCGCCCGCGGTCGTGATCGCAGCCTCGCCGCCCGTCGCCCGGGCGATCATCCGGGCCAGCTCGTTGGCGCCGAGGTGACCGCCGAGCAGCGGCACGGCGAAGCTGCCGTCGTCGGCCAGCGCCACGACCGGCGGCCCGGACCGCTTGTCGCCGAGCACGGGTGCCAGCACCCGGATCAGGATCGCGGCGGCGCAGACCCCGACGATCGGCCGCGAGCCCGCGTACAGCTCGCGCAGGCACGCGCTGAGATCGGCATAGACCAGCACATCGGCCGGCAGATCCGCGCGCGGCCCGTGCAGGCTGCAGCCCGGCAGCGCCGCCTGGACCCGGCGGGCCGCGGCGAGGCCGCTCGGGCCGAGCAGCACGAGCGCTGGCCTCTCGGTCACCGCTCGCCACCCCGCGGCAGCAGGATCAGCGCGAAATAGGGCGCCTCGTCGTCGGCGAAATCGGTCAGGCGCATCACCCGCTCCCGCTCCGAGGTCGCGCGCTCGACATAGATCGCGCGCTCGAGCAGGCCAAGCTCGTCCAGAATTTTCCGGACTTTGTCGACGTGCCGGCCGAGCTTCAGGATCGCGGCGGCGTCGGACTGGCGAAGGCGGGCGCGGAGCTGGTCCGCGGGCGCGGTCGCCGGCACGACGACGAAGCTCTCAGCGCGCGCGACCAGCGGCTGGCGCGCGGCGGCTGCCGCCGCGGTGAACGAGACCACGCCCGGCACGACCTCGGCGGCGTACGGGGCGAGCCGGACCAGCAGCTGGCCGAACGAGCCGTAGAACAAGGGATCGCCCTCGCACAGCACGGCGACGTCGAGGCCCTGCTCGAGCTCGGCGCCGATCCGCGAGGCGCCCTCGTTGTAGGCCGCCTGGGCGAGCTCGGGCAGCGGCTGCATCGGCAGCGCGACGTTGAGCTCGCGCTGGCTGCCCGGCAGATGGGTCGCCGCGATCTGGCGGGCGAGGCTCGGCCGGCCCTGGGCCGAGACGTAGGCGACCACCGGCGCGGCGCGCAGGTAGCGAACCGCCTTCAACGTCATCAGCTCCGGATCTCCGGGCCCGACCCCGATCCCGAGGAGCCGGCCGGTGATCACGGTTTGAGCACAGCGAGCTGGGTCACCGGCAGCGCCGGCCGCCAGCCATGATAGCTGCCGACCCGCTCGACCCGGGCGACCGCGATCCGCACCAGCTCGCCGCCGTGCCGGGCCTGCCAGGCCAGCAGCGCGGCCTCGCCCTCGAGGGTGACCACGTTCGCGACCAGCCGGCCGCCTGGCCGCAGCGCCTGCCAGCAGGCATCGAGCAACCCCGGCGCCGTGACCCCGCCGCCGACGAATACGGCATCCGGTGCCGGCAGCTCGTGAAGGCAACCCGGCGCCGCGCCTTGGCGGATTTCCAGCTCGGGCGTGCCCAGCGCCTGCGCGTTGTCCCGGATCGTGGCGCACCGCCCGGCGTCGCGCTCGATCGCGACCGCGCCGGCGCGGCGGAGGGCGCGCAGCCACTCGATCGCGACCGCGCCGCTGCCGGCGCCGACGTCCCAGAGCAGCTGGCCGGGCAGCGGCATCAGCCGCGCCAGCGTCGCCGCCCGGACCTCGCGCTTGGTCAGCATGCCATCCGAGCGAAAGGCATCGTCGGGCAGGCCGGGCACGCTCGCCCGGATCACGGCGCCCGGCTCGCACGCGCAGGCGATCGCGACCGTATTCAGCGCCTTGAAGCTCGCCGGCTGCCAGGCCGCGGCGCTCGCCTCGGTGCAGCGCTCATCGGCTCCGCCCAGATGCTCGAAGACCCACACCCGGCTCGCGCCGAAGCCCCGGTCGGCCAAGACCGCCGCGATCTGGTTCGGGGTCTCGCCATCTTGGCTCAGAACGACCAGGCGCGCGCCCGGTACGAGGTGGCGGTGCAGGACGGCCTGCGGCCGGCCATGCAGGCTGATCGCCTCGACCTCGAGCCGCGACCAGCCGAGCCGCGCGCAGACCAGGCTCACGACCGAGGGCGCCGGCAGGATCTGGAGCTCCGCGAGCGGGAACCGGCGCGCCAGCAGCTCGCCCACGCCAAAGCACATTGGATCGCCGCTCGCCAGCACGACGACCGGGCGGCCGCGCCAGGCCTCGAGGTCGGCGAGCGTCGCCTCGAGCGGCGTGCGCCAGGCGAGCCTTTGCCCGGGATGGCCCGGCACCAGTGCCAGATGGCGGGCGCTGCCGACCAGGATCTCGCCCCGTTCCAGCGCCGTGCGTGCCGAGGCACTCAGCGAGGCGAGGCCGTCGTCGCCGATCCCGACCACGCTGAGCCAGGGCTCGCTGCTGCCGGTTGCGGCCATCATGGCGCCTCCGCGCCGAGCGCATTGACCGCCGCCGCCGCGAGGCTGCTGCCGCCGCGGCGGCCCCTCAGTGTGATGTAGGGCACCGCCGGCCGCTGGGCGATCAGGGCCTCCTTGGCCTCGGCGGCGCCGACGAAACCGACCGGGAAGCCCAGCACCAGCGCCGGCGCCGGCGCGCCCGTCGCGAGCAGATCGAGCAGCCGGAACAGCGCGGTCGGGGCGTTGCCGATCGCGACCACCGCGCCGGCCAGCCGGTCTTGCCAGAACTCGACCGCGGCCGCCGAGCGAGTGGTGCCAAGCGCAGCCGCGCGCCCCGGCGTGCGCTCGTCGTGCAAGGTGCAGACGATCGGGTTGGCACTGGGCAGCCGCTCGCGCTGGATGCCGGCCGCGACCATCGTCGCGTCGACCAGGATCGGCGCGCCGGCGGCGAGCGCTGTCCGCCCGGCCGCGACCGCATCGGCCGTCCAGGCGAGCTCGGCCAGGATGTCGGGCATGCCGCAGCTGTGGATCAGGCGCAGCGCGATCGGCTGGAACTCGGCCGGCAGCCGGTCGATCGGGGCCTCGAGGCGGATCCGGGCGAACGACGCCCGGTAGATCGCGTCCGGGTCCTCGAGACGAGCGCCCCGCCGGTCGGCCATCGCGCGCCTATCGGTGATGATGGTCGTGGCGATGACCGTGCCGGTGATCGAGGTCGGCCTCGCTGCCGATGCCCTCGACGTGATGGTGGTGCGCGACCTGCGGCGCGCCGACCGCCGCCTCGTGGCCGATCAGCCGCGCGCGGTATTTGCACAGCCGGCAGTTCATGTTGACGTCGCCGGTCCGGATGCCTTCGATCCGCTCGACGAACGAGGCTAAAACCTCGGGATGATCGCCCAGATAGCCGGCCTTGATGAACTCGATCTCGGGATGGCGCGCCGCGACTGCATCGGTCTGGGCATAGATCCGCTGGACCAGGATGCCGGTAAACAGGAAATAGGGAAAAACGACGATCCGGCGGAAGCCGAGCCGGCTCGCGCGCTCCAGCAGCACGTCGACCTGCGGCGCGGCAACCCCGCTGTAGCCGACCTCGGCCCAGCCAAAGCCCATGCCCTCCCAGAGCATGCGCGCGACCTTGGCCACGTTGCCATTCGCGTCCGGGTCCGAGGTGCCGCGGCCGATCACCGCGAGCAGCGTGGCGTCCAGGTCAACCGGCGTCGTCGTCGCCGCCAGCGCGGCGGCGATCCGGTCGCGCGCCGCGCGCAACAGCCGCGGATCGAGCCCGAGGTCGCGGCCGTACTCGATCTTGAGCCCATGCTCGGCCGCGTAGGCGTTCAAGACCGAGGGCACGTCGTTCTTGACGTGACCGGCCGCGAACAGCATGCCCGGCACCGCCAGCACCTGCGAGACGCCCTTGAGGCGCAGCCGGTCGAGCCCCTCGCGCAGGATCGGCCGGGCGAACTCGAGAAAGCCGCTCTCGACCGCGTACTCGGGCAGGCGCCCGATCAGGCCATTGACCAGGCGACGGAACTCGGCGACCGCGCTAGCATCGCGCGAGCCGTGGCCGCAGACCATGACCCCGATCGTACCCATGGGCGCTCGTTCCCTCCTGGCCTCCCCTGGATACCAATCCGGCGGAGCCGGAACAAGCGATGCTTGGTGACCGCCCCGCATGCTGCTGATCGACCCGGCGCCGCTGCTCGCAGCGCTGCTGCTGGCGCTTGCCCTCGACGCGCTGGCGGGCGACCCGGCCGCTCTCTACCGCCGGCTGCCGCACCCGGTCGTGCTGATCGGGCGCGCGCTCACAGCACTCGAGGCCCGCTGGCTCGACCCCGCCGCAGCCCCCGCCACGCTACGCCGGCGCGGCCGCGCCGCGAGCCTGCTGGTGATCGCCGCGAGCGCTGCCTCAGGCCTTGCGCTGCAGGCGCTCTGCCTGCTGCTGCCCCACGGCTGGCTCGCGCTGGCGCTCCTGATGAGCACGCTGCTCGCCTGGCGCGGCCTCGACCAGCACGTGGCCGCGGTCGCCGCCGGGCTCGACCGAAGCCTGGCCACCGGCCGCCACTCAGTCGCACAGATCGTCGGCCGCGACCCCGCGAGCCTCGACGAGCACGCGGTCGCCCGCGCCGCGATCGAATCCGCCGCCGAGAACTTCTCCGACGGCGTGCTGGCGCCGCTGTTCTGGGGCCTCGTGCTGGGCCTGCCCGGCATGCTCGCGTACAAGGCGCTCAACACCGCCGACAGCATGATCGGCCACCGCTCGCCCCGTTTTTGCCATTTTGGCCGCTTTGCCGCGCGGGCCGACGACGCCGCCAACTGGCTGCCGGCGCGCCTTGCCGCGCTGCTGATCCTGGCCGCGGCGGCGTTCACGCCCTGTGCCAGTGCTCCCGCCGGCTGGCGCGCGATGACCCGCGACGCGCGCCGCCACCGTTCGCCGAACGCCGGCTGGCCCGAGGCCGCGATCGCGGGCGCCCTCGGCCTCCGCCTCGCCGGCCCGCGCTCCTATGGCGGCGCCCTGGTCGAGGACGCCTGGATCGGCGAGGGCCGCACCGCGGCCACCCCGGCCGACATCCGCCAGGCCCTCGGGGTCATCCGCCGCGCGACGCTGCTGACCGCCGCGCTGCTGGCGCTCGCCGCCGCTTTTTCCTGAGATTCAGACGCCCGCTCGCGCCACCGCCAGGAGCCCCGCGACATCGACCGCGGCCTCGAGATGCGCCGCCAAGCCATCGAGCGCCGCCTCGACCTCCGCCTCATAGGCGACGGCGCTGCCCGCACGCTCGCGCAAGCGTCCCAAGAAAACCTGGCGGAAG
Organism: uncultured Alphaproteobacteria bacterium; assembly: GCA_963840925.1. GTDB lineage: Bacteria > Pseudomonadota > Alphaproteobacteria > Geminicoccales > Geminicoccaceae > DATAOG01. The sequence continues at coordinate 130,927 of CAWJAY010000030.1, forward strand.
CCGTCGGCCGCGAACAGGCCGTGGACGTAGCAGCCCATGACCCGGCGATCGGCCGCGACCGCGCCATCCGGCCGCCCGCCCAGGTCGAGCATCGGCCGCGCCAGCCCCGCGCCGGCGCTCCGCCCGATGTGGATCTCGTAGCCCCGGATTTTTTCCCGACTTTGGACCTCGATGCCCGCGACCTCGGCCAGGCGCTTGTCGCCGCCGAGGGTGGTCTCCAGATCGAGCAGGCCCAGCCCCAAAGCCTCGCCCGGCCGGCCCTCGACGCCGTCCGGATCGGCGATCCGCCGCCCCAGCATCTGCAGGCCGCCGCAGATCCCGAGCACCGCGCCGCCGCGCCGGACATGGGCCGCCAGATCGATGTCCCAGCCCGCCGCGCGCAGCGCCGCGAGGTCGGCGAGCGTCGCCTTCGACCCCGGCAGGATCACCAGGTCCGCATCCCCCGGCAACGCTTCCCCGGGCGGCACAAACCGGAAAACAACGTCCGGCTCGGCCGCGAGCGGGTCGAAATCATCGAAATTGGCCAGCCGCGGCAGCCGCGGCACCACAATCCGGATCGCGCCCCCGGCCCGTCCGGGGTTCCCTTCCTCGAGTCCCAAAAAATCCTCGGCCGGCAGGCGGCGGGCCGCCTCGAACCACGGCACGACGCCAAAGCTTCGCATGCCGGTGCGCGCCAGGATCACGCCGTGCGCCGCCTCGAACAGCGCGGGATCGCCCCGGAACTTGTTGACGATGTAGCCCTTCAGGTGCCGCCGCTCGGCCGCCGCCAGCAACTCCCAGGTCCCGACCAGCGCCGCGATCACGCCGCCGCGCTCGATGTCCCCGACCAGCACCACCGGCACGCCGGCCGCCAACGCAAACCCCATGTTCGCAATGTCGCCGTCCCGGAGATTGACCTCGGCCGGACTGCCCGCCCCCTCGACCAGCACCAGCGCCGTTTTTTCCGAGATTCGTGCATAGCTCTCAAGCACGTGGGGCAAAAGCTTGGGGCGCAGCTCGAAGTACGCGCGGGCATCATAATTGCCGAGCACGCGCCCCTGGACGACCACCTGCGCGCCGACCTCGCTCTGCGGCTTCAGCAGCACCGGGTTCATGTCGACCGCGGCCGCGACCCCGCAGGCGCGCGCCTGCAACGCCTGCGCCCGCCCGATCTCGCCCCCATCTGCCGTGACCGCCGCATTGTTGCTCATGTTCTGCGGCTTGAACGGCCGCACGGCGAGCCCCCGCCGCGCGAACGCCCGGCACAGCCCCGCCACCAGCAACGATTTGCCGACATGCGAGCCGGTGCCTTGCAGCATCAGCGCGGGAACCCGGGCCATGGCTTCGGCTTCACCCGATTAAGTGATCTGACGCATCGGTCGCGTCCGGTCTTCTATCCCGATAGGAGCCGTTACGACGAGTGCATTCAACTCCAAAGAGGGACTTCAGACCGATGACCGAATCTCCATTGCTGATGCATCGCCCGGGCCGCGCGTGCGGGCCGGCCCTGGCCGTGGCCCTGCTGGCGCTCGCTGCCGGCTGGCTGGTCACGGCCCCGGCGCAGGCCTCGCTGCTGCCCGAGACCGGGCGCGCCGGCCAGGAGCGGGTCGCGCAGGCCCAGCCGGGCGTCGGCGAGATCGTGCTCGCGGCCCGCTGGAACGCCTACGAAGGCGACGGCGGCTGGTACGTCCGCGGCGGCGAGAACGAGTTCGTCCCGATGCCCGACGAGCGGACCGCCAACCGCACGGCGCGGCAGTTCAACCGGATCGAGAAGCGGGCGGAGAAGCGGGGCGACGGCTTCATGCCGGCCGACACCGGTCCGTGCGCCGATCCGCTCTCTCAGGTCCAATGCTGAGCCCCGGCACCAAAGCGGGACAAGGAGCACGCATGATGAAAAAGTTCGCGATCGTGGTCGCCTCGGGCCTGCTGCTGGCAACGCCGGTCGCCGCCCAGGGCACCGGCGGCGGCTGGACCGTCCAGAGCACGCCGTTCGGCACGACGGTTTCCAACGCCGACAAGGGCATCTCCTTCAAGGCGCCCGATGCCAAGGCCGGCCAGGAGATGGCCGACGTGCTGAACAAGGTCGACAAGCGCGACGACAAGAAGAACAAGGACGCCTGAGCACCGGCGGCGCGGGCCAAGCGGCGCAGGTTGGTTGGCGGCCGGCGGAAGCCGGCCGCCCGAGGTCCGGGCGCACCTCCGGCCTCAGCCAACCCGCGCCTGCCCGCGCGCCGGCACCGCCCGCGCCCGCCCGTTATCTCCCCACTCCGCCGTGACCGCCGCATTGTTGCTCCGGTTCTGCGCCTTACGGCCGCACGGCGAGGCCGCGCCGCACCAACACTCGCCCCAACCCCCGCCACCAGCAGCGACTTGCCAAGGCGCGAGCCCGTCCCCTGCAGCATCGGCACCCGGCGTATCGGCCATCTCCCTTCGCCTCCGACGGAGCCTGCCGGGTATGCATCTCGGGAACCCAGCGGCGCCCGCAACCCTGACCGCTCGCCGGTGCGCCGGCCCGGGCTCAGGCGGCGCTCTGCTCGCGCAGCAGCCGACGCGCGGCCTCGGCGAGGAAGCCGGACCGGGTGAAGCCCTGGGACGCGGCGGCCCGGTCGACCGCGGTCACCAGCGCTTCATCCATGGTGATCGAGAGCCGCACCGCGCGGCCCGGCAGATCGACCCGCACCAGCGTCTTGAGCACGACGTCGCCCGGGACCTCGTCCGCGAGGGCCTCCAGCGAGCCCGGCTCCGGAATCGCCTCGCCGTACTCGAGCATCAGCTCGATGTGCGCGCGCAACGCCTCGTGGCCGCGCTCGACCGCCTCCTCCACGCTCGCGCCGGCGCTCACGCAGCCCGGCAGGTCGGGGAACGAGATGCCGAAGCCGCTGGCGCTGCGGTCGACCACGGCGGGATAGTAGCGCGCGACCATGGCCTCACCTCCATCGAGCGCGCAGATCGAGGCCGCTCTGGCGCTCGATGCTGGCGATCACCCTGACGGACAGGTCCTTGACCGGATGGGGCACGGTCACTGTTCCCGGTCTCTCCGGATGCCGGAACTGTTGATGATCGCCGGCGACGCGGACCCTCACCCACCCGGCAGCGTGCAGGGCTCTGATCACCTGTCGGCTGCTCAACGAGCGGCGCATCCATAGAAACTATGTACTCGATGCCGGTTCGCCGCAAGTTCCTGCGGCTGCGCGCCATTGCCCGAGCACGCGCCCCTGCACGACCACCTGCGCCCGACCTCGCTCTGCGGCTTCAACAGCACCGGGTTCATATCGACCGACGCCGCCACCCGCCACGCCCGCGCCGGCACCGCCTGCGCCCGCCCGATCTCGCCGCCGTCGACCGTGACCGCCGCGTTGTTGCTCATGTTCTGCGGCTTGAACGTCCGCACGGCTTCTGCGGCTTGAACGTCCGCACGGCGAGCGCCCGCCGCGCATACGCCCGGCAAAGACCCGCCACCAGCAGCGATTTCCCGACATGCGAGCCCGTGCCCTGCAGCATCAGCGCGGGTGTGTCCAGTACTAGCTTCGTCATTACGGGCCAAGGATGACGATCCGGTCATTCCCACGCGCCGCTAAGCGCCGCTTCAGCTCGGCAACATCCTGCGCAGGACTTTCGTCCCCGTCACATCCAGATGCCTAAGTTTATTAAGATTGAAGAGGGGAGCTACGTCCTGTACGTCCGAGCCAGAGAGGTAGCATGCAGGTTGGAAGATCCGCAAGTGGCCCTCGCTCGCCCCTGTGTAGAGGCTGAAGACTTACAGGGCGAGCGGCGAGAGATCTTCTACTCGCGCATTGGACATTCAGTAGCCTGGCGAGTTGAGTCCAGGTTGCTTGGCTTGACGCGTCGAGGTGAAGGCCTTCTAGATCGACGAGATTGGAGAGCGGTGTGAGGTCAGCGACTTCCATACCAGACTACGAAACAGATTTCGTAACTTGGAAAGCCTCGAGCGGACCCAAATCTTTCACATATGTACCGGCGAGGTCGAGCAGTTGCAAGTTGCTGAGTGGCCAAGCGAAATGACGCTCGATATGTTCTGTCGCGGAGGTCGAGCGAGGAGGTGGCTGAGCGGGGCGGCATCGGGGACTGTTGTCCCCGTAGGTTGAGGGATTGAAGGTTGATGAGATGCTGAGCGGACGGCGTTGACTTCGTGATCCCCCAGGCCGAGGTATTTAAGTTGATGAGGTCGCTGAGTGGGGCGACGTCGGCGATCCGCGTGCCTGATAGGTTGAGCTTCTGCAGGTTGGTGAGCTTCGCGAGTGGCGCGGCGTCGTCGACCTGTGTGTCCGAGAGGTCGAGGTGTGCAGCTTGGTGAGGTTGGCGAGCGGGGCAGTGTCGGCGACCTGCGTGCGCGAGAGGTCGATAATTTGCAGATTAGTGAGGTTGGTGAGTGGGGCAACATCCACAACCGTTGCGCCCGCGAGATCAATTTCCGTAACCGGTTCAATTGATTTAAGCAGCGGACCGGCTTTGTTCGTATCGCCTAAGTTCGCCCTCCATCTCCACCGAAACCGTTGCTGTCTTTTTCGGAGGTGATGGAGAGGCCGAGGTCGGCTAAATGAGTTCGTTCGAGAAGCCGGGTTTGCAAATAGCTTATCCATCCAGCTGCTGCTGCGAGGACGACCAGAAGAGCAACCACGGCGATGATGGCGTAGCGCCGGTACGCCCGAAGCGCGCGTTTTGGTTTCACTCCATCAAGCCAACGCCGGTCGAACAAGCGCGCGTAGATCCGGTTGCGGACGACGAGATAGCCCGTCCCGGTACGCTTTACTAGCCCGGAAAGCTTTAGTTCCATATGAGCGAGAGTGGTCTGGTCTCGCTCGGGCGGGCCGTTCAAGATCTTCTCGTATAGGTTGAACGTCGCGAGGCCGTTGGCGAGGCGTGTCTCGAGGAAACGTGATACCTGCTGGAAGTGAACGTCCCCGCTCACCCGCTCTAGTGAGCGAAAAGCGCTCTGAACCTGCTCATCGAGATCTTCCGGTGTTACCTTGGAGCCACTCTCGATAAGCCACGTGCAAAGCCGGATGGTGAGATACGGTTGCCCGCCGGTCCAATAGAGTACGCGCTCAAGCAGGGCACGCCCTCGCTCGCGATCAACGCTCAGCGCGTCAATAAGCGGCGTGAGATCATGATTCCCAAGTCGAAATCTCGCAACTCCAGCGTGCTGCCGACGTTGTAGGGCGTTGTGCGGCGGTCCTTGATCAGCTCGTTCGGCGACGCGACGCCGACGAAGCAGAACGCGAGCCGCTCGTAGGCCGGGACCGATGGCCGCTCATTGTGCATCCCCCGGAGCGCCGTGAACAGGTCATCGGTCCAGGCCAGCTTTAGCGTGCTGTCGATCTCGTCGAGGAAGCAGACCACGGGCCCGTGCACCTGCTCCAGAACGACCTCGCGGAAGAAGCGCATCAGGCGCTGGTTGACCGTCTCCTCCGGGTGCTCCGGCCACCATGTAGAGAGGTCGACTTCGATCTTGAGATCGCGCGCGATCTTTTTGAGCAGGCCCAGAAAGTACGTGGTCGCGTCCTCGGGCGTGCCAAGCTGAGCCGCGAGATCGACGATCGCGCATCTGGCGCCCCGCCTGGTCAAAACTTCCGCGGCACGCACCATCAGGCTCGACTTGCCGGTCTGGCGCGACGTCAGTACGTTGACGTACTGCCCCTCCGACAAGAGCTTACGGAGGAGCTCGTCCTCAGGTCGCTCAATGTAAAGGTGCCGCCGCGGGTTGAGCGTACCACCAGCTTGAAGTCGCAACCGTAACCCTGGTTCCGGCACAGGGCCTTCGCTCATTGCAGATCCTTAAAAAAGCGCAAATATAATTGGTTCGACGCCGCAACCTTCAAACCTTCACGACTTACAAGCCCTTCCGAATGCAGATAACGATACTTCCAATCATCGGCCTGGCGTTTTCCCATTGCCGCTTGTTGCATAGCCTCAAGCAAGTGTCCCTGTTGCAACCGAAACAGCACTGCCTTTAGATGATCGCCCAATGGGCCATCGATCTTGTGCGCTGATTTGTTGAGTTCGTCGAACGAAATCACTTGCTTTGAATGTAGACGGAAGAAAACCCAATCGAGTGAGATACGGATGTCCGCCAAATAATTCATGCAGTCGATCTAAGTCCCCAGCCGGCAATAAATCTCCATATTTAGTGTTGATTTCATCGATTTCCAGTCTGTTGAAAGATCCGATTTCGACGATCTGGGCAAAATTGAATGGCGATCTATCTGAACCTGTGATCAGAAGATGAGGTTCCATGCGACACACAAAAATCTGATCAAGGGTTTCCCACAACGATGGCAGCGATTCACCTCGGTTGTTATGCCAGAGCCGAAACATTGCAAAAAATCATCTTGATAGGTTCGTCCGACTATGCGCTCGATTTCTTCACAAGCTACCACTAAAGAATGTTTTGTCGACAATACATGATCTTCCATGAATGCCGTTAGATCGCCCGCTGTTGTGAATAATCTATCGTCTTCCACGCTAATTCGGAGGGTTTTAGTGATTTGTCGAGAAACAAAACGGAGTATAGAAGCCAAACTTGATAGGTCTTCGGGAGTGGCGGAGTCGAAATTAACGAAAGCAATGCGTTTTTTGTTTGCTGCACACCCAGCCAAATATCGCCGAAGCAAACTGGACCCGCCAGTCTGGCGTGTAGCCTTAATCAATATTGATTCGCCAACACTTTCAGCGAGTTCAGCAAGAACTGCATCAGCGTGTCGGCGGACATAGAACTGGTCACTTAACTTGATAAGGCCTGCTGGTTCGCGAAGTGAGTAGGCCAAGACCTTTGGTATTGGGTGTACGGAATCTGCATCTTGTGGCGTGACGACCACCGGGGAGTTTGACTTGTCCGCGGTGGGAGCATTGCCCAATGCTGCTGCGACCGCATCGAGTAAGATGGGCGTATCAGTGCTGTTCGCCCAGCGCAGATATTGAAACGGTGCGAGATAACTATCGAGTTCCAGGTCAAGTTGCCCGTCGTATCGTACCCTGACTGGAAGGATGTTAGGGCGGCCGTCCAAATCCCGCTTCAAGCGCGCCTTGCGCACTTCACTTCGCACCATGTCGCTGTGAATCGCCGCCTCGGAGAGAAGCACGATCAGTGCGTCGCACGAGTCGATTTGGCGCTCTATCTCGGCGACCCAGGCGGTGCCGACCTTTATCTCGCCATCAATGAAGGCCTCGTGCCCTGCTTTCTTCAGCCCCGCCCGCAGGTCATCCGCGAGCCTGCGATCTTCCTCCGAGCGGCGGCTGTAGGAGATGAAATAGCGTGAGGCTGGGCGAGCCTTGGGATCAGCCGACGGCTGCGCCAGCAAGGCTGCAGAGGCGGGCGAGGGCGGGCTGTGCGGCAGGCGCTTGCCGAGGAAGTTCTTGACCGCGCCGTAGACGAGGTCGGTCCGGCCCTGGGGCTTGCAGATCGAAAAGTGATCGGCGTCGACCGGGCAGGGCACGCCGACGCCGGCATCGCCGGTCGCCTCGTCGACCACGCGCACGCCCTGGGAGTCGCGGGTCTCGAACATCGCCAGCGTGTCGATCCCGAGCGCCTTGGCGTTCTGCCGGTACCAGACGTTCAGGTCGCGAAGCGCCGGGGCGTTCGCCTCGAGCTCGCTGATGCTGACGGTCAGGCGCAAGAGCTTGCCCAGCGCGCCCAGATAGCCGGCCAGATCGGCCCCGGTGTGGGGCGTGGCGAGGAACACGATGCCGCGGGTGTTGTCGACGATCGCCCGCCAGGCGCTCACGCCGAGGTCCCGCGCGCTGCGCAGCATCTGCTTCGCGACCAGGCCGCCCAGGCTGTGGCAGACGAAGAACAGCGGGCGGCCGCCCAGGCCATTCGCTTCGAGGCGGGTCAGAACGTTCGTGGCGCGATCGACCAGCGGCATGCTCGAGCCGAGCCATTTGGACGGGCTCGCATCGTAGGCCAGGCAATGAACCGCGAGATGGGGGAAATCCTCGGCCAGCCAGAATGGCAAGGAGTCCTTGGGTTGGCGCTCTTCGTGCCACCACGTGGCGAAGGGATCACCGCCCAGGCCGTGCACGAAGATCAGATCCGCGACCGCCGCGGGTCCGGGGTCGCTTATGGCGTGCAGCTCGCTCAAATTCGCCTCCCCACGACTTCGTCCACCCATACCACAGAGCCAGGGGATCGCCAATCGGTTCGCATCAACGGTTGCACCGCAGAGGAGGGCACGGAAGTGTGTCCTCCAACCGCATCAATCGCACATCAATGGCACACCTCTGGCTTTGGCAAAGCCAGGCAAACTGCGGGTCGGGGCCGATGGAGGCGGTGGATCGCCGATCATTATTTGCCGATCGAAGTCAAAAAGGACACAGATTGGTCACATTCTGTGCACACCTCAAATCAAAAGCGTGCCCTCGGAAATTGGCTCGTTCAATCTAAACCGCCTGATCCGGCATCATTTTTCCGATTCGGGCGCCTGTCCGGCGGGCTCCTCAAGCATCAGCCCGGAAAAGCGGGTGGAAAAATCAGTATTCGATGCCGAGTTGGGCTTTGACGCCGGCGCGGAACGGGTGCTTGATCAGCGTCATCTCGGTCACCAGATCAGCGGCCGCCAGCAGCTCCGGCCTGGCGTTGCGGCCGGTGACCACGACGTGCAGGTCCGGGCGCTTCGCCAGGAGGCCGTCCACGACCTCGATAATGGGCAAATAATCCTTGCGCAGCACGATGTTGAGCTCGTCCAGGATCACCAGATGCAGCGCCGGATCGGCCATCATTCTTTGCGCTTCCGCCCAGGCCGCCTGCGCGGCCGCGACGTCCCGCTCGCGGTCCTGGGTTTCCCAGGTAAAGCCTTCGCCCATCACCTTGACCTCGACAAGCTCCGGGAAACGCTGGAGAAATTCCCGCTCGCCAGTGTCCCGCCGGCCCTTGACGAACTGCACGACCCCGAGCTTCAGCCCATGCCCCAAACACCGCATCGCCAGGCCCCAGGCCGCCGTGCTCTTGCCCTTGCCGGTCCCGGTGTGGACGATCAGCAGCCCCTTTTCCCGAGTCTTCGACGCATAGATCCGGTCCTTAACGGCTTTGATTCGCGCCATCTTTTCCCTATGGGCCTCGTTCACCTCGGCTTCGGTCGTGGTCATCGCCCTTCCTCGCCACGTGCTCCGCTCGACGTGCCGGACAGGTTAGCACGCGGACCGCGGGCGAGCGAGGCCGCTGGCGGCAGGCGCCGATCGGCGGCTCGGTGCGCGCGCCAACACCCGCTCAGAAGTCGACCTGGCGCGCCGCCGACGCCCTTGGCTATCGTTGCTCGAGCCCTCGGCCGCGCCCGCGCGCGTCCCGAGCACGTGGGTAAAGGCATAGTTGAGCATTCAGCCGCACGTGATCGTAGAGATGCCAGCTGGACGACCGGTGCGGAGCCCGTGTCAGGAATCTGGCAGCTTGCGGCGACCTGCTTCGAAGCGGCGGTGCGGGCCGGCCGCAGCGGGGTTCAGGCGGCGGCCGCTCGTTCCGGATCGGCTGCCGGTGCAAGAGGCCGCAGCCGGGCGCCGATCGAGCCCAGCCGATCGCGGAGCTCGGCTGGGTCGATGCCGTCGCGCTCGAGCAGCAGCAGCACGATCGGATCGGCCAGCAGCTCCTCCGGCGGCGGTTCGCCGCCGGCATCCTGATAAGTGCCCGGCCATCACATCGCCTACGGTAGGCCCGGTAGGCTGTGCCCAGGGGACCTCAGACCGGCTTCGGTTGTGCGCAGAGCGTCAAGCTGCTCGCGGACACTGTTGCGGGCCGGGTGCCAGAGGCGGCGATCGATCGCCTCCTGGAACCGTTCGGCGATTTCCCTAAGCGCCGCCGGGTTGGCCTCGGCGATGAACCCGCGGACCGGCTCGTCAGTGAGGTAGGCGTCGAACAGCGCGTCGAAATGGTGGTCCTCGACCACCCGCGCGGTCGCGGCGAAGGCGAACAGGTAGTCGACCGTCGCGGCGATCTCGAACGCGCCCTTGTAGCCGTGGCGCATCACGCCGGCCAGCCACTTCGGGTTGACCGCGCGGGCGCGCACGATCCGCCCGATCTCCTCGCGCAGCGACCGGATGCGCGGGGTCTCGGGGCGGGAGTGATCGTTGTGGTAGACCTCTGGCTGGGCGCCAGCGAGGACCCGGACCGCGGCCGTGAGCCCGCCCTCGAACTGGTAGTAGTCGTCGCTGTCCAGGAGGTCGTGCTCGCGGTTGTCCTGGTTGTGCAGGACCAGCTCGACCGCGGCCAGCCGCCCCTCGAACAGGCGGTGCTCGGCAACGCCCTCAACACCGGCGCCATAGGCATAGCCGCCCCAGGCGACGTAGGCGCGCGCGAGGTCGGCATCCCCCTCCCAGCCGCGCTCGTCGATCAGCGCCTGCAGGCCGGCCCCATAAGCCCCGGGCTTGGCGCCGAACACCCGATAGCTCGCGCGCCGGCCGGCAACCGCGGATGGCACCCCTTGCGCGACCAGCGCCGCCTGGTCGGCGCGCACGCGCGCCGCGATCGGGTTGTCCGCATCCGGCTCCGTCAGCGCCGCAACCTCGCGCACCGCCCGATCGAACAGCTCGATCTGGGCCGGAAAGGCGTCCCGGAAGAAACCCGAGACCCGCAAGGTCACGTCGACCCGCGGCCGCTCGAGCAGGTCGAGCGGCAGGATCTCGGTGCCGGTCACCCGATGCGAGGCGCCGTCCCAGACCGGCCGTGCGCCGATCAGCGCCAGCGCCTGCGCGAGATCGTCGCCACCGGTCCGCATGTTGGCCGTGCCCCAGGCCGAGAGCGCGACCGCGCGCGGCCATTCGCCCTGCTCCTGGACGTAGCGCTCGATCAGCAGCGCCGCGGAATGCCAGCCGAGATGCCAGGCGGCCGGGGTGGGCACGGCGCGGCTGTCGACCGAGTAGAAGTTGCGCCCGGTCGGCAGCACGTCGGTGCGCCCGCGGGTCGGCGCGCCGGACGGGCCGGGCGCGACGAACCGGCCGTCCAGCGCTCGCAGGATGCCATCGATCTCGGCGCCGCCGCAGGCGAGCACCGCCGGCCGGATCTCATCGGCGATCTCGCCGAGCACCGCCCGGGTCGCCTGCCAGCCGCGATCGGGCGCCAGCTCGCCGCCGACCAGCGTGCGCGCCAACAGCTCCAGGCGCTCGACCGTGTCGCCGTGGCTGCGCCATGGCTGGTCGTCCAGAGCGCGCAGAGCCGGCGGCCTCGGGTCCTGCCAGGGCTCAGCCATCGCGCAGTCGAGCGGATCGAAATCCTCGAGCTGCAGATCGAGCGCCAGCGCGCGCAGCAGCGAGGCACCCCGGCCGGTCCCAGAAGCGCGCGGCAGTCGCGTCAGCGCGACCAGCAGATCGGTCAGCTGCGCGCCCTCGGGCGTCGTTCCCAGAACGTGCAGGCCATCCCGGATCTGCAATTCCTTGAGCTCGCAGAGATGGTTGTCGAGCTTGGCGAGCGCCGTGTCCGCGGCCTCGTCCGGCGCGATCCCGACGTCCCGGTCGAGCCCGAGGCGCCGGCTAAGCGCCAGGATCTCGCCGCGCAGATAGGCGGTGCGGCGCGGGTCGACCGCGGAGGCCTCGTAGTGCTCGTCGACCAGGCGCTCGAGTTCGGCGAGCGGCCCATACAATTCGGCCCGGGTCAAGGGCGGCGTCAGATGATCGACGATCACCGCAGCGCTCCGCCGCTTGGCCTGGCTGCCCTCGCCCGGATCGTTGCAGATGAACGGGTAGACGTGGGGCAGGGGCCCTAGCGCCGCTTCGGGGAAGCAGTCGGCAGAGAGCGCCAGCGCCTTGCCCGGCAGCCATTCGAGATTGCCGTGCTTGCCCATGTGGACGATCGCATGGGCGCCAAACTCCTGGCGCAGCCAGGCATAAAACGCGAAATAGCCGTGCGGCGGCACCAGATCCGGATCGTGGTAGCTCGCAGCCGGATCGATGTGGTAGCCGCGCGCCGGCTGGATGCCGACCACCAGATTGCCCAGCGGCAGCGCGGCGAGCGCGAAAGCGCCGTCCACGAGATGTGCATCCTCGCCCGGTGTTCCCCACTTTTTCTCTACTTTTTCCTGAATTTCGGCAGTCAGTTGGTCCAAGAATTTGACGTACTGATTGAGCGGAAAGCGAACCCGGATCTGGCGCCTGGCGCGGCCATCGAGCTGGTTCGTGACGCCTGCAAGCAACGCCTCGACGAGGCTCTGGCCGTCGGCCGGCAGGCCCTCCACCCGATAGCCGGCGGCCGCGAGCGCCTGCAGCAGGCGGATCGTGCTCGCGGGCGTATCGAGGCCGACGCCATTGGCGATCCGCCCGTCCCGGTTTGGATAGTTGGCGAGCACGAGCGCAACCCGGCGCTCGGCTGCGGGCAGCGCCGCGAGCCGCGCCCAGGCGGCGGCCAGCTCGGCCGCGAAGCGGACCCGGTCGGCGACCGGCGCAAAGCCCACGACGTCGGTCTCGGTTCGCGGATCGAAGCGGCTCCTACTCTTGAACCCGACCGCGCGCGTCAGCACCCGGCCGTCGATCTCTGGCAGCGCTACGTGCATCGCGAGATCGCGTGGCGAGAGGCCGGCCATGCCGGCGCGCCAGCCGGCTTCGCTGCCGCCGGCGAGCACGACCTGCAGAACCGTGCGGCCGGGCTCGTCGAGCGGCGTGGGGCAGCTTTGGCCCGGGCTCGAGACGGCAAAGCCGGTCGCGTTCAGGACCACCGCCGGAGCCGCTTCGGCGAGCAGCTGCTGGACCACGGGCGCCGCGAGCGGGTCCTTGAGGCTCGCGGTGAAGATCGGCAGCGCGTTCAGCCCGGCGGCATCGAGCGCCGCGATCAGGGCATCGATCGCCGCGAGGTCGCCGGCTTGGACCAGAGCCCGGTAGAACACCAGCGCCGCCAGGGCCCGTTCTGGTCGCCAACGGCGTCGGAGATCGGCGAGCGTTGGGCGGGCGATGCCCGGCCAGTACAGCCCGGCGCGCAGCAAGGGCGCCGGCTCTTGCCAGGTCTCGGTCGCGCCGAGCAGGCTCGCCGCGTAGGCCAGCATCTGGCGGGCGTTGTCGAGGCCGCCGTGGAGGCCGTACTGCCACAGGCGATGGCAGGCTTCGGGGCCGAGCGTCGACCAGCCGGCGAGCTCCGGGTCCGGCTGATCGTCGCCCGGCAGCGCCGCGAGCGGGATCTGTCGGGACCGGCAGACCGCCGCCACCTGCTCCAGGCCATAGGCCCAGTAGCTCCGGCCGCCGAGCAGCCGGAGGATCACGAGCCGGGCGTGCGCCACGACCTGCTCGACGTGGTGATCGACCGAGAGCGGATGGCCGAGCTTGAGCAGGTTGGCAAGGCGCAGGCTCGGCGCGCCCTCGGGCCGCAGCGCCTGCGCCGCGGCGAGACACGCGAGCTCGGTGTCGGCCGCCGACAGGATCACGATGTCGCCCGGCGTCTGGCCGAGGTCGATCGCTGCGTCCGTGTCCTCGATGGTTGCCGAACGGGCGTTGAGGAGGTGCATCAGCCCTGGCCGGCGATCGCCGCCGTGACCGCGTCCCGATCGAGGCCGCGCCCGCCGATCACGACCAGCCGGCCGGCGCGCGGCTCGCCCGAGCGCCAGGCGCGATCGAAATGGTGCTGGATCCGATCGCCGACGCCTTGGAGCACGAGGCGCATGGGCTTGCCGGCGACCGCGAGGAAGCCTTTGACGCGCAGGATCGGATGGCCCGCGATCGCGCGCTGGAGCCTGGCCACGAACCGCTCGACATTGTCCAGTGCCGGCAGCTCCAGGTGGAAGCTCAGGAAATCATCGTGCTCATGGTCCTCGCCGTCGTCGTGGTGCGAGGGCCGGGCATCGAGATCGGATTCGGCGGCCGCCTCGAGCCCGAGCAGGACCCCGAATGGCAGGCTCGCGTGCGCGCTCCGGACCAAGCGCACGCCCTGACGCAGCTCGGCCCTGACCCTGGCCTCGACCAGCGGCCAGTCGGCATCTGCGAGCAGATCGGCCTTGTTGACCACCACCAGATCGGCGGCGGCAAGCTGCTCCTCGAACAGCTCGGCGAGCGGGCTCTCGTGGTCGAGCGCGTCGTCGGCCAGGCGCTGGACCGCGAGCGCTTCGGGGTTCTCGGCAAAAAGGCCATCGCGCACGGCCGCGGCATCGACCACCGCGATCACGGCGTCGACCGTGACCCGGGTCCGGATCTCCGGCCAGTTGAACGCCTTGATCAAGGGCTTCGGCAGCGCCAGGCCCGAGGTCTCGATCACGATCTGCTCGGGCGGCGCCTCGCGCTCGATCAGGCGGCGCATGGTCGGCACGAAATCATCGGCGACGGTGCAGCAGATGCAGCCATTGGCGAGCTCGACGATGTCGTCCTCGGCGCACGCCGCATCGCCGCAGCCCAGCATCAGCTCGCGATCGACCCCGATCTCTCCGAACTCGTTGACGATCAGCGCGATGCGGCGGCCGCCGCTCTGGCGCAAAAGGTTCTGGATCAGGCTGGTCTTGCCCGAGCCGAGGAAGCCCGTGAACACGGTGGTCGGGATTTTTCGGGACATTGGCATCAGCAGGGATCACTTCAGACGTTGGGGAAGGCCGGCGGTCATCAAGACCACGGCATTGGCCACTTCCGCAATCCTCTGGTGCAGCCGGCCGGCATGATCGATGAACGCGCGCGCCATCGGATCGGTCGGGACGACACCGAGGCCGACCTCGTTCGAGACCAGCAACGCGGCGCCCACCAGTCCCGGGAGCGCCGCGATCAGCCGCTCGATTTCCGGCGCTACCGGACGCTTGCTGACCATCAGGTTGGTGAGCCACAAGGTCAGGCAGTCGACCAGGACGGCGCGGCCGGGCGCGCATTCGCGGGCGAGCGCGCCGACCAGGTCGAGGGGTTCTTCCACGGTCCGCCACGTCGGGCCACGCTGGGCCCGATGCAGGGCGATCCGCGCCGCCATCTCGGCATCGAGCGCCTCGGCGGTCGCGACATAGACCGGCTCGAGCCCGCTGCTTAGCGCGAGTTCCTCGGCGTGCCGGCTCTTGCCCGAGCGCGCGCCGCCCAGGACCAGGGTCAGGCGGGGCAGGGCAGTGCGCACAGCGTCGGCCACGCTTCGAGCTCGAATTCCCCGGCAAAGAGCGCCTTGTGTTGTGCCCAAAGTCGGGCTGGCGGGCAACCTCGCGGGTGCGTTCGCAGCCAATTGACTTGGTCGGCGCCCCGGCCTGTGCTTGGCTCCCTCCCAACCTCGTGAAGGAAGGAGCCTCGCGCCTTGCCGATCCGCCGGTTCGTGCTCGCTCTGCTGGTGTTGGGCTGCTGGTCGCCGGACGCGCCCCGCGCCGAGCAGGGGCTCTCGGCCGAGGCGGTCGACGGGCTGGTCCGCGAGCTGTTCACGCCCGAGCCGCTGATCCGCCGCCAGGCGCTGGGCGTGCTGCGCAACCGCGGCAAGCTCGACGTCGTGCCGGGGCTGATCCTGGCGCTGCAATTCGTCCGCGAGGGCGCCGAGATCGACAAGACGCTGGCCGCGCTCACCGGCGAGCCCGCGGGCAAGACCTGGTCGGAGTGGGTCCTCTGGCAGCAGGCCCATCCCGAGATCGCGCCGTTCGCGGGCTTCGATGCCTTCAAGGCCGACGTGATGGCGGTGATCGACCCGAGCTTCCGCGACTTCCTGCAAGCCGGGGTCGCGCATGAGATCCGGCTCGAGGAGATCCTCTGGGGCGGGGTGCCCAAGGACGGCATCCCGGCGCTTACCAACCCGAAGCTGATCGCGCCGGAGAAGGCCACCTATCTGACCGACGATGAGCTGGTGTTCGGGGTCGAGATCGCGGGCGATGCGCGCGCCTATCCGTTGCGCATCCTCGACTGGCACGAGATGCTCAATGACGTGGTTGGCGGGGTGCCGGTGACGCTCGCCTACTGTACCTTGTGCGGCTCGGGCATCCTCTACGACGCCCGCGTGCCCGGCCGCGCCGCGCCCTTCGTGTTCGGCTCCTCGGGTTTTCTCTACCGTTCCAACAAGCTGATGTACGACCAGGCGACCAAGAGCCTCTGGAACCAGTTCACCGGCCGGCCGGTCGTGGGCCCGCTGACCGGCTCGGGCATCGAGCTCGAGGTGCTGCCGGTCACGATCGCGAGCTGGCGCGACTGGCTCGCGGCCCAGCCCAAGACGAAGGTGCTCTCGCGCGACACCGGCTTCGATCGCAACTACACGCCGGGCGAGCCCTATGGCGCCTATTTCGCCAGCGAGAGCCTGATGTTCCCGGCGCTCGTGCCGGATGATCGGCTGGCGCCCAAGGCCCACGTCTTTGCGCTGCGCGTGGAGGGGCATCAGCGCGCCTGGCCGCTGGCCGCGTTCGAGAACCGCCCGGTGATCAATGATCGGGTCAGCGAGCTGGAGGTGGTCCTGATCGGCGATGCTCCGACCCGGACCGTGCGCGCGTACCGGTCCGCTGGCCAGGCTTTCGAGGCCGGGGCCGATGCCAGGACGGTGCGCGCGGACGGCCAGGACTGGCGGGTCGAGGAGGACGGCTTGGTCGCGCCGGACGGCCGGCGGCTCGAGCGGCTGCCGGGCCACATCGCCTACTGGTTTGCCTGGCAGAGCTTCATCGACGAGGCGCCGCTCGCCGGCACCGCCAGGACGCCGTGACGTTTTTTTTCCAACTCGAAGGCCGGCCCTGCCCAGCAAGTGAGCAGGGATGCCCGAAAAAAAAGCCCCGCCGCGATGCGGCGGGGCGACAGTTCAGGAATCGCCCAAGACGGATGCTACGATGGCGCCTGCTCCAACCGCGTCAGTGGCACTGACGCGGCCCGCAGCACCATCGGCTGCGGCCACGCAATTCACGTGCCAGGGGCTGCGCCCGGCCCGCGGCATCACGCCATGGCGTGGATCGCCGCGGCCTTGACCTCCTCGCCGACATGGGGCGCGAATGCCTGGAAATTGGTCTCGAAGCGCTGGGCCAGTTCGCGAGCCTTGCGGTCGTAGGCCTTGGCATCGGACCAGGTCGACTGCGGGTTCAGGAGTTCGCTCGGCGCCCCTGGGCAGGCTTCGGGCATCATCAGGCCGAGCTCGGGGTGGCGGCGGAAGGCGACCCCATAGAGCTTGCCGCTGAGCGCCGCCCGCAGCATCGCGCGCGTGTGCGTGAGCTTGATCCGCTGGCCGGTCCCATAGGGCCCGCCGCTCCAGCCGGTGTTGACCAGCCAGCATTCGGCCTGGTGGCGGCGCATCAGATCGCGCAGCATGCGGGCGTAGACGGTCGGATGGCGCGGCATGAACGGCGCCCCGAAACAGGTCGAGAAGGTCGCCTGCGGCTCCTTGACCCCCTGCTCGGTGCCGGCGACCCGCGCCGTGTAGCCGGACAGGAAATGATACATCGCCTGCTCGGAGGTGAGCCTGCTGATCGGCGGCAGGACGCCGTACGCGTCCGCGGTCAGCATCACGATGTGGCCCGGCTGGTCGGCCATCCCGGTCGAGCTGGCGTTCGGGATGAACCCCAGCGGGTAGGAGGATCGGGTGTTCTCGGTCAGGCTGTCGTCGCTGAAGTCGACCACGCCGGTCAGCGGGTCGGCGACCACGTTCTCCAGGATCGCGCCGAAGCGGGTCGAGGCAGCGTAGATCTCGGGCTCGTCCTCGGCCGACAGGTTGATCACCTTGGCGTAACAGCCGCCCTCGAAATTGAACACGCCGGCATCGCCCCAGCCGTGCTCGTCGTCGCCGATCAGGGTCCGGTCCGGATCCGCCGACAGCGTGGTCTTGCCGGTGCCGGACAGGCCGAAAAACAGCGCAACGTCGCCGCGCTTGCCGACGTTGGCGGAGCAGTGCATCGGCAGCACGCCCTGATCGGGCAGCAGGTAGTTGAGCACGCCGAAGATCGATTTCTTGATCTCGCCGGCGTAGCTGGTGCCGAGGATCAAAAGCTTCCTCGCTACCAGGTCGATCACGATCGCGGTCGGCGAATGGGTGCCGTCGGTCTCCGGGTCGGCGCGCAGGCTCGGCAGCTGCAGCACGGTGAAGTCGGGCTGGAAATCGGGCAGCGCTTCGCGCGGCGGCACCCGAAACATGTTGCGCGCGAACAGACTGTGCCAGGCGGTCTCGGTGATCACCCGCACACGGAGCCGGTGCGCCGGATCGGCACCGGCGTACAGGTCCTGCACGTACAGCTCGCGCCCGCGGGTGTAGGCGGTAGCCTTGGCCCAGAGCCGCGCCGCGGCCTCGGGCGCGATCGGCTGATTGACCTTGCCCCAGTCAATCGTGTCTCGGACCTCCGGCCGTTCGACCAGGAACCGGTCGCGCGGCGCCCGGCCGGTGTGCCGGCCGGTGTGGGCGCTCAAGGCGCCGCCCGCGACCAGCCGCGCTTCGGCGCCGGCGATCGCGAGCTGCACCAGGGCCGGCGCCGACAGGTTCCACCGTGCCCGCCCGATCCCCTCGAGCCCGAGGGGGTCGAGCCCGTTGCGGCTGATGACAGGACCGATCTGCTTCACGACGTCTGTCTCCTCTTGGCGCCATGCGCGCTCGACCCGCGCTGCCCGGCTGGCCACGATCGACGCCCGTCCACCGGCCCGAGGGCCGGCATCAGGAGGCCACCCCCGCCCCGAGGCGGGCGCGGGCTGAGCGGACCAGGCTCACCAGCTCGACGCGCGCGCCTTCGGCGTCGCTCACCGGGTGCGCGAACGTCAGTCGCCCGATCTGTTGGCCGCACCTGAGATCGCAGCCTTCGGGGTCGACTCCGGAAAGCCGCCAGCCGTCGCCGGCCAGCCCGAGCAGGCCGTGCGCGTAGGCATCGATCGCATCCTGATGGTCATCGTTCATATGCAGCACGATGTCGGCTTCGCGCGCGATCAGGACCGGCGCCGGCTCGACCAGCAGCGCGCTCGCGTCGAGCCAATGGATGCGCCCGAAGCCGGCCACCAGGTGGGCGCTCTCGACCTCCAGCCGGTAGAAGTTGAAATCCTTGAAGTCGGCGTACATCGCGGCGACCGGATGGCGGGCGAGGTAGCGGCGGCGATGCCGCGGCTCGTCGCTGGCAGTGAGCCGCCCCTGAACGGTGACCCGCTCGCCGGCAAGCGGGTCCTCCCGCTCGCCCGTGCCATCGAACAGCAGCGACGCGCGCGGATCGGCGGCGAGATTGCGGGTATGGTCGGCCAGATCGGACAGCAGCAGCAACGGCGCCCCGTCGTGATCGGTAGCGACATTCGCGAGCGACACGTAGGGTGCGCCGCCGGGCGTCTGCAGCGTCCCGAGCGCAGCGCGCGCCACCGACCGGACCATCCGCCGCGCGGTGGCGGCCGGATCGGCCTCAAGCTCAGTCATCGGTCGCGATCGGCAGCGCGGAAGTCCACATGCAAGTCCGGCGTCACTATCGCCCTATGCAACTTATTATAGTATTTTCTGCCCATTTTGCAACTCCCATCCGGCCCTTGCCAGGGTCGCCGCGCACCGCGTACGGTTGGGCCATCCATGTTGCAACGCAAACCGAAGCAGGAGAGCGGCACCGTGTCCTGCACGCCGGAAACCGCCATCGTCCCCCCGTCCGCGATCGTCCCCCCGTCCGCGATCGTCCCCCCGTCCGCGATCGTCTACGAATCAAACGATCTTCAAATCGACGATGAGCCACGCGAACTGGTCCCCGGCCTCGCCGGGGTCCGCTTCGCGCTGCCCTTCGCCCTTGATCACGTGAACGTCTGGCTGCTCGAAGAAGTTCCTGGCTGGACCCTGATTGACACCGGAATTGCCGATGAACGCACGCGGGAGCGCTGGCGGGCGCTGCTGCGCGGACCGCTCGCGGGACGGCCGACGGTGCGGCTGCTGGCGACCCACTTTCACCCGGACCACCTCGGCCTCGCCGGCTGGTTGTGCGCCGAGACCGGGGCCGAGCTGTTGGCCAGCCACACCGAATGGCTGAGCGGCCGGTTGCTGGCGCTGGACACGAGCGAGGGATTTGTCGAGGCCGGGCGGGCGTTCGACCGCCGAGCCGGCCTGGACGAGGCCACGGTGGCGGCGCGGGCGGCGCGCGGCAATCTCTACCGTCGCCGGGTCAGCGAGCCGCCGGCCCGGTTCTGCCGGCTGCGGGACGCTGACCGGCTGCGGATCGCCGGCCGCGAGTGGCGCGTGATCGTCGGCCAGGGGCACGCGCCGGAAATGATCTGCCTGTTCAGCGCCGAGCTGAACGTGCTGATCGCGGCCGACCAGATCCTGCCCAAGATCTCGCCGGTGGTCGGCGTCTGGCCGGCCGAGCCGGAGGCCAACCCGCTGGCCGACTTCCTAGGCTCGCTCGAGCGCTTTGGCGCGCTGCCCGACGACTGCCTGGTGCTGCCCTCGCACGGCCGGCCGTTCCGCGGCCTGCACGCCCGGATCGAGCAGCTGACCGGCCACCACGCCCAGCGCCTGGACGCGACGCTCGCCGCCTGCACGCGCCCGCTCACCGCGGTCGAGGTGATCCCCCACCTGTTCCAGCGCGAGCTCGACGTCCACCAGTTGCAGTTCGCGCTCGGCGAGAGCCTGGCGCACCTCAACTACCTGCTCGCGGAAGGCCGCCTCCACCGCTCGCTCGACGACGCCGGCCGGCTCCGCTACACGCGCAAGTGACCGCGGTGGCGCTCCGCGCTATGGCCTCTTGAGGAACTCATCCGGCTGCGAGCTCTTTGTGAAGCGGCACGACGCAGACGACGCGGCCCCCTCGGGTCGTGGTCGAGCCATGACCACATGGCTGCCGCGCGACCGGACGCGTACGAACCCGAAGCGCTCCAGAGCAGAAATCACGGGCTCCGGAGAGCCTAGGCAGCGTTGGCATTGGCGCAAGCGACCGAGAACCTCGTGAGAAACGCCGGTGCCGGGCGGACCGGCTCGTCCTGCTCCTCGAGGAAGAGCTCGCTCGCCTCCTTGAGATTCGCCACCGCTTCCTCGATCGTGCCGCCTTGGCTCACCGTGCCGAGTTCCGGGCACTCGGCAACGTACAGAGCGGCCTCCTGGTGGATCACGGCGCTCAGCGTGAGGGTCGCCATCGAAAGCTCCTGAAACGCTCAAAAAAACGGCTGCAGCCATGACATAAGCGGTATCCGGCGCCGATGTAAACGTCCAGCCCGCTCGCAACTCGTCGATGGTGCCGCGCTTATCGGACCGTCGCCTGGCCAAGCGTCGGCGCCGTCCGGGTATCCTCCGGGCTCAGCCGTTCGAGGCCGAACCGCGGCTGGTTTCCCGAGACAACCGGCAGCTCAAATTCATCCGCATCGCCCAAATGATGACCTGTTGTGCAGCGGGATGTCGTCACGTACGCGGCGCCGCGGCGGCGTTATTCGACCAGGGTCAGGCTGATGCGCCGGTTCTGGCGGCCCTTGTTCTCGATCTTGCCGACCGTGAGCGCGCCGATCTCGCCGGTCGAGCGGACGTGGGTGCCGCCGCACGCCTGGAGGTCGACGCCTGCGATCTCGACCAGGCGCACGCGACCGCCGGTGGTCGGCGGCCGCACCGACATCGTGCGCACCAGCTCCGGGCGCGCCTCGAGCTCCTCGGCGTCGATCCAGAAGTGGCGGAGCGGGTGGTCGGCGGCGATCCAGCGCGCGATCCGCTCGGCGACCTCGTCCTTGTCGACCGTTCGGCCTTGCAGGTCGAAGTCGAGCCGGCTTCTGGCCTCGCCGACCTGGCCGCCGGAGACCGGACAGGCGACCGCCGCGCACAAGAGATGCATCGCGCTGTGCATCCGCATCAGGCGATGGCGGCGCGGCCAGTCGACCTCGGCCGTCAGCTGCGTGCCGGCATCGGGTGCCTGGCTGCCCTCGGCCAGCCGGTGGGCGATGCCCTGGGCGCCCTTGAGCGCCTCCTCGACCACGAGCGCGCCGCTGTCGTCCAGCAGCAGCCGGCCACGATCGCCCGGCTGGCCGCCGCCGGTCGGATAGAGCACGGTCCGGTCGAGATAGAGGTTCAGCCCTTCGAGCGCGACCACCTGCGCCTCGCAGCGCGCGAGATAGGCATCCTCCCGGAACAGCTCCTCGGTCATCCGGGCAGGCCTTCGAGCAGATGGCCGGAGCGGCGCGCCTTGGTCTTTAGATAACCGTGGTTGTGCCGCGTCGGCGCGATCGCGTGCGCCACCCGCTCGACCACGTCGATCCCTTCGCGCTGCAGCGCCTCGACCTTAGAGGGATTGTTGGTCAGCAGCCGGACCTTCTGGATGCCGAGGTCGCCGGAGCATGACCGCGCCCGCCCGGTAGCTGCGCTCGTCGGGCTCGAAGCCGAGCTGCTGATTGGCATCGAAGGTGTCGAGCCCGGCATCCTGGAGCTGATAGGCGCGCAGCTTGTTGATCAGGCCGATGCCGCGGCCCTCGTGCGCGAGGTAGATCAGCACGCCATGACCGGCCGCGCCCATCAGCTCGAGCGCCTGGCGGAGCTGCGGGCCGCAGTCGCAGCGCAGCGAGCCCAGAAGATCGCCGGTGAAGCATTCCGAATGGATCCGGCAGAGTGCCGGCTGATGGGCGGCCGGCGCGCCAATCACGATCGCGAACTGCTCGGCGCTGCCGTCGGCCGGCCGGAAGCCGACCACGCGGGCGTCCTCGGCCGCCTCGAGCGGCACCCGCGCCTCGGTGACCGGCCGGAGCGTGCTCGCGGCGAGACTGGCGTAGTCGAGCACCGCGCTCGCCTCGACCCGGAGCAGCTGCCGCTCGGCGGCGAACCGCTCGAGCGCCGCGCTCTCGCCCGCCGGCAAGGTCGCGGTCAGCGCCGCAGGCAGCAGCTGGGCATGCTTGGACAGCGTGACCGCGGCGGCGGCGTAGCTGCCCTGGGCGACCCGGTGCGGGGCGAGGCTCCGTGGCCGGCCGGCGGGGCTCGGGTAGGTGGGGTCGGCGAGCCCGCGGATCGTCTCGGCATCGGTCGTGCGCCCGAGCGCCAGCGCGACCACACCGGAGCCCGCGCTTGCGAGCTCGAGTGCCTGCGCCCGCGGCGCGGTCAGCGCCAGGCTGGCACGGCCGTCGGCGAGCTGCCTGAGCACCGCCAGGCTGTCCACCGTCACCATCTCGGCCGCCTGGGTGAGCGCCACCCCATGCTCGCCTTCGAGCACGACGAAGCCGCCGCGCCGGAGTTCGCCGGCCGCGCGATCGACCACGCCCATCCGGGCCGCAGCGCTCACCAGATCGGTCACGTTCACCCATCCTCCTCGAGACGGCCGCCGGCCGAGTATGGCCCAGCCCGGTCCGCAATCAAGCTTGCTTGGGCAGCATTCTGCCCGCATCAAGCTTGCTGGGCAGCATTCTGGATGTGGTCCCGGCCCGACCCGCCGGCCAGTGCCAGCGCGCCAGCCGATGGATGTCGAGCGCGAACGAGACGATCAGGCTCGCCAGCGCGAGCGCCGCGACGCCGTTCGCGAGCGCCGGCATGGCCGGCGGCAGCAGGCAGATCAGCAGGCTCACGCCCTGCTGGGCGCAGATCGCCTTGCGCCAGCGGCTGGGCGGCAGCGGCGCCTGCAGCCAGGGCATGACCAGGCCCGCCAGCACAAAGCCGTAGCGCAACAGGCCGATCGCCAGGACCCAGGCGGCGACCTGCCCGGCTTGCCAGACCAGCAGGGCCAGGATCAGCAGCAGCAGCGCATCGATCTCGACGTCGAAGCGCGCACCGAAGGCCGTTGCCAGCTGCAACCGCCGTGCCAGCCAGCCGTCGAGGGCATCGAGCGCCAGCGCGGCCGCGATCAGCCCGGCCAGGCTCCAGCTCATGCTCGGCGCCTGGCCGCTCGCGAGCAGCGCGCCGCCGACGAGGCAGACCAGTCCCGAGCGCAGCAGCGTGACCTGATTGGCCAGCCCGAAGCGGACAACCCCGAGCCGAAGGCTCGCGAGCGCCAGAACGGTGCCGCCGAGCACGGCGTAGGCCGACCATCCAGCCAGCACGTAAGCGCCCTGCCAGCCGGCCTGTCGCGCGAGCACGCCGCCGAGCGCCGCGGTCACGGCCGCGACTGCCAGCATGCCGGCAAGCGCGTCGTCGCCCATCCGGGCGGCGAATGACCGGAGCCAAGCCGCTGGCGGTGACATGAGTTGATACGTCCTCCCAACGGGTTATCTAGATAACTCGGCGTCGCCCCCGCCAGCGGCATGGTGCCGCGGCAGCGCAAACGGATCCGGCCGTGGACGAACGAGCCGCCTGGCGCTGGTTGCTGTCGCTGACGCGGCCCGACGACGGCCCGCCGCCGATCGGTCGCAACGGGACAATGACGCCGGCGCGGGGCGATCTATTTCCACCGGATGGCGACGAGCGGGCGCGCCGGCTGCTCGAGTTCTATCTGCCGCTCTGCCAGGGCTGCCCCGAGCGCTTCGTAGTCGCCCATCTCGGGCAGAGCCTGGATGGCCGGATCGCCGCGGCCAACGGCGCTTCGCGCTGGGTCACCGGCGCCGAGGACGTCGTCCACAACCATCGCATGCGGGCGCTGTTCGATGCGGTCGTGATCGGCGCCGGCACGGTCCGCCATGACGATCCGCAGCTGACCGTGCGCGCGGTGCCGGGGCCCCATCCGGTCCGGGTCGTGCTCGACACCAGGCGGCGGCTGGCTCCGGACTACCGCGTGTTCACTGACGGTGAGGCCCCGAGCCTCTTGCTCTGCGCCGAAGGTCTGGCCGCGCCCGCCGAGCGCATCGGCCATGCCGAGGTCGTGGGCATCGCGACCCGGGACGGCAGCCTCGAGCCGCGCGCGGTCCTGGAGCGTCTGGCCGCGCGGGGGCTGCGGCGGGTGTTCGTCGAGGGCGGCGGCATCACGGTCTCGCGCTTTCTCGCCGCCGGCTGCCTGCACCGCCTCCAGATCACGGTCGCGCCTCTAATCATCGGCTCCGGGCGGCCGAGCATCACGCTGCCCGAGATCGAGCGGGTCAGCGCCGGGCTCCGCCCCGAGATCCGCCGCGTCGCGCTCGGCGAGGACCTGCTGTTCGAGTGCCGGCTCGATGGCTGAGGCGACCGCCTTCTGGATCACCGCCCCCGGGCGGGGCGAGTTCCGCCGCGAACCGCTGGCACCCCCGGGCCCCGGCGAGGTCGTGGTCGAGACCAGGTTCAGCGCGATCAGCCGGGGCACCGAAAGGCTGGTATTCCAGGGCCGGGTGCCGGCGAGCCAGCACGAGGCCATGCGGGCGCCATTCCAGGCCGGCGGCTTCGGCTTTCCGCTCAAATACGGCTACAGCTCGGTCGGGATCGTCGCCGCGGGCACGCCGGAGCTGATCGGCCGACGAGTCTTTTGCCTCTATCCGCACCAGGATCGCTACGTCGTGCCGACGAGCGCCGTGACCCCGCTGCCCGAGGCCGTGCCGGACGCGCGCGC
Organism: uncultured Alphaproteobacteria bacterium; assembly: GCA_963840925.1. Lineage (GTDB taxonomy): Bacteria > Pseudomonadota > Alphaproteobacteria > Geminicoccales > Geminicoccaceae > DATAOG01. The sequence continues at coordinate 156,081 of CAWJAY010000030.1, forward strand.
GGCGCTGGCTGCCAACATGGAGACGGCGCTCAACGGGCTCTGGGATGCCGCACCCCGGATCGGGGACCGGATCGCGGTGATCGGCGCCGGCGTGGTCGGGACACTCGCGGCAGCACTGCTCGCTCGGTTGCCGGGCACCCAGGTCCAGCTGATCGACATCGACCCCGGCAAAGCAGCGGTGGCCGCAGCGCTCGGCATCGAGTTTGCGTTCCCGGATGCGGCGCAGGGCGGGGTCGATCTGGTGATCCACGCGAGCGGAGCGCCCGAAGGCCTGAGCCGGGCGCTCGAGCTCGCGGGCTTCGAGGCCAGGATCGTCGAGCTTGGCTGGTACGGCGACCGGGCGGTCGGGCTGCCGCTCGGCGAGGCGTTCCACGGCCGCCGCCTTCGCCTGATCTCGAGCCAGGTCGGCGTCGTCGCCGCCGCCCAGCGCGCCCGCTGGGATCGGCGCCGCCGTTTGACGCTGGCGCTCGCGCTGCTGGCCGACGCACGCTTCGATGCCTTGCTCGAACCGCCCCAGCCGTTCACCCGTCTGCCGGACCTGATGGCGGCGCTGGCCTACCCGAGCGGCATCATGTGCCAACTGGTAAGCTACCGGTAAACCTCGGAGAAAAAGATGTTTCGGCTCACGGTTCGAGATCACATCATGATCGCGCACAGCTTCGAGGGCGCGGTGTTCGGCCCGGCCCAGCGGCTGCACGGCGCGACCTTCGTGGTCGATCTCGAGCTGCAGCGACCGGATCTCGACGCGGACGGCATCTTGGCCGACATCGGCCGCGTCAGCGACCTGCTGAAGGCGGTCCTGACGCCGCTCAACTACCGCAACCTCGACGAGCTGGACGAGTTCCGGGGCCGCAACACGACGACCGAGGTGCTGGCGCAGGCGATCGCGCTGCGGCTGCGAGCACGCATTCTGGAAGGCGCGCTCGGCAACGAGGCCAAGGGCGCGCTCGAGGGCCTCAAGGTGACCTTGAGCGAGTCCCACATCGCGTGGGCGAGCTATGAGACCCGGCTCGCAGCCGGATGACGCGCCGCATCGATCTGGTCGTGCCGGGCCCGCTCAACCAGCGGACCGGCGGCTACATCTACGATCGCCAGGTGGTCGACGGGCTGCGCGCGCTCGGCCAGGAGGTCACCGTCCACGAGCTCGCCGGAACATTTCCGATCGTCGATGCGCCGGCGATAGCCGCCGCCAGCGAAGCTCTGGACGGCATCCCTGCCGGCAGCCTACCGGTGATCGACGGCCTGGCTCTGCCGGCCTTCGCCGAGCTCCGATTGTCCCAGCCGTGGGTCGCGCTGGTCCATCATCCGCTTGCGCTCGAGACCGGGCTTAGCGCCGCCGCTGCCGAGGCGCTGGCCAGGATCGAGCGTCGCGCGCTCGCGGCCGCCGCCCGGGTGATCGTGACCAGCGCCCAGACGCGGCGCGATCTGGCCCGCTACGACGTGGCGGAGGGCAGGGTCGGGGATCGTGCTGCCGGGCACCGAGCCTGCCTCGCTCGCCGGCGGCTCGGGCGGTCCCGGGCTCGCGCTGCTCTGCGTCGCTTCGCTCACGCCGCGGAAGGGTCATCTGGTCCTGCTCGACGCGCTCGCCGGCCTCCGCGATCTCTCCTGGCAGCTGACCTGCGTCGGCAGCCCCGATCGGGACCCGCCGACCGCGCGCGCGATCCGCGCCGCCATCGGCCGCCTTGGTCTCGAACCACGCGTGCGGCTGGTCGGCGAGCAAGCGGAAAGCGGCCTGCAGCCCTTCTACGCCGCGGCCGACCTGTTCGTGCTGGCTTCCTATCACGAGGGCTACGGCATGGCGCTGGCCGAGGCGCTGGCGCGCGGCCTGCCGGTGGTCTCGACCACCGCGGGCGCAATCCCGGACACGGTGCCGGCGGCCGCGGCCATCCTGGTTCCGCCCGGCGATCCCGCAGCGCTCGCCGCTGGCCTCCGGCGGGTGCTGAGCGGGCCAAACGTGCGCGAGCGGCTCGCGGCCGGCGCCCGCGCCGCGCGTGACGCGCTGCCGACCTGGGCCGACGCGGTCCGCGCCTTCGCCGCCGAGCTGCATCTGGCCGCCGCAGCGTGAGCCGGTTCGAGGCCGGCTGGCTCCGGCTGCGCGAGCCCTTCGATCATGCCGCCCGGAGCGCGCCTCTGGCGGCGAGGTTCGCGCGCGTGCTCGGCCCGCGACCCCGCCTCGTCGACCTCGGCTGCGGCACCGGCAGCAATTTCCGCTATCTGGCGCCGCGCCTGCCGGCCGGGCAAAGCTGGCTGCTGGTCGACCATGACCCGGTGCTGCTCGAGCAGGCCCGCCTCGCAGCATCCGGTCCCGAGATCCGCGTCCAGGCGCTGGATCTCGCGGCAGAGCTGCCGGATCTTCCCCCGACCGCAGGCATCACCGCGGCGGCGATCCTCGACCTCGCTTCCGCCGCCTGGCTCGATCGCCTCGCCCGCTGGTGTCGCGGCCGGCCGGTGCTGATCGCGCTTACCTTCGACGGCCGCCTCGCCTGGCAGCCGGCGGCCGATGCCGATCAGGCGATCCGAGCGCGGTTTGTCGCCCACCAGCGGACCAACAAGGGCTTCGGCCCGGCGCTCGGGGCCGACGCCGTGCGCCACTTAGCCGGGCGCCTCGAGGCCGAGGGGCAGCGCGTAGCGATCGCGGCCTCCGACTGGTGGCTCGGCCCGGCTGATGCGCCGCTGCTCGCCGCTACGCTCGAGGGCATCATCGCCGCGATCGCCGAGACCGGCCATTCGCGGGAGCCCTGGGCGGCGCTTCGGCGCCGACAGCTCGCGGCCGGCGAGCTGCAGCTCACCGTCGGCCACGTCGATCTTCTGGCGCTGCCGGCTTAGGTGCTGGGGTCCGACCCGAGCCCACTGAGTTAACCGGGCGTTAACCTCCCTCCACTATTGTAAGTTGTGATGATCGCCGGTGCTTCGAGCGGAAGCCGATTGGTCGCGATCGAAGCGCTGCACCCGGCAGGAGCTGCATCATGACCCGCGCGAATTCGCTGGCCGCCCGCGACCGGGGGAGCGTGGTCCATCCGTTCACCAATCTCGCCGAGCACGCCGAGGCGGGCCCGCTGGTGATCGATCGGGGCGAGGGCGTGTACGTGATCGACGCCCAGGGCCACCGCTACCTCGAGGGCATGGCCGGCCTGTGGTGCGCGGCGCTTGGCTTCAGCGAGACGAGGCTGGTGCAGGCCGCCGCGGCGCAGATGGCGCGCCTGCCGAGCTACCACATGTTCGGCGGCAAGTCGTATGCGCCTGCGATCGAGCTGGCGGAGCGCCTGCTCGCGATCGCCCCGGTGGCGATGTCCAAGGTGCTGTTCGTCAATTCCGGCTCGGAGGCCAACGACACCGCGGTCAAGCTGGTCCGCTACTATCACCACGCGCTGGGCAAGCCCCAGAAGACCAAGATCATCTCGCGCATGCAGGCCTATCACGGGGTGACGCTCGCCTGCGCCAGCCTGTCCGGTCTGCCGCAGGTGCATCGCGACTTCGGCCTGCCGCTCCCGGGCACGCTGCACGCCGACTGCCCGCACTACTACCGCTTTGCCGAGCCCGGCGAGAGCGAGACCGCCTTCGCCTCGCGTCTGGCCGCGAATCTGGAGCGGCTGATCGTCCGCGAGGGCCCGGACACGGTCGGCGCTTTCATCGCCGAGCCGTTGATGGGGGCGGGTGGGGTGATCCTGCCGCCGGCCGGCTATTTCGAGCAGGTCCAGGCGGTCCTGAAGCGGTACGACGTGCTGCTGATCGCCGACGAGGTGATCACCGGCTTCGGCCGCACCGGCGCGATGTTCGGCTGTGAGACCTGCGCCATCCGGCCGGATCTGATCACGGTCGCCAAGGCGCTGTCCGCTGGCTATCAACCGATCGGCGCGGTCCTGATCGGCGAGCCGATGCACCAGGTGCTGCTCGCGCAAAGCCGCAAGATCGGGACCTTCGGCCACGGCTTCACCTTCGGCGGCCACCCGGTCGCCACCGCGGTCGCGCTGCGTGCCCTCGAAATCTATGAGGAGGACGACGTTCTGGGCCATGTGCGCGCGCGCGCGCCGCAGTTCGCCAGGCGCATTCGAAAGTTGGCCGAGCATCCGCTGGTCGGCGACGCCCGCTCGGTCGGGCTGGTCGGCGCGATCGAGCTGATGGCGGACGGCCGGCAGCGGCTCCCGTTCGAGCCCGAGCTCAAGGTCGGCGCCCGGGTCGTGCGGCGGGCGCTGGAGCAGGGCGTGATCCTGCGGCCGCTGGTCGATACGATCTCGTTCTGTCCGCCGCTGATCATCCGGCCGGCCGAGGTCGATTTCCTGTTCGACGTGGTCGGCCGGGCGCTCGATCAGATCGCGGTCGAGCTTGCCGGGCGGGCCCGGGCGGCGGTCGCCTGACCGTGGATCTGAACGATGTGGCGCTAGTAGACGTCCTGGCCGCCGTTGACCGGGATCTCGGCGCCGGTCACATAGGATGCCTCCGGGCCGCAGAGATAGTAGATCACCGCCGCGACCTCGGCCGGCGAGCCGAGGCGCCTGAGGGGAATCCGTGACACCAGCTGGTCGGTTCCGGGCGACAGGATCGCGGTGTTGATCTCGCCGGGGCAGACCGCGTTGACCCGGATACCGAGCGGTGCGAGGTCGGCCGCCAGCTCCCGGGTCAGCGCCCAGAGAGCTGCTTTGGATGTGCTGTAGGCGCTGCCGGCGAACGGATGGACGCGATGACCGGCGATCGAGGTGATGTTGACGATCGCGCCGTCGCCGCCCTGCAGCCGCTTGGCGAGCGCGCGCGCGAAGAACACGGGCGAGAACAGGTTGATCGCGAACACCTCCTGCCACAGTACCAGATCGCCATCGAGGCAGCCCAGCCGCTTGCCGGCCTCGCCCTTGGGCGAGAACCCGGCATTGTTGACCAGGGCGTGCAGAGGCCGGTCGCCGAGCAGCTCGAGCAGGTGGTCGATTGCGATCTCGAGATCCTCGACCTTGGACAGATCGGCCGTGATATGAGCGTGGCGGTCGCTGCGCGCGCATTCCGGCGGCACCGCTTCGCGCGAGCAGGTGACGACGCGCCAGCCCTGGTTGACGAAATACATCGCCGTCGCGTGACCGATGCCGCGGCTGGCCCCGGTGATGAACACGGTCCGATCGCCGCTCGTCCCGCCGCCGTCCATGGTCCCCGTCCTCGCGCGGTTGTCGCCCTGCACATAAGCCGCGGCCGAGGCGCGGGCAAGGTCGTCGACGCGCGGCGGAAGTGGCTGCCGACCGGCGCCCCGACGCCAAGATGCGCTCGGCGCGGCCATCGATGCGAGGAGCGCGAGCCGTGATCGAGCGCGTCAAGAACCTGGTCCGGCGGCCGCTGGTCCGCAACATTCTGGCGCTTTATGGCGTGCGCGTGGTCGACCAGCTGTTGCCGCTGCTGCTCATTCCCTATCTGGCCCGCGTGCTCGGTCCGGCCGGTTGGGGCCTCGTGGCCTTCGCGCAGGCATTCGCGATCTATGGCATCGTCACGGTCGAGTACGGCTTCGAATATGCCGGCACGCGCGCGGTCGCCCAGGGGCGCCAGCAGCCGGGCCGGCTCGCCGAGCTGGTCGCCGGCGTGCTCGGCACGCAGCTGCTGCTCGCCTGCGCCCTGACCCTCGTCGCAGTCGTGATCCAGCTGCTCGTGCCGGCTTTCCGGGACCAGCCGCTGCTGCTTTGGGCAGGGCTCGCCTTTGCCGTCCTCCAAGGCGTGGCCCCGATCTGGTATTTCACCGGCCAGGAGCGGCTCGCGCTGATCGCCGGCATCGATACCGGGGCCAAGCTGCTCGGCACCGTCGCGGTGCTCCTGCTCGTGCGCGGGCCGGCCGACGGCTGGCTGGTGCTGGCGGCGAGCGCTGGCGCCTCGCTGGTCTCGACGAGCATCGCGTACGCGCTGGTGCTGCGCGAGACCCGGCCGGGCAGGCTCAGCCTCCGGCTGATCGGGCACACCCTCAGGCTCGGCGCCAGCATGTTCCTGATGCGCCTCTCGGTCCTGATGCACACGGCGGGCAACGCCTTCCTGCTCGGCCTGCTGGTCGCGCCGCAGCAGGTCGCGTTCTTCGTCGCCGGCGAGAAGCTGTGCCGGCCGGCCGCCTGGCTGCTGCAGCCGATCAACGTCGCCTTGCTGCCGCGCCTGTCGCATCTGGTCGGGCACAGCCCCGACCGGGCCAAGGCGCTGGCCGGCCTCAGCATTTTACTGATGGCGCTGGTCGGACTGGGCTTCGGCGTGGCGCTCGGGATCGCCGCGCCCTGGCTGATCGGCCTGTTCTTCGGGCCAGAGTACGGGGTCGCGGTCGCGGTGATGCGGGTCATGGCGCTGATCGTGCCGCTGATCGTGCTGAATGCCGCCCTGGTCAGCCAGTGGCTGATCCCCCACGGCCTCGACCGGCAGCTGAACTTCGTGATCCTGTCCGCGAGCGCGCTCAACCTGGCCCTGGCGCTCGGCCTGGTGCCGCGCTTCGGGGCGCTCGGCATGGCCTGGGGACCGTGGCCGTCGAGGGCTACATCCTGCTCGGCCTGTGGTGGGCGCTGCAGCGCAACGGGCTCAGGCCGATCGAGCCCGGCCTGTTGCGCGCGGTTGGGCCTGGGCCGCAGCCGAACGACACCCGTCCTGAGCGGTCAGCGAGAACGCCGTCCGAGCGTGCCGGCGACGAAGGCGTCGAGCAGCCGCGCCAGCGCCGCCGGGTCCCGGGCGCGCTGGTGCGCGGCGAGCGCGGCGCCGAGCGTCGGCCGGAGCGCAAGCGCCCGCGTGGTCGCTTCGGCCAGCTGCTCGAGGCTCGCGAACACCGCGCCGACCGCGGCCGGCGCGCTCAGCTGCAGGCGCATCATGGAAAAGCCGGCGCCATCATCCAGGATTAGAGCCGAGCACGTCCGCGGGCGAAAGCATCAGAAGCCGTCGCGGAAGCGGTTAGCAATCGGCAGCTCCCCGTGCTGCCGCCGACGATCGAAAATAATCCCGGCTGTGGGCGAACGCGCCAGCCGAGATCGATCCCGGACCAATTCAGGCGGCCGGCGGATCGCCCGCCCACATCCTCCTGGTCGTGTCGGCCTCGATCTCGACGATGCGCGGCGAGATTCGGCGCCGGTTCTCGGCGAGCCCAGCCCGCATGTTATGCTTGGATTGGCTATTGCAGGCAAAGCCCATTTCGGCCTTGCCCTCGTCGGCCGGATTCGACTTCGGCGTCAGGGTGGGCATCGCTCTTCACCGGACGGCTCGCGCCGATTAATCAGGGGAGCGGTTGATGACTTTACGTGACGCACGCGAGCTTGAGGACGGCGCGGTGATCGAGCGCGACCTTTGCGTCGTCGGCGCGGGCGCCGCCGGGATTACCATCGCGCTCGCGTTCGCCGGCGCCAATGTCCGCCTGTGTCTCCTGGAGAGCGGTGGGCTCGAGTACGAGCAGGCGATCCAGGACCTGTACAGGGGCGAGAACGTGGGCCTGCGCTCCTTCGATCTGGACGCCTGCGGCTACGCTTCTTCGGAGGCACCCCAACCACTGGGAGGGCCGCTGTCGGCCGCTCGACGAGATCTACTTCGGGGTCCGTGTTTGGGTGCCGCACAGCGGCTGGCCGATTGCGCGCACCGATCTCGAGCCCTTCTATTCGCAGGCCCAGGAACTCTTCAGCTCGGACCTCTGGAATATGACGGCCGGGCCTGGCTGGGCAGACGAGGTCCTGGCCCCGTTCGACCCCGAGGCGTTCCGCAGCCTGGTCTGGCAATACAGCCCGCCGACCAGGTTCGGCGAGATCTACCGCGGCGAGCTCGAGGTCGCGGGCAACGTCGACGTGGTGCTGCACGCGAACGTCATCGACATCGCGGCCAACGAGGCCGGCTCGGAGGTCCGGGGGCTGCGTCTTGCGACTCTCGATGGCAAGCGTTTCGAGGCGCGCGCCAAGGCCTACGTCTTGGCCTGCGGGGCTCGAGAACCCACGCCTTCTGCTGGCGGCCAATCGCCGGATGCCCGTCGGCCTCGGCAACGCCCACGACAACGTCGGCCGCTGTCGTCCCGAGCTACGAAGCGCTCGGCATGACCTGGGTCACGGTGCTGGTCGAGCTGGTCATCCTGGTCGCCCTGCTGCTCGCGCTGGCGCTCAACGGGCACAGGGTCTCGGGCGATCGGGCGGCGCCGTCCCGCCGGCTGCTAGTCTCGGAGGGGCGATCTTGAGCCTTTGGCGCGTGACGGGACTGATGCTAGACAATCAGGACCCAACAGGATCCGAGCCATGACCGTTGCCGCTGCCGTCACCACCTTCAACCGGCTGGAGTCGCTCAAGCGCTGCATCGCGGCGATCCGCGCCCAGCACGCTGCGGTCGACGAAATCATCGTGGTCAACGACCAGAGCACCGACGGCACGCGTGAATGGCTGGACAGCCAGCCCGATCTGGTCGCGATCCATCAGCCCGGCAACTTCGGCGCCGCCTGCAGCTTCAAGACCGTGCTCCAGGCGGCGTTCGAGGGTGGCCACGAGTTCGCCTGGGCGATGGATGACGACGTCTTCCCCGAGCCTGGCTCGCTTGGCATCCTGCTCGAGACCGCGGCCGAGCTGCGCGCCAAGGGCGTCAGGCTCGGCGGGCTCGCCGCCTATCAGGCGCATTGGGACCAGGGCGCGACGACCTGGCTGCCCTGGCGCCTGCCGACCACGCTCGCGGCCGCGTTCCGCTACCGTTACCTCAGCCCCGAGATTGGCATCGAGCGCGGCAAGGGCGAGCCCAAGGAGATCGACCTCTACCCCTTCATCAGCACGTTGTTCACGCGCGAGGCGATGGCTGAGTGTGGCTTCCCGAACCAGGACTTCTTCTACTACGGCGAGGACACCGACTACGCATTCCGCCTGGCCGAGCAGGGCTTCAAGAGCTACATCGTGCCGAAGTGCGTGGTCGAGCACGCTGGCGGCGGCTTCATGGCGCCGGAGCTGCTGCCGGTCGCGGCCAACTGGCGCTACTACTACATGTACCGCAACCAGCTGACGCTGGTGCGCATGTACGGCCGCCGGCTCGGCCCGCTCAAGCGGCTCGCCTGCCAGATCCGGATTCTGATGGGTCTCAGCAAGCGCCTGCTACTGGAATCCCGGCGCGGCAACTTCGGCGCCTGCAAGCTCGCGCTGCGCGGCGCCGCGGACGCCTTCCGCCACCGCATGGGCAAACGGGTCGCCCCCGGCACCACCGGATAGCCGTCGGTCCCCTTCAGCCGAGCGCGGGGGCCCTGCCGCAGACCCCGCCATGTAGCGCTCAGTCGGGCAGGAAATCCGGGTCGAGGGCCTCGTCCAAAGTATAGGGCGAGAGGTGGGGAAAAGTCTGCCCGGACAACCCGGTCTGGGTGATCGCGTGCGCGAGCGTCAGCATAGGCCTCGGGCAACACCGCCTCGAGGTGAACTTCTGAGACTCAAACTCTCCGCCAGGTCGTCGCGCAGCCGCTGCCGATGCGCGCGCAGCGTGGTCGAGTTCGTCGTCACCGTGGTGCCGTTCGTGGCGTTGTGGCTCCTGATGCTGCTCAGCCTCCGCTACTCCTGGTGGCTCTGCCCGCTGCTCGCGGTGCCGGCGGCAGGCTTTCTCGTGCGTCTGTTCGTGATCCAGCACGACTGCCTGCATCTCGCTCTGGGACGACGACTAGGTGTTGTTGCCAAGGAGGTTGTTCATCCAGGCTTGGGGTTGAAGCTGAGGTTGTGAGACCTGAACAGCTGGCCCGGAGTCTCGGATGAACGTTCACCAGAATGCACGCATGACGGTCCATGGTCGACTCCTGCTGGTTCAGCGCGTGCGCGAGGTCGGCTGGTGCGTAGTCGACGCGGCGGCCGCGGCTGGGGTCTCGGAACGCACCGCTTACACCTGGCTGGCGGCAGCCAGGCTTTCCAGCGCCGTTGCGATTCCACCGCCCCTTCCAGCTCCCACAGCGGGCGATTGAGCTCCACATCGTCCGCGCACCTGCTGCCCGGCCGTTCGCCTGGCTTTAACAGCCCGATCGCGCGCGCGACGCGCCGGACCGTGCTCGGCCCGACCAGGTGCCGCTCGGCGATCCGGTCAACGGCGAGATCCGCGCGCGGACCCATGAGCGCCACGCACCATCGCGGCCTCGGCGCGCAGATCAGATTCGATGCGCTCTTGGAGCACCGGCCGGAGCCAACATTCCCGTTCGACGGGCGCTCGGCGGCGGCGGCCGATGTACGCTGCTTCGATTAGGAGCCGCTCCTTCCATCTCTCGGCCTCGGCTGCTGCCGCGGCTCGCTGCTCAGGCGACGGCCTGGGCAGGCGCCGGGCGAGCGCGGATTCCGCGGCCGCCCGTTGCTCCGGCGTCAGGCGATTCGCGAGCGAACTCGAGCCGCTCGTCCATGGCCACCCAGAAATGCGTCCGCCACCAGACGCCCTTGAGATCGTCCTCGGGGAGCTCGGCGATGTCCAGGCGAAGCGAGCCCAGGTGGGCGACGATCTCCTGCCGTGGCTTGCCGTCAGACCGCCGCGATTTCGCGAGCTTGATCACGAGTAAGCCGTGCCCCATTTGCGCGTGCGTCTGACTTCGGCCAGCGATCTGATCGTCTCGCCGATCACCCGAGCCAGGGTAAGGCTCAGCTGGCACCTGTGGTCTGGCGCCGATCGCGGCTGTAACGCCTGGCAGCTCTGCCGGTCTCCGGCCATCCAAAGTCAAGGAGAGACGCATGTCGATACGGTTGGCTTGCCTGGTGCTCCTCGCTGTTCTCGGCGCCGGCTGTGCCGCGGGCGGGTGCCAAACACCGGCTTCGCCGAAGTCGCCACGCTCGAGCGAGCGATGAAGCCCGGTGTGGCTTCCTCTCGATGCTGCGCCCCTTTTTCAGTGCCAACTCTCCATGCCGATAGCTTGCTTTCTCCGTCCGAGAGGCCCACACTCAGCCTTCAGCAACCGGCATATGGGGATGTCGGCTCAGAAGCCTTGCCTTGCACGCCGGGGCGGCGCATGGTGGGCCTTCAGGAAACGGTATCCGGGGAATCTCGGTTAAGAACGCCGCCGCTGGTCGCGCCTTGTCAGACGGTGCCGGCCGCGCGTGCTGTGATTTGCGGCCTGGCAGGTCGCCGCCCGCTGCTGTGGTTTACGATCCGGCAAGGGATCGGGGCCATAACAGAGGGGCCGCCAAGGCGCTGGCGCCGCGTTTATCCTGATAATCATCCCTAAGCAGCGGTCGACGGCTTCATGAGGACCTCGAGAAAGATCGGCGTCGGCGTCATCGGCACGGGCTTCGTCGCGCGCCACTTCGCTTATGAGCTGGAGCGCCGGCCCGCCTACCGGCTGGCCAAGGTGTTGACCCGCCGGCCGCTCGACCGCTGCCAGGACTTCCCTCGCCAGGACACGCTGACCGATTCGCTCGATCAGCTGATCGCAGCGAGCGACGTGGTCTTCGAATGCACCGGCGACACGTTGTATGCCGCGACCACTATTGGCCGGGCGCTCGACGCCGGCAGGCCGGTGGTCACGCTCAATGCCGAGTTCCACGTCACGATCGGCGCGCACTTCGTCGAGCGCGGGACCTTGAGCGAGGCCGAGGGCGACCAGCCCGGCTGCCTCGCGGCGCTCGCCGAGGACGCGGTCGCGACCGGCTTTGCGCCGCTCGTCTATGGCAACATGAAGGGCTTCCTCAACCGCGATCCGACGCCCGAGGAAATGCGCTACTGGGCCGAGCGCAAGGCCTCCTCGGTCGAGATGGTGACCTCGTTCACCGACGGCACCAAGGTGCAGATCGAGCAGTGCCTGGTCGCCAATGGGCTGGGCGCCGGGATCGCCAAGGAGGATCTGATCGGGCTCGCGACCGGCGACCTCAAGGTGGCGGCGGCCGAGCTCGGCGCCGCCGCCGACCGGCTGGGTCATCCGATCAGCGAGTACATCCTCGATCGCGGCCTGCCGCACGGCGTCTTCATCGTCGCCCGCCACGACGAGCGCCAGGCGACCGCGTTGCACAACTGCAAGCTCGGCGAGGGCTCCTATTACGTCCTGAGCAAGGACTACTGCCTGGTCCAGCTCGAGGTGTTCAAGACCATCGAGCGCGTCATGCAGGGCCGCCCGCCGCTGCTCAACAACACGGCTTCGCCGCGGGTCAGCGTCGCCAGCATCGCCAAGGCGCGCTCCGGCCGGGTGAACTGATCGAGCGCGGCTGCGGCGGTTTCGATTTGCGCGGCAGCTGCGTCAACATCGCCGAGCGGCCGGGCCATCTGCCGATCTGCCTGGCGAGCCGGATGCACGTCCGGCGGCCGGTCGAGCGCGGTCAGCTCCTGACCATGGACGACGTCGACCTTCCGGAGACCGAGGCGCTCGCCGCCTGGCAGGCGATCGAGCGGCGCGTCCTCGCCGCCACCCGCCCGGCCTCTCGCCGCGCCTGACGCCAGCGGCGCCAGAGCTTCGAGTTGGAGCCCGATGGACATCCAAGCCACCGCCATCCCGGAGGTCAAGGTCATCACCCCGGCGCGCTTCGGCGACCATCGCGGCTTCTTCAGCGAGGTCTACAACCGCCACGCGCTCGCCGAGGCCGGGATCGACCTCGCCTTCGTCCAGGACAACCACTCCTATTCGGCCAAGCGCGGCACCTTGCGCGGCTTCCACTTCCAGCGCCCGCCGGCGACTCAGACCAAGCTCGTGCGCGTGCTGCGTGGTGCGGTGGTCGACGTCGTGGTCGACTGCCGGGTCGGCTCGCCGACCTTCGGCCGCCACGTGATCGTCGAGCTCTCCGCCGCCGCAGGCAATCAGGTGCTTTGCCCCAAGGGCTTCGCCCACGCCACGCTGACCATGGCGCCGGACACCGAGGTCGCCTACAAGGTCGACGCGTACTACGCCCGCGAGCTCGATCTCGGCATCCGCTTCGATGACCCTGATCTCGCGATCCCCTGGCCGATCCCGGTCCAGCTCCTGGTGCTCTCCAACAAGGACCGCCGCCTGCCCCGGTTCCGCGACCTGCCGGCGGTGTTCACCTATCCCTGCCCCCCGATTCCTAGCATGGAAGAATGTCCCTGATGGAGCGCGTTCTCGTCACTGGCGCCGGCGGCTACATCGGCACCTCCCTCGTCCCGATGCGGCTCGCGGCCGACTACAAGGTGGGGGCGCTGGACCGCTTCTTCTTCGGCCGCGAGCTGTTGCCCCAGCACGAGCAGCTCGCGCTGGGGCAACACAGCCGGTGCCTCGAGCCCGCCCAATTCGCCGGTGTCGACCACGTCGCCGACCTGGTCGCGATCTCGAATCCGAGCGGCGAGCTGTTCCAGGACGCGACCTACCAGATCAACCACGAATCCGCGTGCACTGCGCCACGCTCGCCAAGGCCGCCGGCGTGAAGCGCTACGTCCTGCCGTCCTCCTGCAGCATATATGGCTTCCAGGACCCGGCGGTGAAATGCGACGAGCACTTCGCGACAACCCGTTGACACCTACGCCAGGGCCGAACGATATGGCCTAGCACGGGTCCCGCCGCTCGCCGACGACACATTCTGCGTCGTCGTCCTGCGCCAGACCCTGACCCTCGTCGCGCTAGCCGTGCGCTTGGCCGAGTACCTCAAGACCGAGCTCGCGGTCCGAGCCGGTCGGTAGCGGGCATCGTCGGATCGCCCGCCGCTCGTCTCACCGACCATAATAGAGCTTGATTGGGCAGGCGAGCCGCGACGTAGCGCGGGCTCAACAGGCCAGCAATCAGGAAGCGGCGAAGCGCCGACGTCCAGTAGCGATTGGCGATGTCGACGCCGGCAACCCGGTAGTTGACGCGTGCGAGCAGCCGCCGTTCGCGCCACAGCCGGCGCCACCAGGGCTGCGTGCGCAGGTTGGTAAGGTGCTCATCCCAAGCCGGCTCGGGCCGCCCGGTGCGCCGGGCCTCCATGCAGGCGATGGCCCACTCGCTCGTCTCCCAACTTCGGCGGGTGCGGGAGGCCATCACCGAGGTGCCGTGGATTCGATACTTCATCAGCACCTCGTCCTGCTGCAGCACGAGATGCCCGCGCTCCGCCACTCGGTTCCAGAGGTCCAGGTCCTCCGCGCCTTCGAAAGCGGGCCGATAGCCGCCGACCGCGAGGATGGTCGGCCGGTGCATCGCCACCGCCGGGTGATTGATGCCGATCGGCCGGTTGGTGGCGACATAGTGCTCGAAAGCCGCGCGCGTGGTGATCGGCTCGCACAGGGTCCTCCCGAAGATCCGGCCCTTGTCGCTCATGTGGTAAGCCCGGCAGGCGAACACCTTGACGTCGGGATGGGTGGCGATGAAGGCGAGCTGTCGTTCGATCCGGTGGGGCAGCATAACGTCGTCATGGTCGAGGTTGATGATCCACTCACCGCGTGCCTCCTGCAGCGCGCGATTGCGGGCCCGGGCACCACCGCCGTTGGTCTGGGTGATAATCCGGATACGCCGATCGGCGGCGGCCAGCTCCGTCAGGATCGCCGGCGTGTCATCGGTCGAGCCGTCATCGATCACCAGTAGCTCGAAATCGCGATGGCTCTGCGCCAGCACACTGAGGATCGCCTCGCGGACGAACCACTGGCCGTTGTAGACTGGCATGACGACCGACACGAATGACTGATCCACGCAGAGGCCGCGGTGGAGCACGTCATCGCCGCTTGGGTCGAGGAGCTGATCGCTTCCGCGGTTGCCGAGCTCGTCGAGCAGAAGGTCGTTGCCATTAACGGCCATGGCTCAGATCAATTCTAGTGGGTCAGGCGGCGAGCTTTTGTTTGATTTTCTCTATCGTTGCAGCGCCTCGACATCATGTCAAGCCTGCTCAGGCGGCTTGTCGATGACACACGATATGACCGGTCTTCGTAGCACGCGATCTGTCCGGTTGGATTCACCCTCCCAGCGCGGAGGGGTGGATGCGGCGGACGGAGGTGCTGCAAGGACTGCGACGGATGAAGTTCGAGGACGTCTACGGGCGCTGGCAGCAGCGCCGGCTGAGCCAGGCGGAGGCCGCCGAGATCCTGGGCATGAGCGAGCGGACCTTCCGCCGCTGGCGCGACCGCTACGAGGACGAAGGGCCGAGGGCTGCCGACCGGCGGCTCGGCAAGGCGTCGGCCAGGCGGGTCCCGGTCGACCAGGTGGACGAGCGTGCTGACGCTCTATCGCGAGCGCTACCGCGGGTTCACCGCCAAGCACTTCCACGACAAGCTGCGCCAGCACCACGGCTTCACCCTCGGCTACACCTGGACCAAGCTCCGGCTGCAGGCCGCCGGCCTGGTGCCAAAGGCGCAGCGCCGCGCGGCGCACCGCAAGAAGCGGCCGCGGCGACCCTTGCGCGGGATGCTGCTGCACCAGGACGGCTCACGCCATCGCTGGCTGCCGGCGCTCGATCAGGAGCTCGACCTGATCGTGACCATGGACGATGCCACCAGCGAGATCTACTCGGCCTTCCTGGTCGACGAGGAAGGCACCATGAGCAGCTTCCGGGCGCTCGCCGAGGTGATCGCCGACCATGGCCTGCCGTGCGCGCTCTACACCGACCGCGCGAGCCATTACTTCCATCACCCCCAAGGCCGGCGAGAAGGTCGCCAAGGATCAGCTGACCCAGGTCGGCCGGGCGCTCGCCCAGCTCGGCATCGAGCACATCCCGGCCTACACGCCCGAGGCGCGCGGCCGCTCGGAGCGGGCGTTCGGCACGCTGCAGGACCGCCTGCCCAAGGAGCTCGCAGCTCGCCGGCATCACCACGCTCGAGGCCGCCAACCGCTTCATCCGCGAGACCTACCTGCCCGAGCACAACGGCCGCTTCGCGGTCCCGCCCGAGCACCCGGAGACGGCCTTCGTCGCCGATGCCGCCGGCGTCCATCGGGACATCCTGTGCGTCCAGGAGGAGCGCGTGGTCGGCAACGACAACACCGTGCGCTACCGCGGCCTGAGCTTGCAGATCCCGCCGAGCCCGATCCGGCCGCACTTCGTCAAGGCGCGGGTGCGCGTCCACGACTATCCGGACGGCACGCTCGCGATCTTCCACGGGCCGCGCTGCCTCGCCCGCTACCGGGCCGACGGCAGCCCGCTCGACCACGACCAGCTGCTGGCCGCCTGATGCCGCTGGGCGGCCCGCGCCTGTGGATCTGTGGACAAGCCTCCGGCTTACCCACCAGCCCCACAGGCCCACCACCAACAGCGGTCAACCCATGTGCTACCAACACCGGTCAACTTAACGTGCTATCGACAGCCTGCTCAGGCGGCTTTGCACGCGCGGCCCCTCAGGTGCTGATCCTGGTGACGGTAGCCGGGCCGCGACGCGCGCTCAAAGACCGCGAAAGGCGAGGGCGCCGCGCTCGTGCTTCCTCGCCCGGGCTTTGTGGCTCATGGCGATGGCGGCCAGGGGCATCGCACCGACAGCCGCTCGACCTCGGCCGAGCTGAGCACGGCCGGCAGCCGTCCATGCCACGCGCGGACCGTACTAGCTCCCCCGAACCGGCCGCCCGAGCGCTCGGCGAGCGCTGCCTCGAGCGCGTCGAGCGGCTGCTCGACTTCATGGTCACGGATCGAGCCGATCATGATCGGCAGCATGTGCGTCAGCCGGCCGGCTAGCAATGCGGCGATCAGCGGCGCCAGCCGGTCAAGGCCGTCGACCAGCACCCGATCGAGCGTGCCGCGGATCGCCTTCAGCTCGTCGATCATCTGGTCGGCTCGCCGCCGAGCTGGCGCCGGCGGACCGCGGCCGTGATCGCGTCGACGCGCAGCCGCTCGAGCGCGGTCAGATCACGGCCGGCCTCGGCCGCGTCGCGAAAGATCCGCTCCAGCGCGTCGAGCTCGGCGTGGGTCAGCGCGCGGCCGAACGCCTGCAGCTCGGCCGAGATCGCCGGCGGCGTGCTCTGCGCGACCCGATCTTCGAGCTCGCTCAACCGCCGGTCGACGCGAGTTACCATGGCGATTTTCGGTACGCGCCTAGCCGGATCGCGCCGCCAAGCCGTTGATCGAGCAGGCAGGCTCGACTGTGGAGTAGGGCGGTGACGTTGCCGGCGGTCACAGCCTGGCCTCGCGGTGATGGCCGTTGCTCCGCGGCCGCTGGCCGGGGGCGTCGCCGCGCTCGCGGTCGGCGAGGGCCTGCTCGAGCGCCTCGATCCGCTTCTCGACCTCGGACTGTTCCAGCAGCTTGGCGATGGTGTGAAGGATGTACGCGGCCTTGCCGGCGTCGGCCCAACCGTCGCCGCGATCGCGCGCCTCGCCGAAGATCCGGGCCAGCTCGCGCCTGCAGCCGCGGATGTCGCGCAGCCGCCGCATCCAGTCGGGGGTGGGGATGGAGGTCTTCTGCTGCGCGGGCAAGGGCTTGACTGGCGTTGAAAAGGACGGAACTGGTCCTCTATGCCATGGCTGGCGTGTCGAATCCAGCACTCTCTGAGTACAGGTCAGAGCAGGCCGGTGCGGCACAGCTCGGTTCCGGACGTCCGCCCGGCGTCCTGAAAGCGTGCGGGCTCAACCGAGCGCGACCAAACCAGGCTCGACGCGGCACGAGATCCTGGTCATCGCCGCGTTGCCCTCGTGGTCACGGTCCCAGACATACCAAGCGTAGTCGTCGGCGCTTTCATCAAGCTTCGGCCCTTCCCAGCCCTCGCGGTGCATCATGGGCAGGCGCTCGACGATCGGGAGCACGCGGGCGAGCTGACCGGAATCGAGCACGGCGCGGCCGCGCTTGGCCTCGAGGAATTTCAGCCGCATCAGCATGTACACCCGCGGGCAGAGCCGGATCGCGTGGGCTGCGAAGTCGCCGGCCAGCGAATAGGGCGGATTGGTCACGATGCACTCGACGCCTGGCGGCGCCCGCTGCTCGAGGAGGAAGTCGATCGCCGGCGGCGTCCTGATCCGGGCTGCCGTAGTCGACCAGGTCGGTCGCGACCACGAGGTGGCCGGCGGCGCGCAGGACGCGCGCGATCGCGCCCGGCCCGCATGCCGGCTCCCAGACGGCGCTGGGGATCGCTTCGTGCACCAGCAGGGCGTGCACCGCCGCGGGCGGGGTCTGGTAGCAATCGTGGCCGTGATCGGCGAGCCGGCCCTTGGGGATGATCACCGCGAGCGCCTTACCGTTACGCTTAGCGTGACGCCGGCGATGCGCCTTCTGACGGCAGCGCTCGGAGCAGAACTTGCGGGTCGACCGCTCGGCGACCATGGGAGCTCGGCAGATCCGGCAGGCGGCGCGCGTCGTCATCGCGGGGTCAGCTCAGCGCGATCCAGAGCGCGTCGCGGACCGCGAACGTCGCCCGTCGGTCCCGGCACCCGCCCGGATCGCGTCGACCAGCGCCGCGGTGATCTGGTCGCCTGGGAGGACGTAGGCCTGCGCCCGCTCGGCCCAGATGGCGCTCGGCTCGCTGCCGGGCTGTTCAGGCACTTCCGGAGGTCCGCCAGATCCTGCCCGGGCGCGCGCCCGGCGTTGGGCGGCGACGAGGACGGGCTCGCCGCCGAGGATGTTCTGCACGTCCTGCGGCCGGAGCTCCTTCAGGGTCTCGGGATGGACGCCATTCTTCAAGAGCTCGGCCCGCTGGGCGGCCGTGATCATCGGCACAACCCTAGCCTTCGGGGCCGGCGGATCAGGTGGGCGGCCTTCGGCCAAGACCGAGATCTCGGCGACCGGCAAGCCGGTCCCGCTGCCCTCGATGAAGACGAAGCGGCCGCAATCCGAGAGTCTCGTGACGACGGCGCCACCCGGGGAGCTGGTCGATCCCGCCCGGCGACCACTGGATCCGGTCGCCTGCCTTCAGGCGCAGCGGCCCGTTCGCCCGCCTCCTGCTGTCCGTGCGCACCTCGGCGGTGCGCGCCCGCTCCCGGGCGAGCTTGAACGATGCCTCGTCCCGGGCGGCCGATGCACGATCCTCGGCGCGCGCGCGGGCGGCGACGTCGTCGCGGCCGAGGGCAGATTCGGGCTCGAAAAATGTTCCGATTCCCTCCAGTGGGGTGGTTTTGAACCGTCACCCCGTCACAAACCACGGTGGCTGTGGGTTTCAGGGTTTTCAAACCGTCACCAACTCGCCCTGTTGGTGACGGTTCGGAATAGCTGAAAGCCGCAGTGGCTGTGATTTGTGACGGTGTGACGGTTTGAAAGGGGGGGTCCGGAGAAAGATAACGATTCCATGCAGCCTCGAAGGCTTCACGCTTGTACCCCTTGGCCGTGTCGACGATGGACGGCGGGGTGGGCTTGATCTTGATCGTGCCCGACGTGATCCCGAACGGCCGGAGCAAGTTCGCGAGCTGGTTCTGCGAGAGCGGCTGACCCCGGCGGAACTCGCGCCACGGCCGGCCCTCGAGATTGTTCAGGTGCATCACGATCTCCCAGCTCGGCGCCCGGTCGTCCGCGATCTCGGTGAAGTACGCGCGGAGGTCGGAGAGCAGCAGCTCGCCCCGCGCCTGCAAATCCGTCATCCTCGGCGGTCGCCAAGCCCACGGCGGCCGCCCTCGCCCGCGCGCCCCAATCGCCGCCGGCCAGGTCAGCGACCGCGACCAGCATCCTCCAGTTGTCCATCGCCCGGTCGTTGAGCACCGCCGGCAACGCCGGGTCGCAGCCGCGCAACTGGTCCACGTGGTCGGCCGCCCACCGCGCCGCCCGGCTCGCGAGATCGTCGAACCCGAGGTCCTTGTCGTCGCGCAGCCGGTCGACCTGGTCGCCGCGCGCCTTCCGCTTCATCCGCAGCACGATCGAGCGGTCCATCCAGGTGACCGGCAGGGCCTTGTTCGACGCCACGACCGCCGGCGCCCAGCACTCGAACCGCCGGGCCTTGAGGTCGCCCGCGACCGGGACCGTGCGGATCACGTAGGCGTCGAGCCGGCAGTGGCCCGCGTTGACGATCGCGACCAGCTCGCCCGCCTTCTCGGCGTCGCCGAGCTGGTCGAACTCGTCGATCAGCAGCACGATCAACCCGCCAGCGGCGCTGATCATCCGGAACGTCGCGCTCGCCGTGACGCTCGAGGCCGCCACCTTGCGCACCACCAGCATGCCGATGATCCGCAACAAGGTGCTCTTGCCGCACCGGTGGACCGGGCTCAGCACCGCCAATCGCGGGCTGTGGAAAGCAGCGTCGTGCGCGTGGGCGAAGATCGTCCAGAGCGCGACCGTCAACGCCACCTCCTCGGGCAGGACGATGAACCTGCGGATCTGGGCCACCAGGTCGCGGATGAGCTCGGCGCCGTCGACCGGATCGGGGTGAAGCTCGATCTCCGGCAGCTCGATCGGCTTGCCCTGCCCGTCGTCGGCGTCGTCCCGCGGGCGCGCGCGCTTGACGTCCGCGTCGAGCGTGGGGACCCGCACGCCGAGCTCCTTCGCCGCGGCCTTGCGCTCGCGGTCGTATGCGTGGGGCGGCAGCGCTGCCAAGCGCTCGACCTCGGTCTGGTACGCGGAGTTGCCGTCGAAGCCATCAGCCGGCGGGGCCGAGGCGAAGTCGGGAGCGTCATCGGTCATCGGGGAGTCCTTCGGGCTCGACCTGCTGCCAAGCCCACTCGAGGATCGAAACGACTTCGCCGAGGTCGCGACCCGACCGCCCGTCGAAGCCGCGGTCGAGCATCACGGCCTTGATCTGCGAGGCGACCCGCATGGGATCGAGCAGGCCGGCCTTGGCGAGCGCCAGCAGACGGCACGAGACCGCGACGCAGGTCGAATGCCGGCTGCCCTCGGGCGCCAACGCCAGCCGGCGCAGACAAGCGGCGGCGTAAGCCTCGGCGCGACCGGAGCCGCCCTTGCCGAACACGCTCGGCGTGAAGGCTAGCCTTGCTGGGCGCGCCGGCTCCGGGATCGCGCCGACCTGCACATCGGGATAGCCAGGCAGCATCGCGATCCGATCGAGCACCGGATCGTCAACGTCTTTGAACAGCGGCGCGGCGGTGTAGTGGAGCTGACGCGGACGGAGCGTGGATCGATCGAGCCCAACGACGCCGCCGAGCAGGCGGTCCAGCTCGACCTTGACCAGCGGGCGATCGAGCAGGAACCAAAGATGCGCGCGTAACCCAGGCTTGATTCCAGCGCCGCCGCTGAGCTGGACGACGACGCGGGCGGCCTGGAATGGCGGCGGCAGCTGCCGCCTCAGCCAGCCGCCGACCAGGATCGGATCGGTCGGGTCGACGTAGCTTGGGGCCTCGTCGGGCTCGAGGTCGACCATGAGCCAGCGGCGCGCGACCTCGGCGAACAACGCAGGCTGGCCCTCGCGGTCGTGGACACGGCATCGGATCTCGGAGATTGGGCTGATCGGCACCTTGAGCGCGGCGCGGACGATGCAGGTGTCGGCCGCGTGGGCCAGCTTGCCCAGCAGCTCGGCGACATCTTCTATGGCGTCGACCTTGGCCGCGGCGACGTAGAACAGCGCGGCATCGTCATAGGGCTGCTCGCCGTCTGGCGTGTGCAGCTTCGCCAGCCGCTTGCCGCGCGCGGTCAGCAGCGTGATGGCGCCCGGGTCGGTCGCCTTCCACGGCATGACGTGGTGCAGCGTCATCGGCGGCCGATCCGTATGCGGCGCCGCGCCACCCGCTCGACCGCGTCAGAGAGCGCGTTGAGGTCGCCGGCGACGCCGAGCAGGTCCGCGACCGATCCCGCCTGCCAGATCCCGTCCCTGGCCCGCCTGATCGCGTCCCGCAGCGTGTAAAGAGTCAGCCCCGGATCGGCGGCCTGGGAGCGACGGCGCGCTGCCGGGCGCGCCGGGCGCGGCGCGGACTCGGCCGGGGAGGCCGAGGCCGCCCCTGCCCCAGCATCAGCGGGAGCGGCTTGCGCGGCGCGGTGGGCGTGAGTTAACATCTGAGACGTCGGTTGTGTGCTTGTTCAAGCGGCGCTTGCGACGCCGCCCACCGTCCTCGAGATCAGCCCCGGGCCCTGGCCCGGGGCTTCGTGCTTGGCCCTCCCACCACGCCAGTATCTCGCGCGTCCTGCGGATCTTCAGCCGCGCCCCCAGCGCCACCGCCGGGGCCGCGGCGTTGAAGTCGGGCCGCTTCGTGATTTCCCAGCTCTTGGTGCGCGCGCAGCGCAGGAGATCGGCCAACGCTTGGCCGTCCTTCGTGAACTCAGGCAAGGGTGCCGGGGTGACAACCTCCCGAAGCCGCTCAAAGAGCGCCTCGGCCTGTGCCAGTTCTGAAGCTGAGAGCATTGGGGGCCATCCGCGACTGATGTTCGCCGCGGTGTAACGCAGGTTCGGAGGCGTCTGATAGCCGACAATTACATGCGTGTTTTGTCGGGTAGCTCGGCGATGTCCCGCTCCACTTGCCGCACCGACACTCCGAACTTGCGGCGCATGGCTGCCATCTTCTCGCGGTAAGTGAGCCGGCGCATGTCCTCGCCGAGCCGGACCCAGATCCAGGCGTGATTAAGCTGCAACCAATAGTGGCGACGCCAGGCGGCCTTCTTGCTGGTCTCGAGGATGCGCCGCACCTCGGCCACGATCGCATCCTCCAAGACGAAAAACGCCTCCAGGTCGCCGCGCGCGATCGCGTCCTCGCCCCGCCAGGCGAGCGCGGCCAGCTCCGGGTAGACCGGCCGCGAGTGCCCCCGGTGAACCACCCGGCGCGCGTAGGCGAACCGGCGCACGGTCGAAAGGAACAACTCGTGCGCGCCGGCCCTGCGGGCCGTCACGACGTGATCCAGGGCCCGAAGTGCGCTCATCGGCGGAGCCCCACCACGTTCCCGGCGACCGCCGGCGCGGGCTCGCCCGCGGCCTCGGTCACCAGGGCAGCCCAGCGGCCGAGCAGATCGCGCCGCTCGGCGAGCCGGACACTGCGGTCGTAGGTGCCGGCCACGCCGGATCGGGCGCCGCCGGCATGGTTAGATCGCAAGCTCGCACAGGTGCGGATCGGCTTGCAGGTGCTCGCGCCAGCCGGTCGCGGCGCTGCGCCTGCAGTCGTGGACCACCCACGGCTTGAGGCCGACCAGGCCGTCGAGCCTGGACTTCGCCCAGGACCAGGATCGGAAGTTGACGAACACCCGATGGGCGCTGAGCCGGGGGGCTGCGGCCAGGATCTGGACCGCGGCCGGCGCCAGCGGGATCACGTGCGGCAAGCCGTTCTTCGTCCTCGCTGCCGGGCAGCTCGATCACGGCCCGGGTGAGGTCGACCTCAGCCCACGCCAGGTCGGCGATCTCGCCTTGCGGCAACCGGTCAGGATCAAGAGCCGGACCATGGCGCCGAAGGTCTCGTTGACCAGCGGCGCGGCCCGCCAGACCTTAGCCAGTTCCTCGAGCGACAGCGCCCGCTCGCGCGGCCGTTCATCCCAGGTCGGGAAGAACTGGCAGGGGTTGCTTCCCGGCGGAGCTGGCCATGAATGATCGCGTGGCCGAATCGCCGCACTAAGGCAAGCCTTGGCCCGGTTGGCCGTGACGCTCCCGCGCTCGGCCGCGATCCTGCGCAACGGCGCGATCAGGTCGTGACGGGTGCAGGACCTCGGCGTTGAGCCCGTGCACATCCTGCCAGACGACTTGCAGGTAGCGCTTGATCTCGCCGAAGGACTTTCTTCCGCCTGGTCTCCGGCTCCGCGAGGTAGGCGCTGGCGATCGCGCCGACCGTGTGTCGCGCCGCTTCAGCTTGGCCAGCGCCGCGGCCCGCTCCTCGGCGACCAGGTCGACCTTGTGCACCCGGGCGTGAGGCGAGCAGCTGCTGCGCCCGGGCCTCGGCAAGGGACAACGGCACGACCTTGAGGTTGCCGATCGCCCGCCGGACCGACCGCCCGTCGGCGGCCCTGAACTGGACCACCCAAGACCTATGCCCGGATGGACTGATCCGGAGACCGAAGCCAGGCATGTCCAACGACCACACTAGATATTCGCGGTCGGCCGGCCTCAGGTCGGCCAAGTTGGCCAGGGTGAATTTGACGCCTTTCATCGATCGTCCCTCGTTCACGCGCGCGGATGGCCGCACGCGACCACGTGGTTGGTGCGTTCATCGGTCCATTCCCCGCTCACGACCCCAAGTAACGCCTGGACTAGGTGCTCGGCGAGCACCAGCGCCGCTCCGGCGCGAGCAGGATCACGGTCGGCGGGTCGACGGCACGGGGCGCGCGGACTCGATCGCGTCAGGTCTTAGCGGACGACGAGCGGCGCTTGATCTAGCTGAAGGATGTCGTGGATCTTGCCGCCGGCACCGGCGGCAGCTAGATGGTCGGCAGGCATTTGCCCTACTCACGTTAAGGGTGGATGCTCAGATCCGGTCCGGTGCGCGAACACCTGGCCGGATCGCTCGTCCTCAATCTATGCCGCAAGCCGGTCGGCAGCAACGCAAAAAACAACAGCCAACGTGGCTCAGGTGCTGAAGGTTCGGCATTGTTCGGCGGGGTGGCGGTGCGCGTAAGCAGCTGGGACCGCTTGCGGTCTCGTGATCTGTAGGCGCATCAGCGGAAAGTCCGGGCAGACCACGGCCGCGCCGCGCGAGAGCGCATCGGCCGCGACCCCGCTCGGCCGGTACAGATAGCGCTCCCGCTGGTAGTTCAGGATCACGACGTCGCAGAGATCGAGGGCCGCCAGATAGGCGGCCCGGCTGTCGGTATCGATCACCTCGTAGCCCCGGGATTGCCAGAGCGCGCGCACGTCGGCCTCGGGGCAGCCGAGCACTAGGCGCACCGGCAGGCGGCCGTCGCGGCGCAGTTGCACGAGCGCCTCCAGCATCGCCTCCGAGCCCTTCTCCGACCGGACCGCGCCGATCACGCCGACCACGGGCTCGCCGGACGGCGTCGGCGGCCGGCTGACGATCGCGCCGGCGAGCGGGTGCGGCAGGATCAGGAAGCGCTCGGCGTCCGGCACGATCCCGATCTCGGCCAGCCGGCGGTGGTCTCGAAGCACGCGAAGCGGCAGCCGGTCCGGTACAGCAGGCGGAGCACCCAGCGCTCGAAGCCGCGCCGATGCGCTTCCTGCAGATTGTGGTTGATCAGAAAATAAACCCGACGGCGCAGCGGCCAGATCAGCGGCCAGACCACCACCAGCAGCGCGGTCAGGAACTCGCGGACCAGGACCAGGTCATGGTCGCGCCGGCGCCAGGTCTGGCCGACCAGCCGGGCGTGCGGCACCAAAAAGAGCAGCGCCTTGATCAGCAGCTCGACCCGGCTGGGCAGCCAGGCCCAGCCCTGCCAGTGCATCGGCACCGGCAGCACCGCGGTCTTGGCGCGGGTCTGCGCCGCCGCCTCGATCAGCGGCTGCAGCGCGCGATGCGGATCGGCGGCCGCAACGCTCGGCGGCGCTTCGACCGCCAGGTCGGCCGCCGGGCCGGCGGCGGGCGCAGGGCGCAGCTCGCTGGCGTCCAGGCTCATGCTGCCCGCCCGGGATCGAGATGCCGCGCCCGCCCGCCCAACGGCATCGCCTCAGGGCGCCAGCCGCTCGATCAGCCAGCCACCATCGGGGCGCCTGAGATAGCGCAGCCGGTCGTGCAACCGGTCGCTCTGGCCCTGCCAGAACTCGGCGCGGACCGGCACCAGGCGCAGGCCGCCCCAGGACTCGGGCCGCGGCACCGGGCCGGCGGCGAACCGTTGCTCGTAGCGTCGCGCCGCCGCCTCGAGCGCCTCGCGGTCCGGCAGGACGCTGCTCTGCGCCGATGCCCAGGCGCCGATCTGGCTGCCGCGCGGCCGGCTCGCGAAATAATGGTCGGCCTCCGCCTCGTCGACCGTCTCGACCGAGCCCTCGAAGCGCACCTGCCGGGCCAGCGTTGGCCACCAGAAAACCAGCGCCGCCCTGGGGGTGGCGTCGAGCTCCCGGCACTTGCGGCTGGTGAGATTGGTGAAGAAGGAGAGCCCGCGCCGGTCGACCCGCTTGAGCAGGACGATGCGCGCCGCCGGCTGACCGTCGCTGCCGACCGTGGCCAGCGTCATCGCGTTGGGCTCTTGCAGCTCCGCCCGCCGGGCGTCCTCGAACCAACGCTCGAACTGCGCGATCGGGTCGGCGAGCAGATCCGTCTCGGTCAGGCGGCCCGCGGCATAATTCTGCCGCATGGCGGCCAGCTCGGTGATCATCGACGGCGCTCCTTCCGCAATTCCATTCTTGCCGCCAGAGGTTACGATTTGGCAAGCGGCCCGGCCCTGGCAGGGCTGTTCAACCGCCGGGTGGGGCCGCAGGTCGACCGCAGCTGGGCCGCCAACGGTCCTGCTGCGCGCGCGACCTTAGGCGAAATCGCAGGACTTGGACAGATTCACGCGCGGGCCCCTCCGCCGGGTGCGCGAACCGCCTGGGATGCCGGACGCCACCCGCCCGGGCCAGGAGCGAGCGACGCACGCCCCTTGCGCAGGCGTCGTTCCTGCGCAAGGCTGGCGCCGGCATCATCACCAGCGGGGGAAGTACCATGCGGCCCAATCGGCTGAGGCAGATCTGGCGCGAGGGCGGCGCCGCGGTCAACGGCTGGCTGCAGCTGCCGCACGGCTTTGCCGCCGAGGTCATGGCGGCGCAGGGCTGGGACAGCCTGACCGTCGACCTGCAGCACGGGCCGGTCGGCTACGATGTCGCGCTGACGCTGCTCCAGGCGATCTCGAGCAGCCCCGCGACGCCGCTCGCCCGGGTGCCCTGGAACGAGCCCGGGATCATCATGAAGATGCTCGATGCCGGCTGCTACGGCATCATCTGCCCGATGATCAACTCGGCCGAAGAGGCCCAGCGCTTCGTCGGCGCCTGCCGCTACCCGCCCAAGGGCTACCGCAGCTTCGGCCCGACCCGGGTCAGCTTCTACGCCGGCGCCGACTATGGCCAGCACGCCAACGAGACCGTGATCGCGCTGGCGATGATCGAGACCGGCCAGGCGGTCGAGAACCTGGACGCGATCCTGGACACCCCCGGCCTCGATGGCGTCTACGTCGGCCCGGCCGATCTCAGCCAGAGCCTGGGCTACCAGGAGCGGGTCGACCTCAAGCATCCGGATCTGGTCGCGATCCTGGACCGGATCCTGGACGGCTGCCGGCGGCGCGACCTGATCGCCGGCATCCACGTCGCCAGCACCGACTACGCCCGCCAGATCATCGACAAGGGCTACCGGTTCGTCACGATCCTGTCCGACGGCCGCCTGCTGGCCAACGCCGCCAAGCAGGCGGTCGACGCGGTCAAGGGCGCGGGCGGCGAGAGCGGGAAAAAAGTCGCCGGCCCTTACTGAGGCCGCCTGACCGGCTCAGGCGCGCAAGGCGTCGAGCGCGTCGCGCCAGCGGTACCAGGCGCCGACCGCCGGCAGGAACCACGGCCGTCCCCGGTAGAGCGGGTGGGTCGGAAAGTCCTGGCCGTCGAACGGGCAGGGGCGATCTGCCCGGCCGAGCAGCTTCTGCGCGATCTGATCGCCGAGCCAGGTCGCCATCGCGATCCCGCTGCCGTTGCAGCCCATCGCAAAGTGGGCACCCTGGCAAACTCCCATGTGCGGCAGCCGGTCGAAGGTGAAGGCCAGCGTGCCCTTCCAGCTGTGGCTGATGCGGCAGCCGGCAAGCTCGGGCCAGACCCGGAGCAACCGCCGGTGGAGGCCGCGCGCGCTCTGCCGCTCGTCGACATCGGCAAGGCTGACCCGGCCGCCGAACAGGACCCGCCGGCCATCCGGCGACAGGCGGAAGTACGACAGGAGCCGCCGGCCGTCGACGAACATCCGGCCGTTCGGGCTCAGGCGCCGGGTCAGCTCGAGCGGCAGTTCCTCGGTCGCGACGATGTAGCTCGAGACCGGAATGACCCGGCGCTGGAGCGCGGGCGTGAGCGGGCCGGTATAGCCGTTGGTGGCGACGATCAGCTCGGCGGCCTGGACCCGGCCACGGGCGGTCTCGAGCGCGAAGCCGGCCGGCCCTCGCTCCAGCCGGCGCACCGCTGCGTGGCCGTGCAGCAGGGCGCCGGCCGCCCGGGCCGCGGCGGCGAGGCTCTGATGGAAGCGCGCCGGGTGCAGGGCACCCGCCCGCTCGATCAGCACGCCGCCATGATAGAGGTCGGAGCCGATCTCGGCCCGCTGCTCTGCGCGCCGCACCAGGCGCGCACCCTCGACCCGCCGGCCAAGCGCGCGCAGCTGGCGCTCGAACGCGCGCAGCTGCCCGGCATGGCAGGCGAGCAGGAAGCGGCCGGAGCGCTCGTAGGCGGCCTCGAGCCGCTCGCGCGCGATCAGCTCCTCGAGGAAAGCGAACGCGGCCTCGGCGCCGTCCAGCAGCGCGGCGGCCCGATCGTGGCCGACCCGGCCGGCGAGATCGGCCCAGTCGAGCTTGACCGCACCGCCGACCATGCCGCCGTTGCGGGTGCTGGCGCCGGCGCCGAGCGGCCCGGCATCGAGCGCCGCGACCCGGACACCGGACCGGGCGAGCGCGAGCGCGGCCGCGAGACCGCAATAGCCGCTGCCGATCACCGCGACGTCGACGCGCTCGGGCAGCGGTCCGTCATCGGCCGGCTCGGGCGGCGCGTCCCGCCACCAGAAGGGCTCGGTGGTCGCGTCCGGCGCGAAGATGTCCTCAGCGGCGCTCGCCATCCGGTCTCCGCCGCCGGTCCGCGACCGATCGGGCCGCCGTGGCGATCTGTCGCACCGCCGGTATCCCCGTAAGCGACGGCAGCAGTGCGTCCCGCTCGCTGCCCGCGACAGCGGTTCGGGACGCCGGTGCGGGCGGTCCGCCCGCGATCTCGTAGAACAGCTTGCGCTTGAGCGCGTTCAGGAAATCCGTGCCTCGGTCGACCGACAGGACGAAGCCGTTGGCCACGTTGTCGCTATAATAGCGATCCATCTCGGGCGTATCGGGGGTCATGATCGCGAGCCCGTTGACCTCGATCGCCTGGCTGGTCGCCGCCGCCCGCGCCTCCGCCAGCAGGCCAGGGTCGACGTTGTCCCGGCCATCGCCCGAGACATCGATCACCAGCCGTCCGTTCTTGCCGGCGAGCAGCGCGAGGGCGGTCGTCAGCGCGCCGCCGATCCCGGTCTGGCCCCGCAGGCCGTCCGGCGGCTTGCGGCGGTAGGCGATCGCCGCGGCTGCGGGATCGGTCCAGTCGACCACGATCTGGGCGCGGGTGTCGAACTCCACGATCGCGACCTTGGCGCCCTCGAGGGCATGAACCACGTCGGCGTCCGAGAGCAGGCGGATGTAGGCGCTGCGTTGCAGGGCAAGCTCGTGCTCGTCGATCGACTTCGAGCGGTCGACCGCCAGGACCAGCCAGTCGAGCGCGGCGCAGGGCTGGTTCAGGCCGAGCCAGAGCAGACCCGCCCAGAGGATCCTGACGAGGAGCAGGCGCCACCGACGCCCGACCGCGACTCCGCGCTGGTCCATGACTTCGCCACCTTTCGTCACCGGGAACCGGCGGAATCCTGCCCAAAGCCGGGGCCGATGTCACGCGCGCTGACCGGGCCGGCGGATCGCGACTTGGGCGGCAGGCTTGGAATGAAGCCGCGGATCAACA
The DNA here is from genome assembly GCA_963840925.1 of uncultured Alphaproteobacteria bacterium. Classification (GTDB taxonomy): domain Bacteria; phylum Pseudomonadota; class Alphaproteobacteria; order Geminicoccales; family Geminicoccaceae; genus DATAOG01. Next base: position 185,266 of record CAWJAY010000030.1, read on the forward strand.
ATGTTGAACCAGGGAAAGCCAGAACTCCGGCCCGCGGCGCCAGCGCCCCCGGCCGGACCTAGAACCGCCGGTATGAGACTCAGGAGCGCCGCATGTTCGGTCGACGTGATCTGATGATCGGCGCCGGGACGGTCGCCGCCCTCGGCGGGCTGCGGCTGTCCGCGGCCCAAAGCCAGACCCTGGATCTGGGCCCGGCCTGGCCGTTCGATTTCGCCTGGCTGCAGGCCGAGGCCGAGCGGCTCGCCAAGCGCCCCTACGAGGCGCCGGTGATCCGCTATCCGGACGTTCTCGAGACGGTCGACTACGACGCCTACCAGCAGATCCAGTTCCGGCCCGAGCGGGCGCTCTGGGCCGAAGGCGGGGCGCCGTTCCCGGTCCAGTTCTTCCACCTCGGGCGCTACTTCAAGGCGCCGGTCCGGATCTACGTGGTCGGCGGCGGCGAGGCGCGCGAGCTCCGCTACGCGGCCGACTTCTTCACCTTCGGCAAGACCGGCCTGGACAAGAAGCTACCGGGCGACCTCGGCTTTGCCGGCTTTCGGGTGATGGATGGCCCGGGCGTCAAGACCGACTGGCTGGCCTATCAGGGGGCCGCTTATTTCCGCACGTCCGGCGCGCTCAATCAATATGGCCTCTCGGCCCGCGGCCTCGCCATCGACACCGCGATGCCGCGGCCGGAGGAGTTTCCCCGGTTCACCCAGTTCTGGCTCGAGCAGACTCAGCCGGAGAGCTCGCACATCCTGATCTATGCGCTGATGGACAGCCCGAGCGTCACCGGCGCCTATCGCTTCGACTGGGCCAAGCACGAGGGCGTCGTGGTCGGCATCCGGGCCGAGCTCTACTGCCGCAAGGCGATCGAGCGCATGGGCGTGGCGCCGCTGACCAGCATGTTCTGGTTCAGCGAGACCAACCGGCATCAGGCGACCGACTGGCGGCCGGAAATCCACGACAGCGATGGCCTGGCGCTCTGGACCGGCAGCGGCGAGCGCCTGTGGCGACCGCTGAACAACCCGCCGGGCGTGCGCACGAGCTCGTTCTTCGACCGCAACCCGCGTGGCTTCGGGCTGCTCCAGCGCGACCGCGCATTCCACAACTACGAGGACGACGGCGTGTTCTACGATCGCCGGCCGAGCGTCTGGATCGAGCCGCTCGGTGGCTGGGGAGCAGGTGCGGTGCAGCTGGTCGAGATCCCGACCGACGATGAGATCCATGACAACATCGTCGCCTACTGGCTGCCCGAGGCGCCGGTCGAGGAGGGCTCGCACTGGTCGTTCGCCTATCGCGTGCACTGGCTGGCCGACGAGCCTTTTCCCCCGGACAACGTCGGGCTGGTCCGCCATACCCGGCTCGGGCGGGGCGGCATCCCCGGCCAGCCGCGGCCGCAGGGCGGGCGCAAGTTCGTGATCGACTTCGCCGGCGGCCCGCTCGCCGAACTGCGCAAGAGCGACAAGGTCGTGCCGGTGATCACCGCCTCGCGCGGCAAGATCGACAACGACTACGCGCTGCAAGTGGTCGGGACCACGAGCTGGCGCGCGTTCTTCGATCTTTACGTCGACGGCGGCGACCCGGTCGAGCTGCGCTGCTTCCTGAGGCTGGACAACCGCACGCTGACCGAGACCTGGCTCTCCCAGTACAGCCCGTTCGCCGGTTAGCAGCGCCACCGCCCGGCCGCAGCCGACCGTGAAGCTGACATCGGCCACGTTCTATGGTGAGGGCCCCGCCGCCACCGGCAACGGCGCCGAGGCGCTGGCAGATGACGAGACGCATCAAGGACCGCCGCGAGCAGGCGCTCAAACGCCGCAACCCGGTCGCGCGGACGCTGCCCGCGGCGGCCTTCCGCGCGCGCAAGGAGCAGAGCCGCCGCCGTTACGCGCGCAAGCCGAAGCACCAGATGGACCTCGAACCCGACCGGGAGTAGCCGAGATGCCGCCTTGCCGGCGCTCTGCGTGCCATCGCCTGACGATCGGCCTCGGGCTCGCGCTGTCCCTCGCGGGGTGCGGCCATCTGCTGCCTGCGCACAACCAGACCGTGAACCCGGAACAACTGCAGGCCGGCGCCTACCGGCTCGATCCCGAGCACGCAGCGCTGCTGCTCAAGCTCGACCACTTTGGTTTTTCCCAGCTGGTCGGCCGCTTCAATCGCTTCGAGGCCACGCTCGACTTCGACCCCGCGCAGCCCGCGGCCGCGCGCCTGACCGTGCTGATCGACCCCGCCAGCATCGACTTCAACCTGCCGAAGTTCGAAGAGGACTTGCGCGGCCCCGACTGGTTCGACGTCGCCCGATTCCCACAGGCGCGCTTCGAAAGCCGGAGCATCGCGATCACCGGCGAGAAGACGGGCCAGGTCACCGGCGACCTGACGTTGCACGGCGCGACCACCCCGGTCACGCTCGAGGTCACCTTCAACGGCGGCGCCGACAGCCTGCTGACCGGCCGCTACACGCTGGGCTTCGCCGCGACCGGCACGCTCTCTCGCTCGACCTTCGGCCTTGGCGCCTACGCGCCCGCGGTCGGCGACGAGGTCACCCTCGAGATCCACGCCGAATTTCAACGCACCGGCGCGGGCGGAACATGAGACCGTCCTGGTGCGCCCCAGCCGACCGAAGCAGCGGCTCACGGTGAGCTTGGATACCGGCCTGATTGCTCGAACGATCGCCGACCGGTATCATGCATTTCGTATCCGTCCCAGGCCCACGAGATGAGCAGCCGCAAAACCATCACGCTTTCGCTCTCGGAGGAGATGATCGCCGAGCTCAATCACGTTCGCACGAGCGAGAACCGCAGCCGCTCCGAGATCGTGGACGAGGCGTTGCGCTGGTATTTCAGGCGCATCCCGGTCGAAACTCCGAGGCCGGCGGAGGCAGCCGCGATCGAGCAGGGACGGGCTGCGATCGAGCGCGGCGACTCCGTGAGCTTCGAGCAGCTGCTCCATGACCTGGACCCTGATCGTCGCCAAGCCGGCGCAAAGGCAACTTGAGCGCGCGCCCCGGGCCGACCAGACGAGGCTCCTCGAAGCCTTCCGGGCGATGCGGCAGGTTACAACAACGCACCGAGGGCGCGGCACCATGCCCCCGGTCCGAGCGGGCCGCGGTATTCAGGCCGAAGCGCTGAGGATCCAGGAGCCAGTGGTCCTCGACCGGGCCAATCAGGGCCAGGCTCAGAGTCCGATTCAGCTCGTCGGGGTGGTAACGCAGACCAAGATCGCGGGTCTGCCGCCGGGAGCGTGGCTCAGGCGTTGACCCGGCCACAGCCGGTCGGCGCCCGCCGAGGCCGGCGACGCGGCATCGACCAGCGCCGCGAATAGATAGGCCGCGGAGAACACCAGATGGGTGGATCCCACCCATGGCCAGGAGCGGAGCATCCGACCTTCCCACCTGCGCCGTCGGGCGCACGACCGCAGGGCCTGCGACCTCGCTTCCGGCTGGTCGGTCGAGCGCTGAGTGGAAGGTTACCGGTGGCAGCTTAAGGAGGCCCTGTCGGCCCGAAATGCCGTTGCGGACGCGTCTGCGAGCGTACCCGAAGGCATCGCCTCGACACTCGAACGTATACAAGTTATTGATGGTCCGCAATTGTTTAGGAGAGTCTGGTCAGGTATAAATTAAAAAAGTTCGGAACTCGCCGAGGGTGGCCGTAGCTTGTCAGCATGGGGGATTAACGTTAAGGAAACATATGATCTGGCATCTGTCTGAGCCGCCATGGTAAGCGACGAGAGCAAGTTGGCACGGACGATCCGCTCGGCGGCCGAGCTCGCCGAAGCGGCGAGCGTGCCCGCGGCTGGGGACCCGAGCGGTGCCGAGATCGAGCTGGCGTTGGCCGATCTGGTCGCCGACGCCAATGGCGAGATCGTGTTCTTCAACGACTCGGGCTTTCGCAGCCTTGCGGTCCGGACCGATCGGAGGGTGGTCGCCGACGGCCAGGCCGGTGCCCACGTGACCGCGGCCGGCGACGACGTTTCCGGGTTCCAGTTCGTCAGGTTCGACAATGGCCTGACGCTCTATCTCGAGGCCGGGCTGCACCTGATCCTGCCGGACGCGGCTCGGTCACCCCCGTCCTGAACCCGGCCTCAAGGGCCATCCTGCAGGCTCTCGAACTCGCGCAGCTCGTCAGGGCTGAGCCCGCCCAGGATTGCGCGCAGCTCCTGCTCGGGCGTCCGCTCGCTGGGCGGCGTGATCAGCTTCAGCCGGTCGGCGAGCCACAGCAGCACCCGGACGTTGCCGTTCTTGACCTCGGTTTCGATCGCGGCGTGGACCGCTAGGCGCAGCTCGCCGATCCGGTCGCGCTCGCCCGGGATCGCCTCGAATCGCTCGATCAGGCGCCGGAAGGCCGGGTGGTGCTTGCGCTTGCGCGACAAGTAGCTGCGCGAGCATCCGACCTGGCGGGCAACCTCGGCCGCCGGCACACCATGGGCGAGCATCTCGGCGGCCTGGCGCCAGTCCACGGCACGCGAACCGGCGCGCCGGGCGCCGGCAACGGTCCGATCGATCATGGATGTGGGTTCCCTCTGAGCAGCTGCCAGGGAGGGCGGAGGTGTGGAGCAGGTCTGGCTGGGAGGAGGCCGTACAAGTATAGGAAAAAGTAGGGAATATTATACTTGACATACCCATTGCGCCTGATATGGTCGTCTCAGCAAGGAGATAGGCCATGTCGTCCGTCCTTTCCGACAAGCACTTCCACGATGAGGCCGCGGCCTATCGGTTGATCGAGGCTCGCCTCTGGCCCAACGGGCCAGTATGCCCGCACTGCGGTGGCTTCGAGCGCATCAGCAAGATGGGCGGCGCCAGCACCAGAATCGGCACTTACAAGTGCTACCAGTGCCGGAAGCCGTTCACCGTGAAGGTTGGCACGATCTTCGAGTCGAGCCATATCCCGCTGCACATCTGGCTGCAGGCCATCTTCCTGATGGCGTCGAGCAAGAAAGGCGTCAGCTCCAACCAGCTCCACCGGACCCTTGGCGTCACGCTGAAAAGCGCATGGTTCCTGTCGCACCGGATTCGCGAGGCCATGCGCTCCGGCGGTCTGGACCCACTGGGCGGGCTCGGCAAGACCGTCGAGGCCGACGAGACCTACTTCGGCGCGCGGGAGAACTTCATGCCGTCGTCGCAGCGCGGCGATCGGCCGTACAAGCGCCCGACCCGGGGCGTTGGCGACAAGCGCGCCGTGATCGGCTTGGTCGAGCGGGGCGGCGAAGCGCGCACCTTCCACGTGGATCGGGCGACCAAGGCCGCCGTCACCAAGATCGTGACCGAGAATGTCGAGCGGGAAACCTACCTGCACACCGACGAAAGCCGGCTGTACGGCGATGCCGACCAGCTGTTTGCCGAGCACCATACCGTCAAACATTCCGCCGGCGAGTATGTCCGGGGCGACGTGCATACCAACACGGTCGAGGGTGTGTTCAGCGTGTTCAAGCGCGGCATGACCGGCGTCTATCAGCACTGCGGCGAGAAGCACCTGCATCGCTACCTCGCCGAGTTCGATTTCCGGTTCAACAACCGGGTGGCGCTGGGCGTGAACGATGCCGACCGGGCAGAGCGGGCGCTTGCGGGCGTGGTTGGCAAGAGGCTCACCTATCGAACGACTCGTGGAAGGGCATAGCTGGTATGGCCGAAAACCCAAAGCCGCCGCCGAAGCGGAAGCCAAGGCGGAAGATGACCAAGGCTGAGCAATCCGCGCGGTTCATTGAGACCGCGCGGAAACTGGGCGCTGACGAGAGCGGAGAGGCGTTCGAGCGCGCTTTAAAAAACATTGTTCCGCCAAAACTCATGGCTACCCCTAAGGCGAAGTAGAGGGAAGAGTAGCGGCTGTCGAAGTAGTTAGTGGCACGTCCGGCAGCACGGCAAGCATAGCAGATATTGCGCTCCGCACAATCCCGACTAGAGCGATGGCCTCGCCAACGGTAAGCACATCTTCTGGATGAATAAGGGGGTTTCTATGCAGATTCACGATTTGCTCTAGCGATGACAGGATCTTCGGATCGCCTACGCCCTGTTTTTGCATCCTGCGAACATACGTCATCAAGTTTCGCACCTTGGGCTGTGATGCACTAGCAGTGATGACATCAGCATAATAGCGCCGTACCACACTTTCCGCAGCCCGTAGAATATGAAATCCAGCAGCCGTGCCGACTTCGAATGCTAAACATTTGCCGGCTTCGCGAGCATCGAATACGGCCTCGGGCGCTTTGAGCGCGAGTTCTGATGGTAACAACAACTCGCCCACCTCAAGCAATATTGCTGTATCAAATGGGGGCTTAGGCACGACAAAATAGGCTGGGGCAACCCCCAATTCGGCAAGCAGCGCAATCTTATATTGTGAGTAACCATTCTCTATACGGAATGCTTCTAAGGGTTCCATTGGTTTGTCGAAGTCATTTAGGTTAATACTATTCAGAATCGCTAATAGCTGGTTGCCAAGCTGGCGGGAGGCCCGCATGGCAGGAGCGTACACGCTTGAATTTAGCAGATCGTCGAGGTGTTCCCGCGCGGTAAACACCTTCCAGCCCGCACTCATGCGGGCTTCCCCAGCCTTGATCGATTTGAGCGGCTCCAGCGCATTCGCGAGCGAGAAAAGATAAGGCAGTGAGATTCGGATCACGGGGCACCTCCCGCCCCGCCAAAGCACGGGGGCGCTCATTTATGCGCACTCCCGGTGGGTATGGCAAGTATAACATACCCAAAAAGTACCTAAAGTCAAGACACTTTGCCGGCAGGCGCAGCCGCGCTCGCGATCGCGCACTGCGATAAATGCTCGTTCGAGGATCTCCGGACGGTTGCGTTAACCAAGTTTTAAGGCAACAAGGTCCATCCCCGGCAATCGATCGCGGGAGATGACTGGATCATGCCGGTCGAAGGTCCGACAGAATCAGGCGTCAGCGCCGCCGGGGCGCAACCGGTTGATGCTGCGCCAATGCCGGATGGCGAGGTCGAGCGCTGGCAACGCCGGGCCTGCGCTGCGGAGCGGGCCAACGAGGCGAAGTCGGTCTTCTTCGCGACGATGAGCCACGAGATCCGCGAGCCGATGAACGGCGTCATCGGCATGACCCGGCTTCTGCTCGAAACGCCGCTGTCCGAAGAGCAGCACAGCCTGGTCGAGGCCGTGCACGATTCGGGCCAAGCCCTGCTCACGATCATCAACGACATCCTCGACCTGTCTCGGATCGAGGCGGGCCGGCTCGAGCTGGACAGCATCGATTTCGATCTGCGCGCGGTCATGGAGCGGGTGATCGCCATTGTGATGCCGCGGGCGCGCGCCAAAGGCCTGCCGCTCCAGCTTGCGATTGATCCCGATGTCCCGACCGCGCTTCGCGGTGATCCCGGACGAATCCGCCAGATCTGTCTCAACCTGCTCGGCAACGCGATCAAGTTCACGGCCACGGGCGCGGTCGGCCTCGAGATCCGCCTGATCGCCGATCGGCCGGCGGGGTTGCGCCTGGGCCTCGCCGTGCACGATACCGGTATCGGCATCCCGGAGCATCTGCAGGACCGTCTGTTCACTGCCTATGCCCAGGCCGATCCTTCGGTGCCCCGCCTGTACGGCGGCAGCGGTCTCGGCCTCACGATTTGCAAGCGTCTGGTCGGCCTGATGGGCGGCGAGATCCGGATGTCGAGCCGGCCGGGCGAGGGGACCGTGTTCGATCTCGAGCTGACCCTGGCCAAGACCCCTGAGGCCCGTCCGGGTCCGAGCCCGGTGCCGGCCGAGATCGCGGGTACCCGCCTGCTGATCGTCGATGGCACGGCGGCGACGCGCATCACGCTGCAACGCCGGACCCAGAGCTGGGGAATCACCGCGGCCACAGCGGAACTGGGCGCCGCCGCGCTGGCGCTGCTGAACCAGGCGCACGACCAGGGCCAGCCGATCGAGATCGCGCTGATCGACCGTTCGCTGCCCGATTTCAGCGGCGAGGCGCTCGGCGGACAGATCAAGACAGACCCGAGGCTGCGGGCGACCGAGTTGGTGATGATCGCTTCTTCGGGCCTGCGCGGCGACGCTGCCCGGGTCAAGGAGATCGGCTTCGCTGCCTATCTGCCCAAGCCGGTCACCGCCCAGACGTTGCTCGAATGCCTGCTCCAGCTGCGCGGCGGACCGGTCGCGCCCGGTGCTCTGCCCGGGGCGCCCGGCCTGATCACGGTCCACAGCATGTCCGAGCGGCGGGCCGCGGGGCTTCAAATCCTGCTCGCCGACGACAATCCGGTGAACTGTCGGATGACCACGCTCATGCTGGAGAAGGCGGGCCACCAGATCGACGTGGTCAACGATGGCGCAGCGGCGGTCGAGACCGTGCTGGCCAAGGACTATGATGTGGTCCTGATGGACGTCCAGATGCCTGGGGTCGACGGGCTGGAGGCGACCCGCCGGATCCGCCGGCTGGCGCCCGAGCGGGCCAGGATCCCGGTGATCGCGATCACCGCCAGCGCGCTCGCCGGCGACGAGCAGCGCTGTCTGGACGCGGGCATGAACGACTATGTCACCAAGCCGATCGACCGCGCGCGCCTGCTGAGCAAGCTGGCGCGCTGGAGCCAGGGCGCCCAGCCATGACGCGGACCGCCGGAATCGCCCATGGGTAGCACCGCAATCCGGGGCAAATCCTGCTTGTTCGGGCCGCTCGCCTTGGTCTATGCTACCCACGGTTGGTCACGCCGCGGGTGCCGCGAAGGCAGGGGCCGAAGCATCATGCCGCTGCAGGCGAGATCGAACGGGCGCCGCTTGGGCTCGATTGTCGCCTTGGTTCTGGTCTGGCTGACGGAGCCGGCGCTGGCAGCCACCCCGTCGTTCGACGCGTGGCTCGATGGGTTGCGCCGGCAGGCCCTCGAGCAAGGCATTGCGGCCGCAACCCTCGATGCGGCGCTCACCGGCGTCGCGCCAATTCCGCGCGTGATCGAGCTTGACCGGCGCCAGCCCGAAGGCCGGTTCACGTTCCAGGAGTATAGTCAGCGCGTGCTGTCGGCGAGCCGGATCGAGCGCGGCCGCGAGCTGTATCGTGAGCACAAGGGGCTGCTCGAGCAGGTCGCCCGGGACTATGGCGTGCAGGCGCCGGTCATCGTCGCCCTTTGGGGCGTCGAGAGCAGCTATGGCGCCTATCACGGCGACTTCCCGGTGATCGCCGCGCTCGCCACGCTCGCTTATGACGGGCGGCGCGCCGCCTTCTTCCGGGCCGAGCTGCTGCACGCGCTCAAAATCGTCGATCAGGGCGACGTCACGGCCGCGCGCATGAGCGGCTCCTGGGCCGGCGCCATGGGCCAGAGCCAGTTCATGCCCTCGAGCTATCAGGCTTACGCGGTCGACTACGATCACGACGGCCGGCGCGACATCTGGACCACCCTGCCCGACGTGTTCGCCTCGATTGCCAACTACCTCGCCAAGGCCGGCTGGAACGACCGCTACACCTGGGGCCGCGAGGTCCGGCTGCCGCCGACGATCGACGGCAGCCTCGCGGGCCTGCAGCAGCCAAAGCCGCTGCCGGAATGGCAGGCCCTCGGGGTCCGCCGTGCCGACGGCACCGATCTGCCCGTGGCGAGCGTGAGCGCATCGTTGGTGCGCACCGACGAGGGGCAGGGGCCCGCATATCTCGTCTATGACAATTTCCGGGTCCTGATGGCCTGGAACCGCTCGACCTATTTTGCCCTGACCGTGGGCCAGCTCGCGGACCTGATCGGCCGTGGCTGAGCGGCGCGGCCGGGCCGAGGGCGCGACGCTGGCGGTCAGGCGCCGGCGCCGAGCCGTGCTCACCCGGCTCGGACTGCTCGGCGCGCTCGTCCTCGGGCTTGCCAGCTGCGGCTCGCCGCGTCCCGAGGGCGTCTACAAGGTCGGCCAGCCCTATCAGATCGCCGGGCGCTGGTACTACCCCGAGTTCGACCCCGACTACGACCGGATCGGGATCGCCTCATGGTACGGCCACGCGTTCCACGGCCGCGCGACGGCCAATGGCGAAGTCTTCGACCGCCACGGGCTGACTGCGGCGCATCCGACCCTGCCGCTGCCAAGCATCGTGCGCGTCACCAATCTCGCCAACCAGCGCGAGATCGAGCTGCGGGTCAACGACCGCGGCCCGTTCGTCGGCGACCGGCTGATCGATCTGTCGCAGGAGGCGGCGCGCGAGCTTGGCTTCGAGCGACAGGGCATCGCGCGCGTGCGAATCCAGTTCCTGGGCCTCGCCGATGCCCGGGGCGACCGGCCCCGGGCGACGTTGCGCTCCCCGCGACCGGCGCCGCGGCTGCCGTCGGCGACGCTGGTTGCTGAGCAACCGCGGCCAAGCTTCGCGAGCGCGCTGATCGCGACCGCGGAGGCCGCGACCTGCGGTGGCCATTTCATTCAGATCGGCGCCTTCGTCGAGCCCGCGCGCGCGGTCCGCGCGGCGGCGCAGCTGAGTGGCATGACCGCGCTGCCGGTCCGCGCCCAGACGCCGGGCGATGATCGTCTGACCCGGGTCCGGCTCGGGCCGATTGCCGACCCGGGCGCGGTGGCGGCGACCCTGGATCAGGTCAAGCAGAGCGGCTACGCGAGCGCGTTCATCGTTGGTCCCGAGGCGGCGGCCGCCAGCTGCTGAGCGCGGCGCTGCCATCGAGCTCCCTAGCGAGGCGAGAAGAGGCAATCATGTCGATAAGCTTGTTGCGTGGCGTGAGCTTGCTCCTTGCGGCCGTGGTCGTTGCCGCGGCCGGCCCGCCGATGACGCGGGCGAGTACCTTCGAGACGCCCGCCCATGCGGCGATCCTGGTCGATCTGCAATCGCATCAGGTGCTGTTCGCGAAAAACCCGGACGTGCCGGTGCCTCCGGCCTCGATGAGCAAGCTGATGACCGCCTACATGGTCTTCGAGCGGCTGAAGGAGGGCCGCCTCAGCCTCGACGATGAGTTGCCGGTGAGCGAGAAGGCGTGGCGCAAGGGCGGCTCGAAGATGTTCGTCGAGGTCGGCGCCCGGGTCCGGGTCGAGGACCTGCTGCACGGCATCATCACCCAGTCCGGCAACGACGCCTGCATCGTGATCGCGGAGGCGTTCGGCGGCACCGAGGAAGCCTTCGCCGATATGATGACCGAGCGGGGCCGCGAACTCGGCCTGACCCACTCGATCTTCAAGAACGCGAGCGGCTGGCCGGATCCAGGGCACGTGATGACCGTGCGCGATCTCGCATTGCTGGCGCAGATCGTGATCGAGCGGTTCCCCGAGTACTATCCGATCTTCGGCCAGAAGGAGTACACCTACAATGGCATCCGCCAGTACTCGCGCAATCCGCTGCTTTATCGGGACGCGGGGGTCGACGGCCTGAAGACCGGCCACACCGAGAACGCGGGCTACGGTCTGACCGCATCCGCGGTGCGCGACGGGCGCCGCTTGGTGTTCGTGCTGGCGGGGCTCGAGCGGCCGGGGCAGCGTGCGCGCGAGGCCGAGCGGCTGCTCGAGCACGGCTATCGCGAGTTCAGGAATTATCAGCTGTTCTCGGCCGGCCAGACCGTCGAGCAGGCCAATGTCTGGCTTGGCGACCGCAGCAGCATCCCGCTCGTGCTCCAGCAGGACGTCGTGGTCTCCTTGACCTCCGAGGGGCGCCAGGGGCTTGAGGTCAAGATCGCCTACGACGGGCCGATTCCGGCTCCGGTGATCGAGGGCGCCCAGCTCGCCGAGCTCCAGATCGCGGCGCCCGGGATCGAGGCGAGACGGCTGCCGCTCACGGCCGGCCAGGCGGTCAACGCGGCCAATCTGCTCGGCCGGGTGACCAGCGCGCTCGGCTATCTGATCTGGGGGCCGTCGTGAGCGCCCGCCCGGCGCGGCCGCCGCGCGTGGATGTTCACCGTCGGCGCCACGGCGCCGGCCGATCAGGCCTCAGCACGGGAGCCGCAGTGATGATCCGGCGTTCGATCGGCGACGGATGACGGCGCGCGGGCCGCTGATCACGTTCGAAGGCGGCGAGGGCGCCGGCAAATCGACCCAGATCAAGCAGCTGGAAGCTGCATTGCGGGCCGGGGGCCTGCCCGTGGTCGTGACCCGTGAGCCGGGCGGGACACCGGGCGCCGAAGCGATCCGGGCACTGTTGCTGGATGGCCCGCCGGACCGCTGGTCGGCGCTCACTGAGACGCTGCTGCTGCTGGCCGCGCGCCAGGATCATGTTGTCCGCGTGATCGAGCCGGCGCTCGCCGCCGGCCGCTGGGTCTTGTGCGACCGCTTCGTCGATTCGACCCGGGTCTATCAGGGCGCAGCGGGTGCGCTCGGGCTGGCGCTGGTCGACCAGCTGCACCGCGCCGTCTTCGGCGAGCTCTGCCCTGATCTTACCCTGATCCTGGATCTGCCTGTGGCCACCGGCCTCGCGCGCCGCCAGGCAGGCGCCGGCGCCAACCGCTTCGAGCGCATGGACCGCGACTATCACGAGCGGGTGCGTGCGGGATTCCTGGCGATCGGGCGCGCCGAGCCCGGGCGCTGCCAGGTGATCGATGCCGCGCCGGCCGCGGCCGTGGTCGCGAGCCAGGTGCGCGCCGCCGTCGAGGCGCACTTTGGCCTCGAGCCTCTCGGCCGAGGGTGACCGCCGGATGGACATCGCAAAGTCGCCCCCCGAGCCGCGCGCCAATCCTGAGCTTCTCGGCCAGGACGCGGCCCAGGCCGTCCTCGCCCGGGCGCTCGGCTCCGGCCGCCTGCCGCATGGCTGGTTGTTCAGCGGTCCGGAGGGGATCGGCAAGGCGACGCTCGCCTACCGGTTCGCCCGTGCCCTGCTTGCCGGCACCGAGCAGGCTGGTCCGCTGCTGGGTCTTCGCCCGGATCACCCGGTCTTCCGCCAGGTCGCCCAGGGCAGCCACCCCGACCTGACCGTGATCGAGCCCGAGCGCGATCCCCGCAGCGGGCGCGTCAAGTCCGAGATCCCGGTCGGCTTGGTCCGGGCAGCGACCCAGGCTTTGCACCGAACCGCGGCGATGGGCGGCTGGCGTGTGGTCGTCATCGACGGCGCCGAGCGGCTCAATCGCAACGCCGCCAATGCGCTGCTCAAGTCGCTCGAGGAACCGCCGCCGGTGGCGGTCCTGCTCCTGATCAGCCATCGACCGGCCCAGGTCGCCGCGACCATCCGGTCGCGCTGCGCCAAGCTGCCGCTCGCCCGGTTGCCGGACGCGCTGGTGAGCGAGCGTCTGGCGCACTGGCTGCCCGAGCTCGACGCCGGGCAGCGGAGCGCGCTTGCGCTGCTTGCCCGAGGCAGTCTCGGGCGGGCGCTGGAGCTGGCGGGCGAGGACTGGCTGCCTTTGTACCGGCGCCTGGCCGAGAGCCTCGACGCCGCCGGTGACCGGCCGACCCGCTACGATCTGGCGCTGGCGCTCGCGCGCCACGCCGACCAGCGCGGCTTCGCCGGCCCGCTCGGCCTGGTCCAGGAACTGCTCGGCCGGATTGTGGCGCGCGGCACCGACCGTCTGGGGCCGGCGCTGTTCCCGGCCGAGCCCGCGGTGCTCGACCGCCTGGTCCACCGGCGTCCGCTTGAGCGCTGGGCGAAGCTGTGGGAGAAGATCGGCCAGCTGGCGGCGGCTGTCGACGGCCTGAATCTTGACCGGGCGCACGCGCTCGTCCACATGCTGACCCTGTTGGCGCCCGATAGGGATCTCGACGAGGTCCCAGCCGGCGCCGTCCGCGGAGCCCTCGATGCGCCCGGCTGACGCCTTTTACGTCACCACGCCGATCTACTACGTCAACGACGTGCCGCACATCGGCCACGCTTACACGACGCTCGCCTGCGACACGATCGCCCGCTTTGCCCGCCTGGACGGGCGCCGGGTCTGGTTCCTGACCGGCACCGACGAGCACGGCCAGAAGGTCGAGAAGGCGGCGGCCGCCGCCGGCCTCGAGCCGCAGGCCTTCACCGACCAGGTCGCCGAGCGGTTCCGCGAGCTGGCCCGGCGCATGGCGATCACCAACGACGACTTCATCCGCACGACCGAAGCGCGCCACATGGCCGGCGTGCAGGCGCTCTGGCGCGAGCTCAGGCGCCGCGGCCAGATCTATCGTCGGCACCTACGCCGGCTGGTACTCGGTGCGCGACGAATCCTTCTACGCCGAGAATGAGCTCGTGGGCGGCTTGGCGCCGACCGGCGCGCCGGTCGAATGGGTCGAGGAGCCGAGCTACTTTTTTCGCCTGAGCAGCTGGCAGGACCCGCTGCTCCGCTTCTACGAGGAGCACCCCGACTTCATCCTGCCGGCCGCCCGCCGCAACGAGGTGATGAGCTTCGTCAAGGGCGGGCTTTTGGACCTCTCGGTCTCGCGCACCAGCTTCCGCTGGGGCATTCCGGTGCCGGAGGATCCCGACCACGTGATCTACGTCTGGCTGGACGCGCTCACCAACTACATGACCGCGCTTGGTTATCCCGACCTCGACGGCAGCCTGTTCCGAGGGTTCTGGCCGGCCGATGTCCACGTGGTCGGCAAGGACATCCTGCGCTTCCACGCGATCTATTGGCCGGCTTTCCTGCTCGCTGCCGGACTCGAGCCGCCGCGGCGGATCTTCGCCCACGGCTGGTGGACGGTCGAGGGCCAGAAGATGTCGAAGTCGCTCGGCAATGCGGTCGACCCGCTGCAGCTGATCGACGAGTTCGGGCTCGACCAGACCCGCTACTTCCTGTTGCGCGAGGTGCCGTTCGGCAACGACGGCGATTTTTCGCGGAGCGCGATGATCAAGCGGATGAACCGGGACCTGGCCAACGACTACGGCAATCTGGTCCAGCGCGTCCTGGCGTTGATCCAGCGCAACTGCGGCGGGCTGTTGCCGGAGCCCGGCGCCGCCTCGACCAGCGACCGCGCTCTGCTCGAGGCGTCCGCGAACCTGCTCGAGCAGGTACGCGCGGCGATGGCGATCCAGGCTCTGAGCCGGGCGCTCGAGGCGATCTTCGAGCTGATCGGGGCCGCCAACCGCTACGTCGATGCCGAGGCGCCCTGGGCGCTGCGCCGGACCGACCCGGCGCGCATGGCAACGGTGCTCTATACGCTTGCCGAGACGATCCGCCGGCTGGCGCTGCTGACCCAGGCGTTCATGCCCGACGCCTCGGCCCGGATCCTCGACCAGCTCGGCGTCGCCGATGGCGCCCGCAGCCTGGAGCAATATCGGAGCGAGGCCGCAGCATTGCGGCCGGGCGCACCGTTGCCCAGGCCGGCCGGCGTGTTCCCACGCTTTGCCGAACAGCCCCCCTGATGCTGGTCGACAGCCACTGCCACCTGGACTTCCCGGCGCTTGCCCGGGAGACCGAGGCGGTGCTCGCGCGAGCTCGTGCCGCCGGCGTGCAGGTGTTCCAGACGATCGGCACCGAGCTTGACACGTTCCAGCGCGTGCTCGCGATCGCCGAGGCCGACCCAGGGGTCTACTGCTCGGTCGGGGTGCATCCGCATCGGGCCGCCGAGGAGACCCTTTTGGATGCGGCGCCGCTGCTGGCTTGGGCTCGGCATCCGAAGGTGATCGGGATCGGCGAGAGCGGCCTCGACTATTACTACGAGCACGCGCCCAAGAGCGTGCAGGCGCAGGTCTTCCGCGCCCATATCGAGGCTGCCCGGACCAGCGGTCTGCCGCTGATCGTGCATACCCGCGACGCGGACCCCGACGTCATCGCGATCCTGGCCGACGCGATGGCGGCCGGACGGTTCGCCGCGGTGATCCACTGCTACAGCTCAAGCCGGGAACTGGCTTGGCGCGCGATCGAGCTCGGTTTCTACCTCGGGCTCGGCGGCATCCTCACCTTCCGGCGCTCGGACGAGCTGCGCGCGACCGTGCGCGAACTGCCGCTGGACCGACTGCTGCTCGAGACCGACGCGCCCTATCTGGCGCCGGAGCCGTTTCGCGGCCAGCGCAACGAGCCGGCCCGGGTCGCGGAGGTCGCGCTCAAGCTGGCCGAGATCAAGGCCATTCCGGCCGCCGAGGTCGAGCGCGCCACGACCGAGAACTTTTTCCGGCTGTTTGCCAAGGCCCAACCGCCCGCCGGCGCCGCATGCGGGTGACGATCCTCGGCTGCGGCACTTCCAGCGGCGTGCCGGTGATCGGCTGTCGCTGCGCGGTCTGCACTTCGGGCGAGCCGCGCAATCGCCGCCGGCGCTGCGCCATTCTGATCGATCAGGGCGCGACCCGGGTCCTGGTCGACACGCCGCCGGACCTGCGCTGCCAATGCCTGGACGCCGGCGTCGACCGGCTGGATGCGATCCTCTACACCCACGGCCACGCCGACCACGTCAACGGCATCGACGACGTCCGCGCGCTGAATTTGCTGATGGACCGGCCGATCGACGCTTATGGCGATGCCGCAGTGCTCGCCCGCATCCGCGAGCGCTTCGGCTATGCCTTTCTGCCCCCGGAGCCGGAGAAGGGCTGGTGGCGCCCGGCGCTGACCCCGGTTGCGATCGAGGGCCCGTTCACGGTCGGGACGCTTGCCATCCGACCGTTCGAGCAGCACCACGGCCGGCTACCGAGCTGGGGTTTCCGGACCGGCGCCTTTGCCTACTCGCCGGACGTCAACGGCCTGCCCGAAGCGGCGCTCGCAGCTCTGGTCGGGGTCGAGGTCTGGTTGGTCGACTGCCTGCGCGAGCGGCCGCACCCGAGTCACGCCCACCTCGAGCAGACGCTCGGCTGGATCGCGGCGATCCGGCCGCACCGGGCCATACTGACCCACATGAACCACGAGCTCGATTACCGGGACCTGCGCCGCCGCCTGCCCGCAGGCGTCGAGCCGGCCTACGACGGCATGATCCTCGAGCTTCCGGAGCCGTGAGCCGGACTTGCAAGGATCGGATCAGGTTTCGGTGTAGCGCCCGGGCAGGAACTGCTTGATCCAGGTCTGCGGCGCGATCAGCCGATAGACGATCGCGCTGTAGCAGATGACCTTGTCCACGAGCGCGATCGGCGCGCCACGGACGACCTCGAGGTAGCCCGGGATCACGTTGCGCAGCCGGAGCGTCAGCCAGCCCTGCCGCCGGCCGCCGCCGATCCAGTGGCTCTTTTGGGCCAGCGCCAGGTTGCTCGACTGCGCAGCGTGACAACGCCGGTACAGCATCACCTGCGGCAGCAGATCGAACCGACCGAGCAGGCTGAGTTCGGCCAGCAGCACTTTGTCCGAGCCGTAGTAGCCGCCGTGGAGACGGGTCTTGCGCAGGACGTCCGAGCGGATCACGCCGAAGATCTCGAAGGTCCGCATCGTACGCACCAGCACGTCCCAGAATCGGCCGGCCGGCCGCGGGCCGCCGGCCCGATGTTCCGGATCGATCTGGCCGACGCGCTCGCCGTGCCTGGTGACGTAGCATTTCTGCGTGGCGTCAAAGGCCACCGGCGAGCCGTCATCGTTGATCAGCTGAGCCTGGCCGCAGCAGAGCACGACGCCGGGATCACGGTCCAATACCGCGACGCAGCGCTCGAGGAAGTCCGGCGTGCAGACGTCATCGTGAGCCGCCCACTTGAAGTAGCGGCCACGCGCCCGCGCGAAGACCAGGTTGTAGTTGGCGGCGGCGCCGACGTTGTCCGGGTTGCGGACGTAGCTGATCCTCGGGTCGTTTGCCGCATAGTTCCGGCAGATCGCTTCGGTGGCGTCGGTCGAGGCGTTGTCCTGGATCAGCAGCTCGAAATCCTTAAAGCTCTGGCTCAGGATCGACTCGATGGCCTCAAGCAGGTAGTCAGCACCATTGTATACGGGCAAGCCCACCGACACCGTGGGGACGCTAGACCCGCCGAATGCGCTCACGGATTGACCTCCGACCGTTCATGCGGTCCGGTTGCGCGGAGCAACCCGCACCCTTGTCTGCCGAGCTTCGAACGGGACACTCCTCGCGTGAACGTCACTGGCCTCGATTGACGATTATCTCGCAACCGTGGTTATACGCCCGTTTGCTGGCGCGGACAGTCAAGTCCAGATTGACCCCCGACCGCGTCGATTCACCTGTTGCAGTCTGCCGAAGGTCTGCCTGGAGTTCAAGTGGCAAGTGAGTGCGGCTGAGGTCGAGGAACATCCCGTTCTCAGCCGGAAACGCGGCTGCCGGCCGGGTCCGTGACCACCGCGGTGGCAATTTCGTCATACGTTGTGGCAACTTGGCCACGCCAGTCGTACTGTCGCACGCGGTTGAACGCGCCCAGGCCGAGTTGCCGCCTCAGGTGAGGGTTGGCCAGCTGCTGTAGCGCGTCGGTCAAATCGTCCACCACCTCGATGCGAGACCGCCCTGCGGTTGCGATCACGCGGCCGCAGAAAGGATCGACCATGCTGCCGGGCCCGCCAAGGTCGAAGCAGACCACCGGCAGACCGTAGGCCATCGCCTCGAGCACGACATGGCCGCCCGAAGTCGTGAAGACTCGGAAACAGCAGCAGGTCGTGAGCGCGATAGACCTCGGGCATGCGCCGGTGCTCGACCCAGGACAGCCAGTCGACCGCGTCGTCGAGTTCGAGGCGGTGCGCCGCCGCCCGCCAGTGGCGCTCGGCGGCGCCGCTCCCGGCGATGGTGAGCCGCGCCGGACAGCCGCGCGCGCGCAGCCTCGCCAAAGCCTCCAGCCCCAGGTGCATGCCCTTCCAGGCCAGGCAGCGACCGACGTAGAGAAGACGCAGCTCTCCGCTCATATGCCGATCGCCAGGGCCGGCACCGATCTCCCGTGCGTCGATGCCGATCTGGAGCCGGACCCGGACCTTGCCCTGAAGCCCGTCGGGCACCAGCCGTGCGGTGTCGGGGCTCGACACGTAGATCAGGCGGGCCTGGCGGAGCGCGCCGCGGGTGATCGGGTCGAGCCGGGCGATCAGGTTGAGCCCGTCGCGCACCAGGTCGAGCAGCCAGCCGCGCGCGCCCATGCCGCGCCGGAGCGCAAACGGCGCAGTCTCGCCGCCGCCGACCGGACCGAGCACGAACGGCAGCGGCAGCCGGCCCATGAAGCTCGGCTGGCGGATCACGCAATAGGTAATGTGATGGACCAGGTCGAAGCGCTCGCGGCCGATCAGCTTGCGGGCATGAAGGTAAGCCGCCAGCTGCCAGCTGAGGTGAACCAGCTGCAGCGGCAGACCACGCGCTCGCAGCGCCTCGAGCCAGGCTGGCATCACGTATTCGAAGCGCACCGACGCCGGCACCTTGCCCGCCGCGCGCGCCGCCTCGAGCAGCGCGCGGTCGCGGCTCCAGGTCAGGACGACCACGTCGTGTCCGAGCCGGGCGATCTCCACCGCCCAGCGCCAGCCGACCTCCGATTCTGAACCGATGCCCGGCGCGCATTCGAAGGCGCTGAGCAGAACGCGCAGCCGGCGCCGGCCAGTCCGGTCGGGCGCGAGCGACCTCGGATCGAGTTCCTCGACGCGCGGCATGGTCCCGCTCGCGGTCACGTGCTCCCCAGCGCCGCTCAGCAAGTCAGGAATCTGCACCTCCGTCAATGTTTCGGCAATTGAGGGAAATCAAACCGTCAGTTGCAATGTGCAGTTGTGGATAAAATCGTCATGCTCGTGGCCCGATCGGCACTTGCGGGGGGCGTGACACCGTCGGCTGCGGGCGTAGTCTAGGGCCGGTAAGGATCGGGATAGACGCGCTCCGACGCGGGTCCGACCAGACCGCGGTCGACCAGCAGGCTGAAGCGCAAAATGATCCCCCAGAAGAAGTAGAAGGGTATGATGTTGTACGGCTTTTCGAAGCCGTCCTCGCCGATCGCCAGCACCCAGCAGCAGATCGAGTACACCATCAGCGCGATCAGCCGGTTCTCGCCTTCGCGCCAGCCGAGCTCGTGGCATTTCATGAAGGTGGTGTGCCAGCGGCGGAGCAGCTCGAGCATCATCCAGACCCAACAGACGGCGCCAATGACCCCGGTCCGCGCGATCACCGTGATATAAGAATTGTGCGGCTCGCGGACCGCGGCGCCACTGCTGCCGTGGAAGTCGGTCAGCGGCAGGCCGTAACCGAGCCCGAGCAGCAGGTGGAAGGGATCCTCGATCATGCGTTCGTAGATCTTGAGCCACCAGCCGATCCGTTGGTCGACGCCCTCGGCGGCCGAGCAGACGCCCTCGAAGGTCGGATCACAGATCCCGAAGATCGCAAGGAAATGGGCGACCAGGAAATGGGGGCCGAACGTGGCGCCGAGCCGACCTTGGACCTGCAGCCCGATCAGCGCGATCAGCGCCAGCAGGAATCCGGACAAGACCGCAAGGATGCTCAGATTGCCGATCGTCGAGCGCCGGTAGACCACGAGGAAACCGAACACCGCGAACAGGATCAGATAAAGGGTACGGGCCTGAAACATCGCGATGGTATAGCCGATGATCATGACCGCGAGGACGTTCGCCCACACGCGGTTGCCATGGAACAGGATCAGATAGATCGCCGCCATGAGCATCATGTGCGCGGTGTTGGCCATGCTGCCGAAGATCGGTGCCGGGTAGCCGGAGCCCGACATGATCGTGGGCGACAGGTTCCAGATCTCCACGCGCACCGGGTACAGGAAGCCGTAGAGGACGCAGATCGCGAGCAGCCTGGGCAGCCAGCGGAAGAACCGCTCGAGGCTCTTGGGATCGCCGGCGGCGACGAAGCCGACCAGCAGGAACAGCGATTCCAGGACGTGCGCCGCATCGCGCAACGCCCAGGTGCCGAGCTGGGTAAAGTCGAACAGCGCCCTGCCGACCCCGAAGGTCCACCAGATGCCGAACGGCAGCAGGACCACCGTCTGCGACAGCCGCCCGAGCACGCCGGTGTAGTTCATCGACACCAGACAGAGCAGCAGCATCATCTCGCCGATCGGCAGGCCGGCGCCCGCGGTCGGCGGGATCCGAAG
The DNA here is from genome assembly GCA_963840925.1 of uncultured Alphaproteobacteria bacterium. GTDB lineage: Bacteria > Pseudomonadota > Alphaproteobacteria > Geminicoccales > Geminicoccaceae > DATAOG01. Next base: position 205,969 of record CAWJAY010000030.1, read on the forward strand.
CTGCATGAAGCCCCAGTTGAAGAGCAGGTAGAGGAAGACAATGAGCAGGACGACGGTATTGCGGAAGGTCTCGAGCCGGCTCACCCCGGCGACCCTTGGCTCGGGCGCCGGCGCGGTGCCGTCCGCGCGTCCGGGCCAGTGCAGCCGACCCTCGTGGATCACCACGTCGGTGCCTGCGGTTCGGGTCGAGCTCAAGCGATCCATCGCTCGTCCAACATTTGGCTGAGTGCCGTGCATGCCGAGCCCTTGATGTGCAATAGCCGGCGCCGGGTTTCAAGGAGCTTGTGGCGACGCTGCAGCCTCGCGGCGTGGCCCTAGGAAGCCGGTGAGCCGCGACCGACCATCGCCGCGATCGCCGGCAAGCGGCGCGTCGCGGGCGCCGCGTCCAACTCGACCCGCCCGGCCAGGGGCGCCCCTCGCTCAGAGATGGCGAACTTGGATGCGATCGACCGCGGGTCCGGCAGCGCCCGCCGGTTGGCGCTGCAATCGCCGGCTGACGTCCGCGTAGAGGCTGGCGACCACCGCCGGCCAACGCCTGCTCTCGGCACGCGCCCGCGCCCCGCGGCTCAACCGATGCAACAGGCCATTGCTGCGGGCCAGCTCCTCGAGGGCATCGGCGATCGCCTGCGCGCAGCCGGCTGCACTATGGCCCCGGGTTTCGATCACCCGGCCGCAGCTGGGATCGACCATTTCGGCCGGCCCGCCGAGATCGAGGCAGACCACCGGCAGGCCATGGTTCAGCGCCTCGAGCACGACGTTGCCGCTGGAATCGTGCAGGCTCGGGTAGAGGAGCGCGTGGTGGCGGCGGTAGAGCTCGCCGATCTCGCTCTGCTGGACCCAGGGCAGCCAGTCAATCGCATGGTCGACCTCGAGCTCGGCGGCGAGCTGGCGCCAGGCCGCCTCCTCTGGCCCGCGACCGAGCATCGTCAACCGAGCCTCGATGCCGCGGTCGAGCAGGCGGGACAGCCCCTCGATGCCGAAGTGCATGCCTTTCCAATAGAGGAATCGCCCGGCGAACAGGAGCTTCAGCGGCTCGCCCGCCCGGTGCTCGGGGCGCGCCTGCTCGGCGACCTCGCGCGTGCCGATCTCGAGGCGCACGTCGATCTTGTCCCGATGGCGCGCCGGCAGCACGCGTCCGGACTGCGCGGTCTTAACGTAGATCGCGACGGCGTCGGCGCAGGCCCAGCGCGTGATCGGATCGAACCGCATCAGCCAGGTGTGGAGGTCGCGCACGGCATCCAAGAGCCAACCCCGCCAGCGCAGGCCGCGGCGCAACGCCAGCGGCGCGCGCTCGCCGCCGCCCAACGGGCCCAAGACCATCGGGATCGGCAATCGCCCCATTAGGGTCGGATGACGGATGCCGCCGAAGGTGACGTGGTGGACCAGGTCGACATTCCAGTCCGCGAGGTGCTTGCGGGCATGACGGTAGGCCAGGATCTGCCAGAGCAGATGGACCAGATGCCAGGTCAGCTGCTCGAGGCCGAGCGCGACGCCCTGCCGTTGCAGCCAGTCGAGCCAGGGCGGCATGAAGAACTCGAAGCGGAGCGTCGGTGGCAGCCGCCCCGAAGCGAGCTCAGCATCGATCTCGGTGCGTAGCTCGGTCTGGGTCAGCGCGACCACCTGGTGACCGAGGCTCGCGGTCTCGACGGCCCAGTTCCAGCCCACGCCCTCCTCCGAGCCGCGATGGGGCCCGCAGGAGAAGACACTCAGCAGGATTCGCATTGACGACTTCCAAGCCCTGACCGCGGTCGCTCGGGCGGCCGCATCCCCTCGGGCAGCAACAGCTGCTCGAGGCGCTGGTCATAGACCTGAAAGCCGGACGTTTGGTAAACGCGGAGCGCCCGCGGGTGGTCGAGATCGCACGTGTGGACCCAGAGCCGGCGCGGACTTGCCCGCCAGGCATGGCGGATCGTCCAACCGAGCAGCCAACGGCCGAGGCCCTGGCCGATGAACTCGGGCAGCAGGCCGAAGTAGGCGAGTTCGACCTCGCCCGGCTCGCGATGGTCGAGCTCGGCCAAGCCGGCCGGCACACCGTCCGCCCAGAGCACGTTCACCTCGACCGCCGGGTGGTCCAGGATCTGACGGAGCGCCTCGTCCGGCAGCAGCCGGCGCACGACCCAGGTCCAGTCCTGGCCGATGGTGCCATAGAGATAGCGGTAGAAGGAGACGGTCGGGCGGCGCGCGATCCGGACCTCGAGGCCGGCCCGCGGCGGCGGCGGCATCGGCGCCGTCGGCGGCGCGGTCATCTGGAGGTAGGTGACGAGCGTGTCGACGTGCCGCCCGGCGGGCGAGCCGGCTGGCTGGGGCTGGTCGCGCGTCATGGTCCCGGGCGGGAGCGCATGCGGATCGGCGTCAAGGCTTGCGGGCGGAGATGATGGCGTGGCCGGCCACCAGCCAGTGCAGCTCGACCGCTTCAAAACCGCACTCGGAGAGCCACTGGATGTGCTCGGCGACCGTCGAGGGGTGATCGATGCCGTTGTCGTCGGGCCAGCGGAAATAGTTCCAGCGCAGCTCCTCGAACCGGCGCTGCGCCCGGTCGTCGCCATAGAGCGCCTGCGAGCGGACGGCGACTGCACGGTCCCAGTCGACGGCCGCGATCTGCCAGCCGGCCGCGCTCGCCGGCCGGATCAGATCGGCGAGCACGAACACCCCGCCCGGGCGCAGCGCGGCAAACAGATCCTGGAACAGCCGCCGTTTGGCCGGCCCCTCCAGATGATGGACCGCGAGCGAGGAGCAGATCGCATCGGGGCGCGCTGGAAACGACCGCCAGCCGGTCACCGCGAGATCGAACGCCTGCAGCTCGAGCCGCTCGGCGTAGGCGGCACAGCTCTGGCGGGTCTCGGCCCGCATCTTGGGCGAGCCGTCGAGCGCTGTGAGGCGGACCTCCGGCAGGCGCTCCAGCAGCAGCCGCGCCAGATCGCCGCTGCCGCAGCAGAGCTCGACCACCTGACGGCAAAGTGCGGCCGAGGCGACCAGCTCGGCGACGATCTCCTGCTGGCGCTCGCGCTCGGGCGTGAACGCCCGACCGAGGTCGATGAACACGGCCGAGTGATCCTCGCGCCAGCCCTCCTGATGCGCTGTCTCGGACATGGCTCCCTCAGCTCTCGATCGGGGTGTCGCTGCGGCCGCCCCACTCGGTCCAGGAGCCGTCGTAGACCGAAACCGCGGGCGCGCCAATCTGGTGGAGTGCCAGCGCCGCGGTGCAGGCGGTGACGCCGGAGCCGCAGCTCGTGACGATCGGCTGTTCGAGATCGACGCCGGAGGCGACCATCCGGCGCCGAAGCTCCGCCGGTGGCAGCAGCGTGCCATCGGCCGCGATCAGGTCCAGATAGGGCAGGTTCAGGCTTCGGGGGATGTGGCCAGAGCGCAGGCCGGCCCTGGGCTCGGGCTCGGTCCCGGCGAATCGCCCGGCCGAGCGGACGTCCAGCACCTGCTCGCGCTGGGCGACCAGATTGGCGCGGACCTGCTCCAGATCACGCACGAGCAGGCTGTTCAGGCGCACCGTGAAATGGGCCTCGCGTGGCACCACCGGGCGATCGTCGACCGGCCGTCCCTCGGCCTGCCATTTGCCGAGGCCGCCATCGAGCACCGCCACGTCCTCGTGGCCGAACACCCGGAACATCCACCAGGCGCGCGCGCTCGCCGAGTAGTTGTTGTGGTCGTAGACGATGATCCTGGTGCCATCGCCAAGGCCGAGCTTCGCACGCGGCTTGAACTTGGCCGGATTCGGCAGCATGTGGGGCAGCGGGCTGGCGGCATCGGCGATCTCGTCGATGTCGAAATAGACCGCCCCCGGGATGTGGGCCTGCGCGTACTCGGCCTTGGCGTCCCGCTGCATTGTCGGCAGGTACCAGGTGGCATCGACCACCTTGACGTCGGGGGTCGCGAGATGCGCGGCCAGCCACTCGGTGCTGACCAGGGCAGACGGCGCGGCCATGGACGTCCCCGCCTAGGAGCGCACGTCCGGGAGGTCGATCCGTCGGTGCTCCAGCCAGGCCGGCACCGGCAGATCCTTCTCGCGCAGGAACTCGGGATTGAACATCTTGCTCTGATATCGGTTGCCGTAATCGCAGAGCACGGTCACGATCACGTGGCCTGGTCCGAACTCCTTCGCCGGCCGGATCGCGCCCGCGAGGTTGATCCCGCTCGAGCCGCCGAGCACCAGGCCTTCCTCGACCACCAGATCGAAGACCAGCGGCAGCGCGTCTTTGTCCTTGATGTTGAACGCCATGTCGACGGGCGCGCCCTCGAGATTGGCGGTGATCCGCCCCTGGCCGATGCCCTCGGTGATCGAGTTGCCCTCGGCCTTGAGCTCGCCGTGCGCATAGTAGTTGTAGAGCGCAGCACCGTCCGGGTCGGCGAGCACGATCTTGACGTCTTGGTTGCGCTCTTTTAGCGCGATCCCGACGCCCGCAAGCGTGCCGCCGGTCCCGACCGCCGAGACGAACGCATCCACCTTGCCCTGGGTCTGCGCCCAGATCTCGGGGCCGGTGGTCCGGATATGGCCATCCCGGTTGGCGACATTGTCGAACTGGTTGGCCCAGATCGCGCCTTCCGGCCGGGCCTTGTCGAGCGCTTCGGCGAGCCGGCCCGAATAGCGCACGTAGTTGTTGGGGTCGCGATAGGGCACGGCCGGCACCTCGATCAGCTCCGCGCCGCAGAGCCGGATCATGTCCTTCTTCTCCTGGCTCTGGGTGTCCGGGATCACGATCACGGTCCGGTAGCCCTTGGCATTGCCGACCAGCGCGAGGCCAATCCCGGTATTGCCGGCAGTACCCTCGACGATCGTGCCTCCCGGCCGCAGCTTTCCGCGCTTCTCCGCGTCCTCGATGATGAACAGCGCCGCCCGGTCCTTGACCGACTGCCCCGGATTCAGGAACTCGGCCTTGCCCAGGATCGTGCAGCCGGTCTCCTCCGAGGCCCGCCGCAGATGGACCAGCGGCGTGTTGCCGATCAGCTCGATGAAGCTCTTTTTGTCCATGGCGCCCACATGCCCGCATCCCGGGCCGGCACCCTACTCGACCCTCCGCCCCGGCTCAAGGTCGGCCGATAGCAGCTGTCAGTTGACCGACGCGGGCTCCGCCCCGGTCACCTTTTGGGCGAGCGCGGCCTCGAGGAAGTCGTCGAGGTCGCCGTCGAGGACGCCCTGGGCGTTGCCTTTTCCACACCCGTGCGCAGGTCCTTGACCATCTGGTAGGGCTGCAGCACGTAGGAGCGGATCTGATGACCCCAGCCGATGTCGCTCTTGTTCGCGGCCTCGGCCTCGGCGGCCTCGGCGCGTTTTTGCAACTCCCGCTCGTATAGGCGGGCGCGCAGCATCGCGTAGGCCATCGCGCGGTTCCTGTGCTGCGAGCGGTCGGTCTGGCAGGCGACCACGATCCCGGTCGGCAGGTGGGTCAGACGGATCGCGCTGTCGGTCTTGTTGACGTGCTGGCCGCCGGCGCCCGACGCGCGGTAGGTGTCGACCCGGACGTCCTTGTCCTGGATGTCGACCTCGATCGTCTCGTCGACCACCGGGTAGACCCAGACGCTGGCAAAGCTCGTGTGCCGGCGCGCCTGGCTGTCGAACGGGGAAATCCGGACCAGGCGGTGGACGCCGCTCTCGGACTTGAGCCAGCCGTAGGCGTTGGGCCCGATCACCTTGAGCGTCACCGACTTGATGCCGGCCTCCTCGCCCGGGCTCTCCTCGATCCACTCGAGCTTGTAGCCGTGCGCCTCGGCCCAGCGCGTGTACATGCGCTGGAGCATCTCGGCCCAGTCCTGCGATTCGGTGCCGCCGGCGCCGGCGTGGATCTCGACGAAGGCGTCGTTGCCGTCCGCCTCGCCGGCGAGCAGCGCCTCGATCTGCAGCCGCGCGAGCCGCTCCTTGAGGGCGCCAAGCGCCGTCTCGGCCTCGGCGGCGCTCTCGGCATCGCCCTCCTCCTCGGCGAGCTCCGCCAGCGCCAGGCCGTCCGCAAGCTCCTGCTCAAGCGCCTGCTGGCGGGCGAGGGCATCCGCGAGCCGCGTGCGCTCGCGCATCAGCGCCTGGGCGCGCGCCGCCTCGCTCCAGAGCTCGGGCTTCTCGGCCTCGGCGTTCAGCTCGGCAAGGCGTCGTTGCGCGTTGTCCCAGTCAAAGATGCCTCCTCAGCAGGGCCAGGCCCTGCTCGATGTCTCCGGCCAGATGAGCGATCTCGGCGCGCATGCGGGCTCCGCTGCTGGACGTTCGGTGATGGCCGGGTGCCTCTAGCACGGATCGCGTCCGGGCGCGATCCGTCCGCGCGTGCCGCTCAGTACAGCCCGCCCGGCTGGGGCGCCCTGCGCGGCGCCGGGGCGAAGCCGTTGCTGCCGCCGGCCCCATCGAAGCTCACGGCCGCGCCCCGCGGCGAGCTGGTCGCGGACGGCTCAGTGCCCGGCAGGTAGGCCTCGAGGATCTCGGTCCGGGTGTTCGGCCCGGGCAGCAGGCCGGTCTCGGCGTCGACCCGGACCAAGCGCACGCCGGGCGGCACGCGGAACGGCGTCGCCGGCTGGTCGGCCAAGGCCTTGGTCATGACCTCGACGAAGATCGGCAGCGCCGCCGAGGCGCCCTGCTCCTGGTCGCCCAGGGACTTGGGCTGGTCGTAGCCGATGTAGACGCCGACCGCCAGATCGGGGGTGAAGCCGATGAACCAGGCATCGCGGCTGTCGTTCGAGGTGCCGGTCTTGCCGGCGACCGGCTTGGCGATCGAGCGCGCGCGCACGCCAGTGCCGCGCTCGATCACGCCCTGGAGCAGGTTGACCATCTGGAAAGCGCGCGCCGGCGGGATGATCTGCTCGCGCTGGTCGACCAGGGCCGGGGGCGGCTGGCCCTGCCAGGCGACGGCCGCGCAGCCGGGGCAGGGGCGGCCGTCGCGGCGCTCGATGGTCTTGCCGTGGCGGTCCTGGATGCGCTCGATCAGCGCGGGCTGCAGCCGCTTGCCGCCGTTGACCAGGCTCGCGTAGGCGCTGGTCAGGCTGAGCAGGTCGACCTCGCCGGCGCCGAGCGAAGCGGCGAGGTTGCGGCCCATGCCGCGATCGATGCCGAAGCGGTGGACCATCTCGGCGACCCGGTCCATGCCGGCCGTCTGCGCGAGGCGCACGGTCATCAGGTTGCGCGACTTCTCGAGCCCCAGCCGCAGCGTGCTGGGCCCGTAGAAGTGGCCGGAATAATTGGAGGGCTTCCATTTGCCGAGCCCCGGCCCCTGGTCGATCACGATCGGCGCGTCGAGCAGGATGCTGGAGGGCGTGAGCCCGCTCTCGAGGCCGGCCAGATAGATGAACGGCTTGAGCGCCGAGCCGGGCTGGCGGAGCGCCTGGGTCGCCCGGTTGAAGACGCTCTGGGCGTAGCTGAAGCCGCCGCTCATCGCGAGCACGCGCCCGGTGTGGGGATCTAGCGCCACGACCGCGCCCTCCACCTCGGGCGGCTGTCGGAGCGCGTAGCGGACCGGCTCGCCGTTGCCCGAGGTCGCGACCGCGAGCTCGCTGCCGGCGACCGCGACCTCGGTCGCGTTGGGGTCGGCGACCGGCTCGACCCAGACCACGTCGTTGGCTTGCACCACCTGATCGGCAGCGGTCACCTCGGGCCCGAGCTGATCGTCCCCGCCCGCTCGTCGTGCCCACTTCAGCTGCTCGAGGGGCAACTCGGCCCGGCTGCCATCTTCAAGGCCGAGCACCGCGCCATCGGCCGCGACCTCGAGCACGACCGCGAGCCGCCAGCTCGCGAGACCGTCGCTGTGGTCGAGCGCGGCCAGCTGGGCCGGCCAGTTCTCGGTGCTCGTGAGCCGACCTGCGGGGCCGCGCCAGCCATGGCGGCGGTCGAAGGCGATCAGCCCGTCGTGCAGCGACCGGTCGGCGATTGCCTGCAGCGCCGGCGAGAGCGTGGTCCGAATCGACAGGCCGCCCTGGTAGAGGAACGCCTCACCGTGCTCCTCGACCAGCGTGCGGCGCACCTCCTCGGTGAAATAGTCCGCGGTCACGACCTCGGTCGGCGCCCGCTGGCGCATCACCAGCGGCTCGGCCGCGGCGCGCTCGGCATCGGCGCGGTCGATGTAGCCGAGATCGACCATCCGCCCGATCACCCAGTTGCGCCGTGCCCTGGCCGCCTCGGGCCGGCGGGTGGG
>CAWJAY010000031.1:0-91921 GCA_963840925.1 uncultured Alphaproteobacteria bacterium
AATAGTCCCGGCGCGACGGCGTCGCCGGCGGTATAGACCACCCGCGCCCTGCCCATGCCGAGCACGTCGCGCAGCGGGCTATGAATGACGAAGCCGCAGACCGCGGCGACGATCCGGTCGCCGATCGAAGCCGGGTCGGCGGCAGGGCCGTGGGTACCGATCCGCTGGGCTGCGGCCATGCCGCGGCGATAGAGCCGGTGACCGAACCCGACCGTATCCTCCAGGCGCGCCGACACGTCCATACGCAGCGCTTCCAGCACGCCGGGCGTCGCCAGCAGGCAGGTCGGGCCCATTTCGCGCATGTCGACGAGCAAAGAATCCGAGGACTCCGGGCAGCACACGCAATGACCCACGACCATCGGCAGGACGTAGCTGAACAGGCACTGTCCGATCCAACCCGGCGGCAGGTAGGCCATGGTCAAATCGCCGTCCTTGAGCCCTTCCGTCGTGGCCAGGACTCGGGCGCGATCGATCAGCGCATGATGGGTCAGAACGACGGCTTTGGCGCCGCCGGTGGTGCCTGAGGTGAAGAACAGGAAAGCCGCGTCCTGGCCGGAGCCGCGCGCCACTTCGGCGCGCAGGGCGTCGGGCTGCGCGGCAGCGAATTCCCGGCCTTCGCGCAGCAGATCGGCGTAGCTGACCAGAACGGGCTGCCGGTAGTGCCGCATGCCCCGATCCTTGTCGTAGACGATGCACTGGATCGTCGGGCACCTCGGCAGGATCGTCAGCAGCTTGTCGACCTGCTCCTGATTCTCGGCGAACACGTGGGTGGCTTGCGCGCACTGGAGCGGCGCGACCATCTCCTCGGCGCTGGCATCCTGGTACAGGGGCACGGCGACCGCTCCCAACCACTGCGCCGCGCCGATGGCCGCGTACAGACGCGGGCGGTTGTCACCGACGAACGCGACGTGGTCGCCGCGCCGCAGCCCGCGCGCGGACAATGCTCCGGCCAGCGCAGCTACCTCCTCGGCCAGGTCGCGCCAGGTCAGGGTACGCCAGATGCCGCGATGTTTTTCCCGGAGAGCCGGCTTTTGAGCGCGCTGCAGCCCGTGGCGGAGCAGCAGCTTCGAAAACGTATCCGCGCCTAGCTTGTCAAGGTCCTGGAGACTTACCGGCAGAGCGCCGGCCGGCATGCCCGGTGCCGGCATTCAGCTCCCTCCCACCCTTCTTTTTGCAGGCCGTCGCAACCTTCGTGTCTCCCGGCTGCCGCGCACCGCTTCGGTCCGCAGGCTTTCCCTTGTGGCCGCTCATTGCACGCACAGCGCGCGTATCCCGACTGGTCGCCGTATCCGATCGAATACGGTCGCTTCCGATTCGCACCTCGTCCGAACCTATGTTTGCCGATTTCGGTTCCCGGTGCAACGTCCATGGGTGCAGAGCTCCCGGGTAGCGCCGTGCTCGATGCTCGGCGCCGGCGGCAGCACTTTCAGAAAGCTGAAACACCCGATGAGCACGCTTCGGGCCGGCTCTTGCGGCGAAAGGCGGAGCGGCCGAGGCGCTGGCGCTGCTCCACCCGTCCTAGTGGATCGGGTCTAACAAAAGATTCCCCTTGTGCATGGTTGACGCTACGGGGTTGCCCTGCGCGAAGGAATCGAGATCCACGTGGGTGCCGCTGATCGTGCCCGGCTTGAGGCGATCGTCGCGGACCGCAACAGCCCACAGAAGCACGCCTGGCGGGGCGCAGATCATCCTGGCCACCGCAGACGGCTGCGGCACCGCCGCGGTGATGCGCCGGGCCGGCGTCGCGAAGCCCAGCGTCTGGCGCTGGCAGGAGCGTTTCATGAGCGCGGGCGTCGACGGCCTGCTGCGCGACAAGACCCGGCCGGCACGCATTCCGCCGTTGCCCAAGGCGGTGGTCGAGGCGGTGGTGATGCGTACGCTCGACGCGGCGCCGCCCGCCGAGATGACCCACTGGACGGCGCCGGCGCTGGCCGCGGCCAGCGGGCTCAGCGTCAGCTCGGTGCAGCGGATCTGGCGAGCGCAGGGGCTGCGCCCCCACCAGGTCCGCCGCTTCAAGCTGTCGACTGATCCCAAGTTCGCCCAAAAGCTCGAGGCCATCGTCGGGCTCTACCTCGACCCACCAGCCCATGCCGTGGTCCTGTCGATCGATGATAAGAGCCAGATCCAAGCGCTCGACCGCACCCAGCCGGGCCTGCCGTTGAAGAATGGTCGAGCCGGCGCCATGACCCATCTAGGCACGTCCACCGTTGGGCAAGAGCTTTCTTGCACGATCTGGTGTCATGATCGGCTGTAGCCATCTATCCGGCCTCGTCGTGCAGCGCAAAGGTTGCGGCCCTGATGTGATCCGCGGATTCGGCACCCAATCACGACCACGGATTCTGATCCCCGTCATTCGGGCTCGGCCGATCCCCGGTCCGACCAGTGATGCCATCACGTCCAAGGGTCGCTCTCACAAGCCATTGGCAGGAAAAGTTGGCTCGTGCGGCTGTCGCTCAGGCTGCGGTGCGGTAAACCTGACCGCGGACGAGAACGACCCAGATGACGCGCGCCATCTTGTTGGCGAACGCCACTGTCGCGACGTTCACGGGCCGGCGCGGCAGCAGCGCCATCAGCCATGGTGATCGGCTCCGCCCCAGCGGGTCAACGCCCTGGCCCCATTGACCAGCAGACGCGCAGATAGCCGTCGCCAGCTTTGGTGATCCCGACCCGCCGTTCCTTGCCGCCGGTTGAGCGTTGTCCAGGTACGAGGCCGAGCCACGCCGCAAGATGGCGTCCGGAGGCAAAGGCGCGGCCATCGCAGAGTGTGGCCGTAAGCGCCGTCGCGACACCGGCCCCCCCGGGGATCGTCATCAGACGCTTGACGGCCTCGTCTTGCCGAGCCTGCTCCTTGTGCTGCTCGTCGAGATCGGCGATCCGGCGCTCGGTATCGCGTAGTTGGTCGACCTGAAGAAGCAGGACGGTCCGGGCCCGGGCTGGAATGCAGGTGTCGTGAGGGAAGGCCTTCCTCCTTGAGCCTTGATAGTACCCGAGCCCTCCACCCGGCTGGAAGTGCCAGCGGCAGAGAGGGCCCGCACCCGCTTTTTGCCGCGTTGAGCAGCACCTGGCGAAGCGTGGACTCTTGGAAAGAGCGCTCGCCGACCGGGTATAGCTCCATCACCGCGGCGATGTTGTCGGGCGTCGGCGACGCCGACCCGCCTCCAAGCTCGACCCCGCTCCAGCTCATGACGTGCCGGACCGCGAGGTCGCGGATCAGCTGCGCCTGGTAGAAGCCGTCGCGCTTACCGCCGGCCGAGAGGTCAAGCAGCCGTCAAGGGGTAGTCCGGCCTTGGTGCGTTCCCGAACCTGACGCTCGATCGCCTCACCGCCCGCTTGGCTGCCGCCTGGGCAGCGGCCATGCGTCTTCATCTCGCGTTGCCGGGCACTTCGGGGCGCCGCCCTCGGCCGGATCCGGGGACCGCATCTGCAGCGTGGGCGTCCCAGTTTAGCTGATCTCGAAGAACTCGTCGATACGCTGGGCGATCCGTTCGGCCGCCCGGCCGTCCCAAAGAGGAGGGATCCGGCCGGCCTTGCCGCCCGAACTCGAGGATGTCAGTCACGGCGTCGAGGATCCGGCTCGGCTCGGTCCCGACGATGCGATTGGTGCCCTCGGAGACCGTGATCGGCCGTTCCGTGTTCTCGCGCAGGGTCAGGCAGGGGACGCCAAGCCCGGTGGTCTCCTCCTGAATGCCCCCGCTGTCGGTCAGCACCAAGGTCGCCGCCTTGAGCATGCCGACCATCGCGAGATAGGGCTGAGGAGGGACTGTGCGGATCGCGGGCCGGTCAAGCAACGCTGACAGTTTGTGCTGCTCGATCATCTTCGCCGTGCGCGGATGCAGCGGCAGGACCAGCGGCAGGCGGTCGGCGATGGCGGCGAACGTCTCGAGCAGGCGGCGCAACGCGGCGGCATCATCGACATTCGATGGCCGATGCAACGTTGCTGCCGCAAATCCCGCCTTGAGCGTTGCGCCGAAGGCGGCATCGTCCTGCGCAAAGAGCCGCTCGGGCGGAGCCGCTCTCGGCAGCGCCTGGAGCAGGCTGTCGATCATGACACTGCCCACGAATAACACCTTTTCCGGGGCGATGCCTTCGCGCTCCAGGTTGCGCCACGCACCCTGTTCGGTCGTAAACAGGAGATCCGCGATCTGATCGGTCAACACCCGATTGATCTCCTCGGGCATGGCGCGGTCGAAGCTGCGCAGGCCCGCCTCGACGTGGGCGATGGGAATCCCCTTCTTGGAGGCGACCAGGGCGGCCGCCAAGGTGGAGTTCACATCGCCGACGACGACGAGGAGGTCCGGCGCCATTTGGTCCATGACCGGCTCGATCGCCTGCATCACGGCTCCAGTCTGAACGGCGTGACTGCCGGAGCCAACGCCGAGGTGCACGTCGGGGTCTGGAAGTGCGAGATCGGTGAAGAACACGTCGTTCATGGTAGCGTCGTAGTGCTGGCCAGTATGCACCAGTTTCATGTCATAGGCGGACGCCCCGGCGAGCGCGCGGATGATCGGAGCAATCTTCATGAAATTGGGCCGCGCGCCGACGACAAGTAGAATGTGGCGGCGACGAGCGGAACTCGCGTGCTTCATCGGTACTCCGGGCCGGCGCTCGAACACATCCTTGCGCATCACTCGGTTTTGGGCCCTTCCTGGCGACGGCGCCACTTTCGAGCCGCGGCGCTGCGGGTGGCAAAAGATCGAAGTGTCGCAGCTTGAGGTCGTGTCGCGAGGTTGGTGGAAATTGGATGAGGCGGCGTAGGTTCCGATTGGCAAGATCGAGAAGGAACCCACGCCATGAAGGAAGTTACGCCAACCGTGCTGGCAGGGCCATCGCCGTTCGTCAGCAGCGACTGGTTCGATCCGTTGGAGGAGGCGGTCCGTGGTCAGGTCCGCTCGTTCATCGAGGAGCTGCTGGAGGAGGAGCTGGAAGGCTCGCTCGGCCGTGGGCGTTACGAGCGAGGAGCGGTCTGCACTGGTCGGCGCCACGGGCACCGGCCGCGCCAGCTGGTCACCACCTTCGGCCTGCTGACGCTCTCGGTGCCGCGCGCTCGTCTGCGCGACGAGGCTGGCGAGCAGGAATGGAAGAGCGACTTGCTGCCCGCTTACAAGCGGCTCTCCCATCGCGCCGAGGCCTTGATCGCCGAGGTCTACCTCGCCGGCATGAACACCCGCCGGGCGCGGCGAGCGTTGGCCAGGTTGTTCGAGGGCCATGTGGGCAAGGACGTGGTCAGCCGGGCCTGGCAGAAGACCCGCTCGGCCTGGCAGGCCTGGCAGGAGCGTGATCTTGCCGGCGACGACATTGTGCGGCTGATCCTCGACGGCACCGTGGTCAAGGTCCGGCTCGATCGCAAGGCCACGGCCATCTCGCTGCTGATTGCCCTGGGTGTCCGCCGCGACGGCCAGAAGGTGGTGCTCGCCATCAAGAACATGGGTGGCGAAAGCGAGGCCGCGTGGCGGGCCATGCTGGACGACCTGACCAGCCGTGGGCTCGGCCGACCCGAATTGGTGATCGTCGACGGCGGCAAAGGCCTGGAAGCGGCGCTCGCCAGCCTGTGGGACGATGTGCCGGTTCAGCGCTGCACCGTGCACAAGGAGCGCAATCTGCTCGCCCACGCGCCGAAGCACCTGCACGACGAGATCAAGGCCGACTTCAACCACATGATGAACGCCAAGGCCGCCGCCGAGGTCGTAGTCCGGCGTAAGGCGTTCCTGGCCAAGTGGAAGCTTCGCTGCCGGTCGGTCGCGACGAGCTTGGAAGAAGCCGGCGAGCGCCTGTTCACGTTCGTGCGCTACCCGCCCGAGCAGTGGCGCTCGGTGAGGACCACGAACGCGATCGAGCGCCTGCACGAGGAGTTCAAGCGGAGAATCAAGACGCAGTGCCTGCTGCCCTGTGCCGAGACCGCCGCCATGCTGTTCTGGGCGCTGTTGGCGTCCGGTCAGATCACCATGCGCCGGGTCGACGGCTGGCAGACCCTCGAGCGCTCGCCCACCGATCTTGACTTCGCCGCCTGATGCCGACCACCATGCCTTCGGACCCGCGCCGCCGAATTTCCACCACCTTCGCGACACGACCATGTCATAGGCGGACGCCCGGCGAGCGCGCGGATGATCGGAGCAATCTTCATGAAATTGGGCCGCGCGCCGACGACAAGAATGTGCGGCGACGAGCGGACTCGCGTGCTTCATCGGTCTCTGGCCGGCGCTCGAACACATCCTTGCGCATCACTCGGTTTTGAGCTTCCTGGCGACGACCACTTCGAGCCGCGGCGCTGCGGGTGGCAAAGATCGAAGTGTCGCAGCTGAAGTTAAATTAGAAAGGCACATTGGCTTTTTCGGGATTAGGACACTACCTGGATCTTGTGCCTCCTCGCACCAGCCGTGTGATACTCCAACTCTGGCATCTTCCGCTGGCGAGTGGAGACGCGGTAGCCCTCGGTTTGCATGAGGTTTCGGGCAAGGTCGCGCGCGGCTTCGTTCACATCGCGCGGGATCTTGCGCGCGGGCTCCCTAGGGCAACATCGGAGCTTCAGAGGGAAGGGAGCGCAGTCGTGTTTGCTCGCCCTGTGGAGCAAGGTCCGGCCGTCATGCACCTTGCCGGTGGTTTTGAGAACGTCGTCGCGAGGGCAGATGTAAAGATGGCGGTCTGGCTCGAACCTGAAGTCCTCGCGTGAGAGGGTGCCGTTGTCGCGCTTGCATTTGTCCCACACGGGGATGTGCCGGGGCGATGTTGCGGGCGACGAGCAGTTCGCCTGTGCCGTAGGCGATATCGGTGGTGATCCGCTCGGGCTTGAGGTAGAACCGGATTGATCATTGCGATCGCCCCTTCGGCCGATTTGAGCGTCGCCGCCAGTACCCTTGCTAGAACTCGGCGGGGCGGATTCGGAGGAACTCGTCGCGCGCCACGCGGCGGGCGGCGCGGAGGTCCCGGTCTGCGCTCGTCACCGTTCTGCTCGTACAACTCAATTCGACGGCCGACCAATCGTGCCGTAGGAGCCGGGCGGCACACACTCGAGGAATGGGAAGCGCTCTGGCGCACCATGCTGGCCCGCGCCCGGGTGTTCTGCTTCGCTTCCGTCTACTTCGATCCTATGGATGTCATGCGCGACGCCGCGACAGCATCCACCTTCGAGCGCATGCTGAACGCGGCGCAAGAGTGGGGATGGCAACTGGCGCCGTTGTGCGAGATCGAGCAGCGGTGGCGACCGGTGTTGGAGCTAGAGTTTGGCTGATCCGCCCCGTGTGCTCCATGTGATGGAGACTTGGCGTCCCATCAATCCCGTTACTTCGGGCCACACTAGCCGTTCCTGGCACATCGTGCAGCATCAACTCGCCGCAGGCATCGCGCGGCCGCAGGTCCTGGTAACTAGCCGCCAGACCAAGTTCGGCACGCGCGAAATCGCACCGCTGCCTGGCGTCGATGTGATCCTATGCCCGCCGTCGCGGCGCGATCTTCTGCTTCGACAGCTGAGACCGTCATTGTTCGATGTGGATGCGCTCGCGCGGGCAATCGAGGAAGCGGCCAAAGACTGCGATGTGATCCACTCACACTGGTCCGGTGGCATAGGTCGCGCCGCTGCTCGGGCCGCAAAGCGGCGAGGCGTGCCGCTGGTCGCGGAGGTGCGTTTCGATCTCGCGGGTGGCAAGACTTTCGACACGCTCGGATGCTCGCTGCCGGTGATCGAGGGTATTCTCCGTTCCTACCTCGAACGCTACCTGCGCGAGGCGGAAGCCGTCGTCGCCGCGAGCTTCAGCCTCGCGCGCTTGCTGACTCAGGCTTTTCCCCAGATCCGCCGTAGGGTTCATGTCGTGCCCAACGGCGTTGCACCGGTGGCCAGCCAAGACGGGGCAGCGTTACGCACGCACTTGCAGCTCGACGGGTGCTTCGTTCTCGGCACCTGCAGCAATATGCTGCGGTACGAGAACCTCGAGGCGTTGACGGACGCCTGCGCAGACCTGCCAAATGGGCATGTGCTGTTCGTCGGCGGAGGACCTCGTCGGTTAGCGCTGGAGCGGCATGCCCGGTACCGTCGAGTGCCCGCTACATTCACAGGCGTGGTGCCAAGCGATCAGGTATCGGCGCACCTCGCGACCATGGACGTCTTCGGAGTGCCGCGTCTGCCCACTACCGTGACGCGGTTTGCGAGCCCAATTAAGGTGCCGGAGGCCATGGCGGCGGGTAAACCGGTGGTAGCGTCCGCCGTCGGCGACGTGCCTTGGTTGCTAGGCCATGGGCGGGGCGTCCTGACCACGCCGGGCGACCAAAGTAGCTTCAACGAGCAGGTAAAGCGGCTGGCACGCGACCCGGAGCAATGCGTGGAAATTGGGCGGCGCGCCCGCGAGTTCGCGCTCCGCGAGCTCTCGTGGCCAGCAGCGGTAAATGCGTATCGGGCGGTCTATGCGCAAGCGCTAGGCTAATCCAGAATCAGCGGGGAGGAGGAACTGGTGGACAAGGCTGGGATCAGCGCGGAAAGCGGTGTAGCGCTCAACATCTGCGGCATCGGATTCAGCTCGATAGCGCTACCGATCACCGCGCACGCCGATGAGTCGGGCCTCGATATGCTGGTTCAGCGGCCCTATAAACCGATTGCCTGCACGCCACCGCCGAGTCGGTACAGAAGAATGGCGGCGCGGCACCCGTTAGCGCGGCCCATTCCATCAAGCGGACGCGGCCAACGGTCTTGAGGAATTGTACTAGCATGCTACTCGTAGCGAATAGCACAGCTCCCAGGCGTGCTACTTGACCTCCGAAGATCCGAATGCCCCAAGCGAAATGGCACTTCGTATCGGCGTCATTGGTGCTGGCCTGATTGCGTCGCGCGCCCACTTGCCGGCGATCGTCACCTGCGCGAATGTCGAGCTTGCAGCGCTAGTCGACATTTCCGCCGCACGGGCGCGTGATCTCGCAGGCCGGTTCGGCCAGACCCCCCGGATCGCTACAAGAGTAAACGACGTTCTGGGCGAGCTGGATGCAGCCATTATCGCGACCCCCAACGAGAGCCATTGCGAGCTGGCGGTTCGCTGCCTTGAAGCCGGGGTGCACGTTCTGATCGAGAAGCCGCTCGCGACCTCTGTGGCCGAAGGCGAGATGATCATGACGGCGGCGCAGAAGGCCGGCAAAGTGGCCGCGGTGGGTTACAACCGGCGCTTCCTGAGTATCGTGCCATTGATGAAGAAATTCATCGAAGATGGTTATTTCGGTGAGTTGCATCGTTTTGTGTATCAGTACAGCTCCCTGGCCGGGTGGGCCCCTCTTTCGGGATATAATCTCCGGCGGGCAAGCGCAGGCGGCGGTGTGCTCGCTGTGAACGGCAGCCATCTGCTGGATTGCCTGGTCTACTGGTTCGGCCCGCCGAGAGCGTGTGCCTGCGTCGATGATTTCTGCGGCGGTCCTGAAGCCACTTCGGTGTGCTGGTTCCGGTACGGCGACGAACGCCGCAGCTTCGAGGGCGAAGTCCGCGTGTCCAAAACTGTAGCCTTGCCTGAGGGTTTCGCTCTTCAAACCAATAATGGCATTGTGATCATTCGCGAGGAGAGGGACGAGCTCATATTCCAGCCGCGAAATCGCTATGACTTTGAGTTGTGCATCCACGCAACGACGCGTCGACAGGGGCGCGGGCACAGCACCTATGTTCTCCAACTCCAGGATTTCGTGATCGCCTGCCGAACCGGACGCTCTCCCAGGGTGCCGATCGAAGAAGGGCTTGCCACCCAGCGTCTGATTGAAATCTCTTTACGCTGCTCGACAGCCTCTGGTGGGTAGCTCGATTGCACCTCTTCCGCCGGTGCTGGCATGAACGTCACCATACTGGGCGCCTCCGGTCTCGTAGGAGCAACAATCTATGAACACCTGCGCGCGACCGGGAGCTACGACGTCCGCCCGGTTATCCACAGCAGCAGTGGTAAAGCAGCGCGGCTGGCCCGCTTCGACCTCGATCTCACAATGGCAGACGTCCGCTCGCTGGAGTTGGTAAGGACCGCGATCGAGGGGACGACACACGTCATCAACTGCACTCGCGGCTCGACCGACGTGCTGATCCGAGGCATGAAGAACATCATAGCTGCGTGTCGTTCCTGCCGAGTGGAGCGACTCGTCCACCTGAGCAGCGTCCTAGTGTATGGTGATAGACCGGACCCGGCCAGCGTCCGCGAGGAAGCCCGCGCCAGACCCAGCCCCGGTTATGCGACGGCCAAGCTGCACCAGGACCAGATGGCAGCCGCTGCTGCCCGACGCGGCTTGCCCGTCGTCACGCTGTGTATCCCGATCGTCTCAGGACCGTACTCCACTTATCTTCCGGAGCTCCTAACAGCCATGCGCCAGGGCGCCCTGCCTCTCGTTGAGGAGGGGGGCCAGCCCGTCAACCTGATCGACGTCCGCAACCTTGCCGTGGCTCTCGAACGGGCGCTGGTAGGCGGCCGAGCTGACGGCGGGAGGATATTCGTGACCGACGGCGGTAAGTGTACATGGCGGGACCTCGTCGATGCTTTGATGCCGCTCGCGGAGCCCTGCCCGCCGCTGCCGGCAATGACCCGACAGCAGGCAACCGCGTTGACTGGAGAGGGGAGCTTGATAGCAGCGACGAGGCGGGCGGTGGCCCGCATACTGCAACTCGATGAGGTCAGGGCGATTGCTAAGAATGAAAGACACCTGGCGAACACGTACAGCCGTCTTGTCGACCGCATTCATGCTTCGCCGCGGTGGCTTCGGGACCGGCTGATAGCCCTTGCCGAACCAGGACATCTGGAAACGGCTGACGCCTCTCAGCAGCCCGCCTACTCCTCTCGCCTAATCGAGCATCAGCTGCGCTCGGTGCGCCATTCCATCGACCTGGCGAAATCGGAGCTCGGCTATGTTCCCGCTTCCGATTTTCAGACAAACATGACGACCTATAGGACTTGGTACACGACTATGTACGGTTATGGTGGGCCGTTTTGGGACCTCTACCGGCGGCTTGCCTGACTCGCTTCACCTGGGACGTATCACCGGCATTATGTAGCAATCGCACCGCAGCGGATGGTTCAGCGACGGCGAGTAGCCCCGGCGCATCCTGGAAACGTGGCCGCCCACCGGAACTCCCGGAATACCCTGCAATATCTCGAATTTCGAGCCGGGTACTTGCGCTTGCCGGTTTGATGCTCGGCCAGCCGCCGGTCGACGCGATCGGCCTTGCGGTTCGCCTGCCGGACGTGGCCGGCGAAGTAGGCGCCATCAACCTCAACCTCGCCCGACAACACCTTGCCCTGGGCTCGGCCGTGGTTCGTTTGCTGCATAATGCCGCACAAGCGCCTGTTCCGGCCATACACGAGCCTCGACGGAGCTTACACCTTCGCCTTTGCCAACCGGTCGGCCGTGGACCACAACCACAACCACCCCTGGCTATTGATCGAGGGCAACAAGCGGAAGGTCAGGACTGTTGACGCACGCCTTCCCGCGCCTCACGTGATGTAATATATTGCTGCGGATGACTTGCCCGAACTTCATCATCATCGGCGCCGGACGGAGCGGCACGACTTCGCTCTATCACTATCTATCGCAGCATCCCGAGGTCTTCATGAGCCCGGTCAAGGAGACCCGGTTCTTCGCCTGGCGAGCCGAATTCGCCGGGAGAGCCCAGGTCGATAGGCGCGCGCATCGACCCCAGTACCCGGTGCGTGCGCTCGCGGACTACGAGGCGCTGTTCGCCGGGGCCGCCGGGCGCCGCGCGATCGGTGAGGCGACCCCGCGCTATATGTTCGTGCCCGGCGTGCCCGACCTCATGGCGTCGCTGGTCCCCGAGGCCAGGCTGATTGCGATACTGCGCGACCCGGCGGAGCGCGCATTCTCCAGCTGGATGGGGCGCGTCCTCAATGGCCTTGAGCGCCGCAGCTTTGAACAGGCGGTCGAGGACGAACTGCCACAGATCCACGAGGCGGTTAAGCCCGGCGAGTTCGCCCATCTTCGGCCGGGTCTCTATCATCGCCATCTCATGTGCTTCTTTGCGCGGTTCCGGCGCGAGCGCCTGCTCATCCTTCTCTACGACGACCTGGCCGCCTCGGCCGGGGCAACGATGCGTAAGGTCTTGCGCTTTCTGGAGATCGACGAGAACGTGCCGATCGATACCGCAGTGCGCTACAATCCGACCGGGCTGCCCCGGAACGCCGCGATCGGCTGGCTGACGACCACGACGCTGCTGCCCCTGGGACTGAAGCGTCGCCTGCCGGCGGCGATTCGCGGTCCCCTCTACAAGTTTGGCGTGGCCCTGCGTGTTGCCAATCTCCGGCGCTGCTCGATGGCTCCAGCCTTACGCCGGCGGCTGCTGAGCACGTTCCGCGAGGACACGCGCGCGCTCGCGGATCTGCTCGGCCGTGACCTGTCGGCCTGGCTCGATCCCGAAGGATCGCGAAAGGTGCGCGACTGAAGGCGGAACACTTCACCGAGGCGGTCAGCATGGGCGGCTGCCGCAGCCTCGAGCTCGATCGCGCGTCGCAGCCCGTCAAGCTCGGTCGACACGCGCCGCTCGGATGCTGCCGCGTGGGCTAGCTGTGGTTGCTATGAAGGTTGTTCATCCGGGGAAGCCCGGTCAGGCTGTTGGTTGCGACACTGCCAGCGCTGATCGGGAGATCGCCCGGATGAACATGCATAAGAATGCGCGTTTGATGCCGCAAGGTCGACTCCTGCTGGTGCGGCGGGTGATCGAGCACGGCTGGACGGTGGGGTCGGCCGCCGGCGCTGCAGGACTGTACGCAACGCCAGGCTTACCGCTGGCTCGCGCGCTATCGGGAGGGCGGGACGGCGGCGCTGATCGACCGCAGCTCGGCGCCGCAGCAGCGTCCGCGCCAGGTGTCGGACGGGCGCGTGGCCGAGATCGAGCGCCGGCGGCGGCAGCGCCTGAGCGGCCCGGCGATCGCGCGCCAGCTGGCCATGCCGGTCTCAACGGTCGGCGGCATTCTGCGCCGTCTCGGGCTGGGCAGGCTGAGCGCCCTCGAGCCCAAACCGCCGGTTGTGCGGTATCAGCGCGAACGGCCGGGCGAGCTGATCCACATCGACACCAAGAAGCTCGGGCGGATCGCGGCGATCGGCCATCGGATCACCGGCGACCGGCGCGACAGCAAGCGCGGCGCCGGCTGGGAGGCCGTGCACGTCTGCATCGACGACGCCTCGCGCCTGGCCTGCAGCGAGGTCCTCGCCGACGAGCGCAAGACCAGCGCCGTGCCGTTCCTGGAGCGCGCGCTCGGCTGGTTCGCGCGCCAGGGCATCACGGTCGAGCGGGTCATGACCGACAACGGTTCGGCCTCCCGAAGCCGCCCCTGGGGCCAGGCCTGCGGCGGGCTCGCGTTGCGTCACCTCCGCACCCGGCCGTACACGCCGCGCACCCACGGCAAGGCCGAGCGCTTCATCCAGACCAGCCTGCGCGAATGGGCCTATGCGCGCCCCTTTGCGACCTCGCGCGAGCGCGCCGCCGCGCTGATGCCTTGGCTCGACCATGACAACACCGCCCGGCCGCACGCCGCCCTGGCCCACCAGCCGCCGGTCAGCCGTCTGCGCCAAGCGGCGTTCCTCGGTTCGACCGAGGACATCGTTCCTCCGTCCCGACCTGTCATCACCCCCGACCGGTGCGACGGGGCGGTGCCAGGAGCGCCGCAGGCGACCGGCGCCAGCCGGCGCGCAGCGTCCTTGCGCCGCCCCGCCGGACCGGTCACGCTCCAACAGGAGGGAGCCCCAATGCTCGTTCACCTGAACAACGTTCGTGGAAACAACAGCTAGACTAGACTAGTGCACAGGAGCAGACAAAAGATTCACCGTCCCGGGCGGCACACGCCACGCTTCCTCGGTTCCGACGATGCCAGGGCGCCGGTAGTGTGAATTTCTTCTGAACGCCTCTGTGCACTAGCCGGATAGGCGATATCCTGGACAATCCGGCGTTCGCGGGTTTCGGTTCGTTGATATTGCCGCGGGACGACCGCAACTACGACGAAAGCATGCTGCTCAGCGATGTCGGCTCACTGCTGCCGTATCACAGTAATGTGGATCCAAAGGTCGTGGTGGGCGCCCTAAATCGCATGATCGACGATGTGAACAGCGGGAAAACCGTATTCTACGACTTCTATACCGAGGCGCAGAAGCGGGCGGAACCGACGCGAGAGCATGCGGGGTTGTTCTTCTTCCGCGGCAGGCCCGGGGCGCCCTTAGCGATGATCGCGCCCGGTGGCGGGTTTTCCTATGTCGGCTCCGTGCACGAAGGCTTTCCCTACGCCCTGGAGAAGAAGGGAAAGTCCTGAGATACCGGGTAGGCTATGGCGGTGGGGTTGCTACTCAGGATATGGCGGCCGCGATCTCCTACGTGTTTCGGAATGCCGAAACGCTCGGTGTCAGTACCGAAGGCTATTCGCTGTGGGGCAGCTCGGCCGGCGCCAGGATGGCGGCGACGATCGGTTCGCACGGAGTCGCGAGTTTCGGAGGCGACGACCTTCCGAAGCCGTCCACCATCGTCATGGCTTACACCGGCCATTTTGACTATTCGTCCGATGAGCCGGCCACGTTTGTTGTCGTCGGCGAGCAAGATCGCATCGCCCCGCCGTCGGCTATGGAAAGACGGCTCGCGGCGCTACGCAAAGCCGGCACCGAAGTCGAGTATCACAAGTATAACGATGTCGGTCACGGCTTCGGGCTCGGCACGGGGACAAGTGCCGAAGGATGGCTGGCTGACGCCACTCGCTTTTGGGAGCAATCCGTAAAGCCGAGGAACTGACAGCGAAAACGGAGCGCTGGTCTCCAGACAGGTGCCGGACGGTGACGCCGGCGCGCTGAGGCGCAAAGTCGATCAGGTCAGCGCCGGTGCGATCACGGCGTCGCTCGCCGTTGGCCACAGCGTGGTGGCCATCGCGCGCAACGCCGACCAGCTGACCAAGACTGGCCTTCGGCTGGCCCGGTACTGCTGCACGAAACACCACTGACTGCCGCAGGCGGCCAACCGCCCAACACGCGCCAATCAGACTATGGCTGCGCGTTGGGTGAGTCCACGGCCTGAGTGGAGGAGCGAGCCATGCGGGTGCTTGGGCTGGGCAAGCCGCCGTCCGCCGCGAACGGTGTCGGCGAGGCAATCGCGCGCGAGGAGCTGGCAGGTCTCGCCTACATGCTCTGGGGCCGGCTGATCGCGCTTGGCATGCTTGCGGCCTGGGCGGCGCTGACGGTGCCGTTCGAGCGGTCGGGCCTCTATCTCGTCGCGATCGCTGCCTTTGCGCTGCTCGGCGCGCCGCCCTATCTGCTCGCGCGCCGCGGCATCGGCGGCACCTCGGTGACCGCCGCTTTCCTGCTGCTCGATGCCGCCATCCTCACCTACATCCTGATCGTGCCGCCGCCCTTCTACGTCGACGGCTGGACAGCGCAGCTCAATCTGCGCCTGCCGAATTTTCTCTACCTCAGCGTTTTCCTCGTCGGCATGGCCTTGAGCTACTCGCCCGCGCTGGTGATCTTGACCGGCATCGCCTCGATCGCCGCCTGGAGCGCGGGCTTTCTCTGGGTCGCCAACCTTCCCAACTCCGTTCCCCACACCTCGCGCGACATGCTCGACCGTGGATTGAGCGCGGCATCGGTGATCAGCCGTATCCTCGATCCCCGCGCGGTCAGCCTTACTATCCTGTACAACCAGATGGTTTTTCTCGTCCTCGTCACCGTGATCCTGACGTTGACGGTCTGGCGCTCGCGCCGGCTGGTCCACCGGCAAGTGGCGGCCGAGGCTCAGCGGAGCGCGCTCTCGCGCTATTTCTCGCCCAACATCGTGCGCGAGCTGTCGACCAGCGGCGGGGCACTGGACCGGCCGGCGCTGCAGCCGGTGGCGGTGCTGTTTGCCGACATGGTGGGGTTCACCACGATCTCGGAGCGCCTTTCTCCGGAAGCGCTGGTGGACTTGTTGCGCGCGTTTCACGGACGCCTGGCACGGGTTGTCTTCGCCCATGACGGCACCATCGACAAGTATATCGGCGACGCGATCATGGTGCATTTCGGGACGCCCCGGCCACAACCGGACGATCCGGTCCGCGCGCTCGCCTGCGCGGCCGAGATGATCGCCGAGATCGCGCGCTGGAACGCCGAGCGGGAGAAGGCCGGCCAAGCGCCGATCGGGATCGGCATCGGGGTCCACTACGGCCCGGTGCTGGTCGGCAACATCGGCGATGCGCGCCGGCTCGAATACACGGTCTTGGGCGACACCGTGAACGTGGCGAGCCGGCTCGAGGGTCTCACCCGCGAGACCGGCACCTCTTTGGTGGTGAGCGACGACCTCGTCCGCGCCGTGCACGGCTGCGGGGTCGAGCCCGCTACGCTGATCAGGGATCTGCGCCGTGACCAGACCCGCACCGTGCGCGGCCGCCGCGAGCCCGTCACGATCTGGTGCGCCTCGCTACGCTGACAGAGCCCGAAGAGGATCGCCGCGCGACGACCGACATGCAGCGCCTCCTCGACCGACAGCCCGAGCCGCCGCTGCAGCTCGTAGTACGACTCGCCCCCGCGCGATCGGGCTTTCCGCCCTGTCCGGCCCGGGCTACCCGTGGGTCGGATGCGAGACGCACCCTCGGCGCGTCCCGCATCCGTGCGCCGTCCCTTAGCTCATCTTCTCGAAGTCGGGCAGCGCCCAGGATTTGTCGAAGAACGGCTCGGTCGGGCCATAGAAACGAAAGTACGCAACCAGCCTTCGCCGAGGACGGTCTGGAGACCCAGTTCGCCTCCTTGCCTTCAGGCGCCTCGGGGCCGAAGTACACGTCCACTGACCCGTCCTCGTTGGCCACAATGTCTTCTTTGCGGGACGGATGTCCGGCCGTCCCTGCTTGGTGACGACCATCTGCCCTGTGCCCTCGGCATAGGCCGTAACCGACGAGAACTGCTTCGCCGGCGAGTTCGGCGGAACGTGCAGCCGGTAGGTGCTGCCGCCGGTCAGCCATTCACCGCCCGCATCCTTGTAGGCCGCGATGTAGCGCTGCCCGACGCCGGGGGTCTCGGTCAGCATGCCCTTCGAGATGGCGACCGCCTCGTAGAACCAGGCGGCATGTACCGGCGTGGTTGTCCTGGAGAGGCGCGGCCTGGGTGGTCTGTTTTGGAACAAAACGCCCCGCTCGTGGCCGAACCCAGTGGGTACCGTCGCCGAGAAGCCTTCCCCCCACGTCCCCAATTCTTGCATATTTTCCTATGATCTGGTATCGACAGGCAGGGAAAGCTTTTGATCTTGGCGCCTCGCGGTGCGCCGGGTTGGCGGCGGCGCAGCCCATCCTGCAGCGGGAGACCACCCGGGGTGATGGTGCGGAGCGCTGAGGCGCCAGGCGCCCACCCCGCCGCCCGCAGGCCGCCTCCCCGATACCGCAGCCTCGCTGCGGGCCGAAAAACCAAACGAACCCAAGAGCCGCGCAGATCCTGGGTTTTGGCTTGCACGCGACGCAAGGCCCGCCGCCGAGCGTTCCAGATGTCAACCCCGCGCAGGCTGGCGTGATCTTTGACGGCCGGCAATCAACCGGCTTCCTATCATCCTGCCTAGCGCGACTTGAACCGATCCCGGTCCTCGTGCGATGACGGCCGTCGGATCCGGACGATGATACGCCCCAGCCCGACTTCTCCGAACGGGACCCGGCTGCTCGTGCGGCCGCTGCTGTCGCGGACCCCCCTCAGCGCAGGTCCCGTCGCGCCGGTCGCTGCGGCGAGCCGACGAGCCGTGCTGGTGCACCGAGGGCGGACCGCCCTGTGGCACGGCCTGCGCGCGCTCGGCCTCGGCCCAGGCGATCGGGTGTTGTTCCCGGCCTATTGCTGCGGCGCCGAGCTCGAGGTCTTGCTGCACGCAGGTCTGCAGCCAGTGTTCTATCCGGTCGACGCTCAGGCCGTCCCGGATCCCGCGGCGGTCGCCGCCCTGTTGCGGCGGCACCGGCCGCGGGTGCTGTACCTGATCCACTACTTCGGCCTGCCGGTGCCCTTGGGCGCCCTGCGGGCGACGGCACGAGAACAGGGCATGCTCCTGATCGAGGACTGTGCGCACGCGCTGTTCGCGTTGGACGAGGATGGGAGCGGCATCGGGTCCGCCGCCGACCTCGCGATCTTCAGCCTGCCTAAGCACCTGCCCGCACCGAACGGCGGGCTCATGGTGCTGCCCGGGGATGTCTGGGTCCGGCCGGCGGCACCCCAGCGCCGGACACCGGTGCGGGTCGCGGCCAAGTCCCTGGCCTACGTGCTGGCCGCGGAGCTCGAACATCGCCTGCCGGGCGCCCACGACCGGGTGCGCCGCCTGTTCGATCGTCCCCCGCCCGGGGAAACCTGCCAGATCGCCTTGAATGTGGCGCGGAGGTCGGCGACGGCGAGCCGGTTCGATCCCGACGCCGCCGGCTGGGATGCCTCGGTCGTGACCAGGCTGCTGGTCCACCGGGCGGACGGGGGGCGCATCCGGGAGCGACGACGATGCAATTACGGCATGCTCGCGGCGACACTCAACGAGCATGGGCCGATCCGGCTCCTGCGCCCGCCGCCGCCGCGGGCGCGTCGCCTTATCTCCTGCCGGTGCTCGCCGACCAGCCGGAGGCGTTCCGCCGGTTCATGTCCCGGAACGGGGTGGAGACGCTGGCGGTGTGGCGAGACCGCCATCCGGCGGTGCCGGCCCGGGGCTTTCCGCGCGAGCGCGCGCTGCGGGAACGGCTGGTCGGGCTGCCGGTGCACCACGGCCTACGGCCCCACGAGGTCGCCCGGATCGGCTCGCTGCTCGAGCTCCTGGCGGACGCGGCCCGAAACCTGCCGATCCTAGCGGCGAGGGCGAGGGAGCAACGATGACGGACAGTGGAGCGGCCGGCGGACGGCAGGCCGGAGCGGGCCGGGCGCCGCGATGACCCGCGAGCCGGACGGCTCTGGTGCCGGGGCGACCTGGCCGTGCTGGCGAAGCTTCCGTTGGCGGCACTCGTCGCCCTCTCGACACCGCCGCGCCACTGGGATCGGATCGCAGCGACGGTGGTCGATCTCTCCGCAGGGCGCTCGTCGAGCGGACGCGCCGACGGACCAGGGCGCGCGCTCCGGACGAACCTGCTCGTGGCGCAGCTCCAATGCCTGCGCAGCTACCGGTCGGAGGCTTGGGCCGAGGAGCTGCGCGTGGAAGGTCTCGAGCACCTGCACGCCGCGAGCGCCGAGGGTCGGGGCGCGATCCTGTGGGTCATGCCGTTCGTGTTCGCCCCTCTGGTGGCGAAGCGCTCGCTCGCGGCCGCCGGGGTCGCGATCCACCACGTCAGCCGCGTGGGTCACGGCTTCTCGCCAACGCTGCTGGGCCGCACGGTGCTGAACCCGATCTGGACGCGAGTGGAGTGCCGCTATCTGGCCGAACGCATCGTGCTGCCGCCCGAGGGCATCACACCTGCTGCCACCCGGCACGTCGTGGACCTGCTGCACCGCAACCGGGTCGTCAGCATCACCCTTGGGCGGAACGGCGCCCAGATTGTCCACGTGCCCAGGCCCGGGAGTTCGCTGCGGGTCGCGACCGGCGCTCCGCACCTGGCCTTCCGCCACGGAGCGGCGCTCTTGCCGGTGTGGTCGGCGCGAACCGCGCCAGGCCGGTTCCTCACGACCATCGAGGCGCCGCTGCGGGCCAACACCTC
This sequence comes from uncultured Alphaproteobacteria bacterium, assembly GCA_963840925.1. GTDB lineage: Bacteria > Pseudomonadota > Alphaproteobacteria > Geminicoccales > Geminicoccaceae > DATAOG01. The sequence continues at coordinate 19,584 of CAWJAY010000031.1, forward strand.
CGGCAGCCGCCGGGCGACCGTGGCTGCTCTGGCCGAGGCTATGATCGACCGCGTCGAGGCGCAGGCGCGCTCGTGGCCCGGTCAGGTCAACCTGGAACCGTTGCTGGGCGCGGCGGGCGCCGAGGACCAAGCCTCGATCGGGTGGAGCGAGCCCTCCGCACGCGTAAGCGTACGGCGTGGATAAACCGACAGCCGGCTGCCAAGTCGGCAGCGCACGGGCGCCGGTTGGGCGGCTCAGGCGCGCCCGGCGCGCGCGACGCGGCCTTCGACCAGCCTGAACTTGACGCCCGACGGCGGCTCGAGCGTCGGCACTGCCTCGACCGCAACGTCCACGGTCGGGCCCAGGACGGAGCGCAGGCTGTGCCCGATCCGGGCGCTGAGTTCGTCGCCGAGCGGCAGGGCGCTCTCGATCCGCGCGCTGAGGCGGTCGGCACGATCCTGGACGATCTGGAAACGTCGCACACCCGGAACTTCGCTCATCGCCGTTGTCACGCTGAACGGGGGCACCTCGCTGCCGTCCGGGCGAACGAGCGCGTCCATGACCCGGCCCTGGATCGCGCGGAGACGGCGCAGTCGCCGGCCGCAGGGACAGTCGTGCGCGTCGTGCAGCACCGCGAAATCGCCCTGATCGAAGCGGATCAGCGGCATGGCCTCGTTGCGCAGATTGGTGATCAGCACGCGCTCGCCACCGATCGGCTCCGGCCGGGTCTCGACCAGCACCGAATCCTCGGCGATGTGGTAGCCGTCGTGGGCCGTGCATTCCCACGCGATCACGCCCATCTCGACGCTGCCGTAAATCTCGAACGCGGGCGCCCCGAAGAGCTCGGTCAGCATCTCGCGCGTGATCGGATCCAGGGCCTCGGTGACCGTGACGACCGCCTTCGGCCGCGGCACGCTCCGGCCGTGCTCGCGCGCGTACCGCGCCACCCGGCGCAGCGCCGAGACGTAGCCGTAGACGATCGCTGGCCGCAGCCGGTCGAGTTCGGCCAGAACGAGGTCCGGGCGGTCGCGGAAGGTCAGCTTGCGCCAGCGGGTCCAGCTGGTGCCCATGCGCTCGGGGTTCTCGACCACCATCAAAACCCGATCGCCGGCGCGGTACCCCGCGGTCGCGAGAACCCGAAGCAGGTGGTCGGCGCGCCAGTACTCGAGCCGCCGGTCGCGCCAGGCGCGGAACGGCCGGCCCGAGGAGCCGCTGGTCATGACCGAGACCAGCGCTTCCCGGCATCGGGTGGAGCTGATCAGCTCGTCTTCCGGCTCGGCCTGCAGTTGCGCCTTGGTCACCACGGGCAGCCCGGCGAGATCATCGAGTGAGCGGATGCCCGCCACCTCGACGCCCTCGCGATCGTACAGCCTGCGGTAGAATGGCACGGTCGCGTAGGCATGCCGGACGAGGCGTACCAGCCGGGCCGTCTGCCAGCGGCGGAGCGTGGCAGGATCACTCCATTGCCGCCGCTCCGCGCGCCAAAACGACCACATGCCCACAGCCGCGCGAGCGATATCCGTCGCGATGGTCGCGCGCGACCCGACCGCCGCAGCGCCGACGTCGGGACCGGCGCTATGAGACCCACTGTCGGCCATGAGCTTCAGTTCGCCGCATGATCTGACGGCAGCGTCCGGCGCGATAACGCGCCCCGTTCCAGATCTCGCCTTCCGCCGGCATTCCCAAATTCGCCTCTGACCCTGGTTCGACAGTGCCCCCTGAAGGACGGGTCGTCAACCGGCGGCCTACCGCAGGTGTGCTCAGTGACGCGGCGAGGCTGAACGTTCCCGGCGTCGATGACTGACCAGTTGTGGAGGAAGATATGGCCGCGCCGGATCTGATCGATGCGTTGTGATCCGCCGTCAAAGCTTTTGCGCGCAGCCGTATCGAAGACATCAGTGTGCGAAGTTGCCGCAAACTGCCGCCAATCCGATCGCGCCGACGGTCAGATCCTCGTCAGAACTTGGAAAGTGTCAGCGCAATTGTGGATTTATTCGACCTGCTGGTCGAAATCGTGGCGTCGATGCTTGTACTGGAGAGCGATCATGGTCGCCTTGAACGGGCGCATCAGGGCCAGGACCACGAGCACCGCGAGCGGCAGCCAGAGGATGAGGTGCAGCCACACCGGTGGCTGGTACTTCACCTCGGTGAGCAGAGCGAGCCCGACCACGAGGCCGCCGGCGATCAGGACGATGAATGCGACCGGGCCATCGCCGCTGTCATGGGCGGAGACGTCGGCGCCGCAGACCGGACAGGGCTGGCGGACCTTGAGAAACCCCTCGAACAGCGGGCCCTGCCCGCACGCCGGGCAGCGGCAGCGCAGCCCGGCCGAGAGTGCTGCGGGCGGCGCCCCGGTCAATGGCCGGTCGCCGAGAGCGCCAAGCGGCCGCCCCACCAGTAGACCCAGGCGAACAGGAACAGCCAGACCACGTCGACGAAGTGCCAGTACCAGGCGGCGGCCTCGAGCCCGACGTGCTTGTCCGGCCGGAAGTGGTCGTACCAGGCGCGCATCGTGCACACGATCAGGAACGTCGTGCCGACCATCACGTGGAAGCCGTGGAAGCCGGTCGCCATGTAAAACGCCGAACCGAAGATCCCGCTCGAGATCGTGAAGCCTTCGGGGCTGTAGATCGTGTGCACGTACTCGTAGGCCTGGAATGCCGTGAACAGGACGCCGAGCCCGACGGTCAGCGCCAGCGCCTTGGTCGCGGTCCGGTTATCGCCCTCGCGCACGCAGTGATGCGCCCAGGTCACCGTGCAGCCGGAGAGCAGCAGGATCATCGTGTTGAGGAACGGGATGTCCCAGGTCTCGACCGGGTGGGCGCCCGCGGGCAGCCAGCTATAGCCCTCGACGTCCATCGGGTGCTGCAAGGCGCCCCAAAAATAGGCCCAGAAGAAGGCAAAGAAGAACAACACCTCGGAGGTGATGAACAGGGCCATGCCGATCCGCAGCCCCCGGGAGACCGGCTCGGTATGGTCGCCGGTGCGCGCCTCCCGGATCACGTCCGCCCACCAGTGCACCAACGTGTAGGCGAGACCCAGCACGGCCGCCAGCATGACCCAGATGCCGCCGGCGAACTCGTGCATGTACATCAGGCCGCCCGTCACCAGGACCAGCGCCGAGATCGAGCCCGTGATCGGCCAGGGGCTCGGCTCGACCAGGTGATAGGGGTGGTCGACCTCGTGATGCCCGTGGTGGGCGGTGTCAGCCGGCGTGGCCATTCCGAATTCTCCTGCCTGCCCTCGCGTTCCTGAGGGGCGCGGCCGCGATCGACCCGGTCACGACGCGGGCCGGTTGCGGTTGCCGTCCCCGACCATGAAGAAGGTGTAGGACAGCGTGATCGTCCTGACCTCGCGGGCGTTCGGGTCGTCCAGGATCGCCGGGTCGACGAAGAACGACACCGGCATGTCGACCTCCTCGCCCGGCTGCAACACCTGCTCCTCGAAGCAGAAGCAGGCGATCTTGCTGAAGTAGATCCCGACCTTGTCGGGCGTGACGTTGAAGGTGGCCTGGCCGGTGACCGCGTGATCGGCGCGGTTGCTGGCGCGGAAGTAGGCGAGGTGCTGCTCGCCGAGCCGGACCACGGCCTCGCGCTGCCCCGGCTGGAACACCCACGGCAGACCGGGATCGAGGTCGGCGTTGAAGCGGACCTTGATCGTGCGCTCGGCCGGCGCCGGCGGGATCCGGGCAAGCTGGGTCGTGCCGCCGTAACCGGTCGCCTGGCAAAACAGCCGGTAGAGCGGCACCGAGGCCGCGGTCAGCCCGAGCATGGCCACGATCGCGGCGCAGGCGAGCAGCGCGGTCACTGTCTTTGACCGTCGGGTCCCGCTCATGACGGGCCGCCGCCGAGCTTGACGATCGTGATCAGATAGAACAGCAGGGCCAGCGCGCCCAGGATCAGGGCGATCGCGAGGTTCTTGTTGCGCTGGCGCCGGTCCATCCGGGCGGCGATCACCACGCACCTCCGGCGGCGGTCCCGGCCGCGGCCGCGGCCGCAAAACCCAGCGCCTTGTCCGCGACCAGGGCGAAAAACAGCGCGAACAGGTAGACGATCGAATAGCGGAACGCGCGGCTGGCGGCGCGCTGGGTCCGGTCGCGGCGGAGCCGGAGCGCATGGCCGAGGAAGACGCCGCCGAGCGCCAGCGCCGCGAGGCCATAGAGGTGGCCGGCGAGATGCAGACCCCAGGGCAGCAGGCTCACCGGCACCAGCGCCAGCACGTAGCCAAGGATGTGCCGGCGGGTCGTCTCGGGGCCGGCAACCACCGGCAGCATCGGCACGCCGACCCGGGCGTAGTCCTGGCACCGGTACAGCGACAGGGCCCAGAAATGGGGCGGCGTCCAGACGAAGATGATCAGGAACAGCAGGATCGAGGCGAGGCTCACCTCGCCGGTCACGGCCGCCCAGCCGACCATCGGCGGCAAGGCGCCGGCGGCGCCGCCGACCACGATGTTCTGCGGTGTCCGCCGCTTCAGCCAAAGCGTGTAGACGAACACATAGAACGCGATCGTCAGGACCAGCAGCGAGGCTGCGACCCAGTTGACTGCGAGGCCCATGACCATGGTCGAGATGATCGCCAGGACCACGCCGAAGGCGAGCGCGTCGTCGCGGCTGATCCGCCCGGCGGCGGTCGGGCGCAGCCGGGTGCGCGTCATGATCCGATCGATGTCGACGTCGTAGCCGTTGTTGATCGCGGCTGCGGCGCCCGCCGCCGTCGCGACGCACAGGATCGCGACCAGCGCCAGCACCGGATGCAGGTGGCCGGGTGCCAGATACAGGCCGGCCGCCGCCGAGAACACCACCAGCGACATCACGTTCGGCTTCAGCAGCAGCCAGTAGTCGCGGACCTCGGACGCATCCGCGGCCGCGGGCTCGATGCCGAAGAGCTGCTCGGGCGCGGCCACGCTACTTGACCTGGGGCAGCTCGTTGAAGGTGTGGAACGGCGGCGGCGACGGCACCGTCCACTCGAGCGTGGTCGCGCCCTCGCCCCACGGGTTGTCGGGGCACTTCTCGCCGGAGGTGAAGGTCCGGTACAGCAGCCAGAAGAAGACCACTACGCCGATCGCCGACACGTAGGCGCCGAGCGAGGCCACCAGGTTCCAGGGCGCGAACGCGTCCGGATAGTCCGGGATCCGGCGCGGCATCCCGGCGACGCCCAGGAAGTGCATCGGGAAGAAGGTCAGGTTGACGCCGATGAACGTCAGCCAGAAGTGCAGCTGGCCGAGCCGCTCCGGGTATTGCCGCCCCGACATCTTGCCGATCCAATAGTAGAAGCCGCCGAAGATCGTGAACATCGCGCCGAGGCTCAGCACGTAGTGGAAGTGGGCGACGACGTAATAGGTGTCGTGGAGGGCGATGTCGACGCCGGCATTGGCCAGCACCACCCCAGTCACGCCGCCGACCGTGAACAGGAAGATGAAGCCGATCGCCCACAGCATCGGCGTCTTGAACTCGAGCGAGCCGCCCCACATCGTGGCGATCCAGCTGAAGATCTTGATGCCGGTCGGCACCGCGATGACCATGGTCGCGGCGACAAAGTAGGCCTTGACGTCGACCCCCATGCCGACCGTGAACATATGGTGCGCCCAGACGATGAAGCCGATGAAGCCGATCGCGACCATCGCGTAGGCCATGCCGAGATAGCCGAACACCGGCTTTCTGGAGAAGGTCGATACGACCTGGCTGACGATGCCGAAGCCCGGCAGGATCAGGATGTAGACCTCGGGGTGGCCGAAGAACCAGAACAGGTGCTGGAACAGGATCGGGTCGCCGCCGCCCGCCGGATCGAAGAAGCTGGTGCCGAAGTTGCGGTCGGTCAGCAGCATCGTGATCGCGCCGGCCAGGACCGGGATCGCCAGCAGCAGCAGGAAGGCGGTCACCAGCAGCGCCCACACGAACAGCGGCATCTTGTGCATGGTCATGCCGGGCGCGCGCATGTTGAAGATCGTCGTGATGAAGTTGATCGCGCCCAGCAGCGAGCTGGCGCCGGCCAGATGCAGGCTGAAGATCGCCATGTCGACCGCCATCCCCGGGTGGCCGATCGCCGACGACAGCGGCGGATAGATCGTCCAGCCGGTGCCGACGCCGCCGACCAGGGTCGAGCCGAGCAGCAGCAGGAAGGCCGGCACCAGCAGCCAGAAGCTGATGTTGTTCATGCGCGGGAACGCCATGTCCGGCGCGCCGATCATCAGCGGGATCATCCAGTTGCCGAAGCCCCCGATCATCGCCGGCATGATGAAGAAGAAGACCATGATCAGGCCATGGCCGGTCACCAGGACATTGAACAGGTGATGATTGTCACCCAGAATATCCGGCCCCGGGGTCATCAGCTCGAGCCGGAAGATGACCGAAAAGACCATGCCGAGCACGCCGGCGATGAACGCCGTCACCAGATACAGCGTGCCGATGTCCTTGTGGTTGGTCGAGTAGACCCAGCGGACAAGGAAACTCTTCGGGGCGCCGCGCTCGTCGACGGCGATCGCACCATGGGCCATGATCAGCTCCTCGGTCCTCTACCCTCTGCTCAGCGCTTGGCCAGGTCGATCGCCCGGCTCTGGGCGAAGTCCTGCTGCGCCTGCTTGACCCAGCGCTCGTACTCGTCCTGGGACACGGCCTTGACCATGATCGGCATGAAGGCGTGATAATCGCCGCACAGCTCGGAGCACTGACCGTAGTAGGTCCCGGGCGTGTTGACCCGGAACCAGGCCTCGTTGAGCCGCCCCGGCACCGCATCGATCTTGACGCCGAACGCCGGCATCGCCCAGGCATGGATCACGTCGGTCGCGGTCGCCAGCAGGCGGACATCGGTGTCGACCGGCACCACGACCGCGTTGTCGGTGGTCAGCAGGCGCAATTGGTCCGGCTGCAGGTCGGCATCGGCGATCATGTTGGCATCGAAAGTGAACTCGCCATTGTCCGGATACTCGTAGCTCCAATACCACTGATGGGCGATCGCCTTGACCGTCAGGTTGGCGTCCGGGACGACGTCCGCGTAGTACAGGAGCTTGAACGAGGGGATCGCGATCACGACCAGGATCAGGACCGGCACCGTGGTCCAGGCGATCTCGAGCAGCGTGTTGTGGGTCCGGCGCGACGGCGTCGGGTGGCGCGAGGCGGCAAAGCGCACGCAGACGTAGATCAGCAGCGCCAGCACGAAGCCCGCGATCAGCGTGATGATCCAGGACAGGAACGTGTTGAACAACTCCAGCCGCTCCATGACCGACGTGACCCCGGGCTGGAAGCCCATCTGCCACGGCTCCGGGGCCGCGGCCTGCGCCGCGCCGGCGGCGACCGCGAGCAGCGCCCAGACGCTGAACAGGATCACTGGCATGCCAACCCCTCGCTCGGACGCGACGCCACCGGACTTAACGCGGTGCGTGAGCCGCTGGACCTTAGGACATCGCGCGGCAAACTTCACCTGATAATTCAACCTCACATTCGAACTCGGCTAAGTGGCAGATTGTCGCAATCCCAGCCCCCGGAGGCCCGTCACCCGGACGACCCCTGAGCGGCGAAAAATCTTAGCCCGCCCGGGGCTCGCCCCCACGGCCGAGGGCCTATATCAGGGAAGGACGATCGCCGCCATCTGCCAACCGGTGCGCCAACTGTCGCGCCCGGGCCCAGCGGGCGCCAACCGAAAGTTCGTGCCATGACCAGTTCGCGGATCTTCGACCCCAGCTTCTTCGCCAGCGCCGAGCTCGACCTCGAGCGTCTGCCGGAGCTGGTCGGTCGCGGGCTCGCCGGCGTCGACGATGGCGAGCTGTTCCTCGAGTATCGCGAGACCGAGAGCTTCGCCTTCGACGACGGCCGGCTCAAGAGCGCCTCGTTCGATACCAGCCGGGGATTCGGGCTGCGGGCGGTCGCCGGCGAAGCGGTGGCACTCGCCCACAGCCCGGAGCTCAGCACCGCGGCGCTCGAGCGGGCGATCGACGCAGTCGGCGCGGTCAAGGCCGGCCATGGCGGTCGCCTGGCCCTGCCGCCGCCGGGCACCAACCGCAAGCGCTACGGCGAGGCCAACCCGATCCAGGGCCGGCCGCAGGCCGCCAAGGTCGGGCTGCTGGAGCAGATCGATGCCTACGCCCGGGCCAAGGATCCCCGGGTGAAACAGGTCAGCGCCAGCCTCGGCGGCTCCTGGCAGCGGGTCCAGATCCTGCGCGCCGACGGCTCGCAGAGCGCCGACATCCGTCCGCTGGTCCGGCTCAACGTCCAGGTCGTGGTCGGCGACGGCCGGCGCATGGAGACCGGCAGTTTCGGCGCCGGCGGCCGGATCGGCTACGACGACCTGCTCGAGTCCGCGCGATGGCAGGCGATGGTCGACGAGGCGCTGCGTCAGGCTCTGGTCAACCTCGACGCGGTGCCGGCGCCCGCCGGCGAGATGACCGTCGTGCTCGGCCCCGGCTGGCCCGGCGTCATGCTGCACGAGGCGGTCGGCCATGGCCTCGAGGGCGACTTCAACCGCAAGCAGACCTCAGCCTTCGCCGGCCTGCTCGGCGAGCGGGTCGCGGCTAAGGGCGTGACCGTGGTAGACGACGGCACCCTCGACGACCGGCGCGGCTCGCTGACCGTCGACGACGAGGGCACGCCCAGCGCCTGCAACGTCCTGATCGAGGACGGCGTCCTGGTCGGCTACATGCAGGACCGGCAGAACGCCCGCCTGATGGGCATGCAGCCGACCGGCAACGGCCGCCGCCAGAGCTACGCGCACCAGACGATGCCGCGGATGACCAACACCTACATGCGCGCGGGCGACCGCGATCCGGAGGAGATCCTGCGCAGCGTCAAGCGCGGTCTCTACGCCCGCAACTTCGCCGGCGGCCAGGTCGACATCACGTCCGGCAAGTTCGTGTTCACCGCCGCCGAAGCCTGGCTGATCGAGGACGGCCGGCTGACCGCGCCGGTCAAGGGCGCGACGCTGATCGGCAATGGCCCCGATTGCCTGACCAAGGTCAGGGCGATCGGCAACGATCTCGAGCTCGATCACGGCATCGGCACCTGCGGCAAGGACGGCCAGTGGGTGCCGGTCGGGGTCGGTCAGCCGACGCTGCTGATCGAGAGCCTGACGGTCGGCGGCACCGCGACCTGAGCCGGCGGCGCGGCGCCGCGCCGGCCAGAGGCGAGGCTGCTCAGGCCGCCGCCGCCTGCCAGCAGGCGAGTGCTGCGAGCGCCGCGGTCTCGGCGCGCAGCAGCCGCGGCCCGAGGCTGATCGCCACCGCCTGGTCGAGGCGGCGCAACGCCGCCAGCTCCTCGTCGGTGAAGCCGCCCTCGGGCCCGATCAGCAGGTCGCCCGGCCCCTGCCCCCGCAACGCGTCGAGAATTGGTGCGCCGGCCCCGGTCTCGTCGCCAAAATAGAGCAGGCGGTCGACCGGCCAGCTCTCGAGCCGCTGGTCGAGCGGGATCGGCAGGTCGATCTCAGGCACGGTCAGCCGCCCGGATTGTTCGGCCGCCTCGATCGCGATGCTCAGCACCCGCGGCCGATTGATCCGATCGACCACCGAGCGCCTGGTGAACACCGGCTCGAGCCGCGCGACGCCGAGCTCGGTCGCCTTCTCGATCAGGAACTCCTGGCGGATCCGCTTGAGCGGCGCGAACAGCAGCGCCGGGCCGGGCTCCGGCTGCTGCGGCCGCAGGTGCTCGGCGATCGCCAGCCGGCAGCGGCGGCGCTCGACCGGCTCGATCGCCGCCAGCCATTCGCCGTCGCGGCCGTTGAACAGCACCGCCCGGTCGCCGGCCTGCCGGCGCATCACCGTCAACAGATAGTGGCTCTGGGCCGCGCTCGGCTCGAGCCGGCCCCCAAGCGCCAGGGGCACGTCGACAAACAGCCGCAGGTCGGAGGCTCGGGGCGCGTGCAACGAGTGCTCATCCATGAGGGGCTCGCTTGTCCTGAGGTAGGCCGAACGCTAGAAGGATGGCCATGGCGAAGCAAGGGTTAGACGCGCCGCCAATCGTCATGGACCGCGAGCGCGGCTGGGTCGAGCGCCTGCCCGAGCGGGTGCGGCCCTATGCGGTGCTGGCGCGCTGGGATCGCCCGATCGGCAGCTGGCTCCTGCTGCTGCCCGGCTGGTGGGCCCTGGCACTTGCCCCGGGCGGGCCGGACGCCGGTCTGGTCGCGCTGTTCGCGATCGGCGCGGTCGCGATGCGCGGCGCCGGCTGCGTGATCAACGACCTGATCGATCGCGACCTCGACGCGCGGGTCGAGCGCACCCGCCACCGGCCGCTCGCGAGCGGCCAGCTCGGCGTTGCCCAGGCGCTGGGCTTCCTTGCGCTCCAGCTGCTGATCGGGCTGCTGGTCCTGACCGCGTTCAATCCGTTCGCGATCGCGGTCGCGCTCGGCTCGGTGCCGCTGATCGTGATCTATCCGCTGATGAAGCGGATCACCTGGTGGCCGCAGGCGTTCCTCGGCATCACCTTCAACTGGGGCGCGCTCACTGGCTGGGCGGCGGCGACCGGCGAGCTCGCCGCTCCGGCGCTGTTGCTGTACGCCGCGGGCTTCTTCTGGACGCTCGGCTACGACACGATCTACGCCCACCAGGACAAGACCGACGACGCCCTGATCGGGATCCGCTCGAGCGCCCGCCGGCTCGGTGCCGCAACGCCACGCTGGCTCTGGTGCTTTTACGGCACCACGCTCGCGCTGCTGGCAGCGGCCGGCTGGGCGGCCGGCCTCGGGCCCGGCTTCTATCTGCTGCTCGCGGCCGTCGCCTTGCATTTCGCCTGGCAGGTCGCGACCCTCGACCTCGACGATCCGGCCTCCTGCCTGCGCCGGTTCCGCAGCAATCGCGAGCTCGGCCTGCTGGTCTGCCTGGCGCTGCTGGCGGGCAAGGGCGGGCCCTGATGGCCAGCCGGTTCGCCTGGACCAGCCTTCGGGATCTGACCAGCCTGCCCTCGCCGGCCCGCCTCCAGCGCGGGCTTCAGGAACTCACCGACCTGGTTCGCGACCGCACGCTCCGGCTTGCGGTGACCGGCCTGCGCGGCAGCGGCAAGACCGTGTTCATCACGCTGGCGGTGCACCACCTGCTGCGCTCCAAGGAGCTGCCGTTCTTGGCCGCGGCGCAGGAGGGCCGGCTGCTCGGGGTCCGCCTGCTGCCGTCCGCCCCGGACGATCTGCCGCCGTTCCCGTTCGAGCGCTCGCGCGCCGCGCTCGCCAGCCCCGAGCCGGACTGGCCGCCGCCGACCGAGCGCCTGAGCACGCTGCGGCTGCAGCTTCGCTTCGTGGTCAAGGGCGCGCTCCGGCGCCGGCTCGGCGAGCGCCGGCTGCTGACCGTCCAGATCATCGATTATCCGGGCGAGTGGCTGCTCGATCTGGCGCTGCTCGAGCAGAGCTACGAGGCCTGGTCGGCCGCCACGCTGCGGCTGGCGGAAACGCCGCCGCGCGCGGCGCTCGCCAAGGACTGGCGGGACTTCATGGCCGGCCTCGATCCGCAGGCGGCCGGCTCGCCGGATCTGGCGGCCGAGGCGGCGGCGATCTACACCGATTACCTGCGCCGCTGCCAGGCGGCCGGGCTCAGCCTGCTCCAGCCCGGCCGCTTCACGATGCCGGGCGATCTGGCCGGCAGCGAGCTGCTGCAGTTCTGCCCCTTGCCGGAGACCGATCCCGGGCGCGGCCTCGCCCGGCTGATGCGCGCCCGCTACGAACGCTACCGCAGCCTGGTCGTCCTGCCCTTCTATCGCGAGCATTTCAGCCGCTTCGATCGCCAGATCGTGCTGGTCGACGTGCTCGGCGTCCTCAACCACGGCCGGGCCTGCTTTGCCGACTGCGAGGCGGCGCTCGGGCACGTGCTCGGCAACTTCCGCTACGGCCAAAGCGGCCTGCTCGCGCGCCTGCTGCGGCCGCGCATCGAGACGCTGCTGTTCGCCGCGAGCCAGGCCGACCACGTCGCCCACAACCAGCATCCCAACCTTCGCCTGCTGCTCGAGCGGATGGTCGATCAGGCCGCGGGCGCCGCCCGGTTCGAGGGGGTCAAGCCGGCCTTCGTGACGCTGGCTGCGCTGCGCTCGACCGACGTGGTCCGCACCGAGCATCAGGGTCAGGTGCTCTCCTGCGTTCGCGGCGTGCTCAAGGGCGAGCAGCGCGCCACGGTCCTGTTCCCGGGCGAGATTCCGCCCGACCTGCCGGCCGAGGAGGACTGGCGTGAGGATCGGTTCCGGTTTCGCGACTTCGCCCCCCGCCGCCTGATGCTGCACGGTGCCGACAAGCCGCAGCACATCCGCCTCGACCAGGCGCTCGAGGTGCTGCTCGGCGACCGTCTGCTATGACGCCGCAGCTCCAATTGCCCGCCGCGCCCGACGCTCGATCCGCAGCGCCGCCCTGGTGCTGGCTGGCGGCAGCCGCGCAGGCTCTGAACCCCAGGGCTGCTTGCGGCCGGAGAAGTTCGGGATGCCCGAGCGGCCGCCGGTGATGGCAGAGCGACAGCCGATCGCTCCGTTCGAGCTCGACGCCGCGAGCGTGGCGCCGGGCCAGCTCGAGCTGGTCGAGCCGGAGCCCGCGCCGGCGCCGCTGGTGCCGGTGAGTGCGCCGCCAGCCGCGCCGGCGCGGCCCTGGCGCCGACTGCTGTTCTGGAGCGGCGGGCTGCTGCTGCTTGGGCTCGCGGGCCTCGAAGCCTATGAGCTGATGGCCGATCTGTTCGAGCGCTCGCCTTGGCTCGGCGCCGGCTTCGCGCTGCTGCTGGGCGGCGTCGTCGCGGGAGCGCTCGGCGTGGCCGGCCGCGAGGCGCTGAGCCTCGCCCGCCTGGCCCGGGTCGAGCACCTGCGCCGGGATGGCGAACGTCTGATGACCTCGGACGTCCATGGCCAGGCCGGCCCGCTGCTCGAGCGCCTCGAGCGGCTGTACCGGGACCGCGCCGAGGCGAGCGAAGGGCTCAAGCGCTTCCAGGCGCAGGCGAGCGACGCCTTGAACGACGGCGAGCAGCTGCGCCTGTTCGCAACCACGGTGTTGAGCCCGCTCGACCAGCGGGCGTACCAGCTGGTCCGGCGCGGCGCGCGCGACATCGGCGCGCTGACCGCACTGAGCCCGCTCGGGCTGCTCGACAGCGTCCTCGTGCTGACCCGCACGCTCTCAATGCTGCGCGCGATCGCGCACCTGTACGGCGTCCGCCCGGGCGCGGTAGCCTCGGCGCGTCTGCTCCGTCAGACAGTCCTCAACGTGCTCGCCGCCGACGTCGGCGAACTGCTCAGCGACGCCGCCGTCGAAGCCACCGGCGCGACCTTGCTTGCCGCGCTGTCTGCCAGGGCCGGCCAGGGGGTGATGAACGGCCTGCTCGCAGCCCGCCTGGGCCTCGCCGCGATGCAGCTCTGCCGGCCGCTGCCGTTCACCGAGGGCCAGCTGCCAAGCCTGAGACAGCTGCGCGCCGAGCTGTTCAAGTAGCTCCGGCGGCCTCGCTGGCGGCCACCACGGCGCTGCCGGCGACCGCCCACGTCAGACCGGCCAAACAAAAATCACGAGCGCGGTCAGACAAGGAATAAACCCGGAAAGCTCCTGTTTGCCTTAGTGACTGTCCGAGGGCTGAGAGTCAGACGCGACCGCGACACCACGCGTGAGAGTCTCGGATGCTCAGCAAGCTGACCGGTGCCAGCGCCACAGGGGTAGTGGTCGCCGCTCAGACTCGGATCGTTCGGCGTAGCTGAGGTTTAGGCGATCGATCAGGCGCTCGTCGAATTGCCACCCTCGCGGCGTCGTAACGCTGGTTCGGGTGCAGACACTCGCAAGCCGAGTGTCGGGGCAGGCCGGAGCGGAGAGGACCCGCAGATGGTTTGGACCCCTACCGCCCGTCAGGGCAACACCTGAGCCGATCGGCCGGCGCATCGCCCCATCATGTTGGTGCGCCGGCCATTTTTTTGCCCCGATGGGCAATTCAGCGCCATGGTGAAACGCCATTAGTGCCGGCGCCTTCCGCCGGGCAGGCGTGTCGAACAGGAGGGTTACGAGATGCGTGCGATGAGGCGACATTGGTTGACCGGCGCAGCCGGCTTGAGCGCGGCGCTCCTGCTGCTCGCGGCTTGCGGCGAGCAGGCAGATCAGGGTGCGGTCGCCCCGGCGGCCGGCGATAAAGAACCGGCGGCGACGACCGCCCCGGCGACCCCGCCGGCGACCGAGGGGACCACGACCAACCAAGGGACCACGACCAACCAGTAGCCGGTCGCCAGACCCCGCCAGCTTTGCGGATGGGCAAAGAGATGCGGACGGGGTGATCGAGCCGGTCACCCCGTTTCGCTTTGGCGGCCTTGACCGCCCACGCTACTCGCGCCGACGGCGGCGCCGCATTCCCGCCGGCTGGTTCTCTGCCGCCAAAGTCGCTAGGCTTGCCGGGCTCGTTCACATCCCGGTGGCAAAGGGAGCGGCAGGCGCGTGGCTGCACTTTCGTACGACCAGAACCCCAACGTCATGATCGTGGGCGTCGGCCTGATGGGCCAATACCTCGCCAATCGCGTCGGCGAGTGGCTGGGCGCTGCCAGGCTCGTTCTCGTCGACGGCGCGGATGCGATCAACGTCAACGGGAAAAGTACGGCCCTTGCCGGGTTCGCTCGGTCGATCGCCGCCGCCAATCCATCCCTTAGAAGTCGGTGCGGAAACCGTCGATGTCGCCAGTGAGGAGGCCGTCGCCGCCCTCTTCTCGCGCCACCGCGACATCCGCTATCTGCTATACACGGCCGGCATCTCACCCAGGCCGCTGACCCCACCCGAGGAACTCAGCAAGGAAGACGTCCTGGGCGCCTGCGCGGTGAACCTTTGGGGCGCTCACAACGTGCTGAAGCAAGGCATCCGGGCCGGGGCCTTCGCGCGCCGCACCCACGGCGTCATCATCCTCTCGACGTCGGCGACCGTCGGCTCGGAGGGCCGCGCGAGCGCCGCCTACGAGGCGTCCAAAGGCGGTCTGCTCAACCTTTTGACGCTTCAAGCCCGCCACTTCCTCGAAGCGCACGGCCTGGTCCTGAACGGCCTCGCGCCCTCGCCGCTGCGCGGCCCCATGGCCGCGCAGAACGAGATCGGCGCGGGACGCCTGCAAGCGGTCGAGGACAGCATGCCGATCGGCGGCCTCACCGACCCCTCGCATATCGCCGCGGCAACCATGTACTTCTGGTCGAACGAATGCTGGTGCGTGGGCGAGGTCCTGACCATCGATGGCGGCTATACCAAGCACAAGCCGATTTATGGGGCGCTCTGAGGCCCTGCGGCAGGGCGTCAGGGGACCACGGCAGAACCTGAGACGGTCTGCGGCAGCGGCCGATCAGGCCGTCAGTGCCACCGCGATCTCGCGCCGGACCGGCACCTCCAGCTTGTCCAGCATCTCCTTGGGCACGATCTGCCAGAAACGGCCGGCCTCGCGCTCGAACTCGGCGAGGATCCGCTCGGCAAAGCGGCTCTGGGTGCTCTTGACGTGCACCGCCAGCAGGGCTTTGAGCTCGTCCTCGTAGTGGCCGACCTCGAGCCGCTGGTAGATCACCATGTCGCGGTTGATGCGCTCGGCGGAATGGCCTTCGGGATCGTAGACGTAGGCCATGCCGCCGCTCATGCCGGCCGCGAAATTGTCCCCGATCGGCCCGAGCACCACCGCGACGCCGCCGGTCATGTACTCGCAGCCGTTGTCGCCGCAGCCCTCGACGACCGTGATCGCGCCGGAGTTGCGGACCGCGAAGCGCTCGCCCGCGCGCCCGGCCGCGAACAGCTTGCCCGCGGTCGCGCCATAAAGGCAGGTGTTGCCGATGATCACATTGTCCTCGGCGACCATCGGGCTGGAGACCAGCGGCCGGACCACGATCGTGCCGCCCGAGAGCCCCTTGCCGACGTAGTCGTTGGCATCGCCGAACACCTCGAGCCGCAGGCCCTGGACCGCGAACGCGCCAAGGGACTGGCCGGCGGAGCCGCGCAGGCGGACCGTGATCTGGCCGGGCGGCAATTGATCCATGCCGTGGCGGCGCGTGATGTGCGCCGAGAGCCGGGTTCCGACCGCGCGGTGGACGTTGCGGACATTATAGGCGAGCTGCATCTTCTCGCCCTCGACGAGCGCGGCCCGGGCGTCCTGGATCATCCGTGCATCGAGCGAATCCGGCACCTCGTTGCGGCCTGCGATCGCGCAATGGCGCGGATGGCCGCCGGTGTCGATCTGGGCCAGGATCGCGTTCAGGTCGAGATCGTCCAGATCGTCGCTGCCGCGTGAGATCTGGTGCAACAGGTCGCTGCGCCCGATCGCCTCCTCGATCGAGCGCAGACCGAGCGAGGCCAGGATCTCGCGCACCTCTTCGGCGATGAAGCTGAACAGGTTGACGACCTTGTCGGGCGTGCCCTCGAATTTCTCGCGCAGGTCCGGGCGCTGGGTGCAGACCCCGACCGGGCAGGTGTTGGAGTGGCACTGGCGGACCAGGATGCAGCCCATCGCGACCAGCGCCGCGGTGCCCACGCCGAACTCCTCAGCCCCCAGCATCGCCGCGATGACGACGTCCCGGCCGGTCTTGATGCCGCCGTCGGTGCGCAGCACGACACGATGGCGCAGCCGGTTCAGCGTCAGCACCTGATTGACCTCGGACAGGCCCATCTCCCAGGGCGTGCCGGCGTATTTGATCGAGGTCTGCGGGCTCGCCCCGGTGCCGCCCGAGTGGCCGGAGACCAGGATCACGTCCGCCTTGGCCTTGGCGACGCCGGCCGCGATCGTGCCGATCCCGGCTTCCGAGACCAGCTTGACGCAGACCTTGGCGTCCGGATTGATCTGCTTCAGGTCGTAGATCAGCTGGGCCAGATCCTCGATCGAGTAGATGTCGTGATGCGGCGGCGGCGAGATCAGGCTGACGCCGGGGGTCGCGTGCCGGAGCTTGGCGATCTCGACCGTGACCTTGAAGCCAGGCAGCTGACCGCCCTCGCCAGGCTTGGCACCCTGGGCGATCTTGATCTCGAGCTCGCGGCAGGCGTTCAGGTACTCCGCAGTGACCCCGAACCGGCCGGATGCGACCTGCTTGATCGGCGAGTTGGCGTTGTCGCCGTTGGGCCGTGGCAGATAGCGCTCCTGGGCTTCGCCGCCCTCGCCGCTGTCCGACTTGGCGCCGATCCGGTTCATCGCGATCGTGAGCGTCTCGTGGGCCTCGGGCGAGAGCGCGCCGAGCGACATGCCGGGCGTGACGAAGCGCTTCCTGATCTCGGTGATCGATTCGACCTCGTCCATCGGGATCGGCGCCTGGCGGCGGTCGAAGTCGACGAGATCGCGGAGCGCGATCGGCTTCTGCCGGTACAGGATCTCGGCGTACTTCTTGTAGGCGGCATACGAATCGCTCGCGACCGCGTACTGCAGCTGATGGATCGCCGGCCCTTCCAGAGCGTGCCGCTCGCCGCCGCGCCGATAGCGGTACAGGCCGCCGATCGTGAGCGGCGGGTTGGCGTCGTCGTAGGCGCGCCGGTGCAGCGCCAGCACCTTGTTCTGGATCCCGGCGAGCCCGATGCCCGAGATCCGCGTGATCAGCCCTGGGAAATACTCGGCGCACAGCGAGCGCGACAGCCCGACCGCCTCGAAGTTGTAGCCGCCGCGGTAGCTGCTGAGGATCGAGATGCCCATCTTCGACATCACCTTCAGCAGCCCCTGGTCGACCGCCTCCTTGTAGCGGGCGAGGCAGTCCTCCAGGGTCAAGCCGGGGAACAGGCCGCGGGCGTGGCGGTCGGCGATCGCCGCCTCGGCGAGATAGGGGTTGACCGCGGTGGCGCCGACCCCGATCAGCACCGCGACATAATGGACGTCCAGGCATTCGCCCGAACGCACCGTGATCGAGCTGAAGCTGCGCAGACCCTCGCGCACCAGATGGCTGTGCACGGCACCCGCGGCCAGGATCACCGGGATCGGCGCCCGCAGTTCCGAGACCGCCTCGTCGCTCAGCACGATCTGCTCGTAGCCTTCGCGCACCGCGTTCTCGGCCTCAGCGCGGATCCGGGCCAGCGCCTCGCGCAGCGCCCCGGCGCCGGCGCCAAGCTCGAAAGTGCAGTCGATGGTCGTGAGCTTGCGCCCGAAATGCTCGAGCAGCGCGTTGAACTCGGTCGTCAGCAGCAGCGGGCTCTCGAGCTGCAGAATCCGCGTCTGGCTCGGCGCCTGGTCGTAGACGTTGCCGAGGTTGCCATAGCGGGTCTTCAGGCTCATGACCCGGTATTCGCGCAGGCTGTCGATCGGCGGGTTGGTGACCTGGCTGAACTGCTGCCGGAAGAAGTGATGCAGCCCCCGGTAGTGATCCGAGAGCACCGCGACCGGCGTGTCGTCGCCCATCGAGCCGACCGCCTCCTTGGCGTCCAGCACCATGGGGGCCAGCAGCAGTTCGAGCTCCTCGACCGAGATCCCGAACAGGTTCTGGCGCCGGCGCAGCTCCGCCCGTTCGAGCTGAGTAGCCTCGAATGCGCGCTTGGCAGCCAGGTTGTCCAGGTAGGTGATGTTCTTGACCCACTGCCCGAACGGCTTTTGGCCAGCGAGCAGGTCCTTCAATTCGCGGTCGTGATAGAACTTGCCGGCCCGGAGGTCGACGCCGACCATCTCGCCGGGACCGACCCGGCCCTTCTCGACGATGTCGCCCTCGACCAGCGGCACCATGCCGGTCTCGGAGCCGACCACCAGCAGGCCGTCCGCGGTCCGGGTGTAGCGCATCGGCCGCAGGCCGTTGCGGTCCATGCCGCCGATCACCCACTGACCGTCGCAGGCGACGACCGCGGCCGGGCCGTCCCAGGGCTCCATGACGCAGTTGCAGTAGCTGAACAGATCCTTGTGCGCCTGCGGGATCGCCATTTTCTTGGCCCAGGCCGGCGGGATCAGCAGGGTCTTGGTGAGCGGCAGCGAGCGGCCGGCCCGGACCAGGGCCTCGATCACGGCATCGAGCGCCGAGCTGTCGGAGGAGCCGGCCTGGATGATCGGCTTGACGTCCTCGTTGTAATCGCCGAACGCGGGCGCGACCATCCGCGTCTCGTGGCTCTTCATCCAGTTCAGATTGCCGCGCAGCGTGTTGATCTCGCCGTTGTGCGCCAGCATCCGGAACGGCTGCGCCAGCGGCCAGGAGGGCCAGGTGTTGGTCGAGTAGCGCTGGTGGAAGACCGCGAAGCTCGAGGCGAAGCGCTCGTCCTGGAGGTCGGGATAGAAGACCGACAGCTGCTCGGCGAGGAACAGGCCCTTGTAGATCACCGAGCGGCAGGACAACGAGCAGATGTAAAAGCCGTTGATGTGCTCGGCCAGCACCTGGTTCTCGATCCGGCGCCGGATCAGGAACAGCTCGCGCTCGAACTCGTCGTCGTCCACTCCCTTGGGGTTGCCCAGCACGATCTGCTCGATCTCGGGCCGGGTCGCGATCGCCTTGTCGCCGATCACCGAGGTGTCGACCGGCACCTGGCGCCAGCCGAGGATCGAGTAGCCAAAGCCCAGGACCTCGGTCTCGACGACCGTCCGGCAGCGCTCCTGGCCGGCGAAGTCGGTGCGCGGCAGGAACACCATGCCGACCGCGATCCGGCCGCGGCTGTGCTTGCTGCCGCGGATCTGCTCGCGCAGGAAGTCCTGCGGGATCTCGAGGTAGATGCCGGCGCCATCGCCGGTCTTGCCGTCGGCGTCGACCGCGCCCCGATGCCAGACCGCGCGCAAGGCATCGATCGCCGCCTCGACCACCTGGCGCCGGGGCCGGCCGTCGATCGCGGCGACGAAGCCGACCCCGCAGGCATCGTGCTCGCTCGCCGGATCGTACAGGCCGCGCGCCGCCAGATGGCGGGCGTTGAGGACGTACTGCTCGACGAAGCGCTGGCCGGATTCGCCGCTGATCATGATCGCCTCCTCAGGACGCGGCGGCGAGCTGCGGCGCGCGCGCCTGCAACCAGTCGTGCATGCCTTCGGCCGCATCGCGCCCGTCCCGAACTCCCCAGACCACGAGCGAGGCGCCACGCACGATGTCGCCGCCTGCGAACACGCCCTCGAGCGGCGTCATCATGGTCTGCCAGTCGATCCGCACGGTGCCCCAGCGGGTCACCTGCAGCTCGGGCGCGCCGAACAGGCCCGGCAGATCTTCCGGATCGAAGCCCAGCGCCTTGATCACGAGGTCGGCCTCGACCACGAAGCTCGAATCGGGGATCGGCTCCGGCCGCTGCCGGCCGCTCGCGTCCGCGGCGCCAAGGCGCATCCGGACCGCGCGCACCGCGCTCACCCGGTCATCGCCCAGGCACGCCTCGGGGGTCGCCTGCCAGAGAAACTCGACCCCCTCCTCCTCGGCGTGCTTCACCTCGCGCATCGAGCCCGGCATGTTGGCCCGGTCGCGCCGGTAGAGGCACTGGACCGAGACGGCGCCCTGGCGCACCGCGGTCCGCACGCAGTCCATCGCGGTATCGCCGCCGCCGATCACGACGACCCGCTTGCCGGCGGCGTTGAGCGCACCGGAGTTGAACGCCGGCACCGGGTCGCCCAGCCCCTTGCGGTTGCTCGCCACCAAATAGTCGAGCGCCGGCACGACGTTGGCCAGGCCCACCCCGGGCATCGCGACATCGCGCGCCCGGTAGACGCCGGTGCCGATGAACAGCGCGTCGTGGCGCGCGCGCAGCTCGTCGAAGCCGACCTCGCGGCCGACCTCCGAGTTCAGATGAAACTGGATGCCGCTTTCGGCCAGCACCTTGGTGCGCCGCTCCACGATCACCTTTTCCAGCTTGAAGTTGGGAATGCCATAGACCAGGAGGCCGCCGACCCGGTCGTAGCGATCGTAGATATGAAGCTGGTAGCCGCGCCGGCGCAACTGGTCGGCGAGCGCGAGCCCGGCCGGGCCGGCGCCGATCACGCCGATCGATTCGGCGCGCTGGCGGGCCGGCCGCGGCGGCTTGACCCAGCCCATCTCGAAGGCGGTGTCGGTGACATGCTTCTCGACCGCGCCGATCGTGACCGATTCGAAGCCTTTCTCGATCACGCAGTTGCCCTCGCACAGCCGGTCCTGAGGGCAGATCCGGCCGCAGATCTCGGGCATGTTGTTGGTCGCCGCCGCCAGCTCGTAGGCCTCCTCGAGGCGGCCCTCGGCGGTCATCCGCAGCCAGTCGGGGATGTTGTTGTGCAGCGGGCAGTGGATCTGGCAGAACGGGATGCCGCATTGCTCGCAGCGCGCCGCCTGCTCGGCCGCCCGCTCCGGCTGGAAGCGGTCGTAGATCTCCCGGAAATCATGCCGGCGCTCGGCGATCGCCCGTCTGTCGGGCATCGTCTGCGGCACCGAGAGAAACTGCATCATCTTGGCGGTCACGAGCGACGGACTCCCAGCCTCGACCACCGCATGCGGCCGCGCCCCGGCTTGCAAGCCTGCGCGGCACGATCGCAGAGTAGGCTGATATAAAGCTGTCAGGCGGCAGCAGTCCAGCGGTATTCCCAGCTTTAGGGCCGTATTGGGACTAATTTCCGGGACTGCTCACGGATTGGGCAGCCATCCCGCTGCGAGCCCAGTTAATCGAGAAAAAATAGTACCACTACGGGATCACTCTTGAATGCGTGTCGGACCCGCGGGGATTGCCCGATAGCGGCCGAGATATTCAGGCACCACCAGCTCGATCGGGGTGGGTGTGATGCCGAGGTCGGCGAGCGTGCGCGCGCTGGCGCTCACGACGTTGTCGTGTTTCAGAAGCTCGACCTGATCGCGGGTCAACGGGGGCACTGGCAGCACCTCGAGCAGCCGCGCCTGCCAGGTCGCCAGCTTGAACGAGACTGGCAGCAGCAGGCGGCGCCGCCCGATCACCTGCAGCATGTAGCGCATCAGCTCGGCGAAGCTGTAGACCCGTGGGCCGCCGAGCTCGAACGTCTCGGCCGGCGCGTCGTCCCGCTCCAGCGCCGCGACGATCGCGGCCGCGACGTCGCCGACGTAGACCGGCTGGAACCGGGTGCGGCCGCCGCCGATCAGCGGCAGCGCCGGCAGCAGCCGCGCCATCCCGGCGAACCGGTTGAAGAAACCGTCCTCGGCGCCGACCACGATGCTCGGCCGCAGGATCGTCGCCCGCGCAAACGCCTCGCGCACGGCCCGCTCGCCCGCGGCCTTGCTCCGGGCATAGGCGCTGGCCGACGCCGGATCGGCGCCGAGCGCCGAGATCTGCACCAGGCGCTGCACGCCGGCCGCGGCGGCGGCCCGAGCGATCCGCCCAGGTAGCTCGGCCTGGATTGCCTGGAAGGTTTGCCTGCGGGTCTCGTAGAGGATGCCGATCAGGTTGACGACCGCAAACGCCCCCTGGATCGCCTCCTCGAGCGCTGCCGCGCTGCCGAGGTCGGCGCGCTCGACGACGATCTGCCCGACATCGCCCATCGGCTGCAGCCGCGCGCCATGCGCCGGATCGCGGCTGATCACCCGGAGTCTCGGCGCCGCGCGCGGCCAGCCGGCGCACGACGTGACCGCCGATGAAACCGGTGCCGCCGAAGATCGTGATCAGTCGGTCGCGCATCGCCGTCTCCTGGCGCCGGGCCGGCGGGCCGCCACCCGCCTTGGCGAACCGACCGCGATCCGGCGGCCGGACTATAAGGCGCCGCGCGGAAAAGAAAACGATCCGGAGCGGGGCACCCGGAGAGCCCTCGCCGCCATGGGGTTCGCGGTTGACGATCAGAGCGAGACTGCTTACATCGAGCCTCGCCTCCGGGCCCAGGTGGCGGAATTGGTAGACGCACTAGCTTCAGGTGCTAGCGGTCGCAAGGCCGTGGAGGTTCGAGTCCTCTCCTGGGCACCATCCGCTCGTCAGCTCCGATTAATCCCGGGTTTACTGGCGGCGCGCTAGATCTCGCCGGGCCGGCAGCGGTCTGCTACGGTCACGCGCAAGGGTGGCAAAGCGCCGGGTCGGATGGATCAATCACGCGATGTCGATCAGCCTACATGAGCGCGATCTGCCGGCCGGCGTCAGCCTGGGGCCGGTGGTGGCGGTCGACACCGAGACGATGGGCCTGAAGCCGGCGCGCGACCGGCTTTGCCTCGTCCAGCTCTCGGCCGGCGATGGCGAGTGCCACCTGGTGCGCTTTTGGGCAGGCGGCTACGAGGCCCCGAATCTCGGCCGGCTGCTCGCCGATGGAGCGGTCGAGAAAGTGTTCCACTACGCCCGCTTCGACCTCGCGATCCTGCGCCGCTATCTCGGCGTCAGCGCGCGCCCGGTCTACTGCACCAAGGTCGCTTCCAAGCTCGCTCGCACCTATACCGACCGCCATGGCCTGAAGGACCTCTGCCAGGATCTGCTCGGCGTCGACCTCTCCAAGCAGATGCAAAGCTCCGACTGGGGGGCGGCCGAGCTGAGCGAGGCGCAGCTGACCTACGCCGCCAACGACGTTCTCCACCTGCACCAGCTGCGTGAGCGCCTGACCGGCATGCTCGAGCGCGACGGCCGGGCGGCGTTGGCCCGCGCCTGTTTCGACTTTCTGCCGCATCGCGCCGAACTCGATCTGGCCGGCTGGGCCGATGACGACATCTTCGCTTACTGAGGCGGCGGCGTTGGCCGGTCGCGTTGACGCCCGATGCTCGGCATGACCATATTGTCGCCCCAATCACGGACACTCAGATCCGTGGCGGCACACCTGTCTTGGCATCCCAGGGCCGCCGGCGGGTCGCGATCGAAGCCAGCGACCGCGACCGGATGGCCTGCAGCGTGAGCCAGGAGCCCAAGATGACCGCTGCCGCACGCCAAACCGTCAATCTGGCCGCCGTACCCTCGAGTGCGGCGCTCGCGGTCGCACGGCGGGTGCTGTGGACCGAGGCCGAGGCGCTCACGGCGCTGGCCGAGGCGCTCGACGAGGGCTTCGAGCGGTTCGTTGAGCAGCTGGCAGCGGCGGACGGCCGGGTCGTGGTCACCGGCATGGGCAAGAGCGGGCACGTCGGGCGCAAGATCGCCGCCACCCTCGCCTCGACCGGCACGCCGGCGCTCTACGTTCACCCGGCCGAGGCCAGCCACGGCGATCTCGGCATGATCACGACCCAGGACGTGGTCCTCGCCTTGTCGAATTCCGGCGAGACGCCGGAGCTCGCCGACATCGTCGCCTACAGCCGGCGGTTTGCGATTCCGCTGCTTGCGATCGTCGGCCGCGCTCCCAGCAGCCTGGCCGAGACCGCGGATCTGGTCCTGGTCCTGCCGAGACGGCCTGAGGCCTGCCCGATGGGCCTGGCGCCGACCACCTCGACCACGGCGATGCTGGCGCTCGGCGATGCGCTTGCGGTGGCACTGCTGGAGCGGCGCGGGTTCGGCAGCCAGGACTTCAGCCTGCTCCATCCCGGCGGCAAGCTCGGTCAACTGCTGGTGCGGGTCGAAGAGCTGATGCACTCGGGCGCCGACCTGCCGACCGTCGGCATGGAGGCGCGCATGCCGGAGGTGCTGCTCGAGATGACCGCCAAGCGGCTCGGCTGTGTCGCCGTGCTCAACGGCCGCGGCGGTCTCGCCGGCATCATCACCGACGGCGACCTGAGACGCCACATGAGCCCGGATCTGCTTGAGCGCCGCGCGGTCGAGATCATGACCCCGGCGCCCAAGACGATCCGGCCGCAGGCGCTGGCCGCCGAGGCGCTGGCCGTGATGAACCAGGCTGAGCGGCCGTTCACGGTGATCTTCGTGGTCGAGCGCGGCCGGCCGGTCGGCGCGCTGCACATGCACGACTGCCTGCGCGCGGGCATCGCATGAGCCAGATCGGCACGATCGGCGTCAACGACGGCCGGCGCTTCAGGCCCATACCGCCGGTGCACCGCCGGTACAGCCGGCTGGTCGAGCTGCTGCGCTACCTGCTGCCCGCGGTCGCGCTCAGCCTGATCGCGCTGGTCGGCCTCTGGCCCCAGCTGATCGGCGGCGCCGGCGGGCTGATCGTCCCGATCTTCGCCAACGCCAACGTCGACGGCGCCGACGTCATGCGGATGCACCGCCCGCGCTATGTCGGTCAGACCAAGAATGCCGAATCATACGTGCTGACCGCGGCGTCGGCCTATGCCGACCCGAAGCGGCCCGACCGGGTGCATTTGGATCGCCCGGCCGGTGCGCTCACGACTGCCGGTCCGCGCGATCTGAACCTGACCGCGCAGGGCGGCCTCTATAACCGTGAAGCCGACAAGCTCGATCTGGATGGCGGCGTGACGCTGACCACCAGCGATGGCTATCGCTTCGACACCGTCCGCGCGCGCATCGACCTGCGCGAAGGGCTGGTGGTCGGCGACCGACCGATCCAGGGCTCAGGGCCGACCGGAACGCTCTCGGCCGACCGCTTCCAGATCTATGGCCAGGGCGATCGGCTGCGCTTCGAGGGTCGGGTCAAGGTGACCCTGCCGCCCAGCCCGCGCGACGAGGCCTCCTGACGTGGTTTGCGCTCGCCGGCGGCATCGTTCGGCTTCGGCTCTGCGCCCAAAGATCAGCTGGCGCTCCGCCCTGCGCTTGGGCCTTGTCGCCGCGCTGAGCCTGGCGGCGCCGGTAGTCGGCCGCGCTCAAGCGTCGCGGCACGACAGCGCCCTGCCGATCGAGATTACCGCCGATCGCCTCGAAGTCGTGCAGCCGGAACGGGTCGCGATCTTCACGGGCCAGGTCGATGCGGTCCAGGGCGATATGGTGCTGAGCGCCGACCAGCTCCGGGTCTATTACAACGCGGAGAACCAGGAGGCCGGGTCGGCCGTGCCCGGCGGCAGCTCGATCCGGCGGATCGAGGCCGAGGGCAACGTCTTCCTGTCATCGCCGGACCAAACCGCGCAGGGCAAGACCGGCGTCTACGACGTCGCCGGCGACCAGCTGACCCTTCAAGGCTCGGTCGTGCTGACCCAGGGCGACGACGTCATCCGCGGCGACCGGCTCGAGATCGAACTGGCAAGCGGCCGTTCGCGCGTCCTCGCCGCCGAGGGCGCCAGCGCGGGCGGCGGCCCGTCGGAGCGCGTACGCGCCCTGTTCGTCCCAGGCGGCGCGGAGGGCCCGGCAGCGGCTGGTAGCGAGGCGGAGGCAGCGCCGACCGGCCCCGACCGCCCGGCACTGCCGGCCGCCAAGCCGTCGGCGACCGAATAGCCCCGTCATGGCGACGCGCATCCGATCGACCGAGATCGCCAACCCGGCAACGCAGCCCGCCCGTGGCGGGCGGCCGCAGGTGATCCAGGGCACCGCCGGCCTTGCCGCGCACAACCTCGGCAAGCAGTTCAAGGGCCGCCAGGTGGTGCGCGACGTCAGCCTCCAGGTCCACCGCGGCGAGGCGGTCGGCCTGCTCGGGCCCAACGGCGCCGGCAAGACCACCTGCTTTTACATCATCACCGGCCTGCTGCGCGCCGACTACGGCACGGTTACCCTGGATGGCGCCGACATCACCCAGCTGCCGATGTACCGCCGGGCGCGGCTCGGGATCGGCTATCTGCCGCAGGAGGCGTCGATCTTTCGCGGCCTGTCGGTCGAGGCCAATGTCCGCGCGGTGCTCGAGGTCTCGGAGCCGGTCCGCAGCCAGCGCGAGGCCCGTCTCGACGAGCTGCTGGCCGAATTCTCGCTGACCCATCTGCGCCGCGCGCCGGCGCTCGCGTTGTCGGGCGGCGAGCGCCGCCGGGTCGAGATCGCCCGCGCGCTCGCCTCCGAGCCGAGCTTCATCCTGCTCGACGAGCCGCTCGCCGGCATCGACCCGATCAACATCGCCGACATCCGCTCCTTGGTCGCCCATCTGAAGGACCGCGGGCTGGGGGTCCTGATCACGGACCACAACGTGCGCGACACGCTCGACATCATCGACCGCGCCTACATCCTGCACGAGGGGCAGGTATTGATGGAGGGCGCCCCCCACGAGATCGTCGCGCACGAGGACGTGCGCCGGGTCTACCTCGGAGACCGGTTCTCGCTCTAGGCCGGCCGCCGCCCATGTCATTGTCCCTCCGCCTCGACCTGCGTCAGAGCCAGAGCCTGGTGATGACGCCGCAGCTGCAGCAGGCGATCAAGCTGCTGCAGCTCTCGAATCTCGAGCTCTCGGCCTACGTCGAGGGCGAGGTGGAGCAGAACCCGCTGCTCGAGCGCCAGGAGGAGCCGGATCCCGCGGGCCCGGAACTCGAGCCGGGCCCTGCGCCGGCCGAGGTCGTGGCCGCCGCCGGGGCCGATCCCGAGCTCAACGGCAGCGTCGAGATGACCACCGCCGGCGAGCCGGGCGACGGCTGGTCGGGAGCACCCGACGATGGCTGGCCGGAGCCGGTCCCGGAGCGCGATCTCGCGGGCCTGGGCGTCAGCGGCATGGTCCCGATAGGCCGGGGCGGCGGCACCGATTTCGATGACCGGGCAGTTGACCTCGAGGCGCGCCTGAGCCGGCCACCGACCTTGCGCGAGCATCTGATCGAGCAGCTCCAGCTCGACTTCCCGGCGAGCGCCGAGCGTCTGATCGGGCTGCATCTGATCGACCTGTTGGACGATGCCGGCTACGTCCGGGAAGACCTCGACACGGTCGCCGGCCGGCTCGGCTGCGCGACCGTCAAGGTCGAGACGGTGCTCGCCCGCCTGCAGCGGTTCGACCCGCCGGGCATGTTCGCGCGCTCGCTCAAGGAGTGTCTGGCCCTTCAGTTGCGCGATCGCGACCGGCTCGACCCCGCGATGGCGGCGCTGCTCGACCACCTCGACCTGCTGGCGCAGGCGGAGTTCCCGGCGCTGATCAAGATCTGCGGCGTGCTGCCCGACGACCTGCCCGAGATGATCGCCGAGCTCAAGGCGCTCAACCCAAAGCCGGGGCTCGCTTTTGCCCAGGACCCGATCGAGGCGGTGGTGCCCGACATCTTCGTCCTGCCGACCCAGGCCGGCGGCTGGCGGATCGAGCTGAACAGCGCCACGCTGCCCAAGGTCATCGTCAACCGGTCGTATTATACCGAGCTTGCGCGCCAGAGTACGGACAAGCGCGCGCGCGAGTATGTCAGCGAGCGGTTTCAGTCGGCCAACTGGCTGATCAAGGCGCTGGATCAGCGGGCCCGGACGGTGCTGCGCGTGGCCGAGGCGGTGGTCGCCCGTCAGTTGCCGTTTCTCCAGCAGGGGGTGCATTACCTGCGCCCGCTCGTGCTGCGCGACATTGCGGCGGCGACCCAACTGCATGAGAGCACAGTGTCGCGTGCGACCGCCGACAAGTATGTTGCGACGCCGCGTGGCAACCTTCCGTTCAGATATTTCTTCTCCAATGCCCTGCCTGGCACCAATGGCGCTGCCAGCCACTCCGCCGAGGCGATCCGTCAGCAGATGAAGACGATGATCGAGCGCGAGGATCTGGACAACGTGCTGTCGGACGACCAGCTGGTGGCGGCGCTGCGCGCGGAGGGGGTCGCGATCGCGCGCCGCACGGTCGCCAAATATCGCGAGTCGCTCGCCATCCCGTCTTCGGTCCACCGGCGCCGCGCGAAGGCATTAAGGCTTGCTTAACGCCGCGTTTGGGCTCATCCTCGCCGGCGGTCAGGCTGGGGCACGTCGGTCGCCACAAGACGTGCCGGGAGGCCCTCTTTGCCAGTGCGGAGCCGCGATCCGGCGAATGGAACTTTGCCGAGATGCACCCGTTTGGCCACCTACGGGAGCCGGTTGGCGCCCGTGTTGCCAAGGCCGACCGACGGTCGCCGGTATGGCTTTGCCGGGCCGGTCGCTTCGCCAACGGCCGAGTGGCGTGATGCCCCGGTGATCTGGCCTCCAAAGGGTTGAGCCGAGCGCTTCGGTCTTCGCATGGTCGAGCTTGCCGACATCATCGCTCCCAACGGGATCGTCCTCGATCTCAAGCACTGCAACAGCAAGCGGCAGGTGCTGAAGGAGCTCTCGCAGCAGGCTTCGGCCGCGCTCGGGATCGATCCGCAGCAGTTGCTCGATGCTCTGATGGAGCGCGAGCGCCTGGGCACGACCGGGATCGGCCACGGGATCGCGATTCCGCACGCCCGCCTGCACGCGGTCGACCGGCTGGTCGGCCTGTTCGCCCGCCTCGAGCAGCCGGTCGACTTCGAATCCCTGGACGACCAGCCGAGTGATCTGATCTTCCTGCTGCTGGCGCCGGATTCCGCCGACGCCGACAGCCTGAAGGCGCTCGCCCGGATCTCGCGGCTGCTTAGGGATCCGGGGCTCCGGCAGCGGCTGCGCCAGGAGGTCGACCGCGAGGCGGTCTATCGCCTGCTGACCCAGAAGCCGGAGTGCCATGCGGCGTAATGCCGCCGCGATCGGCTTGGTCGACCTGGGGGACCGAGCCAGCATCGCCCCCTCAGGTGCGATCACAGCTTGGCTGCACGCGAGCTGCGTCGAGCTCGGTTCGACCGGCGTCGTCCTGCTTGGCGCCTCCGGCAGCGGCAAATCCGATCTGGCGCTGCGCCTGATCGATGCCGGCGCCCGTCTGGTCGCCGATGACCAGCTCGAGGTCGAGCGCCGGGGCGATCAGCTGTTCGGCCGGCCGGCTCCGGCTCTGGCCGGGCTGCTCGAGGTGCGCGGCTTCGGCATCGTGCGGCTGCCCTGGTGCGCACAGAGCGGGCTGGGGCTCGCGGTCGAGCTTCTGCCCGATGCGCCGCAGCCGCGCCTGCCCGCGTTCGAGCCCTACGAACTGCTCGGCGTCCCCTTGCCCCGCCTGCGCCTGAATCCGTGGGCGCCGTCCGCCGTCGCCAAGATCCGGCTGGCGCTCACCGCCGAGCGCATCGAGCCCGGTCCCCGATGAGCCGCATCGTCCTGGTGACCGGCATGGCGGGGGCGGGTCGAACGTCTGCGCTCAAGGATCTCGAGGATCTCGGATTCGAAGCGGTCGACAATCTGCCCGCAACGCTGCTCGGCACGCTGGTCCGGCCCGGCAATCGGGTCGAGCGCGACGTCGCGATCGGCATCGACTGCCGGACCCGCGCGTTCGATCCCCAGAAGCTGTGCCGGCAGCTGGCGGAGCGTTCGAACAGCGGTAGCTCGAACCTCAGCCTGCTATTCCTCGACTGCGATGACGAGATCCTCCGGCGACGGTTCACCGAAACGCGCCGCCGGCACCCGCTCGGCCCCGATCGCCCGGTCACCGACGGCATCCTGCGCGAGCGGCAGCTGATGGCGCCGCTGCGCGCGCGCGCCGATCTCGTGATCGACACCTCGCAGCTGTCGCCCGGCGGCCTGCGCGCGCTGATCACCGGTCATTTCGGCCAGGCGACCGCGGCCCAGACGACGTTGTCGGTGATCTCCTTCGCCTACCGCAATGGCCTGCCGCGCGAGGCGGACCTCGTGTTCGACGTCCGCTTCCTGGTCAACCCGCACTACGTCGACGAACTGCGCCCGCTGACCGGAGCCGACCGACCGGTGCGCGCCTATGTCGAGGCCGACCCGGCGTTCCCGATCCTGATGGCGCGGCTCGAGGCGCTGCTGATGCCGCTGCTGCCGCTCTACCAGAAGGAAGGCAAAAGCTATCTGACCATCGCCTTCGGCTGTACCGGCGGTCGCCATCGCTCGGTCGTGGTCGCCGAAAGCTTCGCCGCGCTGCTGCGCAACGCCGGCCGGCTGGTGGCGGTTCAGCACCGCGATACCCCGGAGGCCAACGGGGTGGCGCCGGACGCCGGCCTGGAGAGCCCGGCCGAGACCGCCGAGGCTCAGGTCTCCTGAGGGCCGATGCATCCCGACGTCGACTCCTCCCCGCCCCCAGCTTCCTGGAGCGCTCGTCCATGATCGGCCTGGTCTTGGTCACTCACGGCCGGCTCGCCGAGGAGTTCGTCGCCGCGACCGAGCATGTCGTCGGCAGCCAGCCCAACATGCGCGCGATCTCGATCGGCCCCGATGACGACATCGAGCAGCGGCGCCG
This sequence comes from uncultured Alphaproteobacteria bacterium, assembly GCA_963840925.1. Lineage (GTDB taxonomy): Bacteria > Pseudomonadota > Alphaproteobacteria > Geminicoccales > Geminicoccaceae > DATAOG01. The sequence continues at coordinate 50,229 of CAWJAY010000031.1, forward strand.
GGACATCCTGGCCGCGGTCGAGGCGGTCGACGACGGCGCCGGCGTGATCCTGCTGACCGACATGTTCGGCGGCACCCCCTCCAATCTTGCGATCTCGATCATGGACAAGGGCAAGATCGAGGTCATTGCCGGGGTCAATCTGCCGATGCTGATCAAGCTCGCGAGCGTGCGCGAGATCGAATCCCTTGAGACCGCGGTCACCAGCGCCCAGGAGGCCGGGCGCAAGTACATCAACGTCGCCAGCACCCTGCTCAAGGTCGACAAGGGCCCCGGCCGCAAATGACGCCGCCGGCGTCAGGCTTCGGTCCCGCCGCGAACGGGGTTTTGCGCCGCTAGCGTGACGATCGTGAACCGGCGCGGCCTGCATGCGCGCGCGGCCGCCCGGTTCGTCAACGTGGCCGAACAGTTCGCGGCCGAGATCGAGGTCGCCAAGGATGATCTGGTGGTCGGCGGCACCTCGATCTTAGGCCTGATGATGCTGGCCGCGGCGGCCGGCTCGACCCTTGAGATCCGCGCCCGTGGCCGCGAGGCCGAACCCGCGCTCGCGGCACTGGCTGCGCTGGTCGAGCGCGGCTTCGACGAGGATTGAGGAAGCGCATGAAACGTGCAGGCGTGATCGGGCTCGGCGACATGGGCAGCGGCCTGGCCAGGAACCTGATTGGTTCCGGGTTCGAGACCAGCGGCTTCGACCTCAGCGAGCCTCGGATGGCGGCCTTCGTCGAGATGGGCGGCCGGCCGGCAGGAAGCGTGCGCGAGGTCGGCGAGCACGCCGACGGGGTGTTCGTCATGGTCATGAACGGCGATCAGGCGAACGCCGTCATCCTCGGTGAGGGCGGCCTCGCGTCGACGCTCAGGCCGGGCTCGGCGGTGCTGCTGACCGCGACGATCAAACCCGCTGAGGCCCGCGAGATCGGGCGCGGGCTCGAGGCCACCGGGATTGCGCTGATCAATTCGCCGGTGAGCGGCGGATTTGCGGGCGCGCAAGCGGGGACGCTCACGATGATGGTGGCCGGACCGGATCGCGCCGTGGCCGAGTATCGGCCGCTGCTGGAGGCAGTCGGCAGGTCGATCCACCGGGTCGGCGACCAGCCCGGCATGGGCCAGACGGTCAAGGCCTGCCTGCAGACGATCATCGGCGGGATCTACAGCGCCACCTTCGAGGCCGCCGCGCTCGCGGCCAAGGCGGGCATCCAGGGCCAGGTGCTGCACGACGTGGTCAGCACCTCCGCCGCCGGCTGCCTCATCGCCAATACCGCGCTCGCATGCATCATCGACCGCCGGTTCGCCGGCACCGGCAGCCAGATCGCGACGATGCACAAGGATCTCACTATCGCACTCGAACTGGCGCGCACGCTGGGCGTACCGCTGTTCACCGCCGCGACCGCGATGCAGCTGTTTCAGGCCGGCATCACGATGCATCCGGATGCTGACAACCAGGTCGTGACCCGGATCATCGAGGACATCGTGGGCGCCAAGCTCACCCGGTAGCGGGCAGCCCACGGCCGTGAAGCTTGGCGTCATTACCGACGGTATCAGCCGGGACCTCGCGCGGGCGCTCGCGGTCATGGACGAGTTCGGGCTCGAATACGCCGAGCTGCAGTACCTGTGGGACAAGGAGGTGGGCGACCTCGACCGCGCGGAGCGCCGGCGTGCTCTGGACCTGTTGCGGCGACACGGCAAGGCGGTCGCCTGCATCTCGCGGCATGTGTTTGCGGGCATGCCGGTCTCGACCAGGGTCGGCGACGAGGTCCATGGACGCCACATGGACGGGCTCGAGCGCTCGATCGCGATGGCGCACGAGTTCGACTGCCCGCTGGTCCGGATCATGAGCGGCCGCAAGGAGATGATCCTCTGGGGCAGCCACGGCGCCGAGGTCTGGAACGTCGCCAAGGGCGCCTGGGATGCCCTGCTAGCCCTGATCGAGCCCGCGGTGCGCCTCGCCGAGCGCGAGGGCGTGACGCTGGTGGTCGAGACCGGCAATGGCACCATGGTGCACTCGGCCTACACCGCCCGCCGGCTCTGCGAGGCGCTCGGCAGCGATCGCCTGAAGGTGCTGTGGGACCCGGCCAACGCCTGCTACGCCCACGAGCGGGCCTGGCCCGACGGTTACGACCGGCTGAAGGGCGGCTGGCTCGGCCACCTGCACATCAAGGACGTCCAGGTCGACACCGCGCGCGCCTACCTCGAGGTCCGCGAGTTCGGCCAGGGCCAACTCGCCGATCAGTTCACGTCCTTGGCCGAGGCGCTGCGGATCGACGGCTACCCGGGCGTGGTCTCCTTCGAGAGCGTCTATCACCCGGGCGACGGTGACTTCGAGGCCGGGTTCAGGGCCTGCATCGGCCGCTTCAAGGCGACGTTCGGCGACTAGCGGTCATCCGGACGGGCACTCGGCGCCGGTCTCGATCCAGCCCTTGATCAGCTCGCCGAAGCGCGCCTGGTTGCCGGGCACCGGTGTCCGGCCGGCGTCCGGCTGCCAGCCCCAGCCGACCAGCGAATCCTCGGCCATGTGCTCGTGGATCTCGGCGAGGGTCCGGCCGCCGTTGCGCTCCGAATCCTTGAGCTGGGCGCAGATCTGGCCGAGCGAGAGCCCCTGCCAGGCCATCTCGATCGGTGCCAGGTGCCACTCCGGATGTCCGGGCAGACCTGCGCGATCGTTGTTCGAGGCCTGATGGCAGGTGTTGCAGTGCAGGCCAGCCGCGCCAAAATCGCCATCCCCACGCACCACTGCCGGCAGATGCAGGTGGCCGTCGTCGCCCTGGAGCGGGCGGTCGCCCGCGGGATGGCAGTTCACGCAGCGCGGATGCGTGATCACCTTGCCGGCCTCGGCGAACAGCGCGCGCGAGCGCTCGCCCTGATCGATGATGCCGTCGAAGGCGCTTGCAGGCTTCAGGTCCTGGGCGCCTGCCGGTCCGGGCAGCGCCAGCGCCGCGAGCCCCACCAGGATGGCCGAACCGAGGCTCACTGATCTCTGCATGATGCGGCTCCAGTCCTGGCGCGCTTGGCGCGCAGCGGCCGGCCACGGAGAACCGCGGCCGGCCTGATCAGTCTTGCAGGGCGTGAGGCCTCGGGACGCCTAGGCGGTCCCGAGGTCGTGACGCTCGAACGGGAGCACCCGGACCCGCTTGCCGGTCGCGGCGAACACCGCGTTCGCGAGCGCCGGCCCGATCGGCGGCACGCCCGGCTCGCCGACCCCGGTCGGCGGCTCGCTCGAGGGCACGATGTGGACCTCGACTTTCGGCATCTCGGCGATGGTCAGCATCCGGTAGCGGTCGAAGTTGGTCTCCTGGACCCGACCGCCCTCCAGCGTGACCGCGCTCTTCAGGATCGCGCCCAGCCCGAAGCCGATGCCGCCCTCCATCTGCGCCTTGACGATGTCCGGGTTGACCACGATGCCGCAGTCGACCGCGCACACCACCCGCTCGACCTTGATCCCGCCGTCGTCCTTGAGCGAGATCTCGGCGACCTGGGCGACGTAGCTGCTGAACGATTCGTGCACCGCGATGCCGCGGAAGCGGCCCTCGGGCAACGGCTGCCCCCAGCCCGCCTTCTCGGCAACTAGGTTCAGGACGCCCAGGTGGCGCGGATGCCCGGCCAGCAGTTCGCGGCGGAACTCGACCGGGTCGCGTCCGGCGGCCTGCGCCAGTTCGTCCAGGAAGACCTCGGTCGAATATGCCGTGTGGGTCGAGCCGACCGAGCGCCACCACAGCACCGGCACCTTGACGTCGGTCGTCACCAGGTCGACCAGCAGGTTCGGCACCCTGTAGGGCAGATTGGCCGCGCCCTCGACCGAGGTCGCATCGACGCTGTTCTTGACGATCATGGCCTCGAACGGCGTCCCGGCCGCGATCGACTGGCCGACGATCCGCTGCTGCCAGCCGATCAGGCGGCCGCCGGCGTCGAGCCCGGCCTTGAGCTTGTGGAAATACATCGGCCGGTAGCGGCCGCCCGCCATGTCGTCCTCGCGGGTCCATTGCACCTTGACTGGCGCCTTGGCCCCGGTCGCTTTCAGCACGCTCACGACCTCGACGATCACGTCGGCATCGGCGACCGCCCGCCGGCCGAAGAAGCCGCCGGGCGTCATCACGTGCAGCTTCACGTTCGCCGGGTCGATCCCCATGATCTCGGCGCTGACCGCCTGGTACAGATCGGGCATCTGATGCCCGGCCCAGACCTCCAGCGTGCCGTTCGCAAAGCGCGCGACCGCATCGAGCGGCTCCATCGCGGCATGCGCGAGGTAGGGAAACTCGAACTCGGCCTCCACGACCTTGGCAGCACCTGCGAGCGCCCCCTTGGCGTCGCCATCGTTGCGCGCGATCGCGGCCTCGCCTTCGGCCAGCCGCTTGTACTCGGCCATCAGCTCGGCCGTGCCGCGCGTCTCGGCTTCGCTCTCGTCCCACTCGACGGTCAAAAGATCCCGGCCCTTGAGCGCCGACCAGGTGTCCTTGGCGACGACCGCGATCCCGCGCGGCGTCTCGACCACATCGACCACGCCGGCGACCGCCTTGGTCGCCGAGGCATCGAACGATTTCGCCTTGGCGCCGAACAGCGGCGGGCGCGCGAGCACGGCGGTCAGCATCCCGGGCAGCCGGACGTCAATCGGGAACTGCTGCCTGCCCGTGGTCTTGGCGATCGAATCGAGCCGACGCAGCTTTTCGTTGCCGATAAAGACCCAGGCCGATGGGTCCTTGAGCTTGACCTCTTGCGGCGGCCTCACCCGGGCCGCCTGGTCGGCGAGCGCGCCGAAGCTCGCCGACTGCCCCGAGCCATGGCTGAGGACACCGTCCTTCACGTCGATCTCGGCCGCCGGCACCGACCAGGTCTCGGCCGCGGCCTGGACCAGCATCGCGCGCGCGACCGCGCCGGCCTGGCGGTAGCGCTGCCAGGAGCTGGTCGTGCTCGAGGAGCCGCCGGTGCCCTGGATTTTGCCGCCCCAGGTCACATTGCCATAGAGCTTCGGATTGCCGGCGACGCCCTCGACCTCGAGCTTCGACCAGTCGGCGTCGAGCTCCTCGGCGACCAGCGTCGCGACCATGGTATAGACCCCCTGGCCGCCGTCCATATTCGCGGCCAGCACGGTCACCCTGCCGTCCGGCGCGATCCGCAGGTAGGCGTTGATCGGGTTGATGGCCTCGGCGTCGGCCGCGCGCGCCGCGGGCCCGAGCGGGATATGGAAGCCGATCGTCAGGCCCGCGCCAGCCGCGGCCGCGCCGACCAGGAACTGCCGCCGGCTCGCGCCGGCAGGCCCAGCTGCCAACTCGGTTCTGATCGCGCGCATCGGTCAGACCTCCATCAGCCGCGCCGCCTCGTGCACGGCGGCGCGGATCCGGTGATAGGTGGCGCAGCGGCAGATGTTGCCCGCGAGCCCGGCGTCGATGTCGGCATCCGACGGCTTCTCGAGCTCCGACAGCAGCGCGATCGTGGTCATGATCTGACCCGACTGGCAGTAGCCGCACTGGACGACATCGAGCTGTTGCCAAGCGGTCTGAACCGCCTGCGCGGCCTTGCCTGAGACGCCCTCAATCGTCGTGATCTCGCTGCCCTCGAAGTCGGCCGCGCGCGCGATGCACGACCGCATCGCCAAGCCGTCGACATGGACCGTGCAGGCGCCGCACTGGGCGATCCCGCAGCCGTACTTGGTGCCGGTCAGGCCGAGCGTGTCGCGCAGCACCCACAAAAGCGGCGTGTCAGGCTCGACCTCGACGTCATGGGTTTGACCGTTGACCTGGAGCTTCATGTCGTCCCCGTCCTTCGATTGTGTTGCCCTGGCTTCTGTTTGCACCTGCGTTTGGAGAAAGAATAATCCGCGTCGCCGCCCCGGCCAGAGCCGGCGTGCAAATCTCCTGCGCCGCGCTCGGAATCGCCGAGCGGCATCGGGGGCCGGCTTGCCCGCGGCGGGCGCTTGTGATTAAAGGCGGGCGGCAAACGGGCGAGCAGTTTCCGGGCGCCGCCCGCCTTGGTCGCCCGATCGACACGAGTTTCCCTCCCGACGCGAAGGGCCGCAATGACCAGCTTTACCGACTTCAAGGTTGCCGACATCGGCCTCGCCGGGTGGGGGCACAAGGAGATCGCGATCGCCGAGAAGGAAATGCCGGGCCTGATGGCGCTGCGCGAGGAATACGGCGATCGCCAGCCGCTCAAGGGCGCCCGCATCGCCGGCTGCCTGCACATGACCGTGCAGACCGCGGTCCTGATCCGCACGCTCCGCCACCTCGGCGCCTCGATCCGCTGGAGCTCCTGCAACATCTTCTCGACCCAGGACCACGCCGCCGCGGCGATCGCGGACCAGGGCGTGCCGGTGTTCGCCTGGAAGGGCGAGACCGAGGACGAATACGACTGGTGCATCAAGCAGACGATCGAGGCCCCGGACGGCTGGCGCCCGAACATGCTGCTCGACGACGGCGGCGATCTGACCAAGCTGATGCACGACGACTATCCGGATCTGATGGCCGAGGTGCGCGGCCTCTCGGAGGAGACCACGACCGGGGTGCACCGGCTCTACGAGATGGAGCGGGCCGGCACGCTCAAGGCGCCGGCGTTCAACGTCAACGATTCGGTCACCAAATCCAAGTTCGACAACCTCTATGGCGTGCGCGAGAGCCTGGTCGACGGCATCAAGCGCGCGACCGACGTCATGATCGCGGGCAAGATCGCGGTCGTCTGCGGCTTCGGCGACGTCGGCAAGGGCTCGGCGGAATCGATGCGCAGCCAGGGTGCGCGCGTGATGGTCACCGAGATCGACCCGATCTGCGCGCTCCAGGCGGCGATGGAAGGCTATCAGGTCGTGACCATGGACGATGTGGCGCCGCTCGGCGACATCTTCGTCACCGCGACCGGCAACAAGGGCGTGATCACGCTCGACCATATGCGGGCGATGAAGGACGGCGCGATCGTCTGCAACATCGGCCACTTCGACACCGAGATCGAGATCAGCGCGCTGCGCAACATGAAATGGGACGAGGTCAAGCCCCAGGTCGACCTGGTCGAGTTCCCCGACGGCAAGAAGATCATCGTGCTGGCCAAGGGCCGGCTGGTCAACCTGGGCTGCGCGACCGGGCACCCGAGCTTCGTCATGAGCGCCTCGTTCACCAACCAGGTGCTGGCGCAGATCGAGCTCTGGCAGCATGGCGACGGCTACGAGAACAAGGTCTACGTGCTGCCCAAGGCCCTGGACGAGAAGGTCGCGCGGCTGCACCTGGACAAGCTCGGCGCCAAGCTCACCAAGCTCACGCCCGAGCAGTCCCGCTACATCGGCGTCGATGTCGCCGGCCCCTTCAAGGGCGAGGCCTACCGCTACTGAGGCGCGGGCTCGGCCGTGACGAGGCCGGCCGAGCTCCAGCTTCCCGATCCGGGCGCGACCCGCGCGCTCGGGGCGCGGCTCGGGCGCCTGCTCCGCGGTGGCGACGTGGTGGCGCTCCGTGGCCCGCTCGGCGCCGGCAAGACCGAGCTTGCCCGCGCGCTGATCCGGGCGCTCGCGGGCGCCTCGATCGAGGTGCCGAGCCCGAGCTTCACGCTGATCCAGGACTACCCGCTCGCCGGTCTCCTGATCCGGCACATCGATCTCTACCGCATCCGCGATCCGGCCGAGCTGCTCGAGCTTGGCCTCGACGCGCCGGCTGCGGATGAGGCGTGGCTGATCGAATGGCCCGAGCAGGCCGGAGGCCTGTTGCCGGACGACCGGCTCGAGCTCTGCCTCGCGCAGGGGCCCGGGCCAGACGCCCGGATCGCGCGCCTGGTCGCGGGACCCGGCTGGCTCGATCGGCTGGCAGCGCTCGAGGGCGAGCCGGATGGCTGAGCGCGGCGTCGCGATCGATGCCTTCCTTGGCGCTCATGGTTTCGGCGGCGCCAGGCGCTCGCCGCTCGCCGGCGATGCCTCGGTCCGCCGCTACCAGCGGCTGACCGGCGGTCCTCGCCCGGCGGTCCTGATGGACGCGCCGCCGGCGGCGCTCGACGTCCGTCCCTTCCTCGAAGTCGCGCGATGGCTGTCGGAGCTCGGCCTGAGCGCGCCCGAGGTGATCGCCGCCGACGCCGCCCTGGGGCTCGTCCTGCTCGAGGATCTGGGCGATGACCTGTTCAGCCGGGTGGTCGCCGAGCGCGCGCTCGAGCCTTGCCTCTATGAGACCGCGGTCGACCTGCTGGCAATGCTGCACCGGACCCCGCCCGATCCGGCCCTGCCGCGCTACGACGACCCTTGGCTGATGCGCGAGGCAGAATTGCTGACCGAGTGGTACGCCCCGGCGCTCGGGGCGGCCGCCGCGGCCGACTACCGCGCGATCTGGCGAAGTCTGCTGCCGGCTGCGCGGGTCGGCGCCGAGGGCTTCGTCTACGTCGACTACCACGCCGACAACCTGCTCTGGCTGCCGGCGCGCGCAGGCCTCGCCCGGGTCGGCCTGCTCGACTTCCAGGACGCGCGCCTGGGTCCGCCCGCCTACGACCTGGTCTCGCTGCTGGAGGATGCGCGGCGCGACGTCGACCCGGATCTCGCCCGGGCCATGCGGGACCGCTACCTTGCCGCCCGGCCGGAGCTCGATGCCGACGCCTTCCGTGCCGCCTATGCCGTCCTCGGCGCCCAGCGCAACTCCAAGATCCTCGGGCTGTTCACCCGCCTCGCGCGGCGCGATGGCAAACCGCAGTATCTGGACCTGCTGCCCCGAGTCCGCGCGCATCTCGACCACAACCTCCGCAATCCGCTGCTGGCGCCGCTGCGGCGCTGGTTCGGGCGCCACCTGCGGGGTGATCGTTAGCACGGGGCTCCACTTGTGGTAGACTGAGGCATCATGGGCGTTGCAACCATTGCCGCCGGGCTGCCGTTCGTCGATGCGCTCGCAGCCGGCCTGCTGGCGGAAGCGGGCGACGATCGCCTGGCGCTCGCCGACATGCTGGTGCTGCTGCCAACCCGGCGGGCCTGCCGGAGCCTCGGCGAGGCCTTCCTGCGCCGCGCTGGGGGGCAGGGCCTGCTGCTGCCACGGATACGTCCGATCGGCGAGATCGAGGCCGAGGAGCTGCTGCTGGATGGCACCCTCGAGCTGACCTTGCCGCCCGCGATCGCGCCCTTGCGCCGCCAGCTGCTGCTCGCCCGCCTGCTCTCGCCGCTCGACTGGCCGCTCGAGCATGCCCTGCGCCTGGCCGGTGAGCTCGGTGGCCTGCTGGACGAGCTGCAGACCGAGCGGGTGCCGTTCGGCGCGCTCGATCGCCTGGTGCCGGACGCGCTCGCCGAGCACTGGCAGACCAGCCGCGAGCTGCTGGCGATCATCGCCGAGGCCTGGCCCAGAGCGCTCGCGGACGAGGGTGCCCTCGACCCCGCCGAGCGCCGCCACCGGCTGCTGACCGCGCTGGCCGAGCGCTGGCGTGCGGAGCCGCCGCCGGCGCGGATCGTCGCCGCGGGCTCGACCGGCAGCATCCCGGCGACCCGCGCGCTGCTGCAGGTGATCGCCCGCCTGCCGCAGGGCACGGTCGTCTTGCCCGGCCTCGACCAGGACCTCGACGACGCCAGCTGGCAGCACCTCGAGGCGAGCCATCCCCAGTATGGACTGAAGCAGCTGCTGGAGGCGCTCTCGACCGAGCGGGCCGCGGTCACGCGCTGGGCCGCGCCGGGCATGCCGGACTGCGACCCGGCGCGCGCGCGCTTCCTGTCCGAGGTCATGCGGCCGAGCGCCACGGTCGGCGCCTGGCAGGATCTGCCGCCGCCGCCGGCGGCTGCGATCTCAGACCTGATCGTCGAGGAGCACGTCGATCTGCCGAGCGAGGCGCTGGCACTGGCGCTCCGGATGCGCGCCGCGCTCGAGATGCCGGGCGGAACCGCGGCCCTGGTCACCCCCGATCGCCATCTCGCCCGCCGGGTCGCGGTCGAGCTGCAGCGCTGGGGCATCGAGGTCGACGATTCCGCCGGCACGCCGCTCGATCAGACGCCGCCCGGCGCTTTTCTGCTGCTGACCGCGCGCCTGATCGCCGCGGGCGTCAACCCGGTCGTCCTGCTCGCGATCCTCAAGCATCCCTTGGCCGGCGACGGCCGGGAGCGCAGCGAGCTGCGCCGGCTGGCCCGCGAGCTGGAAAGGACCTGCCTGCGCGGACCGCGGCTATTCGGCGGCTTTGCCGGCATCCAGGTCGAGCTGGAACGGGTGCGCCGACGCGTCGGAACTGACGCCTCGAGGCGCCACCAAGTCGCCAGCCTGGTCACGTTCGTGCACCGGATCGAGCACGCCGCCCGGCCGTTCACGGAGCTCGCCGGCGCCCGTCCGGTTGAGCTTGCGGCGCTGATCCGTGCCCATCTCGGCTTTGCCGACGCGCTCGCCGTGGGCACCGGGCTCTGGGCCCGGGAAGCGGGCGAGGCTGCGGCGCTGCTGTTTGGCGAGCTGCTGGAGTCGGCGGAGGGCGCCCCGGCGATCCTGCCGGCTGCCTACCCCGCGGCGCTCGCCCAGCTGATGGCGGCGCGTCCGGTCCGGCCGCGGGCGCCCAAGCACCCGCGCCTGCACATCTGGGGCCAGCTCGAGGCCCGCCTGCAGCACGCTGACCTGTTCCTGCTCGGCGGCCTGAACGAGGGCGTCTGGCCGCGCTACGTCGATCCCGGGCCCTGGCTCAGCGGCAGCATGCGCGAGATGCTTGGCCTCACCCCGATCGAGCGCCGGATCGGGCTCGCGGCCCACGATTTCGTGGCCGCGGCGGCGGCGGGCTCGGTCGTGCTCTCGCGCGCCGAAAAGGCTGCCGACGGCCGTCCGACCGTCCCCTCGCGCTGGCTCGTGCGGCTGAAGACCCTGCTGGCCGGCATCGGCGCCGTCCAACTCCGCGGCCTGGATGCGCAGCCTTGGGCGCAACTCGACGAGGGACCCGTCAGCCGCTCGGCATCGCGACCGGCGCCCAGGCCGCCGCTCGCGGCGCGGCCGCGCGAGCTCTCGGTCAGCGATATCGGGCTCTGGATGAGCGATCCGTACGCTCTCTATGCCAAGCGCATCCTCGGGCTGAAGGCGCTCGAGGCGCTCGAGGCCGACCCTGGCGCGCTCGAGCGCGGCATCATCGTCCACCGCGTGCTCGAGCGCTTCGTGCGGGAATACCCGGGCGATCTGCCGGCCGACGCGCTGCCCCGTCTGCTCGACCTCGGGCGGAAGCTGTTCGAGGATTTCAGCCATCGGCCGCAGGTGCGGGCGCTCTGGTGGCCGCGCTTCGAGCAGGTCGCCCGCTGGGTCATCGCCCACGAAGATGGGCGTCGCGGTCAGATCCTCGAGATCATGACTGAGGTCGAGGGCCGGCTCGAGCTGGACGGCCTGGACTTTCGTCTCAAGGCGCGCGCCGATCGCCTCGAGCGCCTGCCCGACGGGCGGATCGCGGTGATCGACTACAAAACCGGGCGCCTGCCGGAGCGCACCGAGGTGCTGGCGGGCCTTGCCCCCCAGCTGCCGCTCGAGGCGGTCATGGTCGAGGCGGGCGCGTTCCGGGACGTTGGACCGACCGCAGTCGCCGAGCTTCTGTTCTGGCGCCTCAAAGGCGATGAGGCCGGCGGCGAGGAACAGCCGGCGGCCGCGATCCCGCCCGCCGAGCTCGCAGCCAAGGCCTATGCCGGGCTGCGCCGACTGGTCGCCCACTACCAACGGCCGGAGACGGCCTACCCCGCCCGGCGCAAGCCCCAGGTCGCCTGGCGGGGCGACTACGACCATCTCGCGCGGCGCGGCGAATGGACCAGCTGAGCCCCGCACGGGCATCTCGGCCGGCGCCGACGCCCGAGCAGCGGCGGGCGGCGGAGCCGTCCGCCTCGATCTGGGTCACCGCCTCGGCCGGCACCGGCAAGACCCGGGTGCTGGCCGACCGGGTCATGCGCCTGCTGCTCGGCGGCACCGATCCACGCCAGATTCTCTGCCTTACGTTCACCAACGCCGCCGCAGCCGAGATGGTCAAGCGGGTCGAGGACGACCTCTCCCAATTCGCAATCTCGCCTCGGAACGTCCTCGAGGCGGAACTCCAGCAGCTGACCGGCCGTATGCCGACCGGAGACGAGCGCGCTCGGGCGCGCACGTTGCTGGCCAGGGTCCTCGACCTGCCCGCCGGCCTGCCGATCATGACCATCCACAGCTTTTGCCAGTCGCTGCTCAAGCGCTTTCCGCTCGAGGCGGGCGTGGTCCCGCATTTCGATGTGCTCGATCCGCGCACCGCGGCCGACCTCTTGCGCGACGCTCAGGCCGAGGTGCTGGCGGGCAGCAGCTCGGAGATCGAGCGCGCGCTCGAGCGTCTGGCCGTGCTGCTCGGCGAGGCGACGCTTGCGGAGGGCCTCGCGGCGCTGCGCGAGGATCGCCTCCGGCTCGGCGCACTGCTCGCAGACCCGGGCGGGGTCGAGCGCCTGATCGCCAGGATCTATGGCGCGCTCGGCCTGCCTGCCGGCGCCGATGCGCCAGAGGTCCGGCGCAGGGCCTGCGCCGACCCCGCGATCGATTGCCGCGCACTGCTCGCTGCGGCCCAGGCCCTCGCCGCCGGCACGGTCAAGGAGGCCGCGCGCGCCGAGGTCATCATCGATTGGCTCGCTGCCGATGAGCCGGAGCGCGTGCGGCGCTGGCCAGCCTATGCGGCCGTTTATGTCACCAAGCAGCGCGAACCCAGGCAGACGAGCTCGATCATCACCAACTCCGCCTCGGGCGTCTCGCCGACCGCCGAAGCCGCGTTGCTGGCCGAGCAGGCACGGATGCTGGCCTGGCTCGAGCGCGAGAGAGCGGCGACGGTCGCCGAACGCACGGCGGCGCTGCTCCGGGTTGGCGCGGCCGTCCTGAAGGCCTACGACCGGCGCAAGCGCGACCTCGCAGCGCTCGATTTCGACGACCTGATCGCCGCCACCATGCGGCTTTTGAGCCAACCCGGAATCGCGTCCTGGGTGCAATACAAGCTCGATCAGCAGATCGACCATCTGCTGGTCGACGAGGGCCAGGACACGAGCGCCGAGCAATGGGCGATCATCCAGGCGCTCTGTGCCGAGTTCTTCACCGGCGAAGGTGCGAGGCCGACCAGGCGCACGCTGTTCGTGGTCGGCGACGAGAAGCAGTCGATCATGAGCGTGCAGGGTGCCGACGTGGCGACCTACCGCCGTTTTCGGGAGCTGCTGGAGGCACGCGCGCGCGCCGCCCGCCAGCCCTGGCGGGAGGAGCCGCTCGGCCGCTCGTTCCGCTCGGCCAAGCCGATCCTGGACCTCGTCGATGCCGTGTTCGCCAATCCCGATGCCCGGGAAGGCGTGGTCAGCGGCACCGACTGGCCGCCCCACGAGTGCTTCCGGACCACCGCACCCGGTCTGGTCGAGGTCTGGCCGCTGATTGAATGCGCGCCAGCCGCCAAGGCCGATGACTGGCAGCTGCCCGACCAGCAGGACGCCGGCGAGCGCGGCGAGACCCGCCTCGCCCGGGCGATCGCGCGGCAGATCTTCGAATGGCGGCGCGATGGCGTGCCGCTCGCAGCGACCGGTCAGCCGATCCGGGCCGGCGACGTCATGGTGCTGCTGCCACGCCGCGGCATCTTCCAGGACCTCCTGATCCGCGAGCTCAAGCGCCAGCAGGTCCCGGTCGGTGGCGCCGACCGGCTGACGCTGACGGACGAGATCGCGGTCATGGACCTGATGGCGCTCGGCGAGGCGCTGCTGCTGCCCGAGGACGACCTGACGTTCGCCGCGGTCCTGCGCAGCCCGCTGTTCGGGCTGAGCGAGGAGGAGCTGTTCGAGCTGGCGCATGACCGGGGCGAACTTACCCTGGTCGAGCGCCTGCGCGCGCTCCGGCACCAGAGCACGCGCTTTGGCGAGGCTTACGGGCGTTTTTCCGAGCTCCTGGGCCAGGCGGATTTCGCGCCGCCATTCGAGTTCTATGCCCGCCTGCTGGGCGCTGGCGGCGGCCGCCGGTGCCTGCTCGAGCGCCTGGGTCCGGCGGCAAGCGAGCCGATCGAGGCGTTCCTCGCCCAGGCGCTCGCCTACGAGCGGGGCCATCCGCCCTCGCTCCAGGGCTTCCTGCACTGGCTGCAGGCAGATGCGACCGAGCTGATCCGCGACCCCGACCGGCCGCGCGACGAGGTCCGGGTGCTGACCTGTCACGGTGCCAAGGGCCTCGAGGCGCCGATCGTGTTCATCGCGGATGCCTGCTTCGTGCCGAACACGCGCGACCGATTGCTGTGGACCGAGGACGACCTGCCGCTCTGGCGGGTGAAGGGAGGCCTCCAGGACGGCTGTAGCCGGGCCGCCGATCAACGCGCCTGGACCGCCCAGCAGCAGGAGCACCGCCGGCTGCTCTACGTCGCGCTGACCAGAGCGCGGGAGCGGCTGGTCGTGGCCGGCTGGCAGCGCAACCGGCCCGGCGGCGCCCAGACCTGGTACCAGCTGATCGAGGCCGGGATGGCCCGGCTCGGGGCGCTTCAGGTGCCGACGGCGCTCGCGCCCGAGCTTACTGGCGAGAGCCTCTGCCACGGCAACCTGCCGGCGCGCCGCACCGGCCAGCTCCAGCTGGCGCTCGCGACCGGAACGCCGGCCCGGTCGCCGCTGCCGCCGGCGTGGCTTCGGCAGCCGGCACCGGTCGAGGCCGCAACCGCGGCGCCGCTCAGCCCCTCGCGTGCGTTCGAGGAGGATGCCGCGGCCGCCAGCTCGCCGCTGGACGGGGCCGGCTCGGGGCGCTTCCGCCGCGGCCGCCTGATCCATCGCCTGCTGCAGAGCCTGCCCGAACGTCCGCCGGCCGAGTGGCCAGCGCTGCTGGCGCGCTATCTGGCGGAGCCGTCGCAACGGCTCAGCGAGGCCGAGCAGGCGGAGCTTGCAACCGAGATCCTGGGCGTGCTCGCCGTGACTGAGCTCGCGCCGCTGTTCGGGCCGGGCTCGCGCGCCGAGGTGCCGCTCGCCGGCGTCGTCGGCGGCCAGGCGATCTTCGGCCAGGTCGACCGGCTGGCGGTCACCGCCGAGGCGGTGCTGCTGCTCGACTACAAGACCAACCGGAGCCCACCCGCGACGCCCGCCGAGGTCCCGCGCGGCTACCTGCGTCAGATGGCAGCCTATCGGGCGCTGCTCGAGGCGATCTGGCCGGATCGTCCGGTCCGCCCTGCCCTGCTTTGGACCGAGGGACCAAGCCTGATGGCGCTCGACGACGCCACGCTTGACCCCTGGCGGCCGGACACGGGCCAGGCTTGACAAGCGCTCTGCCGTTTCCCAAGTCCGCTTGACGCTCTCGGCGCGCGCCCCCTAGTGTCGCTCGGCCAGGGGCGAACCCCGCCGTAGAGGCAGCCAATCGAGGTTTGACGATGACGATCATCCAAGCCACCGACGCATCGTTCGAAACGGACGTGCTGAAGTCGGACCTGCCGGTCGTGGTCGACTTCTGGGCCGAGTGGTGCGGCCCCTGCAAGATGATCGCCCCGTTCCTGGAGGAGCTCGCGACCGACAAGGGCGAGCAGGTCCGGATCGCCAAGGTCAACATCGACGACAACCCGCTGACCCCGACCAAATATGGCGTGCGCGGCATTCCGACCCTGATGCTGTTTAAGAACGGCGAGATCGCCGCGACCAAGGTCGGGGCGTTGCCGAAGACCAAGTTGTACGAATGGGTCGAGGAAGTCGATCTGACCTCGATCCGCCAGTCCGGGCAGGCTGAATCGTCTGCGCTCCGACCGGCCAGCCGCAAGATAGCGCAATGACTGGTGATGGCGCCGGCAGCAAGGCGGCAGGGCGCGCCTGGCGCGCGTTGCGCAAGCGCTGGCCGGAGCTCCAGACGGTCGATGTGATCCTGCCCGATCTGGCCGGCGTCGCACGCGGCAAGCGCATGACCGCCGATGCCTTCGAATCGGCGCTCGGTGCCGGGCTGAGCTTCCCGAGCTCGCTCTATGGCCTTGACGTGACCGGTGCCAACGTCGACGCCTCAGGCCTGGTCTGGGAGCAGGGCGACGCCGACCGACCCTGCCGGCTCGACGCGGCGACCTTCGCGCCGGTGCCCTGGCGGCCAGGCGGCGCGCAGGTGCTGGGCGGCCTGGGCAACGCCGACGGCGGCCCGTTCTTCGCCGATCCGCGCGCGCTGGTGGCCGCGGTCGCGGCGCGCTTCGAGCCATTGGGCCTTTCCGCGGTTGCGGCCCTGGAGCTCGAGTTCATGCTGCTCGACGGCCCGACCGGCCACGTCGAGCCTGTCTCTGAGCTGGAGCCCGGTGCCGTCTACGGCCTTGAGCCGCTCGATGCCGCCGAAGGTTTTCTAACCAGGCTGCAGAGCTATTGCACCGCGCAGGATCTGCCGGCCAAGAGCGCGGTTTCGGAATACGCGCCGGGTCAGCTCGAGGTCAATCTCGGCCACGTTGCGGATCCGGTGCAGGCGGCGGACCAGGCGTTCCTGCTCAAGCGCGCGATCAAGGCCGCGGCGCGCGCCGAAGGGCGCCAGGCGACCTTCATGGCCAAGCCCTTCGCCAGGCAGGCCTCGAATGGCATGCATGTCCACGTCAGCCTGGTCGACCAGGCCGGCGCCAACCATTTCGCGGCCGAGCCCAGAGCGCTCCGGCACGCGATCGGCGGCCTCCAGGCGACCATGGCCGAGGCGATGCTGCTGTTCGCGCCCAACGCCAACAGCTTCCGGCGGCTGCGGCCTCGCAGCTATGCCCCGACCGCCCCGACCTGGGGCAATAACAACCGGACCGTGGCGCTGCGGGTGCCGCTCGGCCCGCCGCCTGCGTGCCGGATCGAGCACCGGACCGCCGGCGCCGACGCCAGTCCCTACCTCGCGCTGGCAGCCGTCCTTGCCGGCATCCATCATGGCTTGAGCGAAGGTCTCGAGCCGGATGCGCCGATCACCGGCAATGGCTATGCCGAGGTCGAGCCGAGCCTGCCGCTCAGCTGGGATCGGGCGATCGACGCCCTGGCGGAGGCGGCGGTGCTGCCGACCTACCTCGGCGCCGAGTTCTGTCGCCTTTACCGGGTCTGCCGCGCCGCCGAGCGCGACCGCTTCGCCGATCTGATCACGCCGGCCGAACACGCCTGGTATCTGGCCGCGGTCTGAGGTTCAGAGCTCGATGCCCTGGCGGTCGAGCGCGCGCTGCCATTTGCCGTCGTCCTGATCGCCGAACAGCAGGTCCGCGTCGGCATCGACGATGACCCAGGCGCCGGCGGCGATCTCGGAGGCGAGCTGATCGGGCCCCCAGCCGGCGTAGCCGAGCGCGAACAGGCTCTGCCGCGGCCCCTTGCCGGTCGCCATGTCTTCCAGGACATCGGGCGAGCTGGTGAGCGCCGCCAGTTCGGACAGCACCACCGTGTCCTCGCCATGATATTCGGGACTGTGCAGGACGAAGCCGCGGCCGCGCTCGACCGGGCCGCCGTAGTGGACCTCGATCTCGCCTGCGAGGGTCGGGTCGCCCTCGACGCCAAGCCCTTTCAGCAGCTCGCCGGCCGGTCCCTTGCCGAGCACCCGGTTGACCACCAGACCCATGGCGCCGGTGCTGTCGTCCTGGATCATGTAGACGACCGTGTGGCGGAAATTGGGATCGTCGAGCTCTGGCGTCGCGACCAGCAGATGCCCGGCCACGGTCGGCAACGGGGCTGCTTCGCCCGGCGTCCGCGCCGCTTGCGTTATGGGTGTGAGGAGCCAGAGCAGGGCCATCAGGCCCGCGCCGCCGATCTGGATCGAGGTGCCCATCATCGTCCGCCCCTCCGGAGCTATCGACCATGACCTCTACGGAATCGGCGGCCGCGTGCCAAGCGGGATCACGCGTGCCGGGCCGCGACCGGCCGCTGTCAGCCGTTGCTGCGCAGCACGTGGCCGGCGAGGTAGAGCGAGCCGCAGATCAGCACCCGGGCAGGCGAGCGCTCGGCTTCGAGGATCGCGCGCAGCGCACTCTCCACGTCTCGGGCAGGGGTCGCCGGCCGGCCGAGCCCGGCGGCCATCTCTGCCGCCACCACCGGATCGCGGCTCGCCGGCTCGTCGGGGACCGGGACGGTCGCGATCGAGCGGGCGAGCGGCGCCAGCGGTTCGAGGAAGCCGCGCTCGTCCTTGGTCGTCAGCATGCCGACGATCAGGTGCCAAGGTCTGGCGTCGGCGTCCAGGCCGTTCAGGCTCGCCGCCAGCGCCTGCGCCGCGGCCCGGTTGTGCCCCCCGTCCAGCCAGAGCTGCCAGCCGCGGGGCAACAGCTCGACCAGCGGGCCGCGGCGCAGCAGCTGCAGCCGGGCGGGCCAGCGCGCCGCGCGCAGCCCGGCGGCGATCGCCGAAGCGTCGGGCGCAAGCTCGCCCAGCGCCAGCGCCGCGACCACGGCGAGCCCGGCGTTGTCGATCTGATGGCAGCCGGGCAGCACAGGCAGGGGCAGGTCGAGCGTCCGCGCGCCAAGGCGCACCTCGAGCCGACCCGCGACCCGCCGGGCCTGCCAGTCAGCGCCATGGACGGTGAGCGGCGCGCCAAGCTCCGCCGCGCGCGCCCGGATCACCGCGAGCACCTCGGGCGGCTGCGGCCCGAGGACGCAGGCGACGCCCGGCTTCAGGATTCCGGCCTTCTCGAACGCGATCTGCTCGAGCCGCTGGCCCAGGTAGTCCTGGTGGTCGAGCGAGATCGGCGCGATCGCGGTCAGCCGTGGGCGCGCGATCACATTGGTCGCATCGAGCCGGCCGCCGAGGCCGGTCTCGATCAGCAGCGCATCGGCCGGGTGGCGCGAGAACGCAAGGAACGCCGCGGCCGTGGTGATCTCGAACTCGGTGATCGGCTGGCCCAGGTTCGCCCGCTCGCAGACGTCCAGGACGTCGGCCAGCTCGGTCTCCCCGATCGGTCGCCCGTCGAACAGGAAACGCTCGTTGAACTGCACCAGATGCGGCGAGATGTAGCGCTGGACGCGGCGGCCGGCGGCCTGCAGCATCGCATCCAGCATGGCGAGCGTCGAGCCCTTGCCGTTGGTGCCGGCAATATGCACGACCGGGGCAAGGCGCCGCTCGGGGTGATCCAGCCGCTCGAGCAGCCGCTCCAGCCGCCCGAGCGAGAGGTCGATCCTGCGCGGATGCAGGCCCCGCAGCCGGGCCAGGATCAGATCACTGCCGTAGCTCGTCACCGCCGTCCCCGCCGCCATCGGTCACCGCTGCCGGCTCGGTCGGCGCGCTGCCGTCGCCGGTATCGAGCGAGACGAGCGACGACTGATCGGGCGTCCTGCGCTGGCGCTCGACCGGGCGCTCGGCGTCCGGATCGAGGTTGGGCCGGAGCAGGAAACCGATGATCCGCGCGATGGTCGGGCGCAGCTCGAAGCGATGCACGACCATGTCGATCATGCCGTGCTCGAGCAGGTACTCGGCCTTTTGGAAATTGTCGGGCAGGTTCTCGCGGATCGTCTGCTCGATCACCCGCCGGCCGGCGAAGCCGATCTGGGCGCCGGGCTCCGCGATCGCGATGTCGCCCAGCATCGCGAACGACGCGGTGACCCCGCCAGTGGTCGGATCGGTCAGCAGCACGATGTAGGGCAGGCCCGCTTCCTTGACCTCCTCGATCGCGATCGTCGTGCGCGGCATCTGCATCAGCGAGAGCGCGCCTTCCTGCATGCGCGCGCCGCCCGACGCCGTGACCACGATCAGGGCCGCCTCCTGCAGGACGGCGAGCCGGGCCGCCGCCAGCAGGCCCTCGCCGAGCGCGCAGCCCATCGAGCCGGCCATGAAATCGAAATTCATGACCGCGATCACCGCCGGCAGGCCGTCGATCCGCCCGTGCGCGGCCTCGAGGGCGTCGGGATTGCCGGTCTTGCTCTGAGCTTCCTTGAGGCGCTCGACATAGCGCCTGCGGTCGCGGAACTTGAGCGGGTCGGCCTCGACCTTGGGCAGCTCGATCTTGGTCCAGCTGCCCTCGTCGAACAGGGACTTGAAGCGATAGTCCGGCCCGACCCGGAAGTGATGGTTGCAGTGGGTGCAGATGCGCTGATTGTTCTCCAGATCGCGATGAAAGATCATCCGCTCGCAGGACGGGCAGTTGATCCAGAGATTCTCGGGGATCTCCGGCCGATTGCTGCGCACCAGCGCCTTGATCTTCGGTCGAACGTAGTCGGTGAGCCAGTTCATGCAGCCGCCCTCTGCGCAGCCCGGACGCCTGCCGCCAGCTGCCGGACCTGGTCCAGGACCTCGTCGACCAGACCGGGCCTGGCCCCGCCGGCGCCATCGAGCGCGCGCGCGATCCGATCGACCAGGGCCGAGCCGACCACGACCGCATCGGCGGCGCCGGCGATCGCCCGCGCCTGCTCGGGCGTGCGGATGCCAAAGCCGACCGCGACCGGCAGGTCGGTGTGGCGGCGCAGCCGTGCGGCGGCGGCCTGGACGTGCTCGACCAGCGGCGCGCCGGCGCCGGTGATCCCGGTGATCGAGACGCAGTAGATGAAGCCCCGGGTATTGGCGAGCACCCTGGGCAGCCGCCGGTCGTCGCTGGTCGGGGTCGCGAGGCGGATGAAGCACAAGCCCCGGGCGAGCGCGGGCAGGCAGAGCTCGTCGTCCTCCTCGGGCGGCAGATCGACGACGATCAGGCCGTCGACGCCGGCCGCGTTCGCGTCGTCGAGGAAGCGCTCGGCGCCGTAGCTGTAGATCGGGTTGTAGTAGCCCATCAGGATCACAGGGGTCGCATCGTCGCGCGTGCGGAACTCGCGCACCAGCGCCAGCGTGCCGGCGAGCGTCATGCCCGCCTTCAGCGCGCGCAGGCTGCCCGCCTGGATCGCGGGGCCATCCGCCATCGGGTCGCTGAACGGCATGCCGATCTCGATCAGGTCGGCGCCGGCTGCCGGCAGGCCGGCGAGGATCGCAGCGCTGGTCGCGGCGTCGGGATCGCCGGCGCACACGAAGGTTACCAAACCCGCGCGCTCCGCTGCCCTCAGTTCGGCAAACCGGCGCTCGATCCGCCCGCTCATAACGTCACGCCCATCGCATCGGCGACCGTGAAGATGTCCTTGTCGCCACGCCCGCAGAGATTCATCACGATCAGATGGGTCGGCGGCAGTTCTGGCGCAATCTTGATCACCTCCGCCAGCGCGTGGGCGGGCTCGAGCGCCGGCAGGATGCCCTCGAGCTCGCTGCACAGCCGAAACGCGGCCAGCGCCTCGTCGTCCCGGATCGGCACGTAGGCGACCCGGCCCTGGTCCTTGAGCCAGGAATGCTCTGGCCCGACGCCCGGGTAGTCGAGCCCGGCCGAGATCGAATGCGGCTCGATCACTTGGCCGTCCGCGTCCTGGAGCAGGTAGGAGCGGGAGCCGTGCAGGACGCCGGGCCGGCCGGCGGTCATCGAGGCGGCGTGCCGGCCGGTCTCGACCCCCTCGCCCGCGGCCTCGACCCCGATCATCCGGACCTCGGGGTCGTCGAGGAACGGGTGGAACAGGCCGATCGCGTTCGAGCCGCCGCCGACGCAGGCGACCAGCGTGTCCGGCAGCCGGCCCTCCTTGGCCACGATCTGCTCCCGCACCTCCCGGCCGATGATCGCCTGGAAATCACGCACCATGGCGGGATAGGGGTGCGGGCCGGCGACGCTGCCGATGAGGTAGAAAGTGTCGGCAACGTTGGTGACCCAATCGCGGAGCGCCTCGTTCATGGCATCCTTGAGCGTCGCCGAGCCCGAGGTCACGGCTCGGACCTCGGCGCCGAGCAGGCGCATCCGGAAGACGTTCGGCTTCTGCCGCTCGATGTCGCGGGCACCCATGTAGACGACGCACTGCAGGCCCAGGCGCGCGGCCACCGTCGCCGTGGCGACGCCATGCTGGCCGGCGCCGGTCTCGGCGATGATCCGGCGCTTGCCCATGCGGCGCGCAAGCAGGATCTGGCCGATCGTGTTGTTGATCTTATGCGCGCCGGTGTGGTTGAGCTCGTCGCGCTTGAAATAGACCCGGGCGCCGCCAAGGTGCGCGGACAGGCGCTCGGCCCGGTAGAGCGGGCTCGGGCGGCCGGCGTAGTCGGCAAGCCAGCCGTCGAGCTCGGCCTGGAAGGCAGGATCGGCCTTGGCCGCTTCGTAGGCCTGCTCCAGCTCCAGGATCAGCGGCATAAGGGTCTCGGCGACGAACCGGCCGCCGTAGATGCCAAAGCGGCCGCGCGCGTCGGGGCCGCCGCGATACGTGTTCAAAAGCGTCATCGAAGTGGGCTCACCCAACCTGCCGCTCGATCAGGACCCGCCGACCGTGGCCGCGACCTCGAGGAACCGCCTGATCCGGGCCGGATCCTTGTGACCGGGCCGATCCTCGACCCCGGACGAGACGTCGACCGCGCGCGCGCCGGACAGCCGGACCGCGGTCTCGAGATTGCCCGCCGACAGCCCGCCCGAGAGCAGCCAGGGCCGCGCGAGCCGAAGGCTCTCGAGCAGCCGCCAGTCGAAGGCTTCGCCGTTGCCGCCGGGCAGGCGGCCTGGCGCGCGCGGCGGCTTGGCGTCGAACAGCAACAGGTCGGCGACCGCGGCGTAGGCGCCGACCGGCTCCAGGTCGGCGGCATCGGCGATTGCCATCGCCTTGATCACGGCGCGGCCGGTTGCGGCCTTGATCGCGGCGACCCGCGCCGGGGTCTCGGCGCCGTGCAGTTGCAGGGCATCGAGCGGCACCTGGCGCAGAAGCGCCTCGAGCGCGGCGTCTTCCGGGTCGACCAGGACGCCGACCTTGAGACAGCCGGCCGGCGCCCGGCCGGCGAGCGCGGCGGCGCGCTCCGGGGCCAGCGAGCGGGGCGAGGGCGGATAGAAGACGAACCCGAGCCAGCGGGCGCCGCCCGCCGCGGCGGCGGCAAGGCCCGCGACATCGGTCAGGCCGCAGACCTTGACGTCGATCATCGTTGGCGCTCGCGCGCGCGGCTCATCAGGCAGCCCGCAGCGCCCGGATCTCGGCATTGATCGCCGCGGCGGCCGCGCGCGGGTCGGCGGCGTCCGTGATCGGCCGCCCGACCACCAGGAGATCGGCGCCGGCCGCGAGCGCCTCGGCCGGTCCTTTGGTCCGCTTCTGATCCGTTTGCCCCACGGCCTTGGGGCGGATGCCGGGCACCACCAGCTTGAACTCGGGGCCGAAGCGCTGGCGCAGCAGCCGGATCTCGTGCGGCGAGCAGATCACGCCGTCGAGGCCCGAGCTCCAGGCGATCTCCGCCAGGCGCAAGACCTGGTCGGTGACCTTGTGGGGCACCCCGAGGTTGGCGAGATCGGCGTCGTCCAGGCTGGTCAGCACGGTCACGCCCAAGAGCTTCGGGCAGGGCTCCGCCAGATGCGCGGTCTCGACCGCGGCGCGCAGCATCGCCGGTCCGCCAGCGACGTGGAACGTCAGCATGGCGACGCCCTGCGAGGCGGCGGCGCGCACCGCCCCGGCGACCGTGTTCGGAATGTCGTGGAACTTCATGTCGAGGAAGACCGGCAAGCCCAGCGCCACCACCTGCCGGACGCCTTCAGGCCCGTTGGCGGTGACGAATTCGAGCCCGACCTTGAGCCCGCCGACCACGTCCAGGAGCGAGCGGCCGAGGCCCAGCGCGCCCTTCAAATCGGGGCGGTCGACGGCGCAGAAGATCGGTGACGCTTCGGTCATGCGGTGCGGTTCCCGGACTTGCGGGCCTTATAGCAGAGCGGTAGCGTGACGCAAAATAGTGAGGTTGCTCGCCGGGGCAGATGATGGACCCCCGCCCCACCGGATTTCACGGAGATGCACAGATGACCCGTCGGATGGCTTTTCTTCTCCTGGTCACAACAGTTCTGCTGGGCTTCATCGTGCCCGCAAGGGCCGAAAACGTTGTCCGGTGGGCGACGCCGACGCCGGCCGAATCCTTTGATCCGCACGGCCAGGACATCCTGTTTACGTATTGGGTTCAGCGCCAGGTGTACGAGGCGCTGATCTTCTATGATCGGGACGGGCGAACTCGAGCCGAAGCTCGCGACGAGTTGGACACGTCTCGATCCGAGGACCTGGGAGCTGGAGCTGCGCCACGGCGTCGTGTTCCATGATGGCACGCCTCTCACCAGCGTCGACGTGGTCTTCAGCATCGAGCGCGCCAAAGCCGGGACCTCGGCGATCAGCGCCGCGCTGACCGGCATTGCCAAGGTCGAGGCGATCGATGCCGACACCTTGCGGTTCACGGCCGCCACCTCCAACCCGATCGTCTGGGACGACCTGGCCGGCGTCGCCATCATGTCGAAGGCATGGGCGGAGCGCCACGGCGCCGAGCTGCCATCGCAGCTTGGCGATGACAGGTGGGACCACGTCGAGACGCACGCCAACGGCACCGGCCCGTTCATGCTCAATGAGTTCGAGCCGGGCAAGCGCACGGTGCTGGTGCGTAACCCCGATTGGTGGGATCTTGCGCAGCATCCGCACAACCTCGATCGGATCGTGCAGACGAAGGTCGCCGACCCGGCCCTTGGCGCCCGGGCGCTCGTCGCCGGCGAGCTCGACCTGCTTCAGTCGGCGCCGGGCGACCAGCTCGAGCAGATCGCCGCCACGCCCGGCCTGAAGGTCCAGAAGGTCGAAAGCTCACAAACGATCTATTTCGCGTTCGACCAAGCCAGCGCCGAGCTTAGGTCC
The DNA here is from genome assembly GCA_963840925.1 of uncultured Alphaproteobacteria bacterium. Classification (GTDB taxonomy): domain Bacteria; phylum Pseudomonadota; class Alphaproteobacteria; order Geminicoccales; family Geminicoccaceae; genus DATAOG01. The sequence goes on from CAWJAY010000031.1 coordinate 74,659, forward strand.
TCGAGCGTCAAGGGGCGCAATCCCTTCGCTGACCGACGGGTGCGCCAAGCGGTGTATCAGGCGATCGACATCAGGCGCATTCTCGAGGCGGTCGATGGCCTCGCGGCGCCCGCAGGCATGCTGATCTGGCCCAAGGGCAACGGCTGGTCCGAAGAGCTCGACCGGCGTCTGCCGTACGACCCCGCGAAAGCCAAGGCACTCCTTGCCGAAGCCGGCTTCGCTCAAGGCTTCGACGTCACGCTCGAGTGCCCGACGCTCCGCGAGCCAGCATGCCGCGCGGCCGGTGCCACGCTGCAGGAGATCGGCATCACCGTCGACGTCGCGCTCCAGCCGGCCGCCGAGCTTGGCCACAAGATTCAGACGCACGCGACCGATTTCTTCTCGTGGGGCTACACTGAGCCGTTCGATTCGATCTGGGTTTTCAAAGACCGCTATCGCAGCGACGCGGACTTCGCCGGCACGGGCTACGCCAATCCCGAGGTTGACGCCCTGACCGACCAGGTCGAGGGGGAGATGGTCACCTACATCCGGGATGGCCTGATCGAGAAGGTTTGGCGCAAGGTGCTGGACGACATCGTGTATGTCCCGCTCTACCATCCGATCAATGCTTGGGCGATGCGGGCCAACCTCGAGCTGCCAATCTCGATTATGAGCGGCGGCATGCCGGAGTTCCGCGACGCGCGCTATACGACGCCGCCTGCCCAGTAACAGGACGAGGGTCCCTTGGTCAGCCTCGTCCTGCGGCCCAGGCGGCCAGCTCGTGCGCGGGAAGTTTGCCGTCGACCGCGGCCGCGACCCGCTCGCCGATCAGCGCGCCGAACTTGAAGCCGTGGCCCGAGAAGCCGGCCAGGACCCAGGCGTCGTCGTGGCGCTCGGCGACGAAGCGCTCGCCCTCGGTCACGCTGTAGAAGCAGGTCTTCGCTTCCAGCACGCGGTAGCGCTCGAACTTGGGCAGGCGCGAGCGGGCGAGTGCTACGATCGTCGCGCGCTCGGCTGCGGTCGGCGGGCGGTCCCGATCGGGATGGCCGATCAGCGAAAAGCCGTGATCCCCGACTTTGAGCGGGGTGCCATCGACCGGGGGCACGGCGTAGAAGCCGCCCTGCGCGGCCTCGATCTGATCGAGCAGCATCGGCGCCGCCGCCCAGGCCGCGCGTAGCTCCGCCGGCGGATCGAGATAGAGCGCCACCTGGCGCGACGGCGTCACCCGGCCGGCCAGTGCCGGCAGCAGATCCGGCGCCCAGGGGCCGGCCGCGATCACCAGGGCGTCGGCCCGGTCCTGCCGGCCGTCGGCGGTGCGGACCGCCGCCCTCACCGGCTCGACCTCGACGATCGGGGTATGTGCATGCAGGACGAGGCCGCGGCTGGTCAGCAGATCAGCGAGATCGCGCAGAATTCGTGCGGCGAGCAAAGCGCCGCCGCTCGGCGTGAACAGCGCGGATCGGGCCGCGGCCAGACGGAGGAACGGCAGCCGGCGGGCGAGGTCGGCTGGCGTCCAGCGCTCGTAGGGCAGGCCAAGCGCTTCGAGACCGCCGACCGATGCCTCGACCCAATCATCGAGCGCGTGCGCCACGATCAACGTGCCGGTCGGCCGATAGTGGCTCCGGCCGAGATCGGCAAACAGCCGGTCCCAGGCGGCATAGGCGTCCCGGACCATGCGCGCGTAGCCGGTCATCGCGCCATAGGTGTAGCGGATCAGGCGGTGCTGGTCGGTCGAGGAGGCGAGCCGATTGGGGACCGGGCCCTGCTCGTAGAGCGCGACCGCATGCCCGGCCCGCTGCAGCGCCCAGGCGGAGCAGAGCCCCATGATGCCGGCGCCGACCACGATCACCCGCAACGCTCCGCCTCCCTCGACCACCGCTGTCGGGCTTTTTCCGGGTCAGCACGTCGGTTGACGCTAGCCGATCTCGATCGGCGTGCGCCAGCGGACCTCGCGCCCGCGAGGAAGCGGTGAACGCCCCCGGTCGACGTAGATCAGGCGGCAGGCGGCGGCGAGGCGATCGGAAATGACCTGGGTCGGGATCCGGCCAGTCAGTCGCCGGCGGCCTGGAGCGCCATGGCCTTCTGCGCGCGGTAGCGCTCGGCCTGCGCCTTTTCCTCCTGCTTGAGCAGGCTCAGCTGGTTTTCGAGCGCCCAGACTTGGCTGCGCAGGCGCCGGGCGCGGTGGCGCGCGGCCAACCCGCCGAGCCAGACCCCGATGCCGCCGACCAGGACGCCGATCACCAGGCCGAACAGGAAGGTCCCGTAGAGCGGCAGCTCGATGGTTCCCGGCAGCGGCGCGAAGCTGACGTCGACCGGCGTTCGGTTGGCGACCGCAAAGGCCACGATCACGATCAGCGCGACCAAGCCCAGCAGCAGGCGCAGACTCCTGACCATTGACCTCCCCGCCGGGCCGGTCGCTCCGGCCCTTGCCTTAGGCTGGATGCTGCCGGCTGACGTTAACGACCGTCATTGAGACGTTCGCGCAACTCCTTGCCGGTCTTGAAATACGGGACGACCTTGTCGGGCACCCGGACCTCGGCGCCGGTGCGTGGATTGCGCCCGACCCGGGAGTTCCGCTGCCGGACGGAGAAGGCGCCAAAGCCGCGCAGCTCGACCCGGTCGCCGCGCACCAGCGCCGCCGTGACCTCGTCGAACACCGTCGAGACGATCCGCTCGATGTCGCGCAGATAGAGGTGCGGATTGGCGTCGGCCAGACGCTTGATCAGATCCGATTTCGTCATCACTGAGGCTCGAGCAACCGCAACCACTCCGGCAGCGACCTCTCATCCAAAGCCATAACGAGGCCGAAAACGCAAGCCTGACAAGGGGCTAGCCAGCGTCGGCGTCCTGCTTCTGGCCCTCAGCCTCGTCCTGCTGCTCCTGCTGGCGGCCCTTGATCGCCGGCCCGAGGATGTCGCCGAGCGAGGCGCCGCTGTCCGAGGAGCCATAGTCGGCCATCGCCTGCTTCTCGTCCTCGATCTCGAGCGCCTTGATCGAGAGCGTGAGGCGCCGGTTGACCGCGTCGATGTTGGTCACCTTGGCGTCGAGCTTCTCGCCGACCGCAAACCGGTCCGGCCGCTGCTCGACCCGGTCGCGGGACAGCTCGGCCTTGCGGATGAAGCCGGTGGCACCGTCGGTCGTGGTGACCTCGATCCCGGACGTCGTGACCTGGCTCACCGTGCAGGTCACCCGGGCGCCGCGCTTCAGCCCGCTGACCGCGCCCTGGAAAGGATCATCGGTCAGCTGCTTGATGCCGAGCGAGATGCGCTCCTTGTCGACGTCGACGTCGAGCACGACGGCCTTGACGACATCGCTCTTCTTGTAGCGCATGACCGCCTCTTCCGGCGCCGCCTGCCAGTCGAGATCCGACAGGTGCACCATGCCGTCGATGTCGTTGTCGAGACCGATGAACAGGCCGAACTCGGTGATGTTCTTGATCTCGCCCTCGACCGTGCTGCCAAGCGGATGGCTCTCCTGGAAGCTCTCCCAGGGGTTCCCCAGGCACTGCTTCAGGCCGAGCGAGACGCGGCGCTTGTCGGGGTCGACCTCGAGCACCATGACCTCGACCTGCTGGCTGGTCGAGACGATCTTGCCGGGGTGGATGTTCTTCTTGGTCCAGCTCATCTCGGAGACGTGGACCAGACCCTCGACGCCGGGCTCGAGCTCGACGAAGGCGCCGTAGTCGGTGATGTTGGTGACCCGGCCGGTGAACTTCGCGCCGACCGGATATTTGAGCTCGACGCCCTCCCACGGATCGGCCTCGAGCTGCTTCATGCCGAGCGAGATCCGCTGGGTCTCCCGGTTGAACCGGATCACCTGGACCTGGACCTGCTGGCCAACGTTCAAGACCTCGGTCGGATGGTTGACCCGGCGCCAGGAGATGTCGGTGACGTGGAGCAGGCCGTCGAGGCCGCCGAGGTCGACGAAGGCGCCGTAGTCGGTGATGTTCTTGACCACGCCGGCCAGCACCTGGCCTTCCTTGAGGGTCGCCAGCAGCTCGTTGCGCTGCTCTGCGCGCGACTCCTCGAGCACCGCCCGGCGTGAGACCACGATGTTGCCGCGCCGGCGGTCCATCTTGAGGATCTGGAACGGCTCGTCCTTGTTGAGGAGCGGCGTCACGTCGCGCACCGGCCGGATGTCGACCTGGCTGCCGGGCAGGAACGCGACCGCGCCGCCGAGATCGACCGCGAAGCCACCCTTGACCCGGCCGAAGATCGAGCCCGTGACCTTGGCGGTGTCCTTGAACGCCTGCTCGAGCTTGTTCCAGCTCTCTTCGCGGCGCGCCTTCTCGCGCGACAGCAGCGCTTCGCCGCTGCGGGTCTCGAAGCGCTCGACGTAAACCTCGACCGGATCGCCGATCTGGACCTCGGCCGGATGGCCCGGCGTCGAAAACTCCTTGAGCGGCACGCGGCCCTCGGATTTCAAGCCGACATCGACCACCGCCTCGTCGTTCTCGATCGCGATCACCCGGCCGGTGATCACCGAGCCTTCGATCCGATCCCGGTCGTGCATCGATTCGTCGAGCATGGCGGCGAAGTCTTCGGTCGAGGGCAGCGAGGGGGAAGCGATGTCGGATGCAGCAGTCATACCCTGGTCCAGATGTCAGCGCCCCGCACCGGGGCGGTCGGCCGCGGCTTGGCCGACGGCTGGGGTTGAGGTCAAAGTCAGCTGGAGGAGCAGCGGTCTATACCGGTCGGCATTCATCTCGCGGCGCGCTGCCTGCGACGTGCACGCACGCAAGCGCGAACGCGGTCTCGATGTCCTTGTCGGTCGTATCGATCACGACTGCGTCATCCGCCGGCAGCAACGGCGCGACCGCACGCGATTGATCGCGTGCGTCGCGCTCCCGCAGGTCCTCCAGAACTCGTCCATATATAACTGGCACGTTCTGCGCCTGCAACTCCTTGCAGCGCCGGCGTGCCCGCTCCTCGGCCGAAGCGGTGACGAAGATCTTGGCCGCGGCATCGGGCCGGACCACGGTGCCGATGTCGCGACCGGCCAGAACCGCGCCGGGACCGGCGGCGCCGAACTGACGCTGGAATGCCAGCAGCGCCTGGCGGACGGCGGGGATTGCCGCGACCTTCGAGGCGCCCTGGCTCACGGCCTCGTCGCGCAGCCCAGGTGCGGTCAGGTCCGCGGCGCGCAGATCCGCGGCCGCCGCCGTTGCCGCCGCCACGTCGTCGAATGGGCGGCCGGCGGCGAGCAGCGTGCGGGCGACCGCGCGGTAGAGCAGGCCGGTATCGAGAAACTCGAGCCCGAAATGGGCCGCGAGCCGTCTGGCCAGCGTGGTTTTGCCGGACGCCGCCGGGCCGTCGACCGCGATGATCCAGGGGCCGGCCCGGCTCATGGCGCCACCGTCTCGATCCGAGCCCCCAGGCGGTTCATCAGCGCGGCGAACCCCGGGAAACTGGTCTCGATGGTCTCAGCACCCTCGACCGTGACCGGCGCGCGCGCGACCGTGCCCAGCACCAAAAAGCTCATCGCGATCCGATGGTCGTGGCGGGCGTCGATCACGCCGCCACCGGGCGGCGGCCCGCCCGCGCCATGGACGATCAGGCGGTCCTCTCCGGCCTCGACCGCGACCCCGCAGGCGGCGAGCCCGTGCGCGAGCGCGCCCAGCCGATCGCTCTCCTTGACCTTGAGCTCGGCCACGCCGGCGAGCCGCGTGGTGCCACGGGCGCAGGCGGCGGCGACCGCGAGGATCGGATATTCGTCGATCATTCGGGGCGCCCGCTCGGCCGGAACGTCGATGCCGCTCAGCGGCCCGCCGGCGATCTCCAGCGAGGCGACCGGCTCACCGGCTCGGCCATCGACCTCCTGGCGGAGATCGGCGCCCATCTCGGCCAGACAGTCCAGGAGACCGGTGCGCAGCGGGTTGCTGCCGACACCATCCAGGTGAAGCGCCGAGGCGTCGCCGAGCGCGGCCGCGACCAGCAGAAAGGCGGCCGAGGAGATGTCGCCCGGCACGCTGAGCTCGACCGCCTGGAGCTCCGGCTGGCCCCGCAGGCTGACCGCCCGGCCACCGTCCGCCAGAGCTTCGATCTCGAGCTCGGCACCCATGTGGCCGAGCAGGCGCTCGGTGTGGTCGCGCGACGGCTCCGGCTCGACCACGGTCGTCCGGCCGGCGGCGTGCAGGCCGGCGAGCAGGATCGCCGATTTGACCTGGGCCGAGGCGACCGGCTGGCGGTAGCGGATCGGCAGCAGATCGGTCCGGCCGGTGATCGCGAGCGGCAGCCGCTCGCGGCTGCGCGCGAGGAACGCCGCGCCCATCTCGGTGAGCGGTTCGATCATTCGGCGCATCGGGCGCGCGCGCAGCGAGGCGTCGCCGGTCAGGAAGCTGGTGAAGGGCTGCCCGGCGAGCACGCCCAGCAGCAGCCGGGCGCCGGTGCCGGAGTTGCCGAGATCGAGCGGCCGGTCGGGCTCGGCGAGCCCGCCGACGCCTCGCCCATGCACCCGCCAGCTGCCCTCGCCGGTGCGCTCCAGCTCGACCCCGAGCGCTGTCAGCGCGGCCGCGGTCGCGAGCACGTCGGCGCCCTCCAGCAGGCCGTTGATCCGGCTCTCGCCGATCGCGAGCGCTGCGAGGATCAGGGCGCGGTGCGAGATCGACTTGTCGCCGGGCACGCTCGCCCGGCCGCGCAGACCCGGCACGGGATGGGCCCGGAGCCTCATCGCGTTCTCCGGTGCCGTGCTGCGGGTGCCGCTCGCCGCCTCGGCTTGCCGATCGTCAAGGTCAGACCAACGTTTGCCGATTGTTCAGGAATTTGCTTTTGACAGCTTGGGTCGATCATGGCAATTGGCTTCACCCTTCGGTCGACCCGAGCTTTTTTGGAGTGTGCGGCGTGGCGAAACCCGAATGGGGTAGCAAGCGGATCTGTCTGAGTTGCGGCGCGCGGTTCTACGACATGAACCGGGAGCCGATCACCTGCCCGGCCTGCTCGGCGGTGCTCGACCCCGTGGTCCAGAGCCGGCCACGCCGGTCGCGGGCGGCGCCCAAGCTCGCGGTGGTGGCCGCCGCCGTGGTCGATCCTGAGGAGGTGGTGGTCGTCGAGCCCGACGAGGAGGTCGAGGTCGACGACGAGGAGGTGGTGGTGATCGCGGCCCCCGCCACCGAGGACGAGGAGGAGGAAGAGGAGGAAGCGGCGGAGGAGGATGGCGAGAGCGCGATCGAGGACGTCTCCGAGCTTGGCGACGACGACATGGCGGACGTGATCGAGACCGACCTCGACGAGGACGAGGCGGAACGCTGAGCGCTGCCGCGCCGGTCCGCCGCGCTCGACCGCACTGGGTCGTGCCCTCGGGCGGCAAGGTCTTCCCGATGCCCGATTGAAGCTTGCCAATCGGCCGCAGTTTGCCTATCTCTCGGCCGCTGCGCGGCGATGCCGCGCCAGCACCTGGGCGGGGCCGTAGCTCAGTTGGGAGAGCGCTTGAATGGCATTCAAGAGGTCGGCGGTTCGAACTCCGCTCGGCTCCACCAGCAAAATCAAAGAGTTAGCTAGATGGGGGCAGCGTCGAAACAGGGAGCGGGACAACAGCGGGACAACAGACCTGACCCAGAGCGGGTCGACGTCGAGCAGTTCCCGCCGCCTGGCGCGGTCAGCGGTGTCGGCTTTGCGCCAACGGTGAGCGCCAGTGTGGATTCAACTCCACCGCCCGGGGTTGTGGGCACCAGCGGCTTCGCGCCCAAGTGGGAGGCGCTGCCTGAGCCCCTGCGCAATCTGGTCATAGCTATGTGGCAGGATGCCGACCCGGCGTACGCGATGCGATGGAAGTCGGTATTCGAGCAACTGACAGGCGTGGCGCTCTACAGACCGGGGCGGCCCGCCACGAAACGTGAACGCGCGCGCGAGCTGGTCCGGGTGGCGAAAGCTGAGGGCCGGGCTATCGACGCTGCCCTGAGGCGTGAGATCGCGCTCCAGGCCAGGTGCGACGTAAAGACAGTCAAGGCCGCCGAACGGGAAGAAGAAGACGCGGTAGCTCGGAAATAAATAATTCCGCCGAAAAAGTTATTTATGCGCTGTTGCGTGGAGTAACGCGCGGGCCCTAGCTTTCCAGAAGCTCAATCTCTTCTGGAGTTTCGACATGGCGAAGATCATCGAGGCGCAGCCTGAGCTGCTGCCTGACAACGGTGAGCCGTCGCCTGATAACGAGCACCGGTCACCGCTGGTCCGCTATAGCCGGCTAAACGTCGAGGAAGGCATCCCGTACAGCCGGACGCATCTGGCCGCCTTAGAGGCGAGGGGCGAGTTTCCGCGCCGGATCAAACTGAGCGCTAACGTGATTGCCTGGGATCGCGCGGAGGTCAGGGCCTGGCGCCGGTCGCGCGGTCGGGGCTGAGAGCGGTGGCCTACCTCCTCGAGCTGCGGCCCCGCTCCGTTGTGCCGGCCGCTCGGCGCTGGCCGTCCGATGAGCGCGCGGTCGCGGCCGCCTCCTCCTGCGCCATCCGATGACTTGACCGAGCCCGAGCGCGGTCTCTGCGCGCGCGTCATGCGCCCCGGTGCCGGGCCGCTCGGCTGGCGAGGAAGATCCGGTCGGCCGCGATCACTCGCCGCCACCTGCCTCATTGAGGAGGTCTCGCGTGGGCTATCCAAGCTCGCCCTCGCCGTTCGACCCGGCTAAAGCCTCCGAGCGCCAGGCCGAGATCGCCCGCGCTATCTCGATCACAGCGGACGACCCGGCGGCTAGGTTTTGACCACCATCCGCGGCCTGCCGGTCGAGACAGTGCTTGGCTGCGAGGACCTGCGGCTGCTGCCGGCGCCGATCGGCGGCCGGCCGCCGACGGACTTCGGCTGCGTGTGCGCTGCTGCGGCCTGCGCCCGGCGCCGATCCGACCGGGGTCGAGATCGCGTTTGTCGACGCGCTCGGCCAGCCATCCGCGACCGAGCCGCGCCGGGCCCAATGGGCGTTGCTGAGCGCGGGTGCGGGTCGGCTTGGTTCTTCGCCGGGGGTCAGCGGCGACACCGCGATCGTCTGCGAAGGCTTCGGTGCCAAGCCGTTGGCGACGCTCGCCAGCGGTGCGCCCGGGCTGCACTTGGGCTGGGGCGCCCGGGGCTGGCTGCGGCACAAGCGCTGCCTCCCGGCATCAAGCGCTTGATCGTCGTCGCCGACGCCCGCCCGGACGAGGGTGGGCTCGGTGCTGACGGCAAGCCGCTGGCCGAGGGCCACGACCGCGATTACCGGCGGGCCTGCGACCACTGGCTGCTGAGCTAGGCGACGGCGACGTCCTGATCGCGGACTGCGGCTTGCTGGGCGCCAAGGATGCCGACGAGATCCTGGTCGCCCAGGGTCCCGAGGCGCTGCGCCAGCTGATCGAGCAGGCCCGGCCGGCTCAGCTGTCCGAGGATGGCTGGATCCAGAAATCGGGCGGTGTCGGGGACGTCGATTACGACATCGCGCGCAAGGAGCTGGCTGAAGAGCTCGGGCGGCATCCGACTCTCGACGCCTGCGATCAGAGCGGGCGCCAAGGCGGCCGGCGACAGCCGAGGAGGGCGACCAGCCCGATCCCGCCTGATCGCGATCGCGACCGAGACAGGACCTCTTCGCCGACGCGGCGGCCACGCCTACTGCTGCGTCGAGACCGAGGGCGGCGCCCAGAAGACGCTGGCGGTCGAGACCGGCGCCTTCGAGACTGGCTGACGGCCGAGTACGGGACCCGTTTCCCGATCATGGTCGCAGGGCGCCCGGTCCCGGGGTCGGTATCCTCAAATACGTTCAGCGACGCCGTCCGCACGATCGCGGCGGTCGCGCGGCAGGGCGAAATCCGCAAGGTGTTCCTCCGGGTCGGGTGGGCCGCCGACCGGCTCTATCTCGATCTGGCGACACCAGCGCCGCGAGCGCTCGAGATCGGCCCGGAAGGCTGGGCCATAGTCCCGGACCCGCCGGTCCATCTGTTGGCGTCGAACAGCGCGCACCCGCTACCGTTGCCGGTCGCGGCGCCGCGCGAGGAGGTGCTGCGCGAGCTCGCCCGGTTCTTTGGGTTCGCTCGTAAAGACGATCGCCTGGTGCTGCTGATCGGCGCCTTGATGGCGGCCCTCATGCCGGAGGGGCCCTATCCGGTCGTGGTCTTCGTCGGCGAGCAGGGCTCCGGCAAGACCAAGCGGTCCGGCTTCATCAAGAGCGCGATCGACCCGACCGAAGCCAACATGCGTGGCCGGCCCAGGTCTCCCGAGGACTTGGCGATCAGTGTGTCTCGGTCCTGGGTCCCGACCTACGACAACCTGTCCTCGCTGAGCCAGGAGATGAGCGACTGGATCTGCCGCTTCAGCGAAGGCGGCGGCCTCCCGAAGCGCCGGTTGTTCACGGATACCGACGAAGTCCTGATCTCGGCGGCGCGGCTGCAAGTGCTGAACGGTATCCCGGACCTCGCCCGCTCCGGCGACCTGATCGACCGGTCTGTGCTGATCCGCTGCGACCCCTTGCCGATCAAGACGCGCGAGCGGGTCTTGTCGGCCAAGTTCGAGAAGTTCCGGCCGAAGCTGCTGCACTACCTGGTCGAAGCCGCCTCGTGCGCGCTGCGCAATTACGACAACATGGCGGATACTCACGAGGGCCTGCGGCGCGGCGATTGGTGCGCGTGGGTTGAGGCTGGTCATGAGGCTCTCGGCCTGGCCGACGGGCGAGTTCACGCGCGCCTACCGGGCGAACCAGGACGACGCGGTCAGGCAGGCGGTCGAGCTGGACGCGCTCGGCGCGGCGCATCCTGGAATGGATGAGCGACCGCCATCGAGGTCGACACGACCGCGACACAGCTGCATCGGCGATCTCGAGAAGATCGTGCGGCGGCAGCACGACGGCAGGCTGCCGGTCGACTGGTCTTCCTCCACCCGTCATTTCGGCATCCGGCTCCGGCGTCTGGCTCCGATGCTGCGCCGAGGCGGGCTTGAGATCGAGCTGGCGCACACGAAAGCGGGCTCTGCGATCAGGATCGTCAACCCGGCGCTGGCTCCGGAGCCGAGACCCCTTTCCCGCCCGGCAGTCATCGAAGGTCGGATATGGCATCGTCACAGACGTCACAGACGTCACCTGCCAGGCCCACCAACGGCCGGAGACCCTGGGTGGTGACGACGGTGACGTCTGTGACGATGCGAAACAGCCCCACCACTATTCGGGGCAAGAGGCTGGCGTCCAGAGGCGACGGCCGCCGCAGCCGAAGGCCTCCGGCCGCTAACGGAGGTCCCGCCGGCGCCGGCGACCCGAACCCGCTTGTGTGATCTGCGGCCAGCCGCTGACCAAGCCCATCGTCAAGACGCCCAAAGGCCGGGCGCACTTCGCCTGCGCCGATCAGCCGGCCCCTAAGCCCGCAGCCAAGAAGTCCCGCATCCGCCGCGCCAAGCCGAAGCCCTTCGTGCCGACCGCAGACTGGCAGGCGGTGCCGCCGGACACGGTCTTGCCGCCCGGTCTCGAGATCGAGCTGGACCTGTCGACCGGCCGCCAGCGGGCCCGGCTGCGGAAGGCATGACGATGGACGCCGCGGCCGACTTGACCCCGATCAGCACCCGCTACCTGCGGGCGCGCACCCGCAAGCTCGAGGCCGCGGTCGCGGCGATGGCCGAGGCTGGCGTCGAGCCCCGTTGGGCCGGCGCCGATTTCGAGCTGGTCGGTCTCGAGCGCCTGAGCGCGCCGACCAGAAGCTGCTCGAGCGGCTGCGGCCGGAGATCGAGCGCCATCTGGCCGAGCCCGGCGCCGACGACCCGGAGGCGCTGCTCGAGCTGCTCGATGTCGAGGTCGAGCTGGTCGACGATCCCGAGCAGGCCCGGCGCGTGATCGCCGAGCTGCCGGTCGTGATCGGCCTCGACATCGAGACCATGCCGCGCCAGCCCGGCCCGCCGCCGGCGCTCCGGCTGACCAAGAGCGGCCGCCGCTATCTCGACCAGCCGGCCGGCGGACACGACCGGCGCGGCGCTGTGCCCGTTCCGAGGCCAGCCCCGGCTGATCCAGGCCTTTGATCCCGGCCGCAACACCGTGTTCATCTTCGACATGGCGGCGCTCGACTACGCCGACCTGGCCGGCCTGTTCGATCGCCAGTGCTTCGCCCATTCGATGTTCGAGCCCCTGATGCTCGGGGCGCAGGGCGTCGAGCTGCCCCGGCTGGTCGACACGCTGCAGCTCGCGTAGCTGGTGCTGGGGGCGGGCGAAGGCGTTCGCCGGCTCAAGAACGTCGCCCGAGAGATCCTCGGCCTCGATCTGCCCAAGGACTTGGGGGCGTCCTATTGGGCGGCCCGCAATCTGAGCGACGCGCAGCTGGCCTACGCCGCCGCCGACAGCTGTCGTCGCCTACCGGGCCGGCCGGGCGATGTGGCGCCAGCTGGGCGGGCTCGAGCGGCAGGCGTTCACGCTGGCCAATCGGGCAGTGCCGGTGATCGCGCGCACGCGGCTGCGCGGCCTGCCGTTCGACCCCCATATCGAGACGATCGCCGGCTGGCAGGCAGACTATGCCAGGGGCCGCCAGGAATTCCGCGAGCTGACCGGGTCCGAGGTGCCCGCCGGTGGGGCTGCGACCCGGGACTGGCTTGCGACCAGGCTGTCCGCCGAGGCGTTGGAGACTTGGGAGCGGACGCCGACCGGGCTGTTGGCGACCGGCGCCGACGAGCTCAAGCGAATGGCGTTGGACTGGCCCGAGATCCGGCCGCTGATCGCGTTGCGCGCGGCCGAGAAGCGCATCGCGACGTTCGGGCAGAAGCTGATCGACCAGATCGTGCCCGCGACCGGCCGGCTGCACGGCGACTACTTCCTGCCGACCGTGACCGGGCGGCTGTCTTGCCGGCGGCCGGCGCTGCAACAGCTGCCGCCTGAGGTCCGGGCAAACGTCAAAGCCCCGATCGGCCACGTCTTCTTAAAGGCCGACCTCAATCAAATCGAAATGCGGATCGGCGCTGAGAGAGGCCGGCGAAGAAAATATGCGGGCGGCCTTTGCGGCCGGCGAGGACCTGCACGCCAAGACGGCGCAGACCACGCTCGCCATGGCCGGGGGCGGTGATTTCACCAGGCTGCCGGAGGCCGATCGGGCACTGGCCCGGACGAAGGCCAAGGCGGTCAATTTCGGCGCCATGTACGGCATGGGCGCCGCGACGCTGCGCAAGAAGATCTGGGCGGACCACGACATCGCGGTCAGCCTCGAGGAAGCGCAGGCGATCCTGGGCGCATTCCACGCGACCTACCCCGCGATCCGGCCGTACCAACGAGCGCAGTACGAGCTCGGGCGCTTCGACGCCGTGTGGTCGATCGCGGGCCGGCCGCGGCGCGCGCTCTGGGAGCCGGAGCGGCGCGACCGGCGCACGGGCGAGCTCCTGAAGCCGGCGGGCGAGCTCTGGTTCACCGACTGCTGCAACCACCGCATCCAGTCTTCGGCGGCCGACGTGCTGCTCGAGGCGATGGTCCGGGTCGACCGGGCGCTGCCCGGACACGCTGGTCGCCAGCGTCCACGACGAGCTTCTTTTGCTGGTGCCCGAGGACCGGGCCGAGGCCGCGGCCGAGATCTTGGCCGAGGAGATGACGGCGGCGTTCGTGCGCTGGTTTCCGAACGCGCCGCTGACTGGTCTGCTCAAAGTCGAAATCGTGCCGCAATGGAGCGGGTAGATAACCAAGAGGAGCTAAGACAATGTTCGGGATGTTGTGTGCGTTCGAAGGCCGGATTGTCTCCGATCCGGAGACTCAGGACGGCGCAGAACGGCAATCAGTGGACGCGGGTGCGGGTTGCGGTCGACACCGGCGTCGGCGAGCGGGCCCGCGAGCAGCGTGATCCGGCCGCAACCCAGTGGGTCGGGGTGCGCGCGTTTCGCGAGCAGGGCAATCAGCTGGCGCGCTCCGGAAAGGGGACCGTGATCTACATCGAGGGCAAGTTCGAGCTGCCGGTCCGCACTTACACGGCGCGCACCGGCGAGGTTCAGGCCGGCGTCGACGTGATCGCGAACCGGATCCTGCCGCTCGGCGCGATCGGCAAGGCCGGCGAGGAGCTGGCCAAGCGCACTGCCGCCAACGGCGAGGCCGCGATCTACAGCAAGGCCGAGCAGGCCGCACACACGGCCAAGCTCGCGGCCGAGTTTCCGCTCGACGGCGACGATCTCGACGAGAGCTGCCTTCTGCGGAGCGCGAACAGGAGGACGAAGGATGGCTACCGACTTGGACCAGTAGGTGCTCGGCCGCCTGGCAGCGACCGGACTGGTATCGACCGGCCGTTTCGGCGCAGACTGAGATCGCAGCAGCACCCGGACGCGCGACCGGATCCTGGCGCGACGCTCGAGGCGGCGCTCGCCGAGGCCGCCCGGCTCGAGGACGCGAGACGCCGAAGCCGACCCGCAGTCCGACGAGCCGGTGCCCTGGATGATGGGCCGTGTACGAGAGGCCTGCGCCGGCTGGCGCGCCGTTTTGGGGCCGCCGTCGAGCGCCTGCCGGGTGGTCACTGCGAGCGGCTCCGCTGTGAGAACGGCGAGACCGTCACGGCCACGGCGAGCCCGGTGCGACTCGCGGCAACGAAGGTACCGGGCCGGAGCGGCGCCCGAGCCGGCGCCTGACTCCTGATCAACCCGCCGGCCGCGGCCGGCCCACAGGAGAACGCGCGATGATCTCCCGACGACCACCGATCCCGTCAACCAGATGACGCTTGCACGCTGCCCGGGCGACGCCTGCTCGAGCAGATCGCGGCCCGGCCGGCGCCGGCGCCAGCACGCCAAGCCCCGGATCGAGACCCCTGGCCAGGCCGAGGAGCGCTGGAGCGCCAGGCCCGGCTCGCCGACGCGCAGCGGATGCTGCGCGCGGTCAACAGCAACCTCGGGATCGCCACCGCGATCGGGGTCACAGCGCGGGCGTCGCCAACTGGCGGCGGGGCGCACAGCGCCGAGATCCGAGCATTGGCAGAAGCTGCAGGGCCCTGAACGGCCTGCTGTTCGCGGCCCGCGTCCAGGTCGCGCCGGGGATCACGATCATCGATCGCGCCCGGCAGCAGCCGGACGCCGCCGACTGAGCTCAACCTGGGGGCCGCGCTCGGTCGTGTGCCGGCGCGGCCCTCCACCTACGGAGACCACATCATGCTGACGACCGACGACTACGTGCCCTCAGCCGAGCTGGCGGCCCTGCCTGAGGCCTGCCAGGAGGCGCTGACGGCCGATCTTCTTCCGGCACTGTTCAATGCGACCGTGCCGGGCAAGTCCCCAGCCCTGTTGTTGAAGGACTGGGTGGTCCTGAGCCTGCGGGCCGAGGTCGAGCACCTTGAAGCCGAAGTCGAGGGCGCCGACGCGGGCGCCGATGAGGCCCGCGCCGAGGCCCGGCGATTGGCCGGCGCCGATCGGACTCGGGCAAGCCGGCAAGCGAGCCGCGCCACCGCCGAGGCTTACCGGTACCAGATCCAGCCTACCCCATATCGTGCCCTGGTTGCCCAAACCTGATGCTTCCGGATAGCTAGTAGGAGCAAATGCATGACTGCGAAGGTTGAAGGCGTTTTCACACAGCCAAGACCCAAAGGCGACATCCGCTTAATATCTACGCTCTATGGGTGATCGAGTTGTCAATCTCTGCTACGTTAGTCGGAAAGGTGTCAGGTC
The DNA here is from genome assembly GCA_963840925.1 of uncultured Alphaproteobacteria bacterium. Lineage (GTDB taxonomy): Bacteria > Pseudomonadota > Alphaproteobacteria > Geminicoccales > Geminicoccaceae > DATAOG01. Next base: position 90,171 of record CAWJAY010000031.1, read on the forward strand.
ACTGCTGCGGCGCAGAGCTGGACTTCGAGCTGAGACATCCGCCAGCCGTCGACCTCCTCGATCCGCCCTTCGCGGAAGTCCTGCTTGATGATGTCTCTGAGGTGCGCGACGAAATTTAGTTCGTCCAGCGCATCCTCGCCAGTGATCAACTGCTCGAGCACCATCTGCTCGAACGCGCACCGCGTCTTCAGCGGTTGCCTCGACGCGTAGCGCAGGCCCAATCCAGCGAGGTATGGATCGGCGGCAATCTCCCCATAGAGCGACCGCAACAGGGACGCATCGGCTCTCGCGCCCGCGGCGCAAGGTATGCCGATTTTCAAGCCGGCGAGACCGGCGGAGAGCAGCATGAGCACGGATCGCCGTTGGACGCGGGCTGCTCGTAAGATCAATTCGCCAGTTCCTTTTTCAGGTGATCGGCAAGTCGGAGGGTAAGCGCCAAGAGGTTCAATGTCGGGTTTGCGTGACCGCTCGTCGGGAAGACCGAGCTCCCCGCTACATATAGGTTGGTTAGGCCGTGCACTCGACAATTTGCGTCCACCACGCCCTGGCGAGGGTTGGCGTGCATCCGCGTTCCGCCACAGTGATGATACTGCCATCCAACCTCGCTCATCCAGTCAGTATTTGCAGGGTCGAACTCGAGCCGCATCCGACCCTGCTCCGTCATTCCCAGTGCCCGGGCGAAAGCTTCACCAACTAGGTGGACGGTGCGCGTCTCGAGTTCACCCATCCGCAATGACAGGCGAGCCCGGGGCTGGTTGAAAGCATCTGTTTCGTCGGCCAAAGTCACTCGGCTGTCCGGTGAGGGCGCCTGCTCCAACCTAACTCGCAGTTGAAGCAAAAGCTCATACGAGCCGAACACCGCTTTGGATAAGCGATTCCATGCTCTGCTGACGATGTCTTGCTCGCGAACTCGACGCAGGAAAGCGCTATGATTTAAGATTTTGCTCTCAGCTTGAAGTCCCGGAGAGAGGCGACAATCGAAGCGGACGCGTTCTTTGCCAAACGAGGCGCCAGACTGAGCGAGATACCTGCTGTCGGACGATAACTGAACCAGACCCGTGTCGTAGTAGGGATGCTCCATAAAGAATCGCCCGACCGTGTCGTGAGCATTACCCAGGCCAGGACCTGGTGTATCGGCCCCTTCGGGCCCGGACAGCAACAGCAGACGACAGTTCTCAATACCGCCGGCCGCCAAAATGACCGTGCGCGCCTCCATCTTCAGCCGTTTCCCGCTAATGGTCGCCAAATCTAGACCCGTAATCATCTTCCCAGCCGCGTCCGAATTGATCCTAATGACGTTGGCGTGAAGCAAGCAACGGATCTCCTCGGCCTGATCAAGGATCCGTCGGTAGTCCACGCCGAAGCTAAATGTGGGCTCGGCAAATCGAAGCAAGACGGGAACGAAGCCTCCCTCATCTAGCGGGAAGGCAGGCATGTCGTCCCGAAGCCCCCAAAAAGGGGCGTCCCACGGCGGCTGCGTCAGCTTGCATAGTCTCTCGACCCGCGGCAGGTACTCAGCGAACTCCTCATAGCTGATCGGCCAGCCGCTATCGGGAATCCAATCTCGTGCCAAAAAGTCATTTGGCTCCAAAGGGCAACACTGCCCGGCCCAATGATTGGTTGTCCCTCCCAAATACCGCAGTCGGGTAGTTTCAATCTCAAAGTAGTTAAGGCCATTATTCTCTCCAGAAGCCAATTTCTGGATTTCGCTGTCGTATTCGAAGCCGCCGCTCTCAAGAATCGTTACGTCA
>CAWJAY010000032.1:0-148548 GCA_963840925.1 uncultured Alphaproteobacteria bacterium
CATTCGCAGGAAGGTGATGCCCCAAGGATTGACAGGATCGCCGCTGCCCTCGTTTATCAGCACCGGCACGCGGCGGTAGATCTTTTTGGTCAACTCAGCGTCTGTTTCGATTCTGAACACCGGAGAGGTGCAGGTATTTGGATTTAATAGCGCAAACGAAACTCGTCCTGGCTCAGCGAAAAATCTCGGCCTTCATCCCGAAGCTGGTCAATTCGCCGGATGTAAAAGGCAAATCTGGAAGCCCTCTTCAGTTGTCGGTCACCCCGTAAGACTATTAAGCAGAAGCGAACTAAGTTTGCAATGCCTGAAAATATGAACTCTTCATTTTCAAATGATACCGCTGACTGGATAATGCTTGTGTCGATCAAATGCTGGAAAAACCCCTTTGTGGTGTCATCTGAAAGCAGTCCCGGCGGCAGTATTACGCCGACACAGCCCTTATTGCCTATAAGGCTCAAGAATGTTTCGGCAAAAATAGAATATGTATTGATGTCCCCGATTCCGGTCATCGGATACCGAGAGGAAGTGCGAACAAAGAGGCTAGCTGCATCAGCTGCGTGTAGGGCGTGATTGAACGCCTTGGCGAGCCCTGGATTGCTGAAGTCGGCAGCTCCTTGATTAGCCGCTCGGCAGCTGCCTTGCTGGGCGGCCTGGCAATTTCAAAATCTCGGGCTGCGAAAAATTCCTTTTTCTGAAGCTTGATCCGCTCCCACGGCGGGTTGCCGAGCGCCACGTCGAGCCGCCGCTGGAAAAGACCTCGGGAAACTCGAGAGGCCAGTGGAAAAAGCGGTGGTCGTCCGCCAGCTCGAGCGCGGTCTTTATCACGCCCTGTATGCCGGGCTGGTCGCGCAGCAGCCGAAGCACATGGTCGGTGGTCGGGATGCCCTCGGGCGCGCCGGGCGCCGGCTTTTCGAGTTCGCGAAGAACGCCGCGGTCCAGAGATCGCAGGCCTGGCGCAGGCGCCGGAAGTCGGCGTGCAGCTCGCGGAACTCGCGGTATCGCCCCCCTTCTCGTGCACCGTCGCAGGGCTGTCGTCCTCGAACGCCTCGAGCTCGCGCGCGGCGCGGGCGATGCCGGCCTCGGCCGCGGCGAGGTCCTCGGTGCCGAACAGGCCCAGCGTCTCCTGGCCCTCGGCCTCCTGCCTGTTGCGCTTCTCAGCTCGCGCGCGACCTTCGGGTCGTCGCCGGTGAGCGGCTTGTAGGCATCGTCCGGGATACCTTTCTCCAGGAGCTCAGATCGAACACGCCGATCAGGCTGTCGCCGAGCTTGACGTGGTGGTCGAGGAAAGAGAGCGGGCGGCCGGTGTTGTGGCCCTCGATCCAGAGCGCGACCTTGCAGAGGTCGACCGCGAGCGGGTTCCGGTCGACCGCGTAGAGGCAATGGCGGACCACGTCGCGGATCGCCGCGCGCTGCGCCTCCGGCGCAGGCTCGGCTCGCCGGTGCGCACCCGCGCCAGCTCCTTGCCGATCCGCCGCGCCGCGGCGAGCAGGAAGTGCCCCGAGCCGGCGGCCGGGTCGACGACCTTGAGGTCGAGCAGCGCGCGCTCTTTGGCCTCCGGCGTCGTCGCTCCGGCAAGCCGCTCCTCCATGACGGGGACCAGGCCGAATTCGATCAGCTCCATGACCAGGGCGTGCGGCGTGTAGTAGGAGCCGGTCTGCTTGCGCTCGCTGCCGGCGACGAGGTCGAAGCTCCGGCGCTCAAGGTCAACGTGGGGTGGTACTCGAGCAGGCCCTCGTAGACCGAGCCCAGCTCCTCGACGTCGAGGCCGGCGTAGTTGACGCGGCGGCGCACGCCGCGCGGCTTGGCCCGGCCGCGGCCCTCGGGCGTGTCCTCGAAAGTCGAGAGGTGGAACAGCGCGCGCAGGAGATCCTCGTTCCGGCAGGCGGCCGCTTCGAGGTCGGCGCAGGCAGCGGCCCGAACAGCTCGCCATCAAGCGCGGTCAGGCCGAGCATCGCGGCGTGCTGCTCGTCGCGGAATAGCAGGAACGTCTGCTTCAGGCCCTCGAACAGGTCGCTGTGGCGATCGCCGGTGAAACGACGCCCGGCGAGCTGGCGCAGGCGGGTGATGCTGTACCAGTCGGTGTAGATCCGCTGGCGGGCGGCGTTCTCGTGGTCGGGGACGAGCAGGAGCCGGCGCTCCTCGGGCCGGCCGCGATGGCGGAAGGCCTCGCGCAGCTTCGTGCTCTCGGGGTGGGCGAGGAAGCCGCTGCCGAGCGTGAGCAGCGCCTGGTAGACGCCCTCGCTGAGGCGCTCGCGCACCCGGCCGCCCTCGGCGATGCCCTGCTGGTAGTAGCGCTCGAGCCAGGACTCGTGCGCGTCGGCCGTGCCCTTGGGCAGGCGGGTGCGGTGGGCGAGGCGGAAGAGGACCACGAACTCGCTGTACAGGTTGCCCGCGACCATCGCCTCGAGGTCGAACTCGACGTAGGTCGGCCTGGCGAAGCGCTTGCTGTCGCGCAGCAGGCGGAGCTTGCGGCCGTTGGTGACCAGGCCCCATAGGCAGTCGGAGCGGTTGAGGTAGTCCTGGACCAGCGCGTGCGGGCTCTGGCGGGCGTCGCCCCGGCGGTCGAGCTCCTGGTCGTGGGCGACGATGTGGACCGGCGGCGCGCCTTCCTCGTCGCCCGCGAGGTGCGAGATGGTGAAGCTCGCGCCGCCGGCCTGGATAGCGGCACGGTCATTGCCGCGGCGGCATTGGCCTGAGTTCCGGCAAGACCTGCCATGTCGCGGAAGGCGCCGGCATTGGTGACCGCAGCAAGCACCCCGGCGAAACCCTGGGGGTCGGGCGCGTTCGGTGCATTCTGAAGCGCGATGATCGGGGCTCCGAGCGCGTTGGGGTGAGAGCCTCCGGCGCGGCGCGGCGCGTTCCGAGCTGGTCGGCGATGAGCTCGAGCTCGGGATCCTTGTCGGTCAGGACCCAGTCGAGGCTGCCGAAATGCTCCTCGCAGGCATTGCATTTGTCCATCAGCGCCTGCGCATAGAGGCCTCGGTCGGCAGGCTGACGCGGAGCGGCTCGCTTCTGACTTGGCTGTCGTAATAGTAGCATAGGCGTCCTCGGGGCTCTCATGGCCGTTAACCCCGAGAAAGGCGCCCGCCGCAACCCGGAACACCAGCGAATTGCCGAGGATCGCCATCGGGTCGCGCTCGACCACGGAGGCGAGGCTGCGCCCTGGATCCTCGACCCATTCCCCGTTCACGAAGCGTCGCCCATAAGGCGCGGTGAAGCCGTCGAGCATCATGTAGAGCTCGTCGCGGTCCATCAGCCACCAGATCACCTTTGTGGTAATAGACGAGATTGGCGTTCAGGTGGACGATGAGCTTCTCGACCGCGTTCTCGATCATCTCGCGCAGATCTTCGCGCTCCCAGGCCGAAGGGGGAAATGCGCGTTTGCACCCCCGGCATCCGGCAAGCCGGTCTCTACCGTGATGATGTCGCGAACGCCGCTGTCCGACTGGACGGTGCGGTCGAAGTGGTCGGTATAGTAGCGGATCGACATGCGCTGGAGGTTGGCGACCGAGCCGGCTGGCAGCGGCGCGGTCGCGTGCACGGTGATATGCTGCATCTGTTCGCGGTTGAACCGGCCGTTCACCGGCGCGGTGAAATCGACACGCACGGTGCCGCCGAAGCGGTAACTCGTCGCCAGCGTGAAATCGACATCCGGGATGAGGTTGCTGCCGAAGAGGAGCTGGAGATGGTCGGTCCAGCGGGCCGCCATGGAGGGCGCGACCTCGCGCTGGAAATAGACGTCACGGGCACGTTCGGCGGCCGCCTTCAGATCCTCGATCACCCGCCGCGGGGGCACTAGCAGAATCGGCGCGAATAGGGTCCAGACCTTGAAATAGTCGTCGAAGGTTTCTTCGTCACCCTGCTCGCGTGGTCGGTCGACCGAGAGCTGGATATACATCGATCCTGTGACGTAATTGACAGGATGGTGCATGCGTCGGCCCGGCGGGATGTCGGAATCGGCCCAGGCCGACGCGACCTCGTCGAGCCGGTCGAGCGCCCAACGCATCGATGCTCGAGCATGCCGTGGCGAAGCTTGTCGCGCCATTTGAGCGCCTTGTCGATGTCGAACGGCGTGACCGAGAAGGGCACGAAGAGGCATTCGCGCACCCCGGCGAAAGCAGTGTCGACGCGCAGATGCCGCAGGATCTCGTAATAGATGACCGAGAGCGCGTGGCAGTAATTGACATTGCGCAAGGTCTCCGAGACGCCCTCTGCTTCTTCCTCCTGTGCGATTTCGGTGACGATGGTGTTCTCCGAACTTCGGACCAACTCGCCGAATTGTCGGATCGCGTCGCGAAGCTGCTGCTGTTCGGCCGCGGCGACCCGGCGACCGCCCTGCTGCCAGCTCTCGGATGAGGCCTGGCCATGCGCCGCGCCGCCGCCGATGACGACCGGGCCCATGGCGAAGCCGATGCCGCCAGCGACACCTGTGGTGCGAGACTTCGATCCGCCGCTGCTCCATTCCGACAGGCTCGACTGCACCGCATCGGTATAGTCGCGTGCCCGGGTCGTGACCTGCGTCAGCGCGTCTCGGGCATCGGTGCGCTCCTGCCGCCGGGCGGCCTCGCGTCGTCGCCAGGATATCCTTGCGATCCGCCGCGTTTGCCGCGGCGCGAGCGTGAGCGTATGCGCGACATTTCCTAGCGAATACCCGTTCGAGCGCCACTGCACCCGCCATTCGAGGATATGGCCGCCACGACACTCGACGCCTGGTAGATCGTAGGATCGCCGTCCCACTCGATCGGGTTGTCGGCGCTGACCGGCGCGCGGCCTTTCGAGCGCTCGCGCACCCAGCGGATCCAGGGCATTCGCGAGGGTTGGAAGATGCTGACGTTCAGCTCCCCGCGAAAGCTGATGCGCGGCTGCGAGATTGCTCGCGAGATTTAGCCGCGCGGCATTTAGGTTGGTGAGGCTGGAATGGCCTGATGCTGCGGCGCGTGCCAATGCCCAGATCGCTTCGCACCATGCTCTCGATCGTCGACATGCGGATTGGCGGCGCGAGATCCAGCAGGATTGGGCGCGACACCTTCAGTGAGGTCTGACCGCCGATCTCCGGCTGGTCCATCCGCAGAATCGTGAAGAATCGCCGTTCGCCGAGAATCCGCTGCGGGTTCTCGAAAGGCGTGCAGAACTTGCCCGGGTCGTCGGAAAAGCATCGGGATGGTCGATGAGTTGGCGCTCGTCGAAGTCGAGGGGCACTTGGTGCCGCGCCCTGCCCCCGATCCGCCCGCGCCGCCTCGCGGCTTCGTCAGGCTCGCCCCCCACAGGTACTTCGCCGGGCTCGCCCTCCGCCTCCGCCCAACCGGTAGCATGATGATCCGGGTGGCCGCGGCTGGGCCGGGAGCGCGTCGAGCTGATAGCCGGCGAATCTCCCCGCCCTAGCAGGAGCCAAAGCCAGCCGATCTCGTCGCCCTCGATGTCGACGGAGAAGTTGAAGGCGCCATCTGGCCGGATCGTCGCCGGCTGGAAGCCGAGCGCGCTCAGGAGCGCAGGCTCGAGCTGCGCCGGGTCGATCCGCTTCACCTCGAAGGACGTGAGTTCGCCCCCACCATCCAGAGCGAGCACATGCCTCACCGCTTCGATCTGCGGGTTTTCCACGCCGCCGATCTAGACCGGTCGGATCGCGGCGACAAAAAGCCGATAGGCCGAAAAGTCCGGCAGGAGATCGTCGAGATGCACGAAGCGTCCGCTGCGCACCAGGCTCGGCGTCCGGGCCGGCCGGTTAAGCGGGGCATCAAAGACCGCGTCAGGGACCTTGAAGGTACGTTCGTCGTCGCCTTCGCCGCTCTTCTCCTCAGGGGATTCCCAGAGCACGGTGCCCTGGGCGGCTCGATCTGCAGCGCGAAGAGAGCCTTCGGCGCGTGATCGTCGACATCGATCTGTGCAGTGCCGTCGATCGCGAGTTCGGCGCGCCGCGAGCCCGGGATCCGGATTGACGTCTCGATCCCGGTCTCCTCCTCCTCGGTCGGGATCTCGCGGGTATATTTCAACCGCGCGAAGAGCGTCTGCTTGATTTGAGTGGGCGCTTCCGTTTCCGGCCTAATGCTGACAGAAAGGTTCGCAGCCATTGTGCTCTCCAGGGAGGTTTAGAATGCAACGACGTTTTTTGCTCCGCCCGGCGAGGAACGATCCGAAACACATCGCGCAAGAGACGTATGTACTTCCTAGCCGGGACAAATCACCTTCAGGCAAGATCCTCGTGCGCGGCCCAGATCCTAATTCGACATCGTATGCAAACTGGTACCGGGAGGTCCGTACCAACCTTCCCAGCGCTGAGAAGGAGCGAGCGTAAAAGACGGTTTGCTTCCTGTCTGAGCATCTAGCACGCGGGTGACTGAGAAATGTGACGTGGGTCACACTTTCGGGAATCTTGCGACGCACTGCTTCGCGGCTTTATTATGGACTGCGCGAGCGCCGGGTGACGGCGCAGTTCGCCCAGAATGCGAGCGGCCGGCGTTGGGCGATTGACCACCGGACCACACGCCATCCCGGTTATGGAGCGAGCTAACGCGCCAGAAGACGCATCGAAGACGGGTGATCCCCGTGCCTCTGCGCGGGGTCCGGCCTGGCGCCCGCTAGGCCGCTCTGAGGCCGTACTCGGCGCGCCAGCGGGCGGCCAGCTCAGTCCAGCCCATCCTGCGTAGGCCCGATCGTCCGCGGATAATGACGAGAACCGCCCGGCTCGTAGCTCGTACTCGATCGCCTCGAGCTCGCGCGCCGTCCACGCCCGGCCGCGCTCTGCCGGCGTCCTGGCCGGGATCACGAGCGGCGGGCGCCGACGCAGGCGGGCTTCAAGGTCCGTGATCTTGCGGCCGAGGATGACGCCCGGGATCTTGCCGCGCGCTGGCCGGGGCCGGGGTCGAGCACCGGGCGCGCAAGCCGATCGAGCTCCCGAGCCTTGACCTGGTGCTCGCTGACTGGCGCGGCGCAGCGCGCGGTGCACGGCGGCGCCACTGCGCCCGAGCGTGGCGCTGATCCTGGCGACGCTCTGCCCGGCTCGATAGTCGGCGATCGCCTGCTCGAGCTGCTGGGAGCTCAGCCCGGCAGGGCGGGCGTTGCGATGACGGCGGCGCGCCATGGGGCGAGCTGTAGCATAGCCGAGCTGGCCGCGTTGCCCAATTTGTTGCCCAACTGTTAGGTTCAGCCCTTGAGAATGGCGCGCCCTGCAGGAACTCGAACCTGCGACCATCGGCTTAGAAGGCCGGTGCTCTATCCAGCTGAGCTAAGGGCGCTCACCGCCTGCCGCGCGACCCTACACCTTGCGGATGAAGTTGTCGGCATAGGACTTCGGCCGCACGACCCGCTCGTTGGGCTCATAGACCCGATGCTCGAGCCCCTTGCGCCGGGCGTAGGCGATCGCCGCCTCCTTGCTCGGGAAGCGCAGCTGGAGCTGCTGCTCGGTGTCGTCGGAGCCGATCCAGCCGATCAGGGGATCGGCGTGCTTGGCCGAGCGCGGCTCCATCTCCAGGAGCCAGCGCCGGGTCTTGGCCCGGCCCGACTGGGTCGCCGTCCGGGCGGGCTGATAGATGCGCGCGGCCATCGCTCGAGGCTCTTTTCCGGACAACGATCGCTTGGCTCCAGAGGTAGCCGCGCTGCCCGGCCGATTCAAGCCCGGCCGGCGGCGGCGCCCTCGATACCCCAGCGCGCCTCGAGCTCGGCCCGATGCAGCGCCAGCCACTGGAGCGTGATCAGCGTGCTCGCGACCCGCAGCCGACCGTCCTCGAGCCAGCCGAGCGCGGTCCGGAGCGGCACCACGTGCGCCTTGACGTCCTCGCCGTGCTCGGCAAGGCCAAACAGCCCGCCGGCGCCGCGCGCGTCGACCTTGCCGACGAAGGCAAAGCAGCGCTCGCTGCTCGCGCCCGGGCTCGGGTAGTAAACGCCGATCGGGATCAGGTCCTGCAGCTCGAGACCGGCTTCCTCCCTGGCTTCGCGCCTGGCGACGCCGGACGGCTCCTCGCCCGGCTCGACGATGCCGGCGACCGGCTCGAGCAGCCAGGGATCGTCCGCGCGCTCGACCGCGCCGATCCGGAACTGCTCGACCAGCACGATCAGGCCGCGCTCCGGATCGTAGGGCAGCACGACCGCGGCATCGCCGCGCTCGTGCGACTCGCGCACCAGATCGCGGCTCATCCCGCCCGCGAACAGGCGGTGGCGCAGTCGGTAGCAGACGAGCTTGAAAAAGCCCGCGAACGCGACCCGGCGCTCGAGGATCTCGACCCGCGGTTCGGTCATGCTCTGGCGGCGGGTGCGGCGGCGCGGCTCAGGTGAACGCCTTGAATGCGATCAGCGTGAAGGTGTCCTTGACCCCGTCCAGCGTCTGCACCCGGCTGGTGACGAACCGGCCGATGTCGGTCGCATCATCGAGGTAGATCTTCATCAACAGATCGTACTGACCCGAGATCGAGTGCACCTCGGAGACCGCCTCGACGTTCTGGACCGCGGCGTCGGCGACGTCGTAGGCGCGCCCGAGCTCGCACTTGACCATCACAAAGATGGTCTGCATCAGTCCTCGGCCGCCTCGGGCAAGGCCGCGATCTGCGGCACCGGCCGGCGCATGAACAGCGGCACGTGATCGCCCATGCCGACCACCGGCCGGTCGGCCGTGGGCCTTTCGGCCGGTACTGATCTTCCTGCGCCGCCGCGCTCGCGCTGCTTGCCGGGCCGCGGCGCCGGTTCCGGCCGGCCGCGGCCGCGCTCCGGCCGCGCCGGCTGGGGTGCCATCTTGGCCGGCGCCTGCGTCTGATCCCGGGGCCTGGCCCGAGGCCCGGGCGGCTCGCCGCTGCCGGCCTCGGCTTCCGGCGCGGCTCGGGCGGCCTTCGCGGGCGCGGCTGGGGCCGGCGCCGGCACGGCGGCCGCGCGGCCGCGGCCGGTCCGGCCGCGCTCGGGCGGCGCGAGCTCGGCGCCGCCGTCCAGCCCGGCGATCTCGAGCCGCGGGATGGCCTTGCCGGTCAGCCGCGTGATCGCGTCGACGTAGCGGCCTTCGTCGGGCAGGACCAGCGTGAACGCCCTGCCCGCCTGGCCGGCGCGGCCGGTGCGCCCGAGCCGGTGCACGTAGTCCTCGGCGTGGGTCGGCACGTCGTAATTGACCACGCACGGCAGCATCGCGATGTCGAGCCCGCGCGCGGCGACGTCGGTCGCGACCAAGTAGGCGATCTCGCCGCGCTTGAAGGCCTCCAGCGCAGCGCTCCGCTGCGACTGGTCGAGATCGCCGTGAATGTCGCGCACGCTGAAGCCGACCCGCTCCATCTGCCGGCGCAGGCTCGCGACCTCGCGCTTGCGGTTGCAGAAGATCAGCGCGTTGTCGATGCCCTGGTCGCCGATCAGGCGCCTGAGCGCCTTGAACTTGTGGCGCGGCGGCACGATCGCGACATGGTCCTCGATCCGCTCGGCCATCGTCGCCGGCGGGGTCGCCTGGACCTCCTTGGGGTGATGCAGGAACGCGTTCGCCAGGCGCCGGATCTCGGCCGGCATGGTCGCCGAGAACATCAAGGTCTGGCGGCGCTTGCTGACCAGGTTCACGAGCCGCTCGACGTCCGGCATGAAGCCCATGTCGAGCATCCGGTCGGCCTCGTCGATGACCAGGATCGTGACCCCGCCGAGCAGGACCTTGCCGCGCTCGAACTGGTCGAGCAGACGCCCAGGGGTCGCGATCAGCACGTCGACCCCGCGATCGAGCCGGCGCCACTGCTCGTCCATGCCGACCCCGCCGATCAGCAGCGCCATCGACAGGTTCAGATGCTTGCCGTAGGTCTCGAAGTAATTGGCGCTCTGGGTCGCGAGCTCCCGGGTCGGGCTCAGGATCAGCGAGCGCGGCATGCGCGCCTTGGCCTTGCCGGACGCCAGCCGCTCGATCATCGGCAGCACGAACGCCGCGGTCTTGCCGGTGCCGGTCTGGGCAATGCCGAGCAAGTCGTCGCCGGTCAAAATCACCGGGATGGCTTGTTCCTGGATCGGGGTCGGCGTCAGATATCCGGCATCCTCTACCGCCTGGAGGATCTCCTGACGAAGAGGAAAGTCGCTGAACTTCATGCAGGCCCCTTTAAGGGCAGTGATTGCAAGACGGCAAGGTTCTGGCTGGGCGCCACGCGCTGATGTAGAGATTCGTGGCCGGATGTCAATGCTGGTCACGCCAGCATGGCGGGCCCGCTTGACTCGGATGCGGCGGCATTGTCCTGCTCCGGCGACAATCCAGGACCGCTCCGCCCGCGGGTGAACTTTTGCGACCATGCCGCCAATGTCGCTGCTGCTGCCGAGGCTGCTGCTGGCGGACCGGTACAGCGGCTACCCGCGCAAATCGTCAGCGCGCGACCAGGACCAGCTCCGCCGAGACGGTGGCGCTGACGGTCTCGAGATCGGGCAGCGCGACCGGCGGCGCCGGGGCCGCCTCGGCGACGGTCGCCCGGAGCAGCGGCCCGACCGGCGGCTCGCCCGGGGGCGCCCCGACCTGCAGGGTTTTGATTGATGCGACCCGCATCGCCAGGCTCGCGGCCACCTGCTCGGCGCGGGTGCGCAGGGCCTGGATCGCCTCGACCGCAAGCTCGTCCTCGATCGTCCGGCGCGCTTCGATGCCGAGCTGGTAGCTGAGCCCGGCCACGCTCAGGCCGTCGGCCTGCAGCGCGCCGACCAGCTCGAGCAGCGGCGCCGGCTCGCGGCCGGTGAGCCGGAGGTCCTGCTCGGCGATCCAGCGGCGCGGGCGGCCATCCTGGTCGTACTCCTGGTAGACGCGATAGCCGCCGGTCGCGGGCCGGACGCTCGCGACCGCGCGCGCCTTGGCGATCGCCGCCGTCATCTGCTCGTTGACCTCGGCTTGCGCGGCCGCCGCCGCCGCGGCCACCGCGCGCACCGAGAGCATGCCGACCAGCGTGTCCTGCTCGACCTCGCGGGTCGCGGTCGCGCTCAGCACGAGCCTGGTCTGCGCCGGCTCGTCGGCCGGCGCCGGCACGGCCGGCAGCAGCGCAAGCACCAGGCCGAGGCACGCCGCCAGCCGGTTCGACATCGCTGTTCCCCTACTCTTGCCCAGAAAAGGGTAGCCGCGTTGCCGCGTACCGTCCATCGCGCCGCCCCCAAGAGCGCGAGCCGGCCTGCGCTCCCCAGGCGCGGCCTCGGCGCGCCTGGGCATCGCTTGCCCAAGCCAGTGGCGCAGCTTGACGGCCAGCATGCCGGGGATTTAACTGGCCGGTCACGCGCATCAGGACCAAGCCATGGCCGACGACCCGGATCTGACAGCGCCTGAGCTCGGTGCGTCGACGCTCAGCATCGCTGACGTCACGATCACTCCCGAACTCTGGGCTCGGCCGGCGCGGGCGGCCAACCTCGAGGCTGAGGCGGCGGCAATTCGCCGGCTCGCCGATACGATGGCGGCCGATCCGGCGCGCATCTTCCAGCTCTGCGTCGATCTCGCGGTCGAGCTGTGCCGTGCCGATACCAGCGGCATCAGCGTCTATGAGCGCACCGGCGCCGGCGAAGAGATCTTTCGCTGGATCGCGATGGCCGGACAGCTGAAGCAACATTTGCACGGCACGACGCCGCGTCGGTTCTCGCCCTGCGGCATCGCGGTCGATACCGGCGCGCCTTTGCTGATGCGCCGGCCGGAGCTGGTCTACACCTACCTTGACGTCGGCCCGCCCTATCACGACGTGCTGCTGATCCCGCTCGGCGGCAAGGGCAGCGAGCTCGAGGCCACGATCTGGATCGTCGCCCACAACCCCAAGCGCAAGTTCGACGGCGAGGACGCGCGCCTGATGCAGCGGATCGCGATCTTCACCGCCACGGCGCTGCAGATGGCGCAGGTCGTCGAGCACGCCCGCGCCGAGGCGGCCGAGCGGAAGCTCGCCTACCAGGAGCTCGATCACCGGGTCAGGAACACGTTGCAGATGACCGCGAGCCTGCTGCGCCTGCAGCTTGGCGGCGTCGCCGATCCATTCGCGCGCGCCGCGATCGAAATCGGCCAGCCAGCGGGTGCTGGCGATCGGCCAGATCCACCGGATCGGCGCCGGTGCCGCGCGCGGCGATCTGGCCGCGGTCATCGAGAGCGTCGGCGCCGACCTGTTCGCGAGCGCGCCAGCGCGCCTGCAGCTCGATCTCGACGCCGAGAGCGTGATCGTGCCGGCGCCCCAGGCGGCGCTCGTCGCTCTGATCGTCAACGAGCTGGCGACCAACGCGCTCAAGCACGGCTTGCGCGACGGCACGGCGGCCGGCACGGTCACGATCGGCTTCCGCCGGACCGGCGCAACCTCGGTGGCACTCTGGGTTGCCGACGACGGCGTGCCGCTGCCGGCAAATGTCGGGGACGGGCAACCGCACGGGCTCGGCCTCGACCTGGTCCGCCGGCTCGCCGGTCAGCTCGCGGGCGAGCTCGTCGTCGACCAGCCGGCCAAGCGGTTTACCATTAATTTCCCAGTCGGATCACCAGGCTTGAGCTGATCGGCGGGCCCGGCTCAGACGTCGAGCTCCTCGACCAGCCTGGCGTTGGCCTGGATGAAGGCCAGCCGGAGTTCGGGCCGGCGGCCCATCAGCTGCTCGACCAAGTCCTCGGTCGAGCTGATCTTTGCGCCATCGGCGGCGGGCGGGATCTCGACCCGCTCCAAAACCCTGGTCTTCGGGTCCATCGTGGTCTCGCGCAGCTGGCTCGCCGACATCTCGCCCAAACCCTTGAAGCGGCTGGTCTCGACCTTCTTGCCCTTGAAGCGGGTCGCGAGCAGGCGGTCGCGCGCGGCGTCGTCGCGGGCATAGGCGATCTCGCCGCCGGCGCTCAGCCGGAACAACGGCGGCTGCGCCAGATACAGATGGCCGTCCCGGATCAGCTCCGGCATCTCGCGGAAGAAGAACGTCATCAGCAGCGCCGCGATGTGGGCGCCGTCGACGTCGGCGTCGGTCATGATCACGACCTTGTCGTAGCGCAGGTCCTCGCCGCGGTACGCCTTGCCGTGGCCGCAGCCGAGCGCGGTCACGAGGTCGGCGAGCTCCCGATTGGCGCGCAGCTTGTCCAGGCTGGCGCTCGCGGCGTTCAGGATCTTGCCGCGCAGCGGCAGGATCGCCTGGATCTCGCGGGCGCGCGCCTGCTTGGCCGAGCCGCCGGCGGAATCGCCCTCGACCAGGAAGATCTCGGTGCCCGCGCGGCCGTCGATCGAGCAGTCGGCGAGCTTGCCCGGCAGGCGCAGCCTGCGGGTCGCGCTCTTGCGCGCGACCTCCTTGGAGCGCTTGCGCGCGAGCCGCTCCTCCGAGCGGCCGATGACGTGCTCGAGCAGCGCGCGGCCGGCCTCGGCATGGCCCGACAGCCAGTGGTCGAAATGGTCCTTGAGCGACAGCTCGACCTGGCGGCCGGCCTCGGGCGCGACCAGCTTGTCCTTGACCTGGCCCTGGAACTGCGGGTTCGGGGTGAACAGCGACAGCAGCACGCAGGCGCCGCCGAGCAGGTCGTCGGCGGTGACCTGGGCGATCCGCCGGCTGCCGGTCAGCTCGCCGAAGCCGCGCAGCGCCCGGATCAGACCATTGCGCAGCGCCTGCTCGTGGGAGCCGCCCAACGGGGTCGGCACGGTGTTGCAATAGAGGCCGACGTACGGCTCCTCGTCCTCCGGCCAGGCGAGCGCCCACTCGACCCGGCCCTGGCGGTCGCCGAGCTCGGCCGCGCCGACGAACGGCAGCTCGGTCACGCACCCCCGCTCCGCGAGCGTGGCCTTGAGGAAATCCTCGAGCCCGGCCGGAAAATGGAACACCTCGCGCTCGGGCACGCCGGCATCGGCCGCGGCCAGCAGCTCGGGATCGCACTGCCAGCGGATCTCGACGCCGCGGAACAGATAGGCCTTGCTGCGCGCCATGCGGTGCAGCAGCGCCGGTCGAAAGCGCAGGCTCGGGCCGAAGATCTCCGGATCGGGGCGGAAGCGGACCGTGGTGCCACGCCGGTTGGACGTGCCGCCCAGCTGCTCGAGCTCGCCGGTCGGTTGGCCGCGCACGAAGCTCTGGCGCCAGAGCTGGCGGTTGCGCGCGACCTCGACGGTCAGCTCCTCCGAGAGCGCGTTGACGACCGACACCCCGACCCCGTGCAGGCCGCCCGCGGTCTGGTAGACCTTGGCGCCGAACTTGCCGCCCGAGTGCAGCGTGGTCATGATCACCTCGAGCGCCGAGCGGTCGGGAAACTTCGGGTGCGGGTCGACCGGGATGCCGCGGCCGTTGTCGCGCACCGTGACCGCGCCCACGGCCTCGAGCCTGAGCTCGATCCAGCTGGCGTGGCCGGCGACCGCCTCGTCCATCGCGTTGTCGAGCAGCTCGGCGACCAGATGGTGCAGCGCCCGCTCGTCGGTGCCGCCGATGAACATGCCCGGCCGCCTGCGGACCGGCTCCAGGCCTTCCAGCACCTCGATGTCGGCGGCGGTGTAGTCGGCGGGCGTGCTGGCCGGGCGCGGCTCGCCCCGGTAGAGATCATGCATGGCCGCCTATATGCCGCGCGCCTCGGCCGAACACAAGCAGCTTCGCTCCATATCCGGTAGGTTCGAAGGCCCAGGGCGCAATATGATGTGGGTCTCGACCGCTCGCTGCCCGGGCGGCGCGCTCAGCGGCCAAGCAGGCGGTGGTCCTCGGCTCTGATGATTCGGTAGCACTCGCAGGACAGCCGCTCCAGACCGGCGCGGTCGACGATCGTCATGACGCCGCGCCGGTAGCGGACCATGCCCCGGTCCTGGAGCTTGGCTGCCGCGCCCGAGACGCTCGCCCTGCGCACGCCCAGCATCTGGGCGAGCGAGTCCTGGGTGAGCAGGAACTCGTGCTGGCCGACCCGGTCGTGCGCGGTCAACAGCCAGCGCGCGCACCGCTGGGCGACCGAGTGGTGGCGCATGCAAACCACCGACTGGGCGGCCTGAAAGAACAGCGACTTCAGTGTGCAGATACAGCCGCCGGACCAGCGTGCCCAGGACCTCGATCTGCTCCTGGAACGCCTGCGCGCTCATCCGCAGCGCCTCGCCCGGCACCTGGACCAGCGCGCCGATCGGGGCGCTGCTGCTGCCGGACAGGACCGGCAGCCCGATCATGCCCTCGTTGCCGACCATGGCCACCTCGATCGTGGCCCCATTGACTGTCGAGACCACCAGCGAGATCACCCCGCTCAGCGGGAAATGCACCTGCAGGATCGGCTCATTGGCCTCGAACAGCATCTGGCGGTGTTCCAGAGCGCAGGCCTCCATGCGCGGTAGGACGATCGCCAGCTCACTCCGGGACAGACCCGCGAGCACCCTGTTCCTCAGAGCCTCGGCCGGCTTCGGTGTGATCATCAGGATCGGGCTCGGATTCTTGTGTACGCCACCGCGCGCGGGACGTTAGGATGTGCAACGAGGGATAGTCTCACTCGATAAGGTGCGCAGTCCGCTGCCGTACATTGCGGCAGGAATTTCCCGAAAGGGATGCCGGTAATCCGCGGCAGCCAGCAAGCGGACCGGCGGAGGCAGGCCAGTGGCGGCAGACGATCGGCCCTCGCGGCGGCCGGGGCGACGCAAGCAACCGGCGCGCGACCCCTTCCCGATCGTCGGGATCGGGGCGTCGGCTGGCGGCCTCGACGCGCTCGAGAAGCTGTTCGACGTGATGCCGGCGAACAGCGGCATGGCATTCGTGATCATCCAGCATCTCGATCCGACCCGGCAAAGCCACATGGTCGAGCTGCTGAGCCGGCACACCCGGATGAGCGTGGGCGCGGTCAGCGAGGGTGCGGCGGTCCAGCCGAACTGCGTCTACATGATCCTGCCCAACCGCGAGGTGACGATCGAACGAGGCGTGTTGCATCTGAGCGCGCTCAACGAGAGTCGCGCTGCCCGCCGCCCGGTCGACGCGTTCTTCGCCTCGCTCGCCGAGGATCAGAAGGAGTGCGCGGTCGGCGTCGTCCTCTCCGGCACCGGCAGCAACGGCAGCTCCGGCATCAAATTGATCAAGGAGTTCGGCGGCCTCGCGATCGCCCAGGCGCCGGAGACGGCGCAGCATACCGGCATGCCCCGCAACGCGATCGCGACCGGCATGATCGATGCGGTCCTGCCGCCGGAGCAGATCCCGGACCTGCTGGTCCGCTTCGCCCAGCACCTGCTCCGCGTCGAACCGCCCGAGGCGACGCCACCGCGCGAGGAAGCCCCTTCGAGCTTCGCTCGAATCCTGGCCGTGCTGCAGAACCGCTCCGGCCAGGACTTTCGTCTCTACAAGCGGGGCACCTTGATGCGCCGCATCCACCGGCGCATGGGTCTGCGCGGCGTCGAACGGCTGGACGAGTACGAGCGGTTCCTGCGGCGCGACGCGGACGAGGTTAAGGCGCTGGCCAAGGACCTGATGATCAACGTCACCGGGTTCTTCCGCGACCCCGACGCCTGGGAGATCTTGACCCGGGAGGCCATCGCGCCGCTGGTGCGGGCGCGCGAGAGCGGCGAAGCGATCCGCGTCTGGACCCCGGCCTGCGCCTCCGGCGAGGAGGCCTACACGATCGCAATTCTGATCGCCGAGCAGGCGGAAGCGGTGCAGAAGACCTTCGACGTCAAGATCTTCGCGACCGACAGCGCCGTGGACAGCCTCGACCTCGCGCGCCGCGGCCTCTTTCCCGCCGCGATCGAGCGCGACGTGTCGGATGACCGCCTGCGCCGCTTCTTCGAGCGGTCCGACGACAGCTGCCTGATCCGCAAGGAGCTGCGCGAGTGGGTTATCTTCGCGCCGCAAAATCTGCTCCACGACCCGCCATTCTTCCGGGTCGATCTGGTCAGCTGCCGCAATTTCCTGATCTATCTCGAGGAGGAAGCGCAAAGGAAGGTCCTCGCGCTGTTCCACTTCGCGCTCGTCCAGGGCGGCCACCTGTTCCTCGGCCCGGCGGAAACCCTCGGCCGCACCGACGGGCTGTTCGAGACGGTCTCCAAGAAGTGGCGGCTCTACCGGCGGGTCGGGCCGACCCGGCACGAGATCGTCGATTTCCCGATCGCCGGTCGGCGAATACCCGCGCCGGGGGGGCGGTTGCGGGCGGCGGTCGAGCCGTTGCCGACGTCGCACATAGTGGAAGTCGCCCAGCGGGCGCTCGCCACCCAGTTTGCGCCGGCTTCGGTGATGGTCGACCCGAGCCACCGGGTCGTCTACTTCCATGGCGGCACCGATGAGTATCTCACCCAGCCCGCCGGCCACCCGACCCGGGATCTGCTCGCGATGGCCCGCGATGGCCTGCGTCCCAAGCTGCGCGCCGTGCTCCAGAGCGCCGGGCAGGCAAAGCGCCCCTCGACCGTGACCGCCTGGATGGGTGAGGGCAGGGTGCGCCGCCCGGTATCGGTGACGGTCAGCCCGGTCCAGGGCCCCCGTTCCGAAGGCTTGCTGCTCGTGAGCTTCAGGGAGGCAAGCCCGGAGGAGTCCGGCTCACCCGCCGGCGCCTCGGCGGCGGACACCGAGCCCCAGGCGGTCGAGGCGAGCGCGGAGGACGCGTTCGAGACCGAGCTGAACACGATCCGGCAGGAGCTCAACCGCACGATCGAGGAGCTCGAGACCTCGAACGAGGAGCTCAAGGCGTCGAACGAAGAGATCACCTCGATGAACGAGGAGCTTCAGGCCGCGAACGAGGAGCTCGAGACCTCGAAGGAGGAGCTGCAGTCGCTGAACGAGGAGCTGAACACCGTCAACAATCAGCTCCAGCGCAAGGTCGAGGAGCTCGAGGCGGCGACCAACGATCTGAGCAATCTGCTGGCCAGCACCGACGTCGCGACGGTCTTCCTCGACCGCCGGTTTCAGATCCGCTGGTTCACGCCGGCGATCAACGCGATTGTCGGCATTCTCGCCACCGATATTGGCCGCCCGGTCAGCCATTTCGCCCCCAGGGTCCACGATCCGAACCTGCTGCGCGACGCCCAGACCGTGCTTGACCGGCTGACGCCGACCGAGGCCGAGGTGTTGAGCGAGAGCGGCCGCTGGTATCTGCGCCGGATCATGCCGTATCGCACCCGGGACGACCGGATCGATGGCGTGGTCGTGACCTTCTACGACATCTCCGGGCCCAAGGAGGTCGAGGCGGAAGTTCGCGCAGCGCACGAGCAGATCACGCAGATCTACGATACGGTGCCCCACCCGCTCGTGGTGCTCGACCGCGACCTCAGGGTGAGATCGGCCAACCAGGCATTCTATGATACGTTTCGGGTGCAGTCGGGCGAAACCGAAGGCCAAGCGCTCTACGACCTCGGTAATCGGCAGTGGGACGTCAAGCGCCTGCGCCAGCTCCTGGCCGAGGTCCTGCCCAGCCGGGAAACCTTCAAGGACTTCGTGATCGAGCACGAGTTCGAGCATCTCGGCCGGCGCACGATGCTGCTCGACGCCCGGCAGGTCGACGAGCGCGACCTGGTCCTGGTCTCGATCCGCGACATCACGGAGCAGCGGCAGTGGGAGGAGCACCAGAAGCTGCTGATCTCCGAGCTCAGCCACCGGGTCAAGAATACGCTGGCGACCGTTCAGAGCATCGCCGCCCAGACCATCCGACACTCGAAGTCACTGGAATCGTTCTATCAGGATTTCAGCGGCCGGCTGCAGACGCTCGGCAGCGCCCATGCGCTGCTCACGGCGCGCAGCTGGCAGAGCCTGGACCTGCGCGCGGTAGTCCTGGAGCCGATGCGCGCCTACAGCGAGGCGGGCGAGGGCGTCCGGCTCCAGGGGCCCGAGATCGAGCTCAAGCCCGGCGCAGCGCTGGCGATGAGCCTGGTGATCCACGAGCTCGCGACCAATGCCGCCAAGCACGGCGCCCTGTCGACGCCGGGCGGCATGATCGTGATCGACTGGGACATGCCGGACGGCGACGGCAGCCGTGCGCTGCGCCTGATCTGGCGCGAGAGCCGCGGCCCCCAGGTGGAGGCTCCGACCGACCACGGCTTCGGCCTGAACCTGATCGAGCGCATCATCAGCTATGAGCTGGACGGCCACGTCCGCTACGACTTCGCCCCGGAGGGCTTCGCCTGCGAGCTCCGGCTGCCTTACGGCGAGGCCAACTTCCGGCTCGCCACGCGCCCACCGGCCCAGCAAGCCTAGTCGCGCGCGAAAATCAGCGTCATCAGGCGGGTGAGCTCCCGCCCGGAGTAGGGCTTGCGCAGCCGGGTGCAGTTGGCCAAGTGGGCGGGAAAGACGTAGTTGTTCTCGTAGCCGGTGGCGAAGATCAAGCGCACGCCCCGGCGGACCAGCTCCTCGGCGGCCGGGAACACCGGTTGATCACGGAGGTTGACGTCCAGCACCGCGCCGTCCAGCGGCTCCTCGCGCGCCAGCCGCACGGCCTGGTCGACGGTCGCGACGGGACCGACCGGCTCGCAGCCGCAGTCCCTGAGCACCTGCTCAAGCTCCATGGCCGCGAGAACGTTGTCCTCGGCGATCAGGATTCGAAAGCCGGCGAGTGGCGGCCGCTCATCGCCCATCTGCCGCCTCCTCCGTGCCGCGGCGGCACTTCACCGCACGCATTTGATCCGGCTAACGGCGCCGCGCCCCGGAAGTTCCACGGCCGCCGTCCTGAGGTCCGCCAAACTACGCCCTCCTGGCGTGTTGTCGAGTCCAACGGCTGCTAGGCCTCGACCGAGGCCGCGCCGGCCCGGCCAAGATAGGACGACCACCGCAGGAAGATCCGAGCCATGGCGCAGAACGTCGTCGATTGTACGCAACCCGAGCGCGGCGAGCCGGCGGTCCGGACGCTCGCCATGCCGGCCGACACCAACCCCTCGGGCGACATCTTCGGCGGCTGGGTGCTGGCGCAGATGGACCTCGCGGCCGGGATCGTCGCGGCCCAGCGCGCCCCTGGGCGGGTCGCGACCGCAGCCCTCGATGGCATGTCGTTCCACCGGCCGGTCTACGTCGGCGATCTGGTCAGCTGCTACGCCAAGGTGGTCCGGATCGGGCGCTCATCGATGACGGTCCAGGTCGACACCTTCGTGCTCCGCCGCTCCGACGGCGCCGAGGTCAAGGTGACCGAAGGCCGCTTCACGCTGGTCGCGATCGACGAGCAGGGCCGGCCTCGCCCGGTGCCGCCGGAGCCCGGCTGAGGCAGGGGCTCAGCCCAGCAGCTGCGGCAGCAGCAGCACGATCATCGGAAAGCCGAGCAGCAGCGCGATCCGGAACACCTCGACCAGCAGGAACGGCATGGCACCCTTGAAGGTCTCGCGCATCGGCACGTCCTGGGCCAGGCTGTGGATGATGAACACGTTGAGGCCGACCGGCGGCGTGATCAGGCCGAGCTCGACCGTGACCAGCGCGAGGATGCCGAACCAGACCTTGAGCTGCTCGGTGGTCATGCCGAAATCGATGCCCTCGAGCATCGGCCAGAAGAACGGGATCGCGAGGATGATCATCGACAGGCTGTCCATGAAGCAGCCAAAGACGATCAGGATCCCGAGCAGCACCAGCATCACGCCGACCGGAGGCAAGGCCTGCTGCTCGATCCACAGCGCGGCGGCGGCGGGCAGCTGGGACAGCGCGAAGAACCCGTTCAAGAGCTCGGCGCCGAACAGGATCAAAAAGATCATCCCGGTCGCCTTGGCGGTCTCCAGCAGGCAGTCGATCAGCGCCGCGCGGTCCAGCCGGCCCTTGAGCAGCGCGCTGAGGCCGACCCCGGCGGCGCCGACCGCGGCCGCCTCGGTCGGCGTGAACAGGCCGGCATAGATGCCGCCGATCACGGCCGCGAAGATCACCACGACCGGCCAGATCGCCCAGCTCGCCTCGAGCCGCTGGCTCAGGCTGGCGCGCTCGCCCACCGGCGCCGCGCCGGGCTTGAGCGCCACGTAGCCGCGGACCGTGAGCGCGAAGAACAGCGTCGCGAGCAGGCCCGGGATCAACGCTGCCTGGAACATCGTGACGATGCTGGTCTCGACGATGATCGCATAGATCACGAGCGGCACCGAGGGCGGGATCAGGATGCCGAGCGTGCCGCCGGCGGCGAGCGTGCCGGTCGCGAGCGCCGGCTCGTAGCCGTGGCGGCGAAGCTCGGGCAGCGCCACCTGGCCCATCGTCGAGGCGGTCGCGAGCGAGGAGCCGCAGATCGCGCCGAACCCGGCGCAGGCGCCGATCGCGCCGATCGCCATGCCGCCTTTGAAGTGGCCAACCCAGGCGTTGGTCGCCCGGAACAGATCGCGCGACAGCCCCGCCCGGCTCGCGAACTGGCCCATCAGCATGAACAGCGGCACGACCGAGAGGTCGTAGTTCGAGAACCGCCAGTAGGCGATGGTCTTGAGCTGGCTGAGCAGCGGCAACGGGCCGGCGAGCGTCGCGAAACCGCCGGCGCCGACCACGATCATGGCCAGCGCGATCGGCACACGCAGCGCGATCAGGCCAAGCAAGAGGCCGATCCCGAGCAGGCCGGCGGCCTCGTTGCTCATGGCTGCCAGGCGGCGCGCTCAGCGAGCGCGGCCGAGCGCCGCCTCGAGGTCATGGGTGCCCCGCACGAGTGCTACCAGCGCGAGCAGTGCCAGCGAGACCAGGATCGGCGGGAAGCCCCACCAGCGCGGCACTTCGAGATTGGTCGTCACCTCATGGTAGCGGTAGAAGTCGTAGCCGCCGAGGGCCATCCGCCAGAGCAGCGCGAGCGCAACGATCGCAAGCGCCAGCGAGCTCAGCGCCCCGAGCCCGGCCTTGAACCGCGCGGGCGCCCGCTCGGTGAACACGTCGACCAGCACGTTGCCGCCCGCCTGGTGGCAATAGGGCAGGAACGCAAAGGCCGCGAGCGCGGTGCCGAGCTCGACCAGCTCGTAGTCGCCCGGGATCGGGAAGCCGAGCGTCGCGCGCATGAGCACGCTCACGACCGTCGCCAGCAGCATCGCGACCAGAACCAGGCCGCCCAGGATCGCCCAGGCCCGGCTCAGCCGCAGCACGACCTCCGCAAAGCGCCCGAACGGGCGACCGACGGCGGGCGCCACCGCGCCGGCTACTGGCTGTGCGCCGCGACCGCTGCCTTGGCCGCCTGGAGCAGGCCCTGGCCGTCGACGCCGGCGCCCTCGACCTCGGCCAGCCAGCGGTCGATCGCCGGCTGAATGGCTTGTTCCCAGGCGGGCTTGTCGGCGTCCGGCCAGTCGATGAACTCGTTGCCGGCCTCCTTGGCCGCGTTGCGTCCCGGGCCCTCGACGTCCATCCAGACCTGGCCGATCTGCTTGGCGATGTTCGCGCCCGAGTTGGCGTCGATCACCTGCTTCAGATCGTCCGGCAGGCTCTCGTACTTCGCCTTGTTCATGCCGAAGAGGAACACCGCGGTGCCGAGCCGGGTGCCGTCCTCGAACTCCATGTGGTACTTGACCAGCTCGTGGATCTTGAGCGGCAGCGAGATCTCGTAGGGGATCGTGGTGCCGTCGACCACGTGCTTGGCCAGCGCCTGGGGCAGCTGCGGCACCGGCATGCCGACCGGGTTGGCGCCGAGCGCCTCGAGCACGAAGCTGCCGGTCCGGGACGGCGTCCGGATCTTCAGGCCGGCGAGGTCCCCGGGCGCGCGCACCGGCTGATCAACGGTGTGCAGCGCGTTGCCGGCATGGACGTGGATCAGGATCGGCTGCACGTCCTGGTATTCCTCGGCCAGCCACTGTTGGTAGAGGTCCTGGATCGCGAGGTTGGTCGCGACCGCGTCGTTGGTGTGCACGAACGGCAGCTCGAACGCCTCGGTGCGCGGGAACTGGCCCGGGGTGTAGCTGGTCACGGTCCAGACGATGTCGACCACGCCGTCGCGCAGCTGGCTGATCAGCTGCGGCGGGCTGCCGCCCAAGGTCATGCTCGGGTAGATCTCGGTCTTGATCCGGCCGTTGGACTGGGCCTCGACGCGCTTGGCCCAGGGCTCGAAGAACGCGCGCTGGGCGGGCGCGCTCGGCCCCAGAAAGTGATGCAGCTTGAGCGTGACCTCCTGGGCGCCGGCCGTTCCGGCGCCGAGCCAGGCACCCGCCAGGACCGCCGCGAGCGCCGCCGCCGTCGTCTTGATCGCCATCGTCAGCTCCCCCCGATCATCGTGCAGCCGGCGCAGTCCGAGCCGCGCGGCTGCCCCTTGTGCCCGCCGCCTCGGATGACCCTTATGTCAGAAGCGTCCGGTCTTTTCAAAGCCGGCCGGCGGCGCGCGCTCTGGCCAAGCCCGCCTGCGTGCGCTATGGTTGCTGTGGTTGGGAAGGGGGAGACCGACCATGAGCAGTCGTAGCCACAACCGGCCGCTGACCGAGGTCGAGCTGCGCGTCAAGGCGCTGGAATTGCTCTTGACCGAGAAGGGGCTGATCGACCCTGCGGCCATCGACGAGCTGATCGAGACCTACGAGCACAAGGTCGGCCCGCGCAACGGCGCCCGCGTCGTCGCGCGCGCCTGGGTCGATTCCGCCTACAAGCAGCGCCTGCTGAGCGAAGGCACCGGGGCGATCGCCGAGCTTGGCTTCTCCGGCATCCAGGGCGAGGACATGGTGGTCGTCGAGAACACCGACCGGGTCCACAACCTGGTCGTGTGCACGCTCTGCTCCTGCTATCCCTGGCCGACGCTGGGCCTGCCGCCGGTCTGGTACAAGTCGGCGCCCTACCGCGCCCGCGCCGTCAGCGATCCGCGCGGCGTGCTCGAGGAGTTCGGCGTCGATCTGCCAGCCGAGACCGAGGTCCGGGTCTGGGACAGCAACGCCGAGCTCCGCTACCTCGTGCTGCCGAAGCGCCCGGCCGGCAGCGAAGGCTTGTCCGAGGATCAGCTGGCGGAGCTGGTGACCCGGGATTCGATGATCGGCGTCGGCCAGCCGCGCACACCGAACGGCTGACCGGTACGGGGGCAACATGAACGGCATCCACGATCTGGGCGGCATGCATGGCATGGGGCCGATCCGGCCCGAGGCCGACGAGCCGGTCTTCCACGCGGACTGGGAGCGGCGAATGTTCGGCATGTTCATCGCGGCCTTCGCCGGCGGCCAGTTCAACGTCGACGAGTTCCGGCACGCGATCGAGCGCATGGACCCGGCGCACTACCTGGAATTGAGCTACTACGAGCACTGGCTGACCGCGGTTGAGACGCTGCTGGTCGACAAGGGCGTCCTGAGCCATGCCGAGCTCGAGGCGCGCCGGGCGAAGCTCGCGAAGGAGGCGGCCTGATGTCAGCGCTGACCAAGGACATGGTGGCGGGCCTGGTCGCGACCGGCGGCTCCTGCCGGGTCGAGGCCGAGGTCAAGGCCAAGTTCAAAGCCGGCGACCGGATCGTCGTGCGCAATCTCAATCCGGTCCGGCACACGCGCCTGCCGCGTTACGTGCGCGGCAAGCCGGGGGTCGTCGAGCGCGACCACGGCGTGTTCGTGTTCCCCGACACCAGCGCCCACGGGGAAGGCCACCAGCCGCAGCACGTCTACAGCGTCAGGTTCGCAGCCCGGGATCTCTGGGGCCCCGAGACGCCGTCCGAGGACCATCTCTACCTCGATCTCTGGGACGATTATCTGGAGCGCGCCTGAGGCATCGCCCGATGACCGGCCATCGCACGCCGCCCCGCCATCCCGACATGCCGCCGATCCCCCAGGACGGCGATGGCCCGGTGTTCCGCGAGCCCTGGGAGGCTCAGGCGTTCGCGATCGTGCTCGATCTCTACGACCGGGGGCATTTCACCTGGTCGGAATGGGTCCGCCACCTCAGCGCCGAGATCGCGGCCGCCGGGGGTGAGGCCGATGCCGGCTACGGCAGGACCTATTACCGCCACTGGTTAGCGGCGCTCGAGAAGCTGCTCGCGGCCAAGGGCGTGACCTCGAGCACGGAACTCGCGGCCCGGCGCGAGCAATGGGCCGAGGCCGACCACCACCGCGGGTTCGGCGAGCCGATCGTGCTCGACCCGCCCCATCGTCACCACTGAACGCGCTCGCCGCAGAGCACCAGGGAGCCCAGCCATGACGATCAGCACCGACACGATCCAGCCGCCGGCGGCCGCTGCCCGCGCGCTGCCGCATGCGCGCACCTGGCCGGCCGCGCTGGTCGCGCTGCTGCTGGGCATGGTCATCCTCTATGGGGTGGGCTTTGCGAACGCGCCGCTGCTGCACAACGCTGCCCACGATACGCGCCATTCTCAGGGCTTCCCCTGCCACTGATGCAGGCACGTCCGGTCCGAGCCCGCGACCGCGCCAACCGGGAACAGGGGCGATGAAGCTGTACATGCATCCGGTGTCGATGACCAGCCGGCCGGTGCGCCTGCTGATCGCCGAGCACGGCCTCGCTGTCGAGGAGCAGCTGGTCGACGTGATGACCGGCGAGCACTACCAGCCGCCGTTCGTCGCCGTGAACCCGAGCCGGCTGGTGCCGGTGCTCGAGGACGGCGACTTCCGCCTGACCGAGAGCTCCGCGATCCTCAAGTACCTGGCCGACAAGTTCAACCTGCCGGTTTACCCGAAAGACCTGCAGCAGCGGGCCAGGGTCAACGAGATCATGGATTGGTTCAATACCAACTTTTATCGCGACTACGCCTACGGCTTTATCTACCCGCAGCTATTTCCGCATCACCGGCGCCCCAGCGATGACGTCCAGACCGCGACCATCGGCTGGGGCAAGGAGCGCGCCGAGGGCTGGCTCAAGGTCCTGAACGATCACTGGCTCGGCTCGGACAAGAAATATCTGTGCGGCGACCAGATCACGATCGCCGACTATTTCGGCGTCTGTCTGCTGACGCTGGGCGAGGTGATCGGCTGCGACTTCAGCGCCTACCCGAACGTCAAGCGCTGGCTCGACACGATGAAGCGGCTGCCGAGCTGGCCAAAGATCAACGAGGCGCTCTACGGCTACGCCGAGGCGGTCAAGGGCCAGCCGTTCGTCCGGATCTGAGCGGCCGACCCGGTCGCGCCCGAGCGGGCCCGGCCCGAGGCCGCGGCTCTGCGCCGGATGCCCCGGGTGCGTTGGCCAGTCGCGTCGCTCCCGCACGAGCGATTGCCGAGCCTAGTCCTCCGGCGGCGCGTCGCTTTCCGGCGCGGCGTCCTCGCCGGCCTCGGTCTTGGCTCCCTTGGCCTGCTCGGCCCGGGCCGCCTTCGCTTCGGCGCGGGCGGCCTTCTTGGCGGCCTTGATGCGCTCGCGCTCGTGCCGCTCAAATCGATAGTTGGGCTTGCGCGGCATGATTCTCCTTTCCGAAAGTTGGACGGGCATGATCAGCACCGGCTGCGAGCCCAACCGGCTCCGGCAGGACCATCGATCATGACGTCAGGCCACCCGACACCAACCGTCCGGCGCGCTTGGCGCGCGCGTCCGATCGCGCCTGAGCTGCAGCAACGGTCACCCTAGCACAAGCCCGCAGGCACGCAAAGTTTTCGCCCCCGGCTACGCCGCCGCGGCGAAGCTGGAGGAGCGTTCGCTCTGGCAGTTGTGCGCGCGCGACCCGGTGCCCGGCTTGCCTGCTTGCCTGTTGGTCATCAGACGCGGCGCCGGGAGGGGGCTGCGGCGCGGGTCCGAGTAGCCTGAGGCGGTGGCATCAGGCGCGCTCGCCCGGCGAGGCCGGCGGTCGCGAACGTGGTAGGATCGAGCGATCATCGTTCCGGGAGCTGGCATGGACGCCCAAGCCCGCATCGAGCAGATGGTCGTGGTCGCGCTGCTGCTGATCCTGACGATCGGCTGCTTTCTGGTCCTGCGGCCATTTCTCTCGGCGCTGCTCTGGGCGCTGATCCTGTCGTTCTCGGCCTGGCCGCTGTACGCCCGGCTGGTGCAGGTCCTTGGGGGCCGGCGCACGCTCGCAGCGAGCCTGATGACGCTGCTGGTCGCGGCGGTGCTGGTCCTGCCACCGGTCGTGGTCGGCTCGAGCCTGGCCGACAACGTCACCCAGGTGGTCGCGATGGCGCGCACGCTGCTCGCCCAGGGGCTGCCCGGACCGCCCGCGTGGGTGGCGGAGCTGCCGCTGGCCGGCGCAACGTTGCATGGCTGGTGGTCCGACCTCAGCCAACAGGGCACCGAGTGGACCGCGGTCCTGCACCCTTACCTCGAGACCGGCCGCGACCTGCTGTTGAGCACCGGCGTCGGCCTCGGCCAGGCGGTGCTCCAGCTCAGCCTCAGCGTGCTGGCGGCATTCTTCTTCTTCCGCGACGGCGCCGAGGGCGGCCGCCAGCTCGACGCGGCGGTCTCGCGCCTGGGCGGCGAGCGCGCCCGGCCCCTGCTGGCGGTGGCCGGCGGCACGATCAAAGGCGTGGTCTACGGGATCATGGGCACGGCGCTCGCCCAGGCCAGCCTGCAGGTGATCGGGCTCTGGCTCACCGGCGTGCCGGCCGCCGGCTTCCTCGGCTTTCTCACCTTCTTCCTGTCGTTCGTGCCAATGGGGCCGGCGCTGGTCTGGCTGCCGGCGGCGATCTGGCTGATCTACAAAGGCGCGCTCGGCTGGGGCGTGTTCCTGGCGGTCTGGGGGTTGTTTGTCGTCAGCGGGGTCGACAACGTGCTCAAGCCCTACCTGATCAGCCGGGGCAGCAAGATGCCGCTGATCCTGGTCTTCCTCGGCGTGCTGGGTGGCGTGGTCGCGTTCGGCTTTCTTGGCGTGTTCCTGGGCCCGACCCTCCTGGCGCTCGGCTACAGCCTGGTCAAGGAATGGCTGGCCGCGGCCCAGCGTGCGCCTGCGACCCCTTGATCGGAGCTGCCCCTGGCGCCCGGCGGTCGCGAGGCCAGCGGGCAACCATGGAACCTGACGGCCTGGGCTGCCGGCCTTGTCCCGCGCCGCTCGCCCAGGCCGCGGAACAAACCAGGCTGCGCGCGTGTTCTAGTGACGTGGATGGCGGCTCGGACCGAAACATCAAAAGTTGGGAATCGATGGCGACAATTTCTCCAAAATGGACGAGTCCCAGCGATCCAGAATTCGACGACAGTTTGGCAGACGGTGGGCAACCTCCTGCAGCAGACCGCGCTCGGCCTGGCGATTGCCTTCCTCGGCCTGATTGCCGGCAGTTACCTGGTGTTCGCCAACGCTTTGCCGGGACGGGTCCTGGTCGATGCCTACCGGGGCGGCCAGGCCCTCTACGACAAGTGGACCAAATGGAACGAGCGCTTTCCGGGCGAGTTCTGGCAGCCAGCGCGCGGTTCGGCCAAGGGCGTCACGGTCTACGATCCGGCGCGGGCCGCCGAGGGCTTCACCCTATTCACGTCCGGCGAGGGTCAAAAGGCGGTCCTGATCTCGATGACCGGTCATGTCGTGCACGAGTGGCAGCTGCCATTCAGCGCCATCTGGGACAAATCGGCATCGGTGGCCAAGCCGCAGCCCAACTCTCTGATCTATTGGCGCAAGGCGCATATGTATCCCAACGGCGATTTGCTGGCCATTTACGAAGCTGCCGGGGATACTCCATGGGGCTATGGCCTGGTCAAGGTCGACAAGGCCTCTCGGGTCTTATGGAAATACATGCAGCGCGTGCATCATGACCTGGACGTCGGGCCCGATGGAAAGATCTACGTGCTGACCCATGAGGTCAGAACCAACATCTACAAATTCTACAAACACCTGGCGCCGCCGCGGATCGACGACTTCGTGGTCGTGCTGTCGCCGGAAGGCGAGGAGCTGCAGAAGGTGTCGGTGGTCGACGCCTTCATGGAGTCGCCCTACGCGCGGATGACCAACCAGATCGCCTGGTACGCCCGGGGCGACTATTTCCACACCAACAACATCGACCTGCTCGATCCTGCGACCGCCAGCGAGCTTGCGTCGGACGCCCGCCAGCCGGTCCTGCTGTCGATGCGCGAGATCGGCGCGATCGGCATCCTTGATCTCGCCGACCAGCGCTTCCGCTGGGCGATGCGCGGCTCCTGGGTCGGTCAGCACGACCCGGATCTGCTGCCCAATGGCGACATCCTGCTGTTCGACAACTCCGGCAACTACGCGAGCGGCGGTTTCTCTCGGGTGATCGAGTTCGATCCCAAGACCGAGGGCATCACTTGGAGCTACGCCGGCGATAGTGAGCGGCCGCTCTACAGCATCGTACGCTCGTCCCAGGAGCGGCTCGTCAACGGCAACACGCTGATCACCGAATCCGAAGGCGGGCGGCTGGTCGAGGTGACGCCCGCGGGCGAGATCGTCTGGGAGTACCTCAACCCGGTGCGCGCGGGCGATGCGGACGACAAGATCGCGATCGTGTCCTGGGGTCAGCGGATCGAGCCGCGAAGCGTGGACCCCGATTTCCTGGCCACTCTCTCGAGCGCACCGATATGACCGAGGCGGCCTGGCAGGAGGATCTGGAGGCATCCGCGGCCATCGAGCCCGCTGATCGGGGTCGGGCGGGGGCGGCGGCCGTGATCGCCCGGATCGCGCCGCAGGTCGGGCTGGTCGCGGCGATCGCCTTCCTGGCCTTCGTCGCCGGCAGCTTCGTCACCTTCGAGGGCATCTTCCCGGCCAAGCAGCTGACCGACGCCTTCCGGGGCGGCCAGGCAATGCTCGAGCAGGAGACCCAGTACGACACGCCGTTCCCGCAGGAACTGTGGCAGCCGGCGCGGACCGAGGCCAAGGGGGTGACGATCCATGACCCCGAGCGGGCCGCCGCCGGTCTCACGCTCTACAGCGCCGGCGACGGCCAGAAGGTGCGGCTGATCTCGATGACCGGCGAGGTCGTTCACGAGTGGTACCTGCCCTTCAGCGCGGTCTGGGACGACAGCGCGGCGGTCCGTCAGCCGCGACCCGATTCGCAGATCTACGTCGAGAAGGCCCATCTTTTGCCCAACGGCAACCTGCTGGCGATGTACGTCGCGGTCGGCGATTCCCCCTGGGGCTACGGCCTGGTCGAGATGGACCGGGATTCCAAGCCGCTTTGGAAGTATCTCCAGCAGACCCATCACGACTTCGACGTCGCCGCCGACGGCACGATCTATGCGCTGACCCACGAGATCCGGGACGATGTCGTGCCCGGGCAGGAGCATCTGGCGCCGCCGCGGATCGACGACTACGCGGTCGTGCTGTCGAAGGACGGCCAGGAGCTGAAAAAGGTCTGGCTGCTGGGCGCGCTCGCGACCTCGCCCTATTCGACCTTCCTCAGCACCGTTCCCTGGTACATCGCCGAGGGCAAGGGCGACTACCTGCACACCAACTCGATCGACATGATCAGCCCCGAGGTCGCGGCCAAGATGCCGTTCGCAGCGCCCGGGCAGGTCCTGCTGTCGATGCGCGAGATCGGCACGCTGGCCCTGCTCGACCTCGATCGGGAGCAGGTCGTCTGGGCGCTGCGCGGGCCCTGGCTGCGTCAGCACGATGCCGATGCCCTGCCCGACGGGCACATGCTGGTGTTCGACAACGAGGGCCCGGGCGGCGAGGTCTCGAGGGTGCTCGAGTTCGACCCGAGCACGCTGCAGATCACCTGGAGCTATGCCGGCGATCCGGAGCATGCCTTCTTCAGCCGGGTGCGCTCGGCCGAGCAGCGCCTGCCCAATGGCAACACGTTGATCACCGAATCCGATGGCGGGCGGCTGCTCGAGGTCACCCCGGGCGGCGAGATCGTCTGGGAGTATGTCAATCCGGTCCGTGGCGGCAAGAAGGGTGAGCTGATCCCGATCCTCTCCTGGGGTCAGCGGATCGATCCCTCAACGCTCGAGCCCGGGTTCCGCGAGGTCCTGTCTCACTGAGGGAGTGCAAAGCAATGCGTACCGTTCTGACGACGATCCTGGCGGCAGCGCTGACCGTCGGGGTAACGCTGCCGGCTGCTGCCTACATCGGCCCGGGTGCCGGGCTCAGCCTGCTCGGCGCCTTTTGGGGGCTGCTGATCGCGATCGTGGCCGCGCTCGGCTTCGTGATCCTGTGGCCGATCCGGCGCCTGTTCCGGCGCAACCGGACCCGGCAGCGGGCCGGGGCGGCCGCTGCGCCGACGCCGAGTGGCGCGGCCACGGCGCGCGCTCGCTCGCTCTGAGGCTCAACATCCGGCAGCTGGATTTCGGATCATGGGCCTGTTCGACCTCCCCGCGCCGCTGCTCGCCTGGCTCGACGGCGGCTTCGGCCTGATCGCGCCGCCGACCCTGCGTCTGGTCCTTTGGGGCCTGATCGGCGGCGTCGGCTCGATGGTGCTCTACTGGCTGCTGTCGCCCCAGGCCAAGATCGCCGGCGCCAAGATGGCGGCGGCGCGGGCGCGGCGGGCGCTCGATGCCCATGAGGGCGAGTTCGCCGAGGCCTGGCCGCTGATCCGCGACCTGCTCCGGCAGGCGTTCCGCCAGCTCGAACTCGTGCTGGGGCCAGCACTGCTCGCCTCGGCGCCGGCGATCTGCCTGCTCGCGTGGCTGAGCTCGGCTTACGAGTACAGCTTCCCGAACGCGGCCGCCGAAGTCGGCATCCGCACCTCGCCCGAGCCGCTGCCGGCGACGCTGCTGCCACCCTCGGCGGCGGCAGAGCAGGGCAAGGCGATCCCGCACATCGTGGTCGCCGACCATGCCGGCAATCTGGTCAGCATCATCCCCTGGACCGCGCCGGTGTCGACCATCGACAAGCGCCACTGGTGGAACTTCCTGATCGGCAATCCGGCCGGCTATCTGCCTGACGACGCCGGGATCGAGCGGATCCAGCTCGACCTGGAGCCGAACGAGTACCTGCCGTTCGGGCCGGGCTGGCTCAGGGCATGGTATGGCGTGTTTTTCGCGGCGCTGCTCGCGAGTTCTCTCGCGATCAAACTCTGGGCACGCATCGACTAGGACGCGCACAGGGGAAAATTCCGGCATGGGTCGGCGATCGCGGCAGGTCGAGGGCTTCGAGGTCGCGCCCTGGATCGACGCCCTCGGCGGCGTCATCACCCGTCACCCGGGCTTGTGGACCCGGATCGGCAATCTCGAGACCCGGCTGCTCGAGGATGAGCTGAGCGAGGTCGCGGTCGACCGGCCGATCTACGTCGCCGGGCTCGCCCGCTCGGGCAGCACGATCCTGCTCGAGCTTCTGGCGCGCCAGCCCGAAGTCGTGAGCCACCGGTATCGCGACTATCCGCCGGTGTTCACGCCCTACATGTGGAACCGGCTGCTCGAGCGCACGCCGCAGCGCCGGGCCGAGCCGGCCGAGCGCAGCCACAAGGATGGCATCAAGGTCACCCCCGACAGCCCCGAGGCGCTGGAAGAGGTGCTCTGGATGGCGTTCTTTCCGCAGCTGCACGATCCGGCCGAGACCGCGGTGCTCGACCGCGGGACCGACCATCCCGCGTTCGAGAGCTTCTACCGCGACCACATCCGCAAGCTGCTCCGAGTGCGCGGCGGCCGACGCTATCTCGCCAAGGGCAACTACAACGTCACCCGGCTCGAGTACCTGCACAAGCTCTTCCCGGACGCACGTTTCGTGGTCCCGGTGCGCGAGCCGCGCTGGCACATCGCTTCGCTGATCAAGCAGCACGCGCTGTTCTGCGCCGGCGGCGAGCAGAACCCGGCGGCGGTCCGCCACTTGCAGCGGGTCGGCCATTTCGAGTTCGGGCCCGACCGGCGCCCGGTGAACGCCGGCGATGCCGAGGTCATCGCGCGGATCCTTACCTGCTGGCGGCAGGGCGCTGAGGTCGAGGGTTGGGCGCTGTACTGGAGCCACATCTATGGCCACGTCGCCGACCGGCTCGAGGCGAGTCCCGAGCTGCAAGGTGCGGCGCTGATCGTGCGCTACGAGGACCTGTGCCAGAGGCCCGAGGCGACGCTGCAGGCGGTGCTCGACCACGTCGGGCTCGCGGTGCCCTACGAGGTCCTGGCCAACCTCGCGGCGCTGCTCCATTTCCCAGGCTATTACCAGCCGCGCTTCGGTGCCGACGAGCTCGCAACGATCGACCGCCTGACCCGGGCCACCGTCGCCCGCTACGGCTACGGCGACGTGCCGGACGAGAGCCGGGCCGCGGTTGCAGCAGGGGGCGCCGGATCAGGCGCAGCGTGATCAGCGATCTCAGTTTTCCCGCTCGGACCGAGGCGCCGCCGGGGCATCGGGTCGCGCTCAGCGCTTGAGCTTGAAGAACGGCGCCGGGGTCATCAGCTTGTTCTCCTGCTGGATCAGGTAGCCTGCCTCGCGGCTCGCCTTGATGAACGCCTGCCAGTCGGGATCGGCCTGCATCGCGGCGCGCTTGCGCTCCCGGTCGCCGGCGTTCTCGTAAACCCAGACGTGGACGTAGGTGTTGATCGGGCCGGTCTCGGTGATCGCATAGAGGGCCGGCGCGCCAAGATGGCGCTCCTGGGCCGCCTTGCCGAGTTTTTCGTAGAGCTCTAGGTGGGCTGGCAGCGTGCCGGGCTTGACGGTATAGGTCCGGTGGTCGAAGAGCATGCTTCCCCCAATCGCTGAACGTGGTCCGGCGCGCCGCCGGCTGCCGATTTGTTCTGCGCCGGGCGCTGTCCGTCAAGCCCGCGCTGCTTTCGATGGTCGACTTCGCCGCCGCTTTGCTGGCCGAAGATTGCCGCCGTCGGGCCTAGTCGACCAGCGCAGCCGCCGCGGCCCGGTCGTAGCCCTCGCTGCTGCGGAGCAGCTGCCGGGAATAGGCTTGGTCGAGTGCCCCGGTCCTGAGCGCACCGGTCGGTACCTGCTCGACGATCCGGCCGTGCTGCATGATCGCGACCTCCGAGCACATGTGCGCGATCACGGCCAGATTGTGCGACACGAACAGATAGGTCAGGCCGCGCTCGGCGCGCAGCGCGCTCAGAAGGTTCAAAATCTCGGCCTGGACCGAGACGTCGAGCGAGGAGGTCGGCTCGTCGAGCAGCAGGACCTTGGGCTCGAGCATCAGCGCGCGTGCGATCGCCACCCGCTGGCGCTGGCCGCCCGAGAGCTGATGCGGGAATCGATAGCGGAAGGCGGGGCCGAGGCCGACCGCGTAGAGCGCACGCTCGACCCGGCTGCTGGCCTGGCGCAGGCCATGGATCAGGGCGGGCTCGGCCAGCGTCCGGTCGACCGTGTGGCGCGGGTGCAGCGAGCCATAGGGGTCCTGGAACACCATCTGGACCTGGCGGTAGAAGCTCTTGCTGCGACGCTCGCCCTGCACTTCGCCGGCGAGCGCGATCCGCCCCTGCCAGCCCCGCAGCAGGCCCGCGATCGCCTTCAGCACCGTCGTTTTGCCGGAGCCCAACTCGCCGACCAGACCGAACGCCTGGCCCTCTCCGAACTCGAAACGAGACATCGTCGACCGCGGTGAAGCCGCCGAACCGGACACGGAGATTGTCGACCTCGATCATGCGCCCCCTGCCGCCGCAGCAAGACGGCAAGCCCGCCCCCCGTCAAGCGTTCCGGCGCAGCGGTTCGCGCTGCGCGCCCGTGCTTCAGGCGGTCGAAATTTGGTAATCCGTTTTAGGAAGAAATTGGAAAGTCAACTGTTTTATATTTTTATACAACGCTTGTAAAAATCAGGCCCCATGTCACCTTGCCAAATGAACCTTGCCAAAAAGCCGCCTCAACCCGAGGCCGCGCAACCAGGGAGGTTCCAATGGCAGAGAAGAAATTGAATCTGGCGCAACGCTGGGATCGGCTCCAGCCGACCAAGAGCACGGTGTTCTGGGGCGTCGTCCTCGGGGCAGCAGCGACAATGATCATCGGCTTTTCCTGGGGCGGCTGGGTCACCGGCGGCAGCGTCCAGGCGATGACCGACAAAGCCGCGCAAGCGGCGCATCAGCAGCTCGCGGCGGCGGTCTGCGCCGATCGCTTCGCGGCAGCGCCCGACGCGCGCACGCAGCTCGCCGCGCTCAAGGAGATCACCAGCTCCTATCAGAAGAGCAAGTTCGTCGAGGACGGCGGCTGGGCGATCATGCCGGGCGCCAGCGTCGCCGAACGCCAGGACAACACGGCCTGCGCCGAGAGCCTGGACAAGCTCGAGCTGCCGCCGCTCAAGGAAGCCGCGCAGACGACCGAGCCGCCGTCCCTGCCGCAGTAGGGGGCCTGCGCCGGCCGGCGCCCTGCTCCGGGCTGAGCCTCGACGATCAGCCCGGAGGCGGCACGCCTTGCTCAGCGTCGGCGTGGCGGGGCATCCGTCCCCGAGTGGATAGCGTTTGACACAGAGGGGCTTCGGATCTAAGTGGTCAGCAACAACTGACCATTTGTGGCCGCCTCATGGATGACGTCCTGCGCATCAGCGCGACCGAGTTCAAGGCGCGTTGCCTGGCGATCTTCAAGGATCTCGAGGCGCGCCGCATCGGGCGTGTGCTGGTCACGCGCCGTGGCCGGCCGGTCGCGGAGCTGACGCCGCCGCGCATCACGCTGCCGACACTCTGGGGCGCGCATCGAGGCTCGGTTGAGACCATGCCCGGGGTCGATCTGACCGCGCCGGCGGTCGAGGAGCCGCTCGACGCCGAGGCCGGCATCCTGCATCGCTGATGCTCCTGCTCGACACCCACGTGCTGCTCTGGCTCGACGCCGGCTCCCCGATGACGCGCGAAAGCGTCGCCGCGATCGACGAGGCGGCCGGGCGCGGCGAGGTCCTGGTCTCACCGGTCTCGGCCTGGAGATCGGTCTGCTGGTGCGCAAAGGCCGGATTCGCCTGGACCTCGAGCCGCTGCCCTGGTTCGAGCGTGTGCTTGGGCTGCCTGGGGTACGGCTGACGCCGCTGGCCGCCTCCGCGGCCATCTTGTCCTCGTTCTTGGACGAGCCGTTCCACGGCGACCCTGCTGATCGGCTGTTGGTCGCGTGCGCGCGCACGCTGCCCGCGACCCTGATCACGCGCGATGCCAGGATCCTGAGCTACGCCGCGGCCGGCCATCTCCGCGCGCTCGCCTGCTGACCGCCGGGCAGCGCGCAGCGCCGGCCGCGATGAGCCGGGCTGCCGCCGGTCCTCCCGTCCGCCGAAGGGAGCGCGCCCGATCACCGGCCGATCGTGAATTGATTGCCAGCCGCTCTCGGCACTCGCACGTTCCTTGCGATTTTCCTTCTTTTCGCTGCCGGACACTTTTTTCTCTGCGCAAACAAATTTACGCCGCCAATCCGAGGAATTGGTGGGCGTTCTGTTTGGGACTTCGACCCGGTTGCACATCATTTAGCTTCCTGCGGGAAAAGGGCATAATAGATCCTACGTCTGCGGCACACGGTCGCACCTGATACTTTCATCGACGATGTGTCACGAGGGCTGCCATCGTAGCGGGGCTTGGCGCGGCGGACGCTCGCCCCAGCCGGAGCCGCAGAAGCGGGCGAGGCAAAGCGCTCTCGCCGGCGCCTGACGGGCTCGAACCCGTGAAGCGGAGGTCTTGAAGCGTGAAAGAGCCTACCGAGGTCAATCTGAAAGCGAACGGCGGCGCGAAAGCGCGTCGTAGCTTCGTCCTACCGGCCGACGCGTCTCCCCGTGGCCTTCCGCCCGATGGCGGGCGACGATCAGATCGTAAAGCTCTTAGTCTCATCGAATCCGAAGAAGCCTGGTTCGAAGGCGTTCGCCCGCTTCGAAAAGTACCTCTCGGGTGCGACGATTGAAGAAAACCTTCGGCGCGGGCTAATCCGCGCCGACATCGACCACGATTCGGATCTGGGGCGGAGGTTTATCGAACTTCTGCAGCCTCCCACCCCCGGAACGCCGGTGATGACAGCACCGGACGTCGCCTCTCGCGGAGACATGCCTCCGCTCAGCATCGCCGACGCGGAGCTTTCCACAGTTCCTCGACGCAGGTGGTCTGGGAAGGAACATTTCAACAGTGTATTTGACCATCATGTAGATGCGGTCCGGCTACAAAAAATCAGGGAGCAGATTGTTGCGCTCGCAAACCTGTGTCTGCATGAATCTGGTTACGATATTGATGACAAAGCTGAGGAACTGGGAGACAAGTTACGTAGTTTCAACGAAATTCTCTATTATGGCCGGCTCAATCCAAGTTTCCGCATTGCGGACGAGCTAATTTGGAAATGGTCGGAGGCGACGGGAAAATATGTCGGATGCCCCTACTGGAGCGCCAAAGCAAGAAAGCTCTTCGACAAGGAGTTGGCAGAGCAACCCCACACCGATAGAAGATTACGGATGAAAGACGCATGGCGTGTCGAAAAGATACTCCAATGTTCGCAACGAGATCCAACTCAAAGCATTGCACACGAACATGTTTATCCGAGAAAATTACTGAAAGATGATCTGAAATCACCTTCTAAGACTAACACGGCCTTTGACCTGAAACGATTGTTTTCCCGGCTTGCGGTTGGATGTGTTGTGCTGAGAAGCGAGCACAACGATCTAGCACGGGATGGCGATAGGTGTGGCAGAAGACCCGCTCGGCCTGGCAGGCCTGGCAGGAGCGTGATCGCCGGCGACGACATTGCTGCGGCTGACCCGACGGCACCGTGGTCAAGGTCCGGCTGACGCGAGGCCACGGCCATCCGCTGCTGATGCCTGGGTGTCCGCCGCGACGGCGAGAAGGTGGTGCGCCACAAGAACATGGGTGGCGAAAGCGAGGCCGCGTGGCGGGCCATGCTGGACGACCTGACCAGCCGTGGGCTGGGCCGCCGAATTGGTGATCGCCGACGGCGGCAAAGGCCTGGAAGCGGCGCTCGCCAGCCTGTGGGACGATGGCCGGTTCAGCGCTGCACCGTGCACAAGGAGCGCAATCTGCTGGCCCCGCGCGAAGCACCTGCACGACGAGATCAAGGCCGACTTCAACCACATGATGAACGCCAAGGCCGCCGCCGAGGTCGAGTCGAGCGTAAGGCGTCCTGAGCAAGTGGAAGACTCGCTGCGGGGGAGAACCCGTGGCGGCGATATTCACGAGCTGACATAACTCTCGCCAAAAACCCGCTTTGGTCAACCGAGCATAGGAGCCTAATCGAGAGGGCCGGACTGAAGGTGATATAAAGCCGACATTCACTTCAGTTCCTAACTGGAGGCCGAGCTCTAGTATTTCCGCTAGAGAAGGTGTGTGATCAGCAAGGAAATCTGTCAGTAGACCTTTTGTGGGCTGCTTGCCGTAGAGTGGGATCGCGGCGGCCGGCATGAGGCTGTTTGGCGGGCTTTGGCCGTGGGCTCGTGGATCGGATTGCTGCTGGCGCGGCAGGCGACGATCCAGGCTAGTGCACAGAGGCGTTCAGATGATTCACCCCGCCGCCCCACTGGTAGGGCTGGACCGGAGGAGCAACGGCATGCAGCGTCATGGGCTACTAAATCTTTTGTCTGCCCCTGTGCACTAGGGTGGCATCGCCGATCTCATGGACCGCAGCGTGGGGCGTTGTGCCGAAGGCCGAGCAGCCCGGGAGATCGGGCACGACTCCGATGTAAGCTCGTCGTCGCTCCAGAGCACCTCGACCAGGTACTTCATGGGTTCGATCCGTACTTCTCAATCATTGGATTCAGGTAGACGTCGTCTGCCCAAGATGTGCTTCAGCTCGGCAGCGGCAGGTCCTGGGCCCGGAGCGCGGCGGTCTGGCGGCGCTCCAGCGCGGCGACGTCGAAGTTTTGGATCAACCCCATGAACAGCTGGTGCCAGTTGACCTCGGCCTTGAGGTGCATGAATACCGAGCCGAGCCCGATCGCGGCGCGGTCCATCAGCACGAACTCGCGCGGCGGCGTGACGCCGCCGATCTCGCGCAGCCGGCGCTGGACGTTGAACGCGACCTCGCGGCCGTAGGCGCCGGAGTTGGTCTCCTCGATCAGCCGCGGCCGGTCTTCCATCAGCGGCGCATAGACGAACGCCGCCCACAAGTTCAACGTGTCGATCACGTCCTGCCTGAGGTCCGAAAAACCCCAGGTCTCGTAGGCGTGCACGGCGAGGTCGCGATCGCCGTTGACCAGCGCCCAGTAGAGGTCGATCACGCCCTGGACCAGGGCGGGCTTGAAGACGCGGATGCAGCCGAAGTCGATCAGGTTGATGCTCTGGTCCGCCCGGGCACTGTAGTTGCCGAGGTGCGGGTCGCCATGGATCACGGCGTAGTCGTAGAACGGCACGTACCAGGCGCGGAACATGTTGTAGGCGAGCCGGTTGCGCTCCTCCTGGGGGGCGTCCACGAGCTCGAGCAGACGGCGGCCGTCGAGCCAGGTCATGGTCAGCAGGCGGCCACTCGAGAGCTCGGGCAGGACCTCGGGCACCTGCACGCCGGGCTCGTCCCGCAGCATATGCCGGTAGAGCG
The DNA here is from genome assembly GCA_963840925.1 of uncultured Alphaproteobacteria bacterium. Lineage (GTDB taxonomy): Bacteria > Pseudomonadota > Alphaproteobacteria > Geminicoccales > Geminicoccaceae > DATAOG01. Next base: position 38,867 of record CAWJAY010000032.1, read on the forward strand.
CCATGTGCCTGGCCTCGCGCAGGTAGTCCAGCTCCTCGCGCAGGCGCTCGGCCAGCTCCTCGTAGATCCGCTCCGGATTGATCGAGCCGTCGTAGCGGCGATAGATGCCGAACACGATCCGCAGCTGGGCAAGGTCGGCCTCGACCGCGCTCGCGATGCCCGGGTACTGCAGCTTGCAGGCGAGCCGGCGGCCGTCCTTGGCGCGCGCGCGGTGGACCTGGCCGAGCGAGGCGGCGGCCGCGGCGTCGAGCTCGAACTCGGCGAACCGGTCCTGCCACGCGGGACCGAGCTCGGCGGTCATGCGCCGGCGCACGAACGGGCGACCCATGGCCGGCGCCTGGCTCTGCAGCTGGCCGAGCTGGGCCGCGTACTCCTTGGGCAGCGCTTCCGGGATCGTCGCGAGCAGCTGGGCAACCTTCATCAACGGGCCCTTGAGCCCGCCGAGCGCCGCCCCCAGCTCCTCGGCGTGGGCCGCCCGGTCGATCCGGATGCCAAGGTAGCGGGCGCCGGCGATCCGCGCCGCGAGCCCGCCCATCGCACCTGACACCTGCGCATAGCGGCGGACCCGGCCCGAAAGCGTGTTCTCGGACGGACGGTGCGGGCGGGCGGCCATGGATTAGGCCGCCATCTCGTGCTCGAGCTGCTCGATCAGGCCCTCGAGCAGGCCGAGGCCCTTGGCCCAGAAGCCGGGGTCCGAGGCGTCGAGACCGAAGGGGGCGAGCAGCTCGCGGTGGCGGCGGGTGCCGCCGGCCCGCAACAGCGCGAGGTAGCGCTCCTGAAAACCTTCGGGCTCGGCCTGATAGACCGCGTACAGCGAGTTCACCAGACAATCGCCAAAGGCGTAGGCATAGACGTAAAACGGCACGTGGATGAAATGGGGAATGTAGCTCCAGTAGATCCGGTAAGCATCGGCGAAACGGAACGCCGGGCCCAGGCTCTCCGTCTGCACCTCGAGCCAGACCTTGCCAAGCTCGTCAGCGGTCAGCTCGGCGGCCTTGCGGGCGTCGTGGACGCGGCGCTCGAACTCGACGAAGGCGATCTGCCGGACCACCGTGTTGAGGCCATCCTCGATCTTGCCGGCGAGCATGATCCGGCGCTGGACCGGATCGGTTTCGGCCTCGAGCAGGGCGCGGAAGGTCAGCTGCTCGCCGAACACCGAAGCGGTCTCGGCGAGCGTGAGCGGCGTCCCGGCCATCAGCGGGCCCTGCTCGGCGGCCAGCACCTGATGGACGCCGTGGCCGAGCTCGTGAGCGAGCGTCATCACGTCCCGGGCGCGGCCCTGGTAGTTCATCAGCACGTAGGGATGCAAGCTCGGCACGGTCGGGTGGCAGAAGGCGCCGGCGTCCTTGCCCGGCCGCAGCGCCGCGTCGATCCAGTTGCGGGCGAAGAAGCGCTCGAGGATCTTGGCGAGCGGCGGCGCGAACCGCCGGTAGGCGTCGAGCACGATCACCTTGGCATCCGGCCAGGCGATCCGGCGGTCGCTGTCCTCAGGCAGCGGCGCGTTGCGATCCCAGTACTCGAGCTGCTCCAGGCCGAGCCAGCGCGCCTTGACGCGGTAGTACCGGTGCGACAGGCGCGGGCAGGCGTCGCGGACCGCCGCGATCAGGGCGTCGACGACCTCATCCTCGACCTGGTTGGCGAGGTTGCGGCTAGAGATCGGCCGGGCGAAGTGGCGCCAGCCGTCCTCGATCTGCTTATCCTTGGCGAGCGTGTTGGTGATCAGCGCGAACAGGCGGGCGCGGCCGCTGAGCACGCCCGCGATCGAGCCCGCGGCCGCCTCGCGCTTGGCGCGGTCCTTGTCCGAGAGCAAGTCGAAGATCTCGGCGCTGGTCAGCTCCTTGCCGTCGAGCGGGAAGCGCAGCCCCGCCATCGTCTCGTCGAACAGGCGCATCCAGGCGCTCCGGCCGGTGATCGACTTCTCGTGCAGGACGCGCTCGATCTCGTCGTCCAGCTGATGCGGCCGGAAGGCGCGCACGTCGCGCAGCCAGGGCCGGTAGCGGGCCAGCGCCGGCGACTGCTCGAGGTTAGTGGCGAGTGCTGCCTCCTCGATCCGGTTGAGCTCGAGGGTGACGAACAAGAGCCTGGTCGCGGCCTCGTTGACTCGCTCCTGCACGGTCTGAAAGAAGCGGCCGATCTCCGGGTCGTCGGTTCTGGCGGCGTGCAGCAGCTGGGCATAGCTCGCGACCCGACCGAGCTGCTCCTCGAGCTGCTCGTAGCGCTCGATCAACGCGGCGAGCCCGGCGCCGTCCAGCCCGGCGAGCTTGCCCTTGAACTCCGCCTCGAGCGCGCTCGAGGCCGCGAGCGCTGCGCGCAGATCAGCGTCGATCTCGGGCGCCTCGGGCGAAGCATAGAGATCGCTCAGGTCCCACTCCGGCAACGGTGCCGAAGCCGACGGCGCGGCCTGCTGGCGAAGCTCGATCATCCAGTTGCTCCCGTTGCGGCCTCTGGAGATATAAGCACCGGCCCTGGTCAATCCAGGCAAATCTCGTTATCTGTTCGCGACCGTGAATCCGCCAGCTCCGGGCTGATCCGGACGGCCTTCGGCAAGCCAAGCGTCCGCGCGGAAGCGGGCGCTGGCCGGGAGATGGGATGTCGGCCCCGGATCTGGGTTCCAACCTGGTCGAGCTGTTCGAGCGCAGCGCCCGAGGGCACGGCGAGCGACCGTTTCTCTGGCACAAGCGCGAGGGCGCCTACCGGCCGTGGTCGTGGCAGCGGGTCGCGCGCGAGGCACGGCTGCTGGCCCGGGTGCTGCGCGCCCAGGGCGTGGCGCCGGGCGACCGGGTGCTGCTGGTCGCCGAGAACCGGCCGGAATGGCTGATCGCCGATCTTGCGATCATGACCGCGGGCGGCATCACGGTTCCGGCCTACACCACCAACACCGCCCGCGATCACGGCTATCTGCTCGAGCACAGCGGCGCCGCCGCGGTCGTGGTTTCGAACGACCGCCTGGCGAAGCAGCTGCTGCCGGCGGTCGCCGAAGCGCCCGCGGCCCGCCTGGTCGTCAGCATCGAGCCGCTCGAGGGCGCCGGCGAGCTCAACCGGCAGGTGCTGGCCTGGTCGGAGGCGCTGGCCGCGGGCGAGCAGCTGCCCGACCCCGGACCCGATCCGGCGAGCTGCCTGTCCGCGAGCGACACCGCGTGCTTCATCTACACCTCCGGCACCGGCGGCAAGCCCAAAGGCGTCATGCTGACCCATGGCAACGTGCTCGCCAACGTCGCCGGCTCGTCGGCGGCGCTCGCGCTGCTCGGCCTCGACGAGCACGAGGTCTTCCTGTCGTTTCTGCCGCTGTCGCACGCCTACGAGCACACGGCCGGCCAGTTCCTGCCGATGGCGGTCGGGGCGCAGATCTACTACGCCGACGGCCTCGAGACGCTGACGACCAACCTGCTCGAGGCGCGGCCGACGGTCATGACCTGCGTGCCGCGGCTCTACGAGATCATGCGCCAGCGCATCCTGAGCGGGGTTGCCCGCCAGACCGGGCTGAAGCCCAGGCTGTTCCGGAAAACCGTCGAGCTCGGCAGCAAAGCCTACGAACGGTCGGCCTCGCTCGGGCTTGGCGAGCGGCTGCTCAACGGCATGCTCGACCCTCTGGTCCGCCGGCAGGTGCGGGCGCGCTTCGGCGGCCGGATCAAGGCCCTGATCTCGGGCGGGGCGCCGCTCAATTACGAGGTCGGGCTGTTCTTCACGGCACTGGGCCTGCCGGTGTTCCAGGGCTACGGCCAGACCGAATGTGCGCCGGTGGCGACCGTTAACACGCCGCGCCAAATCAAGCTGCACACGGTCGGGCCGCCGCTCCCGGGCATCGAGGTCAAGCTCGCGGCCGACGGCGAGATCCTGATCCGCGGCGAGTTGGTCATGCAGGGCTATTGGCGTGACCACGAGGCGACCGCCGAGGCATTGCGCGACGGCTGGCTGCACACCGGCGACGTCGGGCTGATCGACGCCGACGGCTTCCTCCAGATCACCGACCGCAAGAAGGACATCATCGTCAACTCCGGCGGCGACAACATCTCGCCCCAGCGCGTCGAAGGGGTGCTCCTGCTCGAGCCGGAAATCGGCCAGGCGATCGTCTACGGCGACCGGCAGCCGCACCTGGTTGCGCTGCTGGTGGCGGACCCGGACTTCGCCCGCAGCTACGCGCGCGCCCATCGGCTCCCGGACGACCTCGGCACGCTCGCAAAGGACGAGGGCTTTGAACGGGTGATCGGTGAGGCGGTCAAGCGGGCCAACCAGAGCCTCTCGGTGCTCGAGCGGGTGCGCCACTTCAGGCTCATGCCCGAGCCGTTCAGCATCGAGAACGGCATGATGACCCCGACCCTGAAACTCAAGCGCCAGGTCATCTACCGGACCCACCACGAGCTGTTCGAGAGCCTGTACGAGGCGCACCGCTGATGGGCGCGGTGGCTGCGGCGAGGCCGGGGCGGCAGACCGCCGGTCGCGCGCGCCGTCCTGGCGGGTCTTCGGGGAGCTTGGAGACCTGCCGGAGATCGCCTACTGATCTGATCTGGCTTGATGAGAAGAGGGTGGGAACCAGGCCATGATCGATCACATCGGGCTCAGTGTCAGCGACTATGAGGAGAGCAAGGCATTTTACCTGGCGACGCTCGCGCCGCTCGGCTATGCGCTGGTGATGGAGATTGCCGATGCCGGGCCGGCTGCGGGCCTCGGCGCGGGCGGCAAGCCTGACTTCTGGATCGCGGCCGGCGCGGCGACCACGCCGCATACCCACATCGCCTTTCGCGCCCGCGATCGCACCACGGTGCGGGCGTTCCACGAAGCGGCACTCGCCGCGGGGGCGCGCGACAACGGCGCGCCCAGTCTGCGCCCGCAATACCATCCGAACTACTACGGCGCCTTCGTCCTCGATCGCGATGGCCACAACGTCGAGGTGGTCTGCCACGACCCGGAATGATTTCTTCCCATTTTCTACCAGGACTTGTGCTAAAGGAAGCTCGCTGGCTCAAGATCTGGGTATCCAGGCATGGCGAGCAGGAGGACCGAAGCCAGGCGGCTGCCGATCGAGCTACGCCTGGTCCGGTGGCTCTTCAAAGTGGCCTGGCGCCTGCCGGTCTGGCTGCTGGCGCTGGTCGGGCTCGTGCTCTGGCTGCTCGCCTGGCCCTTGCGCCGGCCCGGCACGGTTGCGGTCGAATGGCCGAATGCCGACGTCTTCTACCGCTCCCATCGCTGGCGGCGGGCGCGGACCGATGCGCTCGAGGGCAATCGGGAACGCTATGGCGCGCTCACCTGCGAGTGCTGCCTGACGCAGGCCACGGCGCAATGGCACGTCGATCACATCCGGCCGCGCTCGAGCCATCCGGAACTCGCCCTCGACCCCGCCAATCACCAGGTCCTGTGCGCCGACTGCAATCTCGGCAAGGGCCTGCGCTACGCGACCGACTGGCGCTATCAGGGGCAGAGCTGACCGGATGGGCCGAGGTCGGGGGCGCAGACGATGTGGCCGGTGGCCAGGCGCTCGATCGCGACCTTGATGCCGTAGACCGTCTCGAGGCGGGTAGGGGTCAGGATGGTGGCCGGTGGCCCCTGGGCCAGCAACGCGCCGGCGTGCAGCAGGGCGACCCAGGTTGCGCAGGCGAAGGCGTGGTCGGGAGCGTGGGTCGAGAGCACGATGCCGTAGCCCTCCGCGGCGAGGGCCCGCACCTGGCGGAGCACCAGGGCCTGGTTGCCGAAGTCCAGGCTCGCGGTCGGCTCGTCCATGACGATCAGCGGCGCCGCCTGGGCGAGCGCCCGGGCGATCAGCGCGAGCTGGCGCTGGCCGCCGCTGATTCGGGTGTAGTCGGCCTCCGCCAGCGCCTCGATCCCGAGCATGCGCAGCGCTGCGAGCGCGGCCGCGTGATCGGCGGCGCCCGGGCTCGCGAACGGCCCCAGATGCGCGGTCCGCCCCATCAGCACCATGTCCTGGACGCGGTATGGAAAATGCGCCGCATGCGCCTGCGGCACGTAGGCGATCCGGCGGGCGATCTCGGCGCGCGCCATGCCTGGGAGCGGCCGTCCGTCGAGCAGGACGCGGCCGCCTTGGGCCGGCAGCAGGCCGAGCAGGGTCTTAAACAGCGTGGTCTTGCCGGCGCCGTTGGGCCCGAGCAGACAGACGACCTCGCCGCCGCCGACCGCGAGATCGACGCCCTGCCCGACCGGCTTGCCCGGATAGCCGAAGGCCAGGTTCTCGGCCTCGAGCCTCATGCCCAGCCATGCCGCCCGCGCGCGAGCAGCCAGAGAAACACCGGGGCGCCGACGAACGCGGTCAGGATGCCGATCGGGGTCTCGACCGCGGCGATCGTGCGCGCCAGCGTGTCGACCAGCAAAAGGTAGCCGGCGCCCAGGATCATCGCCGCCGGTAGCAGGCGATCGAAGTTGGGGCCGACCAGCATCCGCGCCATGTGCGGCATGATCAGCCCGACCCAGCCGATCACCCCCGAGATGGCGACCGCGCTCGCGGTGATCAGCGTCGCGGCCGCGATCACCACGGCCCGCAGCCGCGCGGCGTCGATGCCGAGCGCGCTTGCCTCCTCGTCACCGAGCGAGAGGACGTTGATCCGCCAGCGCAACAGCGCCAGCGGCGCGAGGCCGAGCAGCGCCAGCGGCACGGTCGCGGCGAGGTCCTCAAGCTTGATGCTGGCGAGGCTGCCGAGCAGCCAGAACGTGATCGCCGGCAGCTGATCGTAGGGGTCGGCCAACACCTTGAGCAGCGAGATCGCCGAGCCCGCGAGCGCGCCGACGACGACGCCCGCGAGCACGAGCACCAGCACTGGCTCGCGGCCGCGCACCGAGGCCGCGATCAGCAGCACGAGGCCGACCGTGGCCAGCCCGGTTGCGAACCCGAGCAGCTGGATCGCCGCGACCGGCAGCGACAGAAAAATGCCGAGCACGGCGCCGAGCCCGGCGCCGGCCGAGACGCCCAGAATGTCGGGCGAGACCAGCGGGTTGCGGAACAGGCCCTGATAGCTGGCGCCGGCGGCGGCGAGCGCTGCCCCGATCAGGAGCGCGGCCCCGACCCGCGGCAGCCGGACGAAGAACAGCACCGTGTCGAGGGTCGAGCCTTCGGCAGGCACCGCGCCGGTCAGGCGGTCGGCGGCCGCCCGCAGCGCCTCGCCGGGGGTGATCGGAAAGGGGCCGACCAGCATGGCGCCAAGCGCGAGCGCCAGCAGGCCGAGGCCGAGCAGGGGCGTCGCGAGCTGCCCCCGCGTCAGGCGCAGGCCCTCGCGAATTCCGGGTCCTCGCGGGCATGCGGTCGAGCTCGGCTCCGGTAAGGTCGACATCTCGGAGGTGCGGTCGAACTTTCCTGGTGAGCGGACGCAGATCTTGCCGGAAACGGTCCGGTAGAACAGGCCGGCGAGCCGCCTCAGCCCGAGGGCTTGGCGTTGGGGAAGAACAGCTGCTGGCCGTCGATCTGATAGCCGGCGATCGCCGCCTGGCCGTCCGGACCGAGCACCCAGTCGACGAAATCCTCGCCAGCCTCTTCCCTGACGTTCGGGCAATGGTCCGGGTCCACGCGAATGACCCCGTATTGATTGAACAGGCGAGGGTCGCCCTCGACCTTGACCTGGAGCCCGTCCTTGTTCTCGAAGCTGAGCCAGGTGCCCCGGTCGGTCAGCACGTAGGCGCCCATTCCGACCGCGGCGTTCAAGGTCGCACCCATGCCCGAGCCCGTCTCGCGATACCACTCGCCGCTCGCCCCGGAGGGATCGACGCCGGCCGCCTGCCAGAGGCTCATCTCCTTCTTGTAGGTGCCGGAATCATCGGCCCGCGAGGCGAACGCCGCCTTGGCCTCCGCGATCGACTTGAGCGCCGCCGCCGCGTCGCTGGTGCCGCCGATCTTGGCCGGGTCGGCCGTGGGCCCGACGATCACGAAGTCGTTGTACATGACGTCGAAGCGCTCGACCCCATAGCCGGCGGCGACGAATTTCTCCTCATCGGGCTTGGCATGCACGAACAGGACGTCGCCATCGCAGTTCTGGGCGTTCTTGAGCGCCTGGCCGGTGCCGACCGCGACCACCCGAACCTCGATCCCGGTCGCATCCTGGAACTTCGGCAGCAGCTCGTCGAACAGGCCGGAGTTCTCGGTCGACGTGGTCGACTGGACGATGATGAACGGATCGGCGGCGACCAGCGGGCCGGGGGCCAGCACGGCCGCACAGGCGGCGATCACCGTCAAAAAGGCACGTCGAACCATCGAAGCCTCCGCTGGCGATTGACTTAGAGCACGATGCGTCCGGCCACAAAGGCCTCGGCCCTGGCCGAGGCGGGAGCGGCAAAGAAGCGGGCGGCGGCGGCCTGCTCCTCGACCCGCCCCTGGTGCAGGAAGACGATCTCGTCGGCCAGGCGGCGCGCCTGCCCGAGGTCGTGGGTGACCAGGATAATCTTGACGCCGTCCTCGTGGGCGCGCTGGACCAGGGCCTCGATGGCGAGCGTCGAGGCCGGGTCGAGGTTGGCGGCCGGCTCATCGAGGAACAGGACCTCGGGCTCGAGGCTGAGCGCGCGTGCGAGCGCCAGGCGTTGCTGCTCGCCGCCGGAGAGCCGCCTGGCCGGGCTGCGCGCGAGCGCTGCGAGCCCGGCGATCGCGAGCATCTCGCGGGCCCGGGCGGCGCGCGCGATGAACGGCACGCCGCGAGCGGCGAGCGCGTGGCGGAGGTTGCCGGTCGCCGAGCGGCGGAGCAGCACGGGCCTCTGGAACACCATGGCCTGGCGTCGCCGGATGCCCCGGCTGGCGGGCTGGCCGGCCCACAGCACCCTGCCGGCGTCCGGCTGCAGCAGGCCGTGCAGCAGGCGTAGCAGGAGGCTCTTGCCGGAGCCGTTCGGGCCCATGACCACGGTGCGCAGGCCCGGGCGCAGCACGAGGTCGAGCCCATCGATCAGCCGCCGGCCGCCGGCCTCGAACACGAGCCCTCTCGCCTCGAGCGGCAGGATCGGCGGCGCCGACGCCGCCTGGGCGATCTCGAACGGCAGCGCCCGCTCAAGCATAGGCGGTCCGGGCAGCAGTCTGGCGCATCGCCATGACCGCGCCGTTGATCACGATCGCCAGCGTGAGCAGGATCAGGCCGAGCGCCAGCGCCAGCGCGAGGTTGCCCTTGGCGGTCTCGAGCGCGATCGTGGTGGTCATCACGCGGGTGACGTGATTGATGTTGCCGCCGACGATCAGCACGGCGCCGACCTCGGCGGCCGCCCGGCCGAAGCCGGCGAGCGCCACGGTCAGCAGGCTGTAGCGAGCGTCCCAGAGCAGCGTGCCGACCATGGCCCAGGTGCCGAGGCCCAGTGAGCGCAGCTGCTCGTCGTACTCCTGCCGCAGGTCCTCGATCACCTGTCGGGCGAGCGCGGCGACTATCGGGGTCACCAGCACGGTCTGGGCGATGACCATCGCGGTCGGCGTGTAGAGCAGGCCCAGCACTCCGAGCGGGCCGGCGCCGGACACCAGGACGTAGATCAGCAGCCCGACCACGACCGGCGGCAGCCCCATCAGAGCATTGAGCACCAGCAGCAGCGCCCCGCGACCCGGAAAATCGATGACCGCGAGGCCGGCGCCGAGCGGCAGGCCGAGGGCGCAGGCGATCACGACCGCGGACAGGCTCACCTGCAACGACAGCAGCACGATCTCGGCCAGCGCCGGATCGCGGGCGCCGATCAACGCCAGGGCCAGCCCGAAGGCGGCGGTGAAATCCTGCATCGCAAGTCTCCTCCCCGGGGTTGCCGATGCTAGCACTGCGCTGGATTGGACCACAATCCCGACTGACGTCAATGAGTTATAGGATGATCGGCAGGCGGATGCTCGACCAGTCGGCAAAAAGTGCTACAATGACTGGTCGGTGATCGCTAGGTCCGGGCATGAATTCGAAAGCCCAAACCGTGGTCGAAACCTGTCAGGCGGCTGCCCAGGTCGCCTCGAGGAGGACGCCTTGACGCCTCGGGATCTGTTGGTTGGGTGGCTGCACCGGCAGGCGCCAGAGTCGTCGCGCATTTGGCTGGATGGGCAGATCGCCGACCTCGGCAGCGAGGCGCGGGACCGCGATGTTTACCCGGCGCTCGGTCTGGTCCCGAGAAAGCTTGGCAAGGCGGACCTGAACCTCGCGGCCGCGGACCTGGAACGCGCGCAGGCCGCGCGCCCGGGCTGGGATCCGCGGGGCTGGAGCATCGATCAGGCGGCGCGCATCCTGATTTTGCTGCATGCGGGCGGCGCCGGCGCGCGCTTTGCGGCGCGCTTTGGCCAGCTGTGCCGCACCGCCGATGTTGCCGAAGGGACCGCGTTCTATCGCGGCCTGCCGCTCTATCCCGACCCTGCGCTGCTCGAAGCCCAGGCGGCCGAGGGCACGCGCTCCAACATGCGCGCGGTGTTCGAGGCGGTCGCCCACCGCAACCCCTATCCGCGCGAGCAGTTCTCCGAGAACCGTTGGAACCACATGGTGCTGAAGGCGCTGTTCGTGGGCTCGACGCTCGGCCCGATCCAGGGCCTGGACGAGCGCGCCAATCCCGCCTTGATGCGCATGCTCTGCGACTATGCCCACGAGCGCTGGGCGGCCGGGCGGCCGGTCAGCCCCGAGCTCTGGCGCTGCGTCGGGCGCTTTGCCGACGCCGAGGCGCTGGCCGACCTGCAGCGCGTGCTCGCGACCGGGGCCGCGCGCGAGCGCAGCGCAGCAGCACTGGCGCTCGCCGCCAGCCCGGCGCCGCGCGCCAAGGAGCTGTTGCAGGCGGCCCCCGATCTCCAGGCAGCGCTTGAGCGCGGCGAGCTCAGCTGGGATACTCTGGGCCAGGCGTCCTGACATCGGCGGCGGCGCGGCCGCGGCACCGGCGCGCTCGGCGGGAGACCAAGCATGATGTTCATCGATCCGCACACCCACATGATCTCGCGGACCACCGACGACTACGAGGCGATGGCGGCGGCCGGCATCGTCGCGCTGATCGAGCCCGCGTTCTGGATCGGCCAGCCGCGCACCCACGTCGGCACCTACATCGACTACCTGTCCGCGATCGTCGGCTGGGAGCGGTTCCGCGCCGGCCAGTTCGGCATCCGCCACTACTGCACGATCGGCCTCAACTCGAAGGAGGCCAATAACCAGGAGCTGGCCGAAGGGGTGATCGAGATCCTGCCGCGGTTTGCCTTGAAGGAGGGCGTGGTCGCGATCGGCGAGATCGGCTACGACGAGCAGACCGAGCTCGAGGACAAGTATTTCCGGCTCCAGCTCGAGCTGGCCAAGGAGCTGGAGCTGCCGGTCATGATCCACACCCCGCACCGCGACAAGAAGCGCGGCACCACGCGCTCGATGGACGTGATCGAGGAGCACGGGCTCGCGCCTTCCAAGGTCGTGATCGACCACAACAACGAGGAGACCGTGCACGAGGTGCTGGAGCGCGGCTTCTGGGCGGCGTTCTCGATCTACCCGAGCACCAAGATGGGCAACGAGCGCATGGTCGAGATCGTGCGCCAGTACGGGGCCGAGCGGATCATCGTCGATTCCGCCTGCGACTGGGGCATCTCCGAGCCGCTCGGCGTGCCCAAGACCGCCCGGCTCGCGCTTCAGCGCGGCGTGCCCGAGGACCACGTCCGCCTGATCTGCTATCAGAACGCGCTCACCGCCTACGGCCAGAGCGGGCAGATCAGCGAGGACGACTGGCTGAACCCGCCGGCGATCGACCAGCGAACGGTATACGAGGGCAACTCGATTCTGCGCGGCGGCCGGGAGCCCAGGGTCGAGGATGCCAAGGCTAAGCGGCCGCTGGATCAGCTGCTGATCGAGTAGCGCGCCTCGCGCCGGGGACGGGCCGGCGATTGCTGCCGCCGGCCCTGCCTGGCGTACGCTCAGTTGCTCTTGGCCTGCCCGTTCTGGCCTTCCAGCTGGGAAAGAATCTTCTGCGGCACCAGCACGGCGTCGATCGCGTAGATCACGCCGTTGTCGGCCTGGATCGGCTCCGCGATCACGGTCGCCTCGCGCAGCACGTCCTGAGCCTGGGCGGCCTGCCCCTCTTGCTGCTGGTCCTTCAGCACCTGCTGCTGATGCGGCGAGGCCGGCATCGCGCCCTCGGTCTGACCCGCGGTCTGGCGCTGCTCGGTCGCCGGCTGCTCGCTCAGCACCTGCTCCTGATGCGCGCTCGCCGGCATATCACCCTGAGCGGTGACCTCGGTCTGCGCCGGCTGCTGATCGCCGCTCGTGGACGGGCTGCCCTGAGCGGCTGCCTCGGCCTGCGCCGGCGCGCCGCCCTGCTCGGCCGGCTGGTCCTTCAGCACCTGCTGCTGATGCGGCGAGGCCGGCATCGCGCCCTCGGTCTGGCCCGAGGTCTGGTGCTGCTCGGTCGCCGGCTGATCCTTCAGCACCTGCTCCTGATGCGCGCTCGCCGGCATGTCGCCCTGCGCGGTGACCTCGGTCGGCGCCTGCGCGCTGCCCTTGTCTGCCGGCGCGGGCGCGCTGAGGCCGGCCGGCACCAGCATCAGCATCGACCCGGTGCCGTCGACCGAGAGGCGGTCGCCGGCGACGGTGTCGAGCTCGGTCTGCTTGCCGGCCACGTCCTCGGGCGTCAGCTGCTGGCCCTCGACCACGTGGTACTGCACCAGCGTCTTCAGCTGATCCTGGTTGGCCGGTTGCATCAGATAGTCGCCGGCACCCTGCGGCAGTTGCGCGAACGCGTCATCCGTCGGGGCGAAGATCGTAAAGGGTCCGCCACTTTGCAGCGTGGCGGCGATCCCGGCCGACTCGATCGCCTTCGAGAGCGTGCTGAACTGCTGCTGGTCCTTGAGCGTGCCGATGACGTCCGCCGCCTGAGCGCCGAAGCCGATCGCCGCGAGCGGCGCTGCCATCGCTGCCGCCGTCAGCAAACTTCGCGTGTAAGTCATTGCGCTTTCCCTTCCTCACCGATGATGTGAATGTCAGCCGCTGGAGAGCTGCTCGACTTCAAGGGTGAACGACCAGATGAGGGCGCAGTTCCGACGAGCCGCGATTGTTCGGGAATTGTTCTTGAAGCAGCATTGCCAGCCCAGCACCGGTAAATGTAGACTGGCGCAAGAAATTCGGGCGGACCGGCCGGGTTGGGTTGGGCCAGTCGTTCGGGCGCGTGATGGCCGCGCCGAGGGCGCGGATCGGGAGGGTTCGATGAGCAAGCAAAGATTGGCCTGGATGCTGGTGATCGGGCTCGCGGCCTTTGGCTTCGGCGCGAGCCCGCCGGCCGGGGCCGAGGAGCAGAAACCCTATCGCGTGCGCGGCAGCGTGGAGGCCGTGACCGATGCCGGGCTCACGGTCAAGACCAGGGAGGGCGAGACCCTGGACCTCACGCTGAAGGAGGACAGCGGCGTCCTGGTCGTGCGCCCGGCCAGCCTGGAGGACATCAAGCAGGGCACCTATGTCGGCCTGACCTCGATCGAGGAGGGCGACAAGCGGGTCGCGATCGAGGCGCACATCTTCGCCGAGGATCTGCGCGGCACCGCCGAAGGCCACGTGCCCTGGGATCTGATCAAAGACCCCAACACGATGACCAATGCGACCGTGGCCAAGGTCGAGGCGGTCGGCGAGCAGCGCGAGCTGCAGGTGAGCTACCAGCAGGGCGAGGGCGAGCAGAAGACCGCGGGCAGCCAGACCATCTACGTCCCCGAGGACCTCTCGATCGTGCGGCTGGAGAAGGCGGCCGACCGCTCGGTGCTGACCCCCGGCCAGGACGCGTTCATGGTCGTCCGCGACGAGGCCGACGGCAGCCGCACGGCGCTCGCCGTGGTGGTCGGCGCGGACGGCGCCTCACCGCCGATGTGAGGCCGCGGGCCAGGGCGACTTTCTCAGCGTCGGGGCGCGCGGCCGGCGCGCCGACGCGGGCCGGAAGGAGCGCCCCGATCGTGCGCACCGCCGGTGGGATCGGCGGGCGGATCGCCGGCGGGGCCGGCGTCGATCGGCACGTCGTGGTACTCCAACGACCACTCGCGCATGAACCGGACCCGCTCGGGCACGATGCGGTAGATGACCAGCTCGGGGTTGTCGAGCGAGCCCAGATAGTGGCGCATCAGCGGGTTCGCGGCCCAGATCTCCTCGAGCAGCGCCCGTGCCGTGACCACCTCGGCCCGCCCGGAGATCCGCAGCTGGTCGTGATCGGCGCTGAGGTAGGCGAGCTCGACGCTGGGGTTGGCTTCGATCTCTGCGGTTTTGTGGTAGCTGCGGAGATTGGCGACGTAGATCGTGAAGCCGTCGCTGCGCACCGGCGAGACCGGCCGCAACCGCGGCCGGTCGCCATCGACCGTGGCCAGGAACGGGAATCGATCCGCCGCGATCACTGCCCGCGCCAGCCTAGGCAGCTCGCTCGGGTCGACCGGCTTGGGCGTGGGCTTCTTGGTCATGGCCGCCGTCCACTGCGCTCGTGGGTCCGCTCGGGGGTGCGCTCGTCGAGAGCCGCGCGCCGCCTGGCTCGAAAGTAGGGCTGGACGCCGAGCCAGAGTAGGGGCGGCAGCACCGCGCTGAGCCCGATCGCGAGCGCCGGGTAATCGGCGCCCGCGTGACCGATGACGGCAAACGCAAAGCCGAGCGGCGCCGAGCCGCAGATCAGCGCCGCGAAGAACGGCAGCGGCGGCATCCGGGCCAATCCGGCCATGCAGGCGATCACCTCCGGAAAGATCGGCAACCACCTGGACAGCACGACCAGCCAGCCGCCGACCCGGGCGAACAGCCGCTCACCGTCTGCCAGATCCTCGGCTCCGAGCAGGCGGACCGCGACCGGCCGGCCGAACCAGCGGCACAGCAGATAGCCGAGCGTGCCGGAGAGGAAGCCGCCAAGCGTCGCGATCAGGCCGCCGATGATCGGTCCGTAGACGAAGCCCAGCGCCGCCATGACTGCGGTCGCCGGGATTGGCAGGACCAGATCCGACATCAGCAGCAGGATCCCGGCGAGGCTCGCCCATTGGCCATAACTTTTCAGCCAGCTGGCAGCACCTTCCGGGGTGAACCGTTGCTCGAACCCCGATCCCCAGATCAGGAACGGGATCAGCACGACCAGAGCCAGGAACAGGAACCAGCCGGCAAGCCGGAGCATGGCTCAAAGAGCCGCTCAACGGCCGAAGACATGATCGAGGACCAAGCCCTTGAACGCGGTCGCCTCGACGGCGCCGGCGGGCAGCAGGTCCGGCGCGCTCGAGATCACCAGCGGGCCGTGGTCCGGGTCGTCGGTGAGCCGCCCGTGCGAGCCTTTGACCAGCGCTGTGTCCTTAAGCGAGATCACATCGAGCAGCGTCCGCGAGCCGAGCCGGCGCTTCAGCAGCCGCCAGCCGATCGCCGCCGGCGGTAGCCGGATCGCCGGGTCGACGAACAGCTCGACCGGGTCGTAGCCGGGCTTCCTGTGGATGTCGACGGTGCGGGCGAAGTCGGGCGCGTGCGCATCGTCCAGCCAGTAGTAATAGGAAAACCAGCGGTCGGGCCGCGCGATCGCGACCAGCTCGCCGGAGCGCGGGTGATCGAGCCCGAAGGCGCGCTTGCCGTTCTGGTCCAGCACCTGCTCGACGCCTTCCAGCCCCTCGAGCAGCGCCTTGACCTCGGCAACGCTGGCGCCGTGCTGGAGGTAGACGTGCGCGATCTGGTGGTCGGCGAGCGCGAACGCGGGCGAGGCGCCGGGGTCCAGGATCTCGCGCCCGAGCTCGAGCCGGACCCGGATCAGGCCGGCGTGCCGCAGCGCCCGGTTGATGTGGATCGCATCGGTGACCGGGGTAATGCCGTATTCCGAGACGACGACGATCCGCACGCCCTCCCGCTCGGCCGGCTCGATCAGCTCGCCGGCGAGTGCGTCGATCTGCTCGAGGTCCTGCTGCAGGCGGGGGTCGCCCAGGTCGGGGCCAAGCCGCTGCAGGTTGTAGTCGAGGTGCGGCAGGTAGCAGAGCGTGAGCGTCGGCTTGCGGGTTTCGCGCACGTAGGCGGTCGCGCGCGCGATCCACCGGCTCGAGGTGATGTCGGCCGCGGGGCCCCAGAACTTGAACAGCGGGAAGGCGCCGAGCCTGGCGTCGAGCTCGTCGTGCAGCTCGGGCGGTGAGGCGTAGTGGTCGGGGAGTTTGCGGCCGTCGGCCGGATACATCGGCCGCGGCGTGGCGCTCCAGTCGGCTGTCGAATACATGTTGTACCACCAGAACATCTGGGCGCAGGTGAAGCCCGGGTCGCGGCGCTTGCCCGCCTCCCAGACCTTCTCGCCGGCGACCAGGCGGTTCGACTGACGCCACAGCCAGACTTCGGCCAGGTCGCGGAAATACCAGCCGTTGGCGACCGCGCCGTGGCCCGCTGGCGCCAGGCCCGTGAGCAGCGTCGATTGCACCGTGCAGGTGACCGCCGGCGTCACGGTCGCCAGCGGGCGCAGGCCGCCCGTGCGCGCCAGGCGCTGCAGGTTCGGCGTGTGCGGCCCGAGCAGCGCCGGGCTGAGGCCGACCACCAGGATGACCAGGGTTGGGTGCATGGGCCGGGCCGCCGCTTTCCAGCAAGGGACTCGTGCAACGAGGGACGCAGCCGGCCCCGGCCGGGCCTCGCGTCCACGCGCAGCGCCGGGCGCTCGACCGCGGAGCGATCGGCAGGCTAGCTTGTTACCCAGACGTCCTGCCGCCTTTGCTACATCATGACGCTGCGCCTGACGAGCCGCGACGTGGAAAAAACAGGGCGCGCAACTTCGGGGTCGCCATGGCCGCTGACGCCGCCGAGCTGACGCAGGCGCCGCCGCTCGATCATGCGGCGGTGCGCGCGATCGTGATCGGCATCCTGCTCGCGATGCTGCTGGCGGCGCTCGACCAGACGATCGTCGCGACCGCCCTGCCGACGATTGGTCGCGAGCTCGGTGATCCCGAGCAGCTGCCCTGGGTCGTGACCAGCTATCTTCTGAGCTCGACCGCGGTCACGCCGCTCTACGGCAAGCTCAGCGACATCCATGGCCGCAGGCTCGTGCTGCTGATCGGGATCGGCACCTTCGTGCTCGGCTCGCTCGCCTGCGCGCTGGCCCCCTCGATGAGCGTGCTGATCGCCGCGCGGACGTTGCAGGGGCTGGGCGGCGGCGGCCTGATCTCGCTTGCGCAGACGATCATCGCCGACGTCGTGGCACCCAAGGAGCGGGGCCGCTACCAGGGCTACATCGCCGCCGTGTTCGTGACCTCGAGCGTCGCCGGCCCCGTGCTCGGCGGCTTCTTCGCCGAGCATCTGCACTGGTCGATGATCTTCTGGATCAACCTGCCGCTGGGCCTGCTCGCGTTCCTGATGACCAACCGCGTGCTGCGCAAGCTGCCGCGCCACGAGCGGCCGCACCGGCTGGATCTGCTGGGCGCGGTCCTGATGGTGCTGGCGACCGTGATGCTGCTGATGGCGCTCAGCTGGGGCGGCCAACGCTACCCCTGGAGCTCGGCGCCGGTGCTCGGCCTGTTCCTCGGCTCGGCGCTGATGTGGCTCCTGTTCGTGGTCCGCCTGTGGACCGCGCGCGAGCCGCTGCTGCCGTTGCCGGTGATCCTCAACCCGGTGGTCGCCGCCGGCACCGCGAGCGCCTGCTGGGCGATGGGGGTCTTCATCGGCCTCTCGATCTACGTGCCGATCTACCTGCAGTCGGTCCTGCCGCTCTCGGCCAGCGCGTCCGGCCTCGCGCTGATCGCGCTGATGGGGGCCACGGTCACCGGCGCCACGATTGCCGGGCGGGTGATGATCCACGTCCGCCACTACCGGCGCCTGCCGGTCGCCGGGCTGGTGGTCGCCGCGCTCGCGCTGCTGGCCCTCGCGCTTCGCCCTGCGGGGCTGCCGCTCGTGCTGATCGAGTTGCTGCTGGCCGTGATCGGGCTCGGGGTCGGGGCGGTCCTGCCGGTCACCACCGTTGCGATCCAGAACGCGGTCGAGCTGCACCAGCTCGGCACCGCGACCGCGAGCATGAACTTCTTCCGCTCGCTCGGGGGTGCGCTGCTGGTTGCCGCGTTTGCGGCGATCCTGCTCGGCGGCATCGGCCCCGACGGGCTCGCGGCGCTGCGCACCGAAGCGGCCGCGGCCGGCCGGGCGCCCCCGGGGCTGGCGGCCGCGTTCGGCTGGGTGTTCGCGGCCGCGGCGCTCGGGCTCGTGGCCGCGACCGGCTGCCTGCTGCTGATGGCCGAGCGGCCGCTGCGTGGCCGCATGCCCGCACCCGCCGGAAAGGCATCCGGGCCGAGCGGGTGAGCCTGGCCCGAGTCCGGTGCTGAGCGACGGCGGACGAAAAGACCCGGTGCTGCGCGCGCTTCTCAACGTATGATGGTCGCGTGGTCGGGTTGTGCAGACATCTCAAGGGTCGGGCGCCGAGGCTCGGATCGGCGCGCCTCTGGCTCGCGCTCGCCGGCCTGCTGGCGCAGGCCGGCTGCGACGACCAGCCGGACCGCGGCGTGACCCTCGACTTCTGGGCGATGGGCCGCGAGGGCGAGGTCGTGCGCGAGTTGACCGCGGAGTTCGAGCGCCGCAACCCGGGCATCCGCGTGCGGGTCCAGCAGATCCCCTGGAGCGCGGCGCACGAGAAGCTGCTGACCGCCTACGCCGGCGAGCGATGCCGGACGTCTTCCAGCTCGGCAACACCTGGGTCCCGGAGTTCGTCGCGCTCGGCGCGATGCGCCCGCTGGACGAGCGGCTCGCGGCCTCGCCGGAGCGTCGCGCGGGACGACTTCTTCGCCGGCATGATCGACACCAACGAGGTCGAGGGCCGCCTCTGGGGCGTGCCCTGGTACGTCGACACGCGGCTCCTGTTCTACCGCAGCGATCTCCTGGCCGCGGGCGGGCTATCGGAGCCGCCGCGCGACCTGGGCCAAGTGGCGGGACGCGATGGCGGCGGTCAAGCGGCAGCGCCGGCCCGGACGCCGATGCGATCATGCTGCCGAGCAACGAATGGGCGCCGCTCGTGATCCTGGCGCTGCAGCAGGATGCGGCGCTGCTCGCCGGCGATGCGAACTGCGGCCGCTTCCGCGGCGCCGGGGTTCCGCGCGGCGCTCGCCTTCTATCTCTCGATGTTCGAGGACGGCTTCGCCTCGGCCGACGGCGGAGCGCGCGAGATCGCCAACCTGTACCAGGAGTTCGCCGACGGCCGCTTCGCCATGTACATCAGCGGGCCCTGGAACCTCGGCGAGTTCGCGCGCCGCCTGCCGCCGACGCTGCAGGACGCCTGGGCGACCGCGCCGATGCCCGCGCCCGATCGGCGCTATCCCGGCGTCTCGCTCGCCGGCGGCGCGAGCCTCGCGATCCGCGCGGACCTCGGCGCACCAGGACGCCGCCTGGCAGCTCGTCGAGTTCCTCGCCGGCACGGCGCAGCAGGTCCGCTTCTACGCGCTGAGCGGCAACCTGCCGGCGCGGACCGCCGCCTGGCAGGACCCGGCGCTCGCCGGCGATCGCCGCGCGCAGGCGTTCTTCGACGCAGCTGCAGCGCGTCCGCGCGCCGCCCAAGATCCCGGAATGGGAGCGCATCGCGGCCGCGATCACGCGCCGGGTCGAGCAGCTGGTGCGCGGCGACGCGCACGCTCGAGGCCGCGCTCGCGGCGCTCGACGCCGAGGTCGACCAGATCCTCGAGAAGCGGCGCTGGCTGCTCGACCCTGCGAGCCCCGACGAGGCGTGCCGGCGCGCTGCGGACCGCGGCATCGTGAGCGCCGCGGGCTTCTGGTTCGCGCTGCCGGCGCTCGGCGCTGATCGCGGTCTTCTTCGTCCTGCCGGTCGCTGGCCGGCCTCGCGCTGAGCCTCACCGACTTCGACATCTACGCGCTCGGCAACCTCGAGTACCTGCGCTTCGTCGGCCTGCGACAACTACGCGCGGCTGCTCGAGCGACCCGCTGTTCTGGCGGGCGCTCGCTCAACACCTTCTACTTCGTGCTGGTCGGCGGCCCGCTCTCGGTCGTGGTCTCGCTCGGCGCGGCGCTCCTGATCAGCGCCCGGCTGGTCCGCTTCAAGGCCCTGTTCCGGGACGTCTACTTCCTGCCGGTGATGACCACGCTGGTCGCGGTCGCGGTGGTCTGGCGCTACATCTACCACCCGCGCTACGGCCTGTTGAACTATGCGCTCGGGCTCGCTCGGCATCGCGCCGGTCGACTGGCTCGGCGACCCTTGCTGGGCGATGCCGGCCATGATCCTGATGGCGGTGTGGAAGAACTTCGGCTACAACATGATGATCTTCATCGCCGGCCTGCAGAGCGATCCCCGAGGGGCTCTACGAGGCGGCGCGGATCGACGGCGCCGGCCGGCTGCCAGCAGCTCCGCTACGTCACGCTGCCGATGCTCGCGCCGACCTTCCTGTTCGTCGGCGTGCTGACGATGATCGGCTCGTTCCAGCTGTTCGCCGAGCCCTACGTGATGACCCAGGGCGGGCCCGCGCGACAGCACGCTCAGCGTCGTGCTGCTGATGTACGAGCAGGGCTTCCGCTGGTGGAGCCTGGGCTACGCGGCGGCGATCGCGTTCGTGCTGTTCGTGATCATGCTGGCGGGCGACGCTGCTGCAGCTGCGCCTGCGGCAGGGGCTTGTGATCGGCCGCGAGCTCGAGCGGGCGCTGCTCTACGCGGTGCTGGTCGCTGGGCCTCGGTGCTGACGCTGGCGCCGCTGCTCTGGATGCTCTCGGCCTCGCTCATGCCGGCCGGCGAGGCCAGCGTCTATCCGCCGCGCCTGCTGCCGAGCGGGTCGACGTTCGAGCACTACCGGCGCTGTTCGCGCGGCTCAACCTCGCCCGCTATTTCCTCAACAGCCTGCTGATCGCGAGCGCGATCACGCTGATCTCGCTCGCTGGTCAACTCGCTGGCCGGCTACGCCTTCGCCAAGCTGCGGTTTCCGGGCCGCGAGCGGATCTTCCGGCTGCTGCTCGAGCGCGCTCGTGATCCCGGCGCAGGTCGCGATGCTGCCGCTGTTCCTGATGCTGAAGCAGCTCGGCCTGATCAACACCTAGTGGGGCGTGATCGTGCCGGGCATGGCGAGCATCTTCGGCATCTTCCTGGTCCGCCAGTACGCGCTCTCGATCCCGGACAGCCTGCTCGACGCGGCGCGCATCGACGGCGCCGGCGAGCTCCGGATCTACCGGCTGGTGGTGCTGCCGATCTGCCGGCCGATCCTGGTGACGCTCGCGATCTTCACCTTCATGGGCGCCTGGAACGACTTCATGTGGCCGCTGATCGTGCTGACCGACGAGCGCATGTACACGCTGCCGGTGGCGCTCGCCAACCTGCTCGGCGAGCACGTCCAGGACACCGAGCTGATGATGGCGGGCTCGGTGCTGACCATCCTGCCGGTGATGCTGCTGTTCATCTTCGTCCAGCGCGCCTACATCGAGGGCATCACGGCCGGCAGCCTTAAGGATTAATTAACCCAACCGCCGGTATTGCAGGCGCGGGTATCCCGAAGGCCGTGCAGGAATGCCACAGCACGCCGCGGTTTGATCCCGCGAGGGTTGATGATTTCTTGACTCAATGCACCGAGTTGTTACTGTGCGCTGCGGAAATCCGAGAGCGATCGAACGCGCGGCGTGGGTGCGCGCGCGTCATGCCGCGGACTGCGTTCGCTGCCGGCACGAGCAGTCTGTCAGGAATTGGATAGCCCAGACGATGGTGGATAAGCAGCCTCGCGATCGTCGTTCGCGCCGGATGGTCGCCGCCGTGGCTCGGGTGTTCGCGCTGCTGGGCGTGCTCGCGGCCCTGGCGCCCGTGGCCCGGGCCGCGCTGCTCGACGACTTCGAGGATCTCAGCGACTGGTCGGCCGGCGCCTCGGAGGGCGTCAGCGTCGAGATCGCGCAGGACGACGGCTTTCGCGGCATGGCCATGCGCCTCGATTTCGATTTCAAGGGCAATGCCGGCTACCTGATCGCCCGCAAGACGATCGAGCTGACGCTGCCGGACGACTATGCCTTCTCGTTCTACATCCGCGGCGAGGCGCCCGAGAACAATCTCGAGCTCAAGCTGATCGATGCCTCGGGGCAGAACGTCTGGTGGTCCTCGCTGCGCCATTTCGAGTTTCCGCGCAGCTGGCGCAAGCTGACGATCAAGAAGCGGCACATCGAGTTCGCCTGGGGGCCGGACCGCAGCGAGCTGAAGCAGGTCGCTGACGCTCGAGATCGCGGTCGCGGCCGGGCCGCGGCGGCGAGGGCTCGGTCTGGATCGATCAGCTGAGCTTCGCCGAGCGCGACCTCGGCCCCTACGACCTGATGCCGGATCTCGAGCCTCGACCAGCGCCGAGGGCAGCCGACCGGGGCGATCCTCGACGACGACCCGGCGACCGCTGGCACAGCGGCATCGTCGCCGAGGAGCAATGGCTGCAGTTCGACTTCAAGAAGCTGCGCGAGTACGGCGGCCTGGTGATCGACTGGGACGAGCAGGATTTCGCCCGGACCTACGACGTCCAGATCTCCGACGACGAGCAGGACTGGAAGAGCGTGTTTCAGCGTCGAGGCCGGCAACGGCGGCCGCGACTACATCTATTTGCCGGAAACCGAATCCCGCTATCTGCGCCTCGATCTGAAGCAGAGCAGCCGGACCAGCCGGCTACGCGATCCGGACGGATCGACGTCAAGCCCTATCAGTTCGGCGACCTCGGCCAACCAACTTCTTCGACGCGATCGCCGAGGATGCGCCGCGCGGCGCCTATCCCCGCTACTTCTCCGACGAGCAGAGCTACTGGACCGTGGTCGGCGTGCCCGGCGACCGCCAGCGCGCGCTGATCGACGAGACCGGCATGGTCGAGCCCGGCGAGGGCTGGGGCTCGATCGAGCCGTTCCTCTATCTCGACGACGAGCTGGTCACCTGGAACGACATCGAGCCGGTCCAGGAGCTCGAGGACGGCTATCTGCCGATGCCGAGCGTGACCTGGACCCGCTCCGGCGCCCGGCTGCAAGGTCACGCGCGTTTGCCGCCGGCGAGCCCGGACCGCTCGTCGCTCTGGCTGCGCTACCGCGTCAGCAACGCTTCGGCCGCAGCCGCTGCAGGGCCGGCTGTTCCTGGCGCTGCGACCGTTCCGGGTCAATCCGCCCTGGCAGAACGCTGGGCAACGGCGGCGGCGGCGCGATCCGGATGCAGGAGCTGGCCTTTGCCGAGCGGCGCGGTCGTGATCGACCGCGACAAGCGGGTGGTCCCGCTGAGCCGGCCCGAGGGTTTCGGCGCCGCGCGCTTCGAGGACGGCAGCATCACCGAATACTTCTGCGCGGGCGCGCTGCCCGAGCAGGCCGAGCGTGTTCGACAAGTTCGGCTACGCCTCGGGCGCGCTCGAGTTCAACCTCGATCTCGCCGCCGGGCAGGAGCGGGACGTCTACCTGGTCGTGCCGCTGTTCAAGGGCAGCCCGCCGCTGCCGGCCGAGGCCAGCGACGAGGATGCGGCGAGCGTTGTGGACCGAGGCGTTCGACGCGACCGTCGAGGACTGGCACCGCAGACGCTCGACCGGGTCGCGATCGAGCTGCCGGGCGAGGGTCGAAAGATCGTCGAGACGCTCAAGACGACGCTCGCCTACATCCTGATCAACGCCGACGGCCCGGCGCTCCAGCCGGGGCCGCGCGCCTACAAGCGGACCTGGATCCGCGACGGCGCGCTGATCTCGGCGGCGCTGCTGCGCATGGCCCACCCCGAGGAGGTGCGCCGGTTCATCGAATGGTACGCGCCCTATCAGTTCGACGACGGCTGCGATTCCCTGCTGCGTCGACGCGCGCGGCGCCGACCGCGCGGTCGAGCACGACAGCCACGGGCAATGGATCTATCTGCTCGCCGAGTACTACCGCTTCTCGCGCGACGTCGGCCTGCTGACCGAGATGTGGCCGAGCATCGTCGGCACGGTCGACTACATCGACACCCTGCGGCAGCAGCGCCGGACCGCGGAGTACCAGCAGCCGGGCAAGCGGATGTACTACGGGCTGGTGCCGCAATCGATCAGCCACGAGGGCTACATCCAGAACCCGGTGCACTCCTACTGGGACGGGCTGTTCGTGCTGCTCGGGCTCAAGGACGCGACCCAGATCGCGACCGTGCTCGGCGAGGACGACTACGCCGCCGCCTTCGCGCGCATGCGCGACGAGTTCCGCGCCGACCTCTACGCCTCGATCGCGCTCAGCATGCAGCGCCACGGCATCGCCTACATCCCGGGCGCGGCCGAGCTCGGCGACTTCGATTTCACCTCGACCGCGATCGCCGCCGATCCGGTTGGCGAGCTGCGCAACCTGCCGCAGCCGGCGTTCCGCGAGACCTTCGAGGAGTACTACCGCTATTTCACCGCGCGTAAGGACGACCGCACCAACGAGCCCAGTTCGAGCGCTACACGCCCTACGAGTTCCGGATCGTCGGCCCGCTGATCCGGATGGGCCTGCATGAAGCAGGCCCACGAGCTGCTCGAGTTCCTGCTCGAAGGCGTGCGGCCGACCGGCTGGAACAGCTGGGGCGAGGTGGTATGGCGGGAACCGCGGGCGCCCAGGTTCATCGGCGACATGCCGCACACCTGGGTCGGCGCCGAGTACATCCGCTCGGTCCGGACGATGTTCGCCTACGAGCGCGAGGGCGATGATGCGCTGGTCGTCGGCGCCGGGCTGCTGCCGGAGTGGGTCTTGAGCGATGCCGGGGTCAGCGTCCGGCGCCTGCCGACCTACTACGGGACGCTGAACTACTCGATCCGGCCGCAGCGGCGAGCGGGAGCTGGTGGTCGCGATGAGCGGCGACATCGATCTGCCGCCCGGCCGGATCGTGCTGCCCTCGCCGCTCGAGCAGCCGCTGGTCGGGGTCACCGTCAACGGCCGCGAGATCACGAGCTTCACCGAGCACGAGGCGGTGATCGACGAGTTCCCGGCGACCGTCGTGCTGCGCTATGGTGGCGCGCCGTTGTCGGACCTGCGCAATACCGCGCGCGAGCCGGAGGACGGCACTCCGCCCAGGCCAAAGGACCAGCGCGGCTAGCGGTGATGGCGCTGGACGGCATCCGTGCGTGACAGATCCTGGTGCCGGCAATGGCCTGTGGCGGCCCATTCTCGCCCGGTCCGGCCGCGCCGGCCAAGGTCGGCGCAGCTGCCGGCGTTGCCGCTCTTGGCTTCGATCGGCCGCGACCGTCCGGCGCATTCTCGCCCGGTCCGGCGGCGGCCGACCAGGGCCAGCGCAGCTGCCGGCGTTGCCGGTCTTGGCCCCGATCGGCCGACCGTCCGGCACACTCGCGAGCAGGAGGCCAATGCCGCAGAACCCCGTCCGAGCCTGGGATAATGTTCGTGGTCACGGCAGCTAGCGCCGCCAGCATATGACCAGCCCGTCCGACCCGAAGCGTGCGCTCGGCGAGCTGGACCCTGAGCGGCGGTTCGATCGCCCGCCAGAGCTGCAGCGGCTCGCCAACGGCCGCTACTCGGTCGTGATCGGCGCCGCCGGCAACGGCGGCTCCGAGTGCGAAGGCATCGCGCTCACCCGGTGGCGGGCCGATCCGGTCGAGGACGGCGACGGCTGGTTCATCTATCTGCGCGATCTGGACAGCGGCCGCTTCTGGTCGATCGGCTATCAGCCGACCGGCGGCGAGCCCGGAGCGCTATGCGGTCCGGCTGGCGCCGAGCGGGTCGATGATCCTGCGCGAGCGAGGACGGGATCGCGGCCACGCTCACGGTCGCACTCGGGCCGGACGAGCCGCTCGAGGTCCGCCGGTGCAGCCTCGAGAACCGGTCGTCGCGGCCGCGCCGGATCGAGGTCACGAGCTATCTCGAGGCGGTGCTGCAGCCGGCGGCGGCCGATGCCGCCCATCCGGCCTTCTCCAAGCTGTTCGTGCAGACCGAGGCGCGTGCCGGAGCGGCACCTGCTGCTGGCGACCCGGCGCCCGCGCGGCGCCGGCGAGCCCGGCCGCTGGCTCGCGCACTGGCTGATCGGCGCGCCGATCCGGCTGTCGACTACGAGACCGACCGTGCAGCGCTTCATCGGCCGCGGCCGGTCGCTCGCCGCGCCCGCGGCGCTCGCCAGCGGCGACGCGCTCGCCGGCACGACCGGCAACGTCCTCGATCCGATCCTCGGCCTGCGCACGATCGTCGAGCTGGCGCCGGGGGAACGGCGCCCGCTCGCCTTCGGCCTCGCGCTTCGCCGCGACGCGGGCGGCGGTGCTCGAGCTCGTCGCCCGCCGCGCGCCGCCTCGCCGACATCGCCGCCGATCTTCGCGCACGGCCCCGACCGGCGCGATGCCGGACGCGGCGCCGACCCTCGGCGCTGCCGCGCCGCCGGGCCGCTATCGGCCGGCGCCGGCCGCCGCGCCCGGGATCGACCCCTGCCCGGAGGCGCTGACCTTCGACAACGGCTTCGGCGGCTTCGCCGGCGGCGGCCGCGAGTACGTGATCGCGCGGTCACGCCCGGGCAGCGGCCGCCGCTGCCCTGGACCCACGTGATCGCCAACGAGACGCTTCGGCTTCATCGTCTCCGAGAGCGGCGCCGGCACGACCTGGTCGCGGCAACAGCCGCGAGAACCGGCTGACGCCCTGGTCCAACGACCCGGTCTGCGACCCGCACGGCGAGGCGCTCTACCTGCGCGACGAGGACGCCGGCTGCTTCTGGTCGCCGACGCCCGGGCCCGGCCGCGGCGCCGCGCCGCGTACGAGGTGCGCTACGGATTCGGCTACTGCCGGCTTCCGGCAGACGCAGCGCCGAGCTCGAGCAGGAGGTCTGCCAGTTCGTGCCGCCGCCGGCGACCCGCTCAAGGTGACCCGGGTCCGGCTCGCGCAACCTGCGCCGGGCGCGCGGCCGGCGG
Organism: uncultured Alphaproteobacteria bacterium; assembly: GCA_963840925.1. Taxonomy (GTDB): domain Bacteria; phylum Pseudomonadota; class Alphaproteobacteria; order Geminicoccales; family Geminicoccaceae; genus DATAOG01. Next base: position 65,494 of record CAWJAY010000032.1, read on the forward strand.
CTCAGCGTCTTCGCCTACGCCCGCCTGGTGCTCGGCGGCCTGCCCGCGGACACCGCCGGCCTGGTCGAGACCGAGCTCGACGCCGCTGACCGGCGCGCTGCTCGCGCGCAACCCGAAGCGCGGCGAGTTCGCCGACGCAGGTCGCGTTCGCGGCCGCGGTCGCGCCGGCCGGCGGCCGGCGTGCACGCACGGCCGACCGCGCCGCCTTCCTCGGCCGGCACGGCAGCCCGGCCCGGCCGGCGGCGCTGCCGGCGCGCGGCGGCCTCGACGGCCGCACCGGCGCGGGCTCGACCCCTGCTTCGCGCTCCAGGTCGGGCTCGAGCTCGGCGCCGGGCGAGACCGCGGAGTGCGCGTTCCTGCTCGGCGAGGCGGCGCGATGCCGAGGCGCGCGGCGCTGGTCGCGCGACTATGGCTCGTCGGCGACGATCGAGCGCGCGCTCGACGAGGTCGCGCGGCTTCTGGCGCGACCTGGTCTCGGCGCGTCGCAGGTGCGGACGCCGGCCGCCGGCGCTCGACCTGATGGTCAACGGCTGGCTGGTCTACCAGACGCTCGCCTGCCGGCTGTGGGCGCGCTCGGCGTTCTACCAGTCGGGCGGCGCGTTCGGCTTTCGCGACCAGCTCCAGGACGCGGCGGCGCTGGTCCACCTCCGCCCCGAGCTCACCCGGGCGCAGATCCTGCTCCACGCGGCGCATCAGTTCGTCGAGGGCGACGTGCTGCACTGGTGGCACCCGCCGGCCGGCCGCGGCATGCGCACGCGCTTCTCCGACGATCTGCTCTGGCTGCCGTTCGTCACCGCGCACTACGTCGCGACCACCGGCGACCGGGCGATCCTCGACGAGGCGGCGCCGCTTCCTGCAGCGCCCGCGCGCTGGCCGACGGCGAGGACGAGGCCTACCTGCCGCCCGAGTCGACTCGGGCGAGCGCGCGGAGCCTCTACGAGCACTGCTGCCGCGCGCTCGACCGCTCGCTGACCACGGGCGCGCACGGGCTGCCGCTGATGGGCACCGGCGACTGGAACGACGGCATGAACCGGGTCGGCCGCGACGGCCGCGGCGAGAGCGTCTGGCTCGGCTTCTTCCTCTACGCCATCCTCGGGCGGCTTCATCCCGCTCGTGCCGAGCGCGCGGCGATGCCGCGCGGGTCGCAGCGCTACGAGGCCTATCGCGACCGCAGCTTGGCGTCGCGCTCGAACGAGGCCGGCTGGGACGGCGCCTGGTACCGGCGCGCCTACTACGACGACGGCACGCCGCTCGGCTCCGCGGCGGGCGACGAGTGCCGGATCGACGCGCTGGCCCAGGCCTGGGCGGTGATCTCGGGGGCGGCGCCGCCCGAGCGCGGTCGAGCAGGCCTGGACGCGCTCGAGCGCCAGCTGGTCTCGACGAGGACCGGCTGATCCGCCTGCTGACGCCGCCCTTCGATCGCACCCCGCACGATCCCGGCTACATCAAGGGCTACGTGCCGGGCATGCGCGAGAACGGCGGCCAGTACACCCACGCCGCGCTCTGGGTGGTGCAGGCGCTGGCCGCTGGCCGGGCGCACGCGCGCGCGCGGCCGAGCTGCTCGAGATGCTCACGCCGGTGAGCCACGCGCGCACGCCGGCGGAGGTCGCGATCTACCAGGTCGAGCCCTACGTCGTCGCGGCCGACGTCTACGGCGCGCCGCCGCACGTCGGCCGCGGCGGCTGGACCTGGTACACCGGCTCGGCCGGCTGGATGTTCCGCGTGGTCCTCGAGTCGCTGCTCGGGTTCGGGCTCGAGGCGGGCCAGACGCTGGTGCTGCAGCCGCGCCTGCCCGCCGAGCTGGCCCGAAGGCGAGCTGCGCTGGCGGCTGCCGGGCGGCGCCGAGCCTACGCATCGTGATGACCAACCGCGGCCCGGGCGGCCGGTGGTCGGCGCGACCCTCGACGGCGGGCCGGCCGAGCTCCGGGACGGGGCGGCGCGCGTGCCGATCGCCGGCGACGGCGCCGAACACGACGTCCGACTTCAGATCGGGTGAGGCTCGGTCACCATGGGCGGCAAGCCCGAACGCCGGCAGGCCTGCCGGCAGTCCAGGAACGAGCCGATGGTCGGCGGCGACGCACGCCGGGCCTCAGTCGAGATCGGCTGAGGTCTGGTCAATACCGGCGGCAAGCTCGAACCCCGGACGGGCCTGCCGGCAATCCTTGAACGAGCCGATCGTTGGCGAGGGCGCCGAACGCCAGGTCCCCACTCCAGATCGGCTGACGTTGGGTCGCGATCGCGGCAGCCCGAACGCTGTGCGGGTCTGACGGGGGTCCTGGAGGGTGCCGCTCATCGGCGGCGGCGGCGAACGTTGGGTGTCAGTCGAGATCGGCTGAGGCCTCGTCGGTACCGGCGGCAAGCTCGACGCTCGGGCCTGCCGACGGGGTTCGTGTCCTTGATGTCAGGGGTGCCTACCGATCTCCAGACCAAGCTGGCCGGCGGGACGGTCGTCGAACGGACCGGTCATCGGCGACCGCGCCCGAACGCCAGCTGCGGCATCAGATCGGGTGAGGTCTCGGTCGGCACAGGCGCGAGGTCGAGCGCCGGGCGGGGTGCGCTCAGTCCTCGAAAAAGCGCTCCTCGGCCAGGATCGGCAGGGCTTTGGCCGCGATCGGGTCGGCGGCAAACGCGCGCTGCACGACGTGGTCGGCGAGGTGATTGGCGATCGCGACGAACAGCATCGCCTGATCGAGGGTCAGGTAGCGGCGCCCGATCGCGCCGGACTTCGGGTCGAGCGCATCGTAAAAGCCGTAGGCGCCGTAGCTGCCGGGATAGTGCTCGAGCAGCGCACGCAGATTCTTGACCGCCGGCCCCGGAGTCGCCGCGAGCGCCAGGACTGAGGCATAGGGCGCGACCACGCCACCCTGGTAGCCGAGCACGCCCAGGTCGCGGACGCCGAACTCGCCGTAGCCGTTCCCGGTCGCAGTCGCGCTCGGCGACATGCCCCAGACCGGATAGCCGAGCTCCTCGAGCGCGTGCTGGCGCTGGATCGCGGCGTGGACGAAGGCATTGCGGCCGAGGCTCTCGGGCGCGAGCTGGAACTCGTCGACCACGAGCACCGGCATCAGGGCCTCGAACATGCTGCCGCCCCAGGATGGCAGGTAGCGATAGGGCCCGCGCTCGTACCAGCCGCCGATCACGGTCTGGCCGCGGACTTGCCTGGCCACGCGCTGCCTGGGCGGCTGGGTCTGCCAGCTCTCCTCGGCGGCAGCGTGCGCTGCAGCCTGAACCAGTGCGCCTCGGGGACGTCGCCCTTGCCGATCGCAATCAGGCTCAGCACCCGCGCCTCGGTGTAGAGCAGGCCATAGTGGTACTGGGACGGGCAGTCGAGGTTGACGTAGTAGCCGTGGCTCATCAGGCCCTCGGCGGCGTCGTACAGCCAGCCGTAGTCGCCGTCCTCGATCAGCCGGCCGGCCGGCCCGGCCAGCTCGGGGAAGACTTGGCGGACGACGATCAGGCCGGCGGAGAGCCAGCTGGAATTGACCGAGGAGACGAAGTTGCTGCTGCGCTCGAGCGTCGTCGTATCGTAGTAGTTGTAGAAGAAGCCCTGCCGCCGCTCGAGCGCGGCGAGCGTCTGGAGCGCGTGGTCGGTCAGATCGACCGCCTCCGGCCGGCCGATCAGGCCGAGCTTCTCGGCGCCGGCCACGGCCATCAGCCAGACCCCGACCGTGCTCGGGCTGGTGTAGTCGCCGACCTGCGCCAGGGCCGGGTCGACCCCGGTCTCGGCCAAGGTCACGTGGTCGACCGGCAGGCCGTGCTCGCGATCGGTCAGCGCGATCAGGCCCTGCCAGGTGGCGCGCGCGATCTGCATCAGGAAGGCGGCATCGTCGGCGAGCTGCGGCGGCGGCGCGGTCGAGCGCGGCCGGCCAGCCGCGCAGGCGGCCGGCGACCGCGGCGCGCGCCGCGTCCTTGCCGCCGCGCGCCTGCTCCCAGGCGTCCTTGCGCGGGGTCGGGACCCGGTCGGACGCCGCCGGCCCCGGGCGGCCGGTCCGGATCAGCGCGAGCGCATCGAGATAGATCGCACCGGTCGGGGCCTCGGCGCGCCGCGAATCGACCGCGAGGACCAGCTCGTCGAGGCCGGTCCAGGCGCTGAGCCCGGTCATGCGATTGAGCGGCACCCGGAGCTCGCGCCACTGGTCGGTGATGCCCTCGATCCGCGAGCTGCCGCTCTCCATCATGCCCGGGCGGCCGGGCCGCGGTCGCTGGAAGCCGACCTCGAGCGCGGGCGCGAAGCCGGCATTCGGGTCGCCGCGGACCCTGAGCTCGAGGTGGTCGTAGGCGCTGGCATCCAGCTGGTCGAGCTTGATCCGGACCCCGGCCCGGGCGCGCCGACCGGGCTCGAGCCGGTAGGCGACGCGCAGGGCCTGGCCACCCTCATCGGACGCGGCGGCGACCAGCGCATGGTCGGCGGCGGCGGCGGGGTCGCCCTCGGTGAAGCTCAAGATCGCATCGTCCGGGCCACCACGCCCGGCTTCGTACACGGGCTGACGGGCCAGCACCGGGTCAGGCGCGCCATCGGCGCTCGAGCAGGCGCCGGCCCAAAGCTCACCGCCGCCGAGCAGCAGCAGCGGCACCGCCAGCAGCGTCGCCAGCCAGTGCGCCGCACCCTGGCGCCAGCGTCTTGCGCCGTGGCGATGCCTCATGACGTCGGGCGGGCCAGCCTACTGCGTCGTCGATGCCCTGCTCGCGGCATGGGCCGCCGTCCGCTCGGGCGCGACCGGCAGATCCTCGAGCTCGCGACAGTCCGCCCCGGCGCACCTCAAGAGCTCGCTCAGCCGGGCCGCGAGCAGCTCGAGCGACAGCGGGTCAGTCTGGTCCATCCGGCTCTCGAGCTGAAGCGGATCGTGCTCAAGATCGTAGAGCTCGCGCTCGCCATCGCCATACTCGACGTAGATCCGGTCGGCGGTCCGGATCGCGTCGAACGCGCGCCGGCGCCGGTGCATCTCGTGGGTCTCGAGCTCGCGACGCTCGATCAGGAAGCTCTGGCGCCAGGGCCGGTCCGGGTCTTCGAACAGCGGCAGGAACGAGCGGCCGTCGACGAAGCCCGGCGGCGCGATGCCGGCGATCGCGGCCAAGGTCGGCGCGAAATCGTTGTTGAGCACCATCGCCGCGATCCGCTGGCCGGCGGGCACGCCCGGGCCGCGGACGAGCGGCGGCACCCGGATGTCCTCCTCGTAGGCGGTGGTCTTGCCGGCGAACATCCGGTGCTCGCCCATGTGGAAGCCGTTGTCGGAGGTGTAGATGATATAGGTGCTGCTCGAGCTGGCCGGCCTGCTTCAGCGCCAGGACCACGGTCTCGACCAGATCGTCGATCGCCTGCAGCGCGCGCAGCCGGCCGCGGTAGTGCTCGCTCCATCGCCTCGATCTGCCGATGGCTCAGCGGCGGCAGGTCGCGGATGATCGCGGGCTTGTCGCTGACGTCGTGCTCGTCGAACGACGGCGGCCGCGGCAGCGGCGTGTCGGCGAACAGGCCGGCATGGCGTGGCGCCGCAGGTCGCCGGGCGCGTGCGGCGCGTAGGTGCGACAGATAGAGGAAGAACGGCTGCGCTCGGCCGCGGCCGCCGCGCGGATCGCGCGGTCGCGCCTTGCGTGCGATGACGTCGGTCAGATAGTCCTCGGCGCGATCGCCGTAGCTCACGAGCCGGCCGTTCTCGTTCAGCACGTAGTTGTAGTTCGACCAGTCGTCGCCGCCGGCGTACCATTCGTCCCAGCCCGGCGCTGGACGCCGTCGCGTGCGCGGCCCGTACTGGTTCAGGTATTTGCCATAGAATGCAGTGTGGTAGCCGGCCGCTTGCAGCCAGGTCGCGATGGTCGAGTTCTCGAGGCCGAGCGCGCGCCACTTCGTGAACCCGCCGGTCGGCAGCTGGATGCCTTCGATCCGGTGTTGTGGGGGTACTGGCCGCGCAGGATCGTCGCCCGCGACGGGCAGCAGAACGAGTAGGTCACGAAGAAGTTCTCGAAAGTCGCGCCGCGGTCGCCGAGCAGCGCCTGGGTCTTGGGCATGAAGCGGTGGCTCGCGACGTCCTCGTCGTCGCTCAGGATGAACACGATGTTCGGCCGGACGCCCGGCTCGGCTGCCAGCGCCGGCGGCGAGAAGAGCCCGAGCGCGAGGCTGGCGGCCAGCACCGACCACCGTGCCGCGCCAAGGATGCGGTCAGAGGACATCGAGCGCTCCGTTGTGCGTTCGAGGATGCGATCCGGGGCCGGCCGGCGCCGGGTCCCTGGACGGGACGGCAGCGGCGCCATCACCGTTGCAGCGCCGCCTGGCGGATGTTGCCCTCGCCGAGCGGCTGGTCCTCGATCTCGCGGCACAGGGCGCCGGTGCAGCGGGCGAGCTCGCCCAGCCGCGCCGCCAGCGCCGCCGCGAGCGACGGGTTGGCATTCCCGATCAGGTTCGTGAGCTGGTAGGGATCGTTGACGATGTCGTACAGCTCGCGCTCGCCATCGCCGTACTCGACGTAGGACCACTCGGCCGTGCGCATGCCCTCGACCTGGGCATGCCGGTCGAGCCGGTCGCGCGTGACGCCCTGCTGCTCGGCCAGCTCGAGGTATTGCCCCTCCAGCTGGCGGCGCTCGATCAGGAAGCTCTGGCGCCAGGGCTGCCCCGGATCGGCGAGCAGCGGCAGCAACGAGCGGCCGTCGACGAAGGCCGGGGTCTCGATCCCGGCGATCTCGGCCAAGGTCGGCGCCAGATCGCTGTTGAGCGCCAGCGCGGCGATGCGCGCGCCGCCCGGCACGCCCGGGCCGCGCATCACCATCGGCACCCGGATGTCCTCCTCATAGGGCGTGTTCTTGCCGGCGACCATCCGGTGCTCGCCCATGTGGAAGCCGTTGTCGGAGGTGTAGATGACGTAGGTCTGGCCGAGCACGCCGTTGGCGGCCAGCGCGCCAACGATGGTCTCGACCATGTCGTCGACCGCCTGCAGCGTCTGCAGCCGGCGCCGGTATTCGAGCTCCAGCCAGTCGAGCGCATGCCCCTGGAGGTGCGGGAAGCTCGAGCACCGACGGCTTGTCGCTGACGTCGGCCTCGTCGAAGGCAGGCCCGCGCGGCAGCTCGGCATCGCCGAAAAGGGTCAGATGGCGGCGCGCGGCGACCGCCGGGCTGTGCGGCGTGAACGGCGCGACGTAGAGGAAGAACGGCTGCCCCGCCGCGCTCGAGCGCTCGATCACGTCGACCGCCTTGCCCGCCAGCACGTCGGTCGCGTAGTCGCTTGGCTCGCTGCCGTAGCGTACGACCCGGCCGTTCTCGTTCAGTCGATAATCGTAGCCCTGGTGGCCGTCGGTGCCGCCGCCGTACCAGTCGCTCCAGCCGGGCGGTACGCCAAGTTCGGGCTCGTAGCGGTTGATGTACTTGCCGAGCAGCGCGGTCCGGTAGCCGGCCGCCTGGAGCCAGGTTGCGATGGTCGAGTTCTCCAGGCCCTGCTGGTGCAGCTTCTCGTAGCCGCCGTAGGGCAGCTCATTGCCGACCACCTGGGTGTTGTGGGCGTATTGGCCGCGCAGGATCGAGGTCCGCGACGGGCAGCAGAACGCATAGCTGACGAAGAAATTGTCGAACGCGACGCCCTGGTCCTCGACCAGCGCCTTGGTCTTGGGCATGAAGCGGTGGCTCGCGACGTCCTCGTCATCGGTCAGGATCAGCACGATGTTGGGTCTGGCGGCCGGGCGGGCGGCCGCGGCTGGCGGAACCAGATACCCCGCAAGCGCGACGACGACGAGCAGCGCCGGCCAACTGCGCATGCGGGGGCGTGACAACGACATACGACGCTCCGGTTGGTGTTGGACCCGGACCCGGTACCGGCCGAGGCGTTCTACGGGATTGGCGCCCGGCCGGGAGGGCGAAGATCGGCCGGTGACCTTTCGAGTTCATGAACAGCTGGCATGCAATCGGTCTCCAGTAACGCTTGGTCGTGACGCGAACGTCGGGGCCCAACCAAAGCCTGTGAATCCGGCGGTTCACGTCGCAACAAGAACAGGCCGCCGGCAGGGCATGCGGGGTGGGCCGGGCGGCTGACCATCCTCGGTTCCAAATTGGTTGTGATAGGCACCGGTGGGTTAGTCGCGGAGACCCGGCACGGCTGCCCGACGCCCCAGGCGGATCAATCGCCTGAAGTCCCTCGCGGATGCTGGTCCAGGGCAGTCTTGCGGCGCTCTCCGAGGGGATGCTGCCGATGTGTCGGCGGCGAAGATCACGACCATGCCACGCTTCCAGAGCGAGTGTCGCTGCAGAGGAAGTTTAGCGACGCGCTCGATGTGTAACTGAGAGTTGATCACTACAGAGGCTATGTACTGGGCCTTGTGGGCCGATCCAACGATTTATTCCGATCGCTGGCGGAATTCCCGTCATCTGTTGCCAGATCGACACATTCCAGCGGCGGGAGCGCAGAATCGAGGTTCTAGACTGTCGCAGTAATGCAACAGCAAATGTAGTGCCCAACCTTGTGATTGAGGACGATGCGCGCTTCAGGATCGGGATATTTGGGCGCCGTCAGGCCGGCGACAACATCGGTCCGGCCAATGATGCCGCTGGCAGAGCACTATGGCCGGGTGCTGCGGTCCGCTCGGGCCGGGATGCAGATCAGCGGCTGCAGCAGCACCGCGCACAAGGTTTCCACGCCGTCCCGGCGACAGTAGGCCTCGGCGCCTGCGACCGTGAGCGTCCGGCGGGGCTTGATGACCCGGCCACGCGGGATCAGGCGCTCATCGTCGGCGGCGGCGACGAAGTTGACCTTGTATTCGGTCGTCAGCACGTCGGTGCCGGCCGGCATCAGGCTGTAGGCGGCGTAGCCGCCGGCACAGTCGAGCATGGCGCCGATCAGGGTGCCTTGGAAGAAGCCCTGCTGCTGGGTCAGACTGGACTGGCGGCCGCCTCGAGGACGCAGGCGCCGGGCTGAGCGCGGTCAGCTCGATGCCGAGCGCCTGCATCAGGCCTTGCTTGCCGAAGCTCGCCCGGACCATCGCTCACGCGGCTCCGTCCGCGCTGATTTGCGCCTGGAGCGCGGCGCGGTCCGGCCCGGGATCTCAGCCGCGCGCCGGCCCTGTCAACCGGCCGCTGGCGAAAATCATGCGCGGGCGCCTTGCCTCCGGCGATCCGGGTAAACGCAAGTCTCCGCGTCTCGGCTATTCGAAAAGCGGGCTTGTGAGCCGATGGCGAAGACCGGACGGCCGGCCGGCAGTGATGGTATTCGATCTGGGCGGCGTGCTGATCGACTGGAACCCGCGCTACCTCTACCGGCAGCTGATCCCGACGAGGCGCGATGGAGCGGTTCCTCGCCGAGGTCTGCCACAGCGCCTGGAACGAGGAGCAGGATCGCGGCCGGACCTTCGCCGCGGCGATCGAGGAGGCGGCCGGCCGCCATCCCGGGCGAGCGGGCGCTGATCGAGGCCTATCACCACCGCTGGCACGAAATGCTGGCGGGCCCGATCGAGGGCTCGGTCGAGATCCTGGGGGAGCTGAAGGAAGCGGGACCGAGTTGCACGCGCTGACCAACTGGTCGGTCGAGAAATTCCCGATCGCGCGCGAGCGCTACGTTTTTCTCGACTCGGTTCGAGACCATCCTGGTCTCGGGTGAGATCGGCCTGATCAAGCCCGACCCGCGGATTTTCCGAGTTGCTGCTCGAAAGCATCGGCCGAGCGCCGCGGATTGCATCTACATCGACGATAATCCGAAGAACGTCGCCGCCGCTGCCGAACTCGGCTTCGATGCGATCCATTTGAGGCACCCGAGCCGCTGCGGCGGGCTCTGCGTCCGGCGGGTCGAGCGCTCCGCGCGGCAGGCTTGAGCGTGCTGCGGCTGGTCCGCTGGCTGGGGCTGGGGCTGCTCGGCCTACGTGATCCCGGCCGCGATCGGCGCTGGGCGGCGGCTATCTGTGGCTGCGCCAGTCGCTGCCGCGGGTCGACGGCGAGATCGCGGTCGCGGGGCTCGAAGCGCCGGTCACCATCGTGCGCGACCGCTGGGGGATCCCCCACATCGAGGCCGCGAGCTTGCCGACGCCACCTTCGCGCTCGGGTTCGTTCATGCCCAGGACCGCCTGTGGCAGATGGAGTTCCAGCCGCCGGGTCGGCGCCGGGCGGCTCGCCGAGATTCTGGGCGCGGCGGCGCTGCCGGCCGACCGCTTCATGCGCACGCTCGGCCTTTATCGCCGGGCGAGCGCGGGCCTCGCCCATCTGAGCCGGACGACGCTCGCCTGGCTCGAGGCGTATGCCGCCGGGCGTCAACGCTTATCTCGCGACCCGGTGCGGGCCGCTGCCGCCGGAGTTCCTGATCCTCGGGCAGCGCGAGATCGCGCCGTGGCGGTCGGCGGACAGCCTGGTCTGGCTGCGGCTGATGGCGCTCGACCTCGGCATCAACTATCGGGACGAGCTGCTGCGCGCCCGGCTCGCACGCGGCTGATCGGCCGAGCAGATCGCCGACATCTGGCCGGGCGCGCCGGCCGGACGCGCCGATCACGCTGGTCGGGGTGGCGCGGGCGCTGATCGGGATGGGCTGGCCGCGGTCCTGCCGCCGCGGCGCCGGGCTGCACGGGCTCCAACGCCTGGGTGGTTGCCGGCGAGCGCAGCGCGAGCGGAGCGCCGCTGCTCGCCAACGATCCCCATCTCGGGCTGCGTGCGCCCGGCGTGTTCTATCTCGCGCGAGCTCGAAGACGCCGGGGCTCGAGCTGTCGGCGCGACCATGCCGGGCGTGCCCGGCGGTCGTGCTCGGCCACAACGGCAGGATCGCCTGGGGCTTCACCAATACCGGGGCGGACGTCCAGGACCTGTTCATCGAGCGGCTCGATGCGGAGGATCCGAGCCGTTATCTGACACCGGACGGCGCCGCGCCGTTTGCGACCCGCGACGAGGTCATCGCGGTCAAGGGCGCGCCTGCGGTCACGATCACCGTGCGCGAGACCCGGCACGGGCCGGTCATCTCGGATCTGGTGCCGGACGCTGCCGCGCCTCTTCGTTCGGCGGTGGTCGCGGCGCTGCGCCTGGACCGGGCTCGCGCCGGACGAGCGGGTCGCGCAGGCGCTGCTGACCTCAACCGCGCCCGCGACTGGCCGGGATTCATCGCGGCGACTGCGCGACGGTCGGCGCGCCGATGCAGAACATCCTCTACGCCGACACTCGCGGACATATCGGCTTCATCGCGCCCGGCCGGGTCCCGATCAGAAAGCCAGGGCGATGGCCGCTGGCCGGTGCCGGGCTGGAGCGGCGCGCACGACTGGCGGCTGGATTCCGTTCGAGCAGCTGCCGCGGGCGCTCGACCCCGCCGATGGGCTGCTGTTCAACGCCAACAACCGAATCGTGGCCGAGGACTATCCCTATCTATCAGCGCCGACTGGGAGGCGCCGCTACCGGGCGCGCCGGCTGGCTGCGCTGCTCGAGGGCGGCGACGTTCGAGCTCGGTGACGTTCGCCGCGATCCAGGCCGATGAGCGTCGCTGCTGGCGAGGATCTGCTGCCGATCCTGCTCGAGGCCAAGCCCTGAGCGGGCCGGACGGCGGCGGCGGCGATGGCGGGAGCTTGCGGCGCTGGGATCGGATGATGCGGCGCCGGACGGCCTGGCGCCGCTGTCTGTTCGCGGCCTGGTATCGCGAGCTGTCGCGCCTGATCCAGGCGGACGAGCTCGGCCCGCTGTTCGCCAGCGTTCTGGGCGGTCCGGCCGGAGTTCATGGACGCAGATCCTGAAGCGGCGGCCGAGATCTGGTGCGACGACGTCGCAACCGAGCCGGTCGAGACCTGCGCCGGGCTCGCCAGCCAGGCGCTCGAGCGGGCGCTGGCGGGTCTGGCCGCCGCTACGGCCCGGACCAGGCGGACTGGCGTTGGGGCGTGGCGCATGCCGCGCGCATGGCGCATGCGGCCTTCGGCGAGCGCCGCTGCTCGACTGGCTGTTCAACATCGAGATCGCCAACCGGCGGCGGCAGACGCACGATGAACGTCGGCCATTTTTCCCGCGCGGCGAGAACGACCGTTCGCCAGCAGCCATGCCGCCGAGCTATCGGGGGCTCTATGACCTCGCCGAGCTCGACCGCTCGCGCTGGATCGCCGCGACCGGTCAATCCGGCCATCCGCTGTCCCGCCACTATCGCGATCTGACGCGGCTGTGGGCGCCGGGGCGACAGCGTGCCGATGGCGTGCCGGCCGGAAGCCTATGGCAGCGGCGCGATCGGGCGCCTGCAGCTGGTGCCGGCGCCCTCAGCGGGGCTGCGGCAACGATGCCGGCCCGCTGAGCGACATTTGGTCGCAGGCAAGGCGTAGAGCTCTTGCTCGGCGAAGTTCGCGTAGTGAGGCGATCAAATTTCGTCAACAGCCTGTGTGATAAGAGAGTGTTTCCCCTCTGGGTTGTATTCGACGGACGGTCCGAGATCGCGCGTCCCGATCTGCCCGAGAAGCGACTCGACGCGCAGGTTCCGATGAGGTGACAACTGTTTGCGCGGACGTAACCGCATGATGTGACTGTACAATGTTCGAGCGGGTGGCTCGAGGGCATGGCGTCGCAGGCCGGACGGAACGAATTTTTCTCTAGCGCGCTGGTTTCGAGTGCGCCTATTTTACCTTGCGTAGTCCCATCGCATCCGAAATTCACGTTGAACGGGAAACCCGTTCGCCCCTGCCGTGGAGTCGCACCGCAATGACCCAACTCGCCAGCAAAGTAGCCAGTCGCGGGGTCGGCGGCCGAAGTCGCGCTCTCGACGTCGACCGTTTCGTCAGCCTGCGCATCCGCCAGCGGCGGATCATGCTCGGCCTGACCCAGCAGCAGATGGCCGAGCTGATCGGCGTCACCTATCAACAGGCGCACAAGTACGAGACCGGCATCAATCGGATCTCGGCCGGCCGGCTCTATCAGATCGCCCGAGCGCTCGGGGTCGAGATCAGCCATTTCTTCGAGGACGTCGAGCCAGGCAGCAGTGCCACGCGCAGCCAGGAGCTGATGCCGCAGCAGCGCATGCTGCTCGAGCTGGCGCGCAATTTCGCCGCGATCAAGAGCCGCAAGCACCAAGAGGCGCTCTGTCATCTGGCGCGGGTCCTGAGCGACGGCGAGGCGCGCCACTAGCGCGGGGCGCTGACGGCGGCGCGCACCGGCCCGCCAGAGCGCCGGCCAGGCCAGGTTCGGGCAGTCGCGGCAGCGCTCGCGGGCCGCGGGCCAGCGATCGGCTCGTGCTCGGCCACGCGCGGCCCGAGCGCCCCGGACCAGGCCCGGCACCGGCGCCCGGATCACGGGCGACGATCGCGCGCGAGCTCGATGATCCGCACAGTTTCCGACCACAGCCCGAGCGGTGCGAGCTCGTCGAGCGTGAACCAGCGGGCGTCGGCGGCATCGCCGCCCGGGCGCAGCTCGGCGCGCTCGGCCTCGGCGCTGAAGTCGATCAGCGTGTAGTGATAGCGGACCCGATCGCCGTCGCGCTCGATCAGGTCGACGACCGCGAGCACCTCGCCGACCTCGACCGCGAGGCCGGTCTCCTCCATGACCTCGCGCTGCGCCGCCTGGGCCACGGTCTCGCCAAGCTCGAGCGCGCCGCCGGGCAGGCTCCATTGACCGACCCGCGGCGGCTTGCCGCGCTGGATCAGCAGCACGCGCTCGCCGTGCCAGACCACGATGCCGACGCCGACCAGCGGCCGCTCCGGATATTCGCGGGGCAGGGGCATGCTGGCGATCCGTGGCGCAGCGCCGGGCTAAAGAAACAGTGTGAGCACGCCGGTGTAGCCATAGAGGCGATCGCGGTAGATCTCGCCATTGGTGAAGAAGCCGACCAGCGGCACCGGTCCGAGTGCGGCCTCGATCATCCTGAGCTCGGCCGAATTCGGGCCCGAACATATGGGCGCCGCGGGCGACGCAGGTGTGATAGAGGGCGCCCCGGACGCGCCGGCCGTCGGCGCGGGCGCTAAGGTCGTCGAGCATCCGGCGCAGATCGGCCTGGGCGGCGCTGCCGTCGCGCTTGACGAACAGCAGCGGGTCGCCGCGCCGCAGATCGGCGCCGAGCGCGATCATCTTGCGCCGCGCATCGATCGCGAGCAGCGGTCGGACGACGTAGTCGGGGCGATCGGAACCTTGCAGCGGCACCGCGGCATGGATGTAGCCGGCAATCCGCTGCGGGTTGCGCGCCAGGACCTCGCCGACTTCCTCCTCGAGCACCGCGACCGCCGGCCGGCCGTCGATCCTCAGCACCCACGGTCCCTGGCTGGCGCTGACCTCGTGGACCGGGCCGATCGGCGTGCAGCCCTGCGAGAGGCCGGTGATCAGCGACACCTCGGCGCTGAGCAGGACGCCCGAGACCCCGCCCTCGGTCGGCCGGCCGGCGATCTGCAACGGCGACCCGGTGGCCGAGGTCAGCCCGCCGACCAGGAAGGCGTCCATGGCCTCGCTCAGCCGGCCGATCGTCTCGGCCGCGCCGCCATGGCGGGGGTCGCCGTGGACCACGCCGAAGCGGCGGCCGCCGTTGACGGACCAGCCGGAAAGCCGGGGGTCGAGGTCGTCGCGCCCGTCGCGCAGGCCGTCGAACAGCCGGAAGCCGCCCTCGGGCATGCTCGCGACCAGGGCCACGATCGCGCCGCTGCCCGTGTATTCCCGACCGCTGCCGCAGACGCCGGCGCCGCCCGTGCCGACCCACGCGCGGACCCCGGTCGCCTCGGCCAGGCGGGCGACGATCAGGTCGAGCGCCTCGGCCAACGGGTCGCTGGCGTAGACGAAGCCGAGATTGGCGCTCGCCGGCAGATCGGCCAGGCCCTCGATGCAGGCCCGGCAGGCGCGGTGCCAGTCGCTGTCGCGCCCCTCGGCCGCCCGGAAAACGTCCATCCGCTGCCTCCAAACCGCCCCTTCACCTAGCCCAGGGCCGCGGGAAAGCCAATCGCCGAGCGGATATCAACTTCCAGGCGATATTTCGCTTGACGAACATTTCAGAAACCTTAACAATAGCAGCAACGTTGGTTGGTGCGGCGGGTGACTCCACGGCAATGGCCAGCGTTGACTGATGAGTTGGGACCCTCAGGGGGCCGTCCTTTCGGGCGGCCCCCAGCCGTCTCCGAGCGCCGCTCAGAAGCGGGGTCGCCCCTGAGGACGGGCGAAGTCGTCCGGTGGCTGGTGGTCGGCTGGTCCGTCTACCCGCTGGCCATCCAACCTTCGGGCGATATGCTGGCGCCGCGCCTGGGATCCGGCTCGTTGCGTGCGCAAGCCCAAGGCGACAGCCGGTCGCTCGCTCAAGCTCGACCGGATCGTCGCTCCCGCGGGATTGCAGCCCGCGCACAGCTGCACGGTACCATGGCAAAGACGGTCCCCGCCGGATTCGGCCGCCGTCGAGGCCTTCGCGCCCGGTGCGCACTCGCTAGAATCGCGAAGTCGGTCCGTCGAACATAACCTTAGGTGTTGTATGTGCTTGGGCTTTTCACCTTTTGCTTGATGAACAATCGGCCCTCAGCTAAGGAAGGTCCAACGAGTTCAACTCCTTGTATGATCCGTCGCACGACCGATCGTCGAGTGATCGTTTGCGATGCCAACTGTGGTTGTGATTGATGATCGGGTCACCAATCGGAACATACTTACCCGATTGGCGGCCTCGGTCGAGGAGGGCGTCCGGGTCAAGGCGTTTGCGAGCCCGCAGGCGGCGCTCAATTCGGCTTTGAGCCTGCTGCCGGACCTGGTGATCACCGAGGATCGGGTTGTGGGCTTGTAGCCTAGAGCGGCTGCCGCTTCCGGAAAATCGCAACCGGCCGGGGTAACGAATAGGGTAACGCACAGAAAGCCGTCGCGGTCGTCCGGGCGGCGCGCTACTCTGCCGCTCATGCCAATGTTGCAGATCCTCGACCAGCAAGGCGCCCTGCGCCCCGACGCCGCCGCCGTCGTCCTTGCGACGATGATCTGGCCGGGCGCCGGCGAGGATGAGAAGCGGGCGGACCTGCTCGCCTGGTCCCATTTCGAGGCGCGGCAGGTCGGCGTGACGAATTATGTCTCGGTCGTCGATCTCCATCGCATCGCCGGTAAGGACATCCGCAAGCCCGCCCAGCGGCGGCAGAAGCTTGGTCACCGCGCCGGCCATCTAGCTTTGAGCCTGTTGAGGTTGACCGTCGTCACGCCGCGGCAGGCGTCGCTTAATGCGGCGGCCGCCTTGTCGGGCTCGGTCCCGCTCAACGGCCAGCCGGCAAAGCGCCTAAACGCCAAGATGCTCGCGCAGCGGCCCTGGCTCGAAGTCAGGCCGGCCGCCCCGTTGTGGGCGAGCGCCTATATCGCCGAGCACGAGGACCCCTGGTCGCATGACTGGACGCACCACCCCGCCGCCTTGATCCGGATGCTGCGGCTCGCCGAAGCGATCCGCCTGCGCTTCGAGAGCGTCCGCGTAGGCAATGCCAGGGGTCCAATTTTGCCGCCCGGCCTCGCGTGGCGGCCGCCGATCACCTTCTGCGACGGCATGGAATGGTCGTTGCCTGCCCTGGACGAGCGGGAGCGCGAGGTGATCGCCGACCAGCGCGCCAACAATCAAAAACCACAGCGATAAAGCGTAACATCTACCTGCAGAAAAATTGCGGGAAGTATCCCTGCCTCAGAATGTGTTGCGGTCGCCCCGTTAAACGGGACGCGCGTCAGCGCGCGTCGCAAGCGGGGATCAACCGTATGTCGCTTGAACACGCCCGGCAGAAGGATGGCCGCGCGCCGCGGCTTTTGAGCTGGGCCCAGCTCCTACAGCTCGTTCCCTACTCGCGGGCGCACCTCTCGAAGCTAATCAAGGCGGGCGAGTTTCCGGCGCCGCTGCTGTTGGGGCCAGCGCGACCGGTGTTTCTTGAGCACGAGGTCGCTGACCACATCGCGCAGCTGCCACGTGAATCAGCTGCCGCGCCTAAGAACGATTGCCTGGCGCGGCACAATGCCGGCCGCCGACGGAAGCCCGCGAAGGCGCGGCAGCAACCATGAGCGCCGAAGCCATCACCGTCCTGCGGTCGGTCGATGGCGCCATCATGACCAAGGTGATCACCGGCCGCAAAGACGGCTTTTCGGTCCGAGCCTACGATCGCGGTTATGAGTTCGCGATCGAGCAGATCATCGTTGGCGGTATTGTCGAGCTGGGCCAAGCGCTCACCCGCCTCGAAGCCGATCCGCACGCTTGCGTGATCCGCGGCCGGCCGCTGCCAGGAACGGACCTCAGCCGCGCGCGCCGGCTGGTCCACGATCAGATCGAGGACGACAGCTCGATCACCCCGGCGACCTTCGAGCCCGCTGCGCGCGCTTGGATCGCGCTCGACTTCGATGACCTGCCGGCCCCCGAATGGGAGTTCACGCGGACAGCGGCGGCGGCAAAACCGCGATCGTGGTCGATATGATGCTACACCTCGGCGCCGGCATGGATTACCGCGCGAGGCGGACCATCCAGACGCCCGTGATCTACGTCGCTTTGGAAGGCCACGCCGGGATCGAGAACCGAATCATCGCCGCCGCCGCCGAGATCGCCGCCGAGCCCGAGGTCATCCGCTTCGGCCTCATCAAGGCCAGCGACAACTTCCGAAACCCCGATGTCGCGGCCAAGCTCGGCGCCACAGTCAACCAAATCGGCCGACCGTGCGTGGTCGTGATCGACACCTACACCGCCGCACTCGGACCCGGCGGCTCTGATTGCCGCCCCGAGGACGTGACCGCCTTCCTCGAAAACATCAAGATCAGCCTGCTCGCGCAAAAACACACCGTCCTCTTGCTTCATCACTTCGGCAAGGACGCGTCCCGCGGCGGCCGCGGCTGGTCGGGGCTGGTCGCAGCACTCGACTTCGAATGGGAAATCGACCGCGACGACGAACTCCGCACTCTTCGGGTATCCAAGATGCGCGACGCCTCCGATCGGCAACCAGCGCTGTGCTTCAACTTCCGCGGGCGCGAACTCGGCCTCGACCAGTACGGCGACGCGGTTACCGCCGTCGTCGTCGAACACTTGGCAGACGAGCAGCCCGTCAAGCGCAAGCGGCATTCGCCCAAGGCCCAGGCGCTCCTGCAAAGCCTCTGGGCAATGATCAAGGACCCAAGACGATCCCATCCCCTGCCCGACCACGAAGGCCTCCGCTGCGTCCTCCACAGCGAACTGGAACGAGAGGCGATCAAGCCCGAACTGCTCAGCAAGTCCAAACAGGAACGCGACCGACGCAGGATCTTCGGCCAAGCGCTCGCCGAGTTGGCCGACACCCGCGCGATCGAAGTCGACCAGGGCCGGATCTGGCCAAAACGCAAGGAAAACTGAGCCTGTCAGCTATTTCACACGATCAATAGTGTGCGCGAACTTCGCGCTCATTTTTTCGGGCGCCAATCGATTAACACAGACCGCGGTGTGCGCGAAGTAGCTAAGCAATTGGCCAGAGGGCGAAAAACCCTGCGAACTTCGCGCGAACTTCGCGCCCCGGTGAGCGCGTGCGTCGCGAAGTGTGTCTAGGAGACACTTCGCGCTTCGCACACCGCCGCGCGCGCCGCCTCCCGTAGACCACTAACTAGCCCCACACATCGACAACCCTGTCGGCAAAAGGTAGGGTCCGGCCATGGCCATGATCCGCGAGATGAAGCACCGTCGGCTGGCGGAAGCTCTGAGGCAGACGGGCGGCAATATGGCGGCCGCCGGCCGGCTGTTGGGCCTGACCCGTCAGTCCGTCTACGAGATGGTGAGCAAGAGCCCGGAATTGCAGCAGGTCTGTCGTGAGGTACTTGAAGAGACCAATGATGAGATGGAAGCGAAACTGAGAGAGCTTGCAATTCAGAAAGGTAATGTGGTCGCCGTGCTTGCGACATTGAACGCGAAGGCGCGTGACCGTGGCTATGCTAGGCACACTACTGAGGTTGCGCATAGCGGTACTGTAGACCATTATCACACTGTTTACACTCAGAAGTCTGGCAACGAATTGTTGCAGCATTTGTCGGACGAAGAGCTTCGACTTCGGATAGCGCAGCGTCGTGCGGCGTTGGCGGCGCAGGGTCAGACGCCGGTGCAGCATCCGCTGCTTGAGCATGCGCCAGTCGAGAGCGAGATGGTCGACGTAACCCCTGAGCGGGGCGAAAAACTTGGTAGCGACTGAATATCAATTACCGGCTATCGAATTATTTCGTGAGGGCTTATGCGGTTTTCGGAATTATCGGATGGCTCGGGGTAACAATGGGGTAACTAATTAGCTCGGCCAGGCCCTGTTTTCGGCCTTGTGCTATCCAATGCTAGCAGGCGATTTCACTTGCGAGCGCTCACCTTGCAGGCGTAATCCAGTCCCATGCTATCACCAGCGCTAGCGCCACCCACCCAGCTCGGCCGAGAGTGCTGTTGTCGGGTCCCCCGCTGTGATTTGGGTCCCCATCACCTCGTCCGCACCGCAGCTACGGAATTCTAGCGACCTGGCCGAGGTGGGGATCGAGGTTGAGTGTGAGATTGGGCGGCGGCTGAGTGCGATCGGGCGGCAACCTGGCGAGGGCGGCCATCAAAGGACAGGCTCGTTGTATCGTGCAACGAGCCTGCAGACTGCGCTCAGCGAGGGTGCTTGGGAACGCACGATGGCGTTCCGCTGGCAGATCATGGCCGGCTGGACCACGCTGGCCGAGCGTCGGGAATACTACGCCAAGCAGAACGAGGTGCTGCCATGACGGAAGCTGAGCGTCTGGTGTCTGAGGCTCGTGCTGCTCTGGACGCGTTGCACGGTCGTTTGGGCTATGCTCGGGGTCATGCGAGCCAGCTGCGGGAGCGGAAGGCGAAGTGGCAGCTAGCTGCGGCTGAGGGCGACCCGGGGGCTCAGGCGAGGTTGCGGAAGCTAAACGAGAGCCTGTTGGCGGCGGAGCTGCGGGCGCAGGACGCTGAGGCGGCTTTGGCGGCGGGTCGTGAGCGTCTGGCGGCAGCTGAGGCGCGGGTGGTCCGCGAGCAGGAGTTGGCGAAGGCGGATGAGTTAGAGGCGGCTGTGGCGGAGTTGGACGAGCTGGCGACGGCAGTAGACGAGCAGTTAGGGTCCCTGGTGGCGACCTTACGGAAGCACTGGGATTTATTGTGCAAGGTTGAGGGGATGGTACCATGGGATGTTAAGGAGCATTTGATGTCACCGCACAAGTGGAAGATACCGTTGCGGTCTGCGGCGGGTCATCATGGTCTTAATGGATTTTTGCCGTTGCCTCCGATGTTGGAGGAGAGGTCATTTGCGTCTCATGCGTCTCCTCATTTGGTTGTAGAGATATTGCGGTTACGTCGTGAGTTGTCGTCTGAGGAGGCGGCGTGATGGTTGAGCCAGAGTTGGACGAGGAAGGTCGGCCGCTTCGTCGGGTGAAGCGGCTGAAGAACCTGAGGGTTTTGGAGTGTTCGTTGGTTGACCATCCGGCCAATCCGCACAGCCAGGTTGTGTTGTTCAAGTGTGGTGACGGTGACGAGGAGTTGAGCGAGGGCGAGCAGCAGGAGGTTGAGACGATGGTTTTGAAGGGAATGGACCAGAACGAGCTCGAGGTGGCGATGAAGCTCAGGTGTCGGCAGTTGGAGCCGGCGCTGAGCTACGAGCAGGCGTTGCTGAAGCACTGGCCTGGCGATTTGGAGCTGGCTGCGTTGTACCGGATGACCGAGACGGCGTCTGAGCCGCGTCGGGTGGAGAAATCTACTCGTCAGGCTGGTGACCGGACCTGGGACGAGGTACGGGCTCAGGCGAAGCGTCTACGGCTGCAGCATCCGAGCATGTCTGAAGAGCAGGCGATTTCGAAGGTATTTGATTTGGAGCCTGGGCTGTACAGCCAGTATTTGGCTGAGCAGCAGGGTGTGTGATGCCGCCGAAGGAATTTTGGTCATTGGCGAGGTCTGGAGTGAGGGTGTTGCCTGAGGTTCGGAGAGACAAGCAGGGTCCGTTGAAGGTGACGGTTGAGCCGATTGCTGGCCAGCCGATGACGCGGCTTGCTCCGCACGGTGCGGCGTACGAGGCGTATCGGCAGCGTCAGGCGGTTTGGGCTGAGGCTCGGGGTCGGAATCTGCGGAAGCGGGTGGATGCTAGCTGAGGCTCGTCATCTGCACCGAGAGCTGGGCGAGGTTCTGGCTCGGCTGGAGCGGTTGGCGCCGGCGGTGGCGGCCTGGGCGGCGGACCAGTCCACCCACCCTGTGCAGACCGCGGCTGGGGAGCCCGCAGAGCTCGTCGGGAGCATTCCGGCTCCGCGAGATAGCCTCAGCCGCATCTGCGCCTGCTGGTGAGGCTGCGGCGGAGGAGGACGGGCCATCTGAGGCGGGGCCGGGGCGAACCAGGACGTGTCGTGGCTGCGGTGGTGAGTTCCAGCCGTCTGAGCCTAGGCAGCGGTTCTGCGGGCCGATGTGCCAGAAGGCTGCGGCTGTGTCAGCGCGGAGGGCTCGCCGGAAAGCGGCCCGTGCGGGTGGCGGGAAGGTGCCAGGACGGGCGTCGAAGGGTCGGGGCAGGCACATGCCGGCGGAGGTGCCGGAGGCTGCTGGCGAGGTTGTGGGGAACGGGGAGTTGGTGACCGGGCAGGAGACCAACGGCGCTGACGGTGGTCAGGTTCCCGCGCCCACGGGTGGCCCGCAGTCTGGACCTCAGGCTTTCTATGTCCCCGATTCTGGGTGAACCGATGGGCATACTTGTGGTCGAGCGTCGGCCGGGTGGCGCGCCTGGTCCGCGGTGTCAGGTGTGCTTTGCGGTGGTCGAGCCTGGGCAGAGCGTGTGTGACGACCGGGAGTGCGTTGCGCTGGCGGCGAAGATGGCTGCGCCGCCTGAGCGTGAGCCGGTTGCGCCGAGCCAGCTGCGTGGTGGTGGTCGGTGGCGCTGATGCGTCGTTCGTGGTCGCCTAACGCAGCGCCGCATTTGTCGGAGTGGCCGGCTGAGGCCCAGGCGTTGACCAAGCGGATTGCGCTGCTCGAGGTTGAGGCGACGTTCGTGATCTGCGACCCGACCAGGGCCTCGAAGCTGCGGCAGGAGGCCAGGTTGCTGGCGGGTCGGCTCGAGGCTGCGAAGCGGTTGGCGTTGGCTGCGGAGGTTCCGGCATGAAGCTCATCAAGACGGTCGACGGCGGGTTTGTGAACATTGCGCAGATTGGCTCGCTCCGGCCGAATACGCTGAGCGAGCCTGTGCCTGGCCGACAGCGTGATGTGCTCGATTACCAGTGCCTGAGCTCGAGCGGCGAGCTTTTGGGCGTGGTGGCCACTGCGGTTCTGGTCGCCCTAGTGGCCGAGGCCGAAACCATCGCCCCGCAGCCGTCGAGCGGTTGGCGCCAGAAATGACCGAGCGCGTCGTGCGGCCTGCGGCTGGGCCGCTATCTGGCCGGCGCTGGCTGCGCTGGGGATGTGGCTCTGACGATGTGGATTGCGGCGCAGCTGCTGTGACGCGTCATTGCCGGCTCTGCCGGACGCTGATCGCTGCGCTCAGGAGCACCCGGATCTACTGCAGCGGTGCCTGCCGGACGGCGGCTTACCGTCACAGAATTGCGCTCGGCCCTGTGAAATTGCGACAGTGCCGGGTCGAGCCGATTTCCAGTCGCGTGGGTGGCCCGTTCATCAAGGCTCACGAGCACCTTGGGACGGTCGGCGGTTGCCGCTGGTACTTCGGGCTGCGCTGCCCGGGAGGGAGGCTGCTGGGCGTCGTTGGTTTCGGCCGGGGCGCCCATGCCGGCGGCCGAGGCGCTGATGCCGTCCTGGAGCGCGGCGCCTGCCTTCCCGGTGCGCCCAGGAATGCGGCGTCGTTCCTGATCGGGCGCGCTCTACGCTACGGCCGCCGCGTGCTCGGCTGGGCGACGATCCGGGCCTACAGCGACCCGCGCTTCGGCGAGGAAGGGCTAGTCTACCGGGCGGCCGGCTTCGTGCGTTGCGCACCGTCTAGACACGGCTGGGGCTGGCGCTATGCGCTGGTCACGGCAGGCCGGGTGTTGAGCGACCGGGCCATCTACCGACGCTTCGGCAGTCACGCTGCTGCCCGTGCTGCAGGCGCAGCAATCGTCCGGCTACCGGCCCGGATCGCATGGGAGGCTGCGCTGTGACGGGCCTGAAGCTCGTGGGCTGCTCGACGAACTCGACGCTCGTCTGGACCGGGCCGAACGGCGGCTTGGCGCGCTAAAACTGTCCCAGTTGTGAGCTGGCCGACTGAAGCAGGGGGAGAGGTGAAATGGTCTCGGTTTGGTGGGCGACAGCTGCGCTCGGATGGCTGATTTGCGGGCTTTATTGCGCAACACTGGCGCTGTCATGGCACCGTGATCCAGCTTCATGGTTTCTCCTCGGCCTTGTGTTCGGCATCTTCGGCGTGTTGGCGCTGTTATTGATGGGCGATCAGCAGCCCGTGGCAACTCGCCAGCCCGTCACATTAGGAAAGCCTGAGGGTTGGACCATGGAGCAGCGGCCGACAGGTTGGCGGGCGCAACCGCCGCGGGCCAGAGGCCAGCAAGCGCGCGACCCTGAGGATGATCCTTGGTGAAGGCTGTGAAACTGGCCGACTGAAAGCCCGAAGGCCGCCCGGGGATCGCGACCCGGGCGGCCCACGGGAGACGGATGAAGGTGTACCTTCGTCCCTCGGATCGCTCGCTCCGAAGCCTCCTTGCGACCGACGCTGCGATCAAAACACTCCTGAGAGCTTGTCGATCGCTGCACGGAGGAGGGCGTCAAAAGAGGTCTGGGCGGTGGTTTTTACCGCGGATTTCGCTTTGTCGCTCCATTCGGTTCTGGTTTTATCTAATAGATCATGGCCTTTGGGTGTGAGCCCAGTTGCAATGCAAGCGTGTGGATCTGTTTTGTTGCCGCAATCAATGATGGTAATTAATTTGTTACTTTCCAACTGGCGTGCATTGTACCCGAACTCTTTTTGTGAATACCCTTCAGCCGATTGGATCTCATCTTTTTTCTCAAGGAGTTGAAGGATCTTGGTTTGGAGGTCTAGGTTTCGCTTCATCTCCTCTCCTTTCTGAGAAACGAATAGCCCGCCAGCGAGCGACCGCAGACCCGGCCGGGTGATCTTGCCGGCCGCCATCAGGCGCTCGGCCGCAGCAGCACGACCTTCGCCTCGCCCCGGCCGATGAGCCGCTCGACTTCCCGCCCCCAGGCGTCCAGCGCCGCGCGCTTCTCATCGCCGTAGCGATGTCGGTTGTAGACCGCGGTGATGCCCTGGGTCGATGCCGGCGCATGGTTCAGCACCGCGCTGACGACATGCGGCGCGTGGCCGAGCTGGGCCATCGTGCTCGCCGCGGTCCGGCGTAGATCGTGCAGCCGCCAGCCGGTCGCGCCGGACAGCTCGTCGAGTTCGGGCTTCGCCTTGCTGAACCCGCTGACCGGGCGGGGCGGGCCATCTGCCCGATTGGCCGGGAATACCAGACCGTCGCCCAGCCGGGGCAGGCGCTCGATCATTTCGAGCGCGAGCGCCGACAATGGCACTTCGTGCACCCGGTCGGCCTTGGTCAGCTCGCGCGGCAGGGTCCAGAGCCGGCGCTTCAAGTCCAGGTCGGCCCACGCCATGCGCGCGACCTCGTCCCGCCGCTGCCCGGTCACGACCAGGAGCCTAAACAGATCGCGGAACGGCCAGCCGAGCCCGTCGCAGGCGGGCCAGATGGCGGCCAGCTCGGCCGCGGTCAGCACCCGGTCCCGCGACTTGGTCTCGCCTGGCGCCCGGACGCCGGCCGCGGGCGACGCCTCCAGGATGCCGCGCTCGACGCACCAGGCGAACATCCGCCGGACATGCGCGAGCGTCCGGTTCGCCATGTAGGCCGCGCCGCGGTCCATGATCCCGTCGAGCAGCCGGATTACGTCGCGCTTGGCGATCGTGGCGACCTGTCGGTCCATCCAGCCCGCGGCGGTCAGCTCGCGCGTTAGCGCCCGTTCGACCTGGTGCCAGGAGCGGCGGCCCTTAGCCTGCTGGTCGCGGGCGATGAACTCGGCGAGCACTTCAGCGACCGTGTCGCCGTCCACGGCTTTGCGGCGCTCGCGGGCGCTGGCCGGGGTCCTGCCCGCCTGGGCGTCGCGCAGCGCCTCGCGTGCAGCCTCACGTGCCTCGGCGAGGCCCTTGATGGGATAGCGGCCGAGCGTGATCCGGCGCTGCTGGCCGTGAACCCGGGTCATCAGGACCCAGCTCTTGGCGCCGCGCACGGTGATCCGCAGCCCGAAGCCGGGCAGCAGCGTGTCGAACCACTCGACCCGCCCGGCCTTGGGCGGGCGCATCTTGGCGATCGACAATTCGGTCAGCTTGGTGCTCGGCATCGGGGTTACCTGCTCCGTTACTGGCTCCGTCGGGGTAACGCGGGGTAACGCCGAAGCCGGTTAAATGGGGTACGCTCATGCGCGCTCATAATACCCAATAGCATTGAAATAGCAAGGATTTTGCGCAGCGGTGCGCGATGGTGAGAAAGCCGTGCCAGTAATCACCGATTACAAGATGCCCGGCATGGATGGCGCCGATTTCATTCGGGCGTTTCGAGACCTGCCGGGCACCGCCGACGTTCCGGTGGTCGTGGTCACGGTCTACGAGGATCGCAGCTACTGCTACCAGGCGCTGGACGCGGGCGCCACCGACTTCCTGCTGAGCCCGGTCGACCACGTCGAGTTCCGCGCCCGGGCCCGCAATCTCTTGACCTTGCGCAAACAGCAGAAGCTGCTGGAGCAGCGCGCCCACGAGCTGCGCCGCGAGCTCGTGTCGAGCAGCGAGCAGCACGAGGCGGCGCTGCGCGCGAGCGAGCTGCGGCTGCGCCGGCTGATCGACACCGTGCCCGCGACGATCACCGCGGTCGACCGCAACGGCCGCCTGACCCTGATCAACAGCGCCCACAAGCAGGTCTACGGCATTGATCCCGGGACCGCGATCGGTCGGACGCTGGAGCAGGTTTACGGCGAGGAGCACGCGACCCGGCAGCTGGTGCTCAACGCCAAGGTGTTCGAGACCGGCGAGACCCTCCCGAGCTTCGAGCAGGAGGTGACCTGTCCGACCTCCCATCGGGAACACGTGCTGCTGACGACCAAATCGCCGCTGCTCGACGACGCCGGCCGGGTCGCCGACGTGGTGACGGTGTCGGTCGACATCACCGAGCTGCGCCAGGCCGAGGCGCGGATGCGCCACCAGGCCGGGCATGATGCGCTGACCGGCCTGCCCAACCGGGCGCTGTTCCGGGAGTACCTCGACCATGCGCTGGCCCGCTCACGGCGCAGCGAGAGCGTGGCCGCAGTGCTGCTGCTCGACCTCGACCGCTTCAAGGGGATCAACGACGCCTTCGGGCTGCCCTGAGGCGACCTGCTGCTCAAGGCGGTCGCCGAGCGGCTGCATGAATGCCTGCGCGAAACCGATGCGATCGGGCGCCTCGGCGGCGACGAGTTCGTGATCCTGCAGACCGATGTCGTCACCGCCGATGAGCCGCGCGGGCTCGCGCGCCGCCTGATCGACAGCTTCGGGCGGCCGTTCGTGATCAACGGCGAGGAGATCCACACCAGCGCCAGCATCGGCCTGACCCTGTTCCCGGCCGACGGTCAGGCCGCCGACCGGCTGCTCAAGAACGCCGAGCTGGCGATGTACCGGGCCAAGTCGAACGGGCGCAACTGCAGCTGCTTCTTCGCCCCGCAGATGAACCTCGTGGCGCGCCGCACCGGGCTGCTCGAGCGCGAGCTGCGTCAGGCCCTGGCGGCCGACCAGTTCACGGTCCACTACCAGCCGCAGCGCGATCTGCGCAGCGGCCAGATCGTCGGCATCGAGGCGCTGCTGCGCTGGCGCCATCCGCGCCGGGGCATGGTCCGGCCGAGCGAGTTCGTCGGGCTGGCCGAGGACATCGGCCTGATCGGCCCGTTGACCGAGCGGGTCCTCGACCACGCCTGCCGCCAGCATCGCCGGTGGCAGAGCGCCGGTCTGCCGCCGCTCCGGCTGTCGGTCAACCTGTCGCCGCTGCAGTTTCGCGAAGGCGCGATCACCAGCCTGATCGAGAACACGCTCGCCGAGACCGGGCTCGATCCCGCCTGGCTGGAAATCGAGTTGACCGAGGGCGTCATGATCGACAACAGCGAGACGGTCATGGCCAGCCTGCGCCGGCTGCATCAGATCGGCGTCAGCTTTTCGCTCGACGACTTCGGCACCGGCTATTCCTCGCTGGCCTACGTCAAGCGGCTGCCGATCCAGCGGCTCAAGATCGACCAGAGCTTCGTCCACAAGGTCGGCCACGACGGTCAGGACGAGGCGATCGTCCGCGCCGTGATCGACCTTGGCCACAGCCTGAACCTCAAGGTCACGGCCGAGGGGGTCGAGACCGCGGAGCAGCTCGCCCGGCTGCATCAGCTGGGCTGCGACGAGGCCCAGGGCGACCTGATCAGCCCGCCGCTGCCGGCGGACGACTTCCACGTCCTGTTCCAGAGCCGGGACCTGCCGGCCGCCGCCACCGGCTGAGACCGGCGCGTGCCGAGCGCACAGCGCGATGGGCGCCATCGGCCCGCTCCCGCGACCAGCACCGCTCGCCGCCGCGGGTCGGCGGTCATGACCGTGCCACCGGTCCATCCGGCGCCCGCCGCACCGGCCGAGAGCGGCGCGCGCGCGCGCCTGGTTGCGAGCTGCCGACGGCTCGCCGCCCGCCTCAAGAATCGCCCCGACAGCGAGCACGAGCAGGTCGTGATCCGGGTCGGCATCGCGCTCGGCTGCCTGCTCTACCTCTCGCTCGCGGCGCTCGGCGACGGGGAAGGCGCCAGCCTGGCGCAGCGCTGCCGGCCGCTCGGAGTCGGCTATCTGGCGGGTGCGCTGCTGCTGCTCGGTCATCTGCTGTGGCGGCCGGCGCCACGACCGGCGCGGCGCTATGCCGGGATGAGCCTCGACATGCTGACCCTGACGCTGGCGCTGATCATCGGCGAGGCGACGGCGGCGGTGTTCTACCCGTTCTATCTCTGGGTCACCTTCGGGATGGGGTTCCGCTATGGCCGGCGCTACCTGCTGATCTCGGCGCTGATGAGCCTTGGCAGCTTTGCCCTGGTGATCGCGCTGACCGACTACTGGTGGCATCAGCCGGCGCTCTCGGCGGGCTTGTGGTTCGCGCTGCTGCTGCTGCCGGCGTACACCTCGTCGCTGCTCAGCCGGCTGACCATCGCGGTGCAGCGGGCAGAGGCGGCAAACTCGGCCAAGAGCCGGTTCCTTGCGACCATGAGCCACGAGCTGCGCACGCCGCTGCACGCGATCATCGGCATGGCCGATCTGCTGCGCAGCACCGCGCTCGAGAGCGCCCAGCGCGACATGGTCCAGACCGTGCGCGGCGCCGGTCAGACCCTGCTCGAGATGATCGGCGAGATCCTGGACATCGGCCGGATCGAGTCCGAGCAGATCGACCCGGCGGTCGATTTCGATCTGCACGCGCTGCTGGCGAGCGTCCACGCGCTGCTCCATCATCAGGCCGTCGACAAGGGGCTGCTGCTGCACCTCGAGGTCGACCCGGCGCTGCCGCACCGGCTGCACGGCGGGCGCCGGTCGCTGCAGCAGATCCTGATCAACCTGACCGCCAACGCGATCAAGTTCACCGACCGCGGTCGGGTGACGATCCGGGCGGCGGGCGAAACGGTCGGCGCCGAGCTGGTGCGGCTTCGGGTCGAGGTCGAGGACACCGGCATCGGCATCGCGCCCCAGGCGCAGCAGCGGATCTTCGAGCGCTTCACCCAGGCCGACGAATTGACCACGCGGCGTTATGGCGGCACCGGCCTCGGGCTTGCGATCGCCCGCCAGCTGGCCGGGCTGCTCGGCGGCTCGCTGGTGGTCGAGAGCGTGCCCGGGGTCGGCTCCTGCTTCCGGTTCGAGGGGACCTTCGCCCGCCGGCCGGACGGCGCCCGGGAGCTCTCCGGCCGGGTGGTCGTGATCGGCGCGCCCGCGGCCGCGGCCAGCTACCCGCGCCGGCTCGGGCGCTGGGGCGTCGACGTCGTGGTCGCCGCTAGCCCGGAAGTGGCGCGCGGCGCGCTCGCCCAGGCCGGGCGCCGGCGCGCGCTGCTGCTGCTCGGCGGCTCTGCGGCCGATTTCGATCCTCAGCTGCGCGCCGAGTGGACCGGGCGCTTCCCGGCCGAGCCGCTGAACGCGATCCTGATCGCCGGCGCCGGACCGACCGTGCCCGGCGACTACCTGGCCCGGCTGCCGGAGGCGGTCGCCGACGATCTTCTCTTCGCCAGCCTGCACGCGGCGCTGGCGATCGCGGACGGGCCCGGCGCCGGGGCGCGCGAGGCGAGCGGGCGGCCGGCGAAGGCCCGGCCGCGGCGCCGGATCCTGGTCGCCGAGGACAATCGGATCAACCAGCACGTGGTCCAGCGGATGCTGCGCGGCGCCGGCCACGAGGTGACGCTGGTCGGCAATGGCGAGGAGGCGCTCGACGCGCTGGCCGCGGCCCGCTTCGATCTGGTGATCATGGATCTGAACATGCCGGTCATGGGCGGCCTGGATGCGGTCAAGCTGCACCGGTTCGGGACCGGCGGCCGCGAGCTGCCGCCGTTCGTGGCGCTGACCGCAGATGCGACCGAGGAGACCCGGCGCCAATGCGAGGCGGCCGGCATCGACGCCTACGTCACCAAGCCGGTCGCGCTCGAGGAGTTGCTGGCGCTGGTCGAGCGCCTGACCCGGCCGGCCGCCGGCGGCGCGCGCACCCGGTCGGCCAACGGCCATGCCCGGCCCCCGCCCCGCACCGAGATCAGCGCCGGCCCGAGCCGGCCGCCGGTGCTCGATCACGCGCTGCTCGATCGGCTGCGCCAGCTCGACGACGACGAGGATTTCCTGGCGCGGCTGATCCATGAGTTCATCGCCGATGCGGAGCAGCTGATCGCCGAGCTCGAGGCCGCCGCCGCCGCGGCCGACGCGGCGACGTTCCGCGACCGGGCGCACGCGCTCCGGAGCAGCGCCGCCCATCTCGGTGCGAGCGCGTTGTTCGAGCTCTGCCTCGGCTGGCGCGGCATCGGCGCCGCCGAGCTGACCGATCACAGCGCCGACTACATCGCCAGGCTCAGGTCCGAGTTCGAGCGGCTGCGGCGGGCCCTGCTCGCCGAGCTGGCCGCGCCGCGCCCCAGGCCGGCCCTCAGCCGGCGACGCTGAGCCGGAGCGGCGCCGCGTCGCCCGCCCGGGCTCGAAGCCAACGCCGCTGCTGGGCGGCCGCGAGCCGCTCCATCCGCCGCAGATCGGTCTCGTCGAGGCCGAGCGCGGCGGCGACCCAGAGCTCGGTCACCTCGATCAGTTCCTCGTAGGTGACCGGCTGGCAGCGCCGGCGGACCTCGCTCAGCGTGCGCAGCACGGCGTGGCGGCGCTGGTTGCGCGCGAGCCAGTCGCGGACCGCGGCCTCCCCCTCGCCGGGCTCGACGACCAGGTCGATCAGTCCCATCCGCTCGAGCTCTTCGGCCTCGTACAGGCGCCCGCTCAGGATCAGCTGCTGCGCCCGGCAGCCATCGAGGCGCCGGCAGAGCAGGCTGTAGGCGCCCATGCCCGGGAACATGTTGAACAGGATCTCGGGCAGGCCGAACTTGCTGTCCCGCTCGGCGATGATGACGTCGTTGGTCAAGACCGCCTCGAAGCCGCCGCCAAGCGCGTCGCCCTGGACCAGCGCGATGGTCAGCAGCGGCAGGTCGAGCTTGCAGAGGTTCTGGTAGACGACATCGACGCAGGCATGCGCATAGCGGCGCAGTTCGGCCTCGGCGCGCGCCCGGATCAGCTCGACGAACAGCCTGAGATCGCCGCCGAGGTTCCAGATGCCCGGCATCTTCGACGTCCAGATCAGGCTGCGCACGGACACCTGGCCGCTGGTCGTCGACGTCGCCAGGCTGTGCTGCAGATGGCTTTGCAGGCGGCGGACGGCGTCCAGGAGTTGGGGCGTGAAGCACGGTCGCTCGCCATGGTTGAAGGCGCACCAGAGACTGCCCTGGTCGGGCTCGAAGCGGACCTCAAGCGCGTCCGACTGGCCTTCGAGGTCCCGCAGATCGAAGCTGACGACGTTGTCGCGACCGCGATCGCGACCAGGAGCGTGTCGGCTGGGGAAGTTCTCGATGTGAGCGATCTTGCTCGGCCCGCCCGTACGAATCTGGGGCTGAACCGAACGGTTCGGCGTCTGCCTGGTGGAAAGCTCCATGATGTCCTCTCAAGTCAGCAATTGTTGGTTCTGCCTCCGGCCGCACTGCGCAGTCTCACCCGTGACTGCGTCGCTACCGACGTAGCTCAGACGACCTGGAGTTCTTCCAGAATTTGATAAAACATCACAAGTCCCTATTCAAGTATCTATCCAAAATTTGATTTGAACCTTTACAAATACAATTTAAGTCAAATCAGAATCAGTTTACCGCTGGCCGGGCAGACTTCAGCGGTTTCGATTGAGCAAGACGGCTAGTGGGCGGCCGCAAGCGGCGGCCGGCCACTTTTGTGGTCGATCCGGGAAGATCAGAGCCGGCGGACGCGGTACGCCAGCCGGCGCGTGGGGCTCAGTCCAGAATCAGGATCTCGACCCGGCGGTTGGCCTGGCGACCGTCCGGCGTGTCGTTGGAGGCGATCGGCTCGTCCTCGCCCCGCCCCTCGGTCGACAGGTGGGTGCCGTCGATCTCGAAGTTGTCGATGAAGAACTCCTTGATCAGGCCGGCGCGCCGCTGCGAGAGGGTCTGGTTGTAGTCCGCCTCGCCGATCGAATCGGTGTAGCCGATGATCCGCACCGGGTGGCCCTTGTAGGCGTCGATCAGCTCTGCCACCTTGGCCAGCGTGTCGTGGGCGGTCGGCTCGATCCGGTCACTGTTGACCGTGAACAGGCCGCTGCCCGGCACGGTCAGCGTGAGCCGGCCGGGCCGGACCTTGGCGTCGAGGTCGACCAGCAGGCCCTGCACCTGCAGGCGCTGCTCGAGCGGCAGCTCGGCGGTCATCCGGTTCAGCTCCGCCGGCAACGGCGCCTCGCCGGCGTACGCCGACTTGATCAGATCGAGATCGGTATCGCCGGCGGCGTCCTCGGCGGCGGCGGTCGCCGCGACCTCGACCAGCGCCGGCGCTGCTTCGGCCCGCAGCGGCAGGGTCGGCCCGGCCCCGTTGGCCGGGGCGACGGCCGGGATCGTCTCGGGCGCCGGCGGCGCGCCGGCCTCGGGCTCGGTGGCTGCCGGGATGCCGAGCATGAGCGCCTCGTTCAGCTCCTTGATCCGGGCTTCAACCGCGAGCAGGTTCTGGCGCGCGGCGTCGGCGGCCGAGCCTGCGGCCGCCCGCAGCTGCGCGATCTCCTGTTCGAGGTCGCGCCGGCTGCGGCTCATCTGGCCGAGCTCGGCCTCGGCGGCGGCGAGGGCGGCGCGCAGCCGGTCGGTTTCCGGGGCGACTTCGGCGACCCGCGCGCGCGCCTGGTCGCGTTCGTCCTCGGCCTGCGCCAGCTGGCTCGCCAGCGCGGCCAGCTGCTCATCGAGGCGGCTGCTCGTGGCCTTGGCGCCCTGGACCTCGGCCTGCAGGTGCGCGAGCCGGCCCTCGGTCTCGCTGCGGGCGCTGGTCGCGTCCTCGAGGCGCTGCTCGGCGCCGGCGAGCGCGGTGCGCAGGCGGGCGATCTCGCTCGCCGACTGGCCGGCCGACCTGGTCAGCATCTCGACCTTGGTCGCGAGCGCCTGCTCGGACTTGCGCGCTTCGGCCAGAGCCTGGTCGCCGACGGCCTGGGCGCGGGCCAGGCTGGTATTGAGCTGGGCGTTCTGCCAGCGCATCGTGACCAGCTCGGTCTCGATGCGCTCGGCCTCGGCGGCGGCGTCCTCGGCCGCCTTGGTCAGCTCGGCGATCCGGCCCTCGGCGCCCTGGCGCGCCTGCTGGAGCGCTGCGAGCTCGGCCCGCAACCTCTGATTCTCCTGCCTGGCCGCGTTCAGTTCGTGCCGCGCCTCGCCCGCGCTCGCCGCCAGCGCTGCGGACTTGGACAGCTCCTCGAGCCGTGTCCGCGCGGTCGCCAGCGCCGCGTTGAGCTCGGCAAATGGCTCCCGCACCTGATCAGTGGGCGCGGCCGGGCGCTCGTCGACCAGGATCACGCCCGCGGCCGGCGCGCTCGGCCGGTCCAGCGGCAGCGCGGCTGCTTGAGTGCCAGGCAATGCTGCGCTCGCCGCGGCCAGTAGCGCCCAGATCGGCCAAGCCTTGACGACGGGTTGCGCTTGCTCTCGATCGACCATGACCACAATCCGCTGCTCTCGCTCAGCTCACGTGTTGCGCAAGCTGAGGTGTTCCGAACTCGACCGTAGATCATCGCGCGCGAGCCGAGCGCGTCAAGCTAAATGTCGCGTACGGCTAGTCTGGACGCTGCCCGACCGCGGCGCGCCCGACCGGTCAAGGGCGCCCGATCATCCGCCCGAGCCGGCCGCCGCGCCGGCTGATCTGGATCAGCGCGGCGATCTCGACCGGCGCGCCTTTGAGCAGATCGCTGATCTCGGGTGCCACGGTGATCAGCCGGCGCCCGGCGAACGCCTCGTGATTGGGCTCGATTTCCGCCGGCTGGTAAAGGTAGTTCACCATCACGCCGGCCGACTGCTTGAGCCGCCGGTCGCCGCGGTCGGCCAGCCAGTTGAGGCGCTCGATCCGGGCGCCGTTGCCGAGATGGAAGCGGGCGACCGGGTCAAGCGGCAGGCCGGCAGGGTCGCGCTCGACCAGGTAGCGGGCGGCGGCCCGGATCAACGGCGCCTCGAGCGCCCGGACCAGTTCGGGCTGCTCGAGCCAGCCGGCCTCGCCGAGTACGGCGCCGAGCCCGGAGCCGTCGTCGCGCGCACTGCCGGCGCTGGCCAGCGCGCGGCGCTGTTCCGGGTCGAGCCAGGCATCCTCCGGCTGGCGCTCGAGCCAGGCAAGGAAGCCCGGCACCGGCGACAGCGTCGCGAACTGCCTGAGGTTCGGCAGATCATGGGCGAGATTGTCGACCACCTGTTTGATCAGGAAATTGCCGAAGCTGATCCCGCGCAGACCAGCGAGCGTATTGGTGATCGAATAGAAGATCGCGCAATCGGCGCGCTTGGGATCGAGCCCCGGACTGTTCTCGTCCAGCAGCGGCTCGATCCGGCCGGCCAGACCCTCGACCAGGGCGACCTGGAGGAAGATCAGCGGCTCGCCCGGCAAGGACGGGTGAAAGAACGCGTAGCACCGGCGATCGCCGTCCAGCCGATGACGCAGATCGCGCCAGGACCGGATCTCGTGCACGGCCTCGTATTCGATGATCTTCTCGAGCAGCGCGGCCGGCGAATCCCAGGTCAGCCGCCGCAAGGTCAAAAAGCCGACGTCGCACCAGGTAGCGAGCACGTGCCGGAAATCCTCATCCAGCGCCTTGAAGTGCGGCTCCTCGCTGGTCAGCGCCAGCAGATCGGCGCGCATGTCGACCAGAAACTCCATGCCTTCGGGCAAGGCGTTGAACTTGGTCAGCAGGCGCATCCCCGGGGTCACCAGCGACCGGCGCAGCGCGCGCTCGGCTTTCAGCCTGGCCGGCTCGTCGGCGGCCGTCCGATAGCGCTCGATCGCCTCCTCGACCACGGCGCGCTCGACCCCGAACTCGTGCGCCAGCAGGCGGAAGAAGCGGGCCCGACCGGTCCGGCTGAGGCCAAGGTAGGCCGAGGCGATGCTCGCCGCCTGCGCCCGCGCCAGGACCTCGCCGCCGCGGGCCTCCAGGCAGGCGCGCATCTCGGTGCCAAGCCGTGCGGCCTGCTCGGCCGGCAGATCGGGATCGTGGCCGCCGCCGAACGGCAGCAGCGCGCCGGCGGCGATCTCGCGCAGCGCCCGGCTCCAGCGTCCGAGCGCGCGGCCGACCAGGGAGTGCAGGTCGGGCTCGGCATCGGTGGGCGGGGCGATGACGATCGGCGCGGTCGCAGGCATGGGGGCAGGCACGGTCGGGACGGGCAACGCGGAAGGGCGGTCTGGCGCCTCGGCCATGGCGGCGTCCTGAAGCGGCGATGACGGAGGCTGGCCCTTAGCGGCGCCCTGCGGCCCGGAGCCACGGCCCGCGCACCCGCCGCCGCTGCCGCTTCCTAGGCTGAACGGGGGGTGCCGCAGACCGACCATGACCCCGCTAGTCTGCCACGGCGATCGGCCTCGGGCCATCCCTGCCGCGATGGTTTTGGCAGGCAGCTTGTTAACGGCTTCAGGCCTAGCATCGGCCGGAACGGCCAGGTGCGGGTGCGGCGGCAAAGACAGGAGCGGGCATGGCGACAGAGCCGGCCAGAGGCTGGAGCCGATGGCGCCGCGCGCGCCGGCTGCCGACGCTCAACCTCGCGCTCCAGGGCGGCGGCGCCCATGGCGCGTTCACCTGGGGGGTGCTCGATCGCCTGCTCGAGGACGAGCGCTTTGCGGTCGAGGGGATCAGCGGCACCTCGGCCGGCGCTTTGAACGCGGTGGTGCTGGCCTCGGGCTGGCTCGCGGGCGGCGCCGAGGGTGGCCGGCGGGCGCTCGAGACGCTCTGGCGGGAGATCGCGGCGCTGGCCCGCTTCAGCCCGCTGCGCGCCGGCGGCCTGACCCAGATCGCGGCCGACTTCACCGCCCAGCTGCTCTCGCCCTACCAGCTCAACCCGCTCGGGCTGAACCCGCTGCGGCGGATCGTCGGCCAGCTGGTCGATCTCGAGCGGCTGCGCGCCGAGCGGCGCCTCAAGCTGTTCATCGCCGCGACAAACCTGCGCACCGGGCGCGCCCGGGTCTTCGGCAGCGCCGAGCTGTCGACCGAGGTGATCATGGCGTCGGCCTGCCTGCCGCAGATGCACCCGGCGGTGATGATCGGCGGCGAAGCCTATTGGGACGGCGGCTTCGTCGCCAACCCGCCGCTCGCGGTGCTGGTCGAGCACTGCCGCGCGCGCGACCTGCTGCTGGTCCAGATCAACCCCGATGCGGTCAGCGAGGTGCCGCACTCGGCCCGCGACATCCGCAACCGGATGGCCGAAATCGTGTTCGGCCGACCGCTGGCGCTCGAGCTCGATCGTTTGGCCGAGCAACGCCGTCGCGCCCGCTCGCCGCTCTGCTGGTGGCGCCCGAGCGCCCGCCGGCTCGCCCGCCACCGCCGGCACGTGATCGACGGCGGGCCGGTGCTGGCGGCCCTCGACCCGGCGAGCAAGATCGACCCGGACTGGCCGCGTCTGGCGCAGCTGCGCGATCTCGGCCGCAGCGCGGCCGAAGCCTGGCTGCACGGGCGCGCCGGCGTGCCGGCAAAGCCGCCCGCGCGAGCGCGCCACCGCGGTTGATTGCGCCGCGGCGCCGGCGCAAGTTCGAGGCTGCGCTCGCAGTCAACCCGCGAAAGGAGCATCGAGATGGCCCAAGGCCACAACCGGGAGCAAGCTCGGCACGACCGGCCGGCGAAGCTGGACCAGCCGGGTCGGGGACGGATCTACGACAGCCTCGCCGAGACGATCGGCAATACGCCGCTGGTCCGCATCCCGCGCCTGGCCAAGGCGCACGGCGCGCGCGCCGACGTCACGCTCAAGCTCGAGTTCTTCAATCCGCTCGGCAGCGTCAAGGACCGGATCGGGGTCAGCATGATCGAGGCGATGGAGGCCCTGGGCAAGATCGGCCCGGGCGCCGTGCTGGTCGAGCCGACCTCGGGCAACACCGGCATAGCGCTCGCCTTCGTCTGCGCCGCGCGCGGCTACCGGCTGATCCTGACCATGCCCGAATCGATGTCGATCGAGCGCCGCAAGCTGCTGGTCTATCTCGGCGCCGAGCTCGAGCTGACGCCGCGCGAGCTGGGCATGAAGGGCGCGCTGGCCAAGGCCGATGAGCTGCTGGCGACAATTCCGGGCGCGCTGATGCCGAGCCAGTTCACCAACCCCGCCAATCCCGAGATCCACCGCCGGACCACGGCGGAGGAGATCTGGGCCGATACCGCCGGCCGGGTCGACTGGATCGTCTGCGGGGTCGGTACCGGCGGCACGCTGACCGGCTGCGGCCAGGTCCTGAAGCCGCGGCGGCCGGGCCTGCGCATGGTCGCGGTCGAGCCCGCGGCGAGCCCGGTGCTCTCGGGCGGCCAGCCCGGGCCGCACCCGATTCAGGGGATCGGCGCGGGCTTCGTCCCGGAGATCCTCGACGTCAGCCAGATCGACGAGGTCGTCAAGGTCGGCAACGACGAGGCGTTCGCGTTCGCGCGCGAACTCGCCCGGCTCGAGGGCATCCCCGCCGGCATCTCCTCGGGTGCTGCGGTCGCGGCCGGGCTCGACGTCGCCAGGCGGCCCGAGCTCGCCGGCAAGCTGATGGTCGTGATCATCCCCTCGTTCGCCGAGCGCTACATCACGACCGCGCTGTTCGAGGGGCTCTGAGGGCGGCGGCGCTTACTTCATGACCTCGGCCAGCGCCGCGGAGAAGCCGAGCAGCGAGACCGGCACGTCGACCTGCGGCCGCTGGCCCTTCTGATCGTAGACGTGGAAGCTGACCGTCGCTTTGGTCCCGGCCTTCAGCTGGGCCAGCATCTCGGGACTGAGCAGCATCTCGACCCGGCAGCCCTGCCGCTCGCAGCGCTCGACCGCGACCTGCTGGCGCTCGCCGTCGTCGACCTTGAAGAAAGTGCCAGGCGGCAGCGCGATGCCGAGCGGCAGCAGGATCAGCATGCCCGGCACCTTGAGGTTGGGCAGCTTGCCGATCACCGCGAGCAGCACGCGGTTGCCCTTCTCGTCGACGACCCGCTGGCGCATCTCGCAGAATTCCGGCTGGACCTTCTCGAGCGGCTCGCAATGCAGGGTCCAGTCCTGGAGCTCCTTGCCGTCCCGGCCCGACGGGCTCGGCGCGACGGTCTCCGGCGCCGGCGCGGCGCTCGGCGGCGTCTGGCTCGCCTGGGCGCGCGCCGGACCGGTCTCGGCGGCGGCGACCAGCGCCGCGATCAGCGCCACGGCCGCGAGCCGCAAAACGCCGCCCGGCGTGGCACGCCGGTTGGACGCGCCGCTCGGCGAACGCATGGACCTTGGAGCCAGGATCGTCATGGGCGTACTCCGAAGCGGACCTGCCGGGGCACGCTCGAGCGTGCCGATCCGAGTCACAAAGATGGGCACGGGGAGCGTGAGGGCAACCCGCCGGCCAGCCCTCAGCCGCGGCGATCGGCCCGGACCATGTCGGCGGCCTTCTCGGCGATCATGATCACCGGCGCGGTGGTGTTGCCGGACGTGATCGTCGGCATGATTGAGGCGTCGACCACCCGCAGGCGCTCGAGGCCGTGGACCCGCAGGCGGTCGTCGACCACGGCGCGCGCGTCCTGGCCCATTCTGCAGGTGCCGACCGGATGGAAGATCGTGGTGCCGATCGCGCCCGCGGCCTCGGTCAGCTCCTGATCGCTCTGGAATTCCGGTCCGGGCCGGAGCTCGGCCGGCCGGAAACGGGCGAGCGCCGGCGCGGCGCAGATCCGCCGGGTCAGCCGGATCGCATCGGCCGCGACCATCCG
Source organism: uncultured Alphaproteobacteria bacterium (assembly GCA_963840925.1). Lineage (GTDB taxonomy): Bacteria > Pseudomonadota > Alphaproteobacteria > Geminicoccales > Geminicoccaceae > DATAOG01. The sequence goes on from CAWJAY010000032.1 coordinate 103,697, forward strand.
GTCGCCTTCGGTCGCGAGGTAGTTGGGCCGGATCGCAGGCGGCACGCCAGGCTCTGCGCTGCTGATCGCGACCTCGCCCCGGCTCTCGGGACGCAGGTTGCAGACCGAGGCGGTGAAGGCGGGAAACGGATGCAGCGGATCGCCGAACCGATCGAGCGAGAGCGGCTGGATGTGATATTGCAGGTTGGGCGTCGCGCGCGCTGGATCGGATCTGGCGAAGGCGCCGAGCTGTGAGGGCGCCATCGTCAAAGGGCCGCGCCGGAACAGCAGGTATTGCAGGCCCATCCAGCCGCGTGCCGGCAGGCTGTGGGCCTGCTGGTTGAGCGTGCGCGTGCCTTCGACCCGGTAGACCAGGCGCAGCTGCAGATGATCCTGGAGGTTGGCGCCGACACCTTCGAGGGCAAGCACCGGCGGGATGTTCAGCGCCTCGAGCAGCGCGCCGGGGCCGACGCCCGAGAGCTGCAGCAGCTGCGGTGAGCCGATCGCGCCGCCGGCGAGGATCAGCTCGCGCCCGACCGCAGCATAGCCTTCGCCGCCCGGCTGGCGAACGTGCAGGCCGACCGCGCGCCGGCCGTCGAACGCGATCCGGCTCGCCTCGGCGCCGGTCAGGACCTCGAGATTCGGCCGCGAGCGGGCCGGCCTGAGGAACGCCTTGGCCGTGCTCCAGCGGACCCCGCGCTTCTGGTTGACCTGGAAATAGCCGCAACCCTCGTTGTCGCCGCGGTTGAAGTCGGCGATCCCGGGAATGCCGGCCTCGGCCGCGGCGGCGCGGAACGCATCCAGGATCTCCCAGGACAGGCGCATCTCCTCGACCCGCCATTCGCCGCCGGCGCCGTGCAGCGGGTCGGCGCCGTGGACGTAGTCCTCCGACTTCTTGAAGTACGGCAGGACGTCGTCCCAGCCCCAGCCGCGGTTGCCCAGCTGGCGCCACTGGTCGTAATCGGCCGCCTGGCCACGCATGTAGATCATGCCGTTGATCGACGAGCAGCCGCCCAGGACCTTGCCGCGCGGATAGTTGAGCGCGCGCCCGCCGAGCGCCGGCTCGGCCTCGGTCTTGAAGCACCAGTCGGTGCGCGGGTTGTTCTGGGTGTAGAGGTAGCCGACCGGGATGTGGATCCAGGGGTAGGTGTCCTTGCCGCCGGCCTCGAGCAGCAGGACCGAGACCGCGGGATCGGCCGAGAGGCGATTGGCGAGCACGCAGCCGGCGGTGCCGGCGCCGACGATCACGTAGTCGAAGCTGCCGAGGCTGCCTGCTGGTCCGCCCACCGTCCCCGCCCTCCGGGCCCATTGAGCCGCCAATCTAGCAACCAGCGGCATTGCCGGTCACCCGGCAACCAACCGCGATGCCCAAAGAGGTCGGGAGCCAATGCGCGGACCAGCGGCAGTCATGCGGGCGGCGGCGAGCGTGCTCGTCGGTCAGGGCCCGCGCGGTGGGCCGTCATCGCCGCACGCGCAACAATTGACCTGCGCACCTGATAGGAATATAGTCCGGAACCTCGATCGGAGCCGATGCCGCCCAGGTGCCGTGCGGCAACCGTAGATAGAGACTGCTTTAGGGGTTTCTTAACCCTATTGCACGATGGTGCCCATCGCCCGATCGCGGGCCGGTTGTCGTCTCGAGCCCGAGCAACCGAAGCCGGTCGGTCGGCCAACCCCAAGAACTCATGAGGCGGTCATGACGGATGCTTTTGCCTCGACTGCGGATGATGTCGCTGCTTCGAGCTGCCGACCGGTGGCCACGCCGAAGCGCTTTGCGCCGGTCCTCAGCTGGTTCGCGGCGCTCTCCGAATCGGACGCGGCCGGTTGGCGCTATCATCTGATGCTGCGCTTTTCCGTTATCAACCTGGTCGCGATCGCGCTGTTCTGCGCCGCTTGGCTCAAAGGCTGGATCCACCTGATCCTGGCGGGCGACAGCACCCATCAGGTCGTGTTGATCGCCGTGGTGTTCGGATACGGGCTGGTCCGCTGTGGCGGCAAGATCTTCACGACCAGCGTCGAGCTCAATCAGCTCCGGGCGCTGTCCGCCGGACAACCCGGCTATTGGGACACGGCCAACCTGCCGGATGCCCAGTCGCGGGCGATCCGCGCCTCGGCGCTCAGGCTGAAGCTGATGTCCCGGATCGGGTCGATCCGGCACGTCGCCAACAGCCTGGTGTTCCTCGGTCTGCTCGGCACCGTGATCGGCTTCATCATGGCGCTCTCGGGCGTCGATCCCGACGCCGCGGGCGATGTCGAATCGATCAAGCCGATGGTCGCGACGCTGCTCGACGGCATGTCGGTCGCGCTCTACACGACCCTGGTCGGCGCGGTCCTCAACATCTGGCTCATGGTCAACTACCGCCTGCTGGAGAGCGGCACGGTCGCCCTGCTCTCGGCGATCGTCGAGCTGGGAGAGCGCCATGTTCGGGCTTGAGCAGGACGAGGACGAAACGGGCACGGTCTTCCGCGATGTGATCATGCTGGCGCTGGCCGGGTTCGTGGTCATGGTCATCCTGCTGCTGCCGCACCTGAACCCGCCCAGCAAGGCCGCCCAGGAGAACACCTCCGCGCCCGGCAACGTGATCGTCGAGGTCCGCTGGCCCGATGAGATCGACTGCGACGTCGACCTGTGGGTCGAGGCTCCGGGCGATCGGCCGGTCGGCTACTCGAACAAGGGCGGCCTGATCTTCAATCTGCTGCGCGACGATCTCGGCAAGCGGGCCGATGCCACCGGAATGAACTACGAGGTGTCGTACTCGCGCGGCATCCCGGCCGGCGAATACACCGTCAACGTGCATCTCTACCGCAATACGTCCGGCACCGTGCCGATCCCGGTCACGATCGTGACCAGCGTCAAGAAGTCGCCGAAGGATTCCGCCCGCCAGCTGCTCGCCAGCAAGATCGAGCTGATCCGCGAGGGCGAGGAGCTGACGATCTACCGCTTCGGCTTGTCCACCGACGGCGATCTGGTGCCCGGCAGCGTGCACAGCCTGCAGCGCAACCTGCGGGCCTGGAGGGCGTCATGACCGAGCTCACCTATCTCTATGCCGCGATCGCCGTGCTCGCGGGCGTGATCAGCAGCATCAGCGTCTGGTCGCCGCGCCGCCTCGGCCTCAAGCTCAGCGCGATCGGCGCCAGCGCGCTCTTCCTGCCTGCGGCCTACCTGGGCTTTGCGACGCTGCTCGGCCAGCCCAAGCCGGTCCAGCTCGAGTGGTGGCGCGCCCAGGCTCCCGAGGCGACGGTCCTGGCCTCCAGCTTCCGCGAGAACGAAGCGATCTACCTCTGGCTGCAATTGAACGGCCTCGGCGAGCCGCGCGCCTATGCGCTGCCCTGGAGCCGCGATCTCGCGGAGCAGCTCCAGACCGCCCAGCGCGAAGCCGCCGAGAACCAGACCCAGGTCCAGATGCGGCTGCCGTTCGAGCAGTCGCTCGAGGACCGCGAGCCCAAGTTCTACGCCATGCCGCAACCGCAGCAGCCGCCCAAGGATCAGGATCAGGGCCCGGCCCAGGTCTATCGTCGTCAAGCCACCAAGGACACCTAGCCAAGGCCGCGTCCCCGGCGGGGGCGCGCGTCCGGACGGCCGCTCGCTCGCCGAATCGGACCCGAAGCGCTCGCCCGAATCGGACCCGAAGCGCTCTATGAGAATTGTCTGGCATCTTGATGCCAAAATGCTAGCTTGCGCCGGCAGGGGCACGGACATCTTTGCGATCGGAGACTACCAATGTCGCGGGCTCGCCCAACTTCAGTAACTCTGGCAACGGAGCCCTCGCGGGCGCCGCTCTGTTCCGACGTTGCCGTGTGGCAGCTTGCGGATGGCGTGTTGTTCAGTGTGTTGTCGTCATTGGTGCTCTGGAGCATCATCATCACCAGCGTCTACCGGGCGCTGCACTAGCGCCGCTCCGGCGCGGCCCGCCGGAGCCACGGTATCAGACGCATCGGTGGCCCAAGACCGGCGGTGGCCCAAGACCGGCGGTGGCGCCGGATCGCAACGACGGCCGGCGGCGGCACTGGTAGCCGCTGCGCTCGATGTCCAGAAAGTGGAGACTTCGGGGCGACCCGAGCCCTGCCCCGGACGCCGGGGCCCAGGTCGGCGCCTCGCACAGACTGGCGGCACGGCCAGAGTTGCCGCCGCCGCACCTCAGACACCCGGCGACGCCGGTTCTGATCACGCGAGCGCTTGCTGCCCAGGTCTCGCCAGCCTGGGTCTGCCGGGCCTCGGCGCCGGGCTGAAGCTCGCGGGTCGCCTGAACCCCGACATTCCCAATCGCTGCTGATGCCGAGCGCGACCGGGCTCGCCTGTCGACCTCTCGGCATCGACAGCCCGACCGCGGCGGTTGCAGCGCGGCTCGCCGCGGGCCCGATCCGGGCCTCGAGCTACGTGTCACCGCGCGAGCACGCCGGTTGCGAGGCTGCGACCCGAGCGGTCGCCGGTCTGGTGGCGGCTATTCGACCGTGACTGACTTTGCCAGATTGCGCGGCTGGTCGACGTCGGTGCCCTTGAGCACCGCGGTGTGGTAGGCGAGCAGCTGGACCGGGATCGCGTACAGGATCGGCGCGACCAGCGGATCGACATCGGGCAGGGCTACTGCGGTCGCGACATACTCGGTCAGCTGCGCGCAGCCGCGCCGGTCGCTGAGCAGGATGACCCGGCCGCCGCGCGCGACGACCTCCTGCAGGTTGCTCGCGGTCTTGTCGAACAGCGGGCCGGGCGGCGCCACGACGATCACCGGCACCGCCTCGTCGATCAGCGCGATCGGCCCGTGCTTCAGCTCGCCGGCGGCGTAGCCTTCAGCATGGATGTAGCTGATCTCCTTGAGCTTGAGCGCACCTTCGAGCGCGATCGGGAAGCTCGTGCCGCGGCCGATGTAGAGCACGTCGCGGGCGGGCACCAGGCTGTGCGCGATCTGCTCGTAGGCCGCATCCTGCATCAGGACTTCGGCCGCGCGCGCCGGCACCTCGTCGAGCGCCTGGGTCAGCGCCAGCTCGCGCTCGGGGGTCAGGCGGCCGCGGGCACGGGCGGCGCCGAGCGCCAGGCAGGCAAGGGTCGCGAGCTGGGTCGTGAACGCCTTGGTCGAGGCGACCCCGATCTCGGGGCCGGCGAGTGTGCGCAGCTGGCAGTCGGCCTCGCGCGCGAGCGTGCTGTCCGGGACGTTGACCAGCGCGATCGTCTTCAGCCCCCGGGCCTTGACCGAGCGCATCGCCTCGAGCGTGTCCATGGTCTCGCCCGACTGCGAGACGAACAGCGCCGCGCTGCCCGGCACCAGCGGCGGGCTGCGGTAGCGGAACTCCGAGCCGATGTCGAGGTCGACCGGCAGGCCGGCCAGCTGCTCGAACCAGTAGCGTCCGACCATGCAGGCAAACGCCGCGGTGCCGCAGGCGACCATCGCGAGCCGCGGCAGGGTCGCGAAGTCGACCGGCAGCTCGGGCAGCGCGATCCGGTGATCGGCGGGGTCGGCGAACGCGCGCAGCGTGTCGCCCAGGACCACGGGCTGCTCGTGGATCTCCTTGTGCATGAAGTGCCGGTAGTTGCCCCGGCCGATCAGCGCGCCGGAGAACGCGGTCTGCCTGATCTCCCGCTCGACCTCCGCGTCGTCGGCCGCGTAGACCGTGGCGCCGCGCGCGGTCAGGACCGCCCAGTCGCCTTCCTCCAGGTATTGGATCCGGTTCGTGAGCGGTGCCAGCGCCAGCGCGTCGGAGCCGACATACATCTCGCCATCGCCGTAGCCGATCGCGAGCGGGCTGCCGCGCCGCGCGCAGATCAGAAGATCGTCGTGGCCGGCGAACAGGATCGCGAGCGCGAACGCGCCATCCAGCCGCTTGAGCGCGGCCCCGGCGGCCGCGACCGGCCCCAGCCCGCCGGCCAGGTAGTGGCTCACCAGCTGCGGCACGACCTCGGTGTCGGTCTGGGTCGCGAACTTGTGGCCGCGGCCGGTCAGCTCCTGGCGCAGGCTCTGGAAGTTCTCGACGATGCCGTTGTGGACGACCGCGACCCCGCCCGCCTCGTGCGGGTGGGCGTTGTCCTGGGTCGGCGCGCCGTGGGTCGCCCAGCGGGTGTGGCCGATGCCGGTGACGCCGGCGAGCGGCTCGGCCGCGAGCGCCCGCTCGAGATTGGCGAGCTTGCCCTCGGCGCGGCGGCGCTCGACCCGGCCGCCGACCAGCGTCGCGATCCCGGCGCTGTCGTAGCCGCGGTACTCGAGGCGCTTGAGCGCATCGAGCAGCAAGGGCGCGGCCGGCTGGCGGCCGAGGATGCCGACGATCCCGCACATGGGAAGGCACTCCTGTGTGGCGGAGGTTTACGAGCTCGGCCGGCGGCGGGCGCGGACCCGGGCGGCGCCGTCGGGAATGTCGGTCTGGCGGCCGCGCGCGATGCTCAGGCTGCCGGCCGGCACGTCGCGGTTGATCGTGCTGCCGGCGCCGACGAAGGCGCCGTCGCCGATCGTGACCGGCGCCACCAGGGCCGAGTTGGAGCCGATGAACACGCCCTCGCCGATCTCGGTCCGGTGCTTGGCGCTGCCATCGTAGTTGCAGGTGATCGTGCCGGCGCCGATGTTGCTCTTCGCACCGACCCTGGCATCGCCGATGTAGCTCAGATGGTTGGCCTTGGCGCCCGGCTCGAGCGTCGCGTTCTTGACCTCGACGAAATTGCCGACCTTGGCGCGCGCGCCGATCTCGGCGCCGGGGCGGATCCGGGCGAACGGGCCGATCTCGGCGCCGGGCCCGATCCGCACGCCCTCGAGGTGGCAAAATGGCAGGATGCGCGCGCCCGCGGCGACCTCGACCCGGGCGCCGAACACGACGTAGGGCCCGACCTCGACGCCGGCCGCAAGCTCGGTGTCGGCGGCGAAGAACACGGTCTCGGGCGCGGTAAGCGTCACGCCGGCCGCCATCGCCGCCTGCCGGAGCCGGCGTTGCAGGATCGCCTCGGCGTCGGCGAGCTGGGCCTGCGAGTTGATGCCGAGCCCGGCCTCGTAAGGTCCTTCGATCGCGGTGCAGGCCCAGCCGCGCGCCCGGGCGTGCTCGACGACGTCGGTCAGGTAGTACTCGCCCTTGGGCTGCTTGATCTCGAGCGCGTCGAGCAACGGCACCAGCCGCGCCGCATCGAACGCCATGATCCCGGCGTTGCAGGCGCCATCGCGCTTCAGGGCCGGCTCCGCGTGCCGCTCCTCGACGATCGCGCGCAGCCCGGCCCGGTCGCAGGCGAGGCGGCCGTAGCCGGTCGGATCCGGCGGCCGGAAGCCGAGCACGGCGACCGCGGCATCGGCTGCGCGGCGGGCTGCCAGCAGCTCCTGGAGGGTCGCCGGGGTCACCAGCGGCGTATCGCCGTACAGCACCAGCACCTCGCCGGCCGCCGGCAGCTTGGTGCGCGCCGCCAGCAGCGCGTGGCCGGTGCCGAGCTGCGGCTCCTGCAGCGCGATCGTGACCGGCAGCGGGCCGCGCCGGGCCTCGGCCGCGACCGGCTCCATGTCCGGGGCCAGGACCAAGACGGTGCGCGCCGGCGCCAGCTCCGCCGCCGTGTTCAGCACGTGCGCGATCAGCGGGCGGCCGGCAAGCGGGTGCAGCACCTTCGGCCGGTCGGTGCGCATGCGCGTCCCCTTACCGGCGGCGAGCAGGATCACGGTGACCGGAGCAGGCATCTCGTTCCGACCTCGGGGCAGACAGCGGCAGATCAACGGCGCGCACTTTGCGAGCCGGATATTGCTGCGTATTTAACGCACCGGATCATTCGGCAAGGCAAGGACGAAACGTTTGCCGGCACCGTTCGCAGCGGTCGTGTTCGATCTCGATGGCACGCTGGTCGACACTGCGCCCGATTTGCACGCGCATCTGAACGAGGTGCTGGCCGAGCAGGGTCGACCGGGCCTTGAGCTGGCCGAGATCCGGCCGATGATCGGCGACGGCGCTAGGGCATTGCTCGAGCGCAGCCTGCGCGCCTCGGGCGGGCTGCCGCCCGGGCTCGACCTCGAGCGCCTGTTCGCGGAGTTTCTGCGCCGCTACACCGCGGCCCCGGCCCGCTTCGGCGGGGCTTTCCCGGGAGTGGTCGCGGTGCTCGAGGAGCTGACCGCGGCCGGCGTCCGCCTCGGGGTCTGCACCAACAAGCCGCAGGCGCCGACCGACCGGCTGCTCGCGGCGCTCGAGCTCGACCGGTTCTTCGCCGCGGTGATCGGTGGCGATGCGCTCGCGGTGCGCAAGCCGGACGCCGGTCATCTGCGCACGGTGCTCGCGCGGCTGGGCGTCGAGGCGCCGCGCGCGGTCCTGGTCGGGGACAGCCAGACCGACCTGCTCACGGCGCGGGCTGCAGGCGTGCCGTGCGTACTGGTCAGCTTCGGCTACACGCCGGTGCCGGCGCAGGATCTCGGCGCCGATCGGGTGATCGACGACATGGCCGAGCTCGGTGCCGCCCTCGCCGCGCTGGGCGTCAAGCGCACGCTCCGCTCGGCGCCCTCGCCGGCTTGACACCGGTCGGAGGCCCCTCCTATAGCGATCCGACGCAGACGGGCGGTTAGCTCAGCGGGAGAGCACTCGCTTCACACGCGAGGGGTCGCTGGTTCAATCCCAGCACCGCCCACCACCGCGCAGTCCTCCCAGGCCGGCGGGTCGGGCGAGCCCGGACCGGCGCCGGGCGGGCGAGGTCATCCCCTGGAAACAACGGTGCCAAGGGCTAGTTTGGCGGAGGTCCGGGCGACGTGTGCGGGCCCGGCCGGGCTCGGCCGGCGCGCCGGCGGGTACCCGCTGCCGTGCTGACCATCGTCGATCGCTACCTGCTCCGCCAGATCATCACCAGCTCCCTGGTCATGACCCTGATCGGGCTCGTGATCCTGCTGCTCGAACGCGTGCTGCAGCTGTTCAGCCTGGTCGCCAATCCGAACCGGGCGTTCGCCTACGTCGGCCAGATGCTGTTGCTGCTGCTGCCGCATTTTTTGAGCATGGCGCTGCCGGCCGCGTTCTTCTTCGGCATCTTGCTCACCTTCCGGCGCCTGAAACGGGACAGCGAGCTGGTCATCCTGGCCGGCACCGGGCGAAGCCCTGGTCGGCTCCTGGCGCCGGTCATGGGCCTGGCGATTTTGACCGCGGCGCTCGCCGCGCTGATCGTCGGCTGGCTCAGCCCCCATGCGCGGTATGCCTACCGGGCGCTCAAGCAGCAGGTGGCAGAGGCCTCGCTGACCGCGGCGGTGCGCGGCGGCACGTTCATTCATACCGGCGATCTGACCTTCTTCGCCCAGGGTTCGACGCCGGCGGCCGACGGCCTGCGACTGGACAAGGTGTTCGTGTATCAGGACGAGCCCGACGGCGGGGCGACCGTGGTCACCGGTCAGAGCGGCCGGCTCGGTCAGCTCGAGGACGGCGGCAGCCCGCTTTTGATCCTGGAGCAGGGCGAGCGGGCCGAGCTGCCGGCCGCCGGCCCGCCGAGCACCGTGACCTTCGCCAATCTCAGCTGGCCAGTGGGCTCGGAGGACGGTCCGGGCTACCGGCCGCGCGGCCTCGACCAGCGCGAGCTCACGCTGGGCGAGCTCTGGACCCGGCCGGCGAGCGCCACGAGCCGACCGAGCGCGGCCGAGATCGCGGCCGAGCTGCATGGGCGCCTGGTGTTGATCGCATCGGTGCCGATCCTGCCGCTGCTGGCGGCGCCGCTGGCGCTGATCGGCGGCCTGCGCAGCCAGCGCAGCGGCCTCGTGATCGGCCTGGCGATCCTGGTCTTCTACTATGAGGCGCTGAACTTCGGCCAGGCTTTGGGCAAACGCGAGCTGCTCGCGGCCTGGATCGGACTCTGGCTGCCGTTCCTGGCGCTGGCCGCCGGCGGCGGCTGGCTGTTCGTGCACACGCTGCTGGGCGTCCAGCCGACGCTGCGGCGCGGCTGAGGCGCCGTGCCCGGAACGGCCCCGCGTGGCCTCGGTGCTGAGCCGCTACATCGCGCGCCGGCTGCTCGCCCGGGCGATCCTGCTGCTGCTCGGGCTCGCCGCCCTGATGGTGATCCTCGATTTCCTCGCCAACGGCGATCAGGTGCTCGCGGACAGCGATCGCATCCTCGAGCCGGTGCTGCGCTACACCGTCCTCCGCCTGCCGGAGATCCTGGCCCAGGTGCTGCCGATCACGGCCATGCTCGCGTGCCTGCTGACCTTCGCCGAGCTCGCGCGCCACAGCGAGCTGACCGCGATCGCGGCCGCCGGCGTGTCCCGGGCCCGGCTCGCGGCCGCCGTGCTGCCGGTCGCGCTGCTGATCGCGGCGACCCAGTTCCTGATCGAGGATCAGGCGGCGCCGGCCGCGGTCGCCAAGCTGCGCGACTGGGGGATCGGCGACTACGCGCGGGCCGAGGACGCGCCCGCCGCCTGGCTCCGCCATGGCGACGACATCCTGCGCGTCCGCACCGTGGACCCGGGAGCCGGGCGGATCGACGGCCTGACCATCTTGCGCCGGGACCCGGACGGCAATCTGGTCGCCCGCCTCGCGGCGCCAAGTGCCACCTACGAGGACGGCGGCTGGGTCCTGCATGACGTGACCTGGTCTTGGGTCCGATCCGGCGAGATCGAGCAGCAGGATCGCGTGCGCTGGTCCGATGGTCTCGAGCCGGAGCTGTTGGCCTCGGTGTTGGCCGAGCCACGCGAGGCGTCGCTCAGCCAGCTGCTGCGTGCGCTCCGCGCGCCGGGGCTTGGAACCCAACCGAGCTATCGCTACAAGCTCTGGCTGCAGGAGCGGCTGGCCGCGCCGGTCACGACGGTCGCGATGATCCTGATCATCGTCGCTCTGGCGCGGCCGCTGAGCGGACGCGCGGCCCAGGGGTGGTTGATCGCGCTCGGCGTCGCGGTCGGGTTCGTCTGCTGGACCTTCGATGGTCTGGTGCTCACGATCGGCGATCTCGGCCTGCTGCCGCCGGCAATGGCGGCCTGGGCACCGCTCGCGGTGTTCGCGGCGAGCGCGGTCTCGCTGTTCTTGCGGCAGGAACGGCGCCCGGCGGCGGGCCGCTGGCTCGGGACGGAAGCGTGAGCGGGGTGGTGCGGCTTGAGCATCGGGTGGCGGCCGCGCGCGGTCTGCGGGTCCGGCGCCGCGGTCGAGCGTGATGCGCCGGATCTTTCAGATCTTCACGAGCGTGCCGGGCTGGTCCAAGTGGACCGTGACCGCGAGCCTGTTGCTCGCTAACCTGGTCGAGGGCCTCGGGCTTGCGAGCCTGTTGCCGGCGCTCACCGTTCTGATGAACGACAGCAGCGGCCAGACGACGCTGGTCCACCGGCTGGTCTATGGCGCGCTGAACGCCATCGGCCTGCCGGCGAACCTGGAAACGTTGCTGCTGGTGGTCGTGTTCGGGGTGATCGGCAAGGCGGCGCTGCTCGTGCTCGCGATGGTCCGGGTCGGCTACGCGGTCGCCGAGGTCGCGACCAACCTGCGCACCACGGTCGTGCAAAGCCTGCTCGAGGTGAAGTGGTCGTACTTCACCCGCCAGCCGGTCGGCCGCTTCGCCAACGCGATGAGCCAGGACGCGAGCCGCGCCGCGCGCGCTTACATGCTGGCCACGATGTGCGTGGCCTCGCTGGTCGAGACGGTCGTGAGCGTCAGCCTCGCGTTCCTGATCTCCTGGCGCTTGGCGCTGATCGGCATCGCGGTCGGGACCATGATCCTGTTCATTCTCGGCCCGCTGGTCCGGATCGCCAAGAAGGCCGGTCGCCGGCAGCAGACCAGCACCCAGGCCTTCGTGACGCTGTTGAGCGATACCCTGATCGGCATCAAGCCGCTCAAGGCGATGGCGCGCCAGGCGCACTTTCTGCGCCTGCTGGAAAAGCGGGCCCGGACCCTGCGCCGCGCGCTGCGCCGGCAGGCGGTGGCCGAAAACCTGATGAACGAGCTGCGTGAGCCGATTTTCGTGCTGTTCGCGGTCGTCGGCATCTATTTGGCGCAGGCGCATCTGTCGATGCCAACGCCCGAGTTGATCGTCACCGCTTTGCTCTTATACCGGACGGTGGCCTCGCTCGGCCGCGTCCAGCGCCAGCTCCAGAGTGCGGTGATCTTGGAAGCCTCACATCGGGCGGTGCATCAGATGATTGCCGAGGCCAAGGCCGAGCGCGAAGCGTTCGTCGGCCGGCGGACCCCGACCCTGAACCGCGGCCTGACGCTCGAGGCGGTGTCGTTCGGCTTCGGCGAGCGGCTGGTGCTCGACCAGGTCTCGATGATCATTCCGGCCGACCGGCTGACCGTGATCATGGGCGCCTCAGGCGTCGGCAAGACCACGATCGTCGATCTCGTGCTCGGCCTGTATGCGCCGCAGCGGGGCCGCATTCTGGTCGACGACGTGCCGCTCGCCGAACTCGATCTGCTCGCCTGGCGCGGCCTGATCGGCTACGTGCCCCAGGAACTGGTTCTGCTGCACGACACGGTGTTCGCCAATCTCGCGCTAGGCGATCCCGAAATCACGGCCGCAAAAGCAATTCACGCGCTCGAGACCGCGGGTGCCTGGCCGTTCGTCGCCTCGCTGCCCGATGGCCTGATGACGACGGTCGGCGAGCGTGGCCTGCAACTCTCGGGCGGCCAGCGCCAGCGGATCGCGCTCGCCCGCGCGCTGCTGTTCAAGCCGAAGCTTCTGATCCTCGACGAGGTGACCAGCGCGCTCGACCCGGCGACCGAGGCCGAGATCTGCACCAACGTCCGCGCCCTCGACGGCAGCTTCACGATCGTCGCGATCACCCATCGGCCGGCCTGGATCGAGATCGCGGACCGGCTGTACCAGGTCTGCGCCGGCGGCGTGCGCCTGATAGCCGAGCCCGAGCAGCGGCTCTCGGTCCTGGCGGCGACCTCCGGGATCGACTGAAGGAGGCCCCGTCCAGGGTTCGTCTGAACTCAACATGCGGTGGAGCGGCGCGGCCGCGGGCCTGCCGGTTCCAGAGTGACAGACCCCGCCGATCATGCTATCCCCCGGGCCGTCGGCCGGAGCGCGTGGCAATGCTCGCGCCAGCTCATTCTATGCAGAGGAGCATCTCGACGACGATGGCCATCGATGGCGGCCTCGGGCCCCTCCTTGTCAGGGCGGGCTCCAACGTCAATCGGATGATCTTGATCGAAATGCTTTGGATCGGTGTCATCGGGCGCCGAAGCGGCCGCCTCGATTGCTTCGTCGGTCCGGCCGAAAGCGGACGACGCGCGCAGTTCGCCAGCAAGCAGCCAATGCTGGTCTTTCACGACAAGATCAGGGTCGGGCGGTTTCGCCAGCCACTTGAGCCTGCGGGTGAGCCGGGCTGATCAGGACCGGGCATGTTGTTCGCCTGGCCCGCCGCGCGACACAACATCGCGCGGAAAGTTTCGGCTCCGCCGGTCTCGACGGGATTTCGCGATTTGGCTCGACTGCATTCGTGGAGTCCGGCAACTGTCGCGCATCTGCCCCTTAAGTGGGAGTAATGACATGGGCATGACCCAGCCGGCGGAGCTTGAGCCGCAGACCGCGGTCGCCCCGGCCCGGCTCGACGCCCATTTGGCGTTTCTGCTCGGTGATCTGAGCGGCGGCGGCCTGCAGCGTATCGTCACGATCCTCGCCCGGGAGCTCGCCGAACGGGGGGCGCGGATTGAGATCCTCGTGTGCGCCGCGAACGGCGAATTTCAAGCGGATCTGCCGCCGAGCGTCGCGGTCATCGAGTTGCGTAAGGGCAACGCGCTCGCGGCCCGCTTCGCGGCCCTGCGCGCGGACCCCACTGCCATCCCAGCGCTGCTCCGACCGCTCTTCAGTCGCAAGCACGGCTCGCGGTCGATCCCCTACCTGCCGTCGCTCGTCGACTACCTGCGCCACGCCCGCCCCGACACGCTATTTGCGGCCACCCCCAACCTCAACATAGAGGCTGTGCTGGCGCGCCGGCTGGCGCGGGTTGAGACCCGGATCGTGCTCAGCGAGCGCAGTCACTTCTCGAGCGGCAAGCCGCGCAAGGACTGGCGCCGGCGCCATCTCAGCCCGGTGATGCGCCGCACCTACCTGCAGGCGGACGCGATCGTCGCGGTCTCCGGCGGGGTCGCCGACGATCTGATGCGCTCGGTCGGGATTCCGCGCGCGGCGATCACGATTCTGCATAACCCGACGCTGACCCCCGATCTCGCAGCCCGACGGGCGGAGCCGGTCGAACACCCATGGTTCGCTCCCGGCGGGCCGCCGGTGCTGCTCAGCGTGGGTCGGCTCGCGCATCAGAAGGACCACCCGACCCTGCTGCGTGCCTTCGCCCGGTTGCGGCAGCGCCGCCCGGCCCGATTGATGATCGCCGGCAAGGGCAGCCCGAAGCACATCGATCGTGTCTACCAGCTCGCGGCCGAACTCGGGGTCCGAGGCGATGTCGAGGTCCTGGGCTTTCTGCACAATCCATTGCCTTACATGGCCCGGGCGACGCTGTTCGTGCTGTCGTCCCGGTTCGAGGGGTTCGCCAACGTCGTGCTCGAGGCGCTCGCGTGCGGCACTCCGGTCGTGAGCACCGATTGTCCGAGCGGGCCGCGCGAGATTCTGGACGACGGGGCCTTCGGCGAGCTGGTCCCGGTCGGCGATGATGGCGCGCTGGCCGAGGCGATCGAGCGGACGCTCGATCACCCGCCCGATCCCCGCCGGCTGCGCGCGCGCGCCGCGGTGTTCGACTACGACGAAGCGATCGGGCGCTACCAGGCGGTGCTGCTCGGGCCCGCGCACGCGACCCGGCGCGGTCTGCCAGCGCCCGACGAGCCGACCGGCGCCCGAGCTTAGATCCGATCATGTCCAGCCATGCTGAGCGCTATTTGAGCGAAAGCCCTCCCCGCCGCGGTGTCAGCGGCTGGCATCGCTTGTATCTGGACCTGCTCCGGCACGATCCCGAGATCGAGGTCCTGGTCGCAGGTGCCGGCGCGCCTGACTTCCTGCAGATGGTCCCGGCGAGACGCCGGGTTGCGCTCGACGTCAGCGATCTGTTCCGGGCGGAGTTCGAGGCCGCGGGCATCATGTTCCACCGCGCCGATCTCGAGCGCGATGCGGTTGATGGGCTCGGCCGCTTCGACGTGGTCGTCTGCTCGGACGTCTTCGAGCACCTGTTGAGCCCCGGCACCGCGCTCGCCAAGCTCGCGGGCGTGCTGCGGCCCGAGGGGGTCCTGCTTGCCCATGTGCCGAACGAGTTCCGCCTGCGCCACCTTGTCAAAGTCATGCTCGGTCGGGATGACAGCCTGTGCTTTCATCGCCATCAGGAAGAATGGACCGATCCCCACCTGCGCCGCTTCACCGAGCGCGGCTTCGGCAAATTCCTGAGCACGACCTTCCGCTTCAATCTGAAGATCCACGATCTGAGGTACAGCCGGCAGAACCGGCTGCTCGAGCGCATCTTCGGCAGCGTGCCGTATTGCCTGCAACCCGGCCCGGCGTTCGTCTCGAGCAACTCGAAGGCCGCCTACGACCGCTACTGCCGGGTCAAACAGATGTTGGCCACGCGGAGCGCCTGATGGCGGCCGCGACCGATGGCCAGCGGTTGCAGCCGCGCGCCCGAACATGGCCCGCGATTCCAGTAGCATGAAGATCTCGGCCGCCACTTTCATTACCAATCCATGGTCGAGCGGGTATCTGATCTACTTGCCGGCGATCCAGAGTTTTCTGGACCTGGCCGACGAAGTGATCGTCGTCGATGGCGGCAGCACCGATGACAGTCTCGAGCGGCTGTCCGGGCTGCGCGGCCATGACCGGATCCGCGTGCTCGCGACCGATCAGACCTATTGGGGACCGGGCGACGCCTGGGAGCGGGCGCAGTTCGGCATCCAGCGACAGCTCGCCTTCGAGGCGAGCGAGGGTGATTGGGTGATCCATTTCGACGCCGATCACCTGTTGCCCGAGCGCGAGCGGCCGCATTTGCTCGAGCAGCTGCGCGCGTTGCAGGATGACGGCCGCAACGTGCTCTATGCGTTCCGGCTGGTGCAATGGGCGGACGGCCGGTACCAGAAAATCGAAAAATTGAAGCGATGGTGCATCAACAAGAAGCTGGCGGTTCAGCAGCACATCGATATCGGCTACGGCCTCAAGCACCCTACCGGTGGCAACGAGCGCCCGATCTCGCTCGATCGCCTGGAGTACTTTATCGATCCGGTGACCAAGGTCAGGAAATACTATTATTGTGGAAACGCCTATCCTTTTTGCGCAACGTTAGACTGTACTTTGTACAAATATGATCATTTCTTCCTGAACGCCGAGCAGATGCAGGAAAAACTGCAGCGGTTCGAGAACATGCGGGCGCGCTCCACGGGCCGGAAGGCCAGGCCGATCGGACCCGAGAAGCGACCGTACCGGCTGATGACGCCGGCGCAGTTTCTCGAGCACCGGCAGCACCCGCAGGTGCTGCGCGAGTTCTTCGAGACGTGGGCGGCCGGCCGGCCGGCGGATGAGCGCGATGTCATCGGCCTCCGATGCTACCCGGAACCCTGGTACGACTGGCTCCGCCGCTCGGTGACGCGGCCGGCGCAGCGCTGATGGCGCTGGCCCGCCTGGGCGTTCAGGTGCGCTTTTCCAGCCAGAGGCTGCTTGCGAGCCCGCCGCCGACCGCGGCAAGCTCGCCGAGAACGCCCGCGGCCAGGCGCTCGGGCTGGCGGGTCGCGAGATAGTGGCTTGCGAACCGGACCGCGTAGCCGCCACCCGCCGATCCGCCAGCCTGGAGCAGCGTCGCGACCGCCTGCTGCTCGTTGTAGCCGCGCCAGGCCCAGGCCTCGGGATAAGGGTCGGGCAGGAAGACGTCATGGACGTGGACCAGCACGCCCGGCGCGATCGCCGGCAGGATCCGGTTCAGGAGCCAGTCGACATCGGTACCGGGCATCAGGACGTGGCTCGAGTTCGACGAACAGCAGATCGCGCGGCGCGAGCTCGGAAAAACACCCGGGTGGCGCCTGCTGGAGGGTCACCTCGAGCCAGCGCACGGCGAGGCCGCGCAGGCTCGCCCGCGGCGCCGGGTCGATGCAGAGCAGCTCAGTCGCGAGACCGCGATCGGCGATCGCGCGGGCGAGAAAGCGGGTCGAATGGCCGGAGCCGATCTCGACGATCCGGCGCGGGCGGACGGTCGCGACCACGGCATAGGCGGCCGCCGCGTCGAGCGGCGGAAACCAGTCCTGATCGAAGCGCGGCGCCGGCGGCGGCCCGCCGAGGCGGCGCAGGTCCGGCGCCAGAGCCTCGATCTCGGCGAGCAGCCGCGCGAACTCCGGCCGCGCTGCGGCGAACAGCGGCTCGAGCGTCGGATAGCCGCAAGGGCGCACCCGGTCGGCATAGCGATGGGGGACGAAAAAGCCCCTCGGCCTGCCGCCGAGCAGGGTCGCAAGGCCCATCACCAGACGCCGGCGCCGACCGCGCCGGATCTCCGCCGCGCTCGGCCCGGACCGCTCGACCACGGGCGCGCTCCGGCTCAAGGGTGGAGGACCAGGCCCTCCTGCGCCACCTGCGAGCCGGGCAAAGCGCGCTCCAGCTCCAGGGCGATCCGGTCGAGCGCGGCATCGTCGTGATCCGGGTCATGGTGGAAGGCGATCAGGCGCCCGGCTCCGGCGGCCTTGCACAGGCGCACGCCCTCGCTCCAGGTCGAATGGCCCCAGCCGCGAAAGCTCGGATATTCCGCCTCGGTGTAGGTCGCGTCGTAGATCACGATCTGGCTGCCCTCGATCAGCTCCAGAATGGTCGAATCGAGCGCGCCCTCGCGATGCTCGGTATCGGTGACGTAGCAGACCGATCTGCCGGCGTGCTCGATCCGGTAGCCGGTGGCGCCGTTCGGATGATTGAGCGGCGCGGTGCGCAGGACCACGCCCGGCACGACCTCGATCACCAGGCCGGCGGCGAAGTCGTGAAAGGCGATGCAGGCCTCCATGATGTCGAGTGGCACCGGGAAGATCGGCGCCCGCATCAGATCCTTCAGCACCGCCTGCAGCGCGCCCTGCTGGCCGCCCAGGTGGCCGGCCCAGAGCTCGAAGCGATTCTTGGGGTTATAGGCCGGGCGGAAGAACGGGAAGCCGTTGATGTGGTCGATGTGGGTGTGGGTGAGGAAGATGTGCGCGCTGAGGCCGTCCTGGCCGTTGATGCTGGCGCCGAGCGCGCGCAGCCCGGTGCCGGCGTCGAGGATCAGCCGCTGCCCGCCGCACATCACTTCCAGGCAGGCGGTATTGCCGCCATAGCGGAGCGTGTCCGGGCCGGGGCAGGGCACAGTGCCGCGGACTCCCCAGAAGCGTAGCCAGAACTCGTCCTTGACCGCCATCGCCGCCTGCCTTGGCGATCAGCAAATAGGAATTTTCCGCGGAGGACAAGGGTCGACGATTGCCGCCGGGCCGCGTTTTGCAAACTTCAGGTTTTATCCACCCGGCAGGACTGAAATATGCTGGTAGAGAAAATAGCGCTCCCGCCCGATTCCTTCGGGCGGCGGCAGCGGTGCGAGTGCTGGCGTACCCATCGGCTGGTCGGAGACGACCCAGGCGCCGGGCGCGAGCAGCCCGGGCAGCACCTGCGCGAGCCAAGCGGCGAGGTCGGCGTTGCGCAGGGCGTCGCCGGTGCCGATGTCGCAGTGCGCGAGCGCGGCCGGCGCCGGCAGGCGGGCAGCCGGCAGGGTCGCGCGGATGTCGCCGAGAATCAGATGCGCGGGATCGGGCATGGACGCCGGATGCGCCGCGAGCTGGCGCTCGAATACGAAGATCTCGCGCGCCGGCAGCAGCTCGCGCAGATGATCGTAGGTGCGCCCGTTGCCGAGCCCGAGCTCGAGCACGGGCCCGGGCAGGTTCGCGATCGCCCGCACCGCGTGGTTCAGCGAGGCGCGCTGCGCCTCGAGCCGGCGGATGAAGCTGTCGAGGCGGCTCATCGGCGTGCTTCCGCCCTCAGGTCTCGAGGCGGGCAATCGCGAGCGCGAGGATCTGGGCGCGCGGGACCAGGCTGTCGAGGTGGCAGGCCTCGTCGGGGCTGTGCGCCTTCTCGCCGATCGGGCCGGTGCCGCAGACGGTCGGCACGCCGAGCGCGGCGGTGAAGCCGGAATCCGCCGAGCCGCCGGTATACTCGCCGCCGATCGTCTGACCGAGCTCGGCCGCGGCCGCGACGTAGCGCTCGAACAGCGACTTGCCGGCAGGGCTCGGCTCCAACGGCAGAAAGAGCGCCTTCTCGGTCAGCCGCGTGGTGGTGCCGGCGAGCTGGCTCTCGCCGAGGATGCGCAGGATGGCGGCTTCGGCCGCGGCCATCGCCGCCATGGTCCTGAAGCGCACGTCGACCCGGGCGCTGGCAAACGGCGCGACCGTGTTGACCGACTGACCGCCGCTGATCAGGCCGACGTTGACCGTGGTGCCGCTGGCGTAGTCGGTGAGCGCGTGCAGTGCCGTCACCTTGCGGCAGAGCTCCTCGATCGCGCTCACGCCCTGGTCGTGCGAGGAGCCGGAGTGGGCGGCCTTGCCGATCACCTCGACGGAGAGGAACATCGCCCCCTTGCGGCCGGAGACGATGTTGCCGGACGGCCGTCCGGGCTCGGCGTTGAAGACCGCGCGCGCGCCGCTCGCCACGGCCTCGATGGTCGGGCGCGAGGCGGGCGATGCGATCTCCTCGTCCGAGGTCACGAGCATGACCAGCGGCCGCGGCGCGCCGCCGTGGCGGGCGAAGGCCTCGAGCACGAACGCATTCATGACCAGGCCCGCCTTCATGTCGCAGACGCCCGGGCCATAGGCGCGGCTATTCTCGATCCGGAACGGCCGCTCGGCGACCGTGCCCTTGGGAAAAACCGTGTCGCGGTGGCCGAGCAGCAGGACGTGCGCGTTGCCGGCCGCGGGCTGGCGCGGGCCAACGGTCGCCTTGAGCGAGACGCTGCCGTCGGCCTGGGGGATCGCCTCGCAGGCGAGCCCGCGGCTCTCGAGGTGGTGCCGGATGACCTCGCCGGCCCGGGCTACGCCAGCGGCGTCGAACGAGCCCGAATCGACGTTCACGAGCTCGCCCAGCAGGCCGACCATCGGCTCGTACTGCCGCTCGAGCCAAGTCAGCACCGGGGCCTCGCGCGCGGTGATGGTCATCGGCTCTGTTCTCCTCGTCCGCTCAGCGCCATACTGCCCCAGCATAGCGCTTAGCGGTCGCCGGTGGAGGAGAGGGTGGCGGTGCCGGTCGTGTCAAGGCTCGCGGGCCTGGCGCTGTCGATCGCAGCGCTCGGGTCCGCAGGTGCAGAGGGCGCCGACGGGGCGGTCACCGGGACCGCGGTCTACCGCGAGCGCATCGCCCTGCCGCCGGGCGCCGTGTTCGAGGCCACGCTCGAGGACGTTTCGCTAGCCGACGCGACCGCCGAGGTCCTGGGCCGGGCGCGCGTGGCGCGGGCCGGCCAGGTGCCGATCGCGTTCGCGATCAGCTACGACCCGGGCCGGATCGAGCCGAGGCACAGCTATAGCGTCCGCGGCCGGATCCTGGTCGAGGACCGCCTCTGGTTCACGACGACCGAGACTCATCTCGTGCTGACCCGGGGTCGGGGCGATCGGGTCGAGCTGCTGCTGCGCCGGGCGAGCCAGGCGGCCGAGACGCCCGCGGGCGGCGTGCTGGGCGAGCTGCCCGCGACCTTTACCGGCGATCTGCCCTGCGCGGACTGCCCCGGCATCCGCTACCAACTCGACCTGTTCCCGGACGCGGCCTTCTATCTGCGCCAGACCTATCTCGGGCGTGGGCCGGATGCCGCGTTCGATCTGATCGGTGGCTTTCTGATCGCCGCCGACGGGCGAACGCTCGCTCTGCACGGCGACCGCGAGGCGCCGCTGCAGTTCGGGATCGCCGCGCCGGACGGGCTGCGCCAACTTGATCTCGAAGGACGGCCGATCGTCTCCGAGCTGAACTACGATCTGATCCGCGCGGCGAGCTTCAGCCCGATCGAGCCGCATCTTGAGCTGCGCGGCATGTACAGCTACATGGCCGATGCCAGGCTGTTCACCGAGTGCCTGACGCGCCGGCGCCTGCCGGTCGTGATGGAGGCCGGCAACGCCGCCCTGGAGCGGGCTTATCTC
This sequence comes from uncultured Alphaproteobacteria bacterium, assembly GCA_963840925.1. Classification (GTDB taxonomy): domain Bacteria; phylum Pseudomonadota; class Alphaproteobacteria; order Geminicoccales; family Geminicoccaceae; genus DATAOG01. The sequence goes on from CAWJAY010000032.1 coordinate 124,610, forward strand.
GAAGCCTCGCGGCAGCCGGGCGAGGAGCTCCTGGTCAACCTCGAGGGGCGGATTGAGCTGCGGCCGAAGGTCGAGGGCGAGGGCCGCGTGCCGATGCTCGTGCCGCTGCGCCTGATCGGGGTCTGGCCCGGCGAGACCTGCGGCGCCCGCTTCAACACCGCACCGCTCGTGAACACCTATTGGAAGCTCACGCGGCTCCGCGACCAGCCGGTTCTGCTCGCCGAGCAGCAGCGGCGCTTGACCGCGGCTCGGATCACCGGCTCGGCGGCTCCGGCGGTTGCAACCGGGTGGTCGGCGGCTATCGGGTCGAGGGCGAGACCCTGATGCTCGGCCCGGTCGCGAGCACGATGATGGCCTGTCCCGAAGGCATGGCCACCGAGCGGGCGTTCCTGGACGCGCTGGAGCAGGTCAGGACGTTCAAGATCGTGGGCGAGCACCTCGAGGTATTCGATGCCGGCGGGGCCCTGCTCGCGCGGTTCGAGCGCCGGCTGATGTCGTAGCGCCGCGGCTCCGCTGATCGATGAGCTGGCGCGATCTGGACGCGGACGAGCTCGAGCGGCAGTTCAACCCGCGCCGCTCGGTGCCCGATTTCGAGGCTTTCCAGGTCGAGAAGGCTGAGCTCAGCGCCGCGGTCCGGGCGCGGCTTTGCGGCCGGCTGGACCTGCCCTATGGCGCGGGCGCGCGCCAAAAGGTCGACGTGTTCCCGGCAGCGGCGGGCGCGCCGGTCCACGTCTTCTTCCACGGTGGCTACTGGCGGGCGCAGGACAAGGCGAATTTTTCGTTTGTCGCCGAACAGTTGGTCGCGCATGGCATCTGCACCGTGGTTGCCAATTACGACCTCTGCCCGGCGGTGACGCTCGATGGCGTGGTCGCCTCGGCCCGGCGGGCGCTCGCCTGGGCTTTCCGGCATGCGGCCGAGTTCGGCGCCGATGCCGGGCGCCTGACGATCTCCGGCAGCTCGGCCGGCGCGCACCTGCAGGCGATGGCGCTCGCCCACGACTGGCCGGCCGAGGGGCTGCCGGCGGACCTGATCAAAGGGGCGGTGCCGATCAGCGGCATCTACGATCCCGAGCCCGCGCGCCACATCTCGGTCAACACCGAGCTCGGGCTCACCGAGGCGATCGCGCAGCGCAACAATGCGCTCGCGCTCCCGCCCCGGGTGCATTGCCCGGTCGCGCTGTTCGTCGGCGGCGAGGAGCCGCCGGAATGGCGCCGGCAGACCCAGTCCTATGCCGAACATCTGACGCGCCACGGCCTCGACCCGACGCTTGCCATCGTGCCGGGCGCGCATCACTTCAGCATCCTCGATGCCTACCTTGATCCGAACGGCGCGATCCTGAGCGCGATCGTAGCACTGGCTCAGCGCCGGTGAGGCCAGCCACTGGAGCCCTGATCGGGGTGCTGACGCTGCTGGCGGCGCCGGCGTTGGCGGCGGCCGAGGACGTGGGCGGCCTCGATGCCAGTGCGGCGGCGTTCGAGCAGTTCATGCGCACCAGCCGGACGATCTGCCGGCAACGGCCGGCCGAGGAATGCGTGGCGCTCGCCTGGCGCCTGGCCGATACCGACGCGGATCTGGGGCTCTCGGTCGCCGAGCTGACCGAGGTCCGCACCCGGCTCGGCGATTGGCTGCTCCGCCACGCGCAGGAGCTCAGCCAGCCGGAGCGCTCGAGCCTGGTGTTCGGCCTGCTGCTGGCCGAATTCGATCGGGATCGAGCGGTTGCTGGCGCTCTATGACGATGACCTCGACGGTCTGGTCAGCCGGAGCGAGCTGCTGGCCGACGTGCAGCTCGATCAGCGGCCGCTCACCGAGATCCTGCTCGATCCGGCCGCGGTCGATCGCGCCGCGATCGCGCGCCGGCTCGGGGTGCCGCCGGCGCTGCTCGATCAGCTCCAGCCCTAGGCGGCCGGCTCGGCGGCGGGCTTGCGCCAGACCGTGACCAGCCAGGGCTGCTGATGGCGGGGCCGGGCGGGCGGGCGGTAGTAGTGGTCGATCAGCTCGAAGCCCGCGGCCGCGACCACGCGGCGCCAGGTGGGAAAATCATAGAAGCAGGCGTAGCGGCCGTCGGCGAAGCCCTCCTCGTTGGCGCCGCGCGGGTTGGAGGCGAGCAGCGCGCCCGCGGGCTTCAGCGCCGCCAGGAGCGCGCTCAGTACCGCTGGCAGCGCCTGGCTCGGGACGTGGAACAGGACCGCGTTGGCGAACACGCCATCGAAGCGGCCGGCTGGCAGGTCGAGCGCCAGAAGGTCCTGGAGCCAGACCGGGCAGCCGGAGGCGGCTTTGGCCATCGCGACGAACTCCGGACAGCCATCGAGGCCGACCGGCGCATGGCCGAGGTCGCGAAACGCGATCAGATCGCGCCCTGGGCCGCAGCCGAGATCAAGGATGCGCAGCGGCGGCGGGGCGCCGGTCGCGGCCAGCAGGGCGGCGATGTTCTGGCTGACGTCGTGGTCCCAGGTGCCGGTGCGATAGCCTTCGGCAAAGCGCCGGTAGTGGGCGAGCGTATGCACGCTGATCTGCTGCAGCTGATCGGGCGGAGCAGACGGCGCCGGCCGGGACATCGGCCAAGATTAGCCGATCCCGGCGCATCGCCGCCAGCCGGATCCCGCGGCTCGGGCAAGCGCGGACCACGGCCAAGCTCCGGTTGGGGAGGCGGCGGGCCGAAGCGCCGCTCGTGCTGCCGGCCGTGCTGGACTATGCCACGGGCGCGCGACCCGGCGACGCCTGAGGCCAGCGCCGGTGGCGTGCCGGGTTGGCGATTGACAAGTCAAGGCGCCGCTTGCCTAGTAGCGCCAAGCGGCCACACCCGTGGCCTCGCGCATGAAGAATTGGGCAGGGAGTACACCAATGCGCCATCGTTTGGTCGCCGGGAGCCTCGGGCTCGCGCTCGCCGCCGCGCTCGCGACCCAGGTCCAGGCCAAGACCCTGGTCTTCTGCTCCGAGGGCAGCCCCGAGGGCTTCAACCCGCAGCTCTATACCGCCGGCACCACCTTCGATGCCTCCTCGAAGCCGATCTACAACCGCCTTGTCCAGTTCGAGCGCGGCACCACCGAGATCGTGCCGGGGCTCGCGAACAGCTGGGACATCTCCGATGACGGCCTCGAATACACCTTCCACCTGCGTGAGGGCGTCAAGTTCCAGACCACCAAGGGCTTCACGCCGTCCCGCGACTTCAACGCCGAGGATGTGGTCTGGACCTTCGAGCGCCAGTTGAGCGCGGAACACCCCTTTCACCAGGTCTCCGGCGGCACCTATCAATACTTCGACAGCATGGACATGCCGAACCTGCTGAAGTCGGTTGAGGAGATCGATGATCTGACCGTGAAGTTCGCGCTCAAGCACCCGGAAGCGCCGTTCCTGGCCAACCTCGCGATGGACTTCGCGTCGATCCTCTCGGCCGAGTACGCGCAGCAGATGCAGGCGGCCGGCACGCCTGAGCAGGTCGACCTCGATCCGGTCGGCACCGGCCCGTTCCAGCTGGTCGCTTACCAGAAGGACGCGGTGATCCGATACAAGGCGCACCCCGATTACTGGGAGGGCAAGGCCGCGATCGACGATCTGGTGTTCGCGATCACGCCCGATCCTTCGGTCCGCTGGCAGAAGCTGCAGGCCGGGGAATGCCACGTCATTCCCTACCCCAATCCGGCCGACCTGGATGCGATCCGCGCCAACGCCGACGTGAACCTGCTCGAGCAGGAGGGTCTGAACGTCGGCTATCTCGCGTTCAATACCGAAAAGGAGCCCTTCACCGACAAGCGCGTGCGTCAGGCGCTCAACCTCGCGATCAACAAGCAGGCGATCCTGGACGCGGTGTTCCAGGGCTCGGGCACGGCCGCCAAGAACCCGATCCCGCCGACCATCTGGTCGTACAACGACGCGGTCGAGGACTACGCCTACGATCCCGACGCCGCCAAGAAGCTGCTCGAGGAGGCGGGCGTCAGCGGCCTCAAGACCGACATCTGGGCGATGCCGGTCCAGCGGCCCTACAACCCGAACGCCAGGCGGATGGCCGAATTGGTCCAGGCCGACTGGGCCAAGGTCGGGGTCGAGGCCGAGATCGTCACCTACGAGTGGGGCGAGTACCTGGACCGCTCGAAGGCCGGCGAGCACCAGACGGTGCTGCTCGGGTGGACCGGCGACAACGGCGATCCGGACAACTTCCTCCACGTGCTGCTGGGGTGCGCCGCCGCCAAGGACGGCACCAACCGCGCCCGCTGGTGCCACAAGCCGTTCGATGACCTCTTGGTCCAGGCCAAGCAGACCAGCGATGTCGCCGAGCGCACCCGGCTGTACGAGGAGGCCCAGGTGATCTTCAAGGAGGAGGCGCCCTGGGTCACGATCGCCCACTCGGTCGTCTACATGCCGGTCAGCAAGCAGGTGGTCGACTACAAGATCGACCCGTTCGGCGCGCACATCTTCTACGGCGTCGACCTCAGGGGCTGAGGCCTGACTCCGAAACGAACGGGGGCGGCCGCACGGTCGCCCCGCACCCCTGCCCAGTGGTTGGCGAGGTGGCTCGATCCGGAGCCGGGCGCCCAGGATCTTGATCGGATCGCGTGTTCAGTGATGCTCATCCAGCTGACGGGGCCAACGATTCGCGCTGGCGACCCGCGCTTCGACGACTTCCGTCGCCCACCGCGCTCGAGATCATCGATTTCTGGCAAGCCAGCGATAGAGGAGGCGGTGTCGTCGCCGGGCCCGCCTCGCGTGCTGCCTCAACGATCTCCAGGCGAAAAGCCATGCCGCGCAAGGAACTCGAAGGCAGGACGGCGCTGGTGACCGGCGGCGCGCGCGGGATCGGGCGCGCGACCTGCGTGCGGCTGGCCCAGGAGGGCGCCAGGGTTGCGATCAACTATGCGCGCAACCAAGCCGCGGCCGCCGAAGCCGAGCGCCTGGTCAAGGCCGAGGGTGCGGACTGCATGACCGTGCAGGGGGACGTCGCCGACCCGGCTGCGGTCGCGGCCATGGTCGCAAACGTCGGAGAAAACCCTCGGGCCGATCGACCTGCTGGTGACCAGCGCCGGCATCGCGCCGGACGAGACGCGCGGCCAGGTCGCGCTCGACGAGTGGCGGCGGACGATGGCGGTCAACCTGGATGGCACGTTCCTGCCGATCATGGCGGTCAAGGATGGCATGATCGCGCGCGGCTTCGGGCGGATCGTGTGCTTGGCCTCGATCGCCGGGCTGCGGCCGCGGCCGGCGATGCTGGCCTACAGCACGTCCAAGGCCGCGGTGGTCGGCTTCGCGCGCAGCTGCTCCGAGGCGTTCGCGCCCGAGATCCGGATCAACACGATCGCCCCCGGCCTGATCGAAACCGACATGCCGGCGGCCTCGCTCGATGCGGCGACCCGGCAGCGGATGATCGAGGCGACCCCGCTCAGGCGGATCGGCCGGCCCGAGGAGATGGCCGAGCTCGCGCTGTTCCTGTTGTCCGAGCGCTCGAGCTATACCACCGGTCAGGTCTACGTCGCCGACGGCGGCCGGGTGACGCTGCCGTAGCGGGCGACGCTAGGATCCGCGCGGCTCGAGCCAGGGCAGCTTCGGCAGCGCGAGCTTGCCCTCGCGCTGGAACGGCAGCCGGCCGAAGAACAGGCTGTCGAGCTCGGCCTCGCCGGTCAGCCGGTAGTCGAGCCGGCGCTCGCTGGCAATCGCCAGCAACCGGTCGAGCAGATCGTTGGTCGGCAGGCTGACGGTCACCGGGACCACGGCCTCGCCGAGCGCCGGCAGCTCGAACGCTTGGTTGGCGCGGCCGCGGGCGAACCGCTGGTCGTTGATCTCGAGATCGAACGTCAGCCGCTCGATCGCGATCTCGAAATCGTTCGGATTGCGCAGCCGGAGATCGACTTGCAGCTGCTGCTCGAACAGCCCCGGCCTCGCCGAGGCTAAGGCCGGCGAGGCTGACCTCGGGCGGCTCGATGTCGGCGGTCAGGAGACCGGCGCAGGCGGTCGGCACAAGGGTCAGGCAGAACCCGAGCCACAGCCGGAGCGTCCGCCCCAGAGCGCGCATGCCTCGCAACATCGACCCGTCTCCGCCTGGACCGGACCGGCGGAGCTTACCCGCAAGCGGGCAATTGTTCACGCTCGCACTCGCGCCGGACGCGCGTCGGCGGAGCTAGTCCCAGCCGTGGGCCTCGAAGAAGCCGGCGCGATCGAGCACGTCGTGGGCGTAGTCGCGGCCGGCCGTGTAGAAGTCGAGGTCGAGGCCGTGCTGGACCGCGCGCATGACGTTGCCGAGGCCGCAGTTGTAGGCAGCGAGCGCCGCGCGCAGCAGCGCTTGGCCGTGCAGCACGGTCCGGCGGCGGAGCTGGGTCTTGGCCTCGTGCAGCAGGCCGCAGGCATAGCGCAGATTGGCGTCCGGGCTCTGCCAGTCGCCGCTGCGGGCGAACTCGTGGGCGTCGTAGTCGACCCGCAGCAGACCGCGCCTGAAGCCGCAGCCGTCGGGCGGCAGCGGCGCGGACCGGTGCGGGCGGACGAACGGCCGCGGCACCAGATCGCTCGTGCCGTGCGGCCCCTTGGGCGTCAGGGCCAAGCCCCAGCGCGACTCGCGCGAGCCCAGCGCCGCGATGATCGCCGGCGGCAGGCCGAAGTCCGCGGCGGCGGCGACGATCGAGGCGCCATAGCGGGTGGCGGCGTGCAGATCATCGAGCAGGACCGGGTCGTCCAGCGGATAGGTGGTGGTGAAGTGGTGGAGGGGCGCCAGCAGCTGGGGCTCGGTCAGCGCCTGCCAGGTCGCCGGGCCGACCACGCCATCGGCGGACAGGCCCTGCGCCCGCTGGAACGACCGGACCGCCTGCTCGGTGCCGAGGTCGAACAGGCCATCGATGGTCACCCGGGGGTCGTAGCGCCGCAGCACGGCCTGGAGCTCGCGCACCGGCCCGCGCAGGCCCGGCGAGGTATGCGCGAAGCCGTCATGGAGACGGAGCAGCGAGGCGGCCATGGGGGCTCCAGAAACGATGAACAGGTTTATTTTCCTATACCAGATTACCCTCGCTCGTCAATCTAATCCATCGATTGACCCCGACCGCGGACGCACGGGCGGCTTGCTCTTTGCGCCGCGGCCGAGCAAATAGCTGACCGGGATGGCGCCGCGAAAATGCATTCGGCGCGCACCTTGGCTCTCGGAGCTTCCTTCTTTGCTGCCCGCCGCGCCCGTGCCCGAGCCCGCCGCCGCCCCGTCGGAACGGCGGTTGCTGCAGCCGACCCGGCTGCTGGCGCGCACCGTGTGGCTGGCGCTGCCGGCGAGCCTGGCGCTGCTCGGCCTGGCCGCGCTCGGCAAGGTCGCCTGGCCGCCGGCGGGGCTCGCCTGGCTGCTCGGCCTGGCGCTCAGCGGCGCGCTCGCCTGGCTGCGCGAGCGCCAGCTCCAGGCGACCGGGCGCTACCTCGAGGCCCTGGCCGACGGGCGCCAGGCCGCGCCGCTGCCCGGGTTCGGGCCGCTCGGCGGCGATGAGCTGGCAACCGCGCTGCATCGCCTCGACCGCGCCCTCGCCGAGCAGCGCGAGCGCCGCGCCGAGACCGACCGCCTGCTCGCGACGCTGCTCGACGCGCTGCCGGACCCCTTGCTGCTGGTCGGCCGCGAGCGCCAGGTGATCGGCGCCAACCAGGCGGCGGCGGCGCTGTTCGGCCACCCGCCGGTCGACAAGCCGATCGAGGCCAGCCTGCGCGATCCGGGGCTGCTGGCCGCGGTCGACGAGGCGCTCGACGGTCACGGCGAGGCGCAGCTGACGCTGCAGCTGGCCGGGCCGCCGTCGCGCGCGTTCGGCGTCCTGGTGGTGCCGGTCCGGCTGCGCCGGCAGGCGGCGGCGCTGGTCGGGCTGCGCGAGCTCACCGAGCAGCTGATGATCGAGCGCGTGCGCCAGGACTTCGTCGCTAACGCCAGCCACGAGCTGCGCACGCCGCTGACCGCGTTGCGCGGCTTCATCGACACGCTCGCCGGCCCCGCACGCGACGACCCCGAGGCGCGCGAGCGCTTCCTCGAGACCATGGCCGGCGAGGCCGCGCGCATGTCGCGGCTGGTCGACGATCTCTTGTCGCTATCGCGGATCGAGCAGAGCGAACACCAGGCTCCGAGCGAGCGGGTCGACCCGGTCGACTGCCTGACCAGCGTGGTCCGCGGGCTCCGGCCCTACGCCCACGAGCGCAACGCCAGCCTCGACCTCAAGCTCGCTCCATGGCTGCCCCCGGTCACCGCCGATCGCGATCAGCTGGTCCAGCTGTTGACCAACCTGATCGACAATGCGATCAAGTACGGCGGGCCCGCGGGCGAGGTCACGATCAGCGGCCAGCACGTCGCCGCAGCGCCGCCGGGCGCTGGCCCTCTGACCGGGCGCGCGGCGCTCCGGATCGTGGTCAGCGATCGCGGCCCGGGGATTGCCCGCGAACATCTGCCGCGGGTCACCGAGCGCTTCTTTCGGGTCGATCCGGCGCGCTCGCGTCAGGTCGGCGGCACCGGTCTCGGGCTCGCGATCGTCAAGCACATCCTGCGCCGGCACCGGGGCCACCTGGCGATCGACAGCGAGCTCGGCAGCGGCACCACGGTCACCGTGTATCTGCCGGCGGATCGGGCGGAGCCGGGGGGTTAGATGTTGTCACGGAACTGTCACAGAGCCATCACATAAGCGGCATCAAAGGACGCCACCTTTCGGCGATCTCCGGCGTCCTCATCCTCAACAGGGAGTCACACCATGCAACGAGCCTGCAGGACCGTTGCCGGCTTGGCCGGTCTGGCGGCGAGCACACTTGCGCTGGCCGGCCCGGCCGTGGCCCGGGACCAGATCCGCATCGTCGGCTCGTCGACCGTCTATCCCTTCGCGACCGCGGTCGCCGAACAGTTCGGCACCAAGTACGAGTTCCAGACGCCGGTCGTCGAGAGCACCGGCACCGGCGGCGGCATCAAGCTGTTCTGCGCCGGCGTCGGCGAGGGCCATCCGGACATCACCAACGCCTCGCGCCGGATCAAGGAGACCGAGGTCGAGACCTGCGCCGCCAGAACGGCGATCGAGGAGATCACCGAGGTGAAGATCGGCTACGACGGCATCGTGCTCGCCAACAGCAAGGACAGCGAGCAGATGACCGTCACGATCGCCGCAGATCTGGCAGGCGCTCGCCAAGGAGGTGCCGGTCGACGGCAAGATCAAGGCCAATCCGTACCAGAACTGGAGCGACATCGACCCGTCGCTGCCGGACGCCAAGATCGAGGTCCTCGGGCCGCCGCCGACCTCCGGCACGCGCGACGCTTTCGTCGAACTGGTGATGGACGCCGGCTGCGCGGAGTTCCCGGAGGTCAAGGCGCTCGACGCCGACCGCAAGAAGGCGGTCTGCGCGACCATCCGCGAGGACGGCGCCTACGTCGAGGCCGGCGAGAACGACAACCTGATCGTGCAGAAGCTCGTGGCCAACCCGGACGCCTTCGGCATCTTCGGCTTCAGCTTCCTCGACCAGAACCTCGACAAGCTCCAGGGCAGCATGATCAACGGCGAGGAGCCGAGCTTCGAGAACATCGCCGACGGCGCCTATCCGGTGTCGCGCTCGCTGTACTTCTACGTCAAGAACGCCCACGTCGGCGTGATTCCCGGGATCAAGGAGTACGTCGACGAGTTCACCAGCGACGCCGCGATCGGCGAGGACGGCTATCTCGCCGACAAGGGCCTGATCCCGCTCCCCGAGGAAGACCACCAGGCGATGCGCAAAGCGGCGCTGAGCTTCACTCCGCTCACGATGTAGCACCAGACGCGCGCGGACGGGGGCGATCTGCCCCCGTCCCTCGCTTCGACCTCATGGCCACCGATCCGCGCTGATGACCACGACGCTGCTGATCCTGCTGCTCGCCGGCGCCGGCTTCTATCTCGGCTGGCGGCGGGCTCTGGACAAGAGCGGGGGCAAGATCTCCCGCCTGCACTCCAAGCCCGGCTACTACGCCTGGTACGTGGCACTGCTGTGCGCCGGCCCGGCGCTGGCCCTGTGGCTCGGCTGGCTGCTGTTCGGCGACCTCGTGCTGCGCTGGATCGTCGAGAGCCGGTTGCCGGCGGACCACCCGACATCGCCGGCGATGCTCAACTTCTTCTTCGACGACGTGCGCCGGATGGCGGCCGGACTGCCGCCGAATGCCGAGCCCAACGATGCGATGCGGGCCGCGGCCGACCTCTGGCGCCGGCTCCACGGCATCGGCACGGTCGCCTTCGTGGTCGGCGCGCTGGCGCTCGCCGTCGCGGCAGTGGCGATCGGGCTCGGCCGGATCGAGGCGGGCTTTCGCGCCCGCAACCGGGTCGAGGGCTGGATCGCGGCGGCGCTGCTGCTGACGGCTGCGGTCTCGATCCTGACCACCGCCGGGATCGTCTTCTCGCTGCTGTTCGAAGCGATCCGCTTCTTCGAGAAGGTGCCGATCCGCAAGTTCCTGTTCGGCCTCGAGTGGAGCCCGCAGACCGCGATCCGCGCCGATCAGGTCGCCGCGACCGGCAGCTTCGGCGCGGTGCCGCTGTTCGCCGGCACGCTGCTGATCACCGTGATCGCGATGGCGGTCGCGGTGCCGCTCGGCCTGTTGTCCGCGATCTACCTCTCCGAGTACGCGCCCGACCAATTCCGCGCCGCGGCCAAGCCGATCCTGGAGATCCTGGCCGGCGTGCCGACCGTCGTCTACGGCTTCTTCGCCGCGCTGACCGTGGCGCCGTTCATCCGCGACCTCGGCCGCTCGATCGGGCTGCAGCGTCGCCTCGGAAAGCGCGCTCGCCGCCGGCATGGTCATGGGCATCATGATCATCCCGTTCGTCTCGTCGCTGTCCGACGACGTGCTGCGCGCGGTGCCGCGGACGCTGCGCGAAGCGTCCTACGGGCTCGGCGCCACGCGCTCGGAGACGATCACCAAGGTGATCCTGCCGGCGGCGCTGCCCGGGATCGTCGCGGGCTTTCTGCTCGCGGTCTCGCGCGCGATCGGCGAGACCATGATCGTGGTGATGGCCGCCGGGCTCGCCGCCAACCTGACCGCCAACCCGCTCGAGGCGGTGACCACGGTCACCGTGCAGATCGTGACGCTGCTGACCGGCGACCAGGAGTTCGACAGCGCCAAGACGCTCTCGGCCTTCGCGCTCGGCCTCGTGCTGTTCATCGTGACCCTGATGCTCAACATGCTCGCGCTGCACATTGTGCGGACCTACCGCGAGAAATATGACTGACATCGTCGAAGCCGCCCCGGTCGCGGCTGCCGATCCGGCCGCGCCGGCTCAGCCCCGAGCCATCAAGGCACGCCTGCGCAAGCGCTACGCCGCCGAGCGCCGCTTCAAGCTGATCGGCTGTGGCCGTGCTGACCTGCGCTCGGGCTGCTGGCGCTGCTGCTGTCGACGATCGTGGCCCAGGGCTAGTCGGCGCTTCGCCAGACCGTGATCAGGCTCGACATCACCTTCGACCCGGCAGACGATCGATCCCGACGGCAGCCGCGATCCCGCGGCGCTCGGGCCGGGCGAACTACGCCCAGCTGATCCGGGTGGCACTCGCCGAGGCGTTCCCGGAGGTCGAGGGGCGCACCGAGCGCGCGCGCTGCGCGGCATGGTCAGCTCCGGCGCGGCCGTTCAGCTGCGCGAGATGGTGCTCGACGATCCCGGCCTGATCGGCACCACCCAGTCGGTCTGGCTGCTCGCCGACGACGACGTCGATCAGTTCTGGAAGGGCAACGTCGACCGCGACGGCGCGTGAGCAGGACCGCCGGATCAAGGACCAGCAGATCGGCTGGATCGACAAGCTGGCGGCCAGCCAGCGGATCCAGCTCGACGTTCAACAAGTGGCTGTTCATCAACGGCGACTGGCGCGAGCCGGAGCTGGCCGGATTCGCGGCGCGGTGGTCGGCTCGTTCTACATGCTGCTGGTGACGCTGGTGCTGTCGGTCCCGCTCGGCGTCGCGGCGGCGATCTATCTCGAGGAGTTCGCGCCCAAGAACAACCGCTGGACCGACCTGATCGAGGTCAACATCAACAACCTCGCGGCGGTGCCGTCGATCGTGTTCGGCCTGCTCGGGCTCGCGGTGTTCCTCAACTTCTTCGGCCTGCCGCGCTCGGCGCCGCTGGTCGGCGGCCTCGTGCTCGCGCTGATGACGCTGCCGATCATCGTCATCGCGACCCGCGCGGCGCTGCGCGGCGTGCCGCCCTCGATCCGCGAGGCCGCGCTCGGCGTCGGCGCCTCGCCGCTCCAGTCGTGGTCCACCACGTGCTGCCGCTGGCGATGCCCGGCATCCTGACCGGCACGATCATCGGCATGGCCCATGCGCTGGGCGAGACGGCGCCGCTGCTGATGATCGGCATGGTCGCCTTCATCGTCGACGTTCCGGACGGGCCATTCTCGACCCGCGACCGTGCTGCCGGTGCAGATCTTCCTGTGGGCGGACAGCCCGGAGCGCGGCGTTCATCGAGCGGACCGCCGCCGCGATCATGGTGCTGCTGGGCTTCCTGATCGCGATGAACGCGCTGGCCGTCTTCCTGCGACAGCGATTCGAGATGCGATGGTGACCACCGCAGTGCGCGCCTCGGCGGCGCGCCGCCGGACCGCGCGGCCGCGGCCGCATGCCAAGATGTCGACGCGCAAGGTCAATGTCTAGTACGGCGCACAAGCAGGCGCTGTTCGACGTCGATCTCGACATCGCCGAGCGTCAGGTGACCGCGCTGATCGGCCCGTCCGGCTGCGGCAAGTCGACGTTCCTGCGCTGCCTCAACCGCATGAACGACATGATCGAGGGCTGCCGGGTCGAGGGCGACATCCGGCTCGAGGGCGACGACATCTACGACCGCGACGTCGACGTCGTGCAGCTGCGCGCCAGGGTCGGCATGGTGTTCCAGAAGCCGAACCCGTTCCCGAAGTCGATCTTCGACAACGTCGCCTACGGCCCGCGCATCCACGGCCTCGCGGCCAACAAGTCGGAGATGGACGAGATCGTCGAGAGCAGCCTCAAGCGCGCCGGGCTGTGGGACGAGGTCAAGGACCGCCTGGCCGAGCCGGGCAACAGCCTGTCCGGCGGCCAGCAGCAGCGCCTGTGCATCGCGCGCGCGATCGCGGTCAGCCCCGAGGTGATCCTGATGGACGAGCCCTGCTCGGCGCTCGACCCGATCGCGACCGCCCACATCGAGGAGCTGATCGACGAGCTGCGCGAGAACTACACGATCGTGATCGTCACCCACAACATGCAGCAGGCGGCGCGCGTCTCGCAGCGCACCGCCTTCTTCCACCTCGGCGAGCTGATCGAGTACGGCGAGACCGAGCAGATCTTCACCAATCCGAACGCAGGCCATGACCCAGGACTACATCACCGGCCGCTTCGGCTGAACCTGCATCCAGGACCGCGTTCATGCCCAACGAGCACATCGTCAAGTCCTTCGACCAGGAGCTCAACCTGTTGACCCGCAAGATCATCGAGATGGGCGGCGTGGTCGAGCAGCAGCTCGCGAGCGCGGTCGACGCGCTCGTCAACCGCAACATCGAGCTCGCCGCCCAGGTGATCGAGCAGGACGACCGGATCGACGACCTCGAGGAGGAGATCGACACGCTCGCGATCCGGGTGCTGGCGACCCGCCAGCCGATGGCGATCGATCTGCGGCTGATCATGATGGCGATGAAGATCTCCAACGATCTCGAGCGGATCGGCGACTACGCGGCCAACATCGCCAAGCGGATCGCCAGCGCTGAGCCGGACGCCGCCAGTCCAGTCGCAGTACGCGATCCCGCGCATGGCGCTGATCGCCCAGGAGATGATCAAGGAGGTGCTCGACGCCTACGTCGAGCGCGACGCCGACAAGGCGGTCGCCGCCTGGCATCGCGACGACGAGGTCGACGAGATGTACACCAGCCTGTTCCGCGAGCTCTCGACCTACATGATGGAAGACCCGCGCAACATCACCGCCTGCATCGACCTGCTGTTCATCGCCAAGAACCTCGAGCGGATCGGCGACCATGCGACCAACATCGCCGAGAAGATCCATTACGTGGTCCACGGCCAGCGGATCAACCGGATGCCCCAGCCCGCGGCCGGCCTGCCGACCGCCATTGCCCCATGACCGGGACGCTGCGATGAAACCGCTGGTTCTGGTGGTCGAGGACGAGGCCGCGCTGCAGCAGCTGCTGGCCTACAACCTCAGCGCGCGGGCTTCGCGGTCGAGCAGGCGTTCGACAGCGACGAGGCGCTGACGCTGATCGCCGAGCGGCCGCCCGACCTCGTCCTGCTCGACTGGATGCTGCCCTGGATGTCGGGGCTCGAGCTGTGCCGGCAGCTGCGGCGCAAGCCCCGGACCGCCAACCTGCCGATCATCATGCTGACCGCGCGGACCGAGGAGCCGGACCGGCTGCAGGGGCTCGACACCGGCGCCGACGACTACATCACCAAGCCGTTCTCGATCGACGAGCTGATCGCGCGGGTGCGCGCGGTGCTGCGCCGGGTGCGGCCGGCGTTCGCGGCCGAGGTGCTTGCGGTTCGCCGATCTGTCGATGGACCTGGGCGGCGCACCGGGTCGCGCGCGGCGCCCGCGAGGTCCACCTCAGCCCGACCGAGTTCCGGCTGCTCCGCCAGCTGTTGCAGAGCCCTGGGCGGGTGTTCTCGCGCGACCAGCTGCTTGGATCTCGTCTGGGGCCAGAACCAGGACGTCGAGCTGCGCACGGTCGATGCGACGATCCGCCGGCTGCGCCGGGCGCTGAACGCCGGCGGCGAGGCCGACATCCTGCGCACCGTGCGCGCGACCGGCTACGCGCTCGACCACGCCCACGCGCTGCCGGCAACCGAAGGCCCCGCCTGATTTTTTTCCCACATCGATTTCCGGCAGCGAGGCAGGGGAGACGCTCGCCGGCCTCAGGCAAGCGCTGCCCACGGGCGGGGCAACTGTATCACCGGCCTGCGGCAAACCCCGCTGCCGATGGGGAAAACCGTTGGCCGGGGTGTGGTGGCCCTCCCCCTGGTGGGGAAGGGCCGGAGCGGACGGCGCGGGTTCCATCCGCCGCAAGTCCAGGTAGAGTTGGGCGCCGGGGCGCGTTCGGGGGGAGTTGGAAAAAAATGTTGAAGGGGCTGGATCCGCTGCTCGGCGCGGACTTGTTGCACGTGCTGCGCTCGATGGGCCACGGCGACGAGCTGGTGATCGTCGATGCCAATTTTCCCGCCGCCAGCTCGGGCCCGCGGCTGGTCCGCCTGGACGGCATCAGCGCCACGCGCGCGCTCGAGGCGGTGCTCTCGGTGATGCCGCTCGACGACTTCGTGGGCGAAGCCTGCTGGCGCATGGAGGTGGTCGGCGACCCCGACGCGATGCCCGAGATCTGCGAGGATTTCCGGGACATCATCCTGCGCCTCGAAGGCAGCCGCTTCGATCTGGGAAAACTCGAGCGCTTCGCCTTCTACGAGCGCGCGCGCCAAGCCTTCGCGCTGGTCCAGACCGGCGAGACCCGTCTCTACGGCAACGTGCTGCTCAAGATGGGCATCGTCCGCCCGGATTGATGCGGCGCCTCCAGCGACCTCGAGAATCAATCTCGGGATCAAGCAACTCCAGCGATACTGGAGGCTCTGCCGGCCAGTATTGGATCATCGCTCCTCTTATCTGATGCTGCCACCGATCAAATTCAGCTCCAGCAACTGTAAAGTAATGCAGGGACATGATCGGGCTGAATCAATTGAGGCTGATTACAAGGCAGTCGGGGCATTTTTGGTGGTCACACTTTTCATTCTAAGGTTATCCAAAGTGGTGCGTCGAGCGCACGCTTCTGTATCCTCTTTCATTGATACAGGCGAAGTATCAGCGAAAACTCAACGATTGATCCTGATGTGGATGGAGGCCCTTTTTTAGAATCGGGAGTTTCCGCGGGGTAACGGGGCTGTGCCAGAGCCGTCTGACGCTAAACTCAACTCCAGCGGCGATTACCGTTGATGCACAGGCAGGGCACAGATCCGACACATCGCCGCCCAGGCTCGATGCGCCGCCGCCAAAGGGAAGAAGTCGTCTCTCCTCCGTTCCCACCTGGCTCGAAGCCGGCTATGCTGGTCCCAGCGCAGGTAGCCGGGCAGGATGGCCATGACGATCATCGCGGGCGATGTCTTCAGCGCCTTCAAGGCGGCCGGGGTGGACGACGAGGTGGCCAAGCGGGCCGCGGCGGAAGTCGGCGACATCAAGGAGCCTACCCGGGAAATCAAAGAACGGCTGAGCCGGATCGAGACCGCGCTCACCGACATGCGCTGGACGCTTGGCATAACCGCGACCGGGTCGCTCGCGACGGCCGCGGGCGTCTTCGCGCTGGTCTACAAGGCCGTCGGCGCATAGAGCTTGAAAAGAACCCAAGCACAAACCCGACCAATCTCCTGAAGGTTGCAAATAGACGCGCCATGAAACTTGACAGTCCCGAATTCTTCGAGGCGCGGCGTTACGGCAACGATGGAAAAAGGCCGAAGGACGTTCGGACGGAGTACCAGCGCGATAGGGCGCGCATCATCCACTCGGCCGCGTTCCGGCGGCTTCAGGGCAAGACGCAGGTGATGGGCGTCGGCGAAGGGGATTTCCACCGAACTCGCCTCACCCACTCGATCGAATGTGCTCAGATCGGCAGTGGTCTTCTACAGGTTCTTAAAAAGCGCAAACCGCCAGAGGGGCTGGTTGAGTGGATGCCGGATCGCGATCTGATCGAAGCCGCCTGCTTCGCCCACGACCTCGGCCATCCACCTTACGGGCACGGCGGCGAGAAGGCCCTGTACGCTGAGATGCGCAATTGTGGCGGATTCGAAGGGAACGGCCAAACTCTGAAGAAAAATAGATAAAATGACGAATAATCTCCCGGCTTGAAAAGTATCAAGCGCGAGGCCAGGGTATCGAATCCCACACCAGTGCAGCAATTGTGCTGGCGATCCTCAAGTATCCAATACCGTATGGAGCATTCGATACCGCGCACTACCAAAAGGAACCCCCAAAGTGCTACTTCGATGATGAACAAGATGTGGTCGAGTGGGCGTTTGAAAAGGGTTTTCAAGTGATGATTGCAATATTATTAAGGAGAGAAGGACGACAAAGGCAAAGCTAAACAGTAAATACTTTAGATTGTACCATGATGGAAAATCTACAGACTGATGATATCGCGTATGGTATTCATGATATTGAGGACATCGTAGCACGAAAATTGACTGATCGGGATAAAATCCAAAAGGCAATCGAAGATGCATTTACTAAAGTCGGTGGTTCCATTGAAAATGACAGTTTCGATGCCAAAAAAGTGTACTGCGCTCTCTTTGGTGATAGTTTTGCACGGAAGCAGATTGTTTCAGCTCTTGTTAATCTGTTCGTAACAAATGCGCAAATCGTCTCAGTACCGGAGTTCCAACATCCGTTGTTAACCCACCGGGTGGACTTGCCCGCAGAACACCGAATGCTCTTAAAGCGCACTGAAATACTCCTCTTTTGAGCTTATCATCCGCCAAGCCAAGCTTCAACAGCTGGAGCAGCGCGGGCAACGGATAGCTGCCGAGATATTTCGAGCGATGTTGAACGATCCGCCCGCGCTGATCCCAGAAGAATCCTGGGCAGGCATGGAGAGATGACGCGTGCGTGGCTCGTCGCGTCTGCGACTATGTCGCGGGCATGACAGATAGCTACGCTGAGAAGGTGTACCGGCGCATGTTCAGTCCCGGATTCGGGAGTAGCAGTGACGAACTGTAGCGTAGAGGGGCCGGATGCGCGTCACTTCAGCGCCTGCCGAGCACGGCTTCGCGACAAGACAACGAGGCCGCTTCCGATGACCACGGTGCAGCCGGTGGGCATCCAGGCGTTGGGGCGCGCCGCAGCGGTGTGGCTCAGCTCTCTTGGGGCAGCGGGCGGCGGCCGTGGGCTTCGCTGGTCGGCAGCGGCTCGGCGCTGAGCCAGCGATGGATGAAGCCGCCGAGCAGCGCGACGGCGATCGGGGCTACCAGAACAGCCACAGCTGGGCCAGCGCTCAGCCGCCGGCGAACAGCGCGATGCCGGTGCTGCGAGCCGGGTTGACCGAGGCCTTGTGACCGGAATGCCGATCAGGTGGATCAGCGTCAGCGCGAGCCCGATCGCAAGCGAGCGCGATCCGGATCAGAGGGCCGAATGCGGGACGCGGGCGGGGCGAGGATCGTGGGGCGCGGCAGAGATTGCTCGTCCCAGGGGCGCAGGCGAGCGGCCGGACGCTCGGCCAAGGGAGCCTGACCTGGGATTGAGGCGGCCGGTCACCCGCCGCCGTCCAGGATACCGGCGGTCCCGGTGAACCGGCGGATCACGGCCAGGAACTCTTCGCCCCAGCGTTCCCGTTTGGTTTGGCCGATGCCGTGGATGGTGCCGAGAGCCTGGAGGTTGGCGGGCTTCTGTTGCGCCAGCTCGAGCAGCGTGCGGTCGGGGAAGACCATGAACGGGGCAATGCCGTTGGCCTTGGCGAGGTCGCGGCGGCGGCTGCGGAGAGCTTCGAACAGCTCGCGATCGGCGTCGGTGGCAAGGTCCGCGGGGGCAAGGCTGGCGGGGGCGGCTTTGGCAGCACCCTTGGCCGGGCGGCGGCCGGGTGGCGGCGTCGGGTCGTGGCGCAGCTCGACCGGGCGCTGGCCGCGCAGGACGCTCGCGGCGTCGCCCGCCAGGCGCAGGCCGCCGAAGCCCTCGAGGTCGACCTCGAGCAGGCCGCCCGCCACCAGCTGGCGGAAGACCGACTGCCAGGTGCGGCGGTCGAGGTCGGAGCCGACGCCGAACGTCGGCAGCCGGTCGTGGCCGAGCCTCGCCATGCGCTCGTTGGTCTGGCCGAGCAAGAGGTCGATCAGATAGCTCTGGCCGAACCGCTCGCCGGTGCGGCGGACCGCCGAGAGCGCCTTTTGGCTGGCGATCGTGCCGTCCCACCTCTGGGCCGGCTCGAGGCAGCTGTCGCAGTTGCCGCACGGCTCGGCCAGAGTCTCGCCGAAATACTGTAGCAGAACCTGACGCCGGCAGCCGGCGGTCTCGCAGAACCCGAGCAGCGCGCTGAGCTTATGCTGCTCGATCCGCTGGCGCTCGCCGTTGGCGCCGGCGGCGATGAACTGCCGGAGCTGGGCGATGTCGGCGAGCCCCCAGGTCATCATCGCGACCGCCGGCAGGCCGTCGCGGCCGGCGCGCCCGGTCTCCTGGTAGTAGGCTTCCAGGCTCTTGGGCGGGTCGAGGTGGTAGACGAAGCGCACGTCCGGCTTGTCGATGCCCATCCCGAACGCGACCGTCGCGACGATGATGCGCACGTCGTCGTCGACGAAGCGGCGCTGGGTCGCACGCCGGACGTCGGCGGCCAGACCGGCGTGATAGGCGAGCGCGCTCCAGCCCTCGCGCGCGAGCTGCCGGGCGGTCTCCTCGGTGCGCCGGCGCGAGAGGCAGTAGACGATCCCGGCGTGGCCCGCGGGCTCGGCGCGCAGGAACCGGACCAGCTGCGCGGACGCGCCGGCCTTGGGTGCGACCCGGTAGCAGATGTTCGGGCGATCGAAGCCGCCGAAGAACGTCCGCGCGTGGTCCAGGCCAAGCCGGGTCGCGATCTCGCGCCGGGTCGGCAAATCGGCGGTCGCGGTCAGCGCGATCCGGGGCACGGCCGGCCAGCGCTCGCCGAGCACGGCGAGCTCGAGATACTCCGGGCGGAAATCGTGTCCCCATTGCGAGACGCAGTGCGCCTCGTCGATCGCGAACAGTGCGAGCGGAAGCTGGTCGAGCCAGGCCAGGCAACCGTCGGTCAGCAGCCGCTCGGGCGCCAGGTAGAGCAGGTCGAGCTCGCCCGCGGCGGCGTGCTGGCGAACCCGGTTCTGCTCCTCAGGCATGAGGCTCGAGTTCAGGAACGCCGCGCGGACGCCGAGCTGGCGCAGCGCCATCACCTGGTCTTCCATCAGCGCGATCAGCGGGCTGACCACGATCGCCGTGCCGGCCCGGAGCAGCGCCGGGATCTGGTAGCAGAGCGACTTGCCGCTGCCGGTCGGCATGACCACGAGCGCATCGCCGCCGCCCGCGACCCAGCTCACGATCGCCGCCTGCTGACCGCGGAAGGCGCTGAAGCCGAAGACGTCGTGCAGGACCGATTGCGGATCGGCCGGCCCGTTCGGGCCGCCGGACGCACGGGTCACGGGCTGAGCCAAGCTGTCCTCGCAGGGGCGCCGGAGGCAATACTGATAGTTGAGGAGCGTCTACCACAGCACGCCGCAGTTGGAAACGGCCGAGCCGGATGGACCGGGTGACGACCGGTAACTACACTTACGCAATGAAGGTGGTCGGCATCAAGCAGCTCAAGTCCCGCCTGTCAGAGTCCGTGCGTCTGGCGAAGGCCGGCGAGACGGTGCTGGTGACCGAACGGGACGAAGTCGTGGCGGAGCTCCGGCCGGCGCGCCGCCACGCCCCGGCCGCCGACCGGCTGGAGGCGGTGTTCGAGGCGCTCGCGGCGGCCGGAGAGATCACTCGGGCGGCGCAGGCCAAGGGCGATCGGACCTGGCGCAGCCGCGGTCTGGGGTTGCCCGCCGGCACGGCGTAGGCCCTGCTCGACCAGCTTCGGCAGGAGCGCTCACATGGCGGCGGATCTGCCGCTGCGCACGCTGGCCGCGCTGCACCTGGCGACGTATCTGCTTGCGCGCCGGCGGATCGAGGGCCTCGAGTTGCTGAGCGCGGACCGACGCCTGGAGGCCGCGGCGATATCGGCATGATGCCATCTGCGGGTGGCGAGCCACGCCCAGGGCTCCTCAGTCGGCGCGACGGGCCCTCAGGCGACGTGGCCCTTGCACGCGCCGACCTCGAAGACCGCGCCCTCGGTGCCGCGGGAGACGCGGAACGCGGGCTTCAGGCGGCGCACCGCGTCCGCCAGCAGGCGGTCGAGCATCGCGTCGTCGTGCCCGGGGTCGTGGTGGAAGAGCACGATCTCCTTGGCGCCGACCCGGGCCGCGAACTCGAAGGCGTGGCGGTAGGTGCTGTGGCCCCAGCCGACGCAATGCGCGTACTCCTCGTCGGTGTACTGCGAGTCGTGGATCAGCAGGTCGGCGCCGGCCGCGAGCTCGTAGCCCGAGATCCACTCCGGCTCGGGCCACTGGCCGTCCTTGAGGCCGAGCACCGGCTCGTGGTCTGGCAGGTAGGCCGCGACCCGGCCCTGCTCCTCGATCCGGTAGCCGACGGTCGGGTTGGGATGGCAGACCAGCGCGGTCCGGATCCGGAACGGGCCGATCTCGAACGGCGCGCAAGGCACCTCGTGGCAGATGATGCCGGAGAGATCGCGCAGATGGACCGGGAACAACGGCGGCGAGAGGTAGCGCGACAGGCGGGATTCGAGCGAGAGCGTGCTGCTGCCCGGACCCCAGAGGTGGACCTCGACCGCCGGGTTGTAGAGCGGGCCGAAGAAGCCCAGGCCCTGGATGTGGTCCATGTGCAGGTGGGTCAGCAGGATGTCGACCCGCTTGGTCTCGGGCGGGATCTGGGCGCCGAGCCGGCGGATGCCGGTGCCGGCGTCGAGCACGAGCAGCGTCCCGTCGTCGCCCTCGACCAGGACGGTCGAGGTGTTGCCGCCGTAGCGGGCGGTCTCCGGTCCCGGCGCCGCGACCGAGCCGCGGGTGCCGAACAGCGTGATGCGCATGGTCAGTCGATCTCCCAGAACAGCGCGGCCGCCCCCAGGAACTCGCCCTGGAGGCCGTTGATCGGGATCGCCGCGACCTCGATCTGCCGGCGCTTACCGTTCAGACCCTGGATGTAGAAGCGCTTGTAGGCCGGCCGCTGCCTGGTGAGCGCTCGCATCAACGGCAGCTCGGCGGGCGGGATCGGCTGGCCCTGATCGTCGACCGGGGTGAAGACCGAGGACCAGACCGCGGCCGGCATCGCGCCGGTCTCCTCGAATCGCTGGCCGAGGATGGTCTCGGCCGGCTCGTTGTAGAACAGCAGATCGCCCTTGGGGTCGACCAGGAACAGCGGCACGCTCAGATAGCCAGCGAGCTGCCGGGTCAGGATGATCTGGATCGGCAGGCCCATCTACCCCCCTGGTCGGGCGCAATTGTTCGCCCGATCGCGCCGGCACGCAACCTCGAACAAGGTGGGATGGCTGAACCCAGCTCGCGCGGGGCACTGCGGCTTGCCGCCGCTGCAGCGCGGCCGGGGCGGCTGGTCGATCCGGCTCCCCCGACGGCTGACCCTTGGCGGCGAGGCCCAGCCGCTGTCATCAGCGCGCGGCCTCTGGGTCCGGGCCGGCGACCGGCGTGCCGGACCGTCACTTGACCTCCCAGAACAGCGCCGCCGCGCCCAGAAACTCGCCCTGGAGGCCCATGATCGGGATCGCCGCGACGTCGATCTGCCGGCGCACGCCGTTCAGGCCTTGGAGGAAGAAGCGCTTGTAGACCGGCCGGTGCTCGGCGACCGTGATCATCAGGGGTCGGTCGGCCGACGCGATCGGCTGGCCGTCGGCGTCGACCGCAAGCAACATCGATGACCAGACCGCCGCCGGCAGCGCGCCGGTCTCGTCGAACCGCCGGCCGAGAAGCGCCTCTGCCGGCTCGTTGTAGTAGAGGAGGTCGCCCTTGGGGTCGACCAGGAACAGCGGCACGCTCAGATAGCCGGCGAGCTGGCGGGTCAGGATGATCTGGATCGGCAGGCCCATCTGCTCCTCCCGTGACGGCCGTCTTCACGAACCTCTCTCTTTCGCTCTGCCCACCCCCTCAGCTTTCCTCAAGGGGAAGGCGCCTGGTCGCGATTTCCAATAAGTTGACAATGCCAGCACGAGAAATCCGCGGAGCAGATGCGCTCCCGCAGCAGGTGTTCTACCCTCCTGCGCCGCTCATCCGTAATAAGGGGGTTTGTGTAGCAGCCGAACGAATATGTTGTGCACAGCATATCTGGTCCGTTGCTACACAAACCCCGGCCGCCCTGGAACGGCATCTGGAGGAGTATGGCAAAACCCGCGGCGCCGCCTCGGAACTGGTCGGCAGCCTGATCACGCTGGCTGCCGGGTACGCCGCGCTGAGCAAGGCACCCCCGGCGCACTCTCTGCCGGCACGGCTGCTGCCACGGCTATCGCCCAGCAGATGGCCATCGCCCATTGCTGGCTGGGTTCGACCGCGGGTTCCTGGTACTACGCGGTCGTTCCCGTCTCGGCCTCGGCCTCCGGCGGCCACCACCAGCACCCTGCTCGCCGCCGTCGGCATTGTACCGCGCTGGCCTGGATCGTCCTCGATCCCCTGCTGGCGACCACCGGGATCCACCGGCGCCGGCTCGACCGCTTCGTCACCGCCCTGGGCGAGGAGCTGCGTGGAGGTCGCCGTGGCGCGTATCGGGTCTGTGATCACTACCTCGCGCGGGTGGTCGATGTGCTGGATATTCGCGCGCCGCCAAGCTAGGTACCTTTGTGGCCCTCCAGGAGGGCCACGTCCGGCGAGACGCCATCGACACGCTCGACCACGATCTCGATGGCCTGTTCTCCATGCGGCACGGACAAGAGAGGGAAAAATCCCCGATGCCATCGGATGCCGACGCAATAACCGACGTCCGCGTAGACACACCACTCCCAATCTGGCTCTCCCTTTGCTTTGGAACGTAGGCCGTCCTACGCGAGGAAATTTTTGGTCGTCTGTCGATGCGGGCGTTGGCCGTTCGACAAAGGGATGCAAGCCCGAGGGGCTACACCACATCGACTCTTTGCGTAGGAGCACCTCCGCTATGGCCGATGCCACGCACACCGTCCGACTGCACCGCGTGCTCCGCGCCCCGGCCGAGCGCGTTATCGCGCCTTCCTCGACCCCGACGCGATGGCCAAATGGCTCCCGCCGCACGGCTTTACCGGCAAGGTCCACGAGCGACGCGCGGGTGGGCGGCGGCTACCGGATGGCGTTTACCAACTTCCGCTCCAGCACGACCCATGTCTTTGGCGGTACGTACGTCGAACTGACGCCGCACGAGCGGATCAGGTATACGGAACGTTCGAATCCGCACCTGCCCGGGGAGATGCACGTCGCGATCACGCTGCGACCGGTCGCCGGTGGCACGGA
>CAWJAY010000033.1:0-27193 GCA_963840925.1 uncultured Alphaproteobacteria bacterium
GGGGACCGGTCGTCGAATGCAGCCAGACATTCTCCAGGTTCGCGGCCTGCGCGTGCACTATCACACGCCGCGCGGTGCGATCCGGGCGGTCGACGGCGTCAGTTTCGATCTGCGCCGCGGCGAACGCCTGGGCCTGGTCGGCGAATCCGGCTCGGGCAAATCCACCGTCGCCTTGGCGCTGCTGCGCCTGATCAAGCCGCCCGGACGAATCGAGGCGGGCGAGGCGCTGCTCGACGGGGTCGATCTCCTGGCGGTGCCGGAAAAGGAGATGCGGCGGTTGCGGCTGGCGGCGATCGCGCTCGTGGCCCAGGGCGCGATGAACTCGCTCAATCCGGTGCTGCAGGTCCGCCGCCAGATCGTCGACGCGCTGCGCGACCACGGCGAGCGGCCTGGACGGACCGGGACGGAGGCGCGCATCGTCCGCCTGCTCGAGCAGGTCGGTCTGCCGGCGAGGTCGCCGATCGCTACCCGCACGAGCTCAGCGGCGGCATGAAGCAGCGCGTGGTGATCGCCATCGCCATCAGCCTGCGGCCGAAGGTGATCATCGCCGACGAGCCGACCAGCGCCCTCGACGTCGTCGTCCAGCGCCAGGTGGTCGAGACCCTGCGGCGGGTGCAGGAGGAGCTCGGCGCCGCGATCATCCTGATCGGCCACGACATGGGGCTGATGGCGCAGATCGTCGATCGCATCGGCGTGATGTATGCCGGCACGCTGGTCGAGGTCGCGCCGTCGATGCGATGTTCGGGGAGCCGCTGCACCCCTACAGCCAGCTGCTCATCGCCAGCCTGCCGACGCTCGATCACCGGGGCGACCTGCAGGGCATCCCGGGCCTGCCGCCGTCGCTGCTCGACCCGCCACGCGGCTGCCCCTTCCATGCCCGCTGCCCGAAGGCGATGAAGCACTGCGCGACGGTGGTGCCGCCGATGCGGGAGGCCCGCCCGGAGCACTGGGTCGCCTGCCATCTCTACGACGCGGCGGCGGCCCGATCGCCCGCGAGCGTGGAGGGCTGAGCCGATGGTGCTGCTCGAAGCGCGCAACGTCGGCAAGTCTTTCGGCGGCGGCCTGCTGCAGAAGGGCCGAACGGTGGCGCTCGAACAGTTCTCGCTCGCCATCGCCGGCGAGCCGCCGGCGATCACCGCCGTCGTCGGCGAGAGCGGCAGCGGCAAGACGACGCTCGCCCGGCTGCTGCTGGGCATCGAGGTGCCGAGCGACGGCGCGGTGCTCTACGAGGGCAAGGATCTTCGCGGCCTGACCGGCGCCGAGCGGCGGGCATTCCGCCGCGACGTGCAGGTGATCTTCCAGGACCCGTTCGAGGCCTACAACCCGTTCTACCGGATCGATCACGTGCTGGCGACGCCGGTCGCCAATTTCGGCCTGGCCGCCACCAGGGCCGAGGCGCGGGCGCTGATCGAGCAGGCACTGAAGGCCGTCGGGCTGCGCCCGGAGGAGACGCTCGGCCGCTACCCGCACCAGCTGAGCGGCGGCCAGCGCCAGCGGATCATGGTGGCGCGCGCGCTGCTGATCCGCCCGCGCCTGATCATCGCCGACGAGCCGGTGTCGATGGTCGATGCCTCGCTGCGGGCGACGATCCTCGGCAGCATGCGGCGGCTGCACGACGCGTTCGGCATCTCGCTCGTCTACATCACCCACGACCTGACGACCGCCTACCAGATCAGCCGCAACGTCATCGTGCTCTATCGCGGCCAGGTCGCCGAGGCGGGCGACGTCGAAGCGATGGTGGGCGACCCCAAGCATCCTTACACGCAGCTGCTGATCGGCTCGATCCCGCTGCCCGATCCCCACCGGCCGTGGCGGGCGGAGGCGGCGCCGGGCGCCGGCAACGAGGCTTCGTCCGACCACGGCTGCCGCTTCGCTGCCCGCTGTCCAGCGGTGATGCCGATGTGCCACGAGACGGCACCGCCGCTCTACCGGGTCGGACCTTCGCGCGCGGCGGCCTGCCACCTCTACCGCGACGGCGAGGTGGTGCCGGGCCACGACCTGAACGCGGTGCTGGGCGGCGTCGGCGGCACCGATGCGGTGCCGGTCGAGGCCGAGGTTGGGGCCGAGGCGATCAGACCCGGCGTCGGAGCCTGGGATTGGCCACCTCGTCGAGGCCGATCGAGATCAGGAAAAGCGCGATGAACAGGATGGCGACGACGACGATCGGCGCCAGCCACCACCACCACCAGCCATTGATGACGGCGCCGGTGAAGTTGACCCAATAGAGCGTCATGCCCAGGGTCGGCGCCTCGAAGACGCCGAGCCCGAGGACGTCGAGGCCAATCGAGGCGAGGATCGCCGCCGAGGTCGAGCCGACGAACGAGGCCATGATGTAGGGCAAAAGATTGGGGAGAAGCTCCTTGATGATGATCCCGGGGCCGGTCGTTCCCGACATGCGGGCGATCTGTACGTAGGCGCGCTCGCGCAGCGTCAGCACCTGCGAGCGGATCGTGCGGGCCGGGTAGAGCCAGGCGAGCGAGGCGATCACCAGCGCCATCACGTTGACGCTCATGCCTTCACGCAGGGTCAGCGCCACGACGATCAGCACCATCAGGTTGGGCACGGTGAGCCCGATGTCGACGGCCCCGCGCACGAGGCTGTCCACCCAGCCACCGTAGTAGGCGGAGACGAAGGCCAGCGTGGCGCCGACGAGGACGCCGATGAAGCCGGCGACCAGCCCGATCCGGAGCGTCAGCAGCGTGCCGGTGGTAATCACGGCGAACAGGTTGCGGCCCTGGCGATCGCTGCCGAACGGCAGCGCCCAGGACGGCGGCTGGAGCACGCGGGTCGACAGCGGCCGGGCGTTGTCGGGGTCGACCAGCCAGCTGCCGACGACGGCGAAGCCGACCAGGCCGACGAGGAGCAGGAGGCCGACCAGCAGCGACTTGTTGCGCCGGACATAGAAGAACTGCGCCCTTACCGCCTCCGCCAGCAGCCGGCGCGCCGGCTGGTCGGTGAGGACGGTGTCGTCTCGCGCCAGGGCGTCGATGTCAGCTTCTCCGATAGACGATGCGCGGGTCGAGCAGCGGGTAGACGAGGTCGAGGATCAGCGTGGCCAGGCCGATGGCGATGATCAGGATGAAGACGATTCCCTGGACGACGAAGAAATCGGAGCCCTTGATCGCCTGGAACAGCACTGTGCCGATGCCGGGATAACCGAAGATGATCTCGACCAGGACGGCGCCGGAGACGAGTTGGCCGAGGACGAGGGCCAGTGCGGTCGCCTGCGGCAGCATGGCGTTGCGCACCCCGTAGTGGAAGAAGATGGTGCGGCGCTGCAGGCCCTTGGCCTCGGCAAAGACGACGTGGTCCTCGCCGAGGTTGGTGACCATCATCGCCCGCATGCCGAGCGCCCAGAAGCCGATCGACCCCAGGATGATCGCGAGCGCCGGCAGGATGGCGTGCTCGACCACGTCGAGTGGCGAAAGCAAGGCTCCACTGCGGAATGCTGCCCGCGGTGTAGCCGCCATAGATCGGCAGCCATTGCAGGCTGAAGCCGACGACATAGACCAGCATCAGCCCGAGCAGGAAGAAGGGAACGGCGGTCAGCGCCATCAGCGGCGGCATGACGTATTGCAGCCAGCCGGGCGCGCCTGGCCAGGCCAGCAGGGCGCCGAGCAGGTTGCCGACGACGAAGGCGATCGCCGTCGTCACCGCCAGCAGGGCGATCGTCCAGGGCAGGCCCTCCCAGATCATGTCGACGACCTTGCGCGGGAAGCTGGCAATCGAATAGTTAAAGTCAAAGCGGCTCATATCCGCCAGATAGGTCAGGTATTGCGACCAGAGCGGCCGGTCGAGACCGAACTTGGCCTGGTACTTCTCGACCATCTCGTGCATGCCGGCGTGCAGGTTGCCGCCGAGCGCTGCCGTCTGCATCAGCTTCTGGGCGACGGGATTTTCGCCGCCCAGTCGCGGCAGGAAGAAATTGAGCGTGGCGGCAAGCCACACAATGAGCAGGAACGTCCCGATCCGCTTGGCGATGTAGAACGCGGACACTGATCTCTCAGACGCCGCACGCGTTCGGGACGTTTTTCCTTGTTGGATCTACGATACCGCTTCGAGGTTGTGCAGCACGAGCGCGAAGGTCGAATGGAAGAAGGCCGGATTGACGTATGGGTTTTCTTGCGTCGGGTAGTTCTTCCAGTAGGTCAGGTTCATCGGCAGACGATGGTAGAACTGCATGAGCTGAATGTCGGGCAGCTCCGGCAGCCAGATTTCCATGGCCTTGAGCCACAGCTCCTGCATCTTCGCCGTCTCGGTCGGCGGCGTCCGGTACATCTCGTCGGCGACCAGGTCGAAATCCTTGTTGTTCCAGCGCGCGAGGTTGACCAGGTGCTGCGCCTGTCCGCCGGGCAGCGGCGACGCGGACGACTGGTAGAGGCGCAGCGTCGCGTAGGGATCGCTGACACTGCCGCCGTGGCCGAAGATCGCGGCGTTGAAGTCGCCCGAGAAGAAGCGGTCGAACATGTCCGGCGGCTGCCCGTAGGTCGCGTTGATGCCCTGGCGTCGCAACAGCTCGACCAGCACCGGTCCGACCGACGGGAAATCGAAGAAGCTGATGATCTCGAGCGTGAACGGTTTGCCGTCGGGGGTCTGGTAGAGGTCGTCACCGCCCTTCTTCCAGCCGAGCTCGTCCAGCAGTTCGGCGCCCTTGTCGGGATCGAAAGCGTTGGTCGGATACTTCTCGAGCAACGGCGCCGCCGACTCGAAGTAGGGCTCGAGGCCCTTGTAGACCGAGCCGTCGGGCATCGGCAGCGGCGACAGGCTCGAAGCGCCGCCCCAGCCGACGTCGATCAGCACCTGGCGATCGATCAGGTAGCTGATCGCCCAGCGGAACTTGGGATCGTTGAAGGGCGCGCGCTCGCAGTTGAGGTAGAGCGAGGTCGGCCACCAGTCGACGTTACCCCAGGGCAGTTCCTGGCCGGTGTAGGTCGTGATGTTGGGGTTGCCGGCGAACACGGTCGGGAAGGTCGCGACCTGGAGGCCGGTCGAGAAGTCGACGGCATTGGAGATCAGGCCCTGCGCCAGTTGCTGTTCGCCGGCATCCGGCAGCAGCACGATGCGCTCGACCTCCGGCAGCTTGCCGACGCCCGCCTCGACGCCCCACCAGCTGTCGCGGCGGTCGAACACCTTCTGCGTCGGCGAGGCATTGACGACCTGCCAGGGCCCCGTGGTCACCGGCCAGCCCTTCTCCAGGTCGTAGGCCGCGAACGTCGTCCAGTCCTGGCCTTCGAAGATGTGCTTGGGGACGATGTGGAGGCCGATGTCGTACTTGTAGCTGAGCATGTGGTTGAAAAAGCGCGGCGCTGGGACCTTGAACCTGATCAGCGTGGTGTTCGGATCGACCACTGTCGCCTGATCCAGCACTTCCTGGACGTCCTTGCCCCACTTGACCTCGGCGCCGAGCTCGTTGAGCTTGTTCAGCGAATAGGCGACGTCCTCGGCCGAAAACGGCTTGCCGTCGCTCCATCCGATGCCGGAGCGCGTCTTGACGGTGAGTTCCGTGTAGTCGTCGTTGTAGCTGTAGCTCTCGGCCAGCCAGAGGATTTCCTTGTCGGCGAAGGCGCTGTAGAACGCCAGCGGCTCGTAGATGATGTTGCCGCCGAGCTGCGGGTTCGACCCGATGACGTACGGGCTCCAGAGCTCATGCTCGGTGTGCTTGCCATCGGTGCCGCCGCGGACCGTCACCAGCGTCCGGTTGCGCGCTACCTCCTTGATCTCGCCCGCCGCCATCGCGGCCGCGACGTCGAGGAGACCGGTCGCAATGACGCTCGCGCCCACGAGCATCGTGCTCGACCACAAGAACTCGCGACGATTGGCCTCGGGCCAACGTAGCCGATCTTCCATCCCTGATGACCTATGTTGGCGGCTCGGGCCGGGTCCGCGGGACACGCCCCGAGATCCGCAGGTTTCGACGACACGCGCACGGCATCTTGCATAGGGCCACTAGCACCGCCGCCGACCTTAGGGAGATCCCCGAAGCGGGTCAACGGCGATGGTCCACCGAAAGGCGGATGACGATACCTATGCGTTAACCTTGGCCCCGCGTAGTGTCGGATCGGCAGCGGCGACCGCCGGCGGGCGTCGGCCGCGCCGGCGCAGTCGGGCTGCGGAGCGAGGGCGATGCGAGATCTTGCATGCGCAGGTTGAGCGGGCGGCTCGCGGCCGCCCACGGATTTCTTGCCAAGCTCTGGAAGCTGACGGCGCCCTACTTTTGGTCCGAGGAGCGCTGGAGCGCCCGCGGCCTGCTCGCGATCGTGCTCGGCAGCGGCGTCGTGCTGGTCTACATCACCAAGCTCTTCAACGACTGGAACGCCCGCTTCTTCAATGCGCTGCAAGACAAGAACGTCGAGGCGTTCTGGACCGAGCTCCGTTATTTCGTGGTCCTTGCCTTCTTCTTCATCGTGATCGCGGTCTACCGGCTCTGGTTCCGCCAGATGCTCCAGATCCGCTGGCGGCGCTGGCTGACCGAGGTCTACTACCGGGACTGGCTGGCCGACCGGACCTACTATCGGATGGAGCTGACCAGCGCCCAGGCCGACAACCCCGAGCAGCGGATCGAGGAGGACTGCAACGCCTTTACCGGCCAGACCCTGGTCATCCTGCTCGGCCTCGTCTCCGAGGTCCTGACGCTGGTCACCTTCACCTCGGTGCTCTGGGGCCTGTCTGGCAGCATCACGCTGCCGGTCTTCGGCGGGCTCGTGATCCCCGGCTACATGATGTGGGTCGCGGTGCTGTACGCCGGGTTCGGCTCCTGGCTGACCTACAAGATCGGCCGGCCGCTGGTGCGGGTGAACTTCGACCTGCAGCGCTTCAATGCCGATTTCCGCTATCGGATGGTCCGGGTGCGCGAGAATGCCGAGAGCATCGCGCTCTATCGCGGCGAGGCCGATGAAGAGCGACGGCTCGCGGGCGCGTTCGGCCGGATCTTCGCGACCTGGTGGGACTTCATGCGCTACAACAAGCGGCTGACCTGGTTCACCGCCTTCTACGCCCAGGCAGCCGACGTGTTCCCGCTGGTGGTCGCCTCGCCGCGCTATTTCATGGGCCAGATCCCGCTCGGCGTGCTGACCCAGACCGCCGGCGCGTTCGGACGCGTGCAGGGCTCGCTGTCCTGGTTCGTCGACGTCTGGCCGCAGCTCGCCGACTGGAAGGCGACGATCGACCGGCTGACGACCTTCGGCGACAGCATGGCGGCGGCGCGCCGGGTCACCCAGGCGACCTCGGGCTTCACGGTCGATCGGGTCGAGGGCGGGCCGCTCAAGCTCGACGACGTCGAGGTGGCGCTGCCGGATGGCCGCCTCCTGCTCGAGCACGTCGACCTCGAGGTCCGGCCGGGCGATCGCCTCGTGATCCAGGGGCCCTCGGGCAGCGGCAAGACCACGCTGTTTCGCGTGCTCGCCGGCTTGTGGCCGTTCGGCAAAGGGCGGATCCAGCTGCCCGAGGCGCAGCGCCTGCTGTTCCTGCCGCAAAAGCCCTACCTGCCGGTCGGGACGCTGCGCGAGGCGCTCTGTTTTCCGCACGGCCCTGATGCCTACGATCTGGTCGCGATCGGCGAGGCGCTCAAGGTTACCGGCCTCGATCACCTCACCGACCGGCTGGACGAGGAACGGTTCTGGTCGCCGGTGCTCTCGCCCGGGGAGCAGCAGCGCCTCGCGATCGCCCGCGCGCTGCTCCAGCGGCCCGACTGGCTGTTCCTCGACGAGGGCACCTCGGCGCTCGACGAGGCGATGGAGGCGAAGCTCTATCGCCTGCTCCGGGACCGGCTGCCCGAGACCGCGATCATCAGCGTCGCGCACAAGCCGGGCGTGGTTGCGTTCCACGACCGTCGCGTCGTGATCGACCCCTGCGCCCGGCGGCTGCGGGCCGCGCCGGTGGCGCTCGCCGGCTAGCCGGTGCCGAGCACAAACGGCTTGCCATCGGCGGCGATAGGCGGGCATGTCTTGCCGGTGCAGCAGAGCGGGACCGCGAGCATGCGAGCAAGGCGCCGCCAGCGGACCCTGGCTGGCCGACCCGAGGCCGCGGCCGTGTCCGATCCGGCCTATGCCAGAGCCAGGCTCGCTCAGGTGAGTGTGGGGCTTTGCCGGCGAGAGTGCGGGCGGTGGACCGGGCGCCCGAGTTCGCGCGGCCGGCCCCTCGGCGCGATCGGAGGCGCGCTCGCGCCTGAGGGCAAGACCCCGGACCGTCCGCGGGATCTGCGCCGCGCGCGGCTCGCTCACCCGGCCGCGGGCGCATGAGCAGCCGGGCCTGCGGCCTCCTTCGGGTCTGGCGGCTCGCCTGCCTCGCCCTGATCGCGCTCGCGAGCGGCCGCCTCCAGGCCGAGACCCGGACGACCGCCGGCCTGTCGTTCAGCGATGAGCTGGGCGGCGCCCGGCTGCTCGCGGCAAGCGGCAGCGGCACGGCCAGGGATCCGATCGTGCTGGTCGAGGAGATCACCGGGCCCGGCCCGGCGATCCTGGTGGTCCGCAACGGCCGGACCGGCCATCTGAACGTCTCGCCCGCGATCGGGTTCCTCACGCTCTCGGTGGTCAACGTCATCGTCAACCGCGGCCCCTGGCGCTGGGCCGGGTTCGATCTCGAGCTCCGGACCACGCCCGATCAGCCGAGCGTCTATACCGATGGCCTCTCGTTCGATCAGCCGCAGACCTTCCAGCGGATCGCGACCGCCAATCGCTTCGAGCAGACCCGGCAGGAGGACGAGCCGTTCGATCGGATCCGCTTCGATGGCGGCGGCGTCGATCCGCGCGACGATCTGAAGCTCGCCTTCGACATCCTGGACGCCAACGGCCGCGCGGTCTTCTACCTGGTCCAGCGGCCGATCGTGCTGCTCGCCCGCAACGACTTGCCGCCCGGGCCGCGGCTGGCAGCCCTCGATCAGGGCCCGGCGGCGCCAAAACGCTAGCGCAAGATGACAGGGGGCCGGCGGGCCAGCCAAGAGGGCGATGGCCAAGCCATGGCCGCCCGCGGTCGACCGGAAAGGCCGCGCTTGGTGCGCACGCTCGCGGGCAGCGGCGGCCCGATCCCATCGGGAGCAAACGAGTCCCAGCGATGAACCTCTTGCTGATCACGGCCGACCAGTGGCGCGGCGACTGCCTCGGAGTGCTTGGGCATCCTTGCCTCAAGACCCCGCATCTGGACGCGCTCGCCGCCAGCGGCGTGCTGTTCAGGCGGCACTTCACCCAGGCGACGCCCTGCGGGCCGGCGCGGGCGTCGCTGCACACCGGCATGTATGCGCTCAACCATCGCTCGGTGACCAACGGCACGCCGCTGGACCAGAGGCATTCCGATCTGGCCGCCGAAGCGCGGCGCGCGGGCTACCGGCCGATCCTGTTCGGCTACACCGATCGCAGCGTCGATCCGCGCGGGCGCGATCCGGCCGACCCGTGGCTTCGGACCTACGAGGGGCTCTACCCGAGCTTCGAGGTCGGCCTCTACCTGCCCGAGGACAATGCCGCCTGGCTCGCCCATCTCGAGCGCCGGCACGGCCGCTCGTGGCGCCTGGCCGAGCTGTTCGGCCGCGCGCTCGGCGATCCCGCTCCTTA
Organism: uncultured Alphaproteobacteria bacterium; assembly: GCA_963840925.1. Classification (GTDB taxonomy): domain Bacteria; phylum Pseudomonadota; class Alphaproteobacteria; order Geminicoccales; family Geminicoccaceae; genus DATAOG01. The sequence goes on from CAWJAY010000033.1 coordinate 9,543, forward strand.
CCCGGCCGAGGACAGCGAGACCGCATTCCTTACCGATGCCTTCCTCGCCTGGCTGGAGCGGCGGGAGGCAGCCTCCCCCTGGTTCGCGCACCTGTGCTTCGTCAAGCCGCACCCGCCGCTGGTGGCGCCCGCCCCCTATCACGCGCTCTACGACCCGGACCAGGTGCCGGCGCCGGTCCGGGCGTCCAGCCCCGCGGCCGAGGCGGCCGCCCATCCCTGGCTCGCGGCCAAGCTCGCCCAGCCGAAACCGGCGAGTTGGTACGGCAAGCCCGCCGATTTGCACGAGGCTGAGATCCGCAAGGCGCGGGCGGTCTATTACGGCCTGATTAGCGAGGTCGACCACCATGTCGGCCGGATCGTGCGCGCGCTGGGCACGCGGGGCGAGCTCGAGCGGACCTTGATCCTGGTCACGGCCGACCACGGCGAGATGCTGGGCGACCATTGGCTGCTCGGCAAGGACGGCTTTTTCCCGCAGGCCTTCCACGTGCCGCTGATCGTCGTCGATCCGGGCGCCGACGCGGCGCGCGGCCGGGTGGTCGCCGCGTTCACCGAGCAGATCGACCTGCTGCCGACCATCCTCCAACGGCTCGGCCTCGAGGTGCCGCTGCAGTGCGATGGCCGCAGCCTCAGCCCCTGGCTCGCGGGCGGAACGCCTGGGGATTGGCGCCAGGCCGCGCATTGCGAGCACGACTTTCGCGACGTCGAGATGCTGACCTTCGAGCGTGCGCTCGGCCTCGTCTCCGACCGCTGCGCGCTCGCGGTGCGCCAGAGCGAGGATTGCGCCTACGTCCATTTCAATGGCCTGGCGCCGCTCTGCTACGATCTGCGGGCCGACCCACATCAGTTCGTCGACATCGCGCGCGATCCGGGCCGCGCGCCGGAGGTTCTGGCGCAGGCGCAGGCAATGCTGACCTGGCGGATGAATGCGGCCGAACGTCGGCTCACCGGCGTCAAGCTGACGGCCGCCGGCCCGATCGGCCGCTTCTGAGCGGTGGCGACCGGAACCGCGCCGCTACCCGCTGCCGGCCGCAGCTGCCCTCGCGTCAGTTCTCCAGATCCATGGAGCGGAGGACACCGTGGAGCATGCCGATGCCCTCCTCGGTCTGGCCGGATCGGCAGAGCTCCTGAGCTTCAGCAAGGTCGTTCTGGGCGCCGGGCACGCGATAGGCCTTCGCGGTCGGCATCCGGTGCTCGACCCGACGCGCGAGCTCCTCGCACTCGCTCAGGCGGGCCATCTGGGCGGGGCGGATCTCAGTCGGTGCGGCGACCCGATCAGGCGCGTTCGAGGAGCAGCCGCTCGCGATCGCGAACGCCAGCGCGGCGCCGACCATCGGCAAGCCATTGCGCAAACGCATTGCCAGTCTCTCCTGGGTAAGAGCAAAGATCTCTTCGGCAACTACGATCTGGTTGCGCCCGCGGCGCCCGAACATCTCGCCAGGCTTTACAAGGAGTTGAACTGAATTCAGCAATCGCGCCGGTCGGTTCGCCGAATGATCGAGGCTGGACCGGCGTCGGCGGGATACGGCGCTGCGGCGGGGTCGACCGGCCGGCTGGGCAGCCCATCTTGTCTGGTGGGAAAAACGCGGAGAGCTCAACAATGCGTCGAGGCGAGCTTGCCGACCTGACCGCCTTCCTCGCGGTCGCCGACCATCTCAGCTTCCGAGCCGCGGCCGCCCACCTCGGGGTCACGCCATCGGCGCTCAGCCATACCGTCCGGCATCTGGAGGAGCGGCTGGGCGTCCGGCTGCTGAACCGGACGACCCGCAGCGTCGCGCCGACCGACGCCGGCCGCCGTCTGCTCGAACGGTTGCGGCCGGCCCTCGGCGAGATCGCAGGTGCCCTGGACGATCTGAACGAGCAGCGCGCCCGTCCATTCGGCCGGCTCCGGATCGCGACGACCGATCTCTGGGCGGCGGCCGTGATCGCCCCGGTTTGTGCGCGTTTCCTGATCACTTATCCGGACGTGCACCTCGATCTGGTCCTCGACGACGCCTCGACCGACATCGTCGCGCGCGGGTTCGACGCCGGGATCGGGCCCAGAGACCACGCCGCTGCCGACATGATCGCGGTCCGGGTCATGGCGCCGACCCCGGTTGCGGTCGTCGGTGCGCCTGGCTACTTCGCCCGCCGCCCGCCGCCGGCCGCGCCCGATGATCTCGATCACCACGATTGCATTCAGTTCCGGCGGGGGTCGGACGGCTCGGTCTTCGATTGGGCATTCCGGCGGGATGGCCGGTCGCTGCGCGTGTCCGTTCCCGGGCGGCTGATCGTCAACGACCCCTGGGTCTGCATCCGCGCCGCGGTCGACGGGCTCGGGATCGCCTACACGCTCGAGGCGGTCGCGGCGCCGTTCCTCCGCTCCGGCCAGCTGGTCCGCGTGCTCGAGGACTGGTCGCCGCGCTTCGAGGACATGTTTCTCTACTATCCCGGCCACCGGCAGGTGCCGGCGGCGCTGCGGGCCCTGATCGACATGGTCCGGGTCTCGAGCCCGGTTGGCGCGAGCCAGCGCCCGGATCGGCCCAATGGTCTGGCACTCGATCGCCGGGCATCGATGGCCGTGGTCCAGGACCGCGCGCCAGGCGCCGCTGGCCTCGGGCCACCCGGAAGGGCCGTGTCCTGGCGGCGATCCAGCAAGAGCGCCTGAGCGAGACCGGGGCAGTCAGCCCTGCAGCTGGAAGTGCGCCTCGGTCGGTCTCAGGTTGGCGCCGTTGATCGGCACCAGGTCCTGCGGGCAGGCAGACAGCGCGAGGATGCAGTCGAGCTCGGCGCGCAGCACGACGTAGTCGCCTGGCCGGCTGACCGGCGGCAGCCACTCGATGCCCCCGCCCTCGACTACGGGCGTGTTCATCCAGAGGTTGAGCGGGCTCGGGCACTCGGGCGGCACGAGGCCGAGCTCGGCCATGCCGGCGAACAGATTGTCCCGGCAGTTGTCGTGATCCTCGGTGCAGCCGAGATTGCGGTAGCGCCAGACGTCGCAGGCCGCGAGCAGCGTGTCGTGGACGCCGGGCGAAGTGTCCTCGAGCAGGGTCAGGATCGGCCGGCGCCGGTTGGTCGCGAGCGGGTCGCCGACCTTCGGCATGATCCGGTTCAGCACCTGGCGCAGGTGCTCCATCGACATGAACTCGGACAGATCGCCGGCATTGAACGCCCAGCTGTCGACCACCTGCTGGCCGTGGGTGTTGATCACCTTCAGCGACTGGCCCCGGCGCAGGCGCACGGCCTTGCCGCGCCGGGCTGGCAGGATCTGCGGAGCGGTCGTCATGGCGCATCCCCTTGCTCGGCGGCCTGTCTGAGGTGTAGGGCGCGGCGCGCGCGGGCGCAATCGCCGCCCGTGGCGGCCGGGCGCCCCATTGACAGGCCAGGGGTGCTGCCCATGATGGCCCTCGGGATGGCACAGGCGGGGGACGGATGATGGAGCTGCGGCTGGAGGGCAAGCGGGTGGTCCTGACCGCGGGTGGGGCCGGGATCGGCCGGGTCACGCTCGAGACCTTGGTTGCGGCCGGCGCCCGGGTCGTGACCTGCGACGTCGACCAGGCCGCGCTCGATAAGCTGCGCGGCGATCTGCCGGTGGTGCCGGCGATCCCGGCCGACGTCGCCAAGGAGGCGGACGTCGATCGCCTGTTCGCGCTCGCAAAGGAGCAGCTGGGCGGCCTCGACATCCTGATCAACAATGCCGGCATCGCCGGGCCGACCGGGCCGATCGAGGCGATCGAGCCCGGCGAGTGGCGGCATTGCCTCGAGGTCAACCTCACCGGCCAGTATCTGTGCGCGCGCCGCGCCGTGCCGATGCTGAAAGCCGCGGGCGGCGGTTCGCTCGTCAATTTGTCCTCGGCCGCGGGCCGGTTCGGCTTCGCGCTCCGGACCCCTTATTGCGCCTCGAAATGGGCCGTGGTCGGGCTCACCAAGGCGCTCGCGATCGAGCTCGGGGCCGATCAGATCCGGGTCAACGCGATCTGCCCGGGCGCGGTCGAGGGCGACCGGATCAACCGGGTGATCGCCGCCAAGGCCCAGGCCCGCGGCGTCGCGTTCGAGGCGATGCACCAGGAGTACGTCGAGACCTCGTCGATGAAGCGCCTGATCAGCCCGCAGGACATCGCCAACATGATCCTCTACCTGTGCTCGGACGCCGGCCGGCTGGTCTCGGGCCAGGCGATCGGGGTCGATGGCAACATCGAGTACCTGCGGTGAGCGCCAGCGCCGCCGATCAGAGCGAGGTCAGACGGGTCGCGGTGCTCGGCGCCGGCACGATCGGCGCGAGCTGGACCGCGCTGTTCCTGGCCGGCGGCCACGAGGTCGCGGTCTACGATCCGGCCGCCGGCAGCGCGGCGCGCGTGCAAGGCTTCGTCGAGCGGGCCTGGCCCGCGCTCGAGCGCCTGGGGCTGGTGCGCGCAGGTGCGCCGGCGGCGCCGTCGTTCCACCAAAGCCCCGCGGCGGCGGTCGAAGGGGCCCATTGGGTGCAGGAGAACGGCCCCGAGGATCTGGCGGCCAAACGCGCCCTTTACGCTGCGATGGAGCCGGGCCTTGGCGAGGATGCGGTGGTCGCGTCCTCGACCTCGGGCATCATGCCGAGCGAGCTGCAGGCGGGCCGCCAGGGCGAGGGCCGCTACCTCGTGGCCCATCCGTTCAACCCGCCGCACCTGATCCCGATGGTCGAGCTGGTCGGCGGCCGCGCGACCGATCCCGCCGCGATCGACCGCGCCGAGGCGTTCTACCGAAGCGTCGGCAAGGTCACGATCCGGGTCAAGCGCGAGATCCCGGGCCACGTCGTCAACCGGATGCAGGTGGCGCTCTACCGCGAGGCGATCAACCTGGTGCTGGCAGGGGTCGCCGACCTGGAGGACGTCGATCGCGGCATCGCCTACGGGCCGGGGCTGCGCTGGGCGATCATGGGGCCGCACGCGACCCACCACCTGGCCGGCGGCACCGGCGGCCTGCCCCACCTTCTGGAGCACATCGGTCCCGGCCTGCAGCACTGGATGGACGACCTCAAAGGCCTGCGGATCACGCCCGAGGTGATCGAGCGCCTGGTCGTTGCCTACGAGGCGGGAGCGCCGCCCTCGATCGAGCGCCTCGAGGCCGAGCGCGACGCGTTGCTGGTGGCTCTGCTCGAGACCCTGCAGACCACCCGCCGGCAGCTCGCCGAAGCCCGGTGAAAGGGGGCGGGGCGTGAGGTTCGCAGGCAAGAGCGTGATCGTGACCGGCGGTGCCGCCGGCATCGGCGCCGCGAGCGCGCGGCTGTTCGCCGCCGAAGGCGCTCGGGTCGTGATCGCCGACCTCGACCCGGCCGGCGAAGCGCTCGCAGCGGAGCTTTGCGGACAGGGCCGGGAGGCCGCCTTTATCCGCGCCGATGTCGCCGACGCCCGCGACGCGGAGAGCCTGGTTGCGCTGGCGGTGCGCCGCTACGGCCGGCTCGACGTCCTGCACAACAACGCCGGCGTCCTCGTGATCGGCGACGTCACCTCGCTGTCCGAGGCCGACTGGGACCGCTGCATGGACACCAACCTGAAGAGCATTTTTCTGGTCTCCCGGCACGCGGTGCCGGCGCTGCGCCAAAGCGGCGGCGGGGCGATCGTCAACACCGCCTCGGTCGCCGGCAAGGCGGGCGGGCGCGGCTATTCGGTCTACTGCGCGTCCAAGGCCGGGATCCTGCTGCTGACCCAGTGCATGGCGCTCGATTTCGGCGCCGACCAGATCCGGGTCAACGCGGTCTGCCCCGGCCCGACCTCGACCGCCATGGTGCTCGCGCGGACCAACGCTCCGGACCGCGAGCGCGCACGCTGGGCCAAAGAGCTGCCGGCCGGCCGGATCGGCGAGCCCGAGGACACCGCCAGGGTGGTCGCCTATCTCGCCTCGGACGAGGCCTCGTTCGTCACCGGGGCGGCCTGGGTCGTGGACGGCGGCCGCCTGTTGACCGGCATCGGCCAGAGCACGGTCGACCGCCCCTGACCGCGCCCGAGCCCGCTTCGCCCTCGCCCTGGATCGTCCGCTTCGCGCCGCTCGTGCTGGCCGCGGCGCCGATTTTGGATCTGGCCTGCGGCCGGGGTCGCCATACCCGCTTTTTTCTCGAGCGCGGCCATCCGGTGACCGCGGTCGACATCGACCTCTCGGGGCTTGAGGATCTTGAGGGCGTCCCTGGCCTGGAGATGATCCAGGCGGATCTGGAGAGCGGCGCGCCTTGGCCGCTCGCCGACCGGCGGTTCGGCGCGGTCGTGGTCGCGAACTACCTCTGGCGCCCGCTGTTTGCCCACATCATCGAGGCGCTCGATGCCGAGGGCGTCCTGCTGTATGAGACCTTCGCCATCGGCAACGAGGCCTACGGGCGGCCGACCTGCCCGGATTTCCTTTTGCGTCCGGGCGAGCTGATCGAGGTCGTGCGTGGCCAGCTGCAGATCGTCGCCTACGAGCACGGTCAGCTCGAGCAGCCGCGCCCGATGGTCCGGCAGCGGATCTGCGCGGTGCGCGCACAGCGGCCGGTCAGCTTCGATCTCGGGCGAACGGCAGCCAGCGGCCGGGACGGCGATGACTCAAGCGCACGGCTGCGTGCTATGCTGCCGGCGGATCCACCGGGACAAGCGCGAGGGGGCACCCGTGATCGATCTGTACACCTGGAGCACGCCGAACGGCCGCAAGATCTCGATCATGCTCGAAGAGGTCGGGCTGCCGTACGAGGTCCATCCGATCAACATCGGCCAGGACGACCAGTTCAAGCCCGAGTTCCTGGCGGTGAGCCCGAACAACAAGATCCCCGGCATCGTCGACCGCGCCAACGGCTACAAGATGTTCGAATCCGGCGCCATCCTGATCTATCTGGCCGATAAGTCGGGAAAGCTGCTGCCGGGCATGGACGATTACCTGAAGCGGATGGACGTGATCCAGTGGCTGATGTTCCAGATGGGCGGGGTCGGCCCGTTCTTCGGCCAGACCCACCACTTCAACCGCTTCGCCAAGGAGAAGATTCCGTACGCGATCGAGCGCTACGTCACCGAGACCAAGCGCCTCTACGGTGTCATGGACCAGCGGCTGGATGACCACGCGTACTTGGCCGGCGAGGACTACTCGATCGCCGATGTCGCGACCTGGCCGTGGGTATCGCGCTTCGACTGGCACGGGCTCGACAACGGCCTGCGCGATTTTCCCAACGTCCGGCGCTGGTACGAGGCGATCCGCGCGCGCCCGGCCGTGCAGCGGGGCTACGACGTGCCCAAGGCGGGCAACGAGATCCCGGTCGCGTGAGCCGGCCGGCGCCTGCCGCGGTCCAGCGGGTGCAGGCGGCGCTGGCCGCGAAGGGCTCCAGGGCCGCGCTGATCGAGCTCGCCCAGACCGCGCGCAGCGCTGCCGATGCCGCGCGCGCCCTCGGCGTCGAGCCGGGCGCGATCGTCAAGTCGCTGGTGTTCACGATCGACGGCGCGCCGGTCATGGCCCTGGTCGCGGGCGACCGGCGCTGCGACACCGGCGCGCTGGCCGCGGCATTCGGCCGGAGCGGGCTCGTGCTGCGCGCCGACGCCGAGCGGGTGCGCGAGGTGACCGGCTTTGCGATCGGCGGGGTCGCCCCGCTCGGCCATCCGCGGCCTCTGCCGACCGCGATCGACGACAGCCTCGGCCGCTTCGAGACCGTCTACGCCGCGGCCGGCCACCCGTTCTGGGTTTTTCCGACTACGGTCTTGGAGCTGAGCCTGCTGACCGGCGGTGCGGTGGTCAAAGACATCGCCTGCGCTTGAGCAACCCCGGGCTGGCCCCATATCGCTGCGATTGACGCCCAATTCCCGCTTCACTAGAAGGAAGCGCCCGCCGGAGGGGTGGCCGAGTGGCTGAAGGCGGCGGTTTGCTAAACCGTTATACGGTGATAAACCGTATCGTGGGTTCGAATCCCATCCCCTCCGCCATTTCAAAGGGTTGGTTGATCTGCCGGTCATGATCTGGACCCTGCCCCGGCGGCGACTGTGCCGGGATTTGTGCCGGCCAGGCGAGCGATGCCCTTGGCCGCGTGCTGCTGTGCCGGGGTCAGATGGTCGAGGTAGATCTCGGTCGTCTTGATGCTGCTGTGGCCGAGCAGCAGTTGCAGCTCGTAGATGCTGCCGCCGGCCTGCAGGAAATCGACCGCGTAGCGGTGGCGCAGATCGTGCCGGCGGAACCCGAGCCCCCGTGATCGGCCGATCGCCGCCAGCCGCGCCGAGAGGTTGGCGTACCGCCGGCCGGCGCCGTGCCAGAACACGTAAGGACCGTCGAGCCAGACCGGCAGGCCGGCGAGCAGCGCATGCACCGCCGGAGCCATCGGCAGCACCCGCGGCCTGCCGGTTTTGGTCTTGTCCAGCGTGACCGTGCCGGCAGCGAAATCCACCTGCCGGCGCTCGAGCGAGCCCGCCTCCTCGAGCCGCATGCCGGTCAGCCACAGCGTGCGCACCAGCGCGGCCAGCATCGGCGGGCAGGCGCCGATCAGGATGTCGATCTCCTGATCGGTCGGGAGCCGGATCGGGTCGCGGCGCTCGCGGATCACGCCGCGGTCGAAGTCGCGCAGCGGGTTGCGCTCGATCCAGCCCCAGGACGCCGCGGCGCGCAGCACGGCGGTTGCCGCGGTCAGGTCGCGCCGCCGGGTCGCATTGGTCGGGCCTGGCCGATGCGCGATCCTGGCCACGACCTTACGGTCGATCTGGTCGAGCCAGAGCCCGCCGAGGATCGGGTCGAGCTGTCGCAGGCTGCACAGATAGCGTTTGGCCGTGCTCGGCTTGACCTGTCCCGGCAGGACCTCGGCGACGTATTGCGCCACCGTCTCTTGCCATGAATGCCGCTCCAGGCCGAACACCGCGGCGCTCAGCTCCGAGCGCCACGCCTTCAGCCGCCGGACGGCTTCAGCCCGATCGCCCGTCTGTAAACTGCGGCGATGCTCCCTGCCGGCGCTCTGGACGCGCCCGTACCAGGTGCCTTCGCGACGATAGAGATTGCTGGGCTTGGCCATGCGGCGGCCTCCCGTTGGCGGATGTAGCGGTCGAGGCTGTCGGGATCGAACGTCCAGCGACCGCCGATCCGGGCGGCACCCGGGATCTGCCCGGCAAGCGCCATCTGCTGCACCTTGCGGACGCTGATCCCGAGCCGGCCGGCGGCGTGCTGACTGCTGAGGCGGGCACCAGGCGCCGGGGCTCAGCCGCCCGACGGCGGCGGCCGTTTGCGCGCGGCGGCGGCCGCGAGCTCGGCCCGGCCTCGAGCGCGTCGCGCTCCCAGAGCGCGGCTCGCAGCACCAGCCTCGATCAGCGGTGCTGCCGGAGCGCGACCTCGATGTTGGCGTGCATCACCGCCGGCTCGCCGCGGTCGGCGGGCGGTAGCCGTCGCCGAAATAGCACGGGCCTGCCGAGCGAGCTCCCGGCTGGCTGGTTGCGGCTTGTTTGGCGCGGAGCAGGTGATAGATTTAAGCTTCGTCCACAACGACACTCCTGAGCTATCCAGCGCCGCGGGGCCGTGCCAATGATCCCCGCGGCGCTTCTCTTCTCAGCGTATGCGATCGACCCGCACTAGCAACCCGAACGGCGCGTTCGCTTCGGGTCGAGCACCAGATCGACCAGCAACATCAGCACGGCGAACAGGATCGCGGCCAGGACCACGGCCTGCGGCGCCAGGGCGGCGGCGGCGACGCGATCGCGAGCGCGGCGGCGGCGAGCAGCCATAGCCGGGCCGTTCCGCTCACCGGCTGGCCCGGGTGCCGGGCGTCTGCTGCGACGGCCCGCGCGGCTGCGTGGAGCGCGTCAACGGCGAGCCGTGAGGGTTGTGATCCGTTCGGCCTGAGCGCGCTGCGCTGAAATGGACCGAGCGCGTCGCCCGAGCTCGAGCTGCCAGTGCGCTTCCAGCAGCGCGATCCGGATCGCCTCGAGCTCCTGCTCAGCGGCGGGCTCGGCGGCGGTAGCGGTCTCATCGGCGCCGCCGTCGGCGCAGGGCGGCGCGCCGGCGCCGTGGGCCAGGCGCCGGCGCCGGCGCGCCTGATCGAGGGCGGGCTACCGACCGAGACGCTCGTCGTCCATGTGCTCGTCGGCAAGTACGCCGACCACCTGCCGCTCTATCGGCAAAGCCAGATCTACACCCGCCAAGGGATCGAGCTCGATCGCTCGACCCTCGCGGACTGGGTCGGGCGGGCCGCCGCCGAACTCCGGCCGCTGTACGAGCGTCGTTCGAACACCTCAAAGATCGTACGCCATCTTATCACCGGAGCTCAGTTCGCTGGAGCGACCGCTGTAGCCTTTGCCTTCTGGACCAGCACGAAACCTCGCGTTCTGTTCTGATTGTCGGCGTCCGTTGTGTTCATCGCGGCGAACAGCTCGGGCGCCGTGACCCAAACCGGTGGATACTTGTAGCGCGAGACGTCCAGGATCAGAAAGCGATCCGTCTCAGTGTCGTAGGCAGCGAGCGGCGAGATGTGCCCGCCCTTCTCTTGCCCGATCGCCTTGCGCAGATAGTTGACGATCACAAAGCGGTCCTCCTGGCTCAGGTAGTCCTGCACGACAGTGCGGAACTTCTCCACGCTACTGTCGCTTGCGTGATGAACCATCGCCTCCACCGGGTGCAACGCCAGGAGGCGCCCGATCTCGTCCAAAGTGATGCCCTGCTTGCTCAGTACTTCGCGGGGAAGGACCGCCTCGGTCCGCTCGTCAAGGAAGTTGTCCTGAGTGAAGGTGCGGTATGGCTCGTACTCAGGGCTGGCGGGCGCTGGCACCTCGAGCGCGTTGAGGACCATGACGATGCTGGCGATACCGCAATACGCCTGGTTCTTCTGGGTCAGGAAGTTGGCGCTAAGTGGGAAGTAGGGCTCGAGCGCGTCGCTCTCGAGAAGAAGCTGTTCGCCGGGTTCTGACCGAAAGTGGATCAGATTCTCAGGAACTGGCAGGGTCTCCGCCTGGGCGTTAGCCATCAGCAAGCTCAGCGCGGTAACAAGTCCTTGGAGAGTGCGGCTGATCACGGCGGTTTTCCCCTTGCTGCTGCCGATGGGCTGCACCGGAGGTCACACTGGCTTGCTGCTGTCAGGAGACATCGGCCGAGCTGACGTGAGTGCAAATCCATGAATCGGATTCTCCGGATGATTGGCGCCTGAAGGTCGATCCTGCGCCGTTGCGCTGCATACGGCAAGCCTTGGAGTACTTGAAGCAAACCCTGACACCCCGGAGAACCGTCCCTGCTGCCCGGACGTGCTCATCGAGGTATGCCTCGAGGCTGTGGTGTACCCGGTATCTCGTGGTTCTTGCCGCCTTCTCGTGCAGCCTGAGCCACCAGCGCTTGCCTGGGGGAAGTAGTCCTCGACCCGCATCGCCAGCGCCGCGCTTATGCGTGCGAGGATGTAGATCAGTACGCCGACGAGCGCCCGATCGCGAAGGCCGACCAAGCTGTCTGTCGGGATGCTCTCAAACAGCTGATGCGCTTCCTCTGGAGAGAGGATCGGCGTTCTGCCCGGTTGACGATGTGGCTGGGGCCCCGCACCACCGATGCGGGGTTGAAGCTCACCACCTGGCCGACCACCAGCCAGTCAAACAGCATGCGCACTGCCGCCAGGTGCTGCTTCACGCTGGGAGCGGTGTGCGACGTCCCAGCTGCTCGATATAGGCAGCCACGTGCACTGGCTGGAGGCGGTTGAGATCACGAAGCCCCTGCCCTCGCACCAGCGGAAAAAGTCTGAGACTGCCCGGGCATAGGCCTGCCGCGTGTTGCGGTTGCGGATGTTGGCGGTGAAAAACTCGATGAAGCGCCGTGCCGCGGTCTCACCGGCAGCTGCCACCTGCATTGGGATGAGATCGTTGGTTTCCGGGACGAGCAGCTGATTGTCCATAAAAATAGCGTAGCATATTTCTCACTAGATTACCACCCATAAAGGACGGATGGGTGGGAAATGCGAGGTGCTCGGGACGACGACACGGAGGCGACTGTCGGTCATTAGGCTTCCGCTGCTGGATCGGCAAGCCGAAGGAAGCACGCACTGATCTGACCGTCGCGGGTTGACCCAAAGCCGCCATTCCGGTGGACCGGACCCGAAGCGTCATACGGTGGTGGCCGCGAACGGATGGCTTCCAATCCGTCACTCTGGTAGCTTTTGCCACACAATCACCATCCCCATGAGGGACGCTTGTGGATATCGCGGCTTGGCTGCGGGGGCTGGGGCTGGAGCGCTACGAGGAGGCGTTCCGCGAGAATGAGATTGACACCACGATCCTGCCCAAGCTGACCGCTGACGATCTCAAGGACATTGGCGTCACCACCGTCGGGCACCGGCGCAAGCTCCTCGAAGCGATTGCCGCCCTGGTCGAGCCTGCTTTGGCGCCGCACGCGGGACCAAGCGCGCCAGCCGAGGCCGCACCCAAAGCAAGGTGCGCGGAAGCCGAGCGGCGGCAGCTGACGGTGCTGTTCTGCGACCTGGTTGGCTCGACCGAACTGGCGGCGCGGCTCGATCCGGAGGACACGGGTCGCGTCATTCGCGCCTACCAGCATACCTGCACCGCGGCGGTCGAGCGCTGGGGCGGCCACGTCGCCAAGTACATGGGCGACGGCGTGCTCGCCTATTTCGGCTGGCCGCAGGCGCACGAGGACGCCGCCGAGCGCGCGGTGAGGTCCGGACTCGCGATCATCGAGGCGCTGGCGGAGCTGGGCGCGCCAGCAGGTAAACCATTGGCAGCCCGCATCGGGATCGCGACCGGTCTGGTCATGGTCGGCGAGCTGATCGGCGCAGGCGTGGCCAGGGAGCAGACGGTGGTCGGCGAGACACCGAACCTGGCGGCCCGATTGCAGGCCCTGGCCGGGCCGGGCAATGTCGTGATCAGCGACGCGACCCGCCGGCTGGTCGGCGGGCTGTTCGAGCTGGCCGATCTCGGCCCGCGGCGGCTTAAGGGTTTCGCCGAGACGCTGGCGGCTTTTCAGGTCGTGGGTGAAGGTGGTGCCGAAAGCCGTTTCGAGGCAATGCACGCGGCCGGGCTCACGCCCTTGGTCGGCCGCGCGCACGAGCTCGCGATTCTATTGGAGCGCTGGGCCTGGGCCAAAGACGGCGACGGCCAGGTGGTGCTCCTGTCAGGTGAGCCGGGGATCGGCAAGTCGCGCCTGCTACGCGCGCTGCGCGAGGAGCTGAGCGGTGCGCCGCACCTCGTTATCAGCCATTTCTGCTCGCCCTACCACAGCAACACCGCGCTCTATCCGATCACCCAGCAGCTGGAGCGGGCGGGGGGCTTCGCGCCTGACGACGCACCGGCGGCGAAGCTCAACAAGCTGGAGGCGCTGCTGCGCCAAGCGATGGACCGGCTGGATGAAGCAGGGCCTCTCCTTGCGGTGCTGCTCGGCATTGACACTGCGGACCGCTACCCCGCCCTGCGCCTCAGCCCGCAGCGGCAGAAGCAACGCACGATCGAGGCCCTGATCGAGCAGCTGGCCGGCCTCACCCGCGACCGCCCGGTGCTCGAGCTGTACGAGGACGTGCACTGGATCGACCCCTCGACCCTGGAACTGCTCGACCTGCTCATCGAGCGGGTGCGCGCCCTGCCTGTCCTCGCAGTGCTCACCTACCGGCCCGAGTTCAGCCCGCCGTGGTCGGGCCACGCCCACGTCACGTCCCTACTGCTCAATCGCCTCGGCCGGCGCCAGGGGGCGGCGATGGTCGAGCGCGTGACGGGCGGCAAGGCGCTGCCGAGCGAGGTCCTGGACCAGATCGTCGCGCGCACCGACGGGGTGCCACTCTTCGTCGAGGAGCTGACCAAGACGGTGCTCGAGTCCGGCCTGCTGCGTAACGCCGGCGACCGCTACGAGCTCACCAGCCCGCTCCCGTCCTTGGCCATCCCGGCGACCCTCCAGGATTCACTCATGGCCCGCCTCGATCGCCTCGCCCCGGTCAAGGAGGTGGCGCAGATCGGCGCCGTGATCGGCCGAGAATTCTCCCACGAGCTGCTTGCCGCAGTTTCGCGGCGTTCGGAAGCTGACCTGGCTGTTGCTCTCGACCAGCTGGTCTCATCCGAGCTGGTGTTCCGCCGCGGCACGGCTCCCGACGCCACCTACAGCTTCAAGCACAGCCTGGTCCAAGACGCCGCTTGCCAGTCGCTGCTTAAGTCCCGCCGACAGCAGCTGCACTCCAGGATCGCCGAGGTGTTGACGCAGGACTTCCCGGATACGGCGCCCGAAGTTCTGGCCCATCATCTTACCGAAGCCCAGCAATTCGAAGAGGCCGTGCCGCAGTGGCTGGCCACCGGCCGCTCGGCCACCGCTCGCTCGGCGTACGTCGAGGCCGCCGCCAATCTCAGGCGCGGGCTGGACGTCGTCGGTCAGATAGCCGACCCGACGCGACGGGTCCGTGAGGAGATCCGGCTTCAGAATGGCTTGGGCTTTGCGCTCCTCGCCCGCGGTCCCGTACTGGAGGTTACGGAAGCTTACGAGCGTGCGCGATCGCTTTGCGGCGAAGTGGACATGCCTCGGGAACTCTTCACCGCTCGGTTCGGCCTGTGGTTCTTCAGTCACATGCGCGGGGATGTCGAGGGCAAGGCCAAATTCTCAAACGAGCTCCTGGCTATGGTCGAAGGAGAGAGTGACAGCGATCTGCTTCTGGAGGCCCACCATGCCGCCTGGACCACGGGTTGGCCGCGAGGCGACCTCGAAATGTCTCTCGCCCATGCGGCGGCCGGCATCAATTTGTACAAGCAAGAGGCGCATCACGAATTGGCGAATGTATATGCGGCGCATGATCCGGGGGTTTGCGCCCGTAGCACTCACGGCTTGGTCTCTTGGCTGCTCGGCTTCCCGGGTCGGGCTCAACCCCGGGCCAGGCCGACGAGCACCGCGATGAAGCCGGTGCCCGAGGCGGCGGTCGGCGCGGTTCGCGAGACCCTGCGGGAGAGCGGCGAGCCAGTCTCAGCGGGTGGCATGACCTTCATGCAGGCGCGGACCGCGAACGAGGTGCTCAAGGCCCAGGAGCGCCGGGTCCGCTTGCAGCGGATGAAGGGTGAGCTGGTCGACCGGGCCCGGGCCGTAGCGCAGGTGTTCAAGCTCGCCCGGGAGGAGCGCGACGCCTGGGTCAACTGGCCGGCCCAAGTGGCGGCGATGATGGCCGCCGAGCTCGAGGTCGACACGCACAAGCTGCACACCGTGCTCGAGCGCCATATCCGCAACCATCTAGCGGAGCTCGCTGAAATCCGCCCGAGCCTGCGCTGACCATCACCAGGAGACCGAGTTCATGCTGAGGACGCTGCGCCGGCACCCGCTGCTGGTCGGCACGCATGATGCTGGGTCGTGCGTATGGCCTGCACAAGCGGTCAGGCTTGCCTTCTGATCGACCGGGATGAGCAGCCCTGATCATCGCATCCGAACATATTGGCCCCGAGCTCTCCGGGCCCGACCCGGGCATCGAGCGCGTCTGGCGCGACGGGCTCAACCCGGACCCGCTGCTGACGGTCTCGGAGTGGGCCGACCGCTACCGGGTGCTCTCGCAACGGGCATCGTCAGAGCCCGGGCGCTGGCGCACCGAACGAACGCCGTACCTCAAGGAGATCATGGAGTGCCTGTCGCCCTCCTCGCCCTACCAGCGGGTCGTGCTCATGAAGGGCTCGCAGGTCGGAGGGTCGGAGTGCGGCAACAACTGGATTGCATATGTAATTCACCAGGCGCCGGGGCCGATGATGGCGGTGGCGCCGACGGTGGAGCTGGCCAGGCGCAACTCCAAGCAGCGGCTCGACCCGCTGATCGAGGAAAGCGAGGTCCTGCGCGAGCGGGTCAAGGAGCGCCGCAGCCGGGACAGCGGCAACACCGTGCTCTCGAAGGAGTTCCCGGGCGGCGTGCTGATCCTGACCGGTGCCAACAGCGCCGTGGGACTGCGCTCGATGCCAGCACGCTATCTGTTCCTGGACGAGGTCGACGGCTACCCGGGCGACGTCGAGGGCGAGGGCGACCCGATCCTGCTCGCCGAGCGGCGCTCGGCCACGTTCCAGCGGCGTAAGATCCTGCTGGTCTCGACGCCCAAGACCAAGGGTCTGTCCCGGATCGAGCGGGAGTACGGGCAGAGCGACCAGCGCCGGTACTTCGTGCCCTGCCCGCACTGCGACGAACACCAGACGCTGGAACTGGCGAACTTCCGCTGGCCCGAGGGCTGGCCGCGCGACGCCGAGTACGCCTGCTGCCATTGTGGCGCGCTGATTGGCGAGCGGCACAAGACCTGGATGCTCGAGCACGGCGAGTGGCGATCCACCGCCGATGGCGACGGCCGGACCGCCGGCTTCCACCTCTCGAGCCTGTACAGCCCGGTCGGCTGGTTCAGCTGGGCCGATGCCGCCGAGATGTACGAGCAGGCCCGCGAGGCCCCGGACCTGATGAAGGGCTTCGTCAACACGGTGCTGGGGCTGCCGTTCGAGGAGGAGGCCGAGTCGCCCGAGTGGCAACGGCTGTATGAGCGGCGTGAGAGCTACCGCATTGGTCTGGTCCCTGCGGATGGCCTGTTTCTGACCGCGGGCGTCGACGTCCAGAAGGACCGGATCGAAGTCAAGGTGGTCGCCTGGGGCCGCGGCAAGGAGAGCTGGTCGGTCGACTACCGGGTGATCGAGGGCGACACCGCCAGAGCAGAGGTGTGGGCGATGCTGGACGTGGTGCTTGCCTGCGATTGGCCGCATGCCTCGGGCCACACCCTGCCGATCCGGGTGATGTGCGTGGATGCCGGCTACGCGACGCAGGACGTCTACGCCTGGGTGCGGCAGCACCCGCGGGCGAGCTGGGGCCCAACCGGCGCCGCGGCGAGGCAGCCCAGGACCGCGGTCGCGGTCAAGGGGCGCGACCGGGACACGGCGCTGCTGCTGTCGGTGTCCAAGGCCGATGCCGGCAGCCGGCGGCGCGGGCTTCGGGTGTGGTCGGTCGGCACGCCAGTCGCCAAGGGCGAGCTGTACCGCTGGCTCAAGCTCGAGTGGCCGGCTTCCTGTTGGGCTACCGCCTCGCTACTTGAGGCCGGGGAGGCATCGGAGGCCGGGCGGGCTTCCCACCAGGCGCCTGCCACTTCCCGCAGTATGGCGAGGAGTACTTCAAGCAGCTGACCGCCGAGCGGCTGGTGACCCGAATCGTCAAGGGCTTCCCGCGGGCATCCTGGGAGAAGGAGCCGGGCCGGCGCAACGAGGCCCTCGATTGCCGGGTGTACAGCCCGCGCCGCCGCCGCGATCTACGGCCTCGACCGGTTCGACGAGCGCCACTGGCGCGAGCTCGAACGGCAGCTCGGCCGAGACAGCCCAGCACGGGTCCGCAGCGAGCCACCGGCCGCAACCGGGCCAGCACCGGCGCCCCGCCCGCCGACACGCCAGCAGTGGGTTCCAGACTGCGGCGACGACTGGTTCCGCACCGAGAGATTCGAATCGTGGTGAGATCGGTGAACGCCAGCACCGGCGCTACGCCAAGCAGCCAGCGGACCATCTTCGCCCGCTGGGTGCTACTGCACGTGCGGCCCAACCCGCTGCCTGTCACCCGGCCGCGCGTGCTGATCAACGGGCAATCGCACCTGGTGACCGTGTTCGAGGGCGGGGTGGACGCGACCTTCGCCGCGTCGGGATCGATGCCGTCTATACGCCGGCAGGTGGTGAGCCGGTCCCGGTGCGGGTGATCGCCCGCCGTCCCGACACCATCGTCGGCTTCGGCGCTACCCGCATCCATGCCGACACGCGGGGCGAGGTTCGAAAGCCCTC
>CAWJAY010000034.1:0-190977 GCA_963840925.1 uncultured Alphaproteobacteria bacterium
GACCACGGGGCCCTGGCAGGTCGTCAATGCCTCGCCGACGCAGAAGGTGTTCGACCGCCGCGACAGCTGGTGGGGCGTCGAGGCGGGCGTCGGCAAGCTGCCGGAGGTCGAGCGCATCGTGCTGCTGCCGGATGCCGGCGAACAGCAACTGGCGCAGGGCCTGATCTCCAATGCCGTCGACTTCCTCCACCGGCCTCCAGGTCGCGACCTTCCCGACCGTGTTCGCCGGCAACCCCAACATCACGACCTACACCGGCCAGGAACTGCCCTGGGGTAACGTCGACTGGTGGCCGACCTCGCTCTACCTCAACTGCGAGCGCGCGCCCTTCAACGATCCCAAGTTCCGCTGGGCGATCAGCTACCTGATCGATCGCCAGGTGCTGATCGACGTCGGCTGGGGCGGCGCTTCGAGCCTGTCGCCGCTGCCGATGCCCGACGGCTCGGTCTACAAGGGCCTCGAGCCCTACTTCGAGTTCGCGGCGCCGTTGCTCGAGAAGTATCCGACCAACGCTTTCGATCCCGACAAGGGCGCCGAATTGCTGGAGGAACTGGGCTGGAAGAAGGACGGCGACGGCCTCTACCAGGACCCACCGGCAAGCCGTTCACGCTCGAGATCATCAGCTTCTTCGACTTCCCGTCGGTCGGGCCGGTGCTGGTCGAGCTGTTGCGCCGCCAGGGCCTCAACGCCACCTACGGCCAGCCGCCAGACATGTTCGACCGCTTCTTCTCCGGCGATTTCAACGCCTCGATCTTCGGCCACGGCGGCAGCGTCAGCGATCCCTACGAGACGCTCCGCCTCTATCAGTCGTCGGCGTCGCCGCTGCCCGGCGGACAGGCGCAGCACCTGGTCAACCTCGCGCGCTGGAACAACAAGGAATACGACCTGATCGCCGACGAGATGTACCGGACGCCGCCGACCGAGACGGCGAAGATGCAGGAGCTGTGGCTCAAGGCGATGGAAATCTGGCTGCCGGAGCTGCCCGACGTCCAGCTCATGCAGTTCTACCATCGTCTGCCGATGAACCTGACCTACTGGAAAAACTACCCGACGAAAGAAAACCCCTACGTCAATCCGGCCTTCTTCCATTCGACCTTCGGGCTGGTGCTGCACAACCTCGAAGCGGTACGGAGAACAAGGAAGAACGTCCCGAATGCGCGCGGCGTCTGAGAGATCAGTGTCCGCCTTCTACATCGCCAAGCGGATCGGGACGTTCCTGCTCATCGTCTGGCTGGCCGCGACCCTCAATTTCTTCCTGCCGCGACTGGGGGGCGAAAATCCGGTTGCCCAAAAGCTGATGCAGACTGCCGCGCTCGGCGGCAACCTGCACGCCGGCATGCACGAAATGGTCGAGGAGTACCAGGCCAAGTTCGGTCTCGACCGGCCGCTCTGGGCGCAATACCTCACCTATCTGGCGGACATGAGCCGCTTTGACTTCAACTATTCGATCGCCAGCTTCCCGCGCAAGGTCGTCGACATGATCTGGGAGGGCCTGCCCTGGACGATCGCCCTGCTGGCGGTGACGACGGCGATCGCCTTCGTCGTCGGCAACCTGCTCGGCGCCCTGCTGGCCTGGCCGGGCGCGCCCGGCTGGCTGCAATACGTCATGCCGCCGCTGATGGCGCTGACCGCCGTTCCCTTCTTCCTGCTCGGGCTGATGCTGGTCTATGTCGTCGGCTTCCGCCTGCAATGGCTGCCGATCTATGGCGGCTACACCGCCGGCGGCATTCCGCAGTGGAACCTTGCTTTCGCCCTCGACGTGGTCGAGCACGCCATCCTGCCGGCGCTGGCGATCATCCTGGGGTCGATCGGCTTCTGGGCGCTCGGCATGCGGGCGATGATGGTCACCAACCTCGGCGAGGACCACGTCGTCTTCGCCGAGGCCAAGGGCCTGCAGCGCCGCACCATCTTCTTCCACTACGGGGTGCGCAACGCCATGCTGCCGCAGGCGACCGCATTGGCCCTCGTCCTCGGCCAACTCGTCTCCGGCGCCGTCCTGGTGGAGATCATCTTCGGCTATCCCGGCATCGGCACGGTGCTGTTCCAGGCGATCAAGGGCTCCGATTTCTTCGTCGTCCAGGGGATCGTCTTCATCCTGATCATCGCCATCGGCCTGGCCACGCTGATCCTCGACCTCGTCTACCCGCTGCTCGACCCGCGCATCGTCTATCGGAGAAGCTGACATCGACGCCCTGGCGCGAGACGACACCGTCCTCACCGACCGGCCGGCGCGCCGGCTGCTGGCGGAGGCGGCAAGGGCGCAGTTCTTCTATGTCCGCCGCAACAAGTCGCTGCTGGTCGGCCTCCTGCTCCTCGTCGGCCTCGTCGGCTTCGCCGTCGTCGGCAGCTGGCTGGTCGACCCCGACAACGCCCGGCCGCTGTCGACCCGCGTGCTCCAGCCGCCATCCTGGGCGCTGCCGTTCGGCAGCGATCGCCAGGGCCGCAACCTGTTCGCCGTGATCACCACCGGCACGCTGCTGACGCTGAGGATCGGGCTGATCGCCGGCTTCATCGGCGTCTTCGTCGGCGCCACGCTCGCCTTCGTCTCGGCCTATTACGGTGGCTGGGTGGACAGCCTCGTGCGCGGGGTCGTCGACATCGGGCTCACCGTGCCCAACCTGATGGTGCTGATCGTCGTGGCGCTGACCCTGCGCGAAGGCATGAGCGTCAACATGATGGCGCTGGTGATCGCCTCGCTCGCCTGGCTCTACCCGGCCCGCACGATCCGCTCGCAGGTGCTGACGCTGCGCGAGCGGGCCTACGTGCAGATCGCCCGCATGTCGGGAACGACTGGCCCCGGGATCATCGTCAAGGAGCTTCTCCCCAACCTTCTGCCCTACATCATGGCCTCGTTCGTCGGCTCGACCTCGGCCGCGATCCTCGCCTCGATTGGCCTCGACGTCCTCGGGCTCGGCGTCTTCGAGGCGCCGACGCTGGGCATGACGCTCTATTGGGTCAACTTCACCGGCGCCGTCATCAATGGCTGGTGGTGGTGGTGGCTGGCGCCGATCGTCGTCGTCGCCATCCTGTTCATCGCGCTCTTCCTGATCTCGATCGGCCTCGACGAGGTGGCCAATCCCAGGCTCAGACGCCGGGTCTGATCGCCTCGGCCTCGACCGGCACCGCATCGGTGCCGCCGACACCGCCCAGCACCGCGTTCAGGTCGTCGCCCGGCACCACCTCGCCGTCGCGGTAGAGGTGGCAGGCCGCCGCGCGGGAAGGTCCGACCCGATAGAGCGGCGGCGCCGTCTCGTGGCACATCGGCATCACCGCCGGACAGCGGGCGGCGAAGCGGCAGCCGTGGTCGGACGAGCCTCGTTGCCGGCGCCCGGCGCCGCCTCCGCCCGCCACGGCCGGTGGGGATCGGGCAGCGGGATCGAGCCGATCAGCAGCTGCGTGTAGGGATGCTGGGGGTCGCCCACCATCGCCTCGACGTCGCCCGCCTCGGCGACCTGGCCGCGATAGAGCACGATGACGTTGCGGCTGATCTGATAGGCGGTGGTCAGGTCGTGGGTGATGTAGACGAGCGAGATGCCGAACGCGTCGTGCAGCCGCCGCATGCTGCCGAGGATCGTCGCCCGCAGCGACGCATCGACCATCGACACCGGCTCGTCGGCGATGATCAGCCGCGGGCGGATCAGCAGCGCGCGCGCCACCATGATCCGCTGGCGCTGGCCGCCGCTCAACTGGTGCGGATAGCGGCCCAGCGTCTCTTCCGGGCGCAGCCCGACGGCCTGCAGCGCCTGCTCGATCAGCGCCCGCGCCTCGGCCCTGGTGGCGGCCAGGCCGAAATTGGCGACCGGCGTCTCCAGCACGTGATCGATCCGGTAGAACGGGTTGTAGGCCTCGAACGGGTCCTGGAAGATCACCTGCACGTCGCGGCGGAATGCCCGCTGCTCGGCGCTGGTCAGGCCGCGAAGATCCTTGCCTTCGTAGAGCACCGCTCCCTCGCTCGGCGCCTCGATGCCCAGCAACAGCCGGGCGAGCGTCGTCTTGCCGCTGCCGCTCTCGCCGACGACGGCGGTGATCGAGGGTGGCTTGCCGGCGATGGCGAGCGAGAAATGTTCGAGCGCCACCGTTCGGCCCTTGTGCAGCAGGCCGCCGCCGAAAGACTTGCCGACGTTGCGCGCTTCGAGCAGCACCATCGGCTCAGCCCGCCACGCTCGCGGGCGATCGGCCGCCGCCGCGTCGTAGAGATGGCAGGCGACCCAGCGCTCCGGGCGGGCCTCCCGCATCGGCGGCACCACCGTCGCGCAGTGCTTCATCGCCTTGGGGCAGCGGGCATGGAAGGGGCAGCCGCGTGGCGGGTCGAGCAGCGACGGCGGCAGGCCCGGGATGCCCTGCAGGTCGCCCCGGTGATCGAGGGTCGGCAGGCTGGCGATGAGCAGCTGGCTATAGGGATGCAGAGGCTCCTCGAACATCGCATCGACGGCGCAGACCTCGGCCAGCGTGCCGGCATACATCACGCCGATGCGGTCGACGGTCTGCGCCATCAGCCCCATGTCGTGGCCGACCAGGACGATCGAGGCGCCGATCGCCTCCTGCACCCTCCGCAGGGTTTCGACAACCTGGCGCTGGACGACGACATCGAGGGCGCTGGTCGGCTCGTCGGCGATGATGACCTTCGGCCGCAGGCTGATGGCGATGGCGATCACCACGCGCTGCTTCATGCCGCCGCTGAGCTCGTGCGGGTAGCGATCGGCGACGCTCGCCGGCAGACCTACCTGCTCGAGCAGGCGGACGATGCGCGCCTCCGTCCCGGTCCGTCCAGGCCGCTCGCCGTGATCGCGCAGCGCGTCGACCATCTGGCGGCGGACCTTCAGCACCGGATTGAGCGAGTTCATCGCGCCTTGGGCCACGAGCGCGATCGCCGCCAGCCGCAACCGCCGCATCTCCTTTTCCGGCACCGCCAGGAGATCGACCCCGTCGAGCCGCGCTTCGCCCGCCTCGATTCGTCCGGGCGGCTTGATCAGGCGCAGCAGCGCCAAGGCTACGGTGGATTTCCCCGAGCCGGATTCCCCGACCAAGCCCAGGCGTTCGCCGCGTCGGAGATCGAAACTGACGCCGTCGACCGCCCGGATCGCACCGCGCGGCGTGTGATAGTGCACGCGCAGGCCGCGAACCTGGAGAATGTCTGGCTGCATTCGACGAACGGTCCCCCTGCCACGCGTTGCAGTTAAGGTAGTTGAGGGCTGGCAGGGGCGCCAGCCCGGGTCCATGGCATGGTCGGAAACCCGGCGCAGAGAAACCTGGTGACGCAGACGGACGTTGTCAGAGCCAAATCGAATACGCTACCCGCATGCGCAATTCTAATGTAGCCCCATTGTTTTTCTCGAGTTTTTCGGGTGCGACCTAGGCAGTTCCACGGCCATTTCAGGTATTCGGAACTTTGCTCTGACAATGCCGCTCTGGGTTATTCTATTTGCCGCGGGCGCTGATCTTGCACCCTGTCGGGGGGCGCCGCGCCCGACGCAAGCGCTTCGATCGACCTTCCGTCGACGCCGGGAGGAGCCTTGATCCCGAGCCAGTGGCACAGCGTTGGGACGATATCGATCGCATGGGTCGGGCCGAGCGAGGCGCCGCGCGGGATCCCCGGGCCGGTCACGATCATCCAGCCGTTGGGACGGTGGTTGCCAGCTCGGCCCGAGCCGTAGCGCGTCACCCTCGGCCAACGGCGCTCGTCGCCGCGCCGGTTGCGGGCGCCACGGGATTCCCGAAGCGGCCGATCGGCCCATCGTACGACGAGATCGGGCAGGCAGGCGCGCATCGGCGCGTTGGGGCCGGCGATGTCGTCAATCAGCTCCGCCTCGAGGCAGATCGGCTGGCCGGTGTCGACATCCTCGATCGCGAGGAAGCCTGCGGCGAGCTGCTCCAGCAGAGCCCGGGCCTCGCTGGCAGGCACGATGCCCATCGGTTCGCGGCCGGCCTGGTTGACCCGGATGTAGCCGTTGAGATCCGACGGAACCGTGAAGGTGGTCGTGGTCGACCAGTCGTGCATCCGCTTGGTCCAGAGCGGCGTCAGCAGATGCTGAAGCCGTCGTGGGACGCGCGAGGTGACCGCCTTCGCCGGCGCCGATCCGAGCACGCCGCCTACCAGACCCCAGATCCCGCGCGGCGCGCCTGAGGACGGGCCGGCGCCGCTCGCGAGCTCGAACAACGGCTGCAGCTTCTCATACCAGGCCAGGTTCGGGCCCATGCCGTGCATCGCGAACAGCAGGCGCCGCGCATTCTCCGGGGCCGCTGCCTCGATGCGGCCGACGGCAGCGTCGCAGGCGATGTAGGTTTCCTCCAGCGCGGCCTCGAGCCGGGCGCGCCGGTCCGGCGCCAGCGCTGCCGCATCGATCTGCGATAGATCCCAGAGATAGTGACCGGCACGATGCGCGCTGCCGAGCACGACGACGAACAAGTCGTAGCGATCGCGCTCCATCAGCCAGGCGCAGATATCGGCAATTTGTCCGGTCGCGGCCACACAATCGCGATGGGTCCGCTCGAGGGTCTCGGGCGTCTGCGGGCCATAGTGTTCGTCGCTCAGCCGGCTCGAGCCGAAGCGGCCGGTGATGTCGCCAAGCAGGCTCGAAGGCCGGCTGCGCCGCGGCATCACGTCGTGACATTGCCAGCCACTCAGGAACACCCCATCGAATCCGGGCCCGGGGTCGGACAGGTACGGAACATCGATCAGCGCCGTGCGCAGCGGACGGGGGCTGGGATGGGCCCAGAACGGACTTACCGGCGGCCATGCGTCGTTGATGAACTCGACCCGCATCCGTTCGGCGCGCCACGCTTTAGGGAAGTAGCAGCCGTGGCTCGTTACCAGGCCGCCGGTCGTGAAGCTGCGCCAGACCGAGCTTTGCAGCCCACCGTGCCGATGGGTGAGGACCGCCTGGGCACCGGCGGCACGCAGCTGGGCGATATTCGGTAGCTTGCCAGCAGCGACCAGTCGATCGACCAGCTCGATCTCGGCGGCATCGTTGCCGATCGCGAGCACCGGAGGCGGCAGCTCAGCCGTAGGCCGCAGTCTCGAATCCATGAACCGTATCTCTCCAGATGGCGGGCTTCTGGGTCGATCATACGTCGTTTGCGCCGGCTCGGGCGAGCCGAGATTTCTCCGCGGCAGCCTGGCGTCGTGACGCACGTCCGCGATGGCGACGCGATTGCGGTCGCCGGTCTGCCGATCCGGCCTCAACGACTTGCTAGTGCACAGGAGCAGACAAAAGATTTATCCGTCCCGGGCGGCACACGCCACGCTTCCTCGGTTCCGACGATGCCAGGGCGCCGGTAGTGTGAATCTTCTGAACGCCTCTGTGCACTAGCGTCGGAGTTCGATGGTCCGGTGGCGATGCCACGGCGACCGTGACGCCCCCGTGCTCGACCGCGAGCTGGTGCATCACCTTGAACCGAGCGCCGCCTGTACGAAGCAGTAAACCCAATCGGCCCATGCTCTGCCGCTGATGGTCTGGCAGCCTACGGTGGCTGAATGTTCGGACGTCTTGCGGCGGGGGTCTCGTTGCTGTCTTGAGGTTCAGCCGTGCCGATCGCCTCGCCGGCCCCGCCAAGATCATCGACGGCGACACGATCACGTTCGGCTTCCTGCGCCCATGGAACGAGGTGCCCGCGCTCATGGGAAGCGCGCCACCCGCAACGCCCCCTCGACCGGCACCGGCGTGATCATCTTCCTCATCGGGTAGCTTGCCGGAACCGGCGCACGTCCGGTGATGTTCAGGAGGCATGGTCGTCTGTTCTCGAGTTCCCATGAGCCACGCAGCGGTGCACCGTGCGCGAACGCGTTCTGATGCACGCGGGGTGCCCGGCGCGAACCCGGCGCCGTGGGTGTGATCGTCGAAGCCCCAGCGTCACCGCCAACCCTATGAGGATCGCCACGTACAACGTCAACGGGGTGAATGGCCGGCTGCCGGTGCTGCTGCGCTGGCTCGAGGAGGCGCAGCCCGACATCGTATGCCTCCAGGAATTGAAGGCCCCGCAGGAGAGATTCCCCCTCGCCGAGATTCGCAAGGCCGGATACGGCGCGATCTGGCATGGCCAGAAGGCCTGGAATGGGGTCGCGATCCTTGCACTCGGCACCGACCCCGTCGAGACGCGGCGCGGGCTTCCCGGCGACGCCTTGGACCTCCACAGCCGCTATATCGAGGCGGCGGTCGGCGGGTTGACCATAGGCTGCCTTTACCTGCCGAACGGCAATCCCGCACCGGGACCGAAATTCGATTAC
Organism: uncultured Alphaproteobacteria bacterium; assembly: GCA_963840925.1. Classification (GTDB taxonomy): domain Bacteria; phylum Pseudomonadota; class Alphaproteobacteria; order Geminicoccales; family Geminicoccaceae; genus DATAOG01. The sequence goes on from CAWJAY010000034.1 coordinate 8,223, forward strand.
AAGCTCGCTTGGTTCGAGCGGCTGCAGAAGTATGGCAAGGCGCTCATCGCCTCGGATGCGCCCTTCATCATGGCGGGCGATTACAACGTCATGCCGACCGACCTGGACGTCTATGCACCGGAGCGCTGGCGCGAGGACGCGCTGTTCCGGCCGGAAGTGCGCCAAGCCTATGCGGAGTTCGTCCAGCTGGGATGGCAAGATGCGTTGCGTGACCTCTATCCCGGCCAGCGCATCTACACCTTTTGGAAGTATTTCCGTAACGCCTTCGCCCGCGATGCCGGGCTGCGCATCGATCACCTGCTGCTGAGCCCGTCGCTGAAGAACCGCCTGGTTGCGGGCGGCGTCGCACGCGAGGTGCGCAGTTGGGAAAAGACCAGCGATCACGCGCCGGCTTGGATCGAACTGAAAGAATATCGCCCAATCCGGTTCCGGAAGAAAGCGCGCAGTTGATGGCGAGGAAACTCAAGACCTATCAGACCTCTCTCGGGTTCTTCGATCTCGCCATTGCAGCGCCATCGATGAAAGCGGCTTTGCAAGCCTGGGGCTCGGACACGAACCTTTTCCACCAAGGCTTCGCCAACGAAACTGATGATCCCGCGATCGTTGCGGCCACGGTCGCCCAACCAGGCGTCGTTCTGCGGCGCCCGGTCGGATCGGATGGCGCGTTCAGCGAACATGCCGGGCTGCCGAAGGAACTACCCATCGATAAGGGAAAGGAGAGGACAGCAAAGCCTCGAGCGCCGACAAGAGAACCGCCGGCTCACAAGGTCGACGACCAAGCAGCACGCGAGGCCGCCCTTGCGTCCGAGAGAGAACGGAAGCGGCGCGATAGCGAGCGCCGGAAGGAAGAGAGAGCGCGGGAGAAGGAACGCAAGCGGCGCGAGCAGGCAATCGCAAAGGCCGCAATCGCGCTTGAAGAAGCCAAGCGTGACCATGAAACCAAGGTCGAAGAGCTCGAAAGAGACCGCGTCACACTCGACAGACGGGCGCAAGCGGAGGACGTGCGCTGGGAAAAGCAGAAGGAGAAACTGGAAACCGCTCTGCGCCGGGCGCGCGAATAGTACTAGTGTTGAGTTCCTGGAACCAGTTTCGCCAACTGCAGCAGGATCTCGTCGGGCACGCAGCGTCGGGCTGTGCTGCAGGGCCTAAGGACACGCTCAAGCATCCGAGGGCCCGAGGAACCGCCTGGAAGGCACTTTCCTTACCATGCCGAGTAGCTCCATACCCTCGCTTGATAGCGGCGAGCAGCCCTCTTTGATGCGATCGAGGATGGCTGCGGCGAGCGGGTGAGCCGGAGGCCGTTCATCGCTGTCTTGCCGTAGGGCACACTGTTCTCTGACGCGGGAGCAGTCCGGCCATGGGGACCACCTCTCCTCTTCCTCAGCCAAGCCGTGCTCTCGCGCCCAGGCTCTCGCACCCAGATCGGGCAATGGACGAAGGCTAACTCAACTGCAAAGTCAGGGTACGAGAGATAAGGAATGACGGTGTCGGCAACGCTAGCAGATGGCGTGCTTCGATGGCACGACGATACCGGTAGCATTATTCCAAATATAGTTGCATTCAGCCATAGTACTTTCCTTCTATGGGACCTGCTCCATCCGACCGTCTTCGCGGGTAGGGCGACCCGCACGCAACGTCAGAAGGCGACAGCGGTCTCATAAGGCGTACTTTCGGCCGCAGCCTCGCGGACTTCACCACCGGCCGCTTCGATCTTTTGCATCACACTCTTCAGCACGCGGTCGTACGAAGGATCGGTGGCATAGCCGGCGCGCGCGACTTCCGCCGCAAATGCATAGGGATCATGCGCGACTTGAAAGGCTTTTGCGTAGCGCTTGTTCCGGACGAGAAACTCGCCGTGCGCGTTGAAGGCTCCCGCCGCATCGGGATAGGCCCGAAACCAGTCGCGGACCACATAGTCGAACTTTCCGTCCGGCCGCGGGCTGATCGAGATGACTTCGGGAAATTTGCCATTGCGGTGCGGCAGCACCTCGCGGGTCCGCAAGAGCTGCCGCGTGCGCTCGGGGTCACCGGCCTTGGCCTTGATCCCGAAGAAATTGAAACGCGGCGCGTGTTTGCCCCAGCCCGATTCCAACGCAGCTTGCCCGAGGGTAACGAGCGTCGGTACGCCATTTGCGACCTGTGAAGCCCTCGCCGACCCGCCGTACGTGGCGGCGAACTGCGCCGGCGTGAGTTGCTTTGCGACCGGTGGAGGCGGAGTGGGGTGCGGCGGCGGCGCCGGGGGTTGCGGCTGCACCGTGCCGGTGAAAGCGCCGCGGCAACGCAGCACGGCAAAGAAGCGGGCTTGCTTGCCATCGAGCGCGAGACGGCCGTCTGGCAGCGTCCGAATCGGCTTCGCATCGACGTTCTGGTGGACGTTGCCGCCGATGACCCGCAAGGCGCCCGGCCGAACCTCGGTCACGATATCGCAATGCGTGGCCCGGCTTTTCGGGTCGCCGATGTTGTCGTAGGTCGCGCCGCTGTCGGCGCGGGAGGCGCAGACAAGATCGCCGACCTGGGGCGCCACCTCGGTGGCGCGATACGCCCAGAACGGGTTCGACGCGACGCCTTCGAGCCGGTTGCGGCGGCCGGCGGCAATGTACGACTGGTGCGCAGCAGAATATTTGAATGCGGAACCGGCGCCGGCGGTGCGCATGACAAAGGACACGAACACCGCGCTCCAGGGATGTTTCTTCTGCCAGACGGTATCTTGCAGCTCGGCGGCGCTGACGTTCCGGTTGACGCCGTCGCGATAGTATTGCTGCAGGATCGGGACCGCGGCCCGGTCGGTTTCGCAGAGCTTGCCGGTCACGGAGTGCCAGCGCCGACACTCTTGCTCGGCAACGCGCGCGATCGCGTCAGCGAGAGAGGAACGTGCCGGGATCGGGAGCGGAGACGGCATGGGCGATGGAGCCGCCCCGCCGCCAACCGCGGCAGCAATGGCCGCTTTGGTGGGCGGATCGACCACACCGTCAGGCGTGATTCCCGAACGCGATTGAAAAGCGCGCACGGCCTGCTCGGTCGCCGCGCCGAAATTCCCATCCGCCGTGATGGCATGGCCGAGATGCACGAGGCAGCGCTGGAGCGTGGCGACTCCGGGGCCGACGCTGCCGCGCCGGAGCGTCGGCCCAAGCACGAACGCGGCAACGCCCTTCACGCGCTCGGCCAGTCCGGTGCCGGTTCCGGCCTCGGCCTCGAGCAGACTTTCGAGCGCGGTCATTTCAGCGCTGAACGGCTCGTTCTCATAGCCGTATGTGGCTTCGGCGGGCTCGAACGCCTCGTCGAGGTTGGCCGGCGTTGGTGACGGCGTGTAGGGGACATCGAGGCGCGGCTCGAGCCCACTCAGTTCCTTCGCGCGGGGATGCTCGCCGGTCACGAACCAACGTTTGCGCTGCCGCACCTTACGCGCCCAGCGCGGCGCGGACGTTGCGCCGAGAACGTCGGCGATTGCGAGCAGGATCTCTTTCTCCGGAATCCGCCCCTCGCCGTGCTGCTTGGCCAGCTTCTCGAGACGCTCTCTGAGCCGAAGCTGGCGTCGCCGCTGGCCGCGAATGTTCTTCGTGAGCCATTTTTGACCGTGACTCGCGACCGCGTCGAACATGAACGCGAACGCCGCTTCGCTCTTCAGCGTGAAGTACTTGCAAAAATATTCCGCGCGCGCCAAGAGAGGTCGCACATGGCGAAGCTGGATTTTCCGGAACTCCGCATCTTCCGATAACCGTTTGAAGTACGTGATCCACGGCTCGCGAACCGACCAGACGCACTTCCCATTGCGAACCGACGATGCGTTCATCTCCTTGACGGCGAAGCGATGCTGCTCTTTGCGCGCGGCATCGCCCTCCGGCGTCATCAGCGCGCGGAAGCGCGCCGCATCGGAACTGAACACCGCATTCCATCGCTGTGGATGCTCGGTCGCGAAAACCCGCAGCAGCGGCTGCAGGCTGCCTGTGCCGATCGTCCAGTTCACCAGTCCGAACGACAGACCTTGGCCGTCGAAATTACCGCTCAAGCCATAAAAGCTGCCGCGCTTGCCGGTTTCGAACGTGCTCGTGATCTCGACAGCCTTGCGTTCGGCGCTCGACAGTCCGCTCGCGGCAAGCCCGTTCTCGGAGTCCGGCTGGATGCCGTGCTCCGCGTTTTCGGGCAACAATTCCCACAGCTGCTCGAAGCTCAGCGGTTGCTCGTCGCGCTCCTCCGCCTCCCACTCGGCATCGCTTTCGCTGTCGAGCTCGTCGAACCTTTCGTTGTCGCTCTCGGCTTCGTCCTGTTCCATCTCGAGCCATTCATGCCCGATCGCAATATCGCTTTCGCCCTCGGGCGAGAACGCCTCCGACCAATCGGCCTCCGGCGCGAACAGATCGCTTTCCGTTTCGGGCTCGAGCCATTCACTTGCGGCATCTTCGGTTTCAAGATCCAGCCAGGCTAACTCTTCGCCGTTCGAGCGCTCGTGGATCGACCCCTCGTGGTTCATGCCGTAGCCCTCGTCGGCGCTGAAGTCTTGCCGCTCTGTCATGCCGATCACCTCTTGCTGCGATTCCTCGCGGTCGTTGGGCCGGTCCTGCCAGAACGGAGATGCCTCGGGCGCTTCGCGGTCCGCGATACTCTCGCCGGAGACCGCGCCGGCGCACGCCCGAGTTCTGGCGTCGGGGAGATCGGCCCCGGCATCTACGAGCAGTCGCCAGCCGAATCGCCGCGGTATCTCGTTGTGGCCGACCGCAGTCGCGTCTACGCGAAAATAGGCTCGTAGCCGCGTCGCGGCGCCGGCCTGCAGAGACTTACAGACCTCGCGCGCGATCGCTTCGGCATGCGATGCCGTCTGCGTTCGCGGCCGGTACAGGATGCGCATAGCCGGAGGTTTCGCCGAGGGCGCCGCAAGCTCGCGGACAATCCGCCCCTGCGCCCAGCGAACGATGTTGCCTCCCGATCCGTACGTCCCATCGAAAATGTGCACCTCGTCGGGATCGGTGTGGGCCAGGATCGCCGCGACCGGCGCGCCGCCTCCGGAATGGCCGGTCAGGATCAGACGTCCGCTCTGCAGGCTATGGCCGACCGCCTGGCCGGCCCGGGCCAGCGCGTCCTCGACGAGCGCATGAAGCGCGCCCGGGCGGACCAGCGCGGGGAAGTTGTATCCTGACCCCGACTTGCCGCCGAAATAGTTGCCGCGCGGTAGAACCGCGAGGGTCGGCCCAGCGCGGCCCGGCAATTCGGGATTGGCCGGATCGCTGAAGTCGAGACCGCTATGAGCTTCCTTGTGCCGGTCGAGCCGCATGCCGCCTTTCTGGCCGGAATAGCCATGGAGGTGTACGATGACATCGACGGCTCCGGGGCCGTGAATCCCCGTCCACTTCAAGATCAGGTCCGGCGACGTGCCGCGGTGCGCCCGCAAGACCGGATGCTGGCCGACCACCAGTCGGCCTGCCTCCCGGCGTGCAGCCTCTTGGTATTCAGCCTCGGGCCACGCGGCGCCCGCCTCTGGGTTGCCGAATTGAGCCCCAAAACCTTGCGGCGCGTCCGACGGGTTGCGTTCGAATTCCGCCGCGAACGGCGTTTCGGCGAGCGCTTCGAGCAGCCGGAGCTCCGCCTTTTCTTCGGCTTCGGAATCTGCAGCGAACGGAGTTTCCAGACCTAGCTCGTCAATTGCGGGTAAGCCGTTTAGGCGCGGCATGGCATCCCCCCGCTATCGCGGTGCGACCAGCTGCGGTCGCTTCGCCTCGACCGGTTTGGGCCGGACCTCGATCGGCTTGCCGCGGGTTTTCAAGTCCTTACCCGTTGCGGCCGCCCACTCGGTGATCACGCGCCGGCTTTGCGCACCGATCGGCAAAGGCGAGCCCGCGGGCGCGCCCGTCGGCGGCTGCTCGAGATAGAGCACCCAAGCAAAACTTGGGGAGCTCACGACTTTCGAACTCGATCAGACGAAGTAGCAGGGAGAGTTCGGTAGCCATGGAGAACAGCGAGGCGGATCGGCTGTGCGGCGCGAGCCCCACGCGTTCGCCGATCAGGCTCAGGCGATCCGATGGACTCGTTCCGATCGCGCGCAGATCCGTGACGACCGGCGTGTCTGCGCTCAGCGTGAGCTCGATCCAACCGAGCACCGTGGCGGCAGCAAGCTCCTCACGTGTGAGCATCTGGTTTTGCCGTCGCGACAGCAGAATGAAGCTCAGCGCTTCGGCGATCCGATAGATCCGATCATCGTCGGACGCGTTGACACCGGAGAAATTGCGCACGTTCGAGATGGCCTGCCACAGCTCGAACAGCAGCTCCTCGAACAACACGACGAAGTTGGTGTTCGCGGCGTTCGCCTTGTCATAGCTCGGCGGCCGGTTGTCGTCTGTGCCGAAAGCCAGATCCAAGCCGAAGAAGCGCCAATAGGCGTTGCGGCGCACGGCCTCTGCATCCTGACGGATGGTGCTCGTCGACAACCATGCGGGCAGCGGGTTGGCCGCGCCGTAGAGCAGCGCTTCGGTCGTATCGAGCCAGAGCTGAGTATCTAGTGAGGGAATTCCGAGACCCTCGCCGGAGCGGTACTCGCGGACCACGCGCCGCATGATCTGTACCGCTCGCGTGTTCTCCAGCACATAGCTGTAACCGAGGTGGTCCCACGCCGGCCGGGCGGCGGGCGCAAATCCGTCGAAGGCTCCTAGTTGCCAGAGACTCCGGCGGGCCCATTTCGCGGTGGTCGCCGGCACTGTCTGATTCAATGGATTGAAGTCAATCCAGATCTGCTCCATGTGAAGCGCGAGGTCGAGCGGGTCGGATCGCAGCACTCGCATGGCTGCGGCGGCCGGGGCGATGCCGGAAGTGATGATGCGCTGGACGAGTTGCGGGATCATGATCCAATGCTCCGTGGCCGATAGCTTTGCGGTATCTCAACCAACGGTTCGATCTCGAACTTCGAGCCGGTCCACGTCGGACGCGCCAGTGCGGTGTGCAAGGCACGCAGCGTTTCATTGCCGGAGTCTTTCAGAGGCGTTCGGCGCGGCGTCAGGTCCCGCAGCGGCTGGAGCTGAGTCACGAGCTCGGAGAAGCCGTTCATGATGACGTTTTCGATCGTGTTCGCCTCCGCGACACGCGCCACCAACTGCCGCAGCGCCATCACCTCTTGGCGTAGGGTTTCGGCGTTCACCTCCTGGCGCGTGCTTTCGATGTCCACCTTTCGAGGTAGAGCTTCGGCTTCGACCTCTTGAGGTCGGGCTTCGGCCTGCCCCTCTTGACCTGGGGCTTCGACGCCGGCGCTTTGGCCGTATCTGGTTGGGCTGTTCGGTCCTTGGGTTTTCCTCGGCATAGCCGTTTCTCTCCTCTTGGTTCCTCAGGCAGCGCGGGCCTCGTTTGTGAGCCACGTCCGGGCGCGTTCAATCCAGATCCACGCGGTCTCGGGTCGTTCCGCCTCGCGCAATCCGGCAAGCGCGACGATCCGGATGCCTTCCGTCAGACGCCAGTGCGGGGACGTCCACAGCGCCGGTCCGGCATCGTGCTCGAGCTTCGCAAGGGCGGCCGGAGACACGCGCGCGGGATCGAGCACGTGCGTCATCGGCTTGCCGCCAAGCGCCGGCACCGACGCCGACAGACACGCGTCGGCGATGCGCGGCATCGCTGCCATCGATCGCGCGAGCAATGGCCGCAGCGTGGGGTCGGCAGCCGTCGGCGGGTGGTGTGCTTCCATCGCGCGCTGCAATGCGTTCCATGGTCCGGCGTTGCCGAAGCAATGTCTCGCGAACGCGCAGCCGAGCGCGGTCCGAAGCCAGCCGATCGGGTGCGGATCGCCGATTGGCCAGCGCAAGATCGTTTCGGCGTTGCCGACGACATCGTAGAGCGCGGCGACCGAGGCATAGCCGGTCAGGAGAAATGCATAAACGTCGGCGACGATCTCGGACGCCCACGGCATCCACATCGCTCGCAGGTCTGCGTCATTGGCGAGCGCCGCGCCGAGCGCGGCCCGCGCCAACTCGGTCCAGCCGGTCAGATGCGCGACCTGGTGGCCCGTTTCGTGGAACAGCGACGTCGGGCGATAGAGGTTGTGACGCACGATCTTGATGGCCGCGACGGGCATGACAGTGCCCGGCGCCCAGAGCCGAATGCCTGCCCGCAGGATCGATGCGCCGGTTCCCTTGTCTTGGTACACGAGCACGCGTGGCACCGGCTGGTTCGCCGCTTGCAGCGCCGGCACCATGCTGGCGACCGCGAGACGATCGAGCGTGCTCAACGCCGCGCGCAACAGCGGGCTCGTCCGCGAGTTCACGGCGTCGCCAAGGAAATCGAGCGTCGTGTCGACTTGCGTATACTGCCGGCGGAAACGCTGGACGGCCGCCGCAGCTTGCGCCACGGCCGCGGGATCTTTCTTCGCCCGCGCGACCAGGCTTGCGGTCGCATCGCCGAGCGCGATCAACTCCTCGACGACGCCGTGCATTCGATGTCGAAGCGGCGCGCCGATGTCCCGCTCCACCGATCCCCACGCCTGGAGCGAGGCGAATTCTTCTGCGTCGCGGAACGTCTTCGCGGCGGCGCGCCAATGAGCAAGCTGCCGCTCGAGATCGTTCGCGACCAGATGCTGATCGAGCGCCGTTGCTTGCGTCATTTGCGGCGCCGTCCCGGCGCAATCGAAATCGCGATCGTCGGGGTTCCGCTCAGCGCGCTGGCCGCCGTCGCGCTACCGCGCAGCACGGCCGCCGCTTGGCCGCCAATGTCGAGCCCAGGCACCGAAGTCAGGCGCACCCAAATCGTTACGCCTGCATCCGGATGCGCGGCTGCGCGGGCGAAGGCTTCGGCATTGGTCCGCGCCCAGCTTGCAAGGGCCGGCAGCACCCACGACCGGAGCCGCTTGCGAAGCGGCGCCATCAAGCCCGGCGGCAAGAACTGGCCGGTTGGCGCGGCGAAATCCTCCGCTTCGCTGTCCTCGCGCACAATCCGGATGTGGCCCTGTGCGCTCGAGGCCAATCGATCCAGGCTTTGGTATGCATCGGTCAGGGCCTGCAACAAACTCATGCCGCCACGCCCTTGCCGGATCGCCTCGACGATGCGTTGCGCCTCGGTCTCCGAAAGAAAGATGCCGACCGTCACCCGACCACGACGCAGATTGACGACGGTCCATGCACGGCTCGGCGCCAAGCGCGCGGCGGCCGCGCGTGTGTTCGATCCGGCCGGCAGATTGAGCGAGCTCGCCGCGCCGATCGGTTCCAGCAGATAGAAGCGCTGCCCGACCGCGATTCGATGCCGCGATTGCAGATAGGTAGCGGGAACCTGCACGCCGAGGCGCGGCTCGCGCAGCAGGAGCCCGGCCGCTGCCGGAGTGAGCGGATGCACATTGGCGGAGCTCACGTAGCCGCGGCCCGCGCCGGCGCGGTCCGCGCGAATCATGCGCGGCAACGCGGTGCCCACGGCCGCCTGATAGATGTGCATGCGCGCCTTGATCGGAAACTTCGCGCCCGCCGCGCGCAGCACCGCGCCCACCGTAGCTCCGCCGAATGTCGGCAGGTCGTTTGCGATCTGCTCGGTCAGCTCGACCTCTGGCACGCGGCTGTATTTGCGATACGTCCGCACGCTGCGAGGCCTGCGGGCGACAAACGTGCCGCCAAGCGACGGAGCCTGTTGCAAAGCCGGCCGGATGTAGCGCGGCGGGAAATGGGTTGCGACCGCCTGGCTCAGCGCCTCGGCCGTCGCGAGCTGCATCAGATCCTCGTGCTCGAAGATATACTCCTCGCTCTCGGCAAGGCGGCGCACGGTATCCTCAATCACGCTCGCCAGAGCGACTGGCGCCGCTTCGTTCTCGGTGAGCTCGGTGGCCGATTCCGCTCCGGCCTCGAGTGTGATCAGGCGCAATCCCGTGTCGACGATGGCGCTCGAGAGCGGTTGCGACAGCTGCGGGCCCACCCATTTACCGATCAGTCGCGCGAGATATTTCGCGAGGAACCCCACCACTTTCGGTCGGCCGACGAGATTGATCCCAAGCCGGAGCGCGCCGAGCAGCACGGGCACGAATTGCTCGATGGCGGGGGCAAGGTCTTCGTCTTCATTGGCATCTCGCAAATGATCGATGAGGGCGCCGCGCGCCTCGGCGAGCCGTTCAAGCTCGCGGCCCTCCACCCCCGCCTCGCCGTTCTGGACGGCGATCGCCTCCTCTTCGAGTTCGGTGCTCGGATCGCCGGTCATCGCCTCGGCAAGAGCCGCGTCGAACGACTCGGCCAACATCTCGACGTCGCTAAGGTTCGCCGGCGAGACCGGCGCCTCGTCGAAGCTGACCTCGTCTTGCGCTTCGGAGGTGAAGCGCTTGGCCAGGGTGCGCGCCGCCGGCTGCAGCGCTGCCGGAAGACGGCCGATCGCGAAGGACAGCACGCGGCGAAGCAGTGGGTTGATCAGCTTGCGCAGCTTCTGAAGCACCGGCCCTATGACGGCACTCGCAACCTTCCCGACGGTCTTCGCGGCCTTGGCGACGAACTTGACGACACCTTTCGCTTTGCGGACCAGACCGCCGATGAATTCTTCGCCGGCCGGCGTGAGCTCGCCGGTTTGCGGCTCGAAGCGGTCGAGCACTTCATCGAGCTGCTCGGGCGACAAGGATCCGACGTCCAGGGCGGACAGGCCGGATTCCAGGTGTCCCAGATATTGCTCGGCTTCGAAGCGCACTGCGGAAAGATGCGCGTCGGCGAATCGCTCGCGGTCGGCGGCTGACGACGGCGCCTCGCTCGTGAAGCGATCCGCGACCGCCTGCTCGGTTTCCTCGGTGAGAAACGCGAGCGCTTCGTCGAATGCTTCGTCGCGCAGCTCGGCGAACGCCTCCGCAAGGAGCCGCGCGGAATCGGATTCAGCGGCCGAGCCGGTCACCGTCTCCGCAAACGGGGTCAGGTTCTCGCTCCAAGGCGCGAAGCCGATCGAGCCGTTTGAGGAAATCGCCAACTCCGTTTCGGCTTCGGCGAATGGATTCTCCAGTGCGGATCGGGCATTCCATTCAGATTGCTGCGCGTCTTGCATCATCACACGGGCTCCGTCGCCTTTAGGATCAACTGCGCGCTAGTTGATCATGTGAGCCGTCCGCCGCCGTACGGCGTGACGTCCTTGCCGCATCCGATTGCAGTCCAGAGCGCGTGCACGTCGTAGTCGCCGGCGGATCGCCCGATCGTGTGCCCGATCGTTGCCGGTGCGTCCGTTTTGCGTCGCAAGGATTTGCGCCGTGCTCTCCGCAGAGCGCGACTCAGCGCGTGACCAAGCAGAGCGCTCTGGTGGCGGATCAGGCGTGGGTGTGGCGGTTAGGAGCGATGCTCTCGACGCGCCGGGCGAGGGCAGGATCCGGCGCGACGCCGAGCTCGACCTTCAGGCGTCGAGCAAGGGATCGGAAGCATTGAACCGCCTCGTAGCGGTTGCGCTGCGCAAGATGCGCGCCGATCAGGGCTTCGGCGGCAAATTCACGCAGCGGCTCGGCCGCGAGCGCGGTGGCCCCCGCCTGTGTCGCGAGCGCAAAATCACCGGACGCGGCCATCGTTCGGCACGCGGTTTCGAGCGCCTGCACGCGAAGCAAATGAAACGCCTCTTGCGCGGGCAGAACCCATTCCTCGTGCCAGCCGGGCAAGACGTCGTTCGAAAGCAGAACAACCTCGTCGAAGGTCAGGCGCTCGCCATCGAGGGCGCGCGCCACGACGCGATGCGCTTGCGCGAAGTCGGTCTCTGCTTCCAGCACGAGCCCGTCGGCCGCAGCGCTGACCCAGCCTCGGGGCAATTGCCACAACGCCCGGCGGAGGTTGGCTCGCCCCACTTCGTCGGGCAGGTCCAGCCAAAGCGCCTCGGATGCTGCGCTGCGGACCACCGATTCGCCCCGGGTGGCGAGGTAGGCAATAATCCTACGCCCGGACAGCGACAGACGCACCATCGGATACACGCCGAGACGGCCCAGGATCGCGACCTTCCTCTTTTTATTGTTCATGCGCCTGTCATCCTTCCGGTTACAGGGCTGTTATGGTCGCGACGTGCGCGTCGATCGGGATCTTTGAACGCGACTCGAACGACGTTATCTCCCTCCTATGGCGGAGAGTGTGAAACAGTTCACAGGCACGAGCGCTCGCTGCCGTGCTGTGCGGTCTTCAATGGGCCGGTTCCTTAGTACGCTCTATCCAGAACGCCGAAGCACCCGATTGGTTGTCGTGATGCCCTACATCTACTCCGCACCTGACGCGCCTGGACGAGTGCGACGGGCTCAGGAGGAGCGTTAGCTCCCACCATTAAAGGGTTCCGGCGTCGGCGGGACCGGCGTAGTCGCGAGCCGCGCCAGCGGGACTCCGCCTTCTCGATCACGCAGGACAGATCGATCCGGGCCGAGGGTCCACCTCGAACCAATGCCGGCCGCTGTCGTGGCCCCAGGCGCGTGATAAACAACTCCGGCGCGGCCTCCAACTGATCTTGGAAAAACTCCGCAATCCAGTCTCGAACGATCCGCCATTGGCCAGCCGCGTCGGCCTTGGGCAGGTCGGGTCTGAGCTCCCCGAGGAGAGCGACACCGCCAGAATCCGTCAAACCTTGCGGGATTCGGTCGGCCCCGCGCTTTGGGAGTCCGCCTGTGGCTAAGCTCTGCGCTTTAAAGCCTGGGATCGGCAGGACCTCAACACCGCTCAGGCCGGAGATGCGGTCGACTGGCGACCGCTGTCGGTGGCAGAGCGGACCTGCCACGAGCAGGCTCGATCGGCGAGTGGTCGATCCAGCTGTCCGGCGGTCCCCCGGCTCTGGCAGTGCGCAGCGGCGCAACCCTGCTGCCGGCATTCACCGGCCGCGAACCGCGCAGCGCAGGTCGTCGAGCAGCGCCACCGGCTCCTATCGGAGGCTCGGCGGACGCGAGCGGCGCGTCAGGCTGCCGACGTGGTTCGTTGACGGTCTGGGGTCGTCGCGCGGGTCATGGCCTTGCTCAGCTCGCGGAGCCACAAGACCGAGCTCGCAACCAGCGCGCAACGCAGCCAGTCGCTCGCGCTCAGGCTCACGGTCGAGAACGCTGCCTGCAGAAACGGCACGTAAATGACCGCAGCCTGCAGCAGCAGCGACAGTCCGATCGCCGCCCAGAGCCAAGAGTTGCTGAACAGCCCATCGGCCACGCTCCGCTCGTCGGAGCGGGCATTGAAGACGTTGAACAGCTGAAACATCACCAGCGTCGTGAACGCCATGGTCTGCGCGTAGCCCAGGCTGCCCGAGCCTGCGATCACGCCGCCGGGCAGCGAAGCGTCGAGCACGATCAGCGTTCCGGCGGCCATCACGAGGCCGACGAACAGGATGCCGGCCCACATCCGGCGCGTGATCACCCCTTCGCCGCGGGGGCGCGGCGGCCGGCTCATGATCCCGGCACCCGCAGGGTCGACGCCGAGCGCAAGGGCGGGCGCGCCGTCGGTCACCAGGTTGATCCAGAGGATCTGCGTCGCCAGCAGCGGCAGCACGACCTCGCCGCCGCCCGCCGCGGTCAGCCCGAGCACGTCCGCCAGCAGCACGCCGAAGAACATCGTCATCACTTCGCCGATGTTTGACGAGAGCAGGTAGCGCAAGAACTTCCGGATGTTCGAGAAGATCGCCCGTCCCTCTTCGACCGCCGCTACGATCGAAGCGAAGTTGTCGTCGGCGAGCACGATGTCGGCCGCTTCCTTCGAGACGTCCGTGCCCGTGATGCCCATGGCCACGCCGATGTCGGCGGTCTTCAGCGCGGGTGCGTCGTTGACGCCGTCGCCAGTCATCGCGACGGTCATACGCGGCGCGCTGCAGCGCGCGTACGATCCGCAGCTTGTGTTCGGGGTTGACGCGCGCATAGACCGACACGTCCTGGACCGTCCGGTCGAGGATCGGCTCCGGCATTCGCTCGAGCTCGGCGCCCGTGACGGCCCGGCCGTCGGCCACGATGCCAAGCTCAGCGGCGATGACCGTGGCCGTCTTGGGGTGATCGCCGGTGATCATCATCGGGCGAATGCCGGCGGCCTTCGCGCGCGCAACCGCGTCCCTGGCTTCGTCGCGGGGCGGGTCGATCATGCCGATCAGACCCAGGAAGACGAGATCGCGCTCGACGCGCTCATCGAGCGGCTCGCGCGCGAACGCCTCCGGCAGCAGCCGGAACGCGACCGCGAGCGTGCGCAGCCCCTCGCCGGCGAGGTTCTCATTGCGCCTCAGGATATCCGCGCAACGGTCAGCGGACAGGACTCTGATCTCCTCGCCGACCAGCTCGCCTGAACAGCGCGCGAGCAAGACGTCCGGGGCGCCCTTGGCGAGAGCGAGCAGCCCTCCGTCCTGCTCGGCATCGCGGTGGACGGTGGTCATCAGCTTGCGCTCGGACGAGAACGGCACCTCGCCGATGCGGGGGAAGCGGGCGTCGAGCGCCTCGGCCTCAAGGCCGGCCTTGCGCGCCGCAACGATCAGCGCGCCTTCGGTCGGGTCGCCCTGCACCGTCCAGCGCCGGTCCCGCTCCAGCAGCGCGGCGTTGTTGGCGCGCTCGGCGGCGGTGAGCGTGCGCCCGAGCTCCAACCGCAGCGCGCCGTCAATCACGCCGCCCCCGTCCCGCCGCACCTCGCCCGCGGCCGCGTACCCGGTGCCGCTTAGACTGATGCTGCCGCTGGCCGTGACCACTCGCCGCACCGTCATCTCGTTCTGGGTCAGCGTGCCGGTCTTGTCGGAGGCGATGACGTCGGCCGAGCCGAGCGTCTCGACCGCCGCCAGATGGCGGACGATCGCATTCCGCCGCGCCATCCGCTGGACGCCGATCGAGAGCACAGCCGTCACCGCCGCCGGCAAGCCTTCCGGGACCGCCGCGACCGCGAGCGCCACGCCGAGGATCAGCACGTCGAAAATCGCCGAGAAGCCGCGCACATCCTCGACAACGAGAATCGTCGCGATCATCAGGACGGCGATGATCACGACCACGATCCCCAGCAGCTTGCCGACCCGGTCAAGCTCCGCCTGCAGCGGCGTCGTCTCGTCCGGCGCTTCTTTGAGCAGCCCGGCGATGCGCCCCACCTCGGTCTGCATTCCGGTCGCCGTGACCACGCCGCGTCCGCGCCCGTAGGTCGCCGCCGTGGTACTGAAGACCATGTTGCGGCGGTCGCCAACGCTCTTCTCGTCATGGATGGGGACGATGTCCTTCGCGACCGGCAGACTTTCGCCGGTCAGCGCCGCCTCCGCCGTTTGCAGGGCGATCGACTGGATCAAGCGCGCGTCGGCTGGAACCGTGTCGCCTTCTCCGATCAGGATGATGTCGCCGGGGACCAGCTCGGTTGCCGGGATGCTCTGCCGCGCGCCATCACGAATGACCTGGGCCTGGGCCGCCGACATCCGGCGCAGGGCAGTTACCGCTTTTTCTGCGCGCGCCTCCTGAACGAAGCCCATCAGCGCGTTGAGCAGCACGATCGCGAAGATCGCGATCGCCTCATAGGGCAGCCCCGTGTCGCGCTCATACAGCCACAGGCCTGCCGATATCAGCGCCGCGATCAGCAGCACAATCACGAGCACGTTGGTGAACTGAGCGAGAAATCGTCGCCATCCGGGAACGCGGGTTGCCGCCGCCAGCTCGTTCCTGCCATATCGTTCGAGTCGTGCCCGCGCCTCCGACTGGCTCAAGCCGGTCTGCGCATCCGTCTCGAAGGCGGCCAGCACGTCGTCGACGGCGTGCCGATAGGGCGTCATCTGGCGCAACGGCGCCGTCACTCGTCAGCGTCCACCGAGGTGGCGGAAGTTCGGGCTGCGAGGCGGTGCGGCGAGCGATCCTCCCGGGACCGGGCGAGGTGCGCCGGCGCGCGTCTCGCGCTCGGCGCTGGCGTCGACGGTGGTGGCCGCCGGACCTGAGCGGGTGAACTCCAGCGCGATCGAGTCGAGCTTGACGCCGGTGTGGCGGAAGAACGGCATGCCGGCCTCGATCGTGTAGCTCGGCGGATCCTCGCCGCCGAACGTGAACTCGTGGTCGAAGTTGGCGTCGGCGTTGTCATTCGTGTCGTCGTGCCAGAGTTGCCGAACAGGCCGGTGAGCCATAGGCCGAGCTACCTTGGGTCGACCAGCACGGATGATGTCGCCCTCGTCGGTG
Organism: uncultured Alphaproteobacteria bacterium; assembly: GCA_963840925.1. Classification (GTDB taxonomy): domain Bacteria; phylum Pseudomonadota; class Alphaproteobacteria; order Geminicoccales; family Geminicoccaceae; genus DATAOG01. The sequence continues at coordinate 24,238 of CAWJAY010000034.1, forward strand.
ATCACGTCCTGCAATGGGACGAGTGGGCTGTCAACGTTGCGCTCTCGCTCCCGCTGCGCCGGTCGCCGCCCCGCCCAATAGGACCGGAAATATTGGACGAGAGCGCTACGGTAAGCGCAGCGAGCTGCTTGAGGCGGCACGGCGATCGATTGCAAGTCCTCAGGCGAGTGCGGCCCTCAGGTGATCGGCCAGACGCAGTGCCAGCGCAGTCACGGTAAGCGTCGGGTTGGCGCAACCGCTGGTTGGGAACACGCTGCTCCCGGCGATGTACAGATTTGCGATGCCAAACACGCGGCAATCGGCATCGACCACGCCCCGGCTCTGATCGCTCGCCATCCGGGTGGTGCCCATGTGGTGGAAGTGGCCGCCGATGTCGTCGCTCCAGGCATCGTCGTTTTGCGCCAGCCAGTCGACCATCTGCACCCGCCCGAGTTCGAGCCGGGCGATCTCTTGGCCGAGCAGCTCGAGGAGCATCCGCGCGCTTCGCTTGTCGATCGCGCTCAAGCGCCAGTCGAGGTTGCCGCGGCGCATGCCCAACTGGTCGCGGTCTCGGCCGAGCACGACCCGGCTGTCCGGGTTGGGCGACTGCTCGGCCTCCATCCCGATATAGATGCTCGGATCCACCCGCTCGTAAAATCCGCGCACGACGCCGTTCAGGTCTTCGAGAATCGCGACCAGGTCGCCGCCGAAATGCGCCGGAATCTCCCCTTTGGCAAACGCCTTCCTGATCTCGGCCAGCGAGGTATAGCCAGGCGAGCGCATCCGGCCGACATCTTTTTCACCGAGCATCAGCATGGAGTTGAGGATGCCTTCCCGGGCCTGGGCCTCGGTGCCGGGGGTCAGGCCGCAGCGGACCTGATGGCCGTCACGGATCAGTTCGGCGTAAGCCTCATACCAGCCGTCTTGGATCGACAGCACCGACCCGCCGATGATTCGGATATGGTCCATGAAGAAGCGACCAACCAGGTCGCGCTGATTACCGAGTCCTCCGGCGACCACGCTGTCAGAGCTGAGCAGCAGGCGCGGGTTCTCGAGCCCGCCGAGCGCCAGAACGTAGCTGCGGGCCTGGATCCGCGCGATCTTGCCCTCGAGGGACTGGATCCGGTAAGCCGAAACTCTCGAGGCTGCGGGATCGGTCTCGATATCGACCAGATTGGCGTGCAGCAGCACATCGACGTTGCTGGCCTTTGCCAGCAGTTCGCGATAGGCAACGCCGAAGTTGATCGCCGGTACGCTGTAGCGCCACATCTTAGGGCAGATGCGGTCCGGCTGGAACGCAAGGAAGTCGATGCCCGGCGGCGCAATCTCCGCAGGCCTGTAGTTGAACGGCCCGAGCCCGAGCAACGGATGGGCGCGGGCGTAGTAGGGCGCGAGATCGGGGGCCGCAATCGGCCAGCCGCTGTGCGGCACCCAGTCGCGCTTCTCGAAGTCGAGCGGGTCAAGCGGCGCGCACATCCCGCCCCAATGGTTGGTCGAACCGCCAAAGAAGCGCACCCTTGGGATATCGAGGTCGAAGTACGGCCGACCGAGATTTTGCCCGGCATAAAGCGCCTGTGTCAGGTCCTCGTAGTCGTGGCCGCCGCTCTCAAGCAGGATGACCCGCTCGCCGTGGCCGGCGAACTCGAGGGCAATGCTGATCCCTGCGGCGCCGGCGCCGGCGATGCAAATATCGCAGGCCAGCGGCTGGTCCGCGTCAAAGGTGGCAAAATCGCGGATCATCTGGCCCGACCCGGCGCGGCCGCGCCGGCCGCCAGTGCCACCGCGGCGCAGGCGTGACACTCGCTGCGCGCCAGCACCCAACCATCGAGCAGGACGGTGTCGCCGCGCTCGAAGTCCCGCCGGACCCGGTCGCGCAAGTCCGTGCGCGCGGCCGCCGGATCGCCGGCGCTCGCCCGCTGCAGGTCGCTCGCGAGCGCTCGCGGCGGACCCTCGCCCGGCTCACGGCTGAGATAGCGCCGGCCGATCACGATTGCGCTGTCCGGCCGCGTGAAGAGCTGCGCCAGGCCGGCCGCAGAGACCAAATCCGACGCTGGTCGCGGCCATCCGGGCAGTGGCCAGAAAACCGCCGCTGCGGCAGGGGCGAGCCCGAGAAGGGCTCGGCGGCCAATCTGGTCGACTGGGTTCGACATTGAGGTCTCCATCCGACGCGCTCGGACGCGCACGGCGAGGGGCCGGCAGCCCCGGCTACACGGGAGGCGCACTCAGTCTGCCGCGCGATCATTCACGATCGGTGATGAGGAATGCGCTAATGGCGGCGGAAGCCGTGAAGCGAGTTTGTCTGGCACGATCTCGACCCCAGCATGAGCAAGAACGCCGGCACCTGGGGCGTCCCGACCTCGATCGTAGAGCTCGGCAGGTCCACGCCGCCCCGAGGCGAACTCGCGGTCGAAGCTGCCATCGAGGCCGGTGGCGTCGGGATCGAGCCGACGCTGGCATCGGTCATGATGCCGTTCGAGTAGAGACTTCCAGAGCGTCTGGGTGACTAGTCCGGGGATTAGGCTCGTTCTCCGTTACGGGCCGCTGTCCTCGTCATCGAACAGGATGCGGTGGGCGGCGCCTTCGAGGTCGTCATACTGGCCCGAGCGCAGGCTCCAGATGAAGGCCGCGAGCCCCAGCCCGCCCAGGAAGAGGGCCACAGGGATCAGGTAGAGCAGGCTGCTCACCGCTGCGCTGCCCGCGGGCGAGACGCAGCGCGTTGCCGACGACGAAGATGGAGGAGGCCGACATGCTGGCGGCGGCGATCAGCGGGGTGACCAGCCCGGCGATCGCCAGCGGCACCGTGACGAGATTGTAGGCGAAGGCCAGAGCGAAGTTCTGCCGCACCAACCGGTCCGCCCGTGCGGCCACGTCCAGCAGCTCGAGCACCGGGGTCAGAAGCCGGCCCTGAAACACCGCGTCGGCGGCGGTCTGGCTGATGTCGAGCGCCGTCGTCGGCGACAGCGACACGGTGGCGGCGGCCAGGGCTGGCGCGTCGTTGAGGCCGTCGCCGACCATCAGGACCTTGCGGCCGGAGGCAACCAGCCCGCGCAGATGCGCGCACTTGGCGGCGGGCGTGACGCCGGCCCGCCAGTGCCGGATGCCGAGCCGCCGGGCCGCCTCGGCGACGGCGGCCTCGCGGTCGCCGGACAAGAGCTCGACCGCCAAGCCGCGCGCAGCCAGTGCTGCGACCACCGTCGCGGCATCTGCGCGCAAAGGGTCCTCGAAGGCGAAGCGCACCAGCTCGTGGCCTGGGCGCGAGAGCCAAAGCTCGGGTGCTGCGCTGCCATCGTCGTCGATCTCGCTCGCCCAGCCGCGGCGGCCGAGGCGCACCTCGCCCTCGGGCGTGGCGAGCGCCAGGCCGAAGCCCGGCACCTCCTGCACGCCTTGCGCCACCGGTACGTCGGGTGCGGCCCGACAGACGGCGCGCGCGAGCGGATGTCGGCTGGCGCCGGCGAGGCCCGCAGCGAGCGCCAGCGCCTCCGGTGGCAGAGCCTCCGGATGCACCAGGACAGGTCGGCCTTCGGTGAGCGTGCCGGTCTTGTCGAGCACCACGGTGTCGATCTTGGCCAGCCGTTCGAGGGCGGTCGGTGACTTGAGCAGCACGCCCCGGCACATGAGCCGGCCGCTGGCAATGACCTGCACCGCCGGGACGGCGAGCCCGAGCGCGCAGGGGCAGGTGATGATGAGCACCGCCACGGCATGCAGCAGCGCCACCTGCCAAGCGGCTCCCGCGGCAACGGTCCAGCCGAGGAAAGTCGCCAGCGCCAGGCTGTGGACGACCGGCGCATAGAGCCGGGCGACGCGATCGGCGATGCCGACATGGCGGCCGCGCCGCTGCTCGGAAAGCTCCATCAGCCGCACGATCTCGGCGAGTGCCGTGTCCTCGCCGACCGCCAGCGCCTCGAGACGTAACGGCGCTTCCAGGTTGAGCGTGCCAGCGAACACATGGTCGCCCGCGGCCGCGCGCGCCGGCAGCGTCTCGCCGGTGATCAGGCTGACGTCGAGCGTCGAGATGCCGGCCACGACCCGGCCGTCGACCCCGACCCGCTCCCCGGCGGCGACGAGGACCGTCATGCCCGGGCGGACCTGCTCGACCGGACGCATCGCCCGGCGGCCCTCGGCGTCGAGCACGGTGACGGCGGCGGCGCGCAGGGTCAGAAGGCGCTCGGCTGCGGAGCGGGCGCGGCCGCGCGCCCGGCTGTCCAGGTAGCGGCCGATCAGGAGAAAGAACAGCAGGCTGACCGCACTGTCGAAATAGGCGTGCCGCCCACCCTGGATGATCTCGAACAGGCTCATCGCGGTGGCGAGGACAACACCGATCGAGATCGGCACGTCCATGTTGGTCCGTCCGGCCCGGAGCGCCGTCAGGGCCGAGCCGAAGAACGGCCGCCCGGCATAGGCGATCGCCGGCATCGCGATCAGTGCGGAGAACCAGTGCAGCAGCCCGCGCGTGGCCGGGCCCATGCCTTGGGCGTGCCCGGCCCAGACGGAGACCGAGAGGAGCATGACGTTGGCGGCGGCGAAGCCGGCAACGGCGAGGCAGCGCAACAGCTCGGTCTCGCGCCTGGCATCGGATGCCGAGAGCCGGCCGGGATCGAACGGTACGACGCGGTAGCCCTGCCCGGTCACGACCGCCGCCATTTCGCCGGCGCGCGGCGCCTCGCCCCGCCAGGCGACCGCCAGCCGGCGCGTTGACATATTGAGACGCGCGCTCTCGACCCCCGCGAGCCGGGTCAAGCGTCCCCTCGATCCGCCTGATGCAGCCGCCGCAATGCACGCCCTCGACCATCAGGTGGAGGTGGTGCAGGCCGCTCGCGTCGGTCCGCACGTAGGACGCAAGATCGACCGGCATCTCGTCCGCCGACGCCGGAGGCGCCAGCGCCGGCGCGGCCGGGGAGGTGGCGGTCGCGGTCATTCCGGAACGATGACCCGCCGGGTCGTGCGGTACGTTCGGCCACGGTGCTCGGCCTGCACCCGCACGTCCCAGATGCCGGGCAAGGGGAACGCGAGTGTTTTCGCATAGACGCCGGCGGCAGCGGCCTCCAACGGCGTGGTGAAGTCGTGCCCGGCCTGGGTCGGGCGGATCAGGTCGGCGTGCACCACTGCCCGCTCGATCGGCTGGCCCAGCATGTCCGCGAGGCGCAGCTCGAGCCGGCCATGCGGCCCGGCCCCGCCCGGCACGAACGCGAGCTCGACCTCCCAGCCCAGGGCCGCCTGCTCGCGCGCCGCCTCGAGGACCGCATTGTAGCCGATGCCTTTGCGATAGGCGTCCGCCGTCTCGAGCCCGGGCCAGGTGAGGAAGGCAAGGCCGATCAGGGCCCCGTTCGCCGCCAGCACGACGCCCAGGAAGGCGACGAGCGCCCAGGGTATCCAGCGATCCCACGGGCTGGCGCCCGAGCGCTGCCGCGGTGCGAGACGGGCCCCGATCATCGCTCGGGTCCCCGGAAGACGCTGCTGTGACGCGCTGTCGTGCCGGCCACGGGGTCAGTGGCCTCGAAATCGATCGCCCTGCTGGCCCCATCGACGGCCGAGCGCGGCAGCGTGACGTAAACCTGGAAGGTCGACACGCGGTCCGGCATCGCCCGCAGCTCGACCGGGTCCGATGTCTCCGGCTCGCCCCCGACGACCCGATAGGTGGCGGGCAGACCGCCTGCAAGCGACAGCCGATAGAGCCGCGCCTCGTGCTGCCGGTTCAGGATCTTGATCGTGTAGCCGTTGCGGATGCTGCCGTCGGAGAGCGTCACGAACAGCGGGTTGCGGTCGTGGAGGACGTTGATGTCGGTGCTGGAGCGCAGGCCCAGCCCGGCCAGCATCGCGAGGCCGACGACGGCCACGAGCACGGCATAGATCAGCGTGCGCGGCCGGAGCAGGCGATAATTCGCGGGCTGGCCCGCGGCCAGGAGCTCCTGATTGCGGGCGCTGTCCCAGGCAATCAGGAAGGGTGGGCGGTCGACCTTGGCCATGACATCGTTGCAGGCGTCGATGCACAACCCGCAGCCGATGCAGCCGAGCTGCAGGCCATCGCGGATGTCGACCCCGGTCGGGCAGACGACGACGCACTGTTCGCAGTCGATGCAATCGCCCCGCCCCGCCCAGCTGGCACCCTTCTTGTGCGGCCCGCGCGGCTCCCCGCGCCAGGCGCGGTAGGTCACGGCGAGGCTGTCCTGGTCGAGCAGGGCGCCCTGGATGCGCGGCCAGGGGCACATCGTGGTGCAGACCTGCTCGCGCGCCCAGCCGGCCAGGAGGTAGGTGGTTGCGGTGAACAGGCCGACGAAGCCGTAGACGACGGGGCCGGCCGCGCCCGTGAAGAAGCCCCGCACGACCGTCGGCGCGTCGTTGAAATACATCACCCAGGCACCGCCGGTCGCGAGCGCGATCAACAGCCACGCGGCGTGCTTGATGGTCTTGCGGATGGCCTTGCCGACGGTCAGCGGCTGCCGGTCGAGGCGCATGCGCGCCAGCCGGTCGCCCTCGATCAGCCGCTCCACCCAGAGGAAGAGGTCGGTCCAGACCGTCTGCGGGCAGGCGAAGCCGCACCAGACGCGGCCGAACAGGGCGGTCGCCAGGAACAGGCCGAAGGCCGCGAGAACCAGCACGCCGGTTAGGAAATAGATCTCCTGCGGCCAGATCTCGAGCCAGAAGAAGTAGAGCCGTCGCCCGGCCATGTCGACCAGGATCGCCTGATCCGGCGCTGCCGGCCCGCGGTCCCAGCGGATCCACGGCAGCAGGTAGTAGATGCCGAGGAGCAGGACGAGGGCTGCCCACTTGATGTTGCGGAAGCGCCCGCTGACGCGGCGCGGATAGACTCCCGCCGGCTTCGCCGGCCGCTCGCGCAGCGCGGAAGCGGTGTCCGGGTGCTCGAGGACGGTGGTCGCCACGCCGGCACCCTCGCTACTGCCCGCCGCCGAGCGAATGGACGTAGACGGCGAGCATCCGGATCGTCGCGGGGTCGAGCCGGCCGCCGAACGCCGGCATCACGCCGTGGCGCGGGCTCCAGACCTGGGCCACCTGCTCCTCCCGCGTGGCGCCATAGAGCCAGATCGCATCCCGCAGGCTCGGCGCCCCCATCTCGGGCATGCCGGCACCGTCCTCGCCGTGGCAGGCCGCGCAGTTCTCCGCGAACACCGGCTGGCCCCTCGCCGCCGCTTCGGCGTCGGCGTCCTGGCCGGCCAGCGAGCGAATGTAGTCGACGACATCGCTGACCTGCTCCCGGGTCAGCATCTGGTCGGCGCCGAACCGCGGCATCTGCGAATCGCGGGCCTCGTCGCCGCCGTTGCGAATCCCGTGGGTGATCGTGAACGCGATGTCCTCGAGCCGGCCGCCCCACAGCCAGTCGTCGTCGGCCAGCGTCGGGAAGAAGCCCTGCCCGGCGCCGCCGAGACCGTGGCACTGGGCGCAGTTCTCGTTGAACGCTGTCCGTCCGCCGACCAGGGCATAGCTCAAGAGCTCCTGGTCGGCCGCCATCTGCTCCAGCGGAACCGTGGCGACCGCCTGCGCCCGCTGCGCCCGCCGCGCCTCGGCCGTGCTCAGGTCCTCCTCGACCGCGGCGCGCTGATCGTAGCCCAGAAGACCGGGGAAATAGGTCGTGAACACCGGCCAGGAGGGATAGAGCAGCCACCACAGCGCCGCGAACAGGAAAGTGCGCCCAGAAGGTGAGCACCCACCAGCGCGGCGGCGGGTAGTCCAGCTTGCGGATGCTGTCCCACTCGAGCTGCTCGGCCGGCCCGCCGAAGGCGAGCTCGTCCTGGACCTTCTTGATCCTGCGCCTGGCACGCGCCTCGGGCACTTCACCCTGCGGCCGGCCCCGCCCGCTGCCGGCGGCCTTGCCACCACTCTTGCGCGCATCGCTCGACATCGGTCAGCGTTCCTCGTCATCCTCGAGCGGGATCCGGGCGTAGGTCTCGAACCTGTGGCGCCGCCCGGGACGAAGGACCCAGGCGACAATGCCGACGAACAGCAGCATGCACCAGACCAGCCATAAGGACTTGATCACGGCATAGGCCTCAGCCACCGGCACAGCTCCCCCTACTGCCTGAGGTCCGCCGGCTGCACCTGGTCGAAGTCGACCATCCGCCCCAGGACCTGCAGATAGGCCACGAGAGCATCCATCTCGGTGAGCTCCTCCGGCCTGCCGTCGAGCTCGCCCACGGCGGCGTTGGGGTACCGTGCCAGCAGCCCCTCCCGGTCGGCCTCCGGATCGGCCTGGGCGCGCAGGTCCGCCTCGGCGTTGGCCACCATATCGTCGCTGTAGGGGACGCCGACCGCTCGGTTGGCCAGGAGATGCTGCGCCGCGTCGTCCATCTGCAGCGGCTTCTCGGCGAGGAAGGGGTAGGCCGGCATCACGGATTCGGGCACCAGCGAGCGCGGGTCGACCAGGTGCGCCACCTGCCAGTCGTCGGAGTACTTGCCTCCGACGCGGGCGAGGTCGGGGCCGGTGCGCTTGCTGCCCCACTGGAACGGATGGTCGTACATGCTCTCCGCGGCGAGGCTGTAGTGCCCGTAGCGCTCGACCTCGTCGCGCAGGGGCCGGATCATCTGGCTGTGGCAGGTATAGCAGCCCTCGCGAACGTAGATGTTGCGCCCGGCGAGCTCGAGCGGGCTGTAGGGCCGCACCCCTTCGACCCGCTCGATCGTGCTCTCGATCGTGAACAGCGGCACGATCTCGACCAGGCCGCCGATCGAGACCGTCACCAGGATGAACAGAGCGAGCAGCAGCGCCCGCCGCTCGGCTTGGCTGTGGAGGCGGTAGAACATCGGCGCGCCGTCCGCCTACTCGGCCGGCGAGGCGAGCGCCGCCGGGGCCTGCGCCGCCTCCTGCTCCTCGCGGACGTCGCCCCTGATCGTCCGCCAGACATTGTAGGCCATGATCAGGCCACCGGTCAGGAAGAGCACGCCGCCGAACGCGCGGATCAGGTAGTAGGGGTGCATCGCGGCCACGGTCTCGACGAAGGAGTATTGCAGGAAGCCGAAACGGTCGTAGGAGCGCCACATCAGGCCCTGCATGATGCCGGACACCCACATCGCGGTGATGTAGAGGACGATGCCGAGCGTCGCGACCCAGAAATGCCACTCGACCAGCTGCAGCGAGTAGAGGCGCTCGCGACGCCACAGGCGCGGCACGAGGTAGTAGATGGCGCCGAAGGTGATGAACCCGACCCAGCCCAAGCGCACCCGAATGGACGTGGCCCACGGTCCAGTCGGTGTAGTGGCTGAGGGCATTGACCTGGCGCACGCCCATGAGCGGGCCCTCCAGGGTGCTCATGCCGTAGAAGGCGACCGAGACCACGAGGAGGCGAAGTACCGGGTCGGTGCGCAGCTTGTCCCAGGCCCCCGAGACCGTCATCATCCCGTTCACGGCACTGCCCCAGGAGGGCATCCACAGCATGATCGTGAAGGTCATGCCCATGACCTGCGCCCAGTCCGGCAGCGCCGTGTAGTGCAGATGATGCGGCCCGGCCCAGATATAGAGAAAGATCAAGGCCCAGAAGTTGATGATCGAGAGCCGGTAAGACCAGATCGGCCGGTTGGCTTGTTTTGGCAGGAAATAATACATCATGCCGAGAAACCCGGCGGTCAGGAAGAAGCCGACGGCATTGTGCCCGTACCACCACTGGGCCATCGCGTCCTGCACGCCAGCAAACAGGGAATAGCTCTTGACGCCGAAGAAACTCACCGGCACCGCCAGATTATTGCCGATATGCAGTACCGCAATTGTGATGATGAAGGCCATATAGTACCAGTTCGAGACGTAGATGTGCGGCTCTTTGCGCTTGAGAATGGTGCCGACGAAAATGATCAGATAAAGGACCCAGAGAACCGTGAGCCAGAGATCAACATACCATTCCGGCTCGGCATACTCGCGGCCCTGCGTGACGCCAAGAACATAGCCGGAGGCGGCCAGCACGATGAACAGCTGATAGCCCCAGAACAGGAAGAGGGCCGGGAGCGGCCCACCGAACAAGTTCGTGCGGCAGGTCCGCTGCACGACGTATAGGGAGGTACCGATCAGGGCGTTGCCGCCGAACGCGAAGACCACGGCCGAGGTGTGGACCGGCCGCAGGCGCCCGAACGTCGTCCACTCGGTGCCGAGATTGAGGGCCGGGAAGGCGAGCTGAAAAGCGATCAGGACGCCCATCGTGAACCCGACCAGCCCCCACGCGAGGGCAGCGATCACGAACAGGCGGACACTGTCCTCGTCGTACGCCGCCCGCGCCGACAGGTCCCGCCCTGCAGGCAGCGCGACCGATGATGCCATGGATCCTCCCGCGTTGGGTCGCCGACGCGGCAGCGAACTCCCGCCCCGCCTCGTGTCGTCAGTTCGCGCCCGACGGCTGCCACTGGCATGCTAGGCGATACAAAGGCCTTGATCCAGGTCAAACCGCAGCCGCAATATTCGGGCGTCGGCGGGACGTCGTGCGGTTTGGGGTTGACTTTGATCAAAGGCGCCAGCGGCGATCGCTGATAAGGCTGGCCCCGCCGCACGGGCGCTGCGACCCGACTTAGGGAAGCTGGACGATGGCTGAGGTGGTGACATCCTTCGATGTGGTCGTGCCGGAGATCCGGAAGGTCGATCTCGGCCGGCCCTGGCAATGGATCGCGGCGGGCTGGCAGGATCTCGCCCGGGCGCCGGGCGTGAGCCTCTGCATCGGCGCGATGTTCGCGCTTGCCGGTTACGGCCTGAGCCTCGGCCTGTGGTTCGCCGGGCTGCTCTATCTCGTCCTGCCGCTCGCCGCCGGCTTCATGCTTCTGGGCCCCTTGCTCGCGGTCGGCCTCTACGATGTCAGCCGGCGGCATATGGCCGGCGAGCCGGTCAGCCTCGGCCGGGTGCTGCGCGCGTTTTCGCGCAACCCGCGGCAGTTCGCCTTGATGGCCTTCATCCTGCTCCTGGTTCTGCTGACCTGGATGCGGATCGCGGCCGTGATCTTCATGCTCTACTGGGGCCTGGAGCCGCCTTCCCTCGAGGATCTCGTCGTCAACACCTTCCTGCGGCCAGAGAGTTTGCCGTTCCTCGTCTTCGGAACGGCGGTCGGCGCGCTCTTCGCCGGGCTCGTGTTCGCGATCAGCGCCGTGTCGCTGCCGATGCTGCTCGACCGGCCGGTCGATGTCATGACGGCGATCGTCACGAGCGTGCGGGCGGTGATCGCGAATCCGAAGCCGATGCTGCTCTGGGCGGCGCTGATCGTCGGCTTCACCGGTGCCGGGCTGATCACGCTCTATCTCGGCCTGATCGTCACCGTCCCGCTGATCGGCTATGCCACGTGGCATGCGTACAAGGACCTGATTCCGCTCTCGGGTGGATCAGCATGAGCCGGCGCCGCCGGTGGTCTACGGCTGCCTGAACACGGGAGCCTGCAGATGAGCGACACCGCTCCCTGGATCGGCGGCATCCTGATGGGGTTCCTCGCCCTGTTCGGCCTCGTGCCTCGCCGCCGGCGCGGTCGATGGGCCGTTCCAGGCCTTCGGCCTCGCGCTCTTCGCCTTCGGTCTGCTCGCCATCTTCGGCCTGATCGCGCGCGCCACGCGGCCCCTGCTGCCCGAGTCCGACCGGCCTGCCCAGCACGAGACCGCCCGAGAGTCCTGACAGGGCTCGGACGACGATCCGGTCCGGCGGCGATCGAGCCGGGCCTGATCGAGGGTCGGTGTTGGTGGCCCGTGCCAAACACCTGCGAACGGCGCGAGCCGGGGCAGCTCAACCGGCGGAGGCATCCTGGTTGCAGCTCGACGAGCGTCGCATGCTGAGCGAATTTGATCTGGTCGCTCGGGTTCTCGCGGAACGGCTGCAAGGGCCTGGCGTATCCGACGATCTTCGCGCTGCGCTGGTATCCAGTTCATCAGCCGGATGGGAAGATGTGGCCGCGCGGGCAGCCGACGAGTTCGTGCTGCCGGCGTTCGCCGCGGCGGTGCGCGATCTCGGCGTCGGCGGATCACTGGCGCCGGAGCAGCGCGCGTTCCTGGCAATGGCCCATGCGGCCAATGTCAAGCGCAACGGCGGCCTCCGCGCGCAGCTCGCCGCGGTCGTCGAAGCGCTCAACCGGGCCGGCGTCGAGCCGGTGCTGCTCAAGGGCGCGATCCGCCTCGTCGACGGGCTCTACCCCGACCCGGGCTGGCGGGTCATGCGCGATCTCGACCTGCTGGTCCCCGGGGATCGCCTCGGCGACGCCGTCGCGGCCATGCAGGGGGCCGGCTACGCGCCCGTGCCGCCGACCCCGGGCGAGGCGACGGGCCTCGACCACCACCACTACCCGAAGCTCGCCCGCCCGGACCATCGCGCCACCGTCGAAGTGCACACGGAGCTGTTCAAGACCGAACGGCAGCGGCGCCTGCTGCGGGCGACGGAGGTATCGGGCGCCGCGCAGCCGATCGCCTTCGATGGCGTTCGGGCGCGCCTGCCGTCGGTCGACCACCAGCTCGTGCACCTCGTCGGCCACTCTCAGATCTCCAACTATGGGCACTACTGCGCCCGCGTGCAGCTGCGCGACCGGCTCGAGGCGGCGGCGCTGGCGCGCTGGTCGCCCGAGCGCCCCGGCTGGGCGGACGTCGCCGGCCGCTTCGCCGTGGCCGGCTATCGGCACCACCTGGCGAGCTTCCTGCTGGCGCTCGACGATGCCGGCTTCGCCCGCGTGCCGGCGGGCATCGGGACGCTGGCGGCCGGCCTGCACCGGCGCCGCATCGCGCTCCAGGCGCGGTCCGCGACGATGATGCGGATCGGCGCGCGGCTCGGCTGGTACGCCGCCATCGCCCGCGATGCGGTCCTCGATCCGGATGCGCGGCGCAGGTTCGCGCAAGTGTCGTTCGGCGCGCTCGCCCACAAGCTCCAGCGGGGGCTCAAGCCGAGATAGCGGGCCAGGGGCGGTCGCCCGCCGGCCGGCGTTCGCGGCCAGCTGGCGCCGCGATCCGAGGCTCCGCTAGTAATTGAAGCGCAGGACCAGGTCGGCGGCGTGGTTCTCGTCTTTGCTCGATATGATCTTGGCGATGAGCCTCAGATCGCCGGTGGTCGCCCGAAACATCGGCGCTCCGGCGCAGCTCCTGTTGAGCCAGAAGATATCTGGTTGCAACGCCCCCAAACGGTGAACAAAATCGGCGAGATCGTGGCCGGCCGATTTCAGCAGGCCGGGCGAAAACTCCATCACGATGCTAAGCCGTTGGCGGTTGCGCGCGATCAGGCCTGCCATGCCATCGAGGATCTTCGGCTCCAGTCCCTGGGCGTCGATCTTCACGAAGTCCACGGCGCCATCCAGGCTTTGGAAATAGTCGTCCAGAGCCACCGTCTCGACCACGTGCACCTTGCGTTCCGGCAGCGAGGCATAGAGCTGGTGGTCGCCCGTGTTGTCACCCGAGATGTGGAGCCCGGCGCGCCCGCCCCGATCCGAGACCGCCTTGCTCTCCACCGTCACGTTGTCAATCGCGTTCAAGTCGAGATTCGCGCGCAGGAGGCGGAAATTGCCAGGCTCGGGCTCGAAGGCAAACACCCTTCCAGTGCGCCCGACCAGCAGCGACATGATGATCGTGAAGTAACCGACATGAGCGCCGACATCGATGACGTTCTGGCCGGGCCGGATCATGCCGAGCATGTAGGACGTGACCGAGGGCTCCCAAATCCTGTACTTGCACAGATGCGGCGAGATGTAGCGATCGGGACGACCGTGCACTGCCAGCTTGAAGTTCGAAAGGCCAGGCAGCTTGATGTCCACGGTCGCCATCGGCAATGTCCACCGGAAAGGCTGTCGCACGTCGCGAGCGTTGGCCAGGTTGTTCGAGGGCCATGTGGGCAAGGACGTGGTCAGCCGGGCCTGGCAGAAGACCCGCTCGGCCTGGCAGGCCTGGCAGGAGCGTGATCTTGCCGGCGACGACATTGTGCGGCTGATCCTCGACGGCACCGTGGTCAAGGTCCGGCTCGATCGCAAGGCCACGGCCATCTCGCTGCTGATTGCCCTGGGTGTCCGCCGCGACGGCCAGAAGGTGGTGCTCGCCATCAAGAACATGGGTGGCGAAAGCGAGGCCGCGTGGCGGGCCATGCTGGACGACCTGACCAGCCGTGGGCTCGGCCGACCCGAATTGGTGATCGTCGACGGCGGCAAAGGCCTGGAAGCGGCGCTCGCCAGCCTGTGGGACGATGTGCCGGTTCAGCGCTGCACCGTGCACAAGGAGCGCAATCTGCTCGCCCACGCGCCGAAGCACCTGCACGACGAGATCAAGGCCGACTTCAACCACATGATGAACGCCAAGGCCGCCGCCGAGGTCGTAGTCCGGCGTAAGGCGTTCCTGGCCAAGTGGAAGCTTCGCTGCCGGTCGGTCGCGACGAGCTTGGAAGAAGCCGGCGAGCGCCTGTTCACGTTCGTGCGCTACCCGCCCGAGCAGTGGCGCTCGGTGAGGACCACGAACGCGATCGAGCGCCTGCACGAGGAGTTCAAGCGGAGAATCAAGACGCAGTGCCTGCTGCCCTGTGCCGAGACCGCCGCCATGCTGTTCTGGGCGCTGTTGGCGTCCGGTCAGATCACCATGCGCCGGGTCGACGGCTGGCAGACCCTCGAGCGCTCGCCCACCGATCTTGACTTCGCCGCCTGATGCCGACCACCATGCCTTCGGACCCGCGCCGCCGAATTTCCACCACCTTCGCGACACGACCGTCCATCGCGTTCAAGTGGCAAGCGTGACAGGCTTTTGATGCCCCGACGTGCCGCTGCACGCCGAGCCGCGGACGTTCAAGCCGAGGACGGTGTCGCTCCGCCTGCGCGGCCGGTCGATGCGGCGCGCGGCGCGGACCACGGCTTCGGCAAAGGCACGCTTGACGCGGATCTCCGGATTCGACCGGTCGGCCGCCTCGGCCCGACGCAGCCAGTCAAAGGCGCGTTCCGGCTCGCCCTCCCGCAGCCAGCAGACGCCGAGCAGAGCCCACGTGTACGCCTCGAAAAGCCGGCGGTCGTAGCCGAGTAGGCCGTCCGGTCGGGCCGTCCGGTCCGTACCTCAGGAGCCGGCCGAGATGGGCGCGGGCCTCGGCGAACCTGCCCTCGGCCATCGAGAAGCGTGCCGTCCACCACAGGACCAGCGGATCATCGGGGTGGCGCCGCCCAGCCTCTGCCACCAGGTCGGCGGCGTCGGGCAACGGGAGCCCGCTCTCGGACAGGTGCAACGCGATCAGATCGGCGTAGAGGCGCGCGTCGCCGGGCCGCGGCCCGCGCTCGCGCACCACGGCCAGCCCGCGGCGCCAGGCGGTCTCGGCGCCCGCCCGATCGTCGAGGCCGAGAGCGGCCTCGCCCAGCGCGTGCCACAGGTACACCCGCGTCGGGTCGTCGACGACGGCGCGGCGCAGCAACGGCAGGTTGCGCCGATGCTTCGCGGTCAGATCACCCTCGTAGCCGAGATGGCGAAACGACAGCGGGGCGTCGACGATCTTGCCGTCGCCGCGATCGACGATCGCCCTGATGTCGGGCAGGATGGTCTCGTGGATCACGCCGCGAAACCGGATGTCCGGCCGGTTGCGGAAGAGACGGTGCTCCCAATAGGGCGTGACCTGGCTGGAGGCCCTGAACCTCACGCGGGCAGCGACCGCCTCCGGGTCTGCCAGGATATCGTCCAAGTTGCCATGGGTCTCGACCCGCTCGTCCGCGTCGACGTAGAGCACCCACTCGCCCGCTGCTTCGGCCAAGCCTGCGTTCCGGACATGGGCGAAGTCATCGCACCACGGCACGTCGAGAACGCGCGCTCCCATCCGGGCCGCGATCTCCGGGGTCCGATCGACCGATCCGGTGTCAACGACAATGATCTCGCTGGCAACCGACTTGAGGCTCGCCAGACACGGCCCGATGTGCGCCTCCTCGTCGCGAGCGATCAGCGCTGCCGTGACGCTCGCCATCCGGAGGCTTCTGGCGGCGGCTTATGACAGGTTCGTCTGCGCCGACGCCGGACGACCCATCAGGCCAGACATCGAGAACGTCGCCACGGCGGGCACGATGATGCCGGCCTTGACCGCCTTGCGCAGGAATGCACGGCGTTGCTCCGGCAGGCGCTCCGTGGCCTCATCCCTCTTCGGCTCGTTCATGGGTCTGATCCTTCCCGGTTGCGATCCTCCGAGTCTCGTTCATAGCGCGGTGTCGATCGACCCGCAAGGCGCCTGTTCGATCGCTTCGAGCAGATCGACCGCGTCGTCCGGATTGCCCATCACGAGCTCGTGGCCGCCGGCGCGGCCGAGGCTCGACGCCGCGGCCACGAGCGTCTCGCGGGCCTCGCCCCACCCGAGCGAGCATTCGATGATGGACCGGATCGTGGCAAAACTGGAGCGCTGCTTGAGCTCGGTTTCGCCGCCGTGGTTGGGCGTGATCCAGACCACGCGGTCGACCGGTGCTGCGGCGATCGTCCAGTCGAAGCCGCACTCGGAGGGCTCGAGCGCGGCGATCGCGACCCGGCCGCTGAGCACTTTCGGCAGGTCGCCGATGATCCCGGCGACCTCCGGGACCAGCTGGCCGATGTCCGGTTTGAGGTGGAACGCGCGCGGCAAAGCCAGCGCCAGGCCGTTCCGAACCAGCGCCATCTCGTCGCCGTCCACGGCATGACCGGCAAACAGCAGGCGCGTCGCGAGCGTCGTCTTGCCGGCCCCCTTGTGGCCAAGGATCATGGTCCTGCGACCATTGATCGTGGCCAATGCGGCATGCAGCACGACCCATCCGGCGAGCACGAACCGTTCCAGGAGCCGCCGATAGACCCGGCAGTAGACGACGTGCAGAACGTCGGCGCGGGTCAGCACCCGATCGAGCGGATCACCCTCTTCCAGGATGTCGTAGGGGCCGCTGCCGCGCACCTCGTAGGTCAGCGACTTGCGCACCTTGAGAGGCTGCCGGGCGCGTTCGACCAGATAGCGGAACGTACGCTGAAGCGCCGGATCCTCGTAGCGAATGCTCACCCAGCAGCTGAGCAGCTGGAACGTCGTCGCTCCGCTATCCGGCACGGCTTTCGACCAGCAGGCCCTCGGCCACGAGCTGCCGCAGACCGGTTTCGACCACCTCGGCGGGCGCCTCTTCCAGTGCGTAGAGTTCGGCCATCATGCCGGCCAGTTCGGCAGCGTCCCGGGCGTCATGGCACAACTCGAACAGCACGCCTGCGGTATAGTTGAGGTGGTGCACCCGGTCGGTCGCCGGGTTGAACACGACCAGACCGTCGTCGGTCTCGTGCACCTCGAGGGCGGCCGCGTGGGTGTACTTTGGACCAGTGGCGCTCATCGGCTCAGGCTTAGCATGCGGTCCGCTCGAATGCATCAGGTGCACGCGCCAGATCGGCGATGCGTGCAGCGACGGCTTCGGCGTCATGCCTTTCGGCGACGAAGCGCGCCGCCCGCGCCGCGAGCCGGCCGGCGAAATCGCCATCCATCGCGATCCGCAATGCGGCGGCGACCAGGTCCGCGTCGTCGTCCGCAATCAGCAGATGCTCGCCGTCGCTGACGTTTAGGCCCAAGGCAGCCGTCGGCGTTGCCACAACCGGCAGTCCATACGCGAAAGACTCGAGGATCTTCAGGCGACTGCCGCCACCGGCGCGCAGCGGCACGATGGTCATTCGCGCGCAGGCGTACAGCGGTCCGAGGTCGGCGACGAAGCCATGGACCTTGACCCCGGGGTGATGCGCGAGCCGGGCCGCGGCCTCGCCGGCCCCGGCAAGATGAAGCTCCGCAGCCTCGAAGTGACGCCTGAACAATGGCAGAATACGCGCTGCAAGTCTCTCGGCTGCGTCACGGTTCGGCAGATAGTTCAGGTTGCCTACGAACAAAACCGACGGTGGTCCGTGGCCGTGAGGCCGACGGGGACTGGCAAGGCTGACCTTCACCGCATTGGGCACCGTCGTCACGGCGCTCGAGCGCTCGCGGCAGGCCCGGGAACTCCTGGTCGGTCGCGGTCACGATCTGATCGAACCAGCGAGCGGCATGGTCAGCCAGCCGTTCGTAGGCATCCGCTTCCGCCGCGAGGCGGGCCGCGGCTGCGAGTTCGCCGCGGCGGTGGTGCAAATCGGCGATCGCCCGGTGCGTCGCCGCGTCATCTTCGTCGAGGTCGATGACCATGCGCCCGGTCCGGCCTCGATGCGGCAGCGCGACGCCGGCCAGATAGAGGCGCATCGTCCAGACCAGATCGAACGCCCGGTCGCCGATCTCGCGCAGGCCCAGGCCTGGACAAGCGAGCCTGGCGCGACCCGGCAGCGGCTGCGCCGCGGCCACGGCTGCGCGCCCATCGGGGTGTGCGAGCCACTGGCGCGCGGCATCCGCCGGCGCGGGCAGCCGGACCAGGATGCAGCGTTCCGATCGTTCGGCGGCCCAGCCGAGGTCCCGCTGATCGACATCGGGACCGGCCGCCGGCACGACCGCGATGGTCAGATTGCACGCGCGGGCGAGACCCTCTACCGTCACCGCCGCGCGCATCGCCAGACCGTTGCCGGTCGGCGCCGGCGCGATCGGGACGATCAGCAGGGCGCTCGGCCGGTTCGAGCCCGAATCATAAGTTCTGACCATGATCCGGATCCCTCGCGTCGCGCATTTCGTCTTCGGGCTCGGTGAGCAGCTGGAGCCCTTCCACCTGCTGCACTATCTGGCGATCGAGACCTGCCGGCGCATCCTCCAGCCCGAGCGGATCTACCTGCATTATCGCTACCTCCCGTTCGGCGTTTTCTGGGACGAGATACGCCCTCACCTGACGCTCGCGCGGGTCGATCTCCGTCCGGAGGTCCTGGAAGCAACATATGACGAGCGCCTGGTCCCCGCGCGGTATCGGTATAGCCACCATGCCGACTTCGTGCGCTTGGATGCGTTGGTCGAGCACGGCGGCGTCTACGCCGATATCGACACCATCTTCGTCCGGCCGCTGCCCGACGCGCTCTATCGTGAGAAGTTCGTGATCGGGCGCGAACCGGCGGTCGTCGACGAGATCACTGGCGAGCTCAGGCCGTCGCTGTGCAACGCGCTGATGATGGCCGAGCCGGGATCGGTGTTCGGGCGCACGTGGCGAGCCCGCATGGGTGCCGCGATCAACGGCACCTGGAGCAATCATTCCGGCTTCCTGGCCCAGACGTTGAGCGAGGAGCTGCCAGACGAGGTCCGGCTCGAGCCTGAGGCATCGTTCTTCCCGGTTCGTTGCACGCCGGCCGGGCTCGCTGCTTTGCTGGAAGAAGGTCCTTTGGACCTGTCGCGCAGCTATTCGGTCCATCTCTGGGCGCACGTCTGGTGGAGCCTGGATCGGACCGACTTCTCGCAGCGGCATGCCCGGGAGATGTCCCTCGCCAACCTCCAGACGTCGCGCACGCCGCTCGCCGATCTCGTGCGGCCGTACCTGCCCGACCTCGACATCGACGACATCCGGACCTGAGCCGTGCCGCACCTACTACATGGTCTGCAGGTCGTAACGCTGCCCCCCGGCTGCGGCTACGGCGACGCCGCCAGTGAGTACATCGCGGGACTGAGCGCGCTCGGGGTGCCCGTCACGTGGATCCCGACGAACGCCAACTCGGCGAAAATCGGCGGTCTGGCGCGGTGCCGCCGCGACCTGCACGAGTCCATCAGCCAGGACCTGCTCGCCTTGCGGCGGCGCCCGCTGGAGTGCAGCGCCATCCTGGTCAATGTCCCGCCGCATCACTGGCACCTGTACTGGCGACAGGCAGAGCCGGAGCTGCGGCCGTTCACCTACATCGCCTGGGAAGTCGAGCGGGTGCCTGACGAGTGGCCGGCGGCCCTGAACCTCTATGAGCGGGTCTTCGTGCCGTCGAGGTTCAACCAGCGGGCGCTCGTCGCCGGTGGCGTGACCGCGGCGGTCGACGTCGTGCCTCACGTCGCAAGGGACGTGGCCCCGGTCTTCGGTGGCCCCTCCTGGGGCGCCATCACCGACGCCGATTTCGTCTTCTACACGATCGGCGCGTGGACGTCGCGCAAGGCGATGGAAGAGACGATCCGCGCCTACCTGGACGCCTTCAGCGCCGACGACCGCGTCGCCCTGATCGTCAAGACGGAGCCGGTCAACCAGGTCGCCTACCGCGCCCTCCCGGAACGACAGCGCAAGACGGCGCCATCGCACGTCGCGATGGTCTGGCTGACCTTGGCGCAGATCATGGCCGACTACGCCAGGCCGCCGAAGGTGCATCTGGTCGCAGAAGGGATTTCAGCGCGCGAGATCGACCGGCTGCACACGCGCGGCGACTGCTTCATCAGTCTGACCCGAAGCGAAGGTTGGGGGCTTGGCCCGTTCGACGCCGCCCTGTTCGGCAATCCGGTCATCATCACCGGCTGGGGCGGGCATCTGGACTACCTCGGCGCAGGCTATCCGTTCCTGGTCCGATACGACATGGAAGCAACGGCCCAATCGGCGCCGGACGGCTACCATCTGAATGCCAAGGATGCCCACTGGGCGCGCGCCGATCGGCGCCATGCCAGCGAACTCATGCGTCTGGTGTTCGAGAACCGGGATTGGGCGAGCTCGGTAGCGCGTGCGCTGCAGCCTCAGCTTCGGGCCAGCTATGCGTCGGGGCGCGTTTGCCGGCGCCTCGCCCGATTGATGGGCTTCGACGTCGAGGCATAAGGGTCGGTCCGATTGCCAGATCTGAAGCCGGTGCGGCTGGTTTTGGAGGTTCTTCCTTGAAGGATCGGCAAGGCCCGATGTTCCTCGGAGCCGATCTGCCTCAAGCAGGCCGTCGGCCGGAGGCCATGTCAAAACGGCGGCGCCGCCGGGACCGGGATCACGCACAAGGCGCCAGGCGAGCATGGCGAGGAGCCACCTTTGACCGCTGAAAGCACCGGTGACACTCACC
Source organism: uncultured Alphaproteobacteria bacterium (assembly GCA_963840925.1). Taxonomy (GTDB): domain Bacteria; phylum Pseudomonadota; class Alphaproteobacteria; order Geminicoccales; family Geminicoccaceae; genus DATAOG01. The sequence goes on from CAWJAY010000034.1 coordinate 44,986, forward strand.
GACCTGGCTCGCACTCACTATCGCGCCGGTGGCGGACTGCGCCCGCTCCGACCGCTCGCCACGATGAGCGAGCTCAAGCTCAGGGGCATGGGGGGCCGAGGCGGCAGAACGGCAGAACGGCGTAGCCGCTCGATCCGCTATCGCCTGGGCGTTGGCCGGCCTGCGGTTGCCGGCCTGCGGATGATGAAGGACCTCGACAGCTTCTGGTTCGACAAGTCGCCAGTTTCGAGGGCGCAATCAGGCGGAGCGCCTTCTCGGCGGGCGGGGTGCGCGGCGCGGTCCCCGTGCAGCATCAGGCAGAGCCTGCACCAGCCGCTCAGGCGCTGGTGCTCGACTTGGTCCAGGAAGCCGGGGGCGAGATCCCCTGACTTCCAGGCAAGGTACCTGGTGTACGCCCGCTCATCGGCAGCAAGGAAGGCGAGATAGGCGGCAAGCGCGGCCGGTCCCGCGAAGTTGGTGACGTCGATGAAGCAGTCCTCAGCGGGCGCGAACTCGTTGACGTTCGGCGCCCCGAGGTAGACCGGCACCGACCCGGCGACCAGTGGGTCGAAGAACTTCTCGGTGACATAGTCCCGGCAGATCGAGTTCTCGAAGGCGAGCGTGAACTTGTACGGGGCGATGACGGTGAGCTTGGTCTCGCGGCCCCGGTCCTCGTGCAGCTCCCGGTTCCTGAGCATCCGCCCGTAGCAATCGACCCCGATCCGCTTCATGAGCTTGATGACGTAGAGGTTCCGGCCGCTGCGCTCCAACGGGTTGGAGGCGAAGTACACGGCCGGCGCCGCCTCGGTCTTAGGCTGCGGCGGGGTGAGGAGCCGGACGGCCAGATCGGGATCGAAGTAGGCGCACCAGATCGTCGCGTCCCGCCGGTAGGTCATTGTGACGTCGAACTGTCCCATGAACTCGGGGTCGGCGAGCAACGGATAATTGACCTCGCTCTCCAGCGACAGCGCGACCGCCTTCTGGCCGGGCTGCTTCACGATCCGCCGGGCGTCAGCGGGTAAGGTTGGAATGTGGTAGACGGCGGCATCCGCCTCGGCGAGGCGCCCACGGTCCGTCGTGAACTCGCAGGCGGCGGGACAGTCGTGCCGAGCGGGCGGCCCCCACGAGGCGAAGTAGTTGTAGACGAGAATCAACGGTTTGGAGCGCGCGGACACAGACCCCCCTCCGCCGGAAACGCGCAGTATCTAAATCAGAATTCGGTGCCTTGGGGAAGGGCCGCCGGGTGGGAGAAGGGGCCAGGTCGAGAATCAGGTCGGGTTGGCGTGAGACAACATCTTCGAGCCGCAGCTGCGGTTCAAGACGCTCGAAGAGCTCAACGGCTGGCTTGAGGGCGAGTTTCGCGACCGGCTCAGGCCGACGCTGCTCCTGTATCAGCGAGGCGTTCAAGGTGAGCGGCAATCGCAGAGGCCACCGCGAGGGCGGGATTGACAGCCGAGGCCCGATTACAGAGAACCTGGATGTATCGAACCCCGGCCCACGTCCGCACCGACCAGCTCGGCGCCGGCCGCGGCTCCGTCGGAGTCACTTGCGCTGCCTCACATCTGTAGACCGAGACAGGGGCGGGCGGCATTCGGACTGCGGCTAACGCGCGAAGCCGATCTTGCCAGCGCGTGTTCGCGTCATCCCCCGCCCTATCTCTGGTCGAAGGGCATCAGCCGGTCCTGCGACTTCAGCGGGTCTCCCTCATACTGGCTGGAGGATACAGAGTCCCGGCAGCCGGAGCCGTTCTTCCGCAATTACTATGCCGATGCGGCGGGCCTGGTCTGGATCCGCCTCGGTACGCGATCGCGAGAGGGACTGACCTGCGACCTCGATCATTTCGTCCGTGGAGCGCTGCCGACGATCCGGAACCCCTTCGCCCTGGTCACAACGGATGGCGATGCTTCAGTGCCTTCCGACCTCTCATCTCAATCTGTCCATGCCCTTCTCGCTTGTCCGTGGCTCGTCGCCTGGCACACCCAGAACCACGACGGAAGCAATCATCCCAAGCTCTTCCCTCTCCCCATTGGGCTCGATCTCCATACGCCCTGCCCGCGGATGAGCCCGCGCCGTCTGATCGAGACGCTCCGAAAGATCCGGGCCGCACGTATTCCGCCGGAGGATCAGCCGCTCAGAGTCTTTTGCGACTTCGGCGTCAGTCTGAATTCCGATGAACGCCGGCGAGCCCTCGCTGCATTGAAGGACTGCGATTATGTTGACTTTCTGCAGAAACGCATCCGGCAGGAGGAGATCTGGCGCCTGTATAGCCATTATCCTTTTGTCCTGAGCACGAGAGGCAACGGCCTCGACTGTCACAGGACCTGGGAACTTCTCCTTCTCGGCTCCATCGTCATCACCAAGACTTCCCCGCTCGATTCCCTCTTTGACGGTCTTCCCGTCGCGGTCGTGGACGACTGGACCGCCGTCCGCAGCCAGGCCAGTCTTGAAGCGTGGCGACGGCTCTATGGCCGGTTGACGGATAGCGCGCGAATTTGGAGACGCCTCGAGACCGAAACCATTCTTCAGCCGATTCGCGCCAAGCTCGCTGCAGCAACAATGCAGATGCGCGACGCCGCAAGCCATCGCTACCGGCCTATGCGATAGATCCGGCACCTTGCGCGGTTACAGGCTGGCAGCGTCGAGCAAGGTTGCCGCAGCGAACGGTTCGATCCCCGTTGCGCCGCCCGAGCGCACCTTCCTTGCCTGGCCCGGCACTATCTGCTGGGTCTTGGGAAGTAATGCCGCTGGAGGTTGTGACTGACTCTCGGCCGTCCGACCAAGGGCCTGAGCGTGGCCGCGCGCGCCAGTATGGCGCGATCGTTTTCGGCGGCATGATGGCCGGTCTGGGCGGCGCGTTGCTGTCGGTGGGTTCGGCAGCCCGGTTCGTGTCCAACATGACCAATGGCCGCGGCTGGCTGGCGATCGTCATCCTCATTGCCGGGATGTGGCGGCCGGTGCCGATCCTGATCGCCACGCTCGCCTTCTCGCTCCTCGGCGCGCTGCAACTCTAGATCCAGGCATCGGCATCGCCATTCCCTACCAGCTTCTGCTGGCCATGCCCCACATCGTGGCCATCCTGGCCTTGGTGCTCAGCCGCTCGCGGGCAGGCGCCCCAGCCATGCTCGGCATTCCCTACTCACAGGATGAGGCATCGACTGAGGGGCCCGGGGACTCCGAGGTCCGCCAATCGGGCCGATCCTGCGGAACCGCTCCGCGTGATCGAACGTTGTCTGCCGCTGCCGACCGGATGCCGAGCCCAGCCATGTACTTTCTAGCCCTCGCCACCGACTACGATGGCACGCTGGCGCATGATGGCGTGGTCGACCCGGATTCGCTCGCAGCCCTCCAGCGGCTCAAGGATTCCGGTCGGCGCCTGATCCTGGTCACCGGTCGCGAGCTGCCGGACCTGCAACGCGTTTTTCCCGAGCTGGACTGCTGCGATCTGATCGTGGCCGAGAACGGGGCGCTGCTCTATGACCCCGCCATTGGCCGCGAGACACCGCTCGCGCCCTCGCCGCCGGAGGCGTTCGTCGCGCGGCTGCGCGAGCGGGACGTGCAGCCGCTGTCGGTCGGCCGCAGCATCGTCGCCAGCTGGGAGCCGATGCAGGACATCGTGCTCGAGACCGTGCGCGAGCTCGGCCTCGAGCTGCAGATCGTCTTCAACAAGGGCGCGGTCATGGTCCTGCCTTCCGGCGTCAACAAGGCGAGCGGGCTTGCCGCGGCGCTGGCCGAGCGTGGTCTGTCGCCGCACAACGTGGTCGGCGTCGGCGATGCCGAGAACGATCACGCGTTCCTCGCGCTGTGCGGCTGCTCGGTCGCGGTTGCGAACGCGCTCGAGAGCGTCAAGGCCGAAGCCGACCTGGTGACCGGCGGAGCCCGGGGCGAAGGCGTGCGGGAGCTGATCGAGCACCTGCTGGAGAGCGATCTGGCCGACATCGTTCGCGCCTCGGCGCGCCACCGGATCCCGATCAGCGCGGCCGGGCAGGGGGAGGAGTTCTGTCTGCGGCCGAACGGCGGTGGCCTGCTCGTGGCCGGGATCTCGGGCGGGGGCAAGTCGACCCTGGTCACCGGCATCCTCGAGCGGCTGACCGAAAGCGGCTTCCAATTCTGCGTGATCGATCCCGAAGGCGACTACGCGGACCTTGAGGGAGCGGTCGTTCTGGGCGATGCGCGGCAGCAGCCAAGGATCCCCGAGCTCCTGGACATCCTGCGCCGGCCGGACAGCAATGCCGTGGTCAACATGCTGGACGTCGAGCTTGCGGACCGGCCGATCTTCTTGGACGGGCTGCTGAGCCGGCTGGCCGAACTGCGCGCCCAGAGCGGCCGACCGCACTGGATCGTGCTCGATGAGGCCCATCACCTTGTGCCCGCGTCCCGGCCGGCCGATACGACGCTGCCGCGCCAGCTGCAGCCGATGATCCTGGTCACGGTCCATCCGGACCAGCTGGCGTCGGAGGTCCTGTCGACCATCGAGACCGTTGCTGCGGTCGGCGACGCCCCGGCGCGCACACTTGGTCAGTTCTGCAGCGCGCTCGGAGTGCCGCCGCCGCCGCTGCCCGCAGACGATCGGGTCGAGCCGGGCCAGGCTGTGCTGTGGGAGCGAGGCTCCGGCCGCGCGCCGGCCCTGGTTTCGGTGGTCCAGCCGCAGCTGCAGCGCCGGCGCCATGCCCGCAAGTACAGCGAAGGCGAGCTTGGCGAGGATCGCAGCTTCTACTTCCGCGGCCCCGAGGGCGCGCTGTCCCTTCGCGTTCAAAACCTCTCGCTGTTCCTGCAGATCGCGGCCGGCGTCGACGAGGGGACCTGGCTGCACCACCTGCGCGCCGGCGACTATTCGGCCTGGATTCGCGACGCGATCAAGGACGAGGACCTGGCCGGCGAAGTCGCCGCGGTCGAGCGGGATCGCGTACTGTCGGCTGCGGACAGCCGAGCCCGGATCAGGGACGCGATCGACCGTCGCTATACCGGGCCGGCTTCCGAAGCACCCGGTCAGGCGTGAACCCAGGGACCGCGGGCCCACTGATGACGGCGGTGAGGCAGCCGGGCAGCTGTGGTGAATACCGACCGCTCGGCTCTGCTCGACGTCGTGGTCACGCCGGAGGCGGTGTCCGCGGACGCGAAGTCAGGTCTCGCCTGGGTTCCCGACCTCCAGCCGCTGGCCGCGTGGGACGAGGCCGAGCGGGCGTGGCGCGCACAGGGGTGAGCAAGACTTCGCCTAGGCCCGGATGGTCCCCGGAGGCGCTGGAGTGGTCATGCGGGATGTGCGACGCTGCGCGGCCGCAGGAGGGCTTTTGAGGACGCCGATGGCCCCGCCCCAAGCTGCCGCCTCGCAACCGGGTATGCGCCCAAAACCCGGGGCGGATCGGATGTTTCTGGTCGCGCTCGCCCGGGCCTTTGGCGGTGCGATCATTTTCGGCCTGCCGCTGCTGATGACCGCAGAGATGTGGTCGCTCGGCTTCTCGATGGATCCGCTCCGACTTGCGCTGTTCCTGATCCTGATGTTCCCGGTTTTGGGGGTTCTGGCGTACTACGCGGGCTTCGAGGAGAGCTTCGGGTGGCTCGACTTCGTGCTCAACGCGTGCGTTGCCTTCGCCGTGGCGTTCGTCGTCGCGGCTGCTGGCCTGGCGTTGTTCGGCGTGCTGGGGCCGGGGGCCTCGATCGAGGAGGTGGTCGGCAAAGTGTCGCTGCAGGCGATCCCGGCGAGCATTGGCGCGATGCTGGCCCGCAGCCAGCTCGGCCAGCAGGACGAGGAGAAGGACGAGCAGCGGCGGCGGCAGACCTATGCCGGCGAGCTGTTCCTCGCGGCGATCGGCGCGCTGTTCATCGCCTTCAACATCGCGCCGACCGAAGAGGTGCTCCGGATCGCCGTGATGGTGAGTGGCTGGCATGCGCTGGCCCTGATCGGCGTCTCGCTGGCGTCGATCCATGCCTTCGTCTATGCGGTCGAGTTCCGCGGACAGCATTCCGTGGCGGCCGGTACCGGCGCCTGGAGCGAGTTTCTGCGCCTCACCGTCGTCGCCTACGTGCTGGCGCTGCTGGTCTGCTTGTACGTTTTGTGGACCTTCGGCCGGAGCGATGGCCTGGCCGCGGGCGAGTTGCTGATCCAGACCGTGGTGCTGGGCTTTCCGGCGGCGATCGGCGCCGCGGCGGCCCGTCTGATTCTGTGAGGGCTGAAGCGACGTGCCCGAGCCCAACGACGGCAGGCAGGCCCGACCTTCGGACGGCGCCGCCGATCCGACGCCGGGACGGGCGCTGCCCCTCTCGGAATGGCTCGTGGCCGGTCTCGGCGCCCTCATGGTGCTGGGTGCGATCGCCTACCTGGTCCATCATTCGCTCGGTCGCGAGCGGACGCCGCCGGACATCCGCCTGACGACCGAGCGGGTCATCGAGCTCAGCAATGGCTTCCTGGTCCAGTTCCGCGCCCGGAACGAGGGGCGCTCGGCGGCCGCAGAGGTCGTGATCGAGGGCGAGCTTGCCGCCCCCGGCGGGGTCAACGAGGTGAGCGAAGTGACCCTCGATTATCTGCCGCCGCGCTCCGGTCGCGAGGGCGGGCTGTTCTTTGCCCATGATCCACGGGCCGGCGATCTGCGGCTGCGGGCCAAAGGCTTTGCCAGGCCCTGAGGCCGGCGGCAGCGGGAAGGATCGCCGCCGGGCGCGAGGCGAGCTCGACCGGGATAAGTCGGAAAAGGAGGCGATCGAAATGGACGGGGTCAGATGCGTCCTGGACGCCCAGTCGATCCTCGGCGAGGGCGCGCTCTGGGATGCGCAGGCGGCGGTGCTGTACTGGGTCGACATCAAGCGGCGCGAGATCCATCGGTTCGATCCGGCGAGCGGCGAGGACGTCTGCTGGCGCACGCCGGAGGACGTCGGATCGGTCGCGGTGCGCGCGGCCGGCGGCCTGGTCGTCGCGATGACCTCCGGGTTTTATCTGTTTGATCCGCTGGCCGGCCGGTTCGAGGCCCTCGGCGATCCCGAGCCGGATCGCCCAGAGAACCGGTTCAACGACGGCAAGCCGGACCGGCGCGGCCGCTTCTGGGCCGGCACGATGCACGATCCCGAGACCGCCGCAGCGGGCGCGCTTTACCGCCTCGACCCGGACCTGAGCTGGCAGCGAATGGTCGAGGGCGTCACGGTCTCGAACGGGCTCGCCTGGAGCCCCGAGGGCGACGTCATGTACTACGCCTGCAGCAGCGCGCGGACGGTCTGGGCGTTCGCGAGCGACCCCGACAGCGGCACGCTCGGCGAGCGGCGCGCGTTCATCGATACCAGCGCGCAGGGCGGCGCCCCGGACGGGGCGACGGTCGACGCGGAGGGCTGCTACTGGCTGACACTGCCGGGCGCCTGGAAGATCGCGCGCTACGATCCCAAGGGCCGGCTGATGCGCGCGATCGAGCTGCCGGTCGAGCTGCCGACCTGCGCGGCGTTCGGCGGGCCCGGGCTCGACGTCCTCTACGTCACGACCTCCCGCTTCAACCGCACCGAGGCCGAACTCGCGGACCAGCCGCTGGCGGGCGGCCTGTTCGCGCTCGAGGTCGGCGTCAAGGGGCTGCCCGAGGCCCACTTCGCTGGCTGAGCGGGCTCAGCCCAAAGTCCCGGCCCGCTGCGCCGCCGTGCGCCGGACCACGAGACCGAGCGTGCCGGCCGCGATGATCAAGACGCCGGTCGCGACGTCGCCGACGTCCTGCGAGAAGCCGTACAGGACGAGGCCACTCGTGATCATGCTGATGATCAGCGCGCCGACCAGGCTGCCAAAGATCGTGCCGCGGCCGCCGGTCAGCGCGACGCCGCCCACGATCACGGCCCCGATCACCCGGAACTCGAAGCCGGTGCCGGTGGTCGGCTCGGCGACCCGCAGATAGCCGAACAGCAGCGCGCCGACCAGGCCGCAGAGCGCGCCGGTCAGCATGAAGGCCGCGAGCTTGACCCGGTCGGTGTTGATGCCGGCAAAGCGCGCGGCCTCGAGGTTGCCGCCGGTCGCGTAGAGGTGATAGCCGAACCGGGTGCGCGCGAGCACGACGCCGCCGATCGCCATGATCACCGCCATCCAGACGACGTGCCAGGGGACGAGCCCGAACAGCTCGCCGCCGGTCAACGCGTAGAACGGCGTCCGGCCGCGGGTCGTGAGCGGCTGCTCGCCGCTCGCGATCAGGGCGCCGCTCCGGTACGCGACCAGCATCGCCAGCGTGACGATGAACGACGGGATGCCGATCCGGGTCCGGATCAGGCCGTTGACCGCGCCGGTCAGGGCGCCGAGCGCAGTCACCAAGACCATCGCGAGCCACGGATTGATGCCCGCGGCGACCACTAAGAGACCCATGATCACGTTGAGAAAGCCGAACACCGAGCCGACCGACAGGTCGATCTCGCCGGCGATCAGAAGGTAGGTCATGCCGACCGCGACGATGCCGATCAGCGCCGCGTTGCGCAAAACGTTGATCAGGTTGAACTCGGTCAGGAAAGTGTCGGTCGTCAGCGAGAAGAACGCGAACACGAGGAGGGCCACCAGGCTGATCGCGAGGCTCGGCAGGTCGGCAAGGCGCTGCCAGGCAGGTGCTGGTGCCGCTGGCGCCTCATCCGGTGCCAGCTGGTCCAGAACCTCGTCGCCGGGCTCGGACGCGGCGAGCCTGCGATCAGCGCTCATCCGGCCGGTCCCTCACAGCATCTCGGCGCCGACGATCATCCTGACGATCTCGTCCGGCCGGGTCTCGGCCTTCTGTCTGACGCCGACCAGCCGGCCGTTGCGCAGCACCAGGATGCGGTCGGCGACCGAGAACACGTGGCGCATGTTGTGGCTGATGATCAGAACGCCGGCGCCGGCCTCCTTGAGGCGCAGGATCAGGTCCAGGACCTTGCGCGACTCGCGGACGCCGAGCGCTGCGGTCGGCTCGTCCATGATGATCAGGCGGCCGTGCTGCGCGGTCGCCCGGCCGAGCGCGATCGACTGCCGCTGGCCGCCGGACAGCTGCCCGACCTCGGCGGTGAGCGATGGGATGTTGACGCGCAGATCGCGCATCACCTGGCGCGCGCCCTCGAGCATTTTCTTGCGATCGACGAAGAAGCGGAAGCGGACCGGCTCGCGGCCGAGATAGAGGTTGGCCGCGACGTCGCGCATGTCGACCAGGGCCAGGTTCTGGAACACCGTGGCGATGCCCAGCTCGCGCGCCGCGTGCGGGTCGGGGATCCGGATCGGCCGGCCGCCGACCTCGAGCTCGCCGCGGTCCGGCTGGTGCACCCCGCTCAGGATCTTGATCAGGGTCGACTTGCCGGCGCCGTTGTCGCCGACGATCGCCAGCACCTCGCGCTCGAAGAGGTCGATGTCGACGTCGGCGAGCGCGCGGACGTGGCCGAAGCTTTTCGAGAGCCCGCGGCCGCGCAGGTAGGGGGCCTCGCCGGCGCCCGTCGCCGGGCCGGCCGCGAGCGCCGCGTCTGCCATCGTCATCGGCGCGCTCCGCTGCGAATGGGGCGGCAGCGAGGCCGGATGCGTCGCCTCGCCGCCGCCCGCTCCAGCCTCACGCGAAGCCGTATTTGCGCGCCTGCGCGAGCCAGATCTCGGTCCGGGCCGCGACCCGCTCGAGGTCCTCCTCGCGCACGACCTCGCCACCGGTGCGGACGTCGAGATAGGGGTAGCCGCGCTCGATCTGGACCCAGGCGCCGGCCGCGCATTGAAAGCCCATCACGTAGAACTGCTGATCGATGCCCCACTGCACCCAGCCTTCCTTGATCTGCTGCTGGTGGGCGGGCGGGATGTCGGTCGAGCCGACCGCGATCGTGCCGGGCTCGATGCCGCGCTCCTTCAGCGCCTGGACGATCGGGTTGGGGTTGCCGGTGCCGATCGCGGCGACCAGCGCGTCGCCCTTGGCGTCGATCTGGGCGGTCCACTTCTGGACCGATTCGGTCAGCTCGCCGAAGCTGCTGTCCGGGAAGGCTTCGAAGCTGTAGGTCGTGCCATTGGCGGTATTGTACTGCTCGATGCCGAGCTTGCTGCCGTTCTGGCGCTTGTCGATCGAGGTCGAGCCGGGATTGCCGTTGCCGAGCACGATCACGCCCTCGTCCTTGCCGGTCAGCTCGTGCGCGAAGGTCGCGGCCTGGGTGCCATTCAGGATGCCGGCGTTGAACTCGTCCTGATTGATGATGTGCAGGCCGAGCGCGTCCGCCTCCTCCTGGATGCCCTGATCGGTGATCATCATCGTGATGCCCTGATCGAGGCCGCGCTCGAACGGCTGGACCAGGCCCACGCTCTCGAGCGAGGTCGCGATCACGTCGGCCTGGGCGGCGATCGCGTTGTTGACCTGCTCGGCGTGGTTTTGCACCGAGTAGACCGGGTTGCCGATCCGCTGATAGCTCCAGCCGACCAGCTCGCAGAAATCGCGGGCGCCGACCTGGAACGCCAGGTCCCAGTCGCCGAGCGCCTGCGGCACCCAGATGAACTTCCGCGGCGGGCCGGCCTGGGCCAGCGCCTCGACCGGCAGGCCGGCCGCGGCCGCAGCGATCGTCGCGGCGGTCGTCGCCGCGCCGCCGCGCAGCAGGCCCCGGCGGTGAGTGGTGTAGTCGCGCAACATCCTCAGTCTCCCTTTGGCTTGGTTTGGCGCCTGGTGGTCACGAGTCCGCCCGGCTCAGCCGGTGGCCGGCGCCCTGGCGGACCAGAAGGTCGATGCCGGCGGCGAGCAGGATCACGGCCCCGGCCGCGACCCCATCCCAGAACTGCTTGACGCCCACCAGGATGATGCCGCTGGTCAGCATGCTGAGGATCAGGACCCCGACGAAGCTGCCGAAGATCGTGCCGCGGCCGCCGAACAGCGCGACCCCGCCGATGATCACCGCGGCGATCACCTGCAGCTCGAGGTTGACCCCGGCGCTGAGCGGCGCGAGGCCGACCCGGCCGAACAGCAGCGCCGCGCTCAGCCCGCACAGCCCGCCCATCAGCACGAAGCAGACCAGCTTGACCCGTCCGGTATTGATGCCGTTGTTGCGCGCCGCCTCGACGTCGCCGCCGGTCGCATAGACGTCGCTGCCGAACTTGGTCTTCGCGAGCACGAGGCCGCCGATCGCCATGACCACCGCCATCGCGACGAACAGGTTCGGGACCGGCGTGCCGGGGAAGTTGGCCCGGATGATCTGGTAGAACGCCAGATCGGTGTTCTTGGCCGGGATCGGATAGCCGCTCGAGACGGTGTTGGCGGCGCCGCGCAGCAGCGCCAGCATGCCGAGCGTGGTGATGAACGACGGCAGGCCGACGCGGGTCACGAGCAATCCGTTGACGGCCCCGATCAGGAGCCCGATCACGATCACGACCGCCGCCGCGAGCCACGGATCGATCGCCAGGCGCTCCTCCTGGAACGACATCAGGATCAACAGGAAGGCGTAGTGCGAGCCGATCGAGAGGTCGAGCTCGCCGGCGATGAACAGGTAGGTCATGCCGACCGCCAGAATGCCGAGGATGGCGGCGCGGCGCGCGATGTCGATCAGATTGTTCTCGCTGAGGAAGCGGGGCCCCAGCAGCGCGAACAGCGCGAACAGCAGAATCGCGACGATCAGGATCGCGACGTCGCGATTTTCCAGCAGGCGGCCCAGCAGGCCACCGCCGGCCGCACCCTCAGGCGCGTCGTCGGGCTCTGCTGCGAGCGCTTCGCGCAGCGCCTCGTCGGCGGCATCGAAGCGATCGTCCACGCCTGCGGGCGGTCCGGCCATGGCCTTAAGCGCCGGCTTGCGGCATCACCGCCCGAAGGCCGCGCGGGCTGCCGTCACCACCGCCCCGGCACCGCCCGCCAACAGCTCCACGTCCGAGGTCAAAAGGGTCAGCCTGGCACCGCGCGCAATCCACTCCCGCTGGCGCTCGAGCGGCAGCGTGATCCCGGTGCAGACCGCAACTCCCTTGGCAGAGGCCGCGCTCAGGACCTTCTCGATCGCGCCCCGGACGGTCGGGTGATCGTGCTGGCGGAGCACGCCGGCGCTGCCGGAGAGATCGTTCGGGCCGATGCAGAGCGCATCGACGCCCGGCACGGCCAGGATCTCCTCGATCGCCGCGGCCGCGTCGACGTGCTCGATCTGCGGGATCACGATCGTGGCCGCGTTCGCGCTCGCGACGTAGGCATCCAGATTGCGGCCATAGTCGGAGGCGCGGCGGGGGCCGAAGCCGCGGATGCCATCCGGCGGATATTTGGCCGCGGCGACCAGGGCCCGGGCTTCGGCCGCGCTGCGCACCATCGGTGCGAGCACGCCCTCGGCGCCGACATCGAGCGCCTGCTTGACGTGGACCTGGTCGTTCCAGGGCACGCGCACGATCGGCACGGTCGGCATGCCGCGGAAGGCGAGCAGCGCGGTCTGCAGCGATTCCAGCGACCAGGGGGCATGCTCGGTGTCGATCAGGATGTAGTCGAAGCCGGCGCCTGCCATGATCTCGGCGACCACCGGATCGCTGATCGACAGCCAGGCGCCGAGCGCGGTCGCGCCCGCCCGCAGCCGGCGCTTCAGATCGAGGGCGCGCTCCGCCATCGACGACTCTCCTTAAAGGGACAGAACTTCGGGGTTGAGGACGTAGCCGGGGCCGGGGTCCTGGCCGCGATGAATCGCAAGGATGCTCTCGACGCAACGCTCGCCCATCAGGCGCTCGGCGGCCTCGTCCATGCCGGCGGCATGCGGCGCGAGCAGCACGTTCGGCAACTTCAGCAGTGGTGAACCCGTGGGCGGCTCGGCCTCGAAGACGTCGAGACCGGCGCCGGCGAGGCGGCCGGAGGTCAGCGCCGCGCAGAGCGCTGCCTCGTCGATCAGCCCGCCGCGCGCGGTGTTGATCAGGAAGGCTCCGTGGCTTCATCAGCGCGAGCTCGCGCCGCCCGATCAGATGGCGCGTCTGCGGCGCGAGCGGGGTGTGCAGCGAGACGATGTCGGCTTCGCGCAGCAACTCGTCCAAGGTCACGAGCTCGATGCCGGCGGCGGCGGCGAACGCCCGATCGGGGATCGGATCGGCGGCCAACAGCCGCATCTCGAACGCGGTCGCCCGCCGCGCCATCGCCTTGCCGATCCGGCCGAGCCCGACGATCCCCAGGCAGCGGCCCCAGAGCCCCGGATGGAAGCTGCCGCCCCAGCGCCCGGCGGCGACCCGGGCGTGGTGCGGCAAAAGCTCGACCGCGAGCCCGATCGCGAGCGCGAAGGCGTAGTCGGCCACGCTCTCGTGGTTGGTGCCGAAGGCCATTGCCACGGCCACGCCATGGCGGGTCGCGGCGTCGACGTCGACCCGGTCGTAGCCGACGCCGAAGCGGGCGACCACCCGCAGCCCGGGCGCCGCGGCGAACACCCGCTCGGTGTACGGCTCGCCACCGGCAATGGTCGCGAACGCGCCCGGCAGGCGCTCGATCAGTTCGGCCTCGCTCAACAGCCGGTCCCGCTCGTTGATCACGATCTCGAAGCCCGCGTCCCGCAACGGCGCGAGGAAGCCTGCCGGCCGGCCATGGAGCTGTTGGATGTTGCACAGGACCTTGCTCAAGGTCGCCTGCTCCCCGAGTGCCTCTCGCTTCACCGGCGGCAATCGCGATCCCTCCCACTATCGCAGGCTGCGCTCGATTGGAAATAGGCTTTGTCGCCAAATCCGGCGCCGCGGCCGTCCGTTTCGGGCGAGCCACCTGGGTCGCGCCACCTGGTCCACAGATCCGAGCGGCGGGCACGATCGCGGGACGCCTTCGCGGCACCGGGCGGGGATCGCCAGTCGCTTGTCATCTGCGCACGGGAGCGGTGGCGAGGAGCGGATCGGGACGACGGTCCCGTCGAGTGACAAAACGCCTAGGCCCCGGGTCAGTTCTGCTCAGCTTCCGGTTTCGATGCCTCGATCTCGTCGAGCACGGCTTCGGGGGCGACGTCCTGCGTGATCTCCTCCACCTCGGCGTCGGCCTCGGTCTCGACCCCGAGCCGGGCGGCGATCCCCGACACCATCGTGACCAGCCTGGTGACCTCGTGCTCGGCGAGCAGGCTCACCTGCAGGTCGAGGTCGGCCCGCTGGTCCGCCGCCGCGGCCATCCGGTTCTGGCTGATCAGCACGAAGGTCGAGAGAAAGATCGCCTCGACCGAGGCGACCATGGCCAGCACGACGAACGAGGGGTCCCAGGCGGGGATGCCGGGGACCCAGCCCAAGTTTGCGACCAGCCAAAAGCCGAACAGGACGACGTGCAGGTAGACGAACCGCATGCTGCCGGTGAAGCCGGTAATCGCCTCCGCGACCCGCTCCTCGGCGCTCGCCTCTTGTTCTTCCTGCTCGCGCCGCTGCTGCAGCGCCCGGATGTTCCGCTGCAGCACCGGGCTCAGACCATCGGGTGGCGTCGGCGGGTAGGTCGGGTGCCTGCCGGAGCCACGGCGGGCGCGGGCGTCCCGGTCCGAAGGTTGCGCGGCCATCGATCTTCCCCAAGCCATGGTCAGGCGGTAGGTCGCGTTCGCACGCCCAGCCGAGAACGAGGATCACCGGCCGAAGTTCCGCAATCCGCAAGGTCGTCAAAGGGGCTTGTAGGCCACGACCTTGATCTCGATCCGGAAGTCGAACATGAAGTCGGTGCGAAACACCGAGCGGACCGGCCGATTGGTCACGAAGTAACCGGCGTAGATCCGGTTCAGCTCGTGAAAGTCGCGCGGGTCGCGCAGCCAGACCTGGCAGTCGATCACATCGGCCAGCGTGCAGCCGGCGAGCGCCAGCGAGTCCTGCAGCACCTTGAAGGTCGCGTGGACCTCTTCGGCGAAGGTCAGGTTCTGCAACCTGGCGCCGGTCGAGACGACGCCGCCGTGCTGGTCGTAGAGCGCCTCCTCGGGCGTGAACACGCGATCGCCGACCGCGCAGGTGATGACGAAATCGCCGGCGCGCACCGCGCGCGAGATCGGGAACGGCGGCGCGCCGCCGTAGAAGACGGCCTTGGCCTCGGACTCCGCCATGCTGCCTCCGGACAAAAGCTCAGTCGTGGCTGTCGAGCGTGAGGCCGGTCATGTCGATCGCAGGCGTGCGGCCGGCGACCAGGTCGGCGACCGCCCGGCTCGAGCCGCAGGACATGGTCCACCCCAGGTGGCCGTGGCCGGCGTTGACGAACAGGTTGCGCAGCCGCGTCGGCCCCAGATAAGGGTTGCCCGACGGTGCCATCGGCCGCAGCCCGCCCCAGAAGAACGCGGTCGCCGGGTCGTAGCACTTCGCGAACTCCGGAAACACGCCGATCACGTTGTCGACGATCGCCTGGCAGCGGGCCCGGTTCGGGGTCGCGTCGTAGCCGCCGATCTCGACCGAGCCCGAGCAGCGGTAGCGGTCGCCGAGCCGGATCAGGCCGAACAGCCGGGTGTCGTCGATGATCGGCACCTTGGGGCCGTCCGCCCAGCCCGCCGCCGGCACGGTCACGCTGACGCCCTTGGCCGGATAGATCGAAAGCCGGATGCCGAGCGGACCCAGCAACAGCGGCGTGAAGCGAGCCCAGCGCCGCAACGTAGTGGTCCGCGGTCATCGGGCCCTTGGACGTCTCGACCGCCGCGATCCGATCGCCGTTGCGGCGCAGCGATCTGACCTCGGTGCCGTAGTGGCGGCGGACGCCGAGCCTGGCCTCGCAATACTGGCCGAGCCCGGTTGTGAACTTGTGGCAGTCGCCATGCTCGTCGGGCGGGAAGAACAGGCCGCCCGCGAGGCTGTCCCGGATCGGCGCCAGCGCCGGCTCGATCGCGACGCAGCGCTCGGGGTCCGCGACCTCGAAGACCATGCCGTGCGGCCGCATCGCCTCGCATTCGGTGCGGTTCTGCTCGAGCGCCGCGGCCCTGGTGTAGATCTTGAGCGTGCCCTTTTGCATCAGATCGTAGTCGATACTGGTCTCGGCCCGGATCTCCTCGATGCACTTCAACGTGTAGAACGAGAGCCGCAAATTGATCTGGGTGTGGCGGCGATACCGCTCCGGCGTGCAGTTGCGCACGAATGCGAGCCCCCAGCGCCACATCTTGGGCAGCGCGTCGTAGCGCAGCAGCATCGGCGCATCTTCTTTGCCCAGCCACCGCCAGATGTTGGCCGGCATGCCGGGGCGCGACCAGGGCTCGGCCTCGCTGGTATGGAGCACGCCGCCGTTGCCGAAGCTGGTCTCGAGCGCCGGACCCTCCCGGCGCTCGATCAGATCGACCTCGTGGCCGAGCTTGGCGAGGTAGTAGGCGGTCGAGGTGCCGATCACGCCGCCGCCGAGCACGATCGTCTTCATCGCGCGCCGACCGGCTCGTAGCCGCGGGCATCGATCGGCCAGACCTCGACCAGCCGATCGCCCTGCATGACGTGGAAGTGGTCGTGCAGGTTGACAGTCGGATCGCAGTGCGGCGCGATCAGCCGGACCAGGTCGTTAACTCCCGGGCGCTGCGCAGCCTCGCCGTAGCGCAGGCCGCCGTGCTCGTCGCCCATGAACTGGTAGCCGACCGCGCCGGCCGCAGCGCCGTGCAAGAGCGCCGGGCCGGCATCGGTCGCCAGCGCCTTGAAGCCGGCGTCGATCACGGCCAGGCCCGGCTGGTTGACGCTGATCACCCGCGCCGCGACCGTGAGCGCGGTCGCGAACGGCGCGCCGCCCGGCGCCAGCTCGATCGCGCCATACTGCTTGTCCATGAACAGGTACGAGCCCGGCTGGATCTCGGTGAACGGCCCGTCCTCGAGGTCCAGCTGGTGCGTGCCGGTGCCGCCGCCGGTCACGACCTTGGGCGCCAGACCCTCGGCGCCCAGAACCTCCAGAAACGGCTGCAGCCGGTGCCACTGCTCGGCCGCCTTGGCTTTGCGCTCGGCGTAGGCCGGCACGTGCTGCAGATGGCCGTAGTAGGCCTGGACGCCGCGGTAATCGAGCTGCCGCAGGTCTGCGATCCTGCGCGCGAGCGCCAGCGCCGCCTCGGGGCGCGTGACGCCGGTCCGCCCCTGGCCGACGTCGATCTCGACCAGCACGCCCAGCGGCTGCGCGGCCGAGGCCGCGGCCGCGAGCACGTCGAGGCCGGCATCGCTGTCGAGGACAACCGCGAGGTCGCCGACCGCCGCATGCGCGCGCAGCAGCCGCTCGACCATCGCCGGCGCCACGACCGGCGAGCTGACCAGGATGCCTGGCAGGCCCGCGGCGGCCATGACCTCGGCCTCGCGCACGGTCGCGCAGCAGAGCCCGACGGCCCCGGCCTCGAGCTGGCGCCTGGCGATCGTCGTGCACTTGTGCGCCTTGACGTGCGGGCGTAGCTCGCGCCCGTAGCGGCGGGCCAGTGCCACCATCGTGGCGAGGTTGTGCTCGAACGCGTCCGCGTCGAGCAGCAGGCAGGGCGTCGCGAGGCGGCCCAGCGCATCCGGGACCCCGATCAGCGCGGCGTTGGCGGCGCTTGCCATCGGCGGCCTCATCCCTTGACGGCACCGAGCGAGATGCCGCGCACCATGTAGCGCTGGAACGCCGCCACGGCGAAGAACACCGGCAGCGTGCCGATCACCGACATCGCCGAGATCTTGGCCCAGAAGGTCGACTGCGAGCCGAAGTACTGGCTGATCTGGACCGGGTAGGTGATCACCTGCGTGCGGGTCAGGACCAGCGCGAACAGGAACTCGTTCCAGGAGAAGATGAACGCGAACACCGCGGTCGCGAACAGGCCGCTGCGCGCGACCGGCACGACCACGTGGCGCAGCACCTGCCAGCGCGAGCAGCCGTCGACCAGCGCGGATTCCTCGAGCTCGATCGGGATCTCCTGCAGATAGCCGCGCATCATCCAGATCACGTAGGGCAGCGCGAAGGCGGTATAGAGCAGGATCAGCCCGTGATACGTGTCGGCCCAGCCGACCTTGGCGTAGAGCAGGAAAATCGGGAACACGACCGCGATCGGCGGCAGCATGCGCTGCGAGAGGATCCAGACCGCGAGGTTGTCGCCGCCGGTCTTGAAGCGGACGATGCTATAGGCGCACAGCGTGCCGAGCACCATCGCGATCAGCGTGCTGGTCGAGGCGATCACGAAGCTGTTGAAGACCGACCAGACGTCGCCGTCGCGGAACAGCACCCAGAAGTTCATCAGCTGCGGGTCCGACGGGTACCAGGCCGGCGGGAACTTGAAGATCTCGCGCGGCGTCTTCAGCGAGACCGCGAACATCCAATAGACCGGGAACAGGAACACGATCGTGATCGCGATCGAGCTCAGATACCAGCCGGCATGGCGCCAGCGCCTCACCGGGCGATCTCCATGCGCTTGAGCGCCGTGACCAGCGCCGCGGTGAACAGCACCAGCAGCACGACGACCATGGCGCCGGCGTAGCTGGTCTCGAACTCCTGGAAGCCGCGCACGAACATGTAGATCGAGATCGTCTCGGTGGCGCTGCCAGGGCCGCCCCGGGTCAGCTGCCAGACGATGTCGAACAGCCGGATCAGGTCGAGGCCGCGGATCAAGAGCGCGATCATCATCACCGGCCAGATCGCCGGCAGGCTGACGTAGCGGAAGGTCTGCCAGGCGCCGGCGCCATCGAGCGCTGCGGCGTCGACCTGCTCGCTGTCGACGTTCGAGAGCGCCGCGAGCAGGATGATGAACATGAACGGCGTCCATTCCCAGACGTCGCAGAGGATGATCGCAGGGTAGGCCCAGGCCGCCTGGATCGTCCAGAGGATCGAGACGTGCCCGCCGAGCACCCAGCCGATCATCTGGTTGATCGGGCCGTAGCGGTCATCGAACATCAGCCGCCACATGCTGCCCGCGACCATCGGCGAGATCACCGCGGGGATGATCAGCAGTGCCACGAACAGGCGCTTGAACCGTCGCTCGGCGAGGAAATGGTGGGCGAGCAGGAGCCCGAGCCCGAGCTGCAGCGGCAGCGCTGCGGCCGTGATCGCGACCGTATGCAGCACGGCACCCCAGAGGCGCTGATCGTGCAGCAGGCGCTTATAGTTCAGAGCGCCCTGGAAGCTCGTGTACTGATCGAGCAGGCTCAGCTTCTGGAAGCTGACCACGACCGCGTAAAGGAACGGGAACAGGCCGAAGGCCAGCAGGATGAAGACCGCCGGCGCGACCAGCGCGTATTTGAAGCCGGCGCCGCTGCGCGCGCCCGGACGCCGGGCGGCAAGCGTCGCCGCGGGGACCTCAGCTGCCCGCGTCGCCATCGCCGCCCCGGCCAATCCTCATCGCGCTGCCGCTCGACCATCGGGCCGGCCCGGCCGCGAGCGTCCCGAGGCGCGACCGCTCCGGGAACGCTCGCGCCCGGCGCGGCTACTCGGCGCGGTAGGCCGCGGGCGCCGCCGCCCAGGCGGTATAGGCCTCACGCTGCCGGTCGACCCCGACCTGCTCGGTCAGCTCGTCCCACTCGGCCGCCAGCTCATCAAGAGCCTGTTTGGGGTCCTTGCCGCCGATCGCGGCATTGACGGCGCGGCCCGCCGATTCCCAATACTTGTAGGTGTCGAGGATCGCGAGGTCGGCATAGCCGGTCTCGACCGCCCGCTTGTGGGTCTCGAGGTAGTCCTTCGCGGTCGGCCACAGCGACTGGAACTCAGGGCTCTCGTACTGCGAGATCCGGAACGGGTCGCGCAGGCCCAGGGGCCGCATCACGTTCTTCAGGCTCTCCTGCTGGCTGTGCAGCCATTGCATGTAGAGGTAGGTCGCATCCTTGTTCTTGCTGTTCGGGGACAGCGCCAAGAGGATGCCGGCCGCCATCTCGGAGTGCCCGCTAGGGCTCACCGCGTAGCCGATCTTGTCCTTGACCGTGGTCGGCGGGACCCACGACAGCGCCTGCTCGTCGGCGTTGATGCCCTGCGCCCAGCGCGCGACCGGCGGCCAGGTGATGGTCATCGCGATCTCGCCCGAGTTCAGCGCCGAGAGCGACTTGCCAAAGCCCCAGTTCTGCACGCCCGGCGGCTGGCACTTGTTCTGCTCGACCATGTCGGTCAGCGCCTTGACGCCCGCCTCGCTGTTGACGGTCGCCTTCATCGTCTCCGGATCGAAGAAGCGGCCACCGTAGCTGCGGAACCGCTCGAAGAAGAAGTAGTACGTATAACCGGTATTGATCAGTCCGGCGCCATAGAGCTCAGGCGCGTACTTGTCGGTCAAGAACTGGCAGATCTCGCCGAATTTCTGCCAGTTGTCCGGAGGCGCCAGATCATAGCCGTACTCGGCCTTGAAGGCCTCCATGTTGGCCGGGTCCTCGAACAGGTCCTTGCGGTAGTAGAGGATGTGGACGTCGCCATCGACCACCAGCGCGTAGGTCTTGCCCTCGAAGGTCATCCAGTCGCGAAAGGCCGGAGCGACGTCGTCGAACTCGCTTTTGACGCCATACTTCTCGATGTAGGGATCGAGCGGCTCGAGCGCGCCGGCGCGGACCATGTCGGCGACCCAGGACGGCGCGATCGTCAGCATGTCGTAGGCGCCGGTCCCGGCGCGATGCTCGAGCATCGCCTTGGGGAACAGCTCCTCGTACGGGACTTCGCTGACCCGCACCTCGATGCCCGTGAGCTCCGTCCATTCGGGGCCGGTGATGTTGATCCCGAGCATCGCCATCAACCCGGCTTCCTCGGCCGTGTTGATCGTGGTGCCGGAGTATTCCTTGGCGGCCTCGACCGCCTTGGTCGCGGCGTTGTCCTGGGCTGCAGCCGGCACCGCGCCGACGGCGAAGCTCGCGAGGCCACCCAGCGCAGCGATCGCGTACCATCTGGCCATCTTGTCACCTCCCCGCTTCTATGGGCCGGGATCGTAAAGCGGCGCCGTGCGCGCGCGCAAGCGACAACGCCGCAGCTCAGAAGATCGCGATCGGGTTCCAGGGCGAGCCGGTGGCGCCCGGCAGCCGGAGCGGCAGGCCGACGACCATGAACTCGAAGCGTTGTTCCGCGTCGCAGGCCGCCGCCAGCTCCTCGAGCTGCAGGCTGTCCGAGATCAGCATGCCCATCGCGGTCAGCTGCAGGGGATGGATCGGATAGGGCATGCCCTCGACGTTGCTCGGCACCGTCTCGCCGTCGCCATCAGGCAGGAAGGCGGCGATCTTGCGCTCGTGCATCCAGGGGATCGTGTCGACGTGCAGCCCGGCCTTGCCCTCGCCGGCCGGCGGGTACTCGTTGCTCCAGGCGCCGAGCGCCAGACGGCGGGCATGGTGGCCGGTGCGGAACACCAGGATGTCGCCCTCGCCGAGCCGGACGCCCTCGGCCGCCTCGATCGCCTCGAGCTCGGCCCGGGTCACGGCCTCGCCGGGCTCGAGCCAGTCGACCCCGCGGTGGCGGGCCGCGTCCAGCAGCACGCCGCGACCGACGATGCCGTGCGCGTAGGCCGCGATGCTGCCCCACTCCGAGCCGCGCGAGGTCAGCAGCGAGGCGGGCTTGCCGTTGTAGAGCTGGCCCTTGTAGGCGACGTGGTTGAGCGCATCGACGTGGGTGTGGCAGTCGCCGTGGCTCGCCATGCCGAGGAAGCACATCCCGAACGACAGCCCGCTCGCGCTGATCGGGATGTCGTGCATCAGCGACATCAGGTGCACGGCGGGGTTGGGGTTGTCGGGCCCGGCCGCCTTGTTGATCGGGATCGACATCGAGACGGTCCGCCCGCTGCGGACGAGGCCAGCGGCGGCGGCGACCTTGTCGGGCGTCAGGTAGTTGAGCGTGCCGAGCTCGTCGTCCGGCCCCCAGCGCCCCCAGTTCTTGACCGCCTCGAACAGCGCATCGAACTCCGCAAGGCTGACCGGAGCGGGCGGGGTCAGAGTTCGCGCCATGAGACAGCCTCCGCTGGAGCGCATCATGCGATGATTTCCCGGCCGCAAGGGTCAGGTCGACCTCGGCCGCGGATGCATTCCTCGCCACCGGCCAGTCAAGACCCAGCATCGCAAATCCGTCATCGCTTGTGAATCCCCCGGAGGCCTCGGTGCCCTGGGAAAAGACGACGGTCAGCGGATTTCCTCCAGCATCGGGCAGGTTTCGCAACGCGTGCTCCCGATGTTGCAGAAGTCGATGTCGCAGCGGATGGTCCGGCCTTGCAGCGCGAGGGCCACCCGGTCCAGGCGCTGGGTGTCCCGCCCCTTCACGAGCACGACGTCGGCCGGTCCAAGGTCGCCCAAGACGCTCGCCGCGGCTTGGCGTGCGCTCCGCCCCGCGTCGATCAGCGCCGATCGCGGCAATCCGGCGCGAGCAGCGCCCGAGGCATACTGTTGGAAGGACCCCCCGACGATCACCACGCGGGCGGCGATCGTTGCCAGGCGGCTGCCAACACGTCGGTAATGCGGTCCCTGGCTCCCGGTGGGTTCCGAAATGTCGCCAAGGACCACGATCCGGCGTCCCGGCACCTCAGCCAGCACGTCGAGCGCCGCATCGATCGTCTCCAAGGCAGACTTGAAGTCGTCCCGGATCAACCATGCGCCATTGGCCAGGCGGACCGGCTGCATCCGGCCCGGCTGCGGCGGCACCGACTCGAGCGCGGCGGCAGCCGCCTGCCAGGATCGCGCCTCGGCCCATGCCACCGTCGCCGCGGCCAGGACCGGATACATCATGACCCGCCCGAGCAGCCGCACTCGGAGCGTGCGCGTTTCGCCGCCGATCTGAAGCTGCAAACGCGTGCCATGGGGCCAATCCAGACTGACCTCGGTCGCACGAACGTCGTTGCCGGCCTCGAAGCCGAAGGTCAGCACGCGGCCGGTGGTGAATGCCGCCATCGCCCGGACGCGCGGGTCGTCGCCGTTCAAGACGGCAAGCCCATCGCTCCGCAGACCCCGCAGGATCTGCGCCTTCTCGTCGCGGGTTTCGTCAAGGCTGCCGAGGCTGCGATGGTGCTCGCTGCCGATCGAGGTGACCACCACCACGTCCGGCCGCATCATCGTCGCGTACTGGGCCATTTGACCGCGGCCGTCGATGCCGATCTCGATCACGGCATATCGCTGCCGGGCACCGATGCCCAGCACGGCCAGTGCAACGTTGCTCCAACCGTTCTCCCGAGGGTGCCGCGAGCGCGGCTGGCCCAGCGCGGCGGCAACCGCCGCGGTCGTGGTGGTCTTGCCGAACGAACCCACGACCGCGACGATCCGCGGTTCGGCTCGCCAGAGTTTGGCGGTGCAGACTTGCCGCACGCCGCAGCAGCGGCCAAGCCCGAAACCGGAGCTTCCATCGAAGCTCACGGCGCCCAAGGGGCGTGGCGGCGAGTTCGGAAGCCTCTCGCAGCTTGTGGCGCACTTGGGACTCCGATCAAAGCCGCCGATCAGGGCCAATACCGCTGGTCTCGGCGGGAGCTGCCCTACCCAGAATCGAGCCTGGGCAGCGGCGCTATGAGACACGAGGGCAGAGGCGTTCCGAGGATTGAGCTTAGCGAGGCTCTGCGTCGGGATCTATGTCCAGGTGAAGGGGGTTGGGCTCGACCTGATATTCAGCCACGTAGCGGTTCACAGCAAGGCTCTTGCTCGCGTGGCGCGCTTGCCGCTCAAGGTCCGCGCGACCGCTGGTTAGCGTGGGCCGCGCCGACTGTTGCATCGTGGTCGCAGTGTGCGCGCAATGTCACCGCGCCGCCGATTTCAGGGCTGGCCACCGGCGGCGGATTTGCCTACCTCAAGACGCGATGGCGCCCCGTCGAGCTGGCGCCCGCGATCCGAAAGAGATCGATCCAGGTAGAGAGGAAACGCCTAATGTCGCTCTGGCCGCTCGCGCTGGCCGTCGGGCTCGGTGTCGCGGCCGGAACATGCCTTGCCGCCGAGCCGCAGCCGACCGGCGAGCCTGCGGCGGTATCCGCGCCGGTCGACCATGATCTGAGCCTCGATCTGACGCTGGGCGGCGTAAGCCCGGACGGCTCAGATGCGGCGCCGGTCGAGACCGGACCCGACCAACTCGAATTGGCCGCGGCCGAGCGCCGCGACCGCCGGCTCGATCTCTATCTCGGCCGCGCCCAGCGCGCCGGCCGCAGCCCGGGCGATGCGCCACCGCTCTATGGCGAGGTCGGCTTCGACGTCGATCCCAAGGCGCGTCTGTCGCTGGTGCCGTCCATCGGCGTCGTCCTCGATGACGGCGAGCGGGACGACGCGCGCGCGGTCGCCGCGCAGATCCTGAAGCTCGGCGCCCGCATCCGCTTCTAGCGCGCCGCCGCCGGCGCCGCGCCCGCCTCCGGCTCCTCGAGCGGCCACAGCAGCAGGCCGCCGACCACGAAAAAGACGAGAATCGTCGCGACCCCCAGGCGCTGGCTCGCGGTCCACCAGGTCACCGTGCCGAGCAGGAAGGGGCCGAGATAGGCCGTGATCTTGCCGGTCAGCGCGTAGAGGCCGAACATCTCGGTGCGGACCTTGGCCGGGGCGAGGCGCGCCATCAACGAGCGGCTCGCGGCCTGGGTCGGCCCGACGAAGATCCCGAGCAGACCGCCGGCCAGCCAAAAGTGCAGGGGCTCGTGCACCAAGACCGCGGCGGTGCCGCAGACGAACAGGCCGGCGAGCCCGATCAGGATCGTGCGCTTGGCCCCCAGCCAGTCGTCGAGCCAGGCAAAGCCGAGCGCGCCCAGGCCCGCGGTCACGTTGAGCAGAATGCCGAACTGGATCACCTGGGCCATCGCCATGCCGAAGGTGCCGGCGGCGTAGATGCCGCCGAACGCGAACAGCGTGTTGAGCCCGTCGGTGTAGATCATCCGCGCGATCAGGAAGCGGCCGATCGTCCGGTATTGCCGTAGGTTGGCGAAGGTCTCCCGCAGTTGCCCGAGGCCGCGGCGTACCGCTTCCGCCGCCGGCAGGCCGGTGCTCTGCCGGTCGGGCGTGAACAGGAACAGCGGCAGGCTGAAGACCGCGAGCCATAAGCCGACCAGCGGCCCGGAGATCCGGACGTCCTCGGCCGCCTCGGGGTCGAGGCCGAACGGCGGCGGCTCGGCCTCGATGAAGCCGTAGAGGACCAGGATCAGGCAGGCCAGCCCGCCAGCGTAGCCCAGGCCCCAGGCCCAGCCGGACAGTCGGCCGAGATAGTCCCGGCTGACGATCTCGGGCAGCATCGCGTTGTAGAAGACCCCGGCGATCTCGAAGGCGAGGTTGGTCAGCGCCGCGATCGCCAGCACCAGCAGCGCGACCTCCGGCGTCGGCCGGCCGTACCAGAGCAGCCAGCAGCCGACGACCGCGAGTACGGTCCAGGCGAACAGCCAGGGCTTGCGCCGGCCGCCGGCGTCGGCGATCGCGCCGAGCACCGGGCTGAGCAGCGGCGATCGCGATCCCGCTCGCCGCCATCGCCCAGCCCCACTTGGCGGTGCCGGTGACCTCGTCGGCGGCGATCCCCTTGGTGAAGTAGGTGGCGTAGACGAAGGTGATGATCACCGCCGAGAAGGCGGAGTTCGCCCAGTCGTAGAGCGCCCAGGAGAACTGCCCGAGCCGGGAGGCGGGAGCGGTCATGGCCGGGGGTATGCCCGGGGCGCGCTTTGAGACAAGCCTGGAGGCCGCGCCGGCAGCGCTTGACGCTCTGCGCCCGCTCCCGGTCGGGCTATGCTGCGGCCGTTGCGACCCTCGTCGGCGCACGGAGGATCGGTCATGACCGTAGTCGAAATTCCGGTCGAGCAAACCCAGTTGGGCCCCGCCGAGATCGGCGCGATCGCGCATCTCTATCGGGGCGAGATGGACCGCAGCAAGGTCTGGCGCACCCGGCTCGACACCAGCATCAACTGGCGGTCGTGACCACCGGCCTCGCGATCTCGGCAACCTACAGCAGTGGTGGCGCATCGACGCTGCCGATGGTCCTGGTCTCGTTCCTGGTCGCGGTGTTCCTGATCTTCGAGGCCCGGCGCTGCCGCTTCTTCGACATCTGGCGGACCCGGGCCCGGGTCATGGAGACCTGCTTTTACGGGCCGCTCCTGCGCGGCCAGCGCCTGCGCATGGACAACGGCTGGGGCCAGGTGTTGGCCGAGGACTGTGCCGACGTCTATTTCCACATCAGCATCTTCGAAGCTGCCGGAAGGCGCCTGCGGCGCAACTACAGCTGGATCCTCGCATCCAGATCGTCAGCTACTGGGGCAAGATCGGCATCCACCCGACCCCGATCGACTCGTTCCAGGACCTGTGGACCCGGACCGCGGTCGGCCCGCTCCTCGGGGCAGGTCGTGCTGCTGCTCGGGACGGTCTTCTACTGGGGCCTGCTGGCCCTCGGCCCGGGCACGCTGCCGAGGCAAAAGGCGGTCGGCCGGGTGCACCGCCGGCGCGGGTCATCGGATCGCATCCGCGAGCTGGCCGCGGCCGAGGGGCTGTGAGCGGCGGAGCCTCGTCAGCGCGCCCGGAGCGCGCTAGATAGACGCCAGGCAACCCGAAGACGGAGCGACCACCGTGGCCCCATCGACCCCGATCTGCGTCTTCGGCGAGCCGGCCAAGCCCTTCGATCTGCCCGCGACCGACGGCCGGCGCTACACGCTGGAGGGCGTGCGCGGCGCCAAGGGCACGCTGGTGATGTTCATCTGCAACCACTGCCCCTACGTCAAGGCGGTGCTCGACCGGATCATCCGCGACGTCAACGACCTCAAGGAGCACGGCATCGGCGTGATCGCGATCAACGCCAACGATCCGGCCGCCTATCCGGACGACAGCTTCGACAACATGAAGCGTCTGGCCGCAGGCCAAGCAGCTGCCGTTCCCGTACGCGTTCGACGAGACCCAGGCGGTGGCGCGCGCTTACGGCGCGGTCTGCACGCCCGACTTCTTCGGCTACAACGCCGACCTCGAGCTGCAGTACCGCGGCCGGCTGGACGCGTCCAAGACGACCCCGGTGCCGAACGCGATCCGCGAGCTGTACGAGGCGATGGTCCAGATCGCCGAGACCGGCCGCGGCCCCGAGCAGCAGATCCCCTCGATGGGCTGCTCGATCAAATGGAAGGTGGCGGCCTGAGGCTCACCGGACCCGGCTGCAGCGCCAGCCAGAGACCGCCGCCGATCAGGCAGACGCCGCCCGCCCTCGACAGCAGACGGACGCGCCGGCGCGCGAGCAGCCGCCCGGCGCGGCCGGTCAGGACCGCGTACGCGCTGTCCGAGATCAGCGCCACGACCATCGCGGTCGCCCCGAGCAGGACCACCTGCAAGGCGTAGTCGGCCCTCGGGTCGACGAACTGCGGGATGAAGGCGCCAAAGAACAGCAGCGCTTTGGGATTGCTCAGCATGACCAGGAAGCCCTGGAGCAGGAAGCCGCCGCGCGGCGCCGGCAGGTCCTGCGGCTGGTCGAGCGCGCCTGAGCTGCGCACGAGCTTCCAGCCGAGCCAGACCAGATAGGCGGCGCCGGCGAGCCGGACCCAGTCGAACCACCAGCCGATCGTCGCGATGATCGAGGTCAGCCCGACCACGACCACGCCCAGCATCAGCGCCAGCGCCAGCTGGGTCCCGGCGACGTTGAGGAGCCCGGCGCGCACGCCGTGGGTCAGGCCGTTGGCCACGACCAGCGTCACGACCGGGCCGGGCACGACCGTGATCACGATGCAGGCGAGCAGATAGGCGAGATAGACCTCGGGCGTCATTTGGGCGATCCTTGGCGCGAACCCCGCGCGCGGCCCTTGATCCTAGATCGCTGCGCGCGGGCCGGTCCAGATGCCGCCGAGCCGCGAGATGCCGCCAAGCCGCGAGATGCCAGAGACCGCCATGCTGACCCGGCGCAGGCGCCGCTAGATCGCGCCCAGATGGCCTACGCGTCGCTGCGCGACTTCATGGCCCGGCTCGAGCGCGCGGGCCGCCTGGTCCGGGTCAGGGCGCCGGTCTCGCCGGTGCTCGAGATCACCGAGATCCAGACCCGGCTGCTCGCCGAGCGCGGGCCCGCGGTCCTGTTCGAGAACGTCGAGGGCAGCGCGATCCCGGTGCTGGTCAACCTGTTCGGGACCGTCGAGCGGGTCGCCTGGGGCATGAACCGCGAGCCGGGCGAGCTGCGCGAGCTTGGCGAGCTGCTGGCGTTCCTGAAGCAGCCGGAGCCGCCCGGCGGCTGGCGCGAGGCGCTCGGGATGGCGCCGCTGCTGAAGGCGGCGCTGGCGATGAAGCCGAGGACCGTGCGCCGCGCCCCCTGCCAGGAGGTCGTGCTCGAGGGCGATGCGATCGACCTCGGCCGGCTGCCGGTCCAGACCTGCTGGCCGGGCGAGCCGGCGCCATTGATCACCTGGCCCCTGGTCGTGACCAAAGGGCCAGGCAGCGAGCGCGCCGACGACTTCAACCTCGGCATCTACCGGATGCAGGTGACCGGCCGGTCGACGACGCTGATGCGCTGGCTGCGGCACCGCGGCGGCGCCCAGCATCATCGGCGCTGGCAGGCCGAACGGCCCGAGCCGCTGCCCGCGGCCGCGGTGATCGGCGCCGATCCGGGCACGATCCTGGCGGCGGTCACGCCGGTCCCGGACAGCCTGTCGGAGTACCAGTTCGCGGGCCTGCTGCGCGGCCAGCGGGTCGAGCTGGTCGACTGCGTCTCGGTGCCGCTCAAGGTCCCGGCCACCGCCGAGATCGTGCTCGAGGGCCTGGTCAGCCTCGAGGACTACGGCGACGAGGGCCCCTACGGCGATCACACCGGCTACTACAACGCGGTCGAGAAGTTCCCGGTGTTCACGGTCACGGCGATGACGATGCGCCGCGACCCGATCTACCTCAGCACGTTCACCGGCCGGCCGCCGGACGAGCCCTCGGTGCTGGGCGAGGCGCTGAACGAGGTTTTTCTGCCACTGTTCCGCCAGCAGTTCCCGGAGGTCGTCGACTTCTGGCTGCCGCCCGAGGGCTGCTCCTACCGGGTCGCGGTGGTGACGATCAGGAAGGCCTATCCCGGCCACGCCCGGCGGGTGATGCTCGGCGTCTGGTCGTATCTGCGCCAGTTCATGTACACCAAGTTCGTGATCGTGACCGACGACGACATCGACGCCCGCAGCTGGCCGGACGTGATCTGGGCGATCTCGACCCGGGTCGACCCGGCGCGCGACCTGGTGATCCTCGAGCATACGCCGATCGATTATCTCGATTTCGCCTCGCCGGAATCCGGGCTCGGCAGCAAGCTCGGCATCGACGCGACCAACAAATGGCCGCCCGAGACCAAGCGCGAGTGGGGCCGGAAGATCAAGATGGCGGACGAGATCGTCACCCGGGTCACCGAGCGCTGGGCCGACTATGGCCTGCCCGGCTCCGGCCAGCCGATCTGGAAGTAGCCGGGTCCCCCGCCGCCGAACCTCTCGGGTTCGATCGGATCGCAGCCGGACCACCACGACCGGTGAGCTCGTGGAGTTGCCCAAACAACTGTATGTATATGCGTCATAGAGCCTTACTCGCGAATTGGTTCATACTGCGAGATCCGAAGATATTACTGGACACGATTACTTGATGGCACCCTTTCCTGCCGCCCATACTTACTTTCCTTTGATCACCGACACTTGACATTTGGCGTTGCGGAAGTATAGTGTTCCTGGAAAATGCGGCGATTTGTTAGAAAACGCCGCCCATTGGGACGACCGCCGGGGTATTGGTGCCCACGACGGTCCCAACTCGAGGGAAATGCTATGAATAAGTTCTTGTCGACTGGCGCGCTTGTGGTCGGATTGCTGGCCTTTGCTCAGGCGACTGAGGTCGCGGCCGAAGTCGCGAAGTTGCTGCCGTCCGGAACACCCATTCACCACCTACTTCTCCGTGCGTACGCTCTCGGACTTAGCGATGGTCGAGGACAGCTCGATGTCCGCGGCCGGGCTCGTCGGCATCACCCGCAATCCCGGTGAGCCTTACTTCGACAACATGGTGGTCCGCTGGCTGGTCAACATCCGCAACGTCAAGGGCGAGCAGGAATTGTATGGTGCCTGCAAAGAGACCGACCGCGGACGGCGACAGCACCTCGACCACTTTCGACAGCTAGGCACACTACTTCGTCGGCGGCACGGGCAAGTATCAGGGAATTTCCGGTACTGCACCGTTTACCGTGGAGAGCCTGCCGGCGCCGGGTGATGGCCTGGGCGCGCTGGTCATCCCGCACGAAGTGAGCTGGGAACTCAAGTAGGTCAGAGCGACACCACTGGCACTGTTCGATCGCTCAGCGGCGGGCGCGCCGATCGACGCGCCCGCCGCACCGGTCGTTCGGGTCGATTTCTTTCGTTCTAGAATCGAGGCGGGCGCAGACCACCGACCTCGGGCTTCGGGGCAGCCGTCTCTAGTCCGCACCTCGAGATGCAACCGCGATTGCGGCGCGGCCCGAAGCTGCGTATCAGGGCTCATGAGCGATGTGCCGGTCGGCAGCGGGCGGGCGTATCTGCTGCTGACGCTGACCGCGCTCTGCTGGGGCGCCAACGCGATCTTCGGGCGTCTGGCGGTCGGCGAGGTCTCGCCAATGGCCCTGGTCGCCTTGCGCTGGCTCGGCGCGTTTGGCCTGCTCGCGGTCTTCGCCCACGCCCAGGTCCGGCGCGACTGGCCAGCGATCCGGCGCCGCCTGGGGTTCGTCTCCGCGATGGGCGCGATCGGCTTCACGGCGTTCAACGCGCTCTATTACGTCGCCGCTCATTCGACCACCGCGATCAACCTCGGGATCATCCAGGGCGTGGTGCCGGTATTCGTGCTCGCGGGCGCGCTCGCGGTCGATCGGATCCCGGTCGCGGGCGTGCAGGTGGCGGGCGTGCTGGTGACCGTGCTGGGCGTCGTGATCGTCGCCTGCGGCGGCGAGTTCGCGCGCCTGGCGACGCTCAGGCTCAACTCCGGCGACCTGCTGATCATCGCCGCCTGCGCGCTCTACGCCGGCTATACGCTGGCGCTCCGCCGCCGGCCGCCAGCCTCCGCGCTCGGCCTGTTCACGGTGATGGCGGGCGCGGCGTTCCTGACCTCGCTGCCGCTGGCACTGGTCGAGGCGGCGCTCGGCCAGTTCCAGTGGCCGACCCCGAACGGCTGGGTCATCCTGGTCCTGGTGACGCTGTTCCCCTCGTTCCTGGCGCAGATCTTCTTCATCCAGGGCGTGGCGCTGATCGGCCCGAGCCGGGCCGGGATCTTCGTCAATCTCGTGCCGGTGTTCGCCTCGATCCTGGCGCTGCTGGTGCTGCAGGAGCCGTTCGCGCCATTCCACGGCGTCGCGCTCGCGCTGGTGCTCGGCGGCATCTGGCTGTCCGAACGCGGCAAGCCCCCGGTCCGGCCAGCCGGATCTTGATTTCAGGTATAACCAGAATTATACCCGACCCATGAAAACCGCGATCTCGATCCCCACACCCTTGTTCGAGGCCGCCGAGGCGCTGGCGCGCCACCTCGGCAAGTCGCGCAGCCAGCTCTACGCCGAAGCGCTCCAGGCCTTCTTGGATCAGCGGTGCGCCCGAAGCATCACCGAGCGTTTGAACGAAATCTACGACGCAGAACCGGGACTTGCCGAGATGGATCCGGTTCTCAAGAGAATGCAGTACCGCTCGTTGCCCAAGGAAGAATGGTAAGTGCAGCGTGGTGAGCTCTGGTGGGGCGATCTCCCCGAGCCCGTGGGCGCCGGACCTGGCTACCGTCGACCGGTCGTGATCATCCAAGCGGACGCGTTCAGCGCCAGCCGCATCGCGACCGTGATCGTCGCCACCGTCACGGTCAGCCGGCGTCTGGCAACGGCGCCCGGCAATGTACCGCTGCCGCGAGGAAGCTGTGGCCTGGATCGGGACTCGGCGATCAACGTCACGCAGCTGCTGACCTTGGACAAATCTCTGCTGCTCGAGCAGATCGGAAGCCTGGCCGGGCCCAAGCTGCGCGAGCTCGATGATGGACTTCGTCAGGTGCTGGCCCTGTAAGGCACGCGGTGATTCCGAAGCGAAATCGCCCTCGGGGCGTGGCGGACGAACCGGCGCGTGACCATATCTGCGCCACCGGCTGATGAACCCAGGATTGCTGGTGAGCGATGACC
This sequence comes from uncultured Alphaproteobacteria bacterium, assembly GCA_963840925.1. Classification (GTDB taxonomy): domain Bacteria; phylum Pseudomonadota; class Alphaproteobacteria; order Geminicoccales; family Geminicoccaceae; genus DATAOG01. The sequence continues at coordinate 76,686 of CAWJAY010000034.1, forward strand.
CAGGCCGACCGCAGCCTCGATCTGCTCGACGATCTGATTTCCCGCGCCCGCAAGGCGGGGGCGGATGCGGCCGATGCCCTGCTGGTCGAGAGCGCTGGGCTCAGCGCCACCCGCCGGCTCGGCAAACTCGAGAAGATCGAGCGCGCCGAGGGTTCCGACCTCGGCCTGCGGGTCTTCGTCGGTCGCCGCCAGGCGATCGTCTCGACCGGCGATCTCGGTGTCGCGAGCCTGGAGCGGCTGGTCGCCAACGCGCTCGCGATCGCCCGCGCGGTGCCGGAGGACCGCTACGCCGGCCTTGCCGAGCCGGACCAGATCGGCCGCGACCTGCCGGCGCTCGAGCTCGATGACGGCGAGGAGCCGGACGCCGAACGGCTGGCCGAGCTCGCGGCAGCGGCCGAGGATGCGGCGCTTGCTCAACCCCAGATCACCAATTCCGAGGGTGCTGAGGCCGGCTGGTCGCGCACGCGCACGACGCTGCTCGCATCCAACGGCTTTGCCGGCGCCACGGCGCGCTCGCGGCACAGCCTGAGCGCCACCGCGATCGCGGGCGCCAACGGCAAGATGGAGCGCGACTACGAGTTCGCGACCGTGGTCCGCGCCAAAGATCTGCCCGATGCGGCAGCACTCGGCCGCCGGGCCGCAGAGCGCGCGGCGCGCCGGCTCAACCCGCGCAAGGTCCAAAGTCAGAGCATGCCGGTCGTGTTCGACCCGCGGGTCGCGGGCAGCCTGGTCCGCCATCTCGCGAGCGCGATCGCCGGCCCGGCGGTCGCCCGCGGCACGACCTTCCTGGCCGACCAACTCGGCGAGCCAGTGTTCGCGCCGGCGGTGACGATCGTCGACGAGCCGCACCGGGCCCTCGGGCTCCGCTCGACGAGCTTCGATGCCGAGGGCATCGCCACCAAGCGGCGCAAGCTGGTCGACGCCGGTGTGCTGATCACCTGGCTGCTGGATTGCGCCTCGGCCCGCCAGCTCGGGCTCGAGACCACCGGGCACGCCGCCCGCGGGGTCAGCTCGCCGCCCGCGCCAGCCCCCGCCAACGCCTTCGTCGAGGCCGGCAACGCAAGCCCGGAAGATTTGATGTCTGACATCAAAGAAGGTATTTACGTGATTGAAATGCTTGGCATGGGCATCAACTATGTCACCGGCGACTACAGCCGCGGCGCGGCCGGTTTCCGAATCCAGAACGGCAAGCTCGGCTGGCCGGTCAGCGAGATCACGATCGCCGGCAACCTGGCCCAGATGTTCCGCCAGCTGACTCCGGCCAGCGATCTCGAGTTCCGCTATGGGATCGACGCCCCGACGCTCAGGATCGACGGCATGACGGTCGCCGGCCAGTGAGCGAGGGGCAAGATCTCGAGGCCGACCGCCGGCTGCTGCGGCGGGCGGTGACCGCCGCGGGCGCGCTCGCGCTCGAGCATTTCCGGGCCGGCCCGTCGCAGTGGTACAAAGGCCCCGGGCAGGTCGTGACCACGGCCGATCTGGCGATCGACGGGCTGCTGCACGAGATCTTGATCGGCGCCCGGCCGGACGACGGCTGGCTGTCCGAGGAGCGCGCCGACGACGGCTCGCGCCAGCGGCGGCGCCGGGTCTGGATGGTCGATCCGATCGACGGCACGCGGGCGTTCGCCGACGGCGAGCCGGAGTTCGCGATCAGCGTCGCCCTGGTCGTCGAGGGCGAACCGGTGCTCGGCGCGGTCCTCAATCCCGCGCGCGAGGAGCATTTCGAGGCCGAGCGGAACGGCGGCGCGCGTCTGAACGGCGCCAGCCTGCGGATCAGCGACCGGCGCGAGCTCGAGGGTGCGCGGCTGCTGTCGAGCCGGACCGAAATGAAGCGCCGCGACTGGCAAAAGCTGATCCCGCAAGGGCAGTTCACGGCCATGGGCTCGCTGGCCTACAAACTGGCGCTGGTGGCGGCCGGCCGGTTCGATGGCCTGATCTCGTTGCGCGCCAGCCACGACTGGGACGTGGCCGCCGCCATCCTGTTGATCGGCGAGGCTGGCGGGCGGATCAGCGGCGCCGACGGCACGCCGCTCGTGCTCAACAAGCCCGCGCCGCGCCACGACGGGCTGGCCGCGGCCGGGAGCACCGCCTTGCACCGGGCTCTGGTCACGCGGCTGCGTGCCGCCTGAGCCCACCGGTCCGGGCGCGACAGTGGCACCCCGGTCACAGCGCGGACCCGGCAGACCGACGGCGCACCGCTGCGCCATCGAACGGCGCGATCGACGCCTCGTTGCCCTACTGCAACAGTCACTGACTGAAATGCAACGGTGGGCGTCGCGTCGGCACGCTGCCGGAATATTGTATGCCGCGTTCTGTTGGCGTTCATGTAACGATGGCGTGGCTAGGGGCACCACGGAGTTCCGAGGACTGGGAACGTTTGATGAGGGCGCTGTGTCGGAAACCGAACGTCTGATTGCGGAGCAGATTCCAAAACTGCGACGGTATGCGCGATCCTTACTAGGCGATCCGATACGGGCGGACGATTTGGTGCAGGAAGCTTTAGTCAGAGGGCTGTCGCGCAGCCACCTTTGGCAACCAGGGTCCGACATTCGGGCCTGGATGTTTACGATTCTGCACAACATTCACATCAATAACCAGCGCCAACGCCGGACCCGCGCCGACTATCAGGAGCTTGATGACGATCAACCCGAGATGGCGACTGCGCCGAACCAGGAACGCTCGCTCGAGATCCGCGACCTGGCGCGGGCGCTGCAGCTCTTGCCGGAACCCCAGCGCCAAGTGGTGTTGCTGGTCGGTCTTGAGGGCATGAACTACAAGGGCGTCGCCGCCGTGCTCGACATCCCCATCGGCACCGTCATGTCTCGGCTGCATCGCGGCCGCGAGGCGCTACGCCGCTTCATGGCGTACGGCCCCGCGCCCAAGGCGGCCGAGCAGGACCCCAAGTTGCGTGACATGCGATGAGCACTCGTCAGACCTCGATCGACGAAGACGATTTCCAGGCGTTTGTCGACGGCCAACTGCCGCCCGACCGATGCCGGGCAGTCATGGCCTTTCTGGCCGCCAACCCCGAGCAGTCGGCCCGCATGGATGACTACCGGACGCTCTCCGAGGCGCTGCATCTGGCCTATGACGAGGTGCTCTACGAGCCGTTGCCCAAGCGTCTGCGGGTCGAGCATTATCGGGGCCAGCTATCCTGGGCCCGACGGCTGCAGGACTGGCTCGGCGTCGGGCGCCACGGCCTGGTCCCGCGGCTGGCCGGGGTCGCGGCGCTGCTGCTGGTGAGCACCGGCGGCGGCTGGCTCCTGCACAGCGAGATGACCAAGCAGGTCGCCGAGACGCCGGCGGCGAGCTTCACCCGCCAGGCGGCCAACGCCCATCAGCTGTTCGCGCCCGACCTGCGGCATCCGGTCGAGTTCGGCGCCGACCAGCAGGACAGCCTGCTGCTCTGGCTGTCCGAGCGGCTCGGCCAGGCGGTGCACGCGCCCAATCTGCAGACGCTGGGCTTCAAGCTGGTCGGCGGCCGGCTGCTGCCGGCCTCGGGACAGCCGGCGGCGCAGCTGATGTACGAGAACCCGGACGCCCAGCGGATCACGCTGTACACCCGCGCCCGCTGGGGGACGCCGGTGAACGGCGCCCACGACGGCAGCGTCAGCTTCGCGAGCGAAGGCGGGGTGAGCATGGTCTACTGGACCGAGGGCCCGTTCGCCTATGCCCTGATCGGCCCGATGGATCGCGAGCAGCTGTTCGGCGCGGCCAAGACCATCCAGCAGCAGTTGAAGCTGCCAATCTTGCCGGCGGCGCCCCAGGAGCAGACCGCGACCACCGAGAAGGACGCGACCTGATCGCGGTTGACGCGGCCCGGGTCCCGGCGCGCCAGCCGGCTAGAGCTCGGTCCGGACCTGCCAGAGCTCGGGAAAGCAGACCACATCGAGCGCGCGCCGGAGGTAGCTCACGCCTGAGCTGCCGCCGGTGCCGGTCTTATGGCCGATGATCCGCTCGACCGTGGTGACGTGGCGAAAGCGCCACTGCCGGAACCAGTCCTCGAGGTCGACCAGATCCTCGGCCAGCTCGTACAGGTCCCAGTTCCGGCCGGCCTCCCGATAGATCGCGGCCCAGGCCTTGAGCACGCTCGGGTCGGACCGGTAGGGCCGGCTCCAGTCGCGCTCGATGCACTCATGCGCGACGTCGAAGCCGCGCCGCGCCAGCAGGCGGATCGCCTCGTCGTAGAGGCTGGGCTGCGCGAGCTCGTGGGCGAGCTCGGCATGCACCTCCGGTGCGTGCCGGTGGACCGCGAGCGTCGCCGGCTGGCGGTTGCCGAGCAGGAACTCGACCAGCCGGTACTGGTGCGACTGGAAGCCGGACGCCGGCCCGAGCCGGTGGCGGAACGCCAGGTAGTCGGCCGGCGTCAGCGTCGAGAGCACGTCCCACGACTGGATCAGCTGGGCCTGGATGCGCGACACTCGCGCCAGCATCTTGAACGCCGGCTGCAGGTCGTCGGCGACGAGCCGCGCGCGCGCGGCGCGCAACTCGTGGACCATCAGCTTCAGCCAGAGCTCGCTCGCCTGATGGATCACGATGAACAGCATCTCGTCGTGGCTGTCCGAGATCGGCCGTTGACAGGCGAGCAGGTCGTCGAGCGCCAGGTAGCGGCCGTAGGTCAGCGCATCCGCGAGCTCGGTCTGGATGCCGGGCTCGAGCGCCGGTTCGGGCGGCTGGGTCATGTCACGGCGGCTCGCCGCTGAAATTCCGGCCGGACCCAGGCCCGCTCGGCCATGACCCGGCGCAGCGCGTCGACGGCGTCAAAGACGTCGACGAAGCGGACGTAGAGCGGGGCCAGCCCGAAGCGCAGCAGGTCAGGAGCGCGGAAGTCGCCGATCACGCGCTCGCGCGATCAGCGCCTGGACGATCGGATAGCCGTCAGGGTGGCGGAGCGCCACCTGGGCGCCGCGCTCGGCGGCCGCGCGCGGGCTCGCGAGCTCGAAGCCGAGCCCGGCGCAGCGCGCCTCGACCAGGCTGGATGAACGTCTCGGTCAACGCCAGCGACTTCCGGCGCAGGGCCGCCGGGTCGACCTCGAGCAGGAGATCGAGGCCAGCTTCGAGCGCCTTCATGCTCAGGATCGGCGGCGTGCCGGCGAGGAATTTCCGCACCCCCGCCGCCGGCCGGTAGTCGGGCCGGAAGGCGAACGGCTCGGCGTGGCCGAGCCAGCCGGCGAGCGGCTGGCGGGCCTGGTCCTGCCAGCGCCGGGCGACGAACAGGAACGCCGGCGCGCCCGGCCCGCCGTTCAGGAATTTGTAGCCGCAGCCGACCGCGAGATCGGCGCCGGCGGCGTTCAGGTCGACCGGCACGGCGCCGGCGCTGTGGGCGAGATCCCAGAGTGCGAGCGCGCCCGCAGCCTGCGCCGCTGCGGTCAGGCGCGCCATGTCGTGCAGGCGGCCGCTGCGGTAATCGACGTGGGTCAAAAGCAGCAGCGCGGTCCGCTCGTCGAGGGCGGCCTCGAGCTCGGCGGTCGCGACCAGCCGCAGCTCGATCCGCTCGCCGAGCAGCCCGGCAAGGCCCTGGGCGACGTACAGATCGGTCGGGAAGTTGCTCCGTTCGGAAACCACGACCGGGCGCCCGGGCCGCAGCTCGAGCGCGGTCGCGATCAGCTTGAACAGGTTGACCGAGGTCGAATCGGCGACGATCACCTCGTCCGCTTCCGCCCCGATCAGGCGCGCGATCTTGGCGCCCAGGCTCTGCGGCAGGTCGATCCAGCCGTGCCGGTTCCAGCTGGTGATCAGGTCCTGGCCCCACTGCCGGCGGATCACGTCCTCCAGCACCGCGGCGGTCGCCTTCGGCAGCGGTCCGAGCGAGTTGCCGTCGAGATAGATCGTGCCTGCGGGCAGGGCAAAGCGACCGCGCCAGGCGGCCAGCGGATCGGCGGCATCGAGCGCCGCGCAGGCGGCGCGCGTCGGCGCCTCGATCACCCCGATCTCGCCTACCGCAGCTGCGGCCGACTGCATGCCCGGTCTCCCGCGCGCCCTGGCTCGCCCGGAACGCAATATCGGTGCGCCCGCGCGCCCGCGCAAGGTTAGGGGCGGTGGCTCACGGCTCCGGCAGCCGGTCCGGCGGGAACGGCCACGGCGCCGCCGAATGGCCATAGCGGCGGGCGCCGTAGTGGTCGAGATCGACCCCGGCGCGGCTCGCGATCACCGGCAGGGCCGACTTGATCAGCCGGGCGGCGGTCTCGATCCGATCCGCGATCGCGTCCGCCTCGGGCAGCTCCTCGGCCAGACCGTTCAGCGTGCCTGCGGCGATCAGGGCCTGCACCGCAGCCTCGTCCAGCGTGCTCGCGGGCAGCCAGGCGATCGCCTGCTCGAGCGCGCCGATCGCTTGCAGGTTGTCCTTGCGCCACTGCTCGACCTGCTCCCGGTCGGCAGCGGCGGGCGTCAGCTCGAGCGCATCGAGCTGGCGCTCCTTCTCAAGCAGTGCCTGCAGCACGGCGGCCAGCGGCTTGATCAGTTCTGCCATGTTCGCGGGTGGTTCCCTGCCGGCTGGAGCCGTGGATCGTCGATGGCGGCACAATGATCGAAGGCGGGAGAAAAGGTCTCTCAAGTCGAAGATCACCGGCTCGCCGCTACCCGTAAGTCGTGACCGACCCGAACCGAAGGATGCGGGGCCGGTCCGCGCTCGTCAATGACGCAGCCATGACAATCGATCCGGGCGCCGGGCAACGCCTGCGCGCAATTTCGGGGCCGGTGCATCGCTCTCCAGACTGGGAACCACGAGGCGGTGGGGACGAGCCTTGTCCCCACTTCATTCCGGGCACCGGTGCCAAGTCGGGCTCGGGGTCAACCTCAGATAGATATTTCCGAGCCAATTTAACGGACTCTTAATCTTTGAGCGTCATGACGGGGGCCGCAGCCGGAGCCAGCTTGTGGAGGCATCGCGTGGCGCCCACCCCCGCCTTGGAGTTCCTCAAGCGTCGTTACGGGAGCGCGATCGAGCGCGCCGACGATCGGACCGCGCGCCGCCTGCGCGCCGAGATCGATCGGCTGATCAATGATCCGAGCATCCTGCCCGCCCTGGCTGGCGCAGCAGACGCAGCGCGCTCAGCCATGTCCCGACGGGGCCGGGCCACCGCCGACCACGACGACCTGCTGAGGCCATTCCTGTGACCGCCCGGCACTCAAGCGTGGCGTCGACCCACGATCTGCGGCTCGCGGCTTGGCCGGCCCGGGCGCCGCCGGCTCAGCCCATGGTCGGCATCTTGAACTCGGCGCCGGCCCGGATGCCGGTCGGCCAGCGCGAGGTCACCGCCTTCTGGCGGGTGTAGAAGCGGACGCCCTCGGGGCCGTGCATGTGATGATCGCCGAACAGCGAGCGCTTCCAGCCGCCGAAGCTGTGGAACGCCATCGGCACCGGGATCGGCACGTTGACCACACTCATTCCGATGATATGCATTCACCGGCGGATGCGATGGCAAAAGCATCGACGACTGCTCCGTCTGCTCCGCGACTGAGTAGCAGTTTCGGGGACCAAGGGGTCAGACGGATCTCGCGGAGAGTGATCGTACGTTGACGCAATACGACGAGGCCCATCGTCTCAACCATTTCTCGCTGCCGATCCGGCGGCAGGATGAATGATGGCACCGCGAGGGTTCCACGAGCAACAGTGGCGAATTCAGCCAGGTCAATCCGAGCGCCAGAGACTTCAGGCGAAACTCCTGCGCCCACGCAAAGGCTGGTACCGTGAAAAGGCATAGTCCCCCTGGGCGAAGCACGCGCGCCACCTCACTCCAGAAGGCGCAATTGTTGAAAGCATCACCCAACGGGACAACGCCTAGTTCGACGGAATGCCGACCGATCGGCAGCTGACGCGCATCGGCGACGGTGCCTAGCGCCCCGGCGCTTAGCCACTTCACCGAATGCGCCAACATCTCGTGGGATGCATCGATCAGCACGAGTCGGCTCCGCGCCAGTGCGGCGCCGGCCATGATCTCGGCAACGAGCGACCGCCCGGCCCCGATCTCGGCCACAAGCCCGCCCCTAGGGTTGAACGCAGCCAGCTCCTCGGCCAGAAACACAGCGCTCGCTTCGCGAAAATTCGCGCATGTCGGATGTCGCCTCGCATCATAGTATTCGCTGGCGAGATCCGCGTAGCTGCCAAGCTGGACGTCAGCTGTGGATTCGGATTGCCGTGCTGTACTTACTAAGTTCATTGAGCACCTGTTGAAGCGCCTCGGTGACCCCGACGCTTCCCGCTTTGAGCGCCAGGGAGTGGGCTAGGGCAGCAGCCTGGTCTCTGCCGCCGAAGGCTGCCTGTTGCGTAAAATCAACGAACAGCACCCCGAGCGGCAGCCCACTTTCCTCCTTGAGCACGGCACAGATATAGGCTGGACGTTGCCGCGAATGCAACTCCGCTTCCTCATCCGTCATGCCCCACACCCGTATAGGGTCCTCTTTCGAGTGCCGCGCGTCCTCTTCTCCCATGTGCTGACGAAGCCGCCAAGCACGGCCGATAATGCCGAATCGCGTCGAGAAGCGCCGCCCCGCTCCGCCTCGCACCTGAGTCGGATAGTAGTCTAGAAGCTGATATAGCGTGTCAGTGAAAAGAATGTCGGGTACATGAATCGTGCAGCGGAAGTCCTTCTTGTCCCTGCAAGCCTGTATCTCGGCATCATCTGCAACGGGTTCGGACGACTGGAAGATAAGCTCCAGCTTACGACGCAGCTCCTGCCGGCGTGCTTGACGCTGAAACTCAAGATCTGCTTGCCTGCGAAACTCGTCGAAGTTCTCCTGAGCATCGGTTGCGAGCCGCCGCGCCCCCTCTTCGCTGAACGCGACCTCGGCCCCCAGCACCTTCAATGAGCGAAACCGCGCGAAGATAGAGGCGATCCGCGCGGCGGCAACACCCGAGATGCTAAGATAAAGGATGATCCCGGCGACGACGACGGGCCAAGTCACAACGACGGGTATTGCATCTCTGAGCCATGACGCCCCTTGGCCAAGGCCGATGAGGAATTGCAGCTCCGGCGGCTCAGTCCACGCGATCAGCATCGTACTGAGGACCGCCAGCGTGGCAACTACTCCCACAAATATCCAACGTGAAATCCATCGAAGCTGGTTAAGCTGTCGATTGAGCTCGGCCGAATCCAAAGCTGTAACTCCTCCGACCATATGGTCTTGCCTATCCGGAACCAGCGACAGGATAATCGTCATGAGTAGCATGCACGAGGATTGCGACCGGCCTATTCGTCCGCTGGCCTGCCGGGTCACGTCAGCCCATGGTCGGCATCTTGAACTCGGCGCCGGCCCGGATCCCGGTCGGCCAGCGCGAGGTCACCGCCTTCTGGCGGGTGTAGAAGCGGACGCCCTCGGGGCCGTGCATGTGATGATCGCCGAACAGCGAGCGCTTCCAGCCACCGAAGCTGTGGAACGCCATCGGCACCGGGATCGGCACGTTGACCCCGACCATGCCGATGTTGACCCGGTGCGCGAAGGTGCGCGCGGCGTCGCCGTCGCGGGTGAAGATCGCTGTGCCGTTGCCGTACTCGTGCCGGTTGACCAACTCGACCGCACTGTCGAAATCGGGCGCGCGCACGACCGCGAGCACCGGGCCGAAGATCTCGTCCTGATAGATCCGCATCTCCGGCCGGACCCGGTCGAACAGGCAGCCGCCGAGGTAATAGCCGTTCTCGTAGCCCTGAAACCCGGAAAGCCGGAAATCACGGCCGTCGACCACGAGCTCCGCCCCTTCCTCGATGCCGAGGTCGACATAGCCCTGGACCTTGGCCTGGTGCTCGGCGGTGACCAGCGGGCCCATCTCGATGCCGGCCTCGTGGCTCGGGCCGATCTTGAGCGCGCGCACGCGCGGGGCGAGGTCCTCGATCAGCTTGTCGCCGGCGTTGCCGACCGCGACCGCGACCGAGATCGCCATGCAGCGCTCGCCGGCCGAGCCGTAGGCCGAGCCGATCAGCGCGTCGGTAACCTGCTCCGGATCGGCGTCGGGCAGCACGACCATGTGGTTCTTGGCGCCGCCCAGCGCCTGGACCCGCTTGTTGTGGGCGCTCGCGGTGTGGTGAACATACTCGGCGATCCGGGTCGAGCCGACGAAGCTCACCGCAGCGATCCCGGGATGGGTCAGGACCGCATCGACCGCGGTCTTGTCGCCGTTGACGACGTTGAGGACGCCATCGGGCACGCCCGCTTCCCTGGCGATCTCGGCGATCCGGATCGGGCAGGACGGGTCCTTCTCCGAGGGCTTGAGGACGAAGGTGTTGCCGCAGGCGAGCGCCATCGGGAACATCCAGAGCGGGATCATGGCCGGGAAGTTGAAGGGCGTGATCCCGGCGCAGACCCCGAGCGGCTGGCGGAACGACAACAGATCGACCCCGGTGCCGACGTTCTCGCTGAACTCGCCCTTGAGCAGCTGCGGGATGCCGCAGGCGAACTCGACCACCTCGATGCCGCGGATGACCTCGCCCTTGGCGTCGGCCAGGGTCTTGCCGTGCTCGGCGCTGATGAGCGTCGCGAGCTCGTCGATCTGCTGCTCGAGCAGATCCTTGAGCCTGAACATGATCCGGGCGCGCCGGAGCGGCGTCGTGTCGGCCCAGTCGGTTAGCGCCGCCTGCGCCGCCTTGACCGCGGCGTCGACCTCGGCCGCGGATGCGAACGCGATCCGGCCCGAACGCTCGCCGACCGATGGATCGAAGACCTCGCCGTAGCGGCCGCTGGCACCGGCAACCCGGCGGCCGCCGATCCAGTGCCCGATGTCCTTGCTCATCTCGCCCTCCCGTGCTTGGGGCAGCCGCCCCCGCAGGCGCTCCGCGCTATCAGATACTCCCCTGCTCGGGCAGGCGTCCAGCCACGACGGCGGTCGCTCAGCGCGCAAGCTCGCTCAGCAGCACCACCCGGTCGTCCCGATGCGGCGCGCGCCGCACGGCCGCACGGAAGCGACGATCGGCAGTGACCACCCGCGAGCTGCTGGCGATCGCCAGCGCAAGATAGAGGCAGTCGTAGACAGGGTGGCCGAGGACGAGCGCCAGGGCCAGCGCGTCATCGAGTAAATCGACGGCCGGCGAGATCTGCAGCGGCGCTGCACAGATTGTGGCCCATGCCGGCTGGACGTCGTCCGCCGCCAGAGTGCCCCGCGCGGCGAGCGAACGGAGCGCATTGGCGCACTCGATCAGCAGCAGATCCGGCGCCAGCAGCCTGCGGTCGAGGAGCGCGTAGGCCAACTCCCGATCCGGCTCGAAGATCACCCATTTGATCGCAACGCTCGCATCCACCACCAGGTCGCGCGTGATCACCGCTCGTCTCTGAACTTGCGTATGATTGGCCAGCTCTCGTCGGCAACCGGACCGATCTTCTGGCTCAGCGCCTCGGCGCTGCGCAGCCATTCGGTGATGTCCGGATTCGGCTTGTCAAGCAACGCCTGCTTCAGGATCTCGCGATGCTCGGCCTCGGCCGAGCGGCCGTGCTCGGCGGCGCGCATCTTCAGACGGCGGATCAGGTCATCATCGATTTTGCGGACCGTGAGCTGGCCCATGACTATGCCTCCGACTGCATTTCGCCTGCAATGTAGGCAGAACGCCTACAACAGGCAAGAAGTCGCTCTCGGCGTCCACACGGTGCGGTGGCGTCCTGCCGCACGGAACGCCTGGGGCTCGATCTCCGGTTGCCAGGGCCGGCGACGACAGCCTCGGCGGATCGCGAGGCTGATCGGAGGCGGGTGGCGCAGGCGCTCAGGAGCGGTAGTCGGCGTTGATCGCGATGTAGCCCGCGGTCAGATCGCAGGTCCAGACCGTGGCCGCACCCGGCCCGGCGCCGACCACCGCCTCGAGCAGGATCTCCTGGCCCTTGAGATGGGCCACGACCGGCGCCTCGTCGTAGCCGACCAGCCGATGGCCGGCCTCGGCGATCGCATGGCCGCCGATCCGGATCGTGATCCGGGCCGGCTCGATCGGCTCGCCCGCCTTGCCGATCGCCATCGCCAGCCGGCCCCAGTTGGCATCGCCGCCGGCGATCGCGGTCTTGACCAGCGGCGAGTTCGCGATGCTGAACGCGATCCGCCGCGCCGAGTCTTCGGTGATCGCGCCCGCGACCCTGACCTCGATCAGCTTGCTGGCGCCCTCGCCATCGCGCACGACCTGCTGGGCCAGATCGGTCATGACCAGCGCCAGGGCGGCGCGGAAGCCCTGGAGCAGCGGGTCATCCAGGCGCGCCGGTGGCGCGTGGCGCGCCTGGCCGGTCGCGAACAGCAGGACCGTGTCCGAGGTCGAGGTGTCGCCATCGACCGTGATCGCGTTGAACGAGCCGCGGTTCGCTTCGGCGAGCAGCGCCTGCAGCAGGCCGGCCGGCAGCGCGGCGTCCGTGAACAGGAAGGCGAGCATGGTCGCCATGTCCGGCTGGATCATGCCCGAGCCCTTGCAGATGCCGCAGATCGTGACCTCGGCATCGCCGATCGCGGCGCGTCCGAAGCTGCCCTTGGTGAAGGTGTCGGTGGTCGTGATCGCGCGCGCGGCGAGTTCCCAGGCCTTAGGCTCCAGGCTCGCCACGAGCTCCGGCAGCCTTGCGACCACGGTTCCGACCTCGAGGCGCTCGCCGATCACGCCGGTCGAGGCGATATAGATCTCCTCGGGCCGGGCGCCGAGCAGCTTCGCGGCCGCCTCGGCCTCGGTCCGGCATACGGCATCGCCAGCGGGGCCGACCAGCACGTTGGCCTGGCCGGCATTGACGAGCAGCGCCCGCGCCCGGCCCCAGGGCAGGATCGCGCGGCACCAGCGTACCGGATGGCCCGGCAACAGGCTCTTCGTGAACAGGCCCGCGACCGCGGTGCCGGCTGCGAGCTCAATCAGGGTCAGATCCGGCCGGTCGCGATAGCGGAGCCCGGCGGCGCAGGCCGCCAGCCGCACGCCCGCGAGCGCGGGCAGATCCGGAAAGCGCGCCGGGGCTAACGGCGAGCGTGCGAGCGCCATCGCCTGCGCTGCCCGAACGCCTGCGCGCCGGCCGCCTCGATCACTCGGCCTTGGGCTGCGCTGCCGCCGGCGGCTGCTCTGCCGTCGGCGGCTGGTTTTGCCCGGGCGGCGGGGCTTCGACGGGCGTGCCGTCGATGTTGAAGCGCTCGATCTTGGCACCCTCGTGCAGGTCCGCGACCAGCGCGGTCACGATCTCCCGGGCCAGTTCCTGGCGGAGCTGCGGCTGGCTGTCCTCGAAGGTCGGCTCGACCGTCCGCCGCTCGAGCACCATGATCACATGCCAGCCGAACTGGGTCTGGACCGGCTCGGTCGTGATCTGGCCAGGCTCGAGTGCGAACGCCGCCTCGGCGAACTCGGGCACCATCTGCTCGCGCCGGAAGAAGCCGAGATCGCCGCCGCTCTGGGCCGACGGCCCGGCCGAGTGCTGCTGGGCGAGCGCGGCGAAATCGGCGCCGCCCTGCACCTCCTTGATCACCGCCTTGGCCTCGTCCGCGCTCTTCAGGAGGATGTGGCGCGCGTGGACCTCGGGTTGCGCGAAGTTCTCGCCCTGCTTTAGTTGTTCGTAGCGCTCGCGCAGCTTGACCTCGGTCGTGCCGTCCTCGATCTGGCGCCGGATCAGCGCGTCGCGCAGCACGTTCGCCCGGGCCCGGGCGAGTGCGTCCTGGACCGTCGGATCGGTGCCCAGATCCCGCCGCTCGGCCTCGTTCGCGAGCAGCTGGAAATCGATCACCCGGTCGAGCAGGATGCCGAACAGCACCTGCATCGGCATCTGCCGGAACTGCTCGGGCAGGCCCTGCGCGGTCTCCTCGAGCTGCGAGCGATGGAGTGCCACGCCGTCGACGACCGCGACCACCGGGTCCTGATCGGGGGCCGGTTGCTGCGCCCGGACCGGGGCAGCGAGCGCCAGCAGGCCGATGGCGGTGGCGATCAGAGGCTTGACCAACATGGAGCAGCTCCAGGGAACGGTGCCGGACGGGCGCATAAAGGCACAAGCGCGGCCGGCTCACAAGCGTTTGCCGCCACGCGCGAGGCCGCTCCGGCCGGCCCCGGCTCGCGTTGACAGTGCCGGCCAAACTGCCTATCTCACGGGGCAACTCTGGCCCTGTCTGACCCTCCCCGGAGGACCCTGCGCCCATGATCGGCGGTCTTGCCAAGCGGCTGTTCGGCTCCGCCAACGACCGCGTCATCAAGTCCATGAAAAGGACGGTCGACGCGGTCAATGCTCTGGAGCCCGAGCTGGAGACGCTGGCCGACGCCGATCTGCGCGCCCGGACCGATCGCTTCCGCGAGCGGCTGGCGGCCGGCGATAGCCTCGACGATCTGCTGATCGAGGCGTTCGCGACCGTGCGCGAGGCGTCCAAGCGGACGCTCGGCCAGCGCCATTTCGACGTCCAGCTGATGGGCGGCATGGTCCTGCACCAGGGCAAGATCGCCGAGATGAAGACCGGCGAAGGCAAGACCCTGGTCGCGACGCTCGCGGTCTATCTCAACGCGCTGACCGACGATGGCGTCCACGTCGTCACGGTCAACGACTATCTGGCCCGCCGGGATGCCGCCTGGATGGGCCAGATCTACGAGTTCCTCGGGCTCTCGGTCGGTTGCATCGTGCCCGGACTCGACGAGCCCGCGCGCAAGCGCGCCTATGCCGCCGACATCACCTATGGAACCAACAACGAGTTCGGCTTCGACTATCTGCGCGACAACATGAAGTTCGCGGCCGAGACCATGGTCCAGCGCGGCTTCAACTTCGCGATCGTCGACGAGGTCGACAGCATCCTGGTCGACGAGGCACGCACGCCCTTGATCATCTCGGGCCCGAGCGAGGAGAGCTCGGAGCTGTACATGACCGTCGACAGCTACATGCCGCGCCTGGAGGCCGCCGATTACGAGAAGGACGAGAAGCAGCGGGCGGTGTCGCTGACCGAGGTCGGCGCCGAGAAGATGCAGGCCTGGCTGGCCGAGGCCGGGCTGCTCAAGCACCCCGAGCTGTACGACATCGCCAACGTCACGCTGGTCCACCACGTCAACCAGGCGCTGCGCGCGCACCGTCTGTTCACCCGCGACGTCGACTACCTGGTCAAGGGCGGCAAGGTCGTGATCGTCGACGAGTTCACCGGCCGGATGATGGAGGGCCGGCGCTATTCCGACGGCCTGCACCAGGCGCTCGAGGCCAAGGAGAAGGTGGCGATCCAGTCGGAGAACCAGACGCTCGCCTCGATCACGTTCCAGAACTATTTCCGGCTCTATCCCAAGCTCGCCGGCATGACCGGCACCGCGGCGACCGAAGCCTCCGAGTTCGGCGAGATCTACAAGCTCGACGTGGTCGAGGTCCCGACCCACATGGCGATGATCCGGGACGACGAGGACGACGAGGTCTACCGGACCGCGAGCGAGAAGAACAAGGCGATCGTGGCCAGCATCGCCGACGCTTACGAGCACGGCCAGCCGATCCTGGTCGGCACGGTCAGCATCGAGAAATCGGAGCATCTGTCGACCCTGCTCAAGCAGCAGAAGATCCCTCATCAGGTGCTGAACGCGCGCTACCACGAGCAGGAGGCGTTCATCATCGCCCAGGCCGGCCGGCTCGGCGGGGTCACGATCGCGACCAACATGGCCGGCCGCGGCACCGACATCCAGCTCGGCGGCAACGCCGAGATGCGCAAGCTGCAGGAGTTGGCAGAGGTCGAGGACGACGCCGAGCGGGCCGAGCGCGCGGCCAGGATCGCCGACGAAGTCGCCCAGGAGAAGCAAAAGGTGATCGCCGCCGGCGGCCTCTACGTACTCGGCACCGAGCGCCACGAGTCGCGCCGGATCGACAACCAGCTGCGCGGCCGCTCGGGCCGCCAGGGCGACCCCGGGCGGTCCAAGTTCTTCCTGTCGCTCGAGGACGACCTGATGCGCATCTTCGGCTCCGAGCGCATGGACAGCATGCTCGGCAAGCTCGGGCTGAAGGAGGACGAGGCGATCGTCCATCCCTGGATCAACAAGGCGCTCGAGAAGGCGCAGCAGAAGGTCGAGGCGCGCAACTTCGAGATCCGCAAGAACCTGCTCAAGTACGACGATGTGATGAACGATCAGCGCAAGGTGATCTACGAGCAGCGCCACGAGCTGATCGAGGCGAAGGAAGTCGCCGACACGGTGCGCGACATGCGCCATCAGGTGATCGAGGACATCGTCGCGGCGACCATCCCGGAGAAGGCCTATCCCGAGCAGTGGGACCTCGAGGGGCTCGAGCGCGACGGCAAGCGGCTGCTGGCGCTCGACCTGCCGCTCGCCGAGTGGGCCAAGGAGGAAGGCATCGCGGACGCCGAGATCAAGGAGCGGATCGTCACCGAGTCCGACCGCAGGATGGCGCACAAGGTCGTCAACTACGGCGCCGACATGATCCGGATGGCCGAGAAGGGCCTGCTGCTGCAGATCCTCGACCACCTCTGGAAGGAGCACCTGCTCCACCTCGACCACCTCCGGCAGGGCATCCATCTGCGCGGCTATGGCCAGCGCGACCCGTTGAACGAGTACAAGCGCGAGGCGTTCACGCTCTTCGAGGCGATGCTGACCAACCTGCGCCAGACGGTGACCCAGTACCTGAGCCACCTCGAGATCCGGATGCAGCCGCAGCAGGCCGAGGTCGCGGAAGGCGCCGAGGAGCCGCTGGCAGCGACCGGCACCGACGATCCGCGCCCGTCCCGGATCGTCACCCGCGCGGCGCCCCGGCCGCGGGTCGCGGCAAGCGGCGGTGGTGCCATCGCAGGCCCGACCTCGAGCCAGCCGGCCAGCTGGGGCAAGGTGCCGCGCAACGCGCCCTGCCCCTGCGGCTCGGGCAAGAAGTACAAGCACTGCCACGGCCGCCTGAATTGAGCTTGGCGAACAAGTTCTAGCCTGCTCGCGCGACTTCGATCGCGAACAACACTACCGTTACAGTATTCGTCGCGCTCGCAACTTCAGCGTTGCCGAGCCGCCAGCGGGTGACTAGGGTCGGTTCGGGCTGGCGCTCCGCCAGCCATGGATCGGCACCTGGGGTCTCCGTGCCGCCGCTGGGAGGCAAGAACATGTCATTGAAGCAACAGAGCCGGCGGGATCTGATCAAGACCGCCTCCGCCGTCGTCGCCGCCTCGTCGGTCGCCGGCATCGCTGGCCGGCGCGCCGTGGCCGCCGACGCCAAACTGGCCGGCGGCGCGGTCGCGCCGATCGACCAGGCGCTGAGCCAGGCGGTCGAATCCAAGCTCATCCCGCACGTGGTCGCGATCGGCGCCACCGACAAGGGGATCGTCTACGAGGGCGCGTTCGGCAAGCACGCGATCGACGGCGGGCCGGACATCACGCCGGACACGGTGTTCTGGATCGCGTCGATGACCTAGGCCGTGACCGGGGCCGCCTGCATGCAGCTGGTCGAGCAGGGCAAGCTGCAGCTCGACCAGGCCATGGGCGAGCTGCTGCCGGAATTGAAGGAGCCTAAGGTATTGGAAGGCTTCGATGCCTCCGGCCCGCGCCGATCCTGCGGCCGGCCAAGCGGCCGATCACGCTCCGCCACCTGCTGACCCATACCGCCGGCTACGTCTACAGCATCTGGAGCGAGCCGATGGGCCAGTACGAGAAGGTCACCGGCACCCCGTTCATCGGCGAGTGCAAGAACGAGGCGTTGCTGGCGCCGCTGATGTTCGATCCGGGCGAGCGCTGGGAGTACGGCATCAACATCGACTGGGCCGGCAAGGCGGTCGAGGCGGTCAGCAACCAGTCGCTCGAGATCTATTTCCGCGAGCACATCTTCGAGCCGCTTGGCATGGCCGACACCGGCTTCCTGATCGGCTCGGCGCAGAAGGCCAGGGTCGCGACGATGTACAGCCGCAAGGAGGACGGCGCGCTCGAGGCCATGCCGTTCGAGATGCCGCAGCGGCCGGAGTTCTTCATGGGCGGCGGCGCGCTGTTCAGCACGCCCCGGAACTACATCTCGTTCCTGCAGATGCTGCTCAACGAAGGCACGTTCAATGGCGCAAAGGTGCTGAAGCCCGAGACGGTCGCGCTGATGCGCGAGAACCACATCGGCGAGCTCGAGGTCACGACGCTGAAGACGGTCCGTCCGGACCTCTCCAACGATGCCAACTTCTTCCCCGGCATGAGCCACAAATGGGGGCTGTCGTTCGACATCAACACCGAGCCGGGGCCGGCCGGGCGCAGCCCGGGCAGCCTCTGCTGGGCCGGGCTGTTCAACACCTATTTCTGGCTCGACCCGAGCAAGCGGGTGACCGGCACGATCATGACCCAGCTGCTGCCGTTCGCCGACAGCGCGGTGCTGAAGCTGTACGCCGACTTCGAACGCGGCCTCTACGACGCGCTCAAGGCGGCCTGAGGCCTCGCCCGGGATCGCCCCGCGCCCGCCCGGCTGCGGGCTGCGGGCGATCCCGACGCCAGCACGAGCGGCCAATGGCAGGACGGGCGGTCGGAGCGGCGCCTGCGCCCTTGCCTCGCATTGCCAATGCCCGCGAAGGGGCTATAGTGACCGGAAATCGGTGGCCGGGCGCTGAGGAGGCAGACCCATGGCTGGACGCAAAGAGCAGCAATATCTGCGGCAACAGGCGTGGCGGCGGCGGCTGCTGCGCGGCGAGATCGATCGGCGCGAGTTCGTGGCGCGCAGCCTGATCGCCGGGCTCGGCGCCGCGGGCGTGAGCGTCGCGGGCAAGTTCGGCATCAGGAGCGCGCGCGCTCAACGGCCCTTGACCCCGACCTTCTACCAGTGGATCGAGGACCTGCACCCCGGGATTCCCGCCGTCAACGAGCGCTTCCCGGGCATCAACTATCAGATCGCGCCGGTCGAGGGCTTCGGCATCGAGCGCTTCGTCGCCGAGGCCAAGAGCGGCGAGAGCACCTGGGACGTCTACGTCGGCATGACGCCGTTCGTCGAGATGATGGCGATGATCGAGGCCGACGTGATCGAGCCCTGGGACAACTACGTCCCCAAGGAGGTCATCGACGACATCATCCCGTCGATCCGGGACGAGTGCACCGTCGACGGCAAGCTCTACAGCTGGCCGTTCCTGCTCGACGTGATCGGGATGGGCTGGCACTCCGGCCTCTCGACGGAGGCCGGGCTGCCCGACACGCCGCCCGCGACCTGGGATGCCTATCTGCAGAACGCCAAGACGATCGTCGATTCGGGCGCGGCGCCGTTCGGGGCGACCTTCGATGCCCACGGCTGGCGCTCGCTGGCGCCGATGACCCACAGCCTCTCGACCGATGTCTACACCTCCGAGGGCCTGTTCGACTTCACCAGCGATCCGGCGATCGAAGCGCTGATGCTGATGAAGAAGATCATGGCGCTCTCGCACCCGGACATCCTGCTCGCCGGCGCGACCGATGCCGGCGTCAACGGCACGCCGGACGAGGTCGCGTTCGCCGCCCAGCGGGTCGGCTACTACACCAAATACTTCAACGCGCCGTTGCGCATGGCCCAGTACTGGGACGATCCCAAGCAGCTGAAGCTGGCGCCGCAGCCCAAGTTCGTCGAAGGCCAGGGCTCGACGGTGTTCTGGACCACGGGCTCGTGCCTGCTCAAGCACGGCGAGAACAAGGAAAAGGCGGCCGAATACATCCAGGCGCTGACCTACGATCCGCAGATCTGGCAGGATTCGGTCGCCGGCACCGAGACCGCCCATCCGGGCCAGCTGCCGCCCTACGGCTCGATCTACGCCGATTGGGACAGCAACCGGCCGGACTGGCTGCCCGACTTCGTCGGGCTCGTGCGCGGCCAGCTCGACCAGGCCAAGGCGATCACCAATCATCTGTTCGGCCTGCAGCAGTTCGTGATCGGGCAGCCGGTCTGGGAGACCTATCTGAAGGGCGAGGAGCCGGATCCGAAGGTCGCGATGCAGAAGGTCGTCGATGCTGTGCAGGCCGAGATGCAGCGCGGCTAGCTGCGGCGAGCGGCGTCAGCCGCTGGCGCAACCCGCGCGCCTGCGGCTGGCCGCTGCCTGACCGATCGGGCCGCCGGCGGTCCTGGCCGGCCACCCTCCTCGAGGACGAGCGAAGTCGTGGCAGCGGCCGTATCTCGAGCTTCCTGGTCAGCCAGGCGGAGCCGCGTTCCACAGGAGATCAGTACCTGGACATTCCTGTTGCCGGCGATGGTCTTTTTCGTCTGGTACCAGGCCTGGCCGATCATCCGCGTGGTCTGGATCAGCTTTACCGATTTCAAGTTCCTGACCCAGGACCCCGCCAACTGGGTCGGCTGGAGCAATTACGTCGAGGCCCTCCACGACCCTTTGATGTGGACCAGCCTGTGGCGGGCCGCGCTGTTCACGATGATGTTCCTGCCCGGCACGATCATCATCCCGCTGCTGGTGGCGATCCTGGTCGACCGGGTGCAGAACCAGCGCCTCGCGACGGTCTACCGCGTGATTCTGCTGATCCCCGCCGTGATCCCGAGCACGTTGATCTTCGTGCTCTGGAAGTGGATGTATAATTACCAGACCGGCCCGATCAATCACTTCCTGGTCGATGTCCTGGGCGTGTTCAGCTACCAGAATGCGCCGCAGTGGCTGGGCGGCACGCCGCTCACTCTGCCCTCGATCGCGATCATGGAGGTCTGGTGGGGGCTCGGCTATCACAGCGTCTTCTTCCTTGCCGGGCTGGCCGCGATCCCGAAGGAGTTGCCGGAAGCCGCGCGGATCGACGGCGCCAATGAATGGCAGGTGTTCTGGCACGTCACCTTGCCGCGACTGCAGCCGATCATGATGATCCTGGTCGTGCTCCGTTTTGGCACCTCGATGGCGGTGATCGACGAATATCTGATCTTCGGCGGCTTCAATCGGGAGTCGCCGACCTATACCTGGACCATCTTCATGTACGACCAGGCCTTCAAGACCGGCCTGTGGCGCCAGGGCTTCGCGGCCGCGATCGGCATGATCGGCGCCGCGGTGATGATGGCGTTCGTCGCGTTGCTACTCTACGTCTTCCGGCGCAAGGGCTGAGCCGATGCAGGCGACCCAGTCGCAACGGCGCCAGATCCGGGCTGCGGACCGTCCGGGCGCGCAGAGCTGGCTCGCGCGTCATCGCGCCGTGATCATCCGCCACGTCGTGATCAATTTTTTCCTGCTGACGATCCTGGCGCCGCTGGTCTGGGTGCTGCTGCTGTCGATCAAGTCGCTGCCGGATTCGATGAGCGGCAAGCTCTGGCCCCGCCGGTTCGATTTTTCCCACTACCAGTACGTGTTCGACAAGATCGATACCTTGCCGGTCAACCTCTTCAACAGCATCTACGTGACCGCGGCCACGGTCGTGCTCACGGTGGTCTGCGCGGTCCTGGCCGGCTATGCGCTGGTCCACCTGCGCCCGCGCGGCGCCGGCCTGATCGTCGGGCTGCTGATCGCCTCGCTCTACTTCCCGACCCGGGTGGTCTCGATCATCACGATCTACCAGATCCAGGACTTCATGGGCCTGATCAACAGCACGAGCGGCCTGATCCTGCCCTACATCACGCTCAATCTGGCGGTCAGCGTCCTGATCATGCGCTCGGTCTTCCAACTGGTGCCGCACGAGCTGATCGATGCCGCCCACATCGACGGCGCCGGGGTCTGGCGCACGCTCTGGATGGTCGGCCTGCCGCTGGTCCGCAATGGCCTGGTGGTCGTGATCATCGTCAATTTCGTGTCCGCCTGGGGCGAATACCTGCTGTGCACGACGCTGACCAACGACCAGGACGTGCGCACGATGCCGGTCGTGCTCGCCGCCGCGCAGGGCGGCATGGGCCAATGGGCCTGGCCGCGGATCGCCGCGGTCTACATGATCGTCGTCACCCCCGGCATCGTCGCCTTCGCCTTCGCCCAGCGCCTGTTCTTCAAGGGCCTGATGGAGGGCGTGCTCAAGGCCTGATGCGTGCCGCTAGCCGATCAGGATCGAGCAGCCTTGATCACGTCGGGCTTTTGGTCTATACCAACGGCATCTATCGAAACCATCGCGGCGCATGATGCATGACCACCGCCAAGCTGTTTGCCAATGGCCGCAGCCAGGCCGTGCGCCTGCCGCGCGAGTTCCGTTTCGCCGGTCGTGAGGTGAGGATCCGACGGTTCGGCTTGGGCGTGCTGCTCGAGCCCACCGAAATCGACCTCGACGCCTGGTTCGAGGCCCTCGACCGGTTCGAGGAACCGTTCATGCCGGAGGGGCGCGATCAGCCCGAGGCGCCGAGCCGGCGCGTCTTCCGGTGAGCTGGCTGCTCGATACCAACGCCTGCATCGCGATCATCAACGGCAGGCCACCGGGCGTGCGACGTCGGCTGCGGTCGGCGCTGAGCCGGTGCGAGCCCGTGGCGGTCTCCTCGATCGCGCTGTTCGAGCTCTGGTATGGCGTCGCCAAGAGCGCCCGGGCCGCCGTCAATACCGAACGCTTGGCGATCTTTCTGGCGCCCCTTGAGACGCTGCCCTTCGACGAGGACGACGCGCGCGCCGCAGGTGAGATCCGCGCCGCGCTGGAGCAGGCCGGGACGCCGATCGGCGCCTACGACACCCTGCTGGCCGGCCAGGCGGTCTGCCGCGGCCTGATGCTGGTGACCGCGAACGTCGCCGAGTTCGCACGGGTCAGGAGCCTCAGCTGGCAGAACTGGGCGGAGTGATCTGCCGCCAACCATGGCTGCGCGCGCCCGCCGCCCACGGCGGCATGGGCCAATGGGCCTGACCCGATTCGCCGCGGCGTACGTGCGGGAAGGCGTGCTGAAGGTCTAGCTGCCATTGCGAAGCCGGCCGCGTCGGCTCAGGCGCACCGGGAATCAGACGGTTGCCCCGCCAGGACGGACCTCACGGCCTACACCTGCCGCTATCTTGCCGAGCACGTGCCGCTCGCCGCGAGCCGCGCGCCGAGCGCGGGCATCAACCAACTGTTCCCCCGATCGTAGCGCCGTGGCTCTTGCCGATCTGCAGGACCTGGACCTGCTTCGGCAGCTCGATCAGGAACTCCGCGTCGCGCTCCAGATGGTGGATCTGGGTCGGGTCGCCGCCGGTGAAGCGCGCCATCGCCTCGATGCTCTCCCAATAGGAGATCGTCATGAATTCCGTTTCGTCCGCCCGATCCTCGCGCAGCGTCTGGACTCGCTTTCTCGATCAGCGGCTTGATGCCGACCTCATAGTTGTAGATCTCGTATTCGTCGGCGCGCTCGCGCCGGGTACGGCCGCGCCAGATCCGTGCGATAGCGGGCTGCTTCGCCCTGCTGCTGACGCTCACGGTGCTGTCCTCCCGTTCGGTTGCGTGTCCGATGGTTGATCGCGTGCATGCCGGGCGCGGTCGACCGCGCCCCAAAGGATTACGGTGCTGCTCGCCGGCTGCGGACGTGGCGCATCGCTCCAGCGCGATAACCCTGCCCGAGCCCGGCAGGTTCGCGCTTGATCGCGCTAGCTCTGTCGGTGCTGACCTATCCCGAATTTGCTCCCCACCACTGTTGGGAGCATCACCATGAGCTGGCATCGATTCGTTCGTATCCTAGCGCTCGGCGCCATCGTTGTGGGCACGCTCGTGGCCGGCGGGGTCAAGGCGGGGTCGGTCTGGTTCGGCCTCGATCCCGACAAGGTCGTCTGCGATGCCTTGGACACCATGACCTGCACGGTCGAGATCGCCTGGTCGGTCAGCAACGAAGACAAGTTCGAGAAATGGAAGATCTGCTGGAAGCCGAAAAACTCGACGACCTGGCTCGACGATCACTGCAGCTATCATTCGAGGCTGGTCGACATCGAGGATAACTTCTATGCGATCCCCGACCTCGATCTCGGCGGGTATTACCGGGTCAAGCTCGAGGGCCGGCGCGAGCGCAACGACAAGTGGACCTGCGTGCACAAGTCGATGATCCGCAGCGTGGGCCACTCGGTGCGGCTCGGCAACGGCGGCATCTGCGTCGATTTCTGATCGACCGGGGCGGCGGGGCGCTCGACGTCGCCTGCGCCCCGCGCCCTTACTGAGTCGATAAGTATGGCTATTCTCGAACCACCATCACCGAGCATTTGGCGTGGCGGGCGACCATCGTGGCGTTGGGGCCGAGCAGCAGGTCCTTGCGCTCGGGGCGCGGAGCGCCGAGCACGATCAGGTCGGCCTTGATCGCGTCGGCGGCGTTCAGGATCTCCTGGTAGACCTTGCCCTCGGCGACGATCCGGCGCGATTCGATCTCGGGCGGCACCTGCTGGACGACGAGGTCCCGAAGCTGCTTGGCGATCTGCTGGCGGAGCTTGGCCTCGTAGCCCTCCTTGAAGACCTGCCCGACCACCGGCAGGCCGAACTCCGGCACCACCGCGATCAGGTGCAGCCTGGCCTCGAAGGTCTCGCACAACGAGACCGCGGTCGGCAGCGCCTTGCGCCAGGAGTGCTTGTCGGCCAGGTCGACCGGCACCAGGATGTTGCGGTACATGGGCGTCGTTCTCCCCGGTCAGGCGCCTTGGGTCGCCGGCTCACAGCAGGCCGGCCTCCTTGTAGTACTTCTCGGCGCCCGGATGCAGCGGCGCCGAGAGCGCGAGG
Source organism: uncultured Alphaproteobacteria bacterium (assembly GCA_963840925.1). Taxonomy (GTDB): domain Bacteria; phylum Pseudomonadota; class Alphaproteobacteria; order Geminicoccales; family Geminicoccaceae; genus DATAOG01. The sequence continues at coordinate 101,084 of CAWJAY010000034.1, forward strand.
CTCACCATCTCCTTCTTGTCCAGGTTCGCGAACGCCGGATGCAGCTTCCTGAACTCGTCGAAATTCTCGAACACCGCCCTGACCATCTGGTAGACCGCATCCTCGGGCAGCCTCGCCGCGGTCACGACGGTCGCGCGCACGCCGAAGGTCTCGACGTCGTCCGGCGTACCGCGATACAGGCCCCCCGGGATCACCGCCTTGGAGTAGTAGGGCAACTCCTCGACCAGGGCGTCGATCTCGGACCCGCTCACCGGCACCAGATGGGCGTCGACCGTGGTCGTGGCCTCCTGGAGCGCGCCGCTCGGGTGGCCGACCGTGAACACGATCGCGTCGATCTTGCGCTGGGCCAGCGCCTGCGCCTGCTCGGCCGATTTGAGGTCGGAGGCGAGCGCGAAGTCGGTCATGGCCCAGCCCTTGCGCGCCATCAGCACCTCCATGGTCGAGCGCTGGCCGGAGCCGGGATTGCCGACGTTGACCCGCTTGCCCTTGAGGTCGTCGAAGGTCTGGATGTCGGCATCGTTGCGCGCCACCACCGTGAACGGCTCAGCGTGCATCGAGAACACCGCCCGCAGGCCTTCGAACGGGCCCTGGCTCTGGAAATCTTCGCCCTCGCCCTTGAGCGCCTTGTACTGCACGTCGCTCTGGACGATGCCCATGTCGAGCTCGCCCTGACGGATCGTCTCGATGTTGTAGATCGAGCCCGCGGTGCTCTCGACCGAGCAGCGGACGCCGTGCTGCTTGCGGTCCTTGTTGACCAGCCGGCAGATCGCGGCGCCGGCCGGATAGTAGACGCCGGTCACGCCGCCGGTGCCGATTGTGATGAAGGTCTCCGCGCGCGCGGAGAGCGCGTCAGTCGCGAGCAGGACCGCGCCGGCCGCCAAGCCCAGGGCGAGAGGGCGAATCGATCGAACGTGCATGTCCGTCTCACTCGTTTCGGCGTCGGATCCGGTCGACCTTAGCCACCGGGACCCGAACGGGCAACCCAACCTCCGACCCTGCCCGGCAGACCGAGCATGACCGGCAGTGGAGCGCGCGGGCTTCAGGCCGCCCCCAGCGCCTGCTCGGGCGGCGTGTAGGGCAGGCCGAGGTCGCGGGCGACCGCCGCGTGGGTGACCTGGCCGCGATGGACGTTGAGCCCGGCCATCAGATGCCGGTCGTCCAGGCAGGCCTGGCGGTAGCCCTTGTCGGCGAGCGCGCACACGTAGGGCAAGGTCACGTTGTTCAGCGCGAAGGTCGAGGTGTTGGCGACCGCGCCCGGCATGTTGGCGACGCAGTAGTGGACCACGCCGCCCTCGACGTAGGTCGGATCGGCATGGGTGGTCGGGCGCGAGGTCTCGGCGCAGCCGCCCTGGTCGATCGCAACGTCGACGATCACAGCGCCGCGCTTCATCAAATCCAGGTGGGCGCGCTTGATCAGCTTGGGGGCGGCGGCGCCCGGGATCAGCGTCGCGCCGACCACCAGATCGGCCTCGCGCAGCTCCTCCTCGAGGATCTCGATCGTCGAGTAGCGGGTCACCAGGCGCAGCCCGAACTCGCTGTCGAGCTCGTAGATCCGGCGCACCGAGCGCTCGAGCAGCACCACCCGCGCGCCGATCCCGAGTGCCACCATCGCGGCGTTGGTGCCGACCACGCCGCCGCCGATGATCACGACCTTGCCTGGTGCCACCCCCGGCACGCCCGGCAGCAGCACGCCCGAGCCGCCCTGGGCCAGCTCGAGCGAATGGGCACCGGCCTGGATCGCCATCCGCCCGGCGACCGCGCTCATCGGTGCCAGCAGCGGCAGGCCGCCCCGGGCGTCGGTCACGGTCTCGTAGGCGATCGCGACGCAGCCCGAGGCCATCAGGTCCCGGGTCTGCTTCGGGTCGGGCGCGAGGTGGAGATAGGTGAACAGGATCTGGCCCGGGCGCAGCCGGGCGCGCTCCGGCGCGAGCGGCTCCTTGACCTTGACGATCATCTCGGCGCTCGCGAACACCTCCTCGGCGCTGTCGGCGAGCCTGGCGCCGGCCGCGCCATAGGCGCGATCGCTGAGGCCGATCGCCTCGCCGGCGCCCGCCTCGACCACCAGCTCGTGGCCATGCTCGACCAGCTCGCGCACCGAGGCCGGCGTCAGCCCGACCCGGTACTCGTGGACTTTGATCTCCTTGGGGACGCCGATCCGCATCTGCACCTCGCTGCTGGCCGGGTTCGCGCCGGATGAGCGCTGAATTTGGGGATTGGGCGGGTCGTCCTCAACCGGCCGTAGCAGGGACGGGCGCCGATTTGCGCGCGATCATCAGAGCGAAGATCAGCGCCGCGAGTCCGACCAGGCAGGAATAGAAGAAGAAGACCGCATAGCCTGCGCCCAACGCCGCCGGCGCGACGCCGAGGTCGGCGGCGCCGGCGGCGAACGCGGCCGGCGGCAGGTCCGAGAACAGCCGGGTCAACGGCGCGAACGCGCCACCCGGCGCCGCCATCCGCGCGCTCGCCTCGACGATCGTGCCCGACTGCGCCGCGATCAGCTTCCCGGGCAGCGAATAGAGCGACGAGAACAACGCGTACTGGGTCGCCGTAAACCCGGCGCTGGTGAGGCTCGACATGTACGCGATCAGGACCGTGCCGGCGTAACCCGCGGACAAATTGTCGACCGTGATCGCAAGCGCGAAGGCGCGCGGATCCGGTCCCTGCATCGCGAGCCAGGCGAACATAAGGTTCGAGACCGGGCCCGCCAGTGCACCCACGATCAGCGAGCGGAGCAGGCCGAACCGGGCGATCGACCAGCCGCCGACGCCGACCCCCAACATCAGCATCAGGACGCCCACGCCCTTGCGCACGCCCGCAATCGTCTCGAGATCGAAGCCGAGATCGAGGTAGAACGGGTTCATGATGTTGAGCACGAAGTCACTCAGCCGGTAGCAGCAGATCATCGCCAGAATGAGCCCGGCGGTACCGGCGAACCGACCGAAGAAATCGCGCAACGGGTCGCCGTAGGAGCGCACGAAGTAGGTGCTCGGGCGGGTCCCGGCGCCAGGGACGGGCAGGGCTGCGGCCACGATCAGCAACAGCCCCGCGGCCGCGAGCCCGACCTGGAGCGCGGTGCCGGCCGGCTCCCGGTCCCAGAGGCCCTGCAGGGCCGCCAGCGGCTCCGGGGCGACGCCGGCGGCGACCGCCACCACCTGGAACATCGCGAACTCGCCGCTGAAGCCCAGGCCGAACACATAGGCGCCGACCAGCAGCAGGCTCAGGCGCACGATCCATTCGAGCGCCTCGGCGGCCGGTCGCCGCGGCAGGTCGGGCGGCAGAAGCGGCGGCAGCACCGGGCGCGGCGCCTCCCGCGGCGCGGCGAGCACGGCCGCAACTCCGATCGCCATCAGCGCCGCCATCGCCGCGTAGGCGAAGCTCCAGTCGATCCGCTCCGCCAGCACGAGCGGCGCGATCCCGGCGGTCAGGATGGCGAGCCGATAGCCCCACTGATACATCGCCGCCATCGCGCCCTGCCGCTCTTCGCCCGCGGCCTCGATCCGCCAGGCGTCGATCACGACGTCCTGGGTCGCCGAGGCGAACGCGACCAGGACGACGAACGCTGCGACCAGCCAGAGGTTGGCCGCAGGGTTGGCGCCCGAGACCAGCCACAGGCCCAAGATGATCACCGCCTGGGCCGCCAGCATCCAGGCCCGGCGATGCCCGAGCAGCGAGGCCAGCAGCGGGATCGAGGTCCGATCGACGAGCGGCGCCCACAGGAACTTCAACGAATAGGCAAGCGTCGCCAGGCTGAAGAAGCCGATCGTGCGCAGCGGCACGTCGACCTGCCGCAGCCAGGCCGAGAGCGTGTCGAAGATCAACAGGTTGGGCAGGCCGGCCGCGAACCCGAGCGCCAGCATGACCAGCATGCGCCGCTCGAAGAAGACGGCGAGCGCCGCCCCGGCTGATCGTTTGGGCGCATGGCCAAGCGCGTCGCCGTCGCTGCCCCGGTGATCGCGGGAATCCCCGGCCTGGCGTCCGGCGCCGGCGATCGGAGCCGGGCGCGAGCCTGGTTCGCCGGTCGGATCGCTGCCCCTCATCGAGGCTGGCCGGCCCTCAGAAGAACCGCTCCGAGATCTCGATGATGTCCCCGGGCAGGACCTCGGTCGCCGGCTTGCCGTCGACCCGCGCGCCCTTGGCGCCGCCGCGGGTGATCGTGATGTCGCCCTGGTCGGCGCGATAGGTGAAGCCACCGGCCAGTGCCACCGCGTTGGTCACGGTCATGCCGTTGACGTATTGGTAGGAGCCTGGGTTGTTGACCTCGCCGATGATATAGAACGGCCGATAGTTCAGCACCTCGACGCTGACCTGGGGGTCGACCAGATAGCCGCCGTTCTTGAGCTGGGCCTCGATCGCACGCTCGAGCTCGCGCGCGCTCAGAGCGGCGCTTTGGACCTTGCCGACCAGCGGCATCGCGAAGAAACCCTCGCCGTCGACCTCGAACAGGCCGGACAGGTCCTGGTGGCGAAAGACGGTCAGACGGAACTGATCGCCCGGCCCGAGCCGGTAGCCGGCAACGCCGGTCTCGGTGGCGGCGATCGAGGGCAGGATCACCGGATCGGCCTGGCCGGTCGCCGCCGTCGGGACCTCGCGCGGTGGCGAGCCCGAACAGCCCGCGAGCACCCCGACCGTGACGATCAGCGCGCCAACCCGCCGGTTCGGCCGCACCCAAGCGATCATCCCAGGTCTCCGCATGACTCGGCAGCTCGCGCCAGCGCGATCGGCCGGTCGCCCAGCCTGGCCGCCGGGCCCTCAATATTCGGTGAACCGGGCGCCGCCGGCGCTCGCCGCGGGACGGCCCGAACGCCTAGAGCCGTGCCGTGATGCCGAGGCGGATCAGATTGCGGGTGTACTCCTCGTCGGCGATGTCCGACCAGCGGTTGGCAAAGGTGTAGCCGGCATCGATCGAGAAGTTCCGGTTCAACAGATAGCTGACGTTGGCCCCGGCGATGGCCGTCTCGTCGGTCCGGTCGATGCCGCTGAAATCGTCGCGGATGTAGCCGGCGTTACCGCCGACGATCACATTGCGCAGCAACTCGTGGCGGACGCTCAGCTCGGCGGTGCTGCGGAAGTCCGCCTCGGCGCCGCTGCCTTCTGACGAAGTCGGCCGGAAGTCGCCTTCGCCTGACGCAACCACCGTGGTCAAGCGGGTCGGCGTCCAGGTCAGGTTGACGCCGTAGCCGATGCCATCCTCGTCGTCGAAGTCGCCCTCGGCGAAGGTCTGCTTCCGGTAGCCGACCTGGAACTCGCCGGCCAGCAGGTCGGTGAAGTCGACTTCGGCGCCGACGCCGACGCCCCACCCCTTGGAATCGCGCTGGTCGCCGTCGAAGTCGACGTTGCGATCGCGCTCTTCGATGTTGTAGCTGCCCTCGACAAACGTGTTGATCCGGGGCGAGACGAAATAGCCGGTGCGCAACGCGGCCTCGTAAGTGTTCTGGTCGCGATCGGCATCGCGGGAGTCGCTGTAGGCGGTCCGTAGAACCGTGCCGGTGAGCCGGAAATTCAGCCGGTTGAACAGCTGCGTGAAGCTCAGCGAACCGCCATAGCGATAGAGCTCGCTGAGATCCTCGTCGGGGTTGTCCTCGGGGTCGTCGCGCGACACGTGGCCGCGCGCCACCTGAGCCTGCGCGTCGAGGTAGTTGTTTCGGGTGATGTCCAGCCGGCCGTCGGTCCCGACAAAGGCGTCCTGGTAGTCCTCGTCGTTGTTGTCGACGTAGAAGGCGACCTCGCCACCGGCGGTGAACCCCAGCCGGTGGCGACTGAAATTGGACTCGGCGCGGATCTCCGGCCGGAGCACGGTGATGAAGTCATCCTGGGTGTCGTTCGGCTCGGCAAAGACGTTGTCGTCGTACACCTCCTGGATCCGGAGGCTCGGGAAGATCAGAAAGCTGCCGGCGCGGATGCCCAGCGGATCGTACGGGCCGACCTCCTGACCGAGCGCCAGGGAGGGGACTCCGACAATGAGCGCAACGGCGGTCAGAGCCAGCGGTCGAGCCGTGCGTCGAACGATCACAAAGCGTCTCCTCAGCGCGGGGTCAGCGGACCGGCCCATGATTCTTAACCACTAGGCGTTATAGCCGTGGCCGCGCTAAACGCAAGACTGGGCGGCCTCGGCCGCCAGCTGGCGCGGCCGACCAACGATGCGGTGGTACCGCGGCTTTGCGCGGTTGCGCTCTTGCCAAAGCCGACGAGACCAGCGAGGCTAGCAGCTTCCTTTGGCGGCAAGGTCACGAGTCCATGGGCGCGGATCGCTCCGACCGTTTCGGATGATGCGAAATCAATTAACTTTACCAAGGCGCTATGGCAAGACGTTAATTTCTGACTTGATTGACCAGGACGACCGACCGGGACCGGGTGGCGATCGCCGCGCGGTCCCTGCGCGGTCGGCCGCGAACCGCGAAGCGTGATCGCTTGCTGCGCAGTCTGTTTCGTCGCCCACCGGAAGCCTGGCCCGCGGAGCCGACCGTCGGCGGCCAACCAGCACGCGTGCCGCCCGGCGTGTGTGTCTATGCGATCGGCGACATCCACGGCCGCGTCGACCTGCTCGAGGCGCTCCACCGCGAGATCGTCGCCGACGCCGAGCAGCTGACCCCCGGCACCGACAAGCTCGCGCTCTATGTCGGCGACTACGTCGACCGGGGCCTGGAAAGTCGCCAGGTGCTCGACCTGCTGCTGGGCCAGCCGCTGCCGGACTTCCATCCGGTCTATCTGCTCGGCAACCACGACGCCTGGCTGCTCAGCTTCCTGCTCGACGCCAAGATCGGGTCGACCTGGCTGCGCTACGGCGGCGACGCGACGCTGCACAGCTATGGCGTGCGGCTGCGCCGCCCCACCGAAGACCCGCAATTCTACCAGGATCTCCAGGCCGAGCTGCGCGAACGCCTGCCGCGCCGGCACATCGAGTTCCTGGAGGAGCTCGAGCTGAGCTACGAGACCGGCGACTACCTGTTCGTCCACGCCGGGGTGCGGCCGAGCGTGCCCCTCGACCGGCAGATCGCCGACGACCTGCTCTGGATCCGCGAGCCCTTCCTCAGCTCTAGGCGCGATCTCGGCAAGGTCGTGGTCCACGGCCACACGGTCGAGGCCGAGCCCTCGGTCCGGGCCAATCGGATCGGCATCGATACCGGCGCCTGCTGGACCGGTCGCCTGACCTGCCTGGTCCTGGAGGAGGGCCGTTATCGCTTCCTCAACACCGCCGGCGGCAGGATGCCCGACTGGGCCTGAGCCCGATGATGTCAGGCGCGGCAGGCATGAGCGCGCCGCCGGCGGGGCGCTGGTGATGTGATGGCGAAGGCGTGCGATGTCTTGGTCACCGGCGGTGCCGGCTACGTCGGCAGCCACGCGACGCGCCTGCTGGCCGAGGCCGGTCACCGGGTCGTGGTCTACGACAACCTCTCGTCGGGCCATGCGTGGGCGGTGCTCGGCGCCGAGCTGGTCGTCGGCGATCTTGGCGATCGCGAGCGGCTGGCGGCCGTGCTTGGCAGTCGCCGGTTCGACGCCGTGCTGCACTTTGCCGCCCACATCTGGGTTTCGGAATCGGTCCGCGCGCCGGCCAAGTACTATCGCAACAACGTCGCCAACGCGCTCGCTCTGTTCGAGCTCAGCGCCGAGAGCGGCGTGCGCCAGCTGGTGTTTTCGTCGACCGCCGCGGTCTACGGCGAGCCCGATGCCGAGCTGATCGACGAGACCATGCCGCTCGCGCCGATCAATCCCTACGGCGCCTCGAAATTGATGGCCGAGCGGATCCTGACCGACATCGCCGCGGCGTCGGGGCTGCGCTACGCGATTCTGCGCTACTTCAACGTCGCAGGCGCCGACCCCAAAGCCCGGATCGGCGAGGCCACGCCCGCCAACCAGCATCTGATCAAGCTCGCCTGCGAGACCGCCTTCGGCCTGCGGCCGGCGATGCGGATTCACGGCGACGACTATCCGACCCCGGACGGGACCTGCGTGCGCGACTACATCCACGTCGACGATCTCGCCCGGGCGCATCTGGCGGCGCTCGACTATCTCGAGCAGGGCGGCGCCTCGACCGCGTTCAATTGCGGCTACGGCCACGGCGCCAGCGTCCGCCTCGTGCTCGACACGGTGCGGCGGGTGACCGGGGTCGATTTCCCGATCGAGATCGGGCCGCGGCGGCCCGGCGACCCGGCGGTCCTGGTCGCCGGCAACGCCAAGATCCGCCGGGTCCTCGGCTGGCGACCGCGGCACGACGATCTCGACGAGATCGTCGGCACCGCCTGGGCCTGGGAGCAGGTGCTCCAGGCCCGGCGCGCCGGCGCGCCGGCGACCGCCGGCTAGCGGCGGCCGGCCGGCGCGACCGGTCGGCCTTTACAGGCCTGGCTTCGTCCCTACATTGGCCAGCACGCAAAGCGGATGGGCGGATTGATCCGAACCCTCGACTCCTGGCGGCTGGCCGCCGCGCTCGCCGCCCTGTTGACGATCTCGTCGGCCGCTCTGGCGCAGGCGCCATCCGCGCCGCCCCAGACCGGCCCGATGCCGCGCCTGCTCGCCAGCCCGACCGCGCCGGCGCCGGCGCCGGAGCTGAGCAGCGAGCGGCTGCGAGGCCTGATCGACACGCTCGAGGATCCGGCCAGGCGCGATCAGCTGCTCGCGACCCTGCGCACGCTCGAGGGCGCCCAGGCCGAGCCGCCGGCGAGCGAAGCGTTGCTGTCGGACGACCTGGTCGAGAGCGTCCTCGACGAGATCACGGCGCGCACCAACGTCGTCCGCCGGGTCTCGCTCTCGATCCTGGATTCGCTGGATCAGATCCCGCTGCTGGTCCAGTGGCTCGAGGCCCGGATCAGCGATCCGGACCAGCGCTCGCTCTGGCTGCACATCGGCTTCCGGGTGACGGCCTATCTCGGCCTTGCGATCCTGGCCTACGTCGGCGTCGCGATGGCGCTGCGCCCGGCCCGCCGCAGCCTCGAGCCCGAGATCGAGGTCGGCACGTTCGATCGGGTGGTTCGGCTCTGCCTCCGGCTTTTGCTCGACCTGGTGCCGGTGCTGGCGTTCGCGATCGCGGTGTTCGCCACGATCGCCCTGTTCGAGCCCTCGACCGAGGTGCGGGCGGTGGTCCTGCCGCTGATCCACGCCGGGATCCTGGAACGGGTCGGCTTCGCGCTGGCGCGGATGATCTTCGCGCCCAAGATGTCGAGGCTGCGCCTGCTGCCGATCTCCTCGGTCACGGCGGCGAACGGCTTCCGCTGGGCGCACCGGCTGATCGCGACCACGATCTACGGCTACTTCGCGCTCGAGGCGGGTCGCCAGCTCGACCTGCCCTGGACGATCCACGGCTTCCTGCTGCACGTGCTGTTCTTCAGCATCCTGTTGATGGTGATGACGATCATCGTGCGCGGCCGGGTGCCGGTCGCGGCCGCGATCGCGAGCCTCGCGGACGAGCCGCACAGCCTGGTCGTCCGGCGCCTGCCGTGGCGGAGCCTGGCCGGCCTCTGGCATCTGCTGGCGCTGTTCTACGTCCTCTTCCTCTATTGCGTCTGGGCGCTCAAGATCCCGGGCGGCCTGCACCTGATGTTCGGCGCCACGATCGGCAGTGTTTTGATCGTCAGCGGCTGCTGGCTGGCGCTCCGCGTGATCGAGCCTCTGTTCGCGCGCGATCTGCGTCTCGGCCAGGAAGCCGAGGCCGCCCTGCCCGGGGTCGACAGCCGGGTCAACCGCTACCTGCCGATCATCGGCGGGATCGTGCGCGCTGCGGTCTGGGTCGCGACCGCGATCGGCCTGCTCCACGTCTGGGGGTTCGGGACCCTGCGCTGGCTGCTCAGCGAATCCGGCCAGGAGGTGACCGGCCACTTGGTCATGGTCGGCGTGATCGTGATCGTGACCATCCTGATCTGGGAGCTGATCAGCCTGGCGATCGAGCGGACCGTCACCGACAAGGACGAGGAGGGCAATCTGCGGGTCAGCAACCGCGCCCGCACGCTGCTCAACATCGCGCGCAGCTTCCTGCTGGTGTTCCTGAGCCTGATCGCGCTGTTCCTGATCCTGTCCGAGCTCGGCCTCAACATCGCGCCGTTGCTGGCCGGCGCCGGCGTGATCGGGCTTGCGATCGGCTTCGGCTCGCAAAAGCTGGTCCAGGACATCATCACCGGGCTGTTCGTGCTGCTCGGCGACACGATGCGGGTCGGCGACGTGGTCGAGGTCGCCGGCCGCACCGGCGTGGTCGAGGCGATGACGATGCGGACCGTGGTCCTGCGGGAATACGCCGGCAAGGTGCACACGATCCCGTACAACTCGATCGACACGGTCACCAACTCCACCAAGGATTTCTCCTACGCCGTGTTCGACATCAGCGTGGCCTACCGCGAGAACGTCGATCGGGCCATGGAGGTGATGACCGAGATCGGCCGGGAGTTGACCCGCGACCCGTATTTCCGGCGCCTGATCCTGGAGCCGCTCGAGATCGCCGGGCTCGACCGCTTCGACAATTCCGCGGTCGTGATCAAGGCCCGGATCAAGACCCGGCCGCTCAAGCAATGGGACGTCGGCCGCGAGTTCAACCGGCGGATCAAGAACCGCTTCGACGAGCTCGGCATCGAGATCCCCTACCCGCACCAGATGGTCTATTTCTCGGCCGAGAAAGGCGGCAAGGGGCCGCCCGCGGCGGTCCAGCTCGAACCCCCGGCCGCCAACCCGGGCGAACGGCCGGGCGGCGCGGCACCGGCCGAGGTGCCGGCCGCCGCGGCGCCGGCCGAGGGCACGACCGAACGGCGACCGCAGTCCGTGCTGGCGCCGTTCCGCAGTGCCTGAGGGCGATGCCGCCCGCCCGCGCGCCGGCCGCTCGCCGCCCTGGCCGGCACTCGCCCTGCTGCTCGCAGCACTCGCGGCCGCCTGCTCCTCCGACCCGGCCGAGCCGACGCTGACCCCGCAAGCCGACCAGGGCCCGGGCGAGGAAAGCGAGCTCGCGGTGCCCTACGTGGTCGCGATCGAGGGCATCGACGACCCCAAGCTCGAGGCGCTCTTGAAAGAGGTCATGGAGACCCAGCGCCTGATCGACCGGCCGCCCCCGAGCCTGATCCGGCTGCGCCAGCGCGCCGAGGCCGACCGGCCGCGGCTGGAGCAGGCGCTGCGCTCGCGCGGCTACTACGCCGGCGAGATCGCGCTCGCGATCGACGCGCAGGCCCAGCCGGTGCGGGTCCGCTTCGACGTCCTGGCCGGACCGCTCTACCGCTTTCGCACGGTGACCCTCGAGGTCGTCCCGCCGGCGCCGCGCCCCGAGCTGCCGGACCTCTTAGAGCTGGGGCTCGCCCCCGGCCAACCCGCGCTATCCCAGACCATCCTGGACGCCGAGAGCACGCTGTTGGCCCGCGCCGGCGCCCAGGGCCACGCGCTCGCCGAGCTTGGCCGCCGGCGGGCGATCGTCGACCACGACGGCCACGCGATGGACCTGACGCTGGTGCTTCAGCCCGGGCCGCTGGTCCACTTCGGCGCCATCCAGATCCGCGGCCTCGATACGGTCAAGGAAGCCGCGGTCCGCCGGCGCCTGCCCTGGCAGCGGGGCGACCTGATGACCGCCCAGCGGCTCGAGGACGGCCGCGTCGCGCTGTTCGATTCCAGGCTGTTCAGCTCGGTCGTGCTCGACGTCGGGACCACCCCCGATGCCGCCGGCCGGTTGCCGGTCACGGTCGAGCTGCGCGAGAGCAAGCACCGCTCGATCGCGCTTGGCGCCGGCTATCGTACCGACGAGGGGCCGGGCGGCAACGTCGGCTGGGAGCATCGCAACCTCTTCGGCGGGGGCGAACGGGTCGAGCTCAAGCTCGACGGGTCGTTCATCGGCAGCCACCTGAACGCCACCTTCCGCAAGCCGGACCTCTGGCAGCGCGACCAGGCGCTGGTCGCCGGCGCCCAGCTCGCCTACGACGACACCGACGCGTTCGAGAGCCGCTCGGCCAGCACCCGGGTCGCCCTCGAGCGCCTCCTTGCGAAGGGCATGACGATTTCCGCCGGACCGGCGTTCCGGGTCTCCGACATCAAGGAGAGCAACGGCGACCAGGACGTCTTCGGGCTGGTGTCGCTGCCCGTGATCTGGCAGTGGGATCGAAGCGACGACCCGCTCAACCCGACCAGGGGCGGGCGGCTCGGGGTCCAGAACGAGCCGTTCGTCGACGTCATCGGCAACGGCGTCGCGTTCAGCAAGACCCAGGTCGGCTACAGCCACTATCTCAAGGTCCTGGAACAACCCGGGGTCGTGCTCGCCGGGCGGACCGCGGTCGGCACGCTGTTCGGCGCCGCCCGCCAGGAGGTGCCCGCGGATCTCCGCTTCTATGCCGGCGGCGGCGGCTCGGTGCGCGGCTTCAGCTTCCAGTCCGCGGGCGAGCTTGACGACGACGACAACCCTCGTGGCGGCCGCTCGCTGCTCGAGCTGTCGGGCGAGGTCCGGCTGCGCCTGACCCAGACGATCGGCGCGGTCGCGTTCGTCGATGCCGGGTCCGCATTCAGCTCGACCGTGCCGGATCTGAGCGAGGATCTGCGGGTCGGCGCCGGGCCGGGGCTGCGCTATTTCAGCCCGATCGGCCTGGTCCGGCTCGATGTCGGGCTCCCGGTCAACCGGCGCTCATCCGACGACGCCTATCAGCTGTACGTCAACCTCGGCCAGGCGTTCTGAGCCGCGCGGGCGTCGTCGCCCGCGAAAGTGCCTTGCGGTTGGCTCAAAACGGCGTCAAAAGTGGCGCAATTGCCGCCAATTCGTACCCCACGAACACGTTGAGCTCGTGACATTCGGCTTCGGGAGACGCCGCATGCGTCAGACCGCGCCCGTCGACAAGCGCAAGCTGCTCGAGCAGCACCCGCTGTTTGGTCGGCTCGAGGTCGACGAGCTGGACCGGCTGGTCACCTACCTGCGGGTCGCCCGCTACCCGCGGCGCGCCGTCCTGTTCCGCAAGGGCGACCCGGGCGCCAACATGATGGTCGTGCTGCACGGCCAGGTGAAGGTCTGCACCCATTCCGAAGAGGGCAAGGAGCTGGTGCTGAACCTGTTCAGCCCCGGCGAGGTGTTCGGCGAGATCGCGTTGCTCGATGGCGCCGACCGGACCCTGGATGCGGTCACGCTCGACGACTGCGAGCTCCTGGTGCTCGAGCGGCGCGATTTCATCCCGTTCCTGCGCAGCCATCCGGATGCCTGCCTCCGGCTGATGGAGGTGCTCTGCCAGAAGCTGCGCCAGACCAGCAAGCTGTTGGAGGAGGCCCTGTTCCTCGAAGGGCCCTCCCGCCTGGCCAAGCGCCTGGTGCATCTGGCCGAGACCCGCGGCCGGCCGGTCGCGGACGGCATCCTGATCGATCTCCACCTGTCGCAGCAGGAGCTGGGCAACCTGGTCGGCATGTCGCGCGAGAGCATGAACAAGCTTCTGCGCCAGTGGCGCGAGGAGGGCCTGGTCCGGATCCAGGACGGCTACTACGTGATCACCGACCTCGAAGAGCTCCGCCTGATCTGAGGCCGAGCCGCGGCTCGCCGGGCGGCGCTTATGGCCGGCGCCATGCCGGGCGCCTATATTGAGCGACGAACGAACCAGCAACCCGCGGCGGGCGTGCCCGTCGCCGCCGTACCGGAATGTCCCGCGAGATGGCCCGACGCGTCGGCCTTGCGCTAGCGGCCGCGCTTGGCCTTGTCCTGCTCCTGATCGGCGCCGCGTTCGCCCTCGCGCAGACCGGTCCCGGCCAGCGCGTGGTCGGCGCCGTGATCGAGCGCGCGCTGGCCGGCCCCAACACCAGGGTCGAGGTCGCAGACCTCTCCGGCCGCTTGCCGTTCGATGCCCGCCTGGCCCGGCTGACGGTTGCGGCCCAGGATGGCGACTGGCTCGAGATCGAGGGCCTGCAACTCGCGTGGTCGGCGCGCGCTCTGTTGCGGGGCCGGATCGAGGTTGCCGAGCTCAGCGCCGACCGGATCAGGCTGCTGCGCCGGCCGCCGGGTTCGCCTGCGACCGACGACGAGCCCTTCCGGCTGCCGGAGCTCCCGAGGTGGCTGCCGCCGATGGCACTCGACCGGCTGGCCGTGCCCGAGATCGTGCTCGGGCCGGAGGTGCTCGGCGAGGCGGCGACCTTCAGCCTTACCGGCCGATTCGCTGGCGGCGATGACGGCCGCGCGGTCGTGCTCGCGCTCGACGCCGAACGGATCGATCGTCCGACCGCCCGCGCCACCCTCGACGCCCGTCTCAACCTTGATCCGGCCGCCCTGGAGCTGAGCTTCGAGGCGGTCGAGACCGGCGGGCTCCTGGCCCGGCTGAGCCGCCGGCCCGACGCCGGCGACTTCAGGCTGCAGCTTACCGGCTCCGGCCCGCTCGACGCCTGGGCCGGCGACGTTCGCTTCGATGCCGAGCGACTGGCGCAGGCCGGCGCCAGGCTCGAGATCGCGCTCGTCGACCAGCCGAAGCTGCACCTGGACGGCAGCCTGCGGCCGGCGTCGGGCCTGCTGCCCCAGCCGGCGGCAAGCCTCTTGGGCGAGCAGCTCGGGCTGGCGCTGACGGTGACCCAGACCGCGGCGCAGCGGCTGCGCGTCGATGACCTGCGGGCCGCGACCGCGAGCGGCGATCTGACCGGCCGGGCCGAGCTCGACTTCGAACGCCGCGAGCTTTCGGCCGCGGCCGACCTCGAGGTGCCTGACCTCGCGCCGTTCGGGGCGCTGCTCGATGCGGAGCTTGCGGGTGCGCTGCGGGCCCATCTGAGCGCCGAAGGTGCGCTGCTGCAACCGGGCGGCCGCTTGACGTTCGCCGTCGAAGCGCCCGCGCTCGAACGCAGCGCGGCCGAGCGGCTCGAGACGACGCTCGCGTTCACGATGCCGGCCCCGGCTGCGGTCGAGGTCTCCGGGACCGGTGGCCTCACGCGCCTGCGGCTGCCCCCCGAGTTGCCGCTGCCGGCGCAGGACCTCACCTGGCGGCTGGCGCTCGCGGGCTCGGCGGACAGCCCGCTGACCCTCCGCGAGCTTGCGCTCGACGCCCAGGATCTGCACTTGCAAGCCTCCGGCACGCTCGACCCGACCACGCTCGCCGGCAGCGCCAGGCTCGCGCTGGACGCGCCAGCGCTCGGGCCGCTGAGCGCACCCTTCGGCCTGCCGCTCGATGGCCGCGCGCGGCTCGCGGCCGATCTTAGCATCGGCGCGCACGGCGAGCGGATCGAGATTGACCTCACCGGCAGCGCCGACAATCTCGCCGGGCTGCCGCCCGGGGCGGCGGAGCTGCTCGGCGCCGCGCCGCGCCTGAGCGCACGGGCGACGACGCTGGCACCCGATCGCCGCCTTGAGATCGAGCGCCTGACCGTGACCGGCGCGGCCGCGACGCTGGGCGGCGATCTCGCGCTCGGCCTGCCCGAGCGCTCCCTCGACGGTAAGCTGACCCTCGCCCTGCCGCGGCTCGCGGTGCTGGCGCCGGCGCTCGGCCAGGATCTGGCCGGCGCGCTCGAGATCACCGTCGTTCCGGGCGGCAGCCTCGAGGCGCCGGACGCCCTCGTCCAGGCGCAGGGCCGGGACCTGCTGATCGCCGGCCGGCCGATCGCGAGCCTGGCGCTGAAGACCGCCGCGACCGATCTGCGCACGGCGCCGGAGGGCAAGCTCGAGGTCGCGATCAACGCCTCGGGGCTCGATGCCAGGCTCGCGACCGGCTATCGCCTGCAGGCGGGCCAGCTGCACCTGACCGGCCTGCAGCTGACCGGGCCGCGCACCCGGATCGGCGGCGAGCTGAGCGTCGATCTCGGGCAACGACTCGCCCGCGGCGGGCTGAGCGGCGAGGCCAGCGATCTGGCGGCGATAGCACCGCTGCTGCCGCTGCGCCTGCGCGGCCAGGCGAAGCTCGACGCCAAGCTCGAGCCGGCGAACCAGCGCCAGTCAGTGGCGCTCGCGCTCGAGGGCAGCGGACTGCACAGCGACTTCGGCCGGATCCAGAGCCTCCGCCTGGAGGCCACCGTCGCTGACGCGCTGGGTGCGCAAAGGATCGACGGCCGGCTCGCGGTCGACGGCTACCGCCAGGGCCAGATCGCGCTCGAGCGCGCCCGCGTGACCGCCAAGGGCTCGCTCGACCGAGATCGCGTTGACCTTGGCGCTCGAAGGCGCGGTGCCGCAGCCGCTGCGCCTCGATGGCCGGGCCGCGCTCAGCCTGGGCGAGCCGCTCCGGGTCCGGCTCGAGCAGCTGGGCGGCGAGCTCGCCGGGGCGCCGCTCCAGCTTGCCCAGGCTGCGGAGCTGACGGTCGGCGCCGAGGGCCCGCGGCTCGCCGGGCTCGATCTTCGCCTGGGCGAGGCCCGGCTCACCGCCGCGGCCGATCTCGGCGCCCAGACGGTCGCCGCGGATGCCCGGCTCGACGCGTTGCCGCTCGCGCTCCTCGCCCGCTTCGGCGCGCCCGCGATCACCGGCCAGGCGGAAGCGCGCCTGCGGCTCGAAGGGCCGGTCAGTAACCCGCGCGGCACGCTCGAGCTCACGGCGACCGGCCTCAGCAGCAATCTGCCGACCTTCGCGACGCTGCCGCCCGCCGATCTGACCGTCCAGGCCCGCCTCGCCGAGCGGCGTCTGAGCGTCGATGCACGCGGCCGCGGCATCAGCGAGCAGCCGCTGACGCTGTCCGCGGAGCTGCCGCTGGTCGCCCGCTTCGACCAGCTGGAGTTCGCGCTGCCTCCGGACGGCCGCCTCGCCGGGCGGCTCGACGCGGATCTGGCGCTCGCCCGACTTGCGGCGCTGGCCGGGCTGGACGACCAGACGCTGGCCGGCACGCTCAACGTTAGGCTGGCCGTGAACGGCAGGCTCGGCGCGCCGGCCCTCCGGGGCGACGCCCTGATCCAGGGCGGCAGCTATGCCAACGGCACGACCGGCACGGTGCTGCAGGCGATCGCCGCGCGCGCGCAGGCGAGCGGGCCGCGGCTGGTGCTCGAGCGCTTCACCGCGACCGACGGCGGCAACGGTGCGCTCGAGGGCTCGGGCGCGCTCACGCTCGACCGGGCGGCGGACTTCCCGCTCAGCCTGCAGCTGGACCTGAACCGCGCCCGGCTGGTGCGGCGTGACGACGCCGATGCGACGCTTTCCGGTCAGCTCGGCCTCGATGGTGACCTCGAGCAGCTGAAGCTCGGGGGCGGGCTCACGGTCGATCGTGCCGAGTTCAGGCTGCCCGAGAAGACCGGCCCGACCATCGCCGTGATCCCGGTCGAGGAGGTCGGCGGCCGGCGCGCGGGCCCGGTCGCCGACGATACCGGCGGCGACCCGCTCGCGGTCGCTCTCGATCTGCGCGTCGATCTGCCGGGCCAGGTGTTCGTGCGCGGTCGCGGTCTCGAATTGGAGTGGCAGGGCAAGCTCAAGGTCACCGGCACCGTCGATCAGCCGAGCCTGGCCGGCACGCTCGAGGTCAAGCGCGGCTACGTCGACTTCCTCGACCAACGGCTCGAGCTGCGCAAGGGCGTGATCAGTCTCGACGGTGCCAGCCCGCCCGACCCGACGGTCGACATCGAGGCGACCGCGCAGAAGACCGGCCTGACCGCGATCGTCCAGATCCAGGGCCGGGCGCGCGATCCCAAGCTCACCCTCGCCAGCGAGCCGGCGCTGCCTCAGGATGAGGTCCTCTCGCGCCTGCTGTTCGATCGCGCAACCAGCTCGATCACGCCGGCGCAGGCGGCTCAGCTGGCGCTCGCGCTGAACCGGCTGCGCGGCGGCGGCGGCCTCGACGTCATGGGCAAGCTGCGCTCGGTCCTGAATGTCGACACCCTCGATGTCGGCGCCGGCGGCGATGACCAGCCGGGCACGGTGCGGGCCGGCAAGTACCTGAACCAGGACGTCTACCTCGAGGTCGAGAAGGGGACCGCCGGGGGCAGCGGCAAGGCGCGCGTCGAGGTCGAGATTCTGCCCAACGTCTCGCTCGAGGCCGAGACCGGGCAGGATGCCCAGGGCGGGGTCGGGATCAAATGGCGCTACGACTACTGAGCCGGCGCTTCCGGCCGGCGCCGCCGGAGGACACGACCTTCGGCACGCCGTTCGATCTCAACCTGATCGGGCTCTGGACGCTCTATCAGAAGGAGGTGCGGCGCTTCCTCAAGGTGCCGGGGCAGACGTTGGCGGCGCCGGTGGTCACGACCTTGATGTTCCTCTTGATCTTCTCGCTGGCGCTCGGCCGCAGCGGCCGCACCGTCGGCGGTGTGCCGTTCCTCGAGTTCCTGGCGCCCGGCCTGATCATGATGGCGATCTTGCAGAACGCCTTCGCCAACACCTCGGCCTCGATCCTGATCGGCAAGATCCAGGGCAACATCGTCGACCTGCTGATGCCGCCGCTTCGGCCCGGCGAGCTGATGCTCGGCCTGATCGCGGGCGGCGTCACCCGGGGCCTCCTGGTCGCGGTCGCGGTCAGCCTCGCGATGGTCCCGTTCGTCGCCCTGGTGCCGGTGCATCCGCTGCTGATCTTCTATCACGCGCTCGCGGGCTCTTTGATGCTGGCGCTGCTCGGCCTGCTGGGCGGCATCTGGGCGGAAAAGTTCGATCAGATGGCGGCGGTCACCAACTTCCTGATCACGCCGCTCTCGTTCCTGTCCGGCACCTTCTATTCGATCGCCGAGCTGCCCCAGCCGTTCCGCGCGCTCGCCCACGGCAATCCTTTTTTCCACCTGATCGATGGCATCCGCTTCGGCTTCACCGGCCACGCCGACGGCTCGATCGCGCTCGGGATCGTCGTTGTCGCCCTGGTCGACCTGGCTTTGTGGCTGCTCGCCCAACACCTGCTCGCCACGGGCTGGCGGCTCAAAGCCTGAGCCCAGGGTGTTCTTGGGATCGACCGTGGAGCTTGCGACCCGGCGATTTCTGCTGCGCGACTTTCGCGCCCGTGACCGGCGCGCCTTTCTCGCCTACCAGGCCGATCCCCGTTATCTGGCGCTGCATGGCCCGGACGAGGCCAATCCGGCCCATGCCCGCGCACTCCTGCAAAAGTTCGAGCAGTGGGCGGCCGAACGCCCGCGCCGGAACTTCCAGCTGGCGATCGTCGGCCGACTTTCCGGGGAGCTGGTCGGCTGCTGTGGCCTGCGCCAGGCCGACTGCAAGGCGGGCCTTGCCGAGCTCGGTATCGAGCTCGCGCCCGCCTGCTGGGGCCGCTACGGCTATGCGCTCGAAGTGGCGCGGACGCTGCTCGCCTTCGGGTTTTGCGAGCTGGGTCTGCAACCGATCCAGGGCGTCACCGCGAGCGGCAACCCGCGGGTCGAGCGCCTGGCGCGCTGGTTCGGCGCGGCCGTGACCGCCAGCCGTCCAGGCCCGGCCTGGATGCAGGCGCGCGGCTGGCACCAGGTCGAGTGGCGGGTCACGCGCGAGCAGTGGTCTGGGTCCCTGCCGCCGGACGTTGACAGGATCGCGGGCAGCCCCCAAGTTTGCCGTTTCCGCACAGGTTGAGCCCGCCCATGTCGAACGCCCCCGTGCCGCCGCTCCTGCCGGTTTACAAGCGCGCCCCGGTCAGCTTCGAGCGCGGCGAGGGCGCTTATCTGTTCGATCGCGCCGGCCGCCGCTATCTCGACTTCGGCAGCGGGATCGCGGTCACGCTGCTTGGCCACGCCCACCCGCATCTGGTCGCGACGCTGAAGGCTCAGGCCGAGAAGCTCTGGCACTGCTCGAACCTCTACGGCATCGAGCACCAGGAGCAGCTGGCCGAGCGGCTGGTCGCGCAATCGTTCGCCGACACGGTGTTCTTCGGCAACTCGGGTGCCGAGGCGCTCGAATGCGCGATCAAGATGGCCAGGCGCTTCCACTACCAGCGGGGCCAGGCCGAGCGTTTCCGGATCATCACCTTCGAGGGCGCCTTCCACGGCCGCACGCTCGCGACCATCTCGGCCGGCGGCCAGGAGAAGCATCTCGAAGGTTTTCGCCCGGAGATGCCGGGCTTCGATCAGGTGCCGCACGGCGACCTCGCCGCGGCCGAAGCCGCGATCGGGCCCGAGACCGCGGCGATCCTGATCGAGCCGATCCAGGGCGAGGGCGGCATCCGCGGGTGCGAGCCCGGCTTCCTCGCCGAACTGCGCCGGCTGGCCGACGAGCACGACCTGCTGCTGATCTTCGACGAGGTCCAGACCGGCATGGGCCGGAGCGGCCGGCTGTTCGCATACCAGTGGAGCGGCGTCGCGCCCGACATCATGACGCTCGCCAAGGGGCTGGGCGGCGGTTTTCCGATCGGCGCGTGCCTGGCGACCGCGCGCGCCGCCTCAGGCATGACCGCGGGCTCGCACGGCTCGACCTTCGGCGGCAACCCGCTCGGCTGCGCCTGCGCCAACGCCGTGCTCGACGTGCTGCTCGAGGACGGCTTCCTGGCGCGGGTCGAGGAGCTGGCCAAGCGGCTGCGCCACCAGCTGGACCAGCTGGCCGCCGCCTTCCCGGGCGTGATCCGCGGCGTGCGCGGCCAGGGGTTCCTGCTCGGCCTGGTGGTCGGGCCGCCGAACACCGACGTCAGCGGCAAGCTGATGGCGCGCGGGCTCTTGACCGTGCCGGCCGGCGACAACGTCGTCCGCCTGCTGCCGCCCTTGATCATCGGCCAGGCCGAGATCGACGAGGCGCTCGCGATCCTCGAGGAGCTGTGCCAGGAGCTGGCCGGGCAGGAAGCGGCGCAATGAGCCGGCCGCGGCACTTCCTCGACCTCGACGAGCTGGATGCGCGCACGCTGCGCTCGATCCTGGATCTGGCCGGCGAGCTCAAGGCCAGCGGCAACGGCTCGGCGCGCGCGCGCCTGCCCGGCAAGACCGTGGCCTTGATCTTCGACAAGCCCTCGACCCGGACCCGGGTGTCGTTCGAGATCGCGGTCAAGGCGCTGGGCGGCGATGCCGTCGTGCTCAACACCAAGGAGATGCAGCTCGGCCGCGGCGAGACGATCGCCGATACCGCGCGCACGCTCTCCCGCTACGTCGATGCGATGATGCTCCGGACCGACCACCACTCGAAGCTGCTGGAGCTCGCCGACGCGGCGACCGTGCCGGTGATCAACGGCCTGACCGACCGCTCGCATCCATGCCAGATCATGGCCGACGTGATGACCTTCGAGGCCCATCGCGGCCCGATCCGGGACCGTACGCTGGCCTGGACCGGCGATGGCAACAACGTCGCGACCTCGTGGATCCACGCCGCCCAGCGCTTCGACTTCAAGCTGCGCCTGGCCTGCCCGCCCGAGCTCGCGCCCGCCCCCGAGGTGCTCGCCTGGGCCGCCGAGCGCCAGGCGCGTGTCCAGCTGTTTCCCACCCCCGGCGAGGCCGTCGCGGGCGCCGATGCCGTGATGACCGACGTCTGGGTCTCGATGGGCGACGGCGAGCCCGAGCGCCGGCGCCGGCTGCTGACCGGCTACCGGGTCGACGAGACGTTGATGGCCGCGGCCGAGCCGGGTGCCCTGTTCATGCACTGCCTGCCCGCGCACCGCGGCGAGGAGGTCAGCGCTGGGGTGATCGACGGCCCGAGCTCGGTTGTCTTCGATCAGGCCGAGAACCGGCTGCATGCCCAAAAGGGCATCCTCGCCTGGTGCCTCGGCTGAGTGCCGGCGCGACCCTTTTGAGCTCGATGCTGCAGCCGCCGATCGGCGACAACCTGCTTCGCCCCTTCCAGCTCGAGCGCTCGGCGCTGCGCGGCCGCCTGGTCCGCCTGGGCGGCTTGGTCGATCGCGTGCTGACCGGCCACGACTACCCCGAGCCGGTGAGCCGGCTGTTGGGCGAGCTGCTCGTGCTCGCCGCGACGCTCGCCGGCGGGCTCAAGTTCCGCGGCACGTTCAGCCTGCAGGTGCGCAGCACCGGCCCGGTGTCGCTGATGATCGCCGATTGCACCAACAACGGTGCGATGCGCGGGTTTGCCAAGTTCGATGCCGCCGCCGTCGCCGCCGCGCCCGGCGCCGCGGTGCCCGAGCTTCTCGGCGAGGGGCATCTGGCGCTCACGGTCGATCAGAGCGAGGGCGGCCAGACCTATCAGGGGATCGTCGAGCTTTGCGGCAGCACGCTCACCGAGTGCATGCAGACCTACTTCCGCCAGAGCGAGCAGGTGCGGACCGGCATCGAGGTCGCGGTCGACCGGGTCGCGGACCGGGACCGGCGGCGCTGGCGCGCCGGCGGGATCATGGTCCAGCGCCTGCCCGAGCAGGTCGCCGCCGGCCGCGAGGAGCAGATGGAGGAGGACTGGCGGCGCACGATGCTGCTGCTCGGCACCGCGACCGAGGCCGAGCTGGTCGACCCGCACCTGGCGCCCGAGCGGCTGTTGCTGCGGCTGTTCCACGAGGAGGGCGTGCGCGTGTTCCGGCCGCTCGACCTGAGCTTCGGCTGCCGCTGCTCGCGCGCCCGGGTCGAGGCCATGCTGTGCCGCTTCCCGCCCGACGAGCTCGACGACATGCGCGAGGCCGACGGCCGCCTGATCGTGACCTGCGAGTTCTGCAACGCGACCTACCGGTTCGACGAGGCGGAGCTTGCCCGCCTGCACGCAGCGCTCCGGCATTGAGCGCGAGGGCCACGCCGATGCGCCGCGCGCTGGCTCTGCTGCTCCTGGTCGGGCTCGCCGGCTGCGCAGACAGCTACCAGACCTTCCAGCCGCCGCCGCTCGAGTTCGCCGACCCGCCGCTCCGGTTCGCGGTAGGCGCGGTCGACGTCCAGAGCGCCTATCAGCCGAAGGGCGCACCGCCGTTCGTCGACCACACCTTCGCGCTGACCCCGGAGGCCGCAACCCGCCAGCTGCTGGAGCACCGCCTCCAGGCGGCGGGCGGCGCGGGCCGGCTGCAGGCGGTGATCCTCGATGCCGCGGTCACCGAGCAGAGCCTCGAGACCACGACCGGGATCAAGGGTTATCTGACGACCGAGCCGGCCGCCCGCTTCGAGGGCCGCCTCAGGGTCCGGGTCGACCACCTGGATGACGCCGGCAACATCGAGCGCTCGCTCAGCACGGCTGCGAGCCGGACCAGGGCGCTGCCCGAGGACATCGCCTACGCCGAGCGCCAGCGGCTCGGCCACGAGCAGGTCCGCGACCTGGTCCAGGACCTCGACGCCGGCCTCACCGCCAACCTCCACGAGACCTTCGCCGACCTGCTGCGGCCTTGAGCGGCCGGCGGTCAGGTCGGGGCTGTGGCGGCAGCCGCCTGCAAGCGCCTGACCTCGTCTTCCAGGGCCGCGATCCGCTGCTCGCGCTCGGCCAGGGTGGCGGCGACGTCGGCGGCTTCAAACCGCTGCGGGATGTGCTGCGGACAGTTCGCATCCCACGCCCTGACCGTGAACAGGATCACCTGCTCGGGGCGGGCCTTATAGCCCTCTGGCATCAGCTTTGCCAGCAGGCCGGCGTCACCCTCGACGACCCGCGCCTCGCCCCAGATCTTGACCCGCCGGCGGTGCGCATAGTCGATCAGGAACAGCTGCGCCTTGGGATTGTCGGCGAGGTTGCCCTGCGTGATGTACTGCCGGTTGCCGGCGAAGTCGGCAAAGCCGAGGGTCCGCTCGTCGAGCACGCGCACGAAGCCGGGCGGGCCGCCGCGATGCTGGATGTAGGGCTGACCGTCGGTGCTCGCGGTCGCCAGGAAGACGCTGGTCTGCGCCGCGATGAACCCGGCGAGATCGGGCGTGACCCTGGTCTGCCAGGAGCCCCGCTCCTCCATGCGCCGGTAGGACGGGCGCGAGCCCTTGCGGGTCTGGACCGCCTTCACGGTCGGCGTGAACGCGACGTCGCTGGCGTAGTGCATGCTTTCTCCTCCGAGGGCGCGACCAGCCCGCTCGACAGGTATCTAGGGCTTCCAACATTCCGCCTTAGGCGTTAAATTCGGGAAATTTCCTCTCAATTCGCGGTAGGTCGTGATGGACCGCCTGGACGCGATGTCGGTCCTGCTCTCGGTCGTCGACGCCGGCAGCCTTTCGGCCGCGTCCCGCAGGCTCGGCATGCCGCTCGCGACCGTCAGCCGCAAGGTCGCCGAACTCGAGGCGCACCTGAAGGTCAGGTTGCTCAGCCGCTCGCCCCGCCAGATCACGCTGACCGAGGCCGGGCGGTCCTATGTCGAGGCGTGCAAGCGCATCCTCGAGCAGGTGGATGAGGCGGAGCGGGCGGCGGCGGGCGAATACAGCGCGCCCAGGGGCGATCTCGCGGTCAGCGCGCCGGTCGACTTCGGCCGCCTGCACCTGCTGCCGATCGCGCTCGAATTCCTTGGCGCCTACCCCGAGATCGACCTGCGGCTCGTGCTCAGCGACCGGGTCCTGAACCTGGTCGAGGACAACATCGATCTCGCGCTCCGGATCGGCATCCTGCCCGACAGCAGCCTGGTCGCGACCCGGATCGGCCTGATCCGCCGCGTGCTGTGCGCGAGCCCGGCCTATCTCGCCGCGCGCGGGCGGCCGGACACGCTGGCCGACCTCGCCAGCCACGACTGCATCACCTTCGACAACCTGGCAGCACCGCGCACCTGGATGTTCAAAAGCGGCAAGGCCGAGGTGGCGGTGAGCGTCCGCTCGCGGCTGGTCGTCACCACCGCCGAGGCCGCGATCGATGCCGCGCTCGCCGGCGTCGGGATCACGCGCGTGCTCTCCTACCAGGTCGCCGATCAGATCCGCGCCGGCAGGCTCGCGACCGTGCTCGAGGCGTTCGAGCCGGAGCCCTGGCCGGCGAGCCTGCTCCATGCCGGGCAGGGGCTGCTGCCGCTGAAGGTCCGCGCCTTCCTCGATTTCGCCGCACCCCGCCTGCGGGCGCGGTTTTCCGAGCGGGCGTACCCGCCGCCAGCCGTCGGCGGGTCAGCTCAATAGACCTGGGCGTAGCGCGCCGCCTGCTCGGCGTCGGACAGGCCGGCCATGGCCGCGATCTCGTTCTGCTTGTGCTTGCGATAGCAGTCCAGCAGCAGCGGCGGCAGCCAGCCCTGTGCGGTCGGGTCGGCATCGAGCGCGGCCAGCGCCAGCGGCAGCGAGGTCGGCAGGCGGCGCACGCCCTGCGCCTTCAGCTCGGCCGCAGCCATCGTCGCGAGATCGCCCTCGGTCGGCCGCGGCGTCGGCAGCTCCTCGCGGAGCCCCTGCAGGCCCGCCATCGTCAGCATCGCGACCACGAGGTAGGGCGAGGCCGCCGCATCTGCCGCCCGGTACTCGACGTGGTATTGCGCCGCGACGTCGCCCGCCTCGCGCACCGGGCAGATCCGGACCGCGGCCTCGCGGTCGCGATAGCCGAGATTGTTGAACGATGAGCTCCAGCGATGCGGCACGAGCCGCTGGTAGGAGACCGTGCTCGCCGCGGTGAACGCGACCAGCGCCGGCAGATGGCGAAGGATGCCGGCGATGAAGCTGCCGGCGGTGGCGCTGAGCCCGCCCGGGCCCGCCGGGTCGTGCATGACCGGGCGGCCCGCCCGGTCGGCCAGGCCCAGATGAACATGGACGCCGTTGCCGACGCCCATGCCGGCCACGATCGGCGCGAACGTGACGCTCACGCCCAGGCGCCGCGCGACCGCGCGCGCCAGCTCGCGCAGGATCACCGCCTGGTCGGCTGCGATCAGGCCCGGCCGCGGTGCGACGCTGATCTCGTGCTGGCTCAGGCCATATTCCGGCTGGATCAGCTCGACCTCGATGCCGGCTTGGTCGAGCGCGCCAACCAGGCACTGGTGGTAAGCCGCGGCCGCGCGATAGGAGCGCAGGCCAAAGCCGCCGCCATCGGGTGCCGGCCCGGCATGGTGGAACTCGTGCTCGAAGCTCGCGCGCAGCTCGAGCCCGGCCTCGGCCGCGAGCGCCGCCAGCGCGCCCTTCAGCAGCGAGCGCAGGCAGCAGGGCCAGGGCGTGACGCCGTCGGTCTCGACGATGTCGCCGAGCACAAAATGCTCGCCCGGATCGTCGGGCCCGAAGTCGACGTCGACCCGGGCGGCCGGGTCCGGCAGCAAGAGCGCGTCGCCCAGCGAGCCGAACGGCGTGTCGGCGATCTGGTTGAAGGCGGTGATCTGGACGTTGGTCGGGCACCAGCCGACGCCGGACGTGCAGCGCTGCTCGAACACCCGGGCCGGGAACGCCTTGCCGCGCACCTGCCCCGCGATGTCGCTGCAGCACGCCATGATCAGCGGTTCACCTCGCATGCCTTTGGCCCTCCTCCGGATCTCGCCCGATTGAAGCAGGATCGCCGGCCCGATCAAGGAGATGGTTTGACAAGGCCCGGGCGCCGGCCCAGTTAGTCGGCCGATGACCGCGCCGCCCGAACTGCCAAGGCCGCTGCCGGCGCATCCCGCACCCGATCCCGGCAGCCAGCCGGCACCGACGCTGCTGGAGCTGGACGAGCCGGCGCCGGTCCTGGTCGAGCGGCTGGAGAGCGCCTCACCGTTCGTGTTCGTCGCCGACCATGCCGGCCGGCGCCTGCCGCGGCGTCTGGGCGACCTCGGCCTCGCGGCCGCCGATCTCGAGCGCCACATCGCCTACGACCTCGGCATCCTGCCGGTCGCGCAGGCGCTCGCGCGCGCGTTCGCGGCGCCGCTGGTCGCCCAGACCTATTCGCGGCTCGTGATCGACTGCAACCGGCCGCTCCACGTCGCCCAGTCGATCCCCGAGGTCAGCGAGCTGACCGGGATCCCGGGCAATCTCGGGCTGTCGGCTGCCGACCGCCAGGCCCGGATCGAGGCGCTGTTCCGGCCCTATCACGGCACGATCGAAGCGCTGCTTGAGGCGCGCGCGGCGGCCGGCCTGACAACCGTGCTGGTCGCGATGCACAGCTTCACCCCGATCTTCAAGGGCAGCTTCCGGCCCTGGCTGATCGGTCTGCTCTACAATCGCGACCCCCGGCTCGCCCGGCTGCTGGTCGAGCTTTTGAACCAGGACAGCGCGCCTTACGTCGGCGACCAGCTGCCCTACATCGTCCACGACGAGAGCGACTACACACTGCCGGTGCACGGCGAGCGCCGCGGCCTGCCCCACGTCGGCATCGAGATCCGCCAGGACCTGATCGCCGACGCGCGCGAGCAGAGGGCCTGGGCGGCCTGGCTCGAGGACATGCTGACCGGCGCGCTCGCCCGTCTGCCCAAAGGCTGAGGCGCTGCTTCGAGGCCGATTGTCGCCGCTGGCCGGCGCGACGTATAGTTGCGAGTGGGAAAACCAGGCGAAGCGGGGCAGGGCATGGGCGGCAGCTATCGGGACGCCTACGCGCGCGCCCAGACCGATCCCCAAGGCTTCTGGGCCGAGGCGGCCGAGGCGCTGCACTGGCAGCGGCGTTGGGACCGCGTGCTCGACGACCGGCGGCCGCCGTTCTATCGCTGGTTCGCCGGCGGCCGGCTCAACACCTGCTACAATGCGGTCGACCGCCACGTCGAGGCCGGCCGCGGCGACCAGCTCGCGATCATCCACGACAGCCCGGTCACCGGCACGGTCCGGACGCTTACCTTCAACGAGCTTCAGGACCGGGTTGCGCGGTTTGCCGGCGTGCTGCGCCAGCAGGGCGTCGGTCACGGCGATCGGGTGATCATCTATCTGCCGATGGTGCCGGAAGCGCTGATCGCGATGCTCGGGTGCGCCCGGATCGGCGCGATCCATTCGGTCGTGTTCGGCGGCTTCGCGGCGCAGGAACTCGCGGCCCGGATCGATGACGCCAAGCCCAGGCTGATCGTCTCGGCCAGCTGCGGCATCGAGGCCGGCCGCGTGATCCCGTATAAGCCGCTGCTCGATGGCGCGATCGCGGCCGCGGCGCACAAGCCCGAGCGCTGCATCATGCTGGCGCGGCCCGAAGCCAGGGCGGAGCTGGTCCCGGGCCGCGATCTCGACTGGGAAGAAAGCCTGGCAGGGGCGCGGCCGGAGGGCTGCGCAGAGATCGCCGCGACCGACCCGCTCTACATCCTCTACACCTCGGGCACCACCGGCCAGCCCAAGGGCATCGTGCGCGACCATGGCGGCCATGCGGTGGCGCTGCACTGGAGCATGAAGAACGTCTACGACGTCGCGCCCGGCGAGGTCTACTGGGCAGCCTCCGACGTCGGCTGGGTGGTCGGCCACAGCTACATCTGCTACGGGCCGCTGCTCCACGGCAACACCACGATCGTCTACGAGGGCAAGCCCGTGGGCACCCCCGACCCGGGCGCGTTCTGGCGGGTGATCGCGCAGCACGGGGTCGCCGCGCTGTTCACCGCGCCGACCGCGTTCCGGGCGATCAAGAAGGAGGACCCGAGCGGCGCCCACATCGCGAGGTACGACCTGTCGAAGTTCCGGACGCTGTTCCTGGCCGGCGAGCGCTGCGATCCGGACACGCTGCGCTGGGCCGAGGCGCGGCTGAACCGCCCGGTGATCGATCACTGGTGGCAGACCGAGACCGGCTGGGCGATCGCCGCCAACTGCTGGGGCATCGAGCGCCTGCCGGTCAAGGCCGGCTCGCCGACCAAGGCGGTGCCGGGCTATGACGTCCGCGTGCTCGACGAGGCCGGGCGCGAGCAGAAACCCGGGACGATCGGCAGCATCGTGGTCAGGCTGCCGCTGCCGCCCGGCACGCTGCCGACCCTTTGGCAGGCGGACCGGCGCTACGTCGACGCTTATCTGGCGCGCTACCCGGACCATTACCTGACCGGCGATGCCGGCTACCGGGACGAGGACGGCTATCTGTTCATCATGAGTCGGATCGACGACGTCATCAACGTCGCCGGCCACCGGCTCTCGACCGGGGCGATCGAGGAGGTGCTGGCGGCCCACGCGGACGTCGCCGAATGCGCGGTGTTCGGGGTCGACGACCAGCTCAAGGGCGAGCTGCCGCTCGGCCTCGTCGTGCTCAAGGCCGGCGTCGAGCGCCCCGAGGCCGAGATCAGACGGGAGCTGATCCAGCGGGTTCGGGACAAGATCGGGCCGGTCGCGGCGTTCAAGCTGGTCGCGGTGGTCCACCGCCTGCCCAAGACGCGATCTGGGAAGATCCTGCGCGGCACGATGAAGAGCATCGCCGACCGCAAAGCGCACAAGGTCCCGGCGACCATCGACGATCCGTTGATCCTGACCGAGATCGAGGCGACTCTCCGACGGCTGGGCTACGCCCGGACCTCCTAGGCCGGTCCGCGCAGGCATGCCCCCGGTCGCGGACCGACCAAAAGCCGGCCCCTCAACCGTCTGTGAAGCGCTCGCCGCTATCCCTCGAGCCTCGTCGATCGTCGACGCTATCCTCGGACTCCCCGGCCGTCTTCCCTGGCCGTCGGTCGGCCTCGGCACGGATTCCCACGGTCCCATGGACCACCCGAACAAAGAGCTAACGAGCAATCGTCAACATCCGGTTAATGTCGATGATCACCAGCGGCTCTCGGACGGTGGCGAGGGTGATGATCCATTGGTTCTGCTCCTGGTGAGCATCGTGGCCGCGTCCCGCCCCCACATCTCTGACGCCTCGGGCTCGGCTCAGGGACTGGTTCCGGCTTCGGGCAATCGCTCATGACCCGGCGGAGCGCCGCGACCAGGCCCGGACGGCGTCAACCGGCCGCGGCCGGTCGAGCGCAGGTCCATCTGGTCGACCTCGACCGGCTCGAGGCGCTGCTGATCGAGGCGGCGCGCGGCCGGCGCACGCTGACCTACGCCGAGGTGCTGGCGCAGTTCGGGATCAAGATCACGCCGCGCCGGGTCTACGGCCTCTGCCGCGACCTGGGCGTCGTCTGCGAGCGCAACCGCGCGCGCCGCGAGCCCGAGCTTGCGGTGCTGGTGGTGCGCAAGTCCGACCGGCTGCCGGGCGACGGCTTCTTCCACGGCGCCTGGCGGGATGGCAGCTACGACGGGCCCGCAACCGGCCCGCGCGCCCGCGCTTACATCGACGCGCTGACCACAGCCGTGTTCGACTTCTGGGCCGGCAGCGCGGGCAAGCTGGCCTAGCGTGCAGGCTCCGGGGCTGCAGCGTCCCGAACGGTCAGCGCCGCCAGTGCGCCGGGCCGCTAGGCGTCTCAGCTCGAAATCCTGCCCTCAGTCCCGCCCGGCGCGATCGTCGCCACCAGGATCGCAGCGCCGATCACATCGGCGGGGCGCTTCTCGCCCTTTTTGGACCGCAAGGCATGTCAACCTCGATCCCCCGGCGGCCGGTACTTGATCGACGACGCCTTTTTCAGCGCTGCAAGCGTCTCCTCGACGCTCAGCAAGACGGTCGTCTGGACCGAGCCCAGCGCTCCCCCGGCGCTGATCGCCAGCGCCGTGGCGGCCATCGAGACGTTATCCGGAGCCTCCCACAGGTTGTATCCATCATGATCGCCGAAGGCATACCAGAAACCATGCAGCTTGCCGCCAACCCCTTCGATGTACTCCTTGGCTGCTGCCCGGCGGTCCTCGGGGTTCTTGATCAGTTTCGCCCAGGTCGCCGGCGTGTAGCTGAACCGGGTCAGGTAGAGCGGCATAGGTCTTTCCTCCCCATTGGATCTCGAAGGCTTCCCTAGTGAGACGCAGGCAGGGTACCCGTTCTCGGCTCATCATCAACCATCAAAGGCTTTGCGGACTGTAGCCTTGTTGATTACCGATTGCACACGCGGCTCGCTCGCGCGAGCCGAGCTCCGCCGGGCGGCCTGAAGTTCCCGCACGGCGCTGGCCAGGCCGGCCGGGCTATGCCAGTCTGCCCGCCCTGGGCTCGGGGAGGGCAGGCCATGGACTTCGCCTATTCGGCCAAGGTCGAGGCGCTGCGGGCACAGCTTGGCGCCTTCATGGACCAGCGCGTCGTGCCCCTGATCGGCGCCTGGCAGCGCGAGGTCGAGGACCGGATCTGGCCGCCCTCGATGATCGAGCCGCTCAAGACGGCGGCGAGATCGGAAGGCCTCTGGAACCTGTTCCTGCCGGGGCTCCGGGACGACGAGCCCGGCACGCGGCTGACCAACCTCGAGTATGCGCCGCTCGCCGAGATCATGGGCCGCGTGGTCTGGGCCTCGGAGGTCTTCAACTGCTCCGCCCCCGATACCGGCAACATGGAGCTTCTGCACCTGTTTGCGACGCCCGCCCAGCGCGAGCAGTGGCTCTTGCCCCTCTTGAACGGGAAAATCCGGTCGTGCTTTGCGATGACCGAGCCGGACGTCGCGAGCTCGGATGCGACCAACATCCGGACCCGGATCCGCCGCGCGGGTGGCGATTACGTGATCGACGGCCGCAAGTGGTTCATCACCGGCGCCGCCGACCCGCGCTGCCAGATCTGCATCCTGATGGGCGTGACCGACCCCGAAGCCGAGCCGCACGCCCGCCACAGCATGGTCCTGGTGCCGATGGCCACGCCCGGCGTCGAGGTCGTGCGCAATTTGCCGGTCATGCAGCACACGGCGCCGGAAGGGCATTGCGAAATGCGCTTTTCCGGAGTCAGAGTGCCGGTCACGAACCTTCTGGGCGAAGAGGGCCGCGGCTTCGCACTCGCCCAGGCGCGGCTCGGCCCCGGCCGGATCCACCACTGCATGCGCTCGATCGGCCAGTGTGAGCTGGCGCTCGAGCTGATGTGCGCGCGCGCCCGCGAGCGCCAGACCTTCGGCAGGAAGCTGCACGAGCACGGCACGGTCGCCGAGTGGATCGCGCTCGCGCGCCAGGAGATCGACCAGGCGCGCCTGCTGGTGCTGCGCGCTGCCTGGCGGATCGACCGCGAGGGCAACCGCGCCGCGCGCAACGACGTCGCGATGATCAAGGTCGTGGTGCCGCGGCTGCAGACCGCCGTGCTCTCGCGCGCGATGCAGATCTATGGCGCCATGGGCCTGACCCCTGACACGCCGCTCGCGCTGTTGTGGACCTGGGGCCGCGCGCTCCAGTTCGTCGACGGCCCCGATGAGGTCCACCTGCGCACGATCGCCCGCCACGAGATCAGGCGCCAGGAGGCGAGCGAAGTCCGGAGCGCGGCCTATCTGACCCCGCCCGAGTCCCCACGCCGCACCTGACCTGCGCCGGGCCTGACCATCGCCGCGCCTGACCATCGCCGGGCCGGACGCGCCGCGGCCGCTCAGGGCTCGAGCTCGCTGTCCCAGTACAGGAAGTCGCGCCAGCTGACGTGCAGGAAGTTGGGCGGGAACGCCCGGCCGCGCTCCTGCAGCTGGAACGTGCTCGGCATGCTCGGGCTGGTCCGCGGCCGCATCTGGCACTCGCGCGGCAGCCGGCTGCCCTTGGTCAGGTTGCAGCGGTTGCAGGCGGTGACGACGTTGTCCCAGCTGGTCCGGCCGCCGCGCGAGCGGGGCACGACGTGGTCGAAGGTCAGCTCCTGGGTCGGGCGCGTCTGGCCGCAGTACTGGCAGGTGAAGCCGTCGCGCAGGAACACGTTGAACCGGGTGAACGGCGGCCGCCGGTTCTGCGGGATGTACTGCTTGAGCGCGACCACGCTCGGCAGGTGGAACGCGGACGAGGGCGAGTGGATCACGCGGTCGTAGTGCGACAGCACCGCGACCCGGTCGAGGAAGATTGCCTTGATCGTCTCCTGCCAGTGCCAGGTCGAGAGCGGGAAGTAGCTGAGCGGCCGGTAGTCGGCGTTGAGGACCAATGCCGGGCAAGCCTCGAGCGGCGGCAATCGCTGCGCCTCGTTCAACCTCATGCTACCCGTGTCCGTCGCTGCTCAGCTCTTCACCTCGTGGCCGCAGCCCCGGCCGCGCCGGGGACGGATCGCCCTAGGGCTAGACGATCATCTTGACGGTTTCAAGATCTGGTCCCGGCCGGCCATATGAGGGTATGCTCAGCAGTTCGCCGCAACCGCTCTCCTCCTGGTGCCCGAATCGGAAGCTTGATGGGGCGATCTGAGCCGCAATCGGGTTCCTCGGCCGCGCCGGGCGCGCCCAAGATCGGCCGCCGCGCGCTGGCGCGCGGCCTGGCGCTGCTGCCGCTGGCACTCGCCGCGGGCACCGGCCGGCCTGCGCGCGCCGCCGGCGGGCCCTGGCACCATACCGCGGACGGCTTTCGCAATCCGCCCGGCAGCCCGGCGCGCGGCGGCGATTTCGGCGACTGGAGCAGCTTCTTCTGGCGCCGGCTGATCAGCCGCGACGAGGTCGCGCTGCCGGACGGCCACGTCGTGCCGCCGGCCGAGGCGCTGGACGGCGCCCTCAACCGGCGCGGCGATCGCGACCGGCTGACCTGGCTCGGCCACGCGAGCTTCCTGCTCCGCCTCGACGGCCGCACGATCCTGACCGACCCCTACCTTGGCGACCATGCCTCGCCGCTGCCGCCGCTCGGGCCCAGGCGCTTCGCGCCGCCCGGGCTGCCGGCCGGTCGCCTGCCGCCGATCGACCTGCTGCTCTTGTCGCACAATCACTACGACCACCTCGACCTGCCGACCCTCGAGGCGCTGGCCGGCAAGGAGCGGGTCGAGGTCGTCGTGCCGCTCGGCCTCGCGCACTATTTCACCGAGCGCGGCTATCCGCGCGTCCACGAGCTCGACTGGCACCAGGAGCTGAGCCTGGACGGGCTCGCGATCCGGGCGCTGCCGGCGATCCATTTCTCCAAGCGCACGTTCTTCGATCGCAACCGCACCCTTTGGACCGGCTATGCCGTTCAGGGACGCGGCCGGCGGGTCTATTTCGCCGGCGATACCGCCTATGGGCCGGTGTTTGCGGAGCTTGGCCGCGACCTCGCGGCGTTCGACCTCGCGCTGCTGCCGATCGGCGCCTACGAGCCGCGGCATCTGATGCAGGCCTCGCACGCGACGCCCGAGGAGGCGCTGCTGATCGCGCGCGAGCTTCGCGCCCGGCGGATCGTCGGCATGCACTGGGGCACGATCCGGCTGACCGACGAGCCGCCGTTCGAGCCGCCGGCGCGCTTTCGCGCCGCGGCCGCGGCGGCCGGCTACGACGAGGACGCCGCCTGGCTGATGCGGATCGGCGAGACCCGCGAGCTCTAACGGTCGAGCTCCCTGCGTTTAGTAGCTTTTCCTCAGCGGCAGGGGAGCCACGCCGCCGTCAGCGCCGCTCGCCAAGTACTCTGTGATCTGGGGCGGAGCCCAGCTTTTCTGCGCCTTTTGCGCCCGAGCGCTCTGCGCAACGGACGTTATGGGATGGAATCAGTCGGATTGGGGGCGGGGAACGCGTGCCTCAATGTTTTTTGTCTACTGTTCCTTGGCTACGCTTTTGCTCCAGCGGCACGTAAGTGCTGTCCGCCTGCCAGACGAACCATTGCCAAGGTTTGAAACCCGTGACATCGCCCTTCTCGTCGAATCCGATCCGGCCCAGCACCGTGTCGAACTGCCGGCTGTGCAGGACCGCGGTCACCGCATCTAGCTCGAGCGAGCCCGCGGCCTCGACCGCCTGGGCCCAGACCTGAACCGCGGCGACGACGCTGAGCGTGAGTTCCAATCGGCTCGTAGTCCTGCGCGTGGAACTTCGCCACGACCTCCGCTGCCTCGGGGCTCGCCCGCATGTCCGCGTTGGCTACCATGACCGTGCCTTCGAGCCCCGGACCTGCGATCAGCGGAAAGCTCTCGTAGTGGCCCGCGCTGGTGGAAACCAGCTGTAGATCGTAGCCCCGCTCGCGCGCCTGGCGGAAGATCAGGCCCATCTCCCGCTGCAGGGTGCCGGGGAGGAAGACATCGACGCCCGCGGCCTGCATCTTCGAGACCAGCGCGGAATACTCCGCTTCGCCCGGGGTGAAGGTCTCATCCACGGTCACGCTCACGCCGCGCTCGCGCAACCGGCGCCGGACCGCGTTGGCCACACCCGCGCCCCAGGCGGTGCCGTCATCGAGAATCGCGATCTCCTTGTCCGCCCAATGCTCGGCGAGGTAATCGCCGAGCATCGCCCCTTGCTGGTCATCCCGGCCGTTCACACGAAACACATTCGGGCCGCCCTCGTCGGTCAGCTTGGCGGCGGACGAGCCCGGGTTGATCGTAAGGGTCTTTGCCTCTTCGTACACCTTCGCGGCTGCGATCGAGGAGTGCGAGCACAAATGCCCGGCGACGAACACGACCCCGTCGCTGACCAGCTTGCGGGCGAGGGCCACTGCCTGTTCGGGGTCGCAGAAGTCGTCGCCCACGATCAGCTCGACATTCTGGCCGAGGACGCCCCCCTTGGCGTTGAGATCCGCGACCGCCATCCCGGCGCCGCGTTCAAACTGCTCGCCGCCCCAAGCCATCGGGCCGGTTATCGGACCGGCGACGGCAATTCGGATCTCGGCCGCCGCGGCCCGCACGCCGAGCGGCGCCAAGCCGATCGCTACGGCAAGAACGACGGCGCGAGCGCGCATGTTGGTTGCCTCGACCATGGGGGTGGCTCGACATTTCCTAATGCCGGCTCCTGAGCGCCGATAATGCGTCGGTCTGCCGCATGAGGCAAGCCTCCGAAGGCCTCCGAGGGCCGGGCCGGCCCGTTAGCCGGTGCGCAGGGGCGATCTGAGGCTTGCGCCTTGCTCTCTGGGCGCGATCGGGCAGCCTTCGGTCATCATGGGCGCACCCGTCGTTTGCCGGGGTTCCGCTCAGGATCCCTCATGCCGGGAGCGGCGGCCGTGGCCGCAGGGCATCGATCCGGCACGGGTTATCCGCGAATAGCGACCGCGGCACCGCCACCTCGACCAGCTGGAACACCACGTAGCGCCCGTGGCGCACGATGCGGGCGTCGATCTTGACCAGCTTCTCGCGCAACGTTGTGAGCGACCAATGCTCGACCTCCTCGGGCAGAGCCAGGGTGCGCATGAAGTTGGCGAGGTTGTGGGCGAGTGCGTCGAGCTGCAGCCGCACGGCATTGTGCCGGAAGGCATGGCAGGACAGGCGCGTCCAGCGGAGCGCGTACTTGCCTTCCTTGATCCATTGTTCCGCTGTGCCACGGCCGTTGTCGAACTTAACCATCCGCGCCGGCGGCCGGGTCAGGTCGGTGACGATGAAGCCGACGCGCGGGTAGAGGTCGCCCTGGTGCCACTCGACCTTGGCCGCCACCCGACGAGCTCGGGTCCAACCTTGGGCCTCGTAGTGGGAGCTGGCGTACGACACGATCGGCTGCTTGAGCGGCCGGAAATCCGGGTTAGTCCGCTCTCGACAGCAGTGATGCCTTGAGCTAGCCTTTCAGAAGCCAAGCATACGGCGGTCTGGCGGAGGATCGACGGGATGGCTGATCAATGGCTGTTCAAGAGTGAAAGTTACGATAACTGCAATTGTGCTGTGAATTGTGGTTGCCAGTTCAACTTGCCGAGCACCCAAGGCTATTGCCAGTCAGCCTTCGTCGGCAACCTAGTTGAAGGCCATTTCAACGATACGCCGCTCGCGGGCCTGAGCTGGGCGGCGCTTTACCAGTGGCCCGGCGAAATCAAGGACGGGAATGGCAAGCGCCAGATCGTCATCGACCAGCGCGCCGATCAGGCTCAACGGATCGCGCTGGAAACGATCATCTCGGGCGAGGCAGGCGCGCCCTTGAGCAATCTTTTCTCCGTATTTGCGTCGACATGCGCGGAATTTTGCCAGACACTGTTTTTGCCGATCGATGTCGAGGCGAACTTCAAGCTCAGAACCGCAAGGGTCGACATACCCGGCGTCTTGCAGAGTAGCGGCAGACCCATCATCGACGAATTCACTGGCCAACCATTCCACATTGCGTTGGCCCGCCGCAGCGGCAGCTTCGAGTTCACCTACGCGGAAATTGGACTCGGCACGACTTCGGTGACGGGTGATATGGCGATGGCCTACCAAGATTCATGGGCGCACTATTGCGTTCACCACTTCAATCAGGATGGGCTGGTCCGCGAACGATCGAGGCTCTCAGCCTGGCTCAGGCTTTGAGCTGGGCTCGGGCGCGTCTCGCCTCGCGGCGCGCGGCCTGGCCCGCGACCAGGCGGACCTTGCGCGGCGCCGCCAGCCAGACGCAGCCGATCGAGAGCAGCGAGAGCGCGATCGCGAGCCAGAACGCCGGCGCGTAGCTGCCGAGCCGGTCGTAGACCAGGCCCGCGACCCAGGGCCCGCCCGCGGCGCCGAGGATCGAGGCGCTGCCGAGCGTGCCGAAGATCGTGCCGAAACGGGGACCCTGGAACAGCTCGGCCGGGATCGCGCCGTAGACCGTCGCCAGGCCATAGCCGAGCAGCCCCTGGGCGCCGACCATGGCGTAGAGGAGCGCCAGACTCGGGCGCGCGGGCAGCGCCAGCAGGCAGAGGTAGCAGAGCACGAAGCCCAGCGCCGCCACGGTCCAGGCCCACTCGCGCCCGACCCGGTCGGACAGGTGGCCGATCCCGATCTGACCGATCACCCCGCACAGCCCGACCAGGCCCAGCGCCCAGGCCGCGAGCTCCGGCCGGAAGCCGATCTCGAGCAGGTAGCGGGTCTGGTGGACCAGGACCGCGTACCAGGCGAACAGGCCGCAGAAGAACGCCAGGAACAGCCACCAGTAGCGCGCCGTCCGGAGCGCCCGCGCGAGCGTCCAGTCGGTCGCCGCCCAGGCGTGATCGACGACGTTGGCGCTGCCCGGCGGGCCGGCACGCGGGCCGGCCTCGCCCGGATCGCCGTCCGGCGCCAGGCCCAGGTCCTCCGGCCGGCGGCGCTGGAGCAACAGGTTCAGTGGCAGCAGCACGACCACCAGCAGGCCCGCGAGCGCGAGGCAGGCGGTCCGCCAGCCGGCGTCGTCGATCACGCGCTGCAGCCAGGGGAACAGCAGGATCGAGCCGACGCCGACGCCCGAGAACGCGATCCCGGTCGCGAGCCCGCGCCGGCGCACGAACCAGTGCGGCAGAATGATCGAATGGCCGATGTAGCTGACGAACACGCTGCCGCCGACCACCAGCACGCCGAGGCTGAGATCGAACTGCCAGGGCCGGCTGGCCCTGGTCGCGAGCAGCAGGCCGGCCGCGACCACGAGGACGCCGAACGGGATCACGAGGCGCGGCCCGAACCGGTCCATGGCGAGGCCGATGAACGGCGTATACAGCGCCGAGGCGAGGAAACCGATCGAGAACGCGCCCGCGATCGTCGCCCGATCCCAGCCGAACTCATCCAGGATCGGCGGAAAGAGCAGGGAAAAGGCGGTCCGGGTGTTGACCCCGATCGCCATCGTGACGAACGCGACCGCGACGACCACCCAGCCATAGAAGAACGGCAGCCGCGCACCGCGCGGGACTGGCCGCGGGCTGTGGCCCGGGAGTCCGGTCATAGACGACGCATCCCGGCTGCAGGTGAAGCTGAGGACGACCCGCGCGTCCGGTCGCGTCCTGATGGTTTCGGGGAACGGATCGCGGGTACGAAGTGTTTTCCAGGGTAGCAGAGGCCATTGAGGAGATCGAGATGTTGTGGAAAGCAGGCCTTGCGGCCGCCACGCTTTTGCTTCTCACCGCTTGCGGGTCGAGCACCTCGGACCGGGCGCTGAGCGGCGGGGCGATCGGCGCCGGGGTTGGCGCCGTCGGCGGCGCTCTGACTGGCCACACGCTCGGCGGCGCAGCGCTCGGCGGCGCCGCGGGGGCCGCGACCGGTGCGCTCACCGACGAGGATGACGTCGATCTCGGCGAGCCGGTCTGGAAGTAGAAATCCGCTCCCGCCGGGGCGGAGCGATCGCTGACGTGGGATGAGGAGAGCCGGCTCGGCGGTTTGGCCGGGCCGGCCGTGTTCCTGTTCTTCGCATCAGAAAAGTCCAGCGGAGCCTTGACAGGCTCAGCCGCTGGGTATTATTTAACTATATGGTTAAATGAAGCAGGGAGGGCCGGCAATGGCCGCAACCGAGCAGGGGCTGAGCCTCGCGCTGTCGCGTCGTTTCAAGGCGCCGCGCGAGCGCGTGTTCCGCGCGCTGACCGAGCCGGACCAGCTCGTGAAATGGTGGGGTCCCCAGGGCTTCACGGTTCCCGAGGTCGCGCTTGACGTGCGCCCGGGCGGGGGCTGGCGGACGACGATGCGCTCGCCCGAGGGCAACGACCACATCGTGAGCGGGGTCTACCGCGACATCGTGCCGCCCTCGCGCCTGGTCTTCACCTGGGGCTGGGAGACCGACGGTCCCCGCGGCCATGAGAGCGTGGTCACGATCGAACTGTTCGAGACCGCGGACGGGACGCGCCTGGATCTCCACCAGCAGGTCTTCGAATCCATCGAGAGCCGCGATCGCCACCAGCACGGCTGGGGCGGCTGCTTCGACTGCCTCGCCGAGGCGCTGGCCAACGGCACGCTCAATTGAGGTGGCAATGTGTCGCAACATCAAGACCCTGCATAACTTCGCCCCGCCGGCGACCGACCAGGAGATCCGGTCGGCCGCGCTCCAGTTCGTGCGCAAGCTCAGCGGCTGCACGCGGCCGTCCAAGGCGAACGAGGTCGCTTTCGAGCGCGCGGTCGACCAGATCGCGGGCGTCGCGCACGAACTGCTCGACGCGCTGGTGACCGCCGCCCCGCCGCGCGATCGCGCGGTCGAGGCGGCCAGAGCCCGGGCCAGAGCCGCGGACCGTTTCCGCTCGTCCGACGCGCGCGCCAGCGGCTGATCGCGATCGCAATCAGCGCGCTTGACAGGGCAGGGCACCGGCGCTAGTTAACCCATCAGTTACGTAACCGAACGGTTAACCGGGAAATGTCGCCCGATCATCTCAGCACCACCTTTGCCGCGCTCGCCGATCCGACCCGGCGCGCGATCCTGGCCCGGCTCGCTTCCGGCGAGACCTCGGTCAAGGAGCTGGCGCGGCCGTTCGAGATGAGCCTGCCGGCGGTCTCCAAGCACCTCAA
Source organism: uncultured Alphaproteobacteria bacterium (assembly GCA_963840925.1). Lineage (GTDB taxonomy): Bacteria > Pseudomonadota > Alphaproteobacteria > Geminicoccales > Geminicoccaceae > DATAOG01. The sequence goes on from CAWJAY010000034.1 coordinate 140,515, forward strand.
GGTGCTCGAGCGCGCCGGCCTGATCGCGCGCGGGCGGAGCGCGCAGTGGCGCCCCTGCCGGCTCGAGGCGAGCCCGCTCAAGGACGTCGCAGAGTGGGTCGAGCACTATCGCCAGTTCTGGGAGCAGAGCCTCGACCGGCTGGAGGATTACCTGCGCGCGCTGCAGACCCCGGGAGCCAACGATGGCCGCCACGACTAGCGGCGCTGCCGCCTCGAGCGCGCTCGAGCTGGTCGTCACGCGCGCGTTCGATGCGCCGCGGCGCGAGGTCTTCAAGGCCTGGAGCGGGCCTGACCGTCTGATCCGCTGGTGGGGCCCGCGGGGCGTCACGGCGCCGGCCGGCAAGGTCGATATCGGCCCGGGCGGCACCTGGCGGGTCGGCATGCGCTCGGCCGCGGGCGGCCTGCGCTGGCTGCAGTGCGCCTATCGCGAGGTCGTCGAGCCGGAGCGCCTCGCCTTCACCTGGGCCTGGGAGGATCCCGCCGGCCGGCCTGGGCGCGAGACGCTGGTAACGGTGAACTTCGCCGAGCAGGCGGGCAAGACGCGGCTGTTCGTGCATCAGGCCGCCTACGAGCCGGCCGCCCCGGAGCGTCCTGAAGACGACCGCGGCGGCTGGGACGACCGCCTCGACCGGTTGGCCGACCTGTTGAACCAGATGCCGATGCCGGAGGAACCGACGATGGCCGCAAGTCCTGCCCAGGCAACCGTGGCGCCGCCGTCAGCGACGCCGGAGCTCGCGCGTCACCCGCATCTTCGATGCGCCGCGCAGCCTGGTCTTCAAGGTCTGGGTCCAGCCCGAGCACCTGGCGCGCTGGTGGGGGCCCAAGGGCTTCACGCTGCTGTCCTGCGAGACCGACGTGCGCCCGGGTGGCGCCTGGGTGCGCTGCATGCGCTCGCCCGAGGGCAGCAAGCACATCAAGCGCGGCGTCTACCGCGAGATCGTCGAGCCGGAGCGCCTGGTCTTCACCTACGTCAACGAGGATGCCGACGGCCGGCTCGGCCCCGAGACCGTGGTGACCGTGACCTTCGAGCAGGGTGCCGGGACCAGGCTCACGCTGCGCCAGACCGGGTTCGAGTTCGATCAGCTCGCGCGACGGTCACGAGGGCGGCTGGATCAGCTGCCTCGAGCGCTTCGCCGAATATCTGGCCAAGGTTTGAACCGAAGGAGATCGAACCATGCAGCACCGCATCGTGGCGCAGGACGAATGGCTCGCCGCGCGCAAGCGGCTCCTGAGCAAGGAGAAGGAATTCACCCGGCAGCGCGACCGGCTGAGCGCCGAGCGGCGCGAGCTGCCCTGGGTCAAGGTCGACAAGCCCTACGTCTTCGACGGCCCGGCCGGCAAGGAGACGCTCGCCGACCTGTTCGAGGGCCGCAGCCAGCTGATCGTCTACCACTTCATGTTCGGTCCCGGCTGGGAGGAGGGCTGCCCGAGCTGCTCGTTCCTGGCCGATCACTTCGATGGCGCAACCGTCCACCTCGCCCAGCGCGATGTGAGCTTCGTCGTGGTCTCGCGGGCGCCGCTCGCCCAGATCGAAGCGTTCCAGCGGCGCATGGGCTGGCGCTTCAAATGGGTGTCGTCGTCCGGCAACGACTTCAACTACGACTATCACGTCTCGTTCACGCCGGACGAGATGGCCAAGGGTCAGGTCGAATACAACTACCACAAGGAAGAGTTCCCGAGCGAGGAAGCGCCCGGCGCCAGCGTGTTCTACAAGGATGCGGCCGGCGCCGTCTTCCACACCTATTCCTGCTACGCGCGCGGGCTCGACATCCTGGTCGGCGCTTACAACTGGCTCGACCTGGCGCCCAAGGGCCGCGACGAGGGCGAGCTGCCCTGGACGATGGCGTGGGTCCGCCACCACGACCGCTACGACGACCAGGACAGGGACCGGTCGAGCGCCGCTCAGGCACCCTCCGACTGTCCGAACGTACTGGTCACGACCGCGACGGAGACGATCGATGCCCACCACCTATCAGGGCGGCTGCCGGTGCGGCGCGATCCGCTACGAGATCGCAGCCGAGCCGATGTTCGGCGGCCAGTGCCAGTGTCGCGACTGCCAGTATCGAGACCGGCGGCGGCCACTCGAGCTTCATGGCCTTTCCCGCGAACGCGGTGAAGCTGACCGGCGCGCCGCGCTTTTATGAGGTCGAGGCCGACAGCGGCAGCCGGGTCCGCCGCGGCTTTTGCCCGACCTGCGGCTCGCCGGTGATCGCCCGGTCGAGCGGCATGCCCGACATGGCCTCGGTCCCGGCCGGCAGCCTCGACGATCCGAGCTCGTTCAAGCCCGCGTTCGTCGTCTTCACGAGCCGGGGTCACAGGTGGGACCTCGTCGACCCGGCGGTCCAGCGCTTTCCGGAGATGCCGCCGGTGCCCGCAACCCCAGCGGGCCCGGCGTGAGCGCGGACAACGGGAGAAGACCATGGCTACCCGTGGCAGCTGCCATTGCGGCAAGATCGCGTTTCGCATCGACGCCGAGCCGACCGAGGCGATCGAGTGCAACTGCTCGATTTGCCGGCGCAAGGGGTCGGTGCTGGCCGCCTGTACGCCGGACCAGTTCCACCTGGAGACCGCGCGCGCCGAGATCGCCGTCTATACTTTCGGCAGGCACCTGATCCGCCATCAGTTCTGCGCGAGGTGCGGCTGCTCGCCGTTCGCCGAGGGCACGGGCCCCGACGGCGAGGCGATGGTCATGGTCAACCTCCGCTGCGCCGACCTCGATCTGTCGCGGATCAAGATCAGCCAGTTCGACGGCGCCAGCCGGTAACAGGAGAATCGACATGACGACTGCGACGATGGCGCAGACGACTGCGACGATGGCCCAGACGACTGCGACGATGGCCAAGACCACCGAGACCGAGGTCCGCGCCCGGATCGAGGACTGGGCCAAGGCCAATCGAGCCAAGGATAACGACCGGATCATGGCCTGCTACGCGCGAGATGCGCGCTCGTTCGACTGCCACAGCGCGCTCCAGTTCGAGAGTGCCGTGGCTTTGCGCAAGCATCTGGAGGCCTGCTTTCCCCACATGCAGGGCCCGCTCACGTTCGAGATTCATGATCTCGAGGTCGTGGCCGGCGGCGAGATTGCCTTCGCCCACTATCTGGCCCGGTGCGGCGCGACCGGGCTCGATGGCAGCGAGCACCTGGGCTGGCTGCGCGCGACGACCTGCTTCCGCCGCCAGCCGGACGGCCGCTGGCTGATCGTGCACGACCACTGCTCGGCGCCGTTCGACCCGAGGAGCGGCCAGACGATGTTCGGCCTCAAGCCGGAGCAGGCTCCGGGCGGCTGACCGCCCCCGCGAGCCCGATGGCAAAGGAGGAAGGGATGACCGTAGAAAACCGCCGAACCGGGCAACCGGCCGAGCTCGGTGCCCTGTTCGAGAGCTGGGCGCAGGCGATCCGCGACAAGGACGTCGGCGCAGTCATGGCGCACTATGCGGCGGAGGTCGTGACCTTCGAGCTCGCGCCGCCGCTGCAGAACGCGGGCGCGGATGCGGTGCGCAAGAGCCTGGAGGCCTGGTTCCCGACGTTTCAGGGGCCGGTCGGCTACGAGATCCACGACCTTTGCATCACCGCGGCCGATGACGTCGCCTTTTGCCGCAGCCTCGTTCGGATCAGCGGCGCGCGGACGAGCGGCGAGGAAACCGACGTCTGGGTGCGCGCAACCACCGGCCTGCGCAAGATCAAGGGCCAATGGAAGGTCGTCCACGAGCACTCGTCGGTGCCCTTCTACATGGACGGCAGCGAACGGGCGGCAGTCGACCTCAAGCCATAGCCCTCGTCAACTCACGAAACCGATCCGATCTCAGCCGAGGCGTTCCGATGTCCTTGAAGCTTTACTGCCATCCGCTGGCGTCGTTCTGTCACAAGGCACTGATCGCCTTATACGAGAACGGCACCCCGTTCGAGCCGGTGATCGTCGATTTCGGGGACCCGGCCTCGGCCGCGGCGTTCCGGGCGGTCTGGCCGCATGGCCAAGATGCCGGTGCTGCGCGACCAGGCGCGGGGCCGCACGGTCGCCGAAATCGACGATCGTCCTCGAGTACCTGGACGCGTTCTACCCCGGCAGCACACGCTTCGTCCCGGCCGACCCGGAGCTCGCCTGGCAGACCCGGATGTGGGACCGCTTCTACGACCACTACGTCCAGGAGCCGATGCAGAAGATCGTGACCGACCGGCTGCGTCCGGCAGGGCGCGAACGATGGCCATGGCGTCGAGCAGGCCAAGGTGCAGCTCGGCGAAGCCTATGCGCTGCTCGAGCCTGAGCTGGGCGAGAAGACCTGGATGCTGGGCGAGGCGTTCACGCTGGCCGACTGCGCGGCCGCACCAGCACTCTTCTACGCCAACACGGTCGTCCCGTTGGACGCGACCCAGCGCCGCCTCAAAGCCTACCTCGGCCGCCTGATGGCGCGGCCCTCGTTCGCCCGCGTGCTGAAGGAGGCCGAGCCCTATTTCCGGTTCTTCCCGATGGCCGAGAAGCCGCGGATCGAGGCGCCGGACCGCGCCTGAACCGCCCCCAACCCCTGCAGGAGAAGATCATGCAGATCCAGCCCTACCTGTTCTTCGATGGCCGCTGCTCGGAGGCGTTCGAGTTCTATCAGCGCGCGCTCGGCGCCGAGGTGACGATGCTGATGCACTTCAAGGACAGCCCCGAACCGGGCATGGGCCCGGCCAATGCTGGCGACAAGGTGATGCACGCCGAGCTCCGGATCGGCGAGACGACCGTTCTGGCCTCCGACGGCCGCTGCCAGGGCAGGCCGAGCTTTCAGGGCTTCGCGCTGTCGCTGACGGTCGCCGACGAGGCCGAGGCCGACCGCGTGTTCAAGGCGCTGGGCGAAGGCGGCGAGGTCCAGATGCCGCTCGCCAAGACCTTCTTCTCGGCGCGCTTCGGCATGGTCGCGGACCGCTTCGGCGTGTCCTGGATGGTCTACGTGGCGCCCTGAGGACTGGCGCTTCGGGAACCGGCGGCGGGCCGCAAGCATGAGACCGGCCGAGGCGTTGGCCCTGGCGGCGCTCGCGGCCTTGGCGCTGGTTCCCGACCCGGGCCGGCGCCTGCTGGCAGCCGACCCGATCCGGCCGGCCGCGACCGAGGCCCCGGCCGGCACCTATACCCTCGACCGGCAGCACGCGAGCCTGATCTTTAGGGCCAATCACCTGGGTTTTTCCCACTATACCGCGCGCTTCACGCGCTTTGCGGCCAAGCTCGAGTTCGATCCGGCCGATCCCGCCGCCTCGAGCGTCACCGCCACGATCGACCCGAGCTCGATCGAGACCGACCACCCGGACCCGGCGCTCGACTTCGACGCCCAGCTGCGCAACGAGCACTGGCTCGACAGCGCGCGCTTTCCGCAGATGACCTTCCGCTCGACCGTGCTCGAGCTGACCGGACCGGACAGCGCCCGGATGACCGGGACGCTCGATCTGCACGGCATCACGCGCGAGGTGATCCTCGACGTCACGTTCAACGGCGGCTACGCGCGCCATCCGCTCGACCCGTCCGGCGCGCGGATCGGCTTTTCCGCGCAGGGCGCGCTGCTGCGCTCAGAGTTCGGCATCGCCGAGGGCGTGCCGCCGCCCGGCTCGGCTTTCGGCGTCAGCGACCAGGTCGAGATCCTGATCGAGGCCGAGTTCGGCAGCCCGGGCGCGGCTGAGACCGCGATGACCAGCGGCAGACCTTCGAAGACGCGGCTCGGCCGGATGCGCGAGGTCATGGCCGGCCACGTCGAGCGCGGCGGCGGCCGGCATCGTCACGCTGGTCAGCCGGCGCGGCGAAGCGCAGGTCGAGGCGATCGGCGCGCGCGCGCAGGCGGCGGCGAGCCGATCCGGCGCGACACGATCTTCCGGATCGCCTCGATGACCAAGCCGATCACGGCCGCGGCGCGCTGATCCTGGTCGAGGAATGCAGGCTCCGGCTCGATGAGCCGGTCGACCGGCTGCTGCCCGAGTTGGCCGGCCGCCGCGTGCTGACGCGGCTCGATGGGCCGCTCGACGAGACCGTGCCGGCGGACCGGCCGATCACGGTCCGTGACCTTTTGACCATGCGGATGGGCTTTGGCCTGATCATCGAGCCGTCCCGCGACTGGCCGATCCAGCGGGCGATGGACGAGGCCGGCATCGCGCCCGGGTCCGAACCCGCCGGAACTGCCGCCCGGACGCGCTGGCCGCGTTCGGCCCGCTGCCGCTGATGGACCAGCCGGGTGCCCGCTGGCGCTATCACAGCGGCTTCGACCTCCTGGGCGCGCTGATCGCGCGCGCCGCTGGCCAGCCGTTCGAGCAGTTCCTGGCCGAGCGGATCTTCGCGCCGCTCGGCATGATCGACACCGGCTTTGCGTGCCGGAGGCGAAGCGCGGCCGGCTCGCCGCCTGCTATCAGGCCGACGCGAGACTGGCGCGACCGGGCGCGCGGCGGCGCGAGCGGGGCCGCTTCAGCGTCTGCCCGGGCGGCAGCGCCGGGCTGTTCTCGACCGTCGACGACTATCTGGCGTTCGGCCGGATGCTGTTGAACGGCGGCCGCCACGGCGCCCTGCGGCTGCTGGCGCGGCCGACGGTCGAGGCGATGACGACCGATCAGCTGACCCCGGCGGAGAAGGCGGCCTCGCCGTTCTTTCCCGGGTTCTGGGACAACCGCGGCTTTGGCTTTGGCGTCTCGATGATCACCCGGCGGGACGGCATCGCGGCGGCCCCCGGCCGCTTCGGCTGGGACGGCGGCTTCGGCACGTCCTGGGCGTCCGATCCCGCGCGAGGACCTGGTCGCGATCTTGATGGTCCAGCGCTTGTACGACGAGGTCATGGTCGAGATCGCCGCCGACTTCTGGACACTTGCCTACCAGGCGATCGACGACTGACATGGTTGGCTCAGCCTGAGCAGCATGAGTAACGGAGACCCGCGATGGCCACCAAAGTCCTGATTCTGCTCGGAACCAAGAAGGGCGCGTTCATCCTTCAAAGCGATGCCGAACGGCGCCAATGGCAGCAGAGCGGCCCGTTCTGCGAGGCCTGGCCCTTGAACCACGTGGTCGGCGATCCGGCGACCGGTGCCATCTACGGCGGCGGCGGCAACGAGTGGTTCGGCCCGGCGGTCTGGAAATCGAGCGATCTCGGCGCCAGCTGGAGCCATTCGAGCCAGGGGCTGGGCTACGAGGCCGGCGAGGAGCCGATCAAGATGGTCTGGAGCCTGAGCCCGGCCGGCGATCGCCTCTACGCCGGGGTCGAGCCGGCCGGGCTGTTCCGGAGCGACGACGGCGGCCAGTCCTTTGAGCACGTCTATGGCCTGCGCGACCACCCGACGCGGCCGCACTGGCAGCCGGGCGGCGCCGGGCTGATCCTGCACTCGCTGGTGCCGCACGCGAGCGACCGCAAGCAGTTCTGGGTCGGGATCTCGAGTGCCGGCGTGTTCCATACCGCCGACGGCGGCCTGTCCTGGGAGCCGCGCAACCGCGGCACCCGGGCGGACTACCTGCCGGAGGACCAGAGGTACCCGGAGTACGGCCAGTGCGTGCACTGCCTGGTCAGCGCGCCCGGCATGCCCGATCGGCTCTACCAGCAGAACCATTGCGGCATGTATCGGAGCGATGACGGCGGCCGGCAGTGGCAGAGCATCGAGGCGGGCCTGCCGTCCTCCTTCGGCTTTCCGGCCGCGGTCCATCCGCGCGATCCCTCGACCCTCTACCTCGTGCCGCTGAACGGCGACATCGCCGGGCGCTACGTGCCCGACGGCCAGGCCGCGGTCTGGCGCACGCGCGACGGTGGCCGACACTGGCAGGCGCTGCGCGAGGGGCTGCCCCAGGCGAACGTCTTCTTCGGCGTGCTCCGCCAGGCCATGGCGACCGACCGGCTCCAGCCCGCAGGGGTCTACTTCGGCACCAACTCCGGCTGCCTCTACGCCAGCGCCGACGAGGGCGACAGCTGGCAGCGCATCGCCCAGCACCTGCCGTTGATCACCTCGGTCGAGACGCTGGTCGTCGACGCCTAGCTGCGCGAGGCGAGAGAGCGATGCCTGAGCCCGCCTCCGTGCCGACGCCGCCGCAGGTCTCGGTCACGCTGCCGACGCTGCTGGTGCGGCTGTTCCCCGGTTCGGTGCGCCGCCTGAAGCTGCCGGCCGCGACCGTCGCGGAGATGATCGACGCGCTGGACGCGCGCTGGCCCGGCATGCGCGATCGGATCTGCGATTCGCGACCGCGCATCCGGCGCCACATCAACATCTTCGTCGCCGGCGAGCGCGCGACGCTGGAGACCCGGCTGCCCCCGGGCGCCGAGGTGATCATCATGACCGCGATCAGCGGCGGCTGACCCGCCGCCTCACCGGTCCAGGTAGGCGGCCGGGCTCAGGATCGTGACGTTCAGGAACGGGTGCAGCCCGAGCAGGTCGCCGTCACCGGTGACGATGAGGTCGGCGCGGCCGTTGACGGCGACCTCGAGGAACCGGTCGTCCCGGGGATCGCGACAGGCGCGCACGACGCGCACGATCGGCACCATCTCGGCGACCCGCCCGAGTAGACGGACAAACTGCTGCCGATCGGCGATCGACAGGTAGGGATCGAACTTGACCCGACCGAGGACGTCGGCGAGTTCCGTGATCGTCGCCTCCGACACCAGCAGCTGCGCCGCGCCGACCGCCTTTCTGACCGCCCGGCCGGGCACCGAATCCGGGAGCAGTAGGCGGCTGATCAGGACGTTGGTGTCGACGACGATCCGCTCCCTAGGACCCATCGGCCAGGATTTGGGCGAGCTTCTCCCCGGTCAGGCCTCGCGCCTTGGCCTGCTCGCCGATCCGATCGCAAAAGTGTTGAAATTCGGCGACGTTCAGGGCGGCGAGCCGCTCGTATTCCTGGATCGAGAGGACCACGGCAACGTCCCGCTGCTGGCGCCGGATGACCACCGGTTCCCGTTGCGCGGCGTCGAGCACGGCCGCCAGGGTCTGTTTCGCCTCGGTAGCCGAAACGTAGCGCATCACCTCATTCCCCATGCGAGGCCATATTGTCCATAATAGACGAAAAGCAGGAATTGTCCAGCAACCCCACCTCTTTTGAACATCGCCCCACAGCAGAACCACTGCGGCAGCGATCTGAGCGAGGACGGCGGCCGGTCGTGGCAGAGCATCGAGCCCGGCCTGCTGTCGAGCTTCGGCCGGCACTCCGCCGTGCAATGGGGCGGAGCTCAAAGACCAGGCAAACCCCAGCATTTAGCCTGACTTGATCGGCGCGGTTCGGACCAGGAAGATTAGACCGATCGCGTGATTCCGCCGTCCACGCGCAGGTTCTGCCCGGTGATGTAGCCGGCACCCTCGCCGGCCAGGAAGGCGACCGCCGCTGCGACCTCTTCGACGGTGCCATAGCGCTGCATCGGCACACCGAGACGGCGCTCGTCCGTGGCGGGCAAACTGTCGATCCAGCCGGGCAACACATTGTTCATGCGCACGTTGTCGGCGGCGTAGGCGTCGGCGAAGATTTTCGTGTACGCGGCGAGCCCCGCCCGGAACACGGCCGAGGTCGGGAACAGGGCGCTCGGCTCGAAGGCCCAGGCCGTCGAGATGTTGATGATGGCACCGCCTTTCTGCTTGACCATGACCGGCGTCACCAGCCGCACCGGCCGGATCACGTTCATCAGGTAAATGTCGAGCCCGGTGTGCCACTGCTCGTCGGTGAGCTCGAGGATCGGCGCACGGGGCCCGTGTCCGGCGCTGTTCACCAGGGCATCGATCCGGCCCCAGCGCTCGATCGTCTGATCGATCAAGCGGCTGAGGTCGTCACGGGACCGGTTGGAGCCGGTCACGCCGATCCCGCCGAGTTCTGCGGCGAGCGCTTCGCCCTTGCCGGACGAAGACAGGATCGCCACGCGATACCCATCCTGCGCGAGCCGGCGAGCCGCCCCGGCTCCGATGCCGCTACCGCCCGCGGTGATGACCGCTACCTTCTCTGCCATGAAGCCTCTTCGAGCAAGAAAGTCACCGGCCCCTATCTGCGCCGGCAAGCGCAGTCTGCAACGGCATGATCGCCTTGGAATCCGGCTCCAGCGTTGCCGGGGCCGCTACGCCACCTCATCTCTCAACAAACCGCTGATTTCAGGAGGATCGCACCATGAAGGCCGTCGTTGACGGGCACGTGGTCGCCGAGAGCGACGACATCATCGAGGCCGCTGGCTATCAGTATTTTCCGCAGTCTGCCGTCCGCCTGGAGTGGCTCGAGAAGGCGGAGCGCACGGCCGACGATCTCGAGTGCCCGCACAGCGTCCAGTTCTACGACGTCGTGGTCGACGGCGCCCGCCACGAGCGCGCCGCCTGGTCCTACGAGGACCCGCTGCCCAGGATGGCGCGGGTCGCCGGCCGGTTCGGCTTCTGGCAGGACGTCGAGGTCGGCTGACGGCGAGCGCTCAGCCGAAGCCCAGCCGTGAGAGCACCCGCTTGCGCGCTTCGCCGCTGTCGTAGTCGCTGACGTAGAGCAGGCCGGCGATCCGGCGCAGCAGGCTCGCCTCATAGTCGTGCAGCTGGCCGTCGGCGTAGGCCACCTCCCAGAGCATCTCGATCACCTGGATCCGGTCATCGGGCTCCAGGTGGTCCTTGATCACGCGGGTGTAGCCCTGCCATTCGACGCTGTTGGCCGCGGTCCGCTCGGCGAGCGCCAGCAGCTCGCGGCTCTCGGCGGCATCGAGCCCGAACCGCCGGGCGAGCAGGGTTTCGATGTGTGCGCGCTCGTCGGCTTCGAACTCGGCATCCATGCGCGCCGCCTCGACCAGCAGGACGGCGGCCGCCAGCTGGAGCTGGTCGCCGCCCGGGGACGCGGCCGCCGCGTCCGGCTCCAGCATGCGCTTCAAGCGGTCGAGCAGGCCCATGCTCGCGGTCTCCGGTGCAGATCTGGCCCGCGCGCGCCGGCGAGCCGCCAGGGCGCCAGCGATCGTGCCGCCGGTCCCCAACGGCGACCCAATCTAAGCCGCGAGCGCGCCGGTGACCAGCCCGTCGGGCGCGGCGCCGGCGCGGCCGATCACGATTTGGCAACCAAGCCTGACTATTTCTCGGGACGCATCCTGACGACAGCGGTCGGCAGGCGGCCACGCGCTCGAAGCTGGACCGGCTCGCCGGTCCGGGCTAGCGTCGAGGCGATTTGGCGAAGGGAACAGCTGCCGCCGTGTCCACGCTCGTGCCCGTGATTCTCGCCGGCGGCTCCGGCACCCGCCTGTGGCCGGTCAGCCGCGAGACCATGCCCAAGCAGCTGGCCCGGCTCGCCGGCGAGCAGTCGCTGCTCGAGCAGACCGCGCGCCGCCTGCTGGCCCGGGCGCTGCCCGGCCACGTCGTGACGGTCGGCGCCAAGGCGCAGGATTTCCTGGTCCGGCGCGAGCTGGAGCAGATCGATCCGGCGCTGACCCGCCACCGGCTGCTCGAGCCGGTCGGGCGCAACACCGCGGCCGCGATCGGGCTCGCCGCGCTCTATGTCAAGCAGCGGCTCGGCGCCGAGGCGCTGCTCTGGATCTGCCCCTCCGACCATCTGATGCAGGCGCCCGACGCGCTCTACGCGGCGCTCGAGCGCGCGCTGCCGGTCGCGGCGGCGGGCCAGCTCGTGACCTTCGGGATCACGCCGACCCGGCCCGAGACCGGCTACGGCTACATCCAGTCCGGCCAGCCGCTCGCGGACGCGCCGGGCGTGCTCCGGGTCGCGCGCTTCGTCGAGAAGCCGAAGCGGCCGGCCGCCGAGGCGATGCTGGCCGCGGGCGGCCATTTCTGGAACAGCGGCATGTTCCTGTTCCGGGCCGATCGCATCCTGGCCGAGCTCGGCAGCCACGCGCCCGAGATCCTGGCCGGCGTCACGGCCGCTTTCGCGGCGCTCAGGGAGGCCCCGGGCGGTGCCTTCGAGGTCCCGCTCGAGCGCTACCAGGCGGTGCCGGCGCAGCCGATCGACAAGGCGGTCATGGAGCATAGTCAGAAAATCGCGGTCGTGCCCTGCGATCCCGGCTGGTCGGATCTCGGCTCCTGGCAGGCGCTCTGGGAGCAGCTGCCCAAGGATCAGGCCGGCAACGCGGTCCGGGGCGACGTCCTGCTCGATGCCAGCGAGAATTGCCTGGTCCACGCCGAGCGCCGGCTGGTCGCCTGTTCGGGCGTGCGCGACCTCGCCGTGATCGAGACCGAGGACGCGATCCTGGTCGCCGATCGCGGCCGCAGCGATGCGGTCCGCAACCTGGTGACGCTGCTGCGCGCGGCCGGCCGCCCCGAGGGCGACGCCCACGCCAAGGAGCAGCGGCCCTGGGGCAGCTTCGAGGTCCTGCACGAAGGCCCCGGCTTCAAGGTCAAGGAGATCATCGTCAGCCCCGGCGGCCGGCTCAGCCTGCAAAGCCACAAGCGCCGCGCCGAGCATTGGGTCGTGGTCGCCGGCACCGCCCAGGTCACGGTCGACGAGCGGGTGCTGCGGCTCGAGCCGAACCAGAGCGTGCACATCCCGCTCGGCGCCCGGCACCGCATGGAGAACCCGGGCGCGCTGCCGATGCACCTGATCGAGGTCCAGTGCGGCGACTATCTGGGCGAGGACGACATCGTCCGCTACGAGGACGTCTACGGCCGCACCTGAACCGCCTGGGCGCGCAGCAGCCGGGCGAACGGGCGGCCGTCGATTGCGGCCAGCCCCAGCCCGATCAGCGCCATGCCGGCGAGCTGGCCCGCGCTCAGGCGCTCGCCCAGCACGGTCGTGCCCAGCAGCAGCGCGCTGACCGGGATCAGGAAGGTCACGAGCAAAAGGTTGGTCGCACCGGCCGCCGCCAGGATCCGGAAATAGAGCACATAGCCGAGTGCCGTGCTGAGCAGCGCGATGCCGGCGAGCGCGCCGAGCGTCGTCAGCCCCGGCGGCGGCAGCGTCCAGGGCCGGTCGACCAGCAGCGCCAGCGGCAGCACCATCAAGGTCGACGCGCTGACCTGGCCGAATGCGGTCACCAGCGGCGGGAGGCCGCGAAAGCGCCGGCCGAAGATCCCGGCCAGCGCATAGGCGAGCGCCGCGCCGAGCACGGCCAGCTGAGCCAGGACCTGAGCACCCAGGCCGCAAGAGCGCCTCGGGCCCGATCATCACCGCAACCCCGGCCAGCCCCGCGAGCACGCCCAGGACCCGGCCCGGCGTCAGGCGCTCGTCCGGGGTCAGCGCATGGGCGAGCACGACCGTGAACAGCGGCGTCGTCGCGTTCAGGATCGAGGCAAGCCCGCTCGCGATCTCGGTCTGGCCCCAGACGATCAGGCTGGACGGGATCAGGTTGTTCAAGGCACCCATGACCAGGAAGGCGCCCCAGAGCCGGCCATCGCGCGGCAGGCGCTGGCCGCTCGCAAGCACGATCGCCGCTAGCGCCAGCATCGCGAGGCCGAAGCGTGCGAGCACGACCGTGAACGGCGGCAGCTCGGCCAGCGCCACCTCGACGAAGAAGAACGAGCCGCCCCACAGCACCGAAAGGGCCAGCAGCAGCAACCACTCGACCGGACCCATCGCCCGGCGGCTCGACGACGTCATGACCAGGCCCGATCGCTGGCGAGGCGCCGAAGCTCGCTCGCCCGGGCGCTGCCCGCCACCCGGTTCTTGCGCCCGGTCAGCCGAGGAAGCGGCTGGTCAGCGGCTGGCCGGTCAGCAGGCTCACCAGGTGCGCGGCCATCACGAGCGCCACCACCAGCGCGATCATCTGGACCACGGTGTAGGAGACCAGCGGCGGCCTGCCGAGCTCGCCCGGGCGGCGCTCGCGCCAGTTGGCGAGTCCGGCCGCGCCCACCGCCAGGAGCATCAGGACCAGCGTCGCGGTCAGGCCCATGGCGGTGGGGCTGCCGGGATCAGCCGGCGGTGGTCGGGTCGATCGTCCGCTTGACCTCGGTGATCTTGTCGGCCGGAAAGCCGCTCAGCTCGGAGTGCCGCCGGATCGTCGCCTCGTCCTTGGCGAGGTAGACGCAGAAGGTCTTGTCGGCGGCGACGTAGGATTCGATCCACTGGACGTCGGGGCCGATCTCGGCCAGCGCCGCGTTCGACTTGGCGGCGGCGCTTTTGAGCTCCTCGCCCTCGAGCTTGCCGACCGCCGGCAGCTCGCGCTCGATGATGTATCTGCGCATGGCGACTCCCTCTAACGGTTGCTGTCCGCGCCCGCCCTTGCCAACGGCCGGCCGCGGCCTGATCTTAGAGCCAGACGGTGGCTTTGGGGAGCCCGGCCTTGAGCAGCGCAGGACCGCGCGCGGCGGCAGCGTCCGAGCCGGCAGCGAGCAGCACCCGGCCGGGCCTGCTGGTCTGGCTGCCGCTTGCGGTGATCGGCGCGGGCCTCGCCCTGGGCGTCGTGCTCTGGGCGAAATGGGGTTTTCTGGTCGCCTTCGAGACGCTCCGCAGCTATTGCTTCTGACCGGCTCGGGGCGGAAGGGCAAGCGGGCATGAGCGAACCCGAGCATGGCGGGCGTTGTCTGTGCAGCGCGGTGCGCTACCGGGCGCTCGGCGCGCCGAAATGGATCACGAATTGCCATTGCGCGAGCTGCCGGCGCGCGACCGGGGCCGCGATGGCGACCTTTGCCGGCTTCGCAACCGGACGTTTCTCGTACGTTGCCGGCGCGCCGGTCCGCTTTCCGTCGTCGCCCGGCGTGATCCGAAGCTTCTGCGGGCTGTGCGGCACCCCGCTCACCTACGAGGGCGCCCGCTGGCCGGGCGAGGTCCACGTGCTGGTCGGCAGCCTCGATCGGCCCGAGGATTTCGCCCCGACCAACAATGCCTTCGCCGAGGAGCGGCTGCCCTGGCTGCATCTGGCCGGCGCGGCCTGACGCGGGCCCGATGGCGATCCGCCTGACCTATGGCGCGCGCCAGCAGTTCCGCTACCGCTGCCCTGAGGTCACGATCCGGGGCGAGGTCGACGGCCTGGCGCCGCCGGTCCGGCGCGCCGTCTACCGGCTGAACGAGGCCGGCGACCGGCGCTTCTGGCCGGCCGCGACGCCAGAGCCCGGCGCCTGGCTCTGCCAGGAGCAGGATGCCAGAGTTCCGGCCGATCGGCCGCGCCACCGCAGGGCCTCGTTCGGCCTCTTCCAGCACCTCGGCATGCCGATCGAATGGTCGGACATCCGGGTTGTCTCCCATGCGCCGGAGGACCCGCCGCAGCCTGGCGTCGGCCGGGCGCCGTGGCTCGGCCGCGACCGCCCGGGCGCGTTCTGAGCCCGCGATGACCGGACGCCCGGCGCTGCTCGCCGCCGGCGCGATCGCGTTCTCGGCAGCACTCTGGGGACTCTGGTGGCTGCCGCTGCGCGCGCTGGCCGGAGCGGGGCTCGGCGGACCGGCGCTGAATGCCGCGCTTTACGGCACGATGAGCCTCGCGCTGGTGCCCTGGTTCTGGTCCCGGCGCGAGCGCCTGGCCGCCGGCGGGCTGCTGCTGCTCGGCGCCGGCGGGCTGTTCGGCGGCGCGCTGGTCAGCTGGAACCTGGCCCTGATCCTGGGCGAGGTCGTGCGCGTGACGCTGCTCTTCTACCTCGCCCCGATCTGGGCGACCGTGCTCGCGGTCGCTCTGCTCGGCGAGCGGGTCGGGCGCGCGCGGGCGCTCTCGGTCCTGCTCGGGCTCGCGGGCGCGCTCGTGCTGCTCGGCTTCGAGGCCGGCCTGCCGCTGCCGCGCTCGGCCGGCGACTGGCTCGGGCTCGCCGCCGGGCTGTTGTTCGCGCTCTCGGTCACGCTGGTGCGCAAGGGCCAGGCGATCGGCGGGCTCGAGCAGACCCTGGTCGCCTGCGCCACCGCTGCCGCTCTGTCGGTCCTGCTGATGTGGTATGCCCCCTCAGAGAGCGGATCGGGGCCGATCGGGCCGGGCGTGCTCGCGCTGGCCGCGCTCGCGGCGCTCGGCTGGCTCTTGCCCTGCACCTGGCTGCTGCTCTGGGGCGCCCGGCTGCTCGAGCCGGGCCGGGTCGCGCTGCTGCTGCTGCTCGAGGTCGCGGTCGCAGCGTTCTCGGCGGCGCTGCTCGCGAACGAGCCGTTCGGCCCCCGCGAAGCCTTGGGCTGTTTCCTGATTCTTTCGGCGGGCGCGATCGAGGGCTTGGCCGAGCTTCGTCCCGCCCCGGCGGATTCCCGCTGACGCCGCGCTGTGGCGCGGGCCGCCCCACCTGGCCGGCGCGCTCAGTGGCCCGCGATATAGGCGTCGCGCAGCACCGCGGTCTCGGTCTCGAGCTCGGCCAGCCGGTGCTTGACGGCATCGCCGATGCTGATCAGCCCGACCATCCGGCCGGCCTCGAGCACCGGCAGATGGCGCACGCGGTGGCGGGTCATGACGCCCATCACGCGGGTCAAGGTGTCGTCCGGCCGGCAGGTGATGACGTCCCGGGTCATCACCTCGGCGACCTTGACCTCGGAGGTCGCCGCCCGGTGGGCGGCGAACGCCTGGACCACGTCGCGCTCGGAGACGATGCCCGCGAGCCGGCCCTGGTCGAGCACGACCAGCGCCCCGATCCCTTCCAGGCGCAGCCGCTGCGCCACGGTCGCGAGCGTCGCCGTCGGGCTCACGGTCGCGACCTCGCGACCCTTGGCGGCCAAGACGGCATCCACCTTCATCGTGCTCTCCTTTCCCCTCTGACGATCCACCCTCTCTTCGGCCCCGCTCGGTCACGGCCACAGCCCACGGTCGGCGTTGCGCGGTGGCGGCAATCGTACGCCGCCGCCGATCCGGGGGCGCACCGGCCGGCCTTCCCCGAGGTCGATATGGGTTCCATTTTGCCCTTCGAGGACCAACCAGTCGAGCTTTTCCGGGCGGCCTGAGGGCGAGCCCAAAAAGCACCGCGGGCGGGCCGGCCTGCATCGCGTGCGCCGGTTCGCCCGCCAGAGCCCTCAAAAGCCCTCGTTTCCGGATCCATCGCAGGTGGCGCCCGCCCTGCTTTCCCACGAGCCCAGCAGCTTGCCGGGAGCCGAACGATTGGCGGCTTGCGACCCATGGCGGAACACCTTCGCATGGCAGGGCGAAGGCCGCGCCAACCGAGCCGTCCTACGCCAGCGATCGACCGTGCCGCAGGTAACAGGCCGTGATGCGGCGCTGCCGCGTTGTGGCACACCTCCCGACGAACAAAGGGTCAGGAGCTTCGGGCAACATGATGGGTTACGTTATGAACGACGGGCCCGATGATTCGGCGAATAGGACCGTCTTCGTTATGATTTCCGTCCATCTTCTCGTGCCGGCCGGTCGCATGCTGAGCCGTAAACTCCCACCTTCTGCAATTTTAAATGGTCTGGCTTGTACTATGAAAAGCGCTCTGTCTTGCTGTTCGACAGGTGTAGTTGCGGTGAATGATATAGATTTAAATCTACCTGGAATATCGATTTTAGCTTCGATTTCCATAACTAAATCCTTAACAAAAGCAACAATTTCCACCCAGAACACTGGTGAAAATGTAGCGGGTTTGCTAAGGAATATCACATCACCAGTATAGACACCCGACCAGAATGAATTTTCCAGTCTTTTCTTCACGAGCACCGTCGCAAATAAGCGCAGATTTTACATTAAGCGGCATCGAGAAATTCCGCTACCTTGGTGCCCGAACTTCGCGTCTCGGGTTGCGGCCGAACAATGACCATGCTGCTATCGGGTCCCGTGTGGCCATGCGAGCTAAGCGTGTCTTCTCGTGCATGGTTGAACACTACAGCATAATCCATTTCGGCATTAACCGCAAAAAGTAGGTCACTGACGGTGTCAAGCGTCCAATTCGATGGGCCGGAGAGCCATCGACTGATTTGGGCCGGTTTGCGACCAATAGCGAATGCGATATCTTTCCGTGTCACGCCATGTTCTTTCGCCGCCTTTTCAAGAGCTTTGATTACAACTTCATAGACGCGATTACGATTGCGCCCAGCGAACACGGCTGCCTTGTAACGATGGGTCATGGTCGGATCCTCGGCTTGCGACTAGCGTTTTCTGTGATGTAGTCCTCATATCGTGCTCCTCGGACGGTTCAGCGAGGCCGGCATTCCGCCAATGATCCTCACATACCAGCTTTTCATGCTCCCATTCCGGCGACCATTTTCCCTTCAGCCGCCCGCGGGGAACGACGTGCGTCCCCACGAAGACGTCTGGTTTTGCGAAGCGCCCGAGCACCCGCAACGATGGCCGAGGTCTACGGCTACGCAGCACCCAATGCTCATACTTCAGCGGCTCAAGCTGCTTGAGGAGGTCGTGGGTCACGTAGCCACCTTCGATAAAGTAGCTGATGTCCGCTTCGAGCTGCGCCCATCGGCGGATCGTCAGCGCATCGGTGCGCGATCGTCCACCCTCGATCGCGTCAAAGGGCCGACACATCAGGAAAGTGCGACAATTCACGCCCCATGGAACAACGCGAGACGCCGCAACCAGCGCTCCTGATGCCTTCGCCTTTTCTACGCTTCGTCGCTTAACATATAACTTAACTAGAGACTCCCTGCAATGCTCCGGGACGCGAGCCTAGCGGGAAAAGACTGCCCCTGCGAGCCTAATAGCCATCAGGCCACCGTTGGATCTGGGACCTGATGTGGGGATCTTGCGCTGGGTGCCGTCGCGACCGACAGCGCATTGCCCGAGCTGAACTCAAAGCCGTCCCATGATCGCCGCCGCCACTTGGTCGGGAAACTCCTCGTGGACCGAGAGCTTGCCGGTCGGAAGCTCGACCAGAGAGACGCCTTCGATCACGTTGAGGGCCTCGATCTCGGCCTTCGAGCGTGGCGGGGTCTCGGCGCCATAGATGAACAGAATCGGCAGCGCGCAGGCGCGCGCCGCGGCCAGGAACTCGGCGCGGCTGGCGAACGGGTCGAGCGCGCCGGTCACGAACCGGACCGAGGCGTGCCGGGCGCCGGGAGCGCTGGTCACGGCGAGCTTCTGGCGCAGCCGGTCGGCGGTGAGCCAGCCCCGGTCCGCGTAGACGTGCCCGGCCGCCATGCGCCGGATCACCGGCCGGCTGACGTTCAATCGGTACAGGAGCAGGCCGACCACGGCCATATCCACCAGGCGGCGGACCGAGGCGAACCACGGCCGGCGCGCGCCGATCATGGTCGGCAGCGGGCCGCGCCAGGTCGGTGCGACCAGGACGAGCCGGCCGGCGCACCCGGGGTTGCGCGCCGCATGGCGCAGCACGTAGCCCGCGGCGTGACCCGCCGCGACGATCAGCGCCGGGTCAGGACACACCTCCCGGAGCGCAAACGCGAGAAAATCGCCGAGGATCGCCGGCGTCCAGTCGACCCTGGGCCGCGGCCGGTCGCCGAAGCCCGGCCAGTCGGTGCTGACCGTCGCGAAGCGGTCCGCGAGGCGCACCTGCAGCGGCGCCAGTTCGGCGCGGGTCGAGATCGAGCTCAGCGCTGGCAGCAGCAGCGCGCGCGGGCCGCTGCCCAGCCGGGTCTGCCCGAGGATGACCTCGGCGCCGTTCCAGGACCAGGCGATGGTCTGCTCAAGCGGCTCGGCCATGGCCAGGAGATAGCGAAATTATGTCGCAAACGCACCTTCCTGGCGGGGCGCTGACATGGGCGCCCGTCGTGGATTCAGCGCGCGCCATGGTCACCAGAAGGTTCCGACTTGGCGGAAGGACCAAGTCCGGGCACACTGACTTTATGGCGAGGTTATCAAAGATTGGCTGTTGGCCGGGATTGCCACCGTGCTGATCGTTGCTGCACAAACTCCAGTAGGGGAGGTGACAGAAAGTGGATAACTTTTAAAAACTGAGTGCGTCGCAAACCACGTTACCGGATGTCGGTCCAAAATACCCAAGCGACGCAGGTTCCATGAGTTCATAAGTGGTACTTATGCTTCATCCCATAGGCTTCCTGAAACGGAAATGGGGAGCATAATATTAGCTGTATTTAATCCGAGACCAGCCGTACCGTCTGGCACGCTACCGCATATCCAAAGCTGCGCGTAGAGGACGCCGCGGCGCTTCAGCTCGCCTTAAGTACGTTCTTTACGGCGATCGTCGATCGGTCCTGGTCGGCTGCCTTGGGCATTGGTTCTGCCCTTCAAAGGGCGAGATAGCGTGGCGCGAGGACCGCCGGCGCAGGCCCAACGGGGTGCAGTTCATGAGGGCGGCCAGCGCGCTCGCCGGGCATCCGGTGAGCCGACAGCGGGCCGATATTGGCAGCGGTAGTTGACATTGGTCACATTCGAGGGTCCCCTAATAGGCGCTAACTCAAGCGGTTCCTTTTGGAACGCCACTTGACCCTGGGAGAACGTTGTGAGTGAACGAAAGCTAGAGGTGCAGACCGAGAGCTCGACCACCGCCGACCAGACCCGGCGCGACGCGCTGGCCAGGATGGGCCGGTTTGCCGGCTACACCGCACCAACGATGCTGGCCTTGCTCGGCGCCACCAAGGTGCGGGCGCAGGCCGATGGCAGCGGGAACGATGGCGGCCCGGGCAACGGCGGCGGCCCTGGAAATGGCGGCGTCCCCGGCGGTTGAAGCTTCTGCAACGTTCAGCAATTCGCCAGCCGCCAAACCATCCAAGCCCCGTGGTAACGTTCCGCTTCCAGCACGCCGAGCGCCCGCTGGCGCCGTAGCGCGTGTTCAGGCGTCGGGTCACGGTCAGCACCAGTTTCGGCCGGCTGGTATCGAGCCCCCGATCCCGCACGACCCGAAGCGCGATCCCCCGCGTCGACAACTTCTCGCCGTTGGCGCGTCGGAGGATGTCCAGAGCGCGGCAATTCTGCTCTCCATACTGCGCCTTGTCGACGCGCGGGCTGTAGCTTTTGCGCTTGATCAACCCCGGCATGGCGTCCGGCGCGAACAGCAGAAGCGCCTCGTCAACGTGCGCCAAGGCATTCCGAACCCTGCGGAGCCTGCTTCTCGACGCGCTCAATCTCGCCGTCGATCTCGGCGCGCTTCGCGACCGGAAGGTGGCGTTTGCTACATAATGCCAGGAGATAGCCGTTGGGGCACTCCAGGCAAATGGGTCCGGGAGCGGCATGGCTCCGCCGGGCGGGGGCAAGGACACGAAAGCGTCACCTGTGTGAACCTTGATGCTCCAGTCAACTCCAGAATTTCATCAATCGCTGGAGAGCACCCGCCCTGCCGCTGTCCAGGGTGTTCGGGGCTTCCGGTAGCTCGCAGCATTCGTTGCGAATGCAATGGACTGACTTGATCCTGATCGGCTTGATGACGCTCAGGAACAAATAAAACGGTTCACGCTTTCGTGCCATTGAGGACACACTTTGCGCACAAATCTCGTCACACCGCTATATTTTCACCGTAAATATCGATCACTTTGTAGATCTGATGACACTGATGTCATTGACGTCGCGGCGCACGCTGGCGCGCGCTCCGGGCAGATCATCATCTCTAGCGACGATCTGGTGCCAGGACACGGTCACGATTCACGCTGATTTTGCCGATGACCAGACAGCAGTGGCCGCGCGGCGTGGCGCCTGCAGCCACGCTCGGGCGGGCGCGGCGGGCGTTAGGTGATCGCCAACCGGCGCCGGCTGTGCCATGCTGGCACCAACACCGGTGCCGGGAGGCTGGACATGGAAGCGCTGACCATCACGCCCAACCTGGAGCTGCCGACGGAGGCGCTTGGGCGGCTCTACGTCGACATGCTGCGCATCCGGCGCTTCGAGGAGCGGGTGGTCGAGCTGTTCCAGGCCGGGCTGGTCAAGGGCACCGCCCACAGCTACGCCGGCGAGGAGGCGATCGCGGTCGGCGCCTGCGCCCATCTGCGCAAGGACGACTACGTCGCGAGCTACCACCGCGGCCACGGCCACTGCATCGCCAAGGGCGCCCGCACCGACCGGATGATGGCCGAGCTGATGGGCCGCGCGACCGGCTACTGCCAGGGGCTCGGCGGCTCGATGCACGTGGCCGACATGGAGCGCAACATCCTGGGCGCGAATGGGATCGTCGGCGCGGCGATGCCGCTCAGCGTCGGCGCCGGGCTCGCGATCAGGCTGCGCGGCGGCGATCAGGTCGTGATCGCGTTCTTTGGCGATGGCGCCAACAATCAGGGCATCTTTCACGAATCGATGAACCTCGCGGCGGTCTGGAAGCTGCCGGTGCTGTTCGTCTGCGAGAACAACCAGTACGCGCTCAGCACCTCCTATCAGCATACGACCGCGGTCGCTTCGGTCGCCCAGCGCGCCGCGGCCTACGACGTGCCGGGCGTCCGGATCGACGGCAACGACGTGCTCGCGGTCCACGCCGCGGTCGGCGAGGCGGTCGAGCGTGCTCGCGCGGGCCTCGGCCCCAGCCTGATCGAGGCGATGACCTGGCGCTGGGGCCAGCACAGCATGCGCGCGAACCTGCGCGATCCGCGCTCGGCCGAGGACATGGCGGCCTGGATCGCGCGCGACCCGATCCAGAACCTGGGCGAGCTGTTGAGCGGGCGGGAGGTGTTCACCGGCGCCGAGCTCGCGGCGAGCGACGCGCTCGCGCGCGAGGAGATCGACCAGGCGGTCGCGTTCGCCGAGGCGAGCCCCGAGCCCGAGCCCGCGATCCTCCTGGCCGCGGTCTACGCGCCCCATGCCGCGCATGTCGAGCCGGCCGAGCGGGGCACGCGCGAGCTGACCTTCGCCCAGGCGCTGAACGAGGCCATGGTCCAGGAGATGGAGCGGGATTCCTCGGTCTTCCTGATGGGCGAGGACGTGGCCGATACCGGCGGCATCTTCCAGGTCTCAAGGGGCTGCTCGAGCGCTTCGGGCGCGAGCGGGTGCGCGATACGCCGATCTCGGAGGCGACCTTCTGCGGCGCCGGGGTCGGGGCGGCGATCGCCGGCATGCGGCCGATCGTCGAGGTCCAGATCTTCGACTTCGTGACCTTGATGATGGACATGCTGGTCAACCAGGCGGCCAAGTTCCGCTACATGCTCGGCGGCCGCCCCACGGTGCCGCTGGTCGTGCGCGGGCCGCAGGGCGGCGGCATCCGGCTCGCGGCCCAGCACAGCCAGAGCCTGGAGGCCTGGTTTGCCCACGTCCCGGGCCTGGTCGTGGTCGCCCCCGCCTCGGCCTACGACGCCAAGGGCCTGCTGATCGCCGCGATCCGCGACGACAACCCGGTGATCTTCCTCGAGCACAAGCTCCTCTATCTGGGCCAGGCCGAGCCGGTGCCGGAGGCGCCCTACGCGGTCCCGCTCGGCAGAGCGGCGATCCGCCGGCCCGGCACGGACGTCACGATCGTCGCCACGCAAATGATGGTCCAGCAGGCCCTGCAGGCGGCGACCCGCCTCGAGACCGATGACATCAGCGCCGAGGTGATCGACCCACGCACGCTGAAGCCCCTTGACCTCGACACGATCGTCGCCTCGGTCAGGCGCACCAATCGCCTGGTCGTGGTCCACGAGGGCTGGAAGTTCGGCGGCTTCGGCGGCGAGATCGCGGCCTCGGTGACCGAGGCGGCGTTCGACTGGCTGGACGCCCCGGTCGTGCGGGTGGGTGCCCTGGACGTGCCGATGCCGTTCAACGACCGCCTCGAGCGCACCGTGATCCCCAGCGCCGAGCGGATCGTCGCTGCAGTCAAGGGCCTGTTCGGCTGAGTTCCGCGGCCGTGCCGGTCGCGCTGGTCACCGGCGGCGCCGGCGGCCTTGGCGCCGCGGTCTGCCGCCAGCTGGCGGCCAAAGGCTGGACGGTCGCGGTCGCCGATCTCGATCCGGCCGGCGCCGAGGCGGTCGCCGAGGCTTGCGGCCCCTCCACCTGCGCGATCACGGTCGATCTCGCGACCGCCGAAGGGCCGGCCGGGATGGTCGCGGAGGCGGCGCGCCGGACCGGCCGCCTCGACGTGCTGGTCAACTGCGCCGCGGTCGCACCAGCCGAAGCGTTCCTCGCGATGACCGCGGAGGCCTGGGAGCTGGCGCTGCTGGTCAACGTCCGGGCGGTGGCGCTCGCGATCGCGGCCGTTGCGCCGATCATGCAGCGCCAGGGCGGTGGGCGGATCATCAACGTCACGTCGGCGGCCGCGCGGATGGCGCTGCCCGACTATGCCGCCTACGCCGCGACCAAGGCCGCGGTCAATTCGCTGACCCGCACGGCGGCGGTCGCGCTCGCCCCGCACGGCATCCGGGTCAACAGCCTCTCGCCCGGCATGATGGACACGCCGCTGCAGCAGCGGACCGAGGCGGCGTTCGCCGACCTCGCCGGCCGCAACGATCTGGCCGCGTTCAAGGCCGAGCGCACCGCGCGCATCCCGCTCGGCCGCCGCAGCGACCCCGAAGAGATGGCCGCGATGGTGGTCTGGCTCGCGACCGAGGCGCCGGCCTACATGACCGCCGCCCGCCTCAACGTCACCGGCGGCCTCGACAAGGACTGACGCTCGCCCGCGGGCCGCAGCTTTCATTTCCGGTTGATCGCGGCTATTCTCCCTCGAAATTTTCGAGGGGAGGCGCCACCCATGAGCGGGTTCAATTCATTGTTCGCCGGCCTGGCGATCCTGGCCGTGGTGGCAGGCACCGGCCGGGCTGCGCCTGGCGCGGCCGAGAACGTTGTGCGCTTCACGGTCGACGCCGAGGTGCAGACCTTCGACCCTCACTCGGCCTGGAACCTCATCACGATCATGGCGACCGGACAGGTCTATGAGCGGCTGCTGAACATCAGCGACCAGCTGGAACTGGAGCCGGCGCTCGCGACCTCGTGGCGGTCCGTGGACCCGATGACCTGGGAGTTCGAGCTGCGGCAAGGCGTCCGCTTCCACGATGGTACGCCGCTCACCGCCGCGGACGTCGTCTTCAGCATCAACCGGGCGATCGGCAAGGTCTCCGAGTTCAACTACATGCTCGACAGCGTTGCCCGGGTCGAGGCCGTCGATCCGGACACGGTGCGCATCATCACGACCCGTCCCGATGCGCTGCTGCCGATGCGGATCCGGGTCATCGCGATCATGTCCGAGCCGTGGGCGAGGCAACACGGCGTGCTCGATGCCGAAGGGTCCGATGCGGAGGAGACCTACACCTCGCGGCATGCCAACGGCAGCGGGCCGTTCCGACTGGTCACGGTCGAGCCGCAGGAGAGCTACGTGCTGGAGCGCAACCCGGACTGGTGGGGCGATCAGCTCTGGCCACACAACATCGATCGGATCGAGTGCGAGACCAACTACGACTACGCATCCGCGTTCGAGGCGCTGCGCGAGGGGCGGACCACGTTCCTGCCCTGGCCAACCTTCGACCAGTTCGACCAGCTGAAGCACCTGCCCGGCGTCAAGGCCAGAGAGACCACCACGATCCGCTCGGCGTTCCTGGTCCTCAACCAGGGCAGCCCCGAGCTCGAGAGCTCGAACGTCTGGTGGCGCAACCCCTTCCAGGACCGGCGGGTGCGCCAGGCGATCTATCAGGCGATCGACGTCGAGCGTGTGATCCGCGAGGCCGAGAAGGGCCAGGCGCTCGCGGCCGGCATGCCGATCGGACCCTTGATCAACGGCTATACGGCCGAGCTCGACCGGCGTCTGCCTTACGATCCGGAGAAGGCCAAGGCGCTGCTTGCCGAGGCCGGCTATCCGGATGGCTTCAGCGTGCAGATGGATGTCGCCGGCGGCTGGAACCCGGAAAGCGAAGTGATCGTCCCGATGCTGGACGAGATCGGCATCGAGGTCGACGCCGTCGTTCAATCTGCCCCGGAACTGAACCGGAAGATCATGAGCGGCGAGAGCGACCTTTACATTCGAGCCATTGGCTACGGCACGCTGGATTCGCTCGAGGCTTTCAAGGTTCTCTACCGCAGCGGCACGCGCAACGGCGTCAACGGCACCGGCTACAGCAATCCCGAGGTCGATGCGCTGATCGACGCGCTCGATGTCGAGCTCGACCCGTCAGCCCGCGACGCCTTGATCGCGAAACTCTGGCGGATCGTGCTCGACGAGATCGTCTACGTGCCGCTGCTGCACACCACGTGGGTCTGGGGCATGCGCGAGGAGCTCGAGCTGCCGATCCACCCCTACCTCTACCCGGTCTTCCGGAACGCGCGCATGCGGCCCAAGGCGGGCGAAGGCGGACCGCCAACGGCGCCGGTCGCATCGGAAGCGGCGGGGCCTGGGGCCAATTGATTGCCGGAAGTGTCCCGAAGGGGAGAAACCGAGATGAAGAGATTGCGGCGTTTGAGTCTTGGACTGGTGCTGCTGATTGCCGGCGCCGGCCCGGCTGCGGCCGAGAACGTGCTGCGCTTCACGGGGCTTGACAGTGGCACGGCCATTGTGGATCCACACTCTTCGGCGTGGCCTGAGAGAAAAGCGGCCACGAAGCAGGTTTACGAGGCCCTGCTCGATGTTGACTCCAACCTTGCCATCGTGCCGCAACTCGCAGTCGCCTGGAGGGTCGCGGGCCTGACGCACTGGGATTTCGAGCTGCGGCGGAACGCGAGGTTTCATGACGGCTCGCCGTTCACCGCCGAGGACGTCGTGTTCAGCATCGAGCGCGCCCGCGCCGCAACGTCCGACTTCCGGAGCTACGTGCAGGGGATCGCAGCGGTCGAGGTGATCGACGATCACACGGTCCGCATCACGACGACCGAACCCGATCCATCGCTATGGCTGAAGCTCGCTGAGATTGCCATCATGTCGAAGGCCTGGGCGCAGGAGCACGGCGTGGTCGAGCCTGCTGACTACCAGAAGGCGCACGAGGAAAACTACGCCTCGCGCCATGCCAACGGCACCGGGCCGTTCATGGTCGAAGCCTTCGAGCTTCGCGGCGATTACGTCCTGGTCCGCAATTCGGACTGGTGGGGCGCGGCGGAGTACCCGCACAACATCGACCGCATTGTCCACACCCGCAAAGAAGCCAACGCCAAGAAGCTCGCCGCGTTGCTCGCGGGCGAGATCGACTTGCTCCAGACCCCGCCATACTCGGCCCTCGACCAAATCCGCGGCACGCCCGGGCTGAAGCTCACCCACCGACCCAAGCTGTTGACCCAGTGGCTCGGGCTCGACCAGGGCAGCGCTGAGCTGCGCTCGTCCAACGTCAAGGGCCGCAACCCGTTCAAGGACAAGCGGGTGCGCCAGGCAATGGCCCATGCCATCGACATCGAGCCGATCCTTCGTCCACTCATGCACGAGATGTTCGCGCCGGCCGGGATGGTGGTGGCCCCGGGCGTCAACGGTTATGCGCCGGATTTGGACCAGCCGGCCCGTTACGACCTCGATAAGGCCAGAGCCTTGCTAACCGAGGCCGGTTACCCGGATGGCTTCAGCGTGATCCTCGATTGCCCGAACGATTGGGGCGACGACGAGATCGCCACCTGCGACGGGGTGGCTGCGCAGCTCGGCAAGATCGCGATCGAGGTCGTCGTCAATTTTCTGCCGACTGACGAATGGGAGGCCAAAGTCCTCAACGATCGCCGGAGCGACTTCCATCTTGACGACAACACCGGTGCCATGGATCTGGATTCCGAGAAACTGCTGAGGGATAGGTTTCATAGCCAGGGTAGGTTGAACGTGGTCCTCTATGCCAGCCCTCGCGTCGATGAACTGATCGAGAAGATCGAGACCGAGATGGTGACCTACGGGCGCGACGCCTATCTCGAGGAAGCCTGGCGGATCGTGACCGAGGATCGGGTCTACCTGCCGATCCGCCACGGGGTCTCGGTGTTCGCGATGCGCAGGAATCTGGAGATCCCGGCCGACCCCTGGGACATCCCGCGCTTTCGCCTGGCCCGCATGACGCCCAGCCAGTAGCAGCGAGGTAGGCTCGATCAGTCGAGCTGCGGCGGCCGGAGCGTCAGCAGATGGCCGTTGGCGCGTAGCCAGCGGCGGTGCGGCTCGAAGCCGGGCAGGACCTCGCCGACCAGGCGCCAGAACTCGCGCTGATGGTTGCGCTCGCGCAGATGGCAGAGCTCGTGCACGACCACGTACTCGAACACCGGCTCGGGCGCCAGGATCAGGCGCCAGTTGAGGTTGATCAGGCCGCGCGCCGAGCAGCTGCCCCAGATCTGCTTCTGGTCCTTGATCCTGAGGCCCTTCGGCAGCAGGCGATGGGGCGGGCCGTGGCGCTCGATCAGGTGCAGGGCATCGAGCCGCGCCTGGCCGCGCAGCCAATGGCGGAGCGCCGCCTCGATCGCCGCCTCGCGCTCATGCTCCGGCACCCGATCGGGCAGCCGGAGCTCGAAGCCATCGTCATAGCGGACCGTCGTCCGGGCGCCCGTCGCCGAAGCGACCCTGAGCTCGACCGGGCGGCCGCGGTAGAGAATCCGGCCGCCGTCGGCGAGCCGGGCCTGGCCAGGATGCGCCGCGAGCGCCCGGCGCAGCCGGCTCACCTTGTCCGCAATCCAATGCCGGTGCTGCTCGACAAAACGGGCAATCTCGGATTCTCGCGTGCGCGCCGGCGCCACCACCTCGACGCCGTCGGCCCGCACGGTCAGGCGCAGCCGCCGGGCGCGCTCGCTCCGGCGCAGCCGGTACGGGATCGCATTCGCGCCGACCAGGAGTATGGGCAAGCTTGGTTCCGACCGGTGCTTGCAGTTGCCCGATCGCTAGCCCAAAGCGGCGCGCGAAGCTACCTTCGCGAGCAGCGCGCCGATGATCATGGGGGGAGGCCATGCGCGAGCTGAAGCTGACGATCGGGACCGTGGTGATCCGGGCCGAGCTGCTCGAGACGCCGACCGCGGCCGCGCTCTACGCCGCAGCACCGTTCGAGGCGCGCGCCTCGACCTGGGGCGATGAGGTTTATTTCCGGACGCCGGTCTCGCTGGCCCGCGAACCGGGCGCCAAGGACGTGGTCGAGCCGGGCGAGCTCGCCTTCTGGCCCGATGGCGATGCGATCGCGATCGGCTTCGGGCGCACCCCGATCTCGCGCGGCGACGAATGCCGGCTCGCCAGCCCCTGCAACGTCTGGGGCAGGACCAGCGACGACGTCAAAGCGCTGAGCGCGGTCCAAAGCGGGGCCGCGATCAAGGTCGAGCGGGCCGAGTGATGCTGCCTTGCGGCGGCGCTCGCCAATCACGCTGCCAGCGGAAGCTGGCGGCCCCTGAACGCGTCGGCTAGTCTCGCCACCGGCTGGGCGGGGAAGGCGAGGGGTGGCGTTGCGCCGGGCGAGCTTCGAGGAGCGGGCGTTCAGCGTTGCCGAGCTTCGGCGCATGGCCAGAGCGCGCCTGCCGCGCATGGTGTTCGACTTCTGCGATGGCGGCGCCGAGGACGAGCTGACCCGAGTCCAGAACGAAGCCGGCTTCGCCGACTGGCAGTTCCTGCCGCAGCCGCTCGCCGGCACCGCGGTCCGCGACCAGTCGGTCGAGTTGTTCGGCCAGAAGCTCGCGTTGCCGGTGATCATCGGCCCAACCGGCCTTTCCGGCATGCTGTGGCCGCGGGGCGAGCTGGCCGCCGCGCGCGCCGCGCATGCCGCCGGCACCGTCTACACGATGAGCCACGGCTCGACGGTCTCGATCGAGGACCTCGCCCAAGCGGCGCCGGGCCCGCTCTGGTTCCAGAACTTCATGTACCGCGATCGCGGGCTTACCCGCTCGTTCGCCGAGCGCGCCCAGGCCGCCGGCTACCGGGCGCTGGTGCTGACGATCGACAACCAGGTGCTCGGCCAGCGCGAGCGCGATCTGCGCAACGGCTTCGTGATCCCGCCCCGGGTCAGCTGGCGGAGCGTGCTCGACGTCGTGCGCGCCTGGCCCTGGGCGCTGCGCATGGCGAAGGCGCCCTTGACCTTCGTCAACTACGTGACCGACGAGCGGCAGGACATCGTCTCGCTCGCCGCCCATATCGCAGGCCTGCTCGACCCGACGCTGAACTGGCGGGATGTCGACTGGCTGCGCGGGATCTGGCGCGGACCGCTGCTGCTCAAAGGCGTGCTCCATCCGGACGAGGCCAGGGCGGCGCTCGACCACGGCATCGACGGCGTGATCGTCTCCAATCACGGCGGCCGGCAGCTGGATGGCGCGATCGCCGCGGTCCGGGCGCTGCCGGCGGTGGTCGACGCGCTCGCGGACCGGATCCCGGTGCTGCTGGACGGCGGCATCCGGCGCGGCAGCCACGTGGTCAAGGCGCTGGCGCTCGGCGCCACCGCCTGCACGATCGGCCGGCCGCATCTCTGGGGGCTGGCAGTCGCCGGGCAGGCCGGCGTCGCGCGCGTGTTCGACATCTTGCGGCGCGACATCGACCGGGTGCTGGCGCTCGGCGGCTGGGATGGCGTCGCGGCGCTCGACCGGCGAGCGCTCGGACTGCCGCCCGCTCGCCCCGGTCCCAGCCGCAAGGCGAGCCGGCCGTCGAGCGGGCGGCGCGCGGTCCGGGCCGGCGAGCGATCGGGCGTCGTCGTCCCCTGATTCGGCCTCGCTGCCCAGCAGCGCGAGCGCTGGCCTCCCAGCATCCCCAACAGCAAGGTGCCCGACGGCCGGTAGATCACCCGTTCGAGGCAGTCGGCAGGACCACCGTCGGGGCCGGACGCCGCGATCCGTTCCGCGCGCTGCTGCACCGGCAGGGCGCCAATCTCCGCCGGCCGTGTTAGATCAGCTGGCAGCAGGTGGAGGTCCGATGGTCGAGCGCATCTTCGAGCAGGTGGCGAGGCTGCTGTTCATCCTGGTCACCCTTGCGCTGTTCGCGCTGGCGCTGGCGCTGATCGCGGCCGGCGTCTGGCAGCTGGTCGGTGGCGCGCTCGCTCGCGCGGCCGGCATCTACGACCTGATGAACGGCGTGGGCCTGCTGATCGTCAGTCTCGCGATCGTCGATGTCGCCAAGTTCGTGTTCGAGGAGAACCTCGTCCGCGAGCGCGAGCTGCGCGCGCCGGCTGAGGCGTTACGCTCGCTGACCAAGTTCATGACCATCATCATCATCGCGCTCTCGCTCGAGGCGGTGGTCGGGATTTTCGAGGCCGGGCGCGACAAGCGCTTCGAGCAGTTGCTCTATCCGGCGCTGGTGATGGTCAGCGCGGTCCTGGCCCTGGTCGGGCTGGGTGCCTTCCAATATCTCAGCCGACGCTCGCAGCGCGAGGCCATGGCGGGGTCGGACGACGCCGACGCTGCCGAGGCAGCGCCCCGTGTGCGCGATCACCCGAGCTGATCGAGGATGATCTGGTCGAACATGCCGCGGGCGACCGGCCGGCCGTCCTCGACCATCACCCGGCCGCGGGCGATCACGGTCCGGATCTGCCAGTCGCGATCGAAGCCGATCAGGTCGGCATCGAGGCCGGCCGCGATCCGGCCCTTGCGCAACAGGCCGGTCGCGGCGGCGACGTTCGAGGTCACGACCCGGAGCGCGTCGGTCGCCGACAGACCCTCCTCGAGGAGCAGCCGGCGCCAGGTGGCGTGCAGCGCGCCGACCGGCATGTAGTTGGCGACCGCTGGCTGGCCCTCGCGCTGTTCCTCTTTCGGCGGCGCGCCGTTGCCATCGGAGCTGAGCAGGATTTGTTCCAGCGCTACACCGGCCTCGAGCAGCTTTGAGATCGCTTTCGCCGGCGGGGTCGCGCGGCTGAAGTTGTTGTCCGGGCTGTAGTTGGCGCCGACGTCGATGAGGCCGCCCCGCCCGGCCCAGGCGATCGCGTCCGCGACATAGGCGTCGGTCTGGTTGACGTGCGACGGCAGCAGCTGACCGATCGGGAAGCCGGTGCGCTCGAGCATCGCGATCACCGGCTTCAGGCAGCCGCCGTGGTAGGGCGGGACCTGCAGACAGAGGTAGCCGCGCTTGCGGGCGAGCCGCCCGGCGAGCAGGCCCTCGGTCGCCGCCTGGGCTATGTACTGCGCGCCCATGCCGTTGCTGTCGTAGGCGTAACCTAGCTCGGACACCGAGATCTCGCCGACCCCGATGATCTCCTCGACGAAGGCGATGTCGTCGCGGATCCGCCCGGTCAGCGTCGGCACCGGGTGCTCGAAAGTCGCCCCGGTCAGCGCATAGGCCGAGATCCCGTCCTCCTTGAACGCCTTGGTCTTGGCGACCAGCGCGCGCATATCTTTGCTGGTCGCATCGAAGCCCAGCATGCCGATCACGCTGGTGATCCCGGCGCGCACCAGCTGGCTGGTCTGGAGCTCGGGCGCCCGGCTCGAGAAGCCGAGCCCGCCGCCGCCACCCAGCACGTGCACGTGGTTGTCGATGAAGCCGGGCGCGAGCGTCAGGCCGCCGAGATCCCGCTCCTCGACGTCGAGACCGCCAATCTCGAGGCCGCGCTCGGCGACCGCCCCGATCCGCTCACCGGCGAGCACCACGTCCTTCAGCCCCAGCGCCTCCGGCGCCAGGACTTCGGCATTGCGCAGGATGATCACGACTGCGGCCCGGGATCGGTTGCCTGCGGGCAGGGCGGGAAGTCGTAGTGCGGCGCCACCCGGTAGGGAATGACCTCGATGTCCCGCCAGACGCCCTGCGTGACGTAGGGGTCGGTTGCGAGCCAATGATCGAGCTCGGCGCGGGTCGCGAACTGGGCGACCGCGGCGGAGCCCACCATGCTGCCGGCCTCGTCGGTCAGCGCGCCACCGACCAGCAGGTGGCCCTTGGCCTGGAGCCGCGCCGCGTTCTCGAGATGCGCCGGCCGCGCCGCGCGCCGGCGCGCCGGGGCGTCGTCGTCGGCGCCGTCGCGCGCGATGATCAGCCACTGCATCCGCCCCTCCCTGAGCCAGGTCCGCCCACCGCCACAGCCGCTCGAAAAACTGTGCGGTCTGTTCCGGCGCCGGTCAACCCGTATGGCCGGGACGCTCCGCGTTAGGCCGGGCTTAACCCGATCCATGCTCTGCTGGGCCGATGCGCCCGTCACCGGGTCGCTCTCGGCAACCGAGGCACGGAGACTCGAGATGCGCCTAGCCCGATTCGCGGGGATCGCCTCGTTGCTCGCGCTCGGTCTCTGGCTCACCCGGGCGCCCGTGCCGACCGCCGAGGCGGCCTCGGCGGTCGCGATCGACGCCGCGGTCCGAACCGCCCTCGAGCGCTTGTACGAGGAGGTGCCGGGCGGCCGCGAGCTGGCCGCCAAGTCCAAGGCCATGCTGGTGTTCCCGAGCGTGATCAAGGCCGGGCTCGGGATCGGCGGCGAGTACGGCCAAGGGGCGCTCAGGATCGGCGGCCGGTCGGCCGGCTACTACAGCACGATCGCGGGCACGATCGGGCTGCAGATCGGCGCCCAGGCGCGCTCCGAGATCATCCTGTTCATGACCGAGGACGCGCTCGCGCAGTTCCAGGCCAGCGACGGCTGGGAGGTCGGCGTCGACGGCTCGGTCGCGCTGGTCAAGGTCGGGGTCGCCGGCGAGATCGACACCACTACGCTGAACGCCCCGGTGATCGGCCTGATCTACGGCGAGCAGGGGCTGATGGCCAACCTCAGCCTCGAGGGCACCAAGATCAGCAGGATCGAGAGCTAGCGGCGAAGGCCGGCGTACGCCCTCAAGCCACGCGCGTCCGGCGCGCCTGCCGCTGCGCTTGCTGCTCGAGGTCGAACAGCTCAGACAGCTCGCCGAGCATCGCGCCGCCGAGCTGCTCGGGATCGGAGATCGTGACCGCGCGCCGGTAGTAGCGGGTCACGTCGTGGCCGATGCCGATCGCCAGCAGCTCGACCGGCGAGCGGGTCTCGATCCAGTCGATCACCTGGCGCAGGTGCTGCTCCAGATAGTTGCCGGGGTTGGCCGAGAGCGTGCTGTCGTCGACCGGCGCGCCGTCAGAGATCACCATCAGGATCCGGCGCTGCTCGGCGCGCGCGAGCAGGCGCTGGTGCGCCCAAAGGATCGCCTCGCCGTCGATGTTCTCCTTCAGCAGGCCCTCGCGCAGCATCAGGCCGAGGTTGCGCCGGGCGCGGCGCCAGGGGCTGTCGGCCGGCTTGTAGACGATGTGGCGCAGGTCGTTGAGGCGCCCGGGGTTGGGTCGCTTGCCGGCGCGCAGCCAGAGCTCGCGAACTCTGGCCGCCCTTCCAGCTCCGGGTGGTGAAGCCGAGCAGCTCGACCTTGACCCCGCAGCGCTCGAGCGTGCGCGCCAGGATGTCGGCGCACATCGCGGCGACCGCGATCGGCCGGCCGCGCATCGAGCCCGAGTTGTCGATCAGCAGCGAGACCACGGTGTCGCGGAACTCGGTATCCTTCTCGAGCTTGTACGAGAGCGCATGCTCGGGGTTGACCACGACCCGGGTCAGGCGCGCGGTATCGAGCAGGCCCTCATCGAGATCGAACTCCCAGGACCGGGTCTGCTGCGCGAGCAGGCGGCGCTGCAGCCTGTTGGCCAGGCGGCCGATCATGCCCTGGAGGCGACCGAGCTGCTGGTCGAGCTGGGCGCGCAGGCGGCCGAGCTCGACCGGGCTGCAGAGCTCGCTGGCCTCGACCACCTCGTCGAACTTGGTCGTGAACACCCGGTACGCGAGCGCCTCGCCGCCGGGCGGGATGTACTGCGGCGTCTGGAACGGGCTCTCGGCGTCGCCCTGGTCGTCGGCTGGCGCGTTGGCCTCGTCCAGGCGGTCCTCGGTCGCGCCGGCCTGGGCGCTATCGTCAGCGCTGGCCGCGGGCGCCTCGCTCGAGGCCTGCTGCAGCGCGTCTTCGCTGGCACCCTCGCCCGGCGCATCGTCCGGGCTGGCGCTCTGCTCGTCCTCGGCGGCCTCGCTCTGATCGGGGTCCTGGGCGTCCGGCGGCTCGCCCAGATCCTCGGCCAGCCCCAGATGCGCCAGCATCTCGCGGACCTGGATCCCGAAGTCCTCCTGGCGACTTAGCTGCTGGCGGAGCGCCGCCCAGTCCTGGGCGGTCCGGCTGTCGAGCACGCTTCGCCAGGCGTCCAGGAGCTCACGCTGCTCGCCCGGCAGGCTGAAGCCGAGCAGGCTCTCGCAGGCGTACAGCTCGAGCGCCTGGGCGAGGCCGGCCTCGCCAGGATCCGAGGCGGTCAGCGGCCGGCGACCGCGGGCGGCGTGCGCGCTGGCCAGATTGCCGGCGACCCCAGCCATGCGGCTGGCGCCGAGCGCCTCGACCCGGATCTGCTCGAGCGCCTCGAACACCGTGCCGGCGAGCTCGCCTTGCGGGTTCAGGCGCTTGTGCACCTTGACGTCGTGGTGGCGCAGGCGGAGTGCCGCGCCATCGGCCTCGCCGCGCACCCGCGAGATGTCCTGGTTGGCCATCGCGCGCCGCGGCACCGGCAGCGCCACGCTCGGCGCCTCGCCGGGTGCCGGCCGCTCGCGCTTGGCCTCAGCGGTGCGGAACGTGACGTTGAGCGCCGGCCGATGCGCCATCGCCCGGCAGGTCGCGGCGACCGCGCGCTGAAAGACCTCGAGCCGCTCTCGGCCGGCCGCCATGCCGGGGCTCAGATCAGCGTGACGTTGGCGGTGCTCTCCGGCAGCTCGACGCCGAAGCAGCGCTGATAGTACTCGGCGATGATCGGGCGTTCGGCCTCATCGCACTTGTTGAGGAAGGTCAGCCGGAAGGCGAAGCCCAGGTCGCCGAAGATCCGCGTGTTCTCGGCCCAGGTGATCACGGTCCGGGGCGACATCACGGTCGAGATGTCGCCGGCCATGAAGCCCGAGCGCGACAGGTCGGCCAGACTGACCATCCGGGAGAGCGTCTTGCGGTCGTCGTCGCTTTGATAATCCGGGCATTTGGCGACCACGATGTCGACTTCGGCGTCGTGCTCCAGGTAGTTGAGCTGGGCGACGATGTTCCACCGGTCGAGCTGGCCCTGGTTGATCTGCTGGGTGCCGTGGTAGAGGCCGCTCGTGTCGCCGAGCCCGACCGTGTTGGCGGTCGAGAACAGCCGGAACGAGGCATGCGGCCGGATCACCCGGTTCTGGTCGAGCAGCGTCATGCGGCCCTCGACCTCGAGCACGCGCTGGATCACGAACATGACGTCCGGCCGGCCGGCATCGTACTCGTCGAACACCAGCGCCACCGGGTGCTGGAGCGCCCAGGGCAGCATGCCCTCCCGGTACTCGGTGACCTGCTTGCCGTCGCGGAGCACGATCGCGTCCTTGCCGATCAGGTCGATGCGCGAGATGTGGCTGTCGAGATTGACGCGCACGCACGGCCAGTTGAGGTGGGCGGCGACCTGCTCGATGTGGGTCGACTTGCCGGTGCCGTGATAGCCTTGGATCATCACGCGGCGGTTGTAGGCAAAGCCGGCAAGGATCGCGAGCGTGGTATCGCGGTCGAAGCGGTAGGCGTCGTCGATCTCGGGCACGTACTCGGTGGTCTGGGAGAACGCCGGCACCTGCAGATCGGAGTCGATGCCGAAGCTCTGGCGCACCGAAATCTTGATGTCCGGCACGCTCGGCAGCTCCTGCAGAGCGACCAGCCGTCTGGCCTCGGTCACCGCCAAGTCACGCTGCACCGCCGCTGTCTCCAGATCGGGTGGGGTGGCGCGATCGCCTAGGTGAAGCGGTCGCTGTCGAGCAAGTAGGTATAGGCCTCGTTAATCAACTTCAACCGTTCCTCGGCCTTTTTGTCGCCGCCATGGAGGTCGGGATGATGGCGCTTGACCAGCTGCTTGTAGCGCGCCTTGAGCGCCTTGAGCGTGGCGTCGGGCGCGAGATCGAGGACCGCGAACATCCGTTCGGTGCGCCCGCGCCGGGTCGAACGGCGATCCCATTCGGAGGCGCCGTGCGTGCCGTTGATCCCGGCGCTCAGGAAGACGTCATAGGGGTCCTGCCAGCGCCAGCCGTCGGGATGGCGCGCCTGGCCGTTGCCGAGCGGCCAGGTTGGCCGGTGCCAGGTGACGTCCTCGCGCAGGTAGGCCTCGATGTCCGCCTGGTTCATGCCGGCGAAGAAGTCCCAGGCGCGATTGTAGGCGCGCACGTGCTCGAGGCAGAAATGATAGAATTCGCGCAGCTGTTCGCGGGAGCGGGGCGCGCGGTAGTCGCCGGCGCAGGCGCAGCCCGGCCAATCGCAACCGGGACGCCTGGCGTGCTCGAAGCCACCGCTCTCGAGCGCCAGTTGGCCGCGTCGTCGAAAGTCGCTCATGGGCCCACTATGGCGACGCCGAGGCTGCAGAGCAAGTCGGCCCGGCTCAGGTCTCCGGGTCGGTGATCGAGCGCGCGAGGAGGGCACCCGCACCGACCGCACGCGCCACGGAACGGCCATTGCCGCGGCGTCCGCGGTCATGCCCACAGGCATGTCCGGAGCGCGCTGAGGTCGCGATTCCGGCGCCGGCTCAGCGCGCCGCGTCACCCGCTGGCGGTGCCCCGGCAGGCCGCGACGCAGCGTTCGCGCGCCGGCGACGCCGACCAGCGCAGCCGGGGGCGACGAGGGGCCGGGCTCAGCGAGACCGGCCGTCCGGCGCCCCGCGGCGGCTGGCGACTGGCGGCAGTTGGCGGCTGACGGCCGGACGGTCGGCGGCCTACTCCTCGGGCTCGGACAAGGCCCGGGCGAGCGCGCACATCGCCTCTTGATGCTTGCGCACCGGGATGCTGATGAAGTTGCGCGCCAGGTCGAGCAGCATGCGCTGCTGGGGGGTCGCCCGGAACGCCTTCTCGCTGCCGATCCCCTCGAAGAAGTAGCCGACATCGACGCCCAGCGCCTGGGCGATGTTGTACAGGCGGCCGGAGGCGACCCGATTGATCCCCTTCTCGTACTTGTGCGCCTGCTGGTAGGTAACCCCGATCAACTCGGCCATCTGCTGCTGCGTGAGCCCGAGCATGATGCGCCGCTCGCGCATCCGGGCGCCGACATGCCGGTCGACGTCCTGCGCCCGCGACCGGCCGGGACCGGGGCTCGTGCTTGGCTTGACCATTACTGTCGCCATCGTGTTCTCCATCCCTCACAACTGGGCGAATCACTGGCGAGGGCCACCGGACCCTGAGCGCCGCCATGGGCGGACGATAAAATAGGCGGTGGCTCACGCCTCTTCTACTCGAAGTTAGATCCAAGTTGTTTCTAAATCGTAAAGCGAGTATCACCCTGATCTCATACGCCTATTACGGGCTGGTCCCAAGCCAGACACATCACTTCCTCATCGCCGAGGACTACCATTGCGCGCATCTCCAGGCAAGTCTCACGGAACGCACTTGGTCCAGACCGAAGAGCGCGCGATGCTCGTCAGCGTCGTTGGTCAATGCAGCCTCACCAGGAGGGCCGCCATGAGCATCATCCCTGTCATTCGCGAGCGACTGACTGGCGCGCTCGCGCCGAGCAAGCTCGGGCTCATCGACGATTCCGCCCGCCACGCCGGCCATGCCGGGGCACGTGCGCAAGGCGAGAGTCACTTCCGACTGACGATCGTCGCCGCCGCCTTTGCCGGCAAAAGCCGGATCGAGCGCCAGCGCCTGGTGTTCGCTGCGCTGGGCGACCTGATGCAGACCGACATCCATGCGCTCTCGATCACTGCGCTCACGCCCGCCGAGGCCGAGCGCCGGGCGTCGGCGCACGATCAGCGCTGAATTCGCCAGGACGGCGGGGACCCACCGCCTCGCCCGCCCGCGCCGGAGCGGGGCGGCTGTCGCGATGCCGCGGTTGCCGGTCAGTCTCGAGGCTCGGCTCATGCACGCCCGCCATACGTGAACGATCGCCCAGGCCGTGGTCGCAAGCGGCCCGGCAACTCCACAAGATGGGTGCAGCCGCGGGTTTCGCCCAGTCGACCTGTGCATTTCGCGCCGCCGGGCCGGCCCGATCCGGAGCCCCTCGAGCGCTGCGGACGCGGGCGCTATTGCGCCGAGACCCCGCAGGGGCGGGCGTTGATCACGGTCGGATCGTGGTCAGAGGTGACCTGCGGGACGGGCGCAGCTTCGGGCCCGGCCTCCGTTACCGCTGGCTGGCGCGCGCGATCGCCTCGTTGAGCAGGCAGTGCGCCTCCTCGGCGTCACGCCAGTTGCCGACCCGCACCCACTTCTCGGGCTCGAGATCCCGGTAGTGCTCGAAGAAATGGCGCAGCCGCTCGAGGTCGATCTCGGGCAGATCGCGCCAGCTTTGCACCTTGTCGTAGATCCGCGTGATCCGCGCCAGCGGCACCGCCAGGACCTTGGCATCGCTGCCCCGCTCGTCCTCGAGCTCGAGCAGGCCGATCGGCCGGACCGGCAGCACCGCGCCCGGCTGCACCGGCAGCCGCCCGACCACCATGACGTCGACCGGATCGCCGTCGCTGCCTCGCGTGTGCGGCACGAAGCCGTAGTTGCAGGGGTAAAACATGGTCGTGTAGAGGAACCGGTCGACGAAGATCGCCCCGGACTCCTCGTGGAAC
The DNA here is from genome assembly GCA_963840925.1 of uncultured Alphaproteobacteria bacterium. Classification (GTDB taxonomy): domain Bacteria; phylum Pseudomonadota; class Alphaproteobacteria; order Geminicoccales; family Geminicoccaceae; genus DATAOG01. The sequence continues at coordinate 179,413 of CAWJAY010000034.1, forward strand.
TCGTACTTGATCGGGTCGGAGCGCAGCGGCACCTCGATGATCGCGTTGATCTCGAACGGCGGGTTGTTGCCGAGCGGAATCTTGCGGATGTCCATTGCCTGCCTCCCCGCGCGGCCCCGCTGGAGTCGGCGCGTGGCTGAACTCTAGCTTGGCGCGGCGCTCAGGGCCATGCCACGAGCGGCGGCAGCGACATCAGGATCGCCTCCGGGTTGCCGCCGGTCCTCAGGCCGAACTGGGTGCCCCGATCGTAGAGCAGGTTGAACTCGACGTAGCGGCCGCGGCGCTCGAGTTGGTAGGCGCGCTCGGCCTCGGTCCAGCTCCGGTCCATGTGACGCTCGACCAGCCGCGGATAGATCGCGAGGAACGCCTCGCTGACCGCGCGGGTGAACGCGAAGTCGCGCTCGAGGTCGGCCTCCAGGTAATCGTAGAAGATGCCGCCGATGCCGCGCGCCTCGCCGCGATGCGGCAGGAAAAAGTACTCGTCCGCCCAGGCTTTGAAGCGCGGATAGTGGTCCGGGTCGAAGGCGTCGCAGGCCTCTTTCAGGCGAGCGTGGAACGCGTCGGTGTCGGCCTGATCGGGAAAGATCGGATTGAGATCGGCGCCGCCGCCGAACCAGGCCCTGGCGGTCTGGATATGGCGGGTGTTCATGTGCGCCGGGGGCACATGCGGCGAGCGCGGATGGGCGACCAGCGAGATGCCGCTCGCCCAGAACCGGGGTGTCTGCTCGGTGCCCGGGATCTGGCCGGCGAACTGGGCCGCGAACTCGCCCCAGACGGTCGAGACGTTGACCCCTACCTTCTCGAACACCCGGCCGCGCATCAGCGCCATGACCCCGCCGCCGCCGCCCGGCCGCTCCCAGGTCCGGCGCTCAAAGCGGCCGGCGGCGAGCTGATCCCGATCGGCGCCGGCGTAGCGCGCCTCGAGGTCTTCGAACGCCCGGCAGAGCCGGTCGCGCAGCGTCTCGAACCAGGCCCTGGTCCGCGCCCGGAGGTCGGCCAGCTCAGCTTCAGACATCGCTGGCGGCCCCTTGCGGAAAACCCTCGGTCTGGCGCAGCGCCTCGCCGAGCACGAGGGCAAGCGCGTTGACCACGTTCAACGCGCGCCGGCCCGCCACCATCGGCACCCGGACCCGGAGGTCGGCGCTGGCATGGACCTCCGGCGGCACGCCCGCGCTCTCGCGACCCGCGAGCAAGATGTCGCCCGAGCGATAGTCGACCCGGTGATAGGCCTGGTCCGCCGCCGTGGTCAGCAGGACCAGCCGGGCGCGCTTGGCCCCACGCCAGGCCTCGAAGGCGGCAAAGCTCGGCCAGCGGATCAACCGGGCCGCCGCCAGATAGTCGAGGCCGGCGCGGCGCAGCCGACGGTCGTCCCAGATGAAACCGCAGGGCTCGATCACCAGCAACGGCACGCCGAGGCAGGCCGCCAGCCGCAGCGCCGCACCGGCGTTGGCCGCGATATCCGGCTGGTAGAGCGCCAGGCGCAGGCCGCCGCCCGCGTCCGGTGCGACTTTTGCGCCAGCGCGCTTGCGCGCCGCGCGGGGCTCTTTTACAGTCCGGCCGGTTTCCAAGGCCTTAGGTCGAAATCTGGGCGGTGGACGATGGCCGATATCGCGGCAACTCGACCCGGAGCGGCGGGCGAGGAGGGTACCCGGCGAGACTTCCTCTACCTGTTGACCGGAGCGACCATGGCGGTCGGCACCGGCGCCCTGATCTGGCCGCTGATCGACAGCATGAACCCCTCGGCCGACGTGCTGGCGCTGGGCTCGATCGAGGTCGACCTGTCGACCATCGAGGAAGGCATGCGGGTCACCGCCAAGTGGCGCGGCAAGCCGATCTTCATCGACCATCGTACCCCCAAGGAGATCGAGGCGGCGCAGACGGTCGACCTCGGCGCGCTGCGCGACCCGCAGGCCGACGCCGACCGGGCGCTCAAGCCCGAGTGGCTGGTTGTGATCGGCATCTGCACCCATCTGGGCTGCGTCCCGCTTGGCCAAGGCGCCGGCGAGGCGCGCGGCGAGTACGGCGGCTGGTTCTGCCCCTGTCACGGTTCCGTGTACGACACCTCCGGCCGGATCCGCCAGGGGCCGGCGCCGATCAACCTGGTCGTGCCGCCCTATCAGTTCACCAGCGACGACCTGATCGAGATCGGTTAGACGTCGGCCGAGACTGGCGGAGGAGACATGAGCGCGAGCCACGGCGAAAGGCCGGTGTACAGCAACCCGGTCGTCCGCTGGATCGAATACCGGCTGCCGGTCTTCAGCGCCATCGATGACTTCGTCGGCAGTGGCTATCCGACCCCGCGCAACCTGAGCTACTGGTGGAATTTCGGCTCGCTCGCCGGCATCGCGCTGGTGCTGCAGATCCTCACCGGTATCGTGCTCGCGATGCACTACACTCCGCACGTCAACTTCGCGTTCGACAGCGTCGAGCACATCATGCGCGACGTCAATTTCGGCTGGCTGCTGCGCTATGCGCATGCCAACGGCGCCTCGATGTTCTTCATCGTGGTCTACATTCACCTGTTCCGCGGCCTGTACTACGGCTCGTACAAGGCGCCGCGCGAGCTGCTCTGGATGTTGGGCGTGGTGATCCTCTTGCTGATGATGGCGACCGCCTTCATGGGCTATGTTTTGCCGTGGGGCCAGATGAGCTTCTGGGCGGCGACCGTGATCACCAACCTGTTCTCGGCGATTCCGTTGTTCGGCGAGAGCGTCGTGTCTTGGCTTTGGGGTGGCTTCTCGGTCGACAACCCGACGCTCGGCCGCTTTTATTCGCTGCATTACCTGCTGCCGTTCGTGATCGTCGCCGTGGTCATGCTGCACATACTGGCGCTGCACCAGCACGGCTCGAACAACCCGCTCGGCATCGACAAGCAGTCGCCCAAAGACAGCATCCCGTTCCATCCTTACTACACGGTCAAGGACGGAGTTGGGCTCGGGCTGTTCCTGATCCTGACCGCGATCCTCATCTTCTATTATCCGAACCTGCTCGGGCACCCCGACAACTACATCCCCGCCAACCCGCTACAGACGCCGCCGCACATCGTGCCCGAGTGGTACTTCCTGCCGTTCTACGCGATCTTGCGCGCCATCACCTTCGATGTCCTGTTCATCCCGGCGAAGCTGATGGGCGTGATCTTGATGTTCGGCTCGATCTTCATCCTCTTCTTCCTGCCGTGGCTGGACACCTCGCCGGTCCGAAGCGCCCGCTTCCGGCCGATCTACAAATGGTTCTTCTGGCTTTTGGTGCTCGACTGCGTGCTGCTCGGCTATCTGGGCGCCCATCCGCCGGAGGGCACCTACGTGCTGCTGGCCCAGCTCGGCACCGCCTACTACTTCATCTTCTTCCTGGTCGTGCTGCCGCTGCTCGGCAAGCTGGAGCGGCCGCGACCGCTGCCCAAGAGCATCAGCGACCCGGTGCTGCCGCGAGATGCGGCAACGAGCGCCGCCGAATGAGCACGCTGATGACAGCTCTGAGGCTGATCATGGCCGCGGCGGGCGTCGCGATCGGCCTCGGCGGGCCGGCGCCGGCGGCCGAGGGCGAGGTCCCGCTGATCGGGCGGCACTGGGCGTTTGAGGGCGCGTTCGGCCATTTCGACCGGGCGGCGGCACAGCGGGGGTTGCAGGTCTATCGCGAGGTCTGCTCGACCTGCCACTCGCTCAAGTACGTCGCGTTTCGGCATCTGGAACAGCTCGGCTACAGCGAGGCCGAGATCAAGGCGATCGCCGCTCAGTACCAGGTCACCGACGGTCCGGACGACCAGGGCGAGATGGTCGAGCGGCCGGGCAGGCCGACCGACATCTTCCCGGCGCCGTTCCCGAACGACCAGGCGGCACGGGCGGCCAACGCCGGCGCCCTGCCGCCCGACCTGTCGCTGATCACCAAAGCGCGCGCCGGCGGCGCCGACTACCTCAACAGCCTGCTCCAGGGCTACCACGAGCCGCCGCCGGACGCCTCCGGCCCGAGCGGCAGCTATTTCAACATCTTCTTCCCGGGCCAGTGGATCGCGATGCCGCCGCCGCTGTCCGACGGCCAGGTAACCTACGCCGACGGCACCGAGGCGAGCCTCGAGCAGATGGCGACCGACGTCACGAACTTCCTGACCTGGGCCGGCGAGCCGACCCTCGAGGCGCGCAAGCAGAGCGGCCTCAAGGTCATGTTGTTCCTCATCGTGCTGACCGCTCTGCTCTACGCGACCAAGCGCAAGGTCTGGAGCCACCTGCACTGAACCAGCGGGCCGTCCCTCAGGCGGCCCGACCGCGCGCCGGCAGCAGCCAGGTCAGGCAGTCAGCGAACACCTGTTCCGTGTTCACCTCGTGCAGCAGCAGGTGGTGGCGCTCGGGATAGAGCCGGAGCGCGCCCCGCTCGTCCAGCCGTTCGGCCAGCTCGTCGATCGCCTGGCGGCTGATCGTGCGGTCGAGCTCGCCATAGAGCAGCAGCGTCGGCGGCAGCGGCGCCTCGGGCTCGGCGGATGCCAGGTTGGCGAGCTCAATCAGGCCATCGTAGGTGCCGACGCTGAGCTCGCGCAAGATCAGCGGATCGTCGGCGAGCCGCGCCGACTCCTCGGGAGCGAGCCACGGGCGGCCGCCCCGGCGCAGCTCGATCGCGAGCCAGGGCAGGGCCAGCGCGCCGAGTCTGAGCGCGAGATCGTGCAGCTGCTGCAAAGGCACCTCGGCGGCGCGCACCCCGGGCGCGGCCAGGACCAGCCGGTCGACGCCGTTGACCTTGCCGCTGCCGAGGCCGGCGAGCGCGACCGAGCCGCCCATGCTCTCGCCGAGAACGACCAGCGGCAGGCCCGGCTCGTCGGCGCGCAGCGCCGCGACCACGTCGCCCAGGTCCTGGATCAGGGTCAGAGCGCCGGGCCACAGGCCGCGCGAACCGGTCTCGCCGAAGCCCCGCTGGTCGTACGCGAGCAGCGCGATGCCGCGCCCGGCCAGCCAGGTCCCGAGGCCCGCGAACGATTGCCGGTAGTCGCCATAGCCGTGCAGGCCGAGCACCAGGGCTTTGGGCAGCCCCTCGGGCTGCCAGCGGCTCAGCGGCAAGCGGGTGCCATCGCCCAGGACGACGTGATCCGAGTGCAGGGTCGGCGTCTGACCGCGTGCCGGCGGCACCGGCCGCGGCCGCACCAGCGAGCCCGCGGCCAGCGCGACGGTCAGGCCGGCCAGCAGCACCCGAGAGAAGAGCCGCACCATCCAAACCCCACCGGCGGCATCGCCTGTGGCTCCCTCTCATCAGAAACCCGCGATGTCAAGGCATAAGCCCTGAGCTGAGCATGGGCCGGGCTGGGCCGGCGATGCCGCGATGCCTACGTACGGTTGAGGTTATGGACCTGCCGGCATCGGCGGCCGGACGCGCCGATTCGCTGGGGCGAGCTTGCTGCATTTGCCCGATAATGTATCAGATCTGCTGTCGAGATCACTCAATGGTTTTGCAATGCGCGGCCTTTCTTGGTAATCGGAAGGCTCTCGTCACGATCGCGGCGATGCCGTCGGAGCCATGAGCGAGGGGTTGTCGGCAAATGGAAGTACGCCTGCGGCCAAGCACCGAGCCGTCGGCCTACGGTCGCGCGGCCGCGGACGCGCCGCTCGCGATGCTCGGCCGGGGACCGATCCGGGTTCTGGTGGTCGAGGCCGACGAGGCCGACTTCGCGACCACCCGGGCCTGGCTCGACGCGGCCTCCCATCTCGAGTTCACGGTCGATCGGGCCGATGATCTCGCGACCGCGCTGGGACGCCTGCGCGCTGGCGCCCTCGACATCTGCCTGGTCGATCACTGCCTGCCCGACGGCGATGGCCTGGAACTCGCGCGGGCGGCGCAGAAGGGCCGCTTTACCACCCCGATCATCATGCTCTCGAGCGCCGGCACGCTCGAACTCGACCTCCAGGCGATGGCGCTCGGGGTCGCCGACTTCCTGGACAAGAAGCGGCTCGATCCGATCCGGCTCGAGCGGACCATCCGCTACGCTCTGGCCCGCCAGCGCCAGGCGGAGCGGCTGAGCCACCTCGCGCAGTATGACGAGCTGACCGGGCTGGCCAACCGATCGCTGTTCCAGGATCGCCTGGAACGCGCGCTTGCCTGGGCCCGGCGCCACCAGCGCCTGGTCGCGGTCATGATCCTCGACCTGAACGGCTTCAAGGCGGTCAACGACCGGCTGGGCCACCTGGCCGGCGACCGCCTGCTCGCGATCATGGCCAAGCGGTTTGCGGGTCGCCTGCGCGAGACCGATACCGTGGCGCGTCTAGGCGGCGACGAGTTTGCCATTCTGATCGAGAACCTGGCCAAGCCCGAGCACGCCGCGCTGGTCGCCCGCAAGCTGCTCGATGCCGTGGCGCCGCCGGCCAGCGTCGACGATCAGGAGGCGACGGTGACCGCGAGCCTCGGCGTCGCGCTCTATCCGCGCGATGGCGAGAGCGGCGCCGAGCTCATCCGCCAGGCCGACCGCGCCATGTACCGCGCCAAGGCCGAGGGCGGCAACCTCTGCCGGTTCAGCAGCGATCAGCTCGAGCGCCGGGTCCAGCGCGGCGCGCTGCTCGAGACCGATCTGCGCCGCGGGATCGAGCAGGGCGAATTTCAGTTGCACTACCAACCTCAGGTGACCCTCACCCCCGGCGCGCTCGGGATTGCCGCCCAGCTCCGCTGGAGCCACCCGCAGCTCGGCCTGATCGGCCCGGAGCGCTTCCTGCTGCTGGCCGAGGACACCGGCCTGATCGAGGCGCTCACCAGCTGGCTGTTCGGAGCCGGCTGCAGCCAGGCGCGGCGCTGGCAGGATCAGGGCCTGGAGCGGGTGCATCTGGCGCTGCCGCTGCTCTCTCGCCAGCAGCTGGCCTGGAGCGGCCTGACCGAGCGCCTCGGCATTTGCCTGCGCGCCGCGGGCCTCGCCCCGGGCAGCCTCGAGATCGAGCTAAGCGAGGAGCTCCTGCTCAATGCCGTCGATGCCGGCGGCGGCGCGCTCGCTGAGCTCAAAGCGCTCGGCGTGCGCCTGGCGCTCGATGGCTACGGCCGCGGCCCGACCTCGCTCCGCGGCCTCCAGCTGCGCGTGCTCGACACGCTCAAGCTGGCGCGCGAGCTGCACCAGGAGGTGCCGGCGGATGCCCAACGCACCGCGGTGGTCGGCGCCATCATCGCGCTCGCCCGCGAACTTGGCTTGCGGGTCGTGGCCGAAGGCGTCGATCGCCAGGAGCAGCTCGCCTGCCTGCGCCGGCGCGGCTGCGATGCGGTCCAGGCGTTCATGAGCTGCCCGCCGCTGCCGGCCGAGGCCTGCACCAGCTGGCTGCGCCAGGCCTCGGCGCGCCGCGCCGGCCATCGCGATCCGGCCCCGGCCTGGGCGGGCCAGCTGCTGAGCGAGCCCGAACGGGTTCCGGTCGCCTCCGCCCCGGCGCTGCCTGCCAGCCGCTATGCGCTCGCCCGGGTCGCCGCCGAGTCCCGCCAAGCGGTCGAAGCGGCGAGCGGATCGCGGACCGCCGTCAACACCTGATTGCGACCCTGGCGCTTGGCCTGATAGAGCGCCTCGTCGGCGCGCCAGATCAGCTCGCTCAGAGGCTCGCGCAGATCGAGCTCGGCGCAGCCGATCGAGAGCGTGATGTTGCCGAGCTGCTGGCCGTTCGACTTCAGGCGGATCCGATTGCCGGCAATGGTCTTGCGCACCTGCTCGGCCAGCAGGCGCGCACCCTCGAGATCGGTCTGCGGCAGGATCACCGCGAACTCCTCGCCGCCGTAGCGCGCGGCCAGATCGCGACCCTTGACCGACTGCGTCAGCACCTGGGCGACCAGGCGCAGCACCTGATCGCCGATCTGGTGGCCGTGGGTGTCGTTGAACAGCTTGAAGTGATCGATGTCGGCGAGCAGCAGGCTCAGCGGTTCGCGCTTCGAGCGCGCCGCCTCCGCCGCGATGCCGAGCTCGTAGTCGAAATATTTGCGGTTCGCGATCCCGGTCATGCTGTCGGTGTTCGCCTCGTGCTGGGCCCGGGCGAGGTCGGTCCGCAACCCCTCGATCTGCTGCGAGGACTGGGCCATATCGGCCTCGACCCGGCGGGCATGCGTCAGCATGTCACGGGTCGCGGCGACGATCTCGGCGACCAGGCCCTGGAGATCGGGGGCTGGCTGGACGTCGTCCAGCTCGCTGCTCAGGCTGGCCAAGCGGTTACCGTAGGTGGTGGCCTCGTGCGACATGCCGCCGACCATCGCGAGCAGATTGGACATCGTGCTCTCGATCCGCTGGCAGGTCGCGTCGAGCAGCCGGACCTGACGGCCGGTACCGAAGAACCGCTCGTGAAGCTCGGCCAGGCGAGCCTCGGTGAACGGCTCGCGCTGCTGCTCGATCATGCGCAGGCGCGCGCTCAATTCAGGGTAGCAGCCCGAGCAATGGCTGTACCAGATCAGGTAGTGATTGGGACTCGCGGCGATCTGCCGCTCTGCCATCTCGGCGAACGCGGCGAGCCCGAGCTTCCTGGCCTGCTCGATCGGGTCGATGTGCATCGGTGGCTTTCGACGGCTCAGATCCACCGTGGGTGTAGGGAGCGCAGGTTAACCGCGCCTTAACGGCGGTCGGCCCGTGTCGCCAAGCCCTCGATGAACCGCACCAGCTCCGCGCCGACCGGCTCCGGCGCGAAGCGGTGGGCCCGCGCCCGGGCAAGCCGGGCATAGCGGCGGCGCACCCCGGCGTCGGCCATCGCGGCGAGCGCGCCGGAGAGCGCCTCGCGGTCCTCGCGCGGCACCAGCATGCCGGCGCGACCGCCGTCGAGCACGAAGCCCGCCCCGCCGCCCTGCGCATCGGTGCTGATCACCGGCAAGCCCTCGCGCATGGCCTCCGAGAGCACCTGCCCGAAGCCTTCCTCGTTGGATGCCAGAACGAAGGCGTCGGCGGCGGCGAGATAGGGCCTGGGCGAGGCGACATAGCCGAGCAGCCGGACCCGCTCGCCCAGGCCCTGCGCCGCGATCTGCGTCCGCAGTTCGGCCTCGGCCGAGCCGCAGCCGGCGATCAGCAGCCGGGCGTCGATCGGCTCGGCGATCTGGGCGAACGCGTCGAGCAGCAACGGCAGGTTCTTGACCGGCTCGAGCCGGCCGACGCTGACGAACACCGGCCCGCCGCCGCGCCCCGGCGCGAGCCAGGGATCGGGGCAGGCATCGGCAAGCGGCGGCACCGGCGGCAGGACGTTCGGGATGCACGCGACCCGCGCCGGATCGAGGCCGGCGACCTCGATCACCTCATCGCGCACCGCCGGGCTGACCGCGAACGAGCCGTCGGCGAAACGGTACAGCAGGCGGACCAGCGGGACGCTGTTCTTCCAGCTCTGGCCGCGGGCGAGGCGCACGGGATGGTGATGGCTGAGGATCAGCCGGCCGTGCCAGCCGCGCGCGCTGCGGGCCGCGAGCACGGCGCCGAGGTTGGGGATGATCGGGCCGCTGATCAGCACGTCCGGGCGGGTGCTGAGCAGATGCCGGCGCAGCGGCCAGATCGCTCCCGCTGAGCCGCCGCCCGCGAGGCGCACATGACGCGCGCCGGCCGGGAACGGATGCTCGGTGGCCGCCATGTCGCCCCGCACCGTCAGCAGCTCGATCGCGCTCACGCCGTTCGCGGCGAGCGCGCCGGCGAGGCCCGAGAAGACCGCGCCGAACGTGCCGCACGACATGTCCTGGGTGAACAGCGCGACCTTCATGGCGGACGAGCTGGCTCGAGGCGAAGCGGGCTATGGCCGCCGCGCATCGACCTCGCCCGGAAGCAGCCAGCCGAGATGGCGGCCGCCGTCGAGGGTGATCATCTGGCCGGTCATCGCCGGCGCTTCGAGGATCAGGCCGAGCGCCCGGCAGATCTCGTCGACGCTCGGTGCCCGCTGGAGCGGGCTGGCGCGGACGAGCGCCTCGAAGCGCTCGGCGCTCATGGCCGGGTCCGGCAGGGTCGGCCCCGGCGCGATCGCGTTGACCCGCACCCGCGGCGCCAGCGCGCTCGCGAGATGCCGGGTCAGCGCCCAGAGCCCGGCCTTGGAGACCGTATAGGAGGTGTAGTGCGGGGTCAGGTTGAGCACCCGCTGGTCGATGAGGTTGACGACGTTGGCCTCGGCGTCCGCGGGCAGCTGGGCCAAGAGGCCCTGCGTCAGCACCAGCGGCGCTCTGAGATTGACCGCCATGTGCCGCCCCCAGCGCTGCGCATCGGCGGTCTCGGGCCGGTCGTGGTCGAAGATCGCGGCGCTGTTGACCAGCAGCGTCAGCGGCCCGAGCGCGGCGGCGGCCGCCCCGACCAGCGCCGCGGTCGCACGCTCGTCCTCGAGGTCCGCGGCCAGCGCCACCGCCTGCCGGCCGCGCCCTTCGATCGCCGCCACGACCTCGGCCGCTGCCGCCGCCGAGGTCCGGTAGTGGACCGCGACGTCGAACCCGCGCGCCGCGAGATCGAGCGCCAGCGCCCGGCCGATCCGCTTGGCCGCGCCGGTGACCAGGGCTGCGCCCGGCGCCGCGCTCATGCTACAAGCCCTGGCCGGCGCTGCCGCCGGGCCGCCCCTCTACGACAAAGGTCGTTCGCTTGGTCAGCCTGCCGCACGTCCTGTTCACCGTTGCCCTGCTCCTGGTCCTGATCGGGCTGCTGCAGCCGCTGGCTGCCCGCCTCAACCTCTCGCATACCGTGCTGCTCGCGGCGGTCGGCGTGGTGATCGGGGTCGGCGCCGGCCTCCTCGTGCACACGCCCTTGACCAACGTCTTCGGCGAGATCGCGTCCCTGATCCTCGATTTCCCGATCACCTCGAGCGGCTTTCTGTTCGTGTTCCTGCCGGTCCTGTTGTTCGAGGCTGCGTTGACCATCGACGTGCGGCGCCTGGCCGACGACGCAGCGCCGGTGCTCGTGCTGGCTGTGATCGCGGTGCTCGCGAGCACCGCCGCGGTCGGACTCGTGCTCTGGCCGCTGGCGCCGGTGCCGCTGGTTGCGTGCCTGCTGCTCGGGGCGATCATCGCGACCACCGATCCGGCGGCCGTCATCGCAATTTTCCGGGATCTCGGCGCGCCCGCCCGGCTGACCCGGCTGGTCGAAGGCGAGAGCCTGCTCAACGACGCGACCGCGATCGCGATCTTCACGGTCCTGCTCGGGTTGCTGATGACCGGCGAGCGGGCCCAGCTCAGCGAGGCGGCGCTGATCTTCCTCGGCTCGTTTCTGGGCGGCGCGCTGGTCGGCCTGGTCGGTGGCCGCGCGTTGATGGCGGTGGTGCCCTGGCTGCGCAATTCCCGGCTCGCCGAGATGACGCTCACACTTGCCCTTGCCTATCTGGTGTATACGCTGTGCGAGCGCCACTTCGAGGTCTCGGGCGTGACCGGGGTCGTGGTCGCGGGCCTCGTCGTCAACGCCCAGGGTCGCCGGCGGCTGGCGCCGGAAAACCGTGCCTTCCTGCACGATGTCTGGCAGCAGCTCGCGTTCTGGGCCGGCTCGCTGGTGTTCGTGCTGGCCTCGATGCTGGTGCCGCGGCTGATGATCGGCATCAACGGCTATGACCTGTTGCTGATCCTGATCGTCGCGCTCACGGCGCTCGGCGCGCGCGCGCTGGTGCTGTTCGGCCTGCTGCCGCTGCTCAGCGCCGCCCGGCTCGC